>NZ_JAANQO010000023.1:0-529020 GCF_011605905.1 Cronobacter sp. HA18003 | reverse complement strand
GAATTTGCCTGGCGGCTGTAGCGCGGTGGTCCCACCTGACCCCATGCCGAACTCAGAAGTGAAACGCCGTAGCGCCGATGGTAGTGTGGGGCCTCCCCATGCGAGAGTAGGGAACTGCCAGGCATCAAATTTAGTGTGCTGATATGGCTCAGTTGGTAGAGCGCACCCTTGGTAAGGGTGAGGTCCCCAGTTCGACTCTGGGTATCAGCACCAGTTTTTCGGTTAATGTTCGGCATTTAAAAAGAATTTGTCTGGCGGCTGTAGCGCGGTGGTCCCACCTGACCCCATGCCGAACTCAGAAGTGAAACGCCGTAGCGCCGATGGTAGTGTGGGGCCTCCCCATGCGAGAGTAGGGAACTGCCAGACATCAAATAAAGCAAAAGGCCCAGTCGACAGACTGGGCCTTTTGCTTTTGCGTTGCTTGTCGGTGAATCGCCAGCTTAAGAAGAATAAATCCACTACACCTGGATTTTAACGTTTCGAGCAACGCTCCCGAAGATAGCGAACAGAGCACAGGCTCCAGCATCTCGACATTCACAGAAAATCTCTCAGCCCAATTATGCAGGGTTTTACTTTTGAGCGCTTCACTGCTTCATTGTAAAAGCCGATCAACTTCCCGCCTTATCCCTGTTCTTACACCTGAATACCAGGACACGTTCTCCTGGCACTAATGCGAAACGGCAAAAAAACGGCGCGCTCCAGCCACATCGTCACGATAAAAGAAAAAAGAGAGTGCGCCCCACCAGAACGGCAGGGCGAAAGACCGATTAATGAATAACCTGAGAGAGAAAAGCGCGGGTACGTTCTGATTGCGGATTTGAGAAAAATGCCTGTGGCGGTGCCTGTTCGACAATTTCTCCGCGATCCATAAAGATCACCCGGTCTGCCACCGTGCGCGCAAAACCCATTTCATGCGTGACGCATAACATCGTCATACCTGACTCTGCGAGACCAATCATCGTGTCGAGTACCTCTTTGACCATTTCGGGATCGAGCGCTGATGTCGGCTCATCAAACAACATAATTTTCGGCTTCATACACAGCGAGCGAGCTATCGCCACGCGTTGCTGCTGTCCACCGGAGATCTGCCCCGGAAATTTATGCGCATGTTCTGCGATGCGTACTCTTTCCAGATAATGCATCGCCAGCGCTTCCGCCTCTTTTTTAGGGAGTTTACGCACCCAAATCGGTGCCAGCGTACAGTTCTGCAATACGGTCAGGTGCGGGAACAGATTAAAATGCTGAAACACCATCCCCACTTCGGTGCGCACCTTTTCGATGTTGCGCAGATCGTCGTTCAGCTCAATGCCGTCCACGACAATGCGCCCCTGCTGATGTTCTTCCAGATGATTGATACAGCGGATCGTGGTCGATTTACCGGAGCCGGATGGCCCGCACAGTACGATGCGCTCCCCCTGTTTCACCTTCAGGTTAATATCTTTCAGCACGTGAAACTGACCGTACCATTTATTCACGTTTTCCAGCGTAATCATCGCGTCGGCAGGCTGCAGTGTAATTTGACTCATGGTTATCCTCAGTGCGGCGTACGCCCGGTGTGAAAGCGCTTTTCCAGATGCTGGCTGTAGCGCGACATGCTAAAGCAGAAGATCCAGTAGATCAGCGCGGCAAAAACATAGCCCTCCGTCGACATCCCGAGCCAGGCGGGATCGACGGTTGCTTGCTGGACGCTGCTGAACAGATCGAAAAGCCCGATAATAATGACCAGACTGGTGTCTTTAAAAAGGGCGATGATGGTATTGACCAGGCCCGGTATCACGAGTTTCAGCGCCTGTGGCAGGATCACCAGCCCCTGCGTTTTCCAGTACCCCAGCGCCAGTGATTCCGCGGCCTCGTACTGGCCTTTGGGAAGCGCCTGCAGGCCGCCGCGAACTACTTCGGCCACATAGGCGGACTGGAACAGAATCACCCCGACCAGCGCGCGGATAAGCTTATCGATGCTTGTCCCTTCCGCCATAAAGAGCGGCAGCATGACAGATGACATAAACAGCACCGTAATCAGCGGTACGCCACGCCAGAACTCAATAAAAATCACTGAGAGCACTCGCACGACTGGCATTCGGGAGCGACGCCCCAGCGCCAGCAGGATCCCCAGCGGCAGCGCGCCGGCTATCCCCACCGAGGCGATAATCAGCGTCAGCGTAAGCCCGCCCCACTGACGGGTTTCAACCCGCTCAAGGCCCAGAAAACCGCCATACATCAGCCACCACACCACAAGGGGATACGCGATGGCCCAGCACGTGATGTAACGACCACGCTGCGGCAGGCCTTTCCAGAACATCGGCACAATCGACACCAGACCGACAATCAGCGCCAGATTAATGCGCCAGCGTTCGTCATGCGGATAAAGCCCATACATAAACTGGCCGAAGCGAGCGTGAATAAATACCCAGCAGGCACCTTCTTTGGTGCAGTCGGCGCGGGTGCTGCCCACCCAGTTGGCCTGCAAAAACGCCCAGTTCAGCAGCGGCGGGATCAGCTCCCACATCATCCAGAGACAGAACAGGGTCAGCAGGCTATTAATCCAGCTAGAGAACAGATTTTTGCGCATCCAGACCAACGCGCCACGGTTAACCGGACGCGCAGGAGCAGGCGATATCGCATTCGTCGTCATGATTAACGCTCCACCAGGGCTATACGCTGGTTATAAAGGTTCATCAGCAGCGAAATCGACAGACTGATAATGAGATACACCGACATCGTGATAGCGATCGTTTCAATCGCCTGTCCGGTCTGGTTCAGCACCGTACCGGCAAACAGCGACACCATATCGGGGTAACCGATAGCGGCCGCCAGCGACGAGTTTTTCACAATGTTCAGATACTGGCTGGTTAACGGTGGAATAATGACGCGCATCGCCTGCGGGATAATAACCTGGCGCAGCGTGACCGGGTTTGGGAGACCTAACGAGCGGGCCGCCTCATGCTGGCCGTGCGGTACAGATAAAATCCCGGCGCGGATAATCTCAGCAATAAAGGCAGAGGTATAAACCGAAAGCGCCAGCGTCAGCGCCGCCAGTTCCGGTATAAGCGCCAGCCCGCCGCGGAAGTTAAACCCACGCAGCACAGGCACATCCCAGCGTAACGCCGGTCCGAATATCAGATGCGCCAGCAGCGGTAGCACGACAATCAGCAGTAAAAGCGAAGGCCAGGTACGCCGCAACTGGCCGGTTTTCATCTGATGTTTCTTATTGAAGCGATACAGCCCGGCGGACAACGCGAGCGCGATGACCAGCGCCGCCACAAAAGCCAGCGCGCCTTCCCCCGCCTCGGGCGAGGGCAGGTAAAGCCCGCGGTTGCTTAAAAACGCCAGATCGAACGCGCTGACTGCCTGCCGCGGGCCTGGCAAGTTGCGCAGCACTGCGAAGTACCAGAAGAAGATCTGTAACAGCGGCGGAATATTGCGGAACGTCTCAATATAAATCGTAGAGAGTTTACGCAGCAGCCAGTTATCAGAGAGCCGCGCAAGGCCGATAAAAAAGCCGAGAAACGAGGCGAAAACGATACAGAGCGTGGAAACCAGCAGCGTATTCATCAGACCGACCAGGAAAACACGGCCATACGTATCGCCTTCCTGGTAATCAATCAGATGCTGAACAATGCCAAACCCGGCGCTGCGATCGAGAAACGCGAATCCTGAGGTAATGCCCCGATTATTCAGGTTAGTAATGGTGTTATGAATTAAATACGCGGCGATGCCAAGCACGACAGCAATCGCCACAATCTGGTACAGCCATGCGCGAACCGCAGGGCTGGAAAGGGAAAGAGGGCCTTTCACGCCAGGGCGTCGATGGAACATAGGTAAACCTCAGGCAACCATAACTCTGGGCTGGGCGCCGCAACCGCGACGCCCGTAACGGCATACTGCTTAACGTACCGGCGGCGCGTACTGAATCCCGCCTTTATTCCAGAGGTTGTTCTGGCCACGTTTGATCTTCAGCGGGCTTTCCTGGCCCACGTTACGCTCGAAGATCTCGCCATAGTTACCGACCTGCTTGATGATGTTATACGCCCACTTATTGTCGAGCTTCAGATCCTTGCCGTAGTCGCCTTCTTTGCCTAACAGGTGCGCCATATCCGGTGTGGAAGGGTTAGCCGCTTTAGCATCGACATTTTTAGAGTCGATGCCCATCTCTTCGGCGTTCAGCATGGCAAACAGCGTCCAGCGCACAATGGAGAACCACTCGTCATCGCCGCGGCGAACGACCGGGCCCAGCGGCTCTTTGGAGATAACTTCCGGCAGAACAATCCATTCGGCCGGGTTGCTGAGCTTAATGCGCAGCGCGTAAAGCTGAGACTGGTCAGACGCCAGCGTATCGCAGCGCCCGGATTCCAGCGCCTTGGCTGACTCATCGGAGCGATCGAAAGTCACCGGCGTATATTTCATATTGTTGGCTTTGAAATAATCCGCCACGTTCAGCTCGGTGTCGGTACCGGCCTGAATACAGACGGTCGCGCCATCCAGCTCTTTTGCGCTTTTAAGGCCGGCTTTGTTGTGGGTCAGAAAGCCGATGCCGTCGTAATAGGTCACGCCCGTGAACGACATGCCCATGCCTGCATCACGGGATGATGTCCAGGTCGTGTTACGGGACAGCACATCCACTTCGCCGGATTGCAGCGCGGTGAAACGCTCTTTCGCGGTCAGCGGGGTATATTTCACTTTTGACGCGTCGCCAAAGACAGCAGCAGCCACGCCGCGGCAGACATCAACGTCAATACCGGTAAACTTGCCGCCGGCATCCGCATAGGAAAAGCCCGGCAAACCGTCACTGATGCCGCACTGTACAAAACCTTTCTTTTTCACACTGTCCAGCGTGGCGCCCGCATGGGCCTGGTTAGCAACGGCGAACAGCGCGCCCGCGGCGGCCAGAGTGGCGATCATCATCTTCTTCATAATGCATCCTGTGTGGCGAGAATTATCGTTATAGATATAAGGCGACCGGGAGGCGCCAGTTTGCTGTCTGTGGCATAAGCCGCAGGGGATAAAGCAAAGGGAATGCCAGGTTTACATCAGGCATAAAAAGCCGCGCGCTGATGTAATAAGCGAAGTGTAGACAGAAAAGAAAAAAATAAGCGCACTGAAAAAGTGCAAAAAGACAATGCGCGCCACATTTTGGAGCAAAATAAGCGGCGTTTTATCGGTGCGGGAATAAAGATGATTTCCTGCGTTAATATTGCGGGGTCAATTACAGAAGAAACCTGTGAGATAACTCACGCAGGGAATTAAATTAACAATACATTCAGTCTTAAAAACGCGTCTGATAATGATGGCATTTTTATTATGCGCCAAAGCAATGCCAAAATTTTACTTTATAAAAATCCTCTGCACCGTTTTAAAGCAGAGAGGCGGGCGCTCTGGCCCGCCGATATCCGTTTATTTACTCAGCGCGATGATACCCATCGTCAACCCGGCGAGCGCGGCAGCACCGCCCGCGACGGCACCTGCGGTTTCCCAGTTATCCTGAGTCGTGCCTTTCATACAGGTATTGGTATGCACCAGACGGCCCTGATCGTCATAAACCGGCACGCAAGGGGAATCATGGGCGCAGCCAGCCAGTAACGTACACAGCAATGCGGCGGGAATTACTTTTTTCATCATGCACCTCTACAGAATAAATCGCCGTCCCGAAACGATTCGAATTAATAAATCGTGCAGCAGCATCGGCCAATAAAAGAAGGTTATCACGCGTTCTGCTGTGCGTTGAGCAGACAATAATTGCAATTCATGTGAAATGTAAAAATGATGGATGAACAGGGCGTGAAACGGGGTTAATGTGAAGAAAATATGAAGAATGGCGCTTTACGTTATCACGCACCGTTACGATGCCGGGAATAATAAGCTAATGGCAATAAGGAGTTATGGTGTTGGCAATGATAAAACAAAATACAAAATCAGATAAGCGGAATAAAAAAAGGCGCCATGCTGGCGCCCTGTAATTCGCATTCAGGCATTGCCGTTCGGTTTTATAAAACGTCGGCGGATCACCACAAAAAAGACCGGCACGAAGAAAATCGCCAGCAGCGTGGCGCTCAGCATGCCGCCCATGACGCCAGTGCCGACCGCGTTTTGCGCGCCGCTGCCCGCGCCGCTATTCAGCACCAGCGGCAGTACGCCGAGAATAAACGCCAGCGATGTCATCAGAATCGGACGCAGACGTAAGCGCACCGCCTCAAGCGTCGCTTCCATCAGGCTGTGGCCCTCTTTTTCCATCAGATCTTTGGCGAACTCCACAATCAGAATGGCGTTTTTCGCGGAGAGTCCAATGGTCGTCAACAGGCCGACCTGGAAATAGACGTCGTTATTAAGACCGCGCAGCGATGCCGCGAGCAGCGCGCCGATAATCCCCAGCGGCACGACCAGCATCACCGAGAACGGAATCGACCAGCTTTCATAAAGCGCTGCCAGACACAGGAATACCACAATCAGTGAAATGGCATACAGCGCCGGCGCCTGATTGCCGGAGAGCCGCTCCTGATAAGAGAGCCCGGTCCAGTCATAGCCGATGCCTGTAGGCAGCTTAGCGGCGAGGCTTTCCATCAACGCCATCGCTTCGCCGGTACTTCTGCCAGGCGCCGCCTCGCCGAGGATTTCCATCGACGGCATCCCGTTATAACGCTCCAGGCGTGGCGAACCGTAGATCCAGTGCGCGGTGGTAAACGCCGAGAGCGGCACCATGTCGCCGTTACTGCCGCGCACGTACAGTGTGTTGATATCTGATGGCAGCATGCGGAATGGCGCATCGGCCTGTACGTAGACTTTTTTCACGCGGCCACGGTCGATAAAGTCGTTCACGTAGGTGCCGCCCAGCGCTGTCATGATGGTCTGGTTGATATCCGGAATCGACACGCCCAGCGCCTGCGCTTTCTCCTGATCGACATCCAGTTTGAACTGCGGCGTATCCTCAAGCCCGTTCGGGCGCACGCGCGTCAGCAGATCCGGATGTTCGCGTACCATACCGAGTAGCTGGTTACGCGCCTGAGTGAGCGCGTTATGCCCAAGGTTAGCCTGATCCTTCAGCTCGAAGTCAAAGCCGGTCGCGGTGCCCAGCTCAAGAATAGCCGGAAGGTTAAACGGGAAAACCAGCCCGTCCTGAATCTTGCCGAATGCCCGCCCCGCGCGGGCGACAATGGCTTCGACGCTGTTTTCATGGCCGGGGCGTTCTTCCCACGGTTTCAGGCTGATAAACGCAATCCCGGCGTTCTGGCCCTGGCCGCTGAAGCTAAAGCCGCTGACGGTAAACACCGATTCCACATTCGCTTTCTCATCGTTGAGATAGTAATGGGTTACCTGGTCGAGAACCTGCTGGGTACGCGCCTGCGTCGCGCCTGACGGCAACTGCACCATCGTCATGAAGACGCCCTGATCTTCCTCCGGCAGAAAGGAAGTCGGCAGGCGCACAAACAGCACCGTCATACCGGCGACAATGAGCAGATAAAGCACGAGATAGCGCCCGGTTTTATGCAGAATGCCGCCCACACTCTGCGTGTAGTGATTAACGCTTAAATCAAAACGCGCATTGAACCAGACGAAAAATTTCGCTTTCTTCGCGTGATGATCGTCACTTACCGGTTTGAGCAGCGTGGCGCACAGCGCGGGGGTGAGGATCAGCGCTACCAGCACGGAAAGCGCCATGGATGAGACGATGGTGACAGAAAACTGCCGGTAGATAGCGCCGGTAGAACCGCCAAAGAACGCCATCGGCACGAAAACGGCGGAGAGCACCATCGCGATACCCACCAGCGCGCCCTGAATCTGGGACATCGACAGCTGTGTCGCCTCTTTGGGCGGCAGCTTTTCTTCCACCATCACGCGCTCGACGTTCTCGACCACCACAATGGCATCATCAACCAGCAGCCCTATCGCCAGCACCATGCCGAACATGGTCAGGGTATTAATGGAATAGCCGAACGCCGACAGCACGGCGAACGTACCGAGCAGTACGACGGGCACGGCAATGGTAGGGATGAGCGTCGCCCGCAGGTTTTGCAGGAACAGATACATCACCAGGAAAACCAGGATAATGGCTTCAAACAGGGTTTTCACCACTTCGTGAATAGAGATTTTCACAAACGGTGTGGTGTCGTAGGGGTAAACCACTTTCATGCCCTGCGGGAAATAGCGCTGCAGGTCGGCAAGCGTGGTTTTAATCGCTTTGCGGTATCCAGCGCGTTGGCGCCGGTAGCGAGTTTGATCCCAAGCCCGGTGGCGGGCTGACCATTAATTTTGGTCAGCATATTGTAGTTTTCACCGCCAAGCTCAATGCGTGCCACGTCCCGCAACCGCACCTGCGAGCCATCCGGGTTAACCTTCAGCATTACCCGGCCAAACTCCTGCGGATCTTTAAGACGCGTCTGGGCGATGATCGAGGCGTTAAGCTGTTGTCCCGGTACGGCAGGCGTGCCGCCAAGCTGGCCTGCGGCTATCTGGTTATTCTGCGCTTTCAACTGGTTGATAATATCCAGCGGCGTCAGCTGATAATTATTCATCGCATGCGTATCGAGCCAGATGCGCATGGCGTACTGCGCGCCGAACAGCTGTACGTCGCCGACGCCGTTGGTGCGGCTGATGGTGTCTTTCACATCGGAAGAGACGTAGTCGGCGATATCTTCCTGCGTCAGCAACGGGTTGTCGCTGATAAAACCGGCGACCAGCAGAAAGCTGCTACTGGATTTCTCGACGCTCACGCCCTGTTGCTGAACCTCCTGCGGCAGCAGCGGCATGGCGAGCTGCAGCTTGTTCTGTACCTGCACCTGGGCGATATCCGGGTCGGTCCCGGAGGTAAAGGTGAGCGTAACCGTCACGCCGCCCGCGGAGTCGCTGGTGGAAGACATATACATCAGGTTATCGATGCCGTTCATATTCTGTTCGATAACCTGCGTCACGGTGTCCTGTACCGTCTGCGCGTCTGCGCCCGGATAGGTGGCTGAGACGGCGATGGCGGGCGGGGCGATGGTCGGGTACTGGGCGATGGGCAGTTGCAGAATCGCCAGCGCGCCCGCCATCATCATGATGATCGCCAGAACCCAGGCGAAAATGGGGCGTTGAATAAAAAAGTTAGCCATGACGTCACCTTACTTCGCAGGCGCAGAAACAGGCGTGACAACAGCGCCTGGATGCGCTTTTTGCAGCCCGCTGACAATCACTTTTTCGCCCGTTTTAAGGCCACTTGTGACAAGCCAGGTATCGTTAATCGCCTGGCTTGTGGTCACGCTGCGGTTTTCCACCTGGTTTTTTTCATTAACCACCATCACCATCGCCTCGCCGCGTGGCGTACGCGTCACGCCCTGCTGCGGTACCAGAATGGCGTCAGGCTGAACGCCTTCGTGAATGCGGGCGCGTACAAACATGCCGGGCAGCAGAAGATGCTGCGGATTCGGGAAAATGGCGCGCAGCGTAATCGAGCCGGTGCTCTCATCCACCGTCACATCAGAGAACTGCAACTGGCCTTTCAGCGGGTAGGTGTCGCCGTTTTCCATCACCAGTTCGACGTTGCCGTCATTGGCTTCTTTTTCAACGTTCCCCTGCGCCATCGCGTTTTTCAGGCGCAGGAAATCGGTGCTGGACTGAGTGACGTCCACATAAATCGGATCGAGCTGCTGAACGGTCGCCAGTTCGCTCGCCTGGCTACTGGTGACAAGCGCTCCTTCGGTGACGTTCGATTTGCCGATGCGACCACTGATTGGGGAGGTCACTTTCGTCCAGGCAAGATTGATTCTGGCGCTCTCCAGCGCCGCTTTGGCCGCCGTCACGCTCGCCTCGGCCTGATGCGCGTTCGCCACCGCCTCGTCATATTCCTGTTTGCTGATGTACTGCGTGCCCGTCAGCGCCGCGTAGCGTTTTACGGTCAGACGGGCCATCTCGGCGGCTGCCTGCGCTTTCGCGAGACTGCCTTTGGCGTTTTGCCACGCGGCCTGGTACACCGCTGGATCTATCTGGTACAGCGAGTCACCAGCGTTCACATCCGCGCCTTCAGTAAAGTTACGGCTGAGGATAATGCCGCTCACCTGTGGGCGAACCTGGGCTATGCGAAAAGCGCGGGTGCGTCCCGGCAATTCGGTCACGACCGCGACGGGAGAGGGTTTTACGATATGCACGGTCACTTGCGGTGCAGCAGCGGCAGGTGCTTCATTCGTTTGGTTATCACAACCTGTCATCCCTGACACACAGAGGTACAGGCCAAGGGGCATAAGCAGAAGCCTGGCATAATTGGTCATTGCTGTTCCTTGATTAGCATAAATACAAAATCCACCGTCGGGCCGGTAGCAGGAATACGGGTGAGATAAAATTAACAGGGCGCTATCGTACAAATAATTTTGCGTCTGTGTCAGTATTCCTTATTTATTCGGACGGGGAAAAGCACCAGAAAGCAAAGGAAGCGCTTCATTTATTTTTGTTTTTATGATTTCCGAAAAGCTTTTGTTACCAGCTGCGAATAAGTCTTTCTGGGTTGAAATGTATTTATTGTTTTTATTTTATTATCTCAAATATCATCAAAATCTATATATAAAAATCACACGCTTCAACATTAAAGCTGTGATAAAAAACGACGGCAATTATTTGATTCGTCCCCCGCCAGGAAAAGGCAAGGTGATTTATGGCCCGGAGAACCAAACAAGAGGCGCTTAAGACGCGTCAGCAGCTCATCGATGCCGCCATCTTTACGTTCGCTGAGCGCGGTGTCGCGCATACCACGCTTACGGACATCGCGCAGGCCGCGCAGGTGACGCGCGGCGCGGTGTACTGGCATTTCGCCAGCAAAGCGGAGCTGTTTAATGAAATCTGGCAGCAGCAATTACCCGTCAGGGAGATTATTCGCCCAAACATTCCGGAAGAGGCATGGCGGGATCCATTACGATTATTACGCGAAACGTTTATTGCCGTGCTGCAATATATCGCCAGCAGTCCTCGACAGCGCGCGTTGTTGCAAATTCTTTATCGTAAATGTGAATTTGATGAAGAGATGATGCCGGAGAGTGAAATCCGCGAGCGAATTGGTTTCAGTCGGCATTATATTGGGGGATTATTACGGCGGGGCATTGCGGATAAACAGATAGCCGGTTCTCTGGATGTCGATATTATGTTAACGATTTTACACGGCTGCCTGAGTGGTATTCTTAAAAACTGGTTATTTCAGCCCGACGCGTGCGATCTTTTCAGACAAGCTCCCGCGCTGGTGGACAACATTTTGCGCATGCTGCCGCGACCGGAAAATAACGGCTCTCAATCGGGTAAATGAAAAATAACCGTCACGCCAGCTTTGACGTCGCCGCTGACGTGACGGTTAGCGTTATCCGTTTTCTTCGGTGGCCGTGGCTGACTGCGGATGCTCAAGATTGTCGCCTTCGCGGGTGATTACTTCCGGTGCCAGCGGTTTACCGAGCAGATAGCCCTGTAAGGTATTGCAGCCAAGTTCAGTAAGGAACTGCTGCTGCTCAACGGTTTCCACGCCTTCCGCGACCACCCGCAAATTCAGGGTTTTCGCCAGCGCCACGATGGCGGAAACAATAGTCGCGTCTTCGCCCTCGGCACGCAGCTCATTAACAAACGCGCGGTCGATTTTCAGCTCGCTGGCGGGCAGCCGCTTCAGATAGAGCAGGCTCGAATAGCCCGTGCCGAAATCATCAATCGACGCTTTAACGCCAAGCTCGGTAAGCCGGGTCAGCAGGCGCACGCTTTCATCTGGATTGCTCATCGCCGTGGTTTCGGTCACTTCCAGAATCAGTTTCTCCGGCGCTATCTGATGACGCTCAAGACAGCTCATCACCATCTCCACCAGACCGGGCTGTTCAAACTGCATGGTCGAGAGATTAACCGCGACCGACCAGGCGTGGTGGCCCGCCTGATGCCATTCATTCAACTGACGGCAGGCTTCGTCCAGCACCCATTCGCCAATGCTGATAATCATCCCGGTTTTTTCGGCGAGCGGGAGAAATGCGTCAGGTGACAGTAATCCGTATTGCGGATGCTGCCAGCGCAGCAGCGCCTCAAAGCCCACGACCGGTCCGGACGGTGCCTGGAATTTTGGCTGATAAACAAGGCGCAGCTCTTTACGCTCGCGCGCAAGCCAAAGATCGTTCATCAGCTGCAGCTGGGTCTGCGCCTGGGTATTCATCGACGGCTGGAAAAAGCTATAACCGTTACGGCCGGTATGTTTGGTGTGATACATCGCGGCGTCAGCATTAAACAGCAGTTCGCGGCCATTTTTGCCATCGTGCGGGTAGAAGGCGATGCCGATGCTGATAGTTACTACCAGTTCATAGGGCTCAACGGCAAAAGGACCGTCAATCGCGTGCACCAGCGCGTTGGCGAGCGCCGCCGCGTCGTTGGGCTGATCGGTTTCCGCAAGCAGGACAAACTCATCGCCGCCGATGCGCGCAAGCGTAAACTGCCCTTTGAGTTGCTCCTTGAGACGTTCGGTCACGGCAATCAGCAACTGGTCGCCTGTGTTATGGCCGTAGGCGTCATTGACGGCCTTAAAACCGTCGAGATCCATAAACATCAATGCAAAGCGGCTTCCTTCACGATCGGCTTTGCGAATCGCCTGATCGAGACGATCTTCCAGCAGAATACGGTTCGGCAGTCGCGTGAGCGTATCGTGCAGCGCGAGCTGGGCGAGCTCTTTATTGGCTTCTGCAAGTGAAGAAGCGAGCAGCGAGGTGCGCGCTTGTAAACGCGCATCGAACATTGAGACGAGCAGTGAAATCGCGAGGATGGCGAGCGTCACCAGCGTCACGACCAGCGCCAGCCAGCGGGTGTTGACGCCCATATGTGTGGCGTGCGTATGGCCGGGGAAATTGGCCGCCATCATGCCGGTATAGTGCATACCCGCGATGGCAATTCCCATAATAATGGCGGCGCCTGCGCGCATCAGCGCGACGTTGCCGACATCCTGACGCAGCCGAAATGTCAGCCACAGCGCGGCGACGGAGGCGAGCAGAGCAATGACTATCGACAATGCCACCCATCCCCAGGCCCAGACAATGCCAGGCTCCACCAGCAACGCTGCCATACCGGTATAGTGCATCGCCGCAATCCCGCATCCCAGCACCAGCGAGCCCGGTATCAGTCGCGACACTTTCAGTTCAGCACCGCACACGAGCCACAGCGCAAACAGCGCAGAGCCGATGGCGATAAGCAACGATGCCGCGGTAATCAGAGGGTCATAGCTCAGCGTGACGGGCAGGCTCATCGCCAGCATGCCGATAAAATGCATCGCCCAGATGCCTATGCCCATTGCGACGCTGCCGCCGACCAGCCAGATGCGTGCGGCGCTGCCGCTGCTGGTGGTGACGCGACCGGCCATATTCAGCGCGGTGCTTGACGCCAGAATGGCGACAACAAACGAGGTGACAACAAGAATATGGTCGTAATGACTAACCAGCATGGCGTCTCATCCAAAATAGGGTCGTGCATCCTCAGGCCTTGCCTGGCGGGCCTGCGGGGTAGAGAGGAGCGCTGAACATTATCACTGCCGAAAATCCGGCGAAAGCGATTTAAGACCCCTTAATGACAATGGATTTGACAGGTATAACCGTGTTCAGCAATGTCGCTACGGCGCCGATATTTCTGGCACGATACTGTCATTAGTGTAGCGCGGAGCGGGTATTTGTCAGGCCAGGCGGGAGAGCGGCGGCGGGAGAGTGGAAAACAAAAAAGGCGCTTCCCCATGCCGGTTCGCGCCTTTTTAATCAGCTTAACTAAGCGAACTTAGTTCATGCCGTATTTTTTCAGTTTCTTACGCAGCGTACCGCGGTTGATACCCATCATCAGCGCAGCGCGGGTCTGGTTGCCGCGGGTGTATTGCATCACCATGTCCAACAGGGGCTGTTCTACTTCAGCCAGTACCAGCTCATACAGGTCATTCACATCCTGACCATTCAGTTGAGCAAAATAGTTCTTCAGTGCCTGTTTTACCGAGTCACGCAGGGGCTTTTGAGTCACCTGATCCTGAGAGTTAACGGTAGAAACGGTCAGTACGTCAGAATTTACGCGTTGTTCGAACATAGTTCTGTCAGCTCTTTATTTCTGTTTACGCAAAATTTTCGAAGTATGCCTCCAACGCCTCCAGCTGTTCGCTGGCATCCTCTATGGCGTTGAATGTGCGCCGAAACTGGTCATCTGGAGCATGTTCCTGGAGATACCAGGCCACATGTTTACGCGCGATTCGGTACCCCTTTGCCTGGCCGTAAAAGTCATGCAATTCCCGAACGTGCGCGCAAAGCAAACGCTTAACCTCTGCCAGAGGCAGAGGGGGCAGCAACTCCCCAGTGTCCAGATAGTGCTGGATTTCCCGGAAGATCCAGGGTCTTCCCTGAGCCGCGCGACCTATCATCAGAGCATCAGCCCCTGTATAGTCGAGCACAGCCCTGGCTTTATGCGGGGAAGTAATGTCGCCATTCGCAATAACCGGAATGGAAACCTTCTGCTTAACTGTCCGAATGCTGTCGTATTCTGCGTTGCCCTGAAACAAGCAGGCGCGCGTGCGGCCATGAATCGTCAGCGCCTGAATACCACATTCTTCAGCCAATTGGGCAATTTCTACACAGTTACGGTTAGCCGGATCCCAGCCGGTGCGAATTTTCAGCGTAACGGGAACGTCCACTGCGTTGACTACCGCGGTCAGGATAGACTTCACCAGATCGGGGTATTGCAGAAGGGCTGAACCAGCCAGCTTGCGATTCACTTTCTTAGCCGGGCAACCCATATTGATATCAATAATCTGGGCGCCGTTATCCACATTAATACGTGCGGCTTCCGCCATCTCTTCGGGTACGCTGCCAGCGATTTGCACGGTGCGAATACCCGGTTCATCCACATGTACCATCCGCAACCGGGATTTATCGCTCGCCCAGACTTCCGGGTTAGAGGACATCATCTCAGAAACGGTTAATCCTGCTCCCATCTCGTAGCACAGCGTCCGAAACGGTCTGTCTGTAATGCCAGCCATCGGGGCTGCGATCAGGCGATTTCTGAGCTGGTAGTGTCCGATACGCATGAGTGAAGAAATGACCATACTGTGCCTGCAAGGCGGCGTATATTACGCATTTTTTGCACGAGATGAAAGGCCAAACTTTGAACAATCCGATGCGACAGATCAATGAATCGGCATCTGTACCGATTCCCCTAATAAATTAAACTTAACAATCATAAAGTTAACAATAATCGCCGAAAAAACGTGCGCAAAAAAAATCCCTGAAATCGTGCTTTTTTTAACGAAACGGCAGGCGCGCAAGCGGGATAAACGGCGATAAATTGCGCAAATCAGGCGATAAAATGCGATCCGCGTCTCGTTGTTGGCATGGTGAATCGTTCTGTGAAGGGCATCGGCGCTGGGGAAAAGGGATGTGAAGGTTTTCACCCGTAGTGAATTATTCTGCTTCCTGTGTGGGTTGAAGTAATGCTCTCCATTGCATATTGATGTGGTGAATCATTACCCGTTTGACGGCGCGCGGCTCCCTGTGAACAACACTGCGTGCCGATAAACTATCAGCATGTCAGACCGTGAGAGAAATAAAAAAGCGCGGACAGGCCGCGCTTTTCAGCTCATCACGCTTTCAGAAGGCGTGGCAACCTTAGCGCTTCACGCCGGTAATACGGCACCACTCTTCTTTTTCTACGACCGGATCGAGCGTAAACAGCGGCTCATACGCCTCGCATACGCTCTGTGCCTGGCTTGCCAGGATACCGGAAAGCCCGAGTAAGCCGCCCTGTACCGGCAGCACGCTAATCAGCGGCGCCAGTTCGCGCAGCGGGCCTGCGAGAATATTGGCGACCACGACGTCGGCCCGCATATCGGCAGGCTGGTTTTCCGGCAGATACAGTTCCAGACGCTCCGAGACGCCGTTGCGCTCGGCGTTATCGCGGCTCGCCTGAATCGCCTGTGGATCGATATCCACACCGATCGCTTTCGCCGCGCCAAGCTTCAGCGCGGCGATAGCCAGAATGCCGGAGCCGCAGCCGAAATCGATAACGGTTTTACCAGCCAGATCCAGCCCGTCGAGCCATTGCAGGCAGAGGGAAGTGGTGGGGTGTGTGCCGGTGCCAAACGCCAGGCCCGGATCGAGCATCACGTTAACGGCGTTTTCATCCGGTACGTCGCGCCAGCTCGGGCAGATCCACAGACGCTCGCCGAAGCGCATCGGGTGGAAATTGTCCATCCACTCGCGCTCCCAGTCTTTATCTTCCAGCTGCTCGATTTTATGGGCGAAGCCCGCACCGAGAAGCGGGGCGTTTTCCAGCATAGCGACCACGTCCTGCATGTCCGTTTCCGCGTCAAAAAGGCCGATCACGTCCGTATCGCCCCACAGGCGCGTTTCACCCGGCAGCGGCTCGAACACCGGCGTGTCGTGGGTGTCCTGGAAGGTCACGGAGACCGCGCCGCTTTCCATCAGCGCATCGCTAATCTCTTCGGCATTAGCGCCAGTGGTGTTTATTTTCAGTTGGATCCAGGGCATGGCATTACTCATTCATTAACAGAGGAAACAGGCGCGGCCTGCGGAACCGGGCGACCAAAAAGGTTGCCCACCACAAAAGCCAGCAGACTTAGCAGCAGGGACGGCACAATCGGATGAAAGCCGAACAGCTGTATTTTAAACGTGGCGAGCAGTGCGTAAAGCACGCCGCCGACAATCATGGCCGAAAGCGCGCCTGCCGCATTGGCACGCTCCCAGTAGAGGCCCAGCACCAGCGGCCAGAGGAACACGGCTTCCAGACCGCCAAAGGCCAGCAGATTGAGCCAGATAATCATTTCAGGCGGACGCCAGGCGGCCAGCAACAGCAGGACGCTCAGGATTATCGTAATCAGCGACGACATCCGCTTGAGGCGTTTCTCGTTGTGGATCTCCGACGGACGCAGGTTCAGCCACAGATCTTTGACGATCGTCGCGGAAGACTGCAACAGCTGCGCGTTGATCGTCGACATGATCGCGGCCATCGGCGCGGCGAGGAAGATCCCGGCGGCGAAGGGCGGCAGCACGGTCACCATGAGTGTTGGGATAACCAGATCCGGAACGTGCAGGTCAGGCAGTACCGCGCGGCCCAGCGCGCCGGCGAGATGCATCCCCAGCATCAGTATCGCCACGACAATCGTGCCGAGAATAATGCCGCGATGCACTGCTTTGCTGTCTTTATACGAGATACAGCGCACCGCCGTGTGCGGCAGGCCAATCACCCCAAAGCAAACCAGCACCCAGAATGAAGTCATAAACGTTGGCGACAGAATATCGTCCGCGCCCTGCGGCGATACCAGCTTCGGATCGATATGCTGAAGTTTATCGACCGCGTCGTGCAGGCCGCCCGCCGCATGGACTACGCCCACCAGCAGGACGATAGTGCCGATAAGCATCACCAGCCCCTGAAGCGTGTCATTAAGGACACTGGCGCGAAAGCCGCCGAACGCGGTGTAGAGCGCAATACTGATGCCGAAAATCAGCAGGCCGGTTTCGTAAGGGATCCCCGCCGCCGTTTCCAGCAGACGTGCGCCGCCGATGAACTGCACCGTCATAGCACCAATGAAAGCGACCAGCAGACTCAGGCTCGCCAGCCACACCAGCAGGCGGCTCTGAAACCGCGCGTAGAGCATATCGTTGAGCGTCACGGCGTTATAGCGCCGCGCGAGGATAGCGAATTTTTTACCGAGAATGCCGAGCGACAGCCAGACGGCGGGCAACTGGATCATGGCCAGCAGCACCCAGCCGAGCCCATATTTATAAGCCGCACCCGGCCCGCCGATAAACGAGCTGGCGCTGATATAGGTCGCGGTCAGCGTCATCGCCAGCACCACACCGCCCATCGAACGGCTACCGAGGAAATATTCGTTCAGGAAATTGCCGCTGCTGCGGCGCTTCATCGCATACAGCGACAGGCCAAATACCACCAGCAAATAGGCGACAAGCGGCACTATGACGTCATGCTGCATCGTTATCCTCCAGAGGAATGTCGCGGAAAATCACGCGCACCATCAGCCAGCAAAGCAGAATAAACAATAGCGGCACCAGCAGGCAGGCCATCTCAAACCAGTGCGGCAGGCCGGTGAAGCCCTGTTGCGAATCAGGTAAGTAAGCGGCCACCAACCAGGCGGCGAGATAGAGGAGGGTCAGCCACAGCGCCCAGCGCGCTTCTTTGTGGGCCTGAACAAAACGTTTGTCCATTGTCATACCCTGTCAGTGAAGAAAGCGGCGATTGTACCCTGGCACTTTCGGGGAGGCACAAAAAATAAAGGCCAGCAGAGCTGGCCTTGTGCAGGGAAACGGGGCTTATTTCTCTTGCAGGCCCAGTTTCTTCTCCAGATAGTGGATGTTCGTGCCACCGTGCTGGAAGTTTTCATCGTTCATGATGCGGGTTTGCAGATCAACGTTGGTCTTGATGCCATCGATGATCAGCTCCTGCAGGGCGTTACGCATACGGGCCAGCGCCACGTCGCGGTTTTCGCCATAGCAGATGAGCTTGCCGATCATGGAATCGTAATACGGCGGTACGGTATAACCGGCGTAGATATGCGATTCCCAACGAACGCCAAAGCCGCCCGGCGCATGGAAGCGCGTGATTTTACCCGGGCTTGGCAGGAACGTGTTCGGGTCTTCGGCGTTGATACGGCACTCGACCGCATGGCCTTTGACCACCACTTCTTCCTGTTTGATAGAGAGCGGCTGACCGGCAGCGATACGCAGCTGCTCTTTGATCAGGTCAACGCCTGTGATCATCTCGGTTACCGGATGCTCTACCTGAATACGGGTGTTCATCTCAATGAAGTAGAACTCGCCGTTTTCAAACAGGAACTCGAACGTACCCGCGCCGCGGTAGCCGATATCCACACACGCTTTCGCGCAGCGCTCGCCGATGTAGCGGCGCAGTTCCGGGGTAATGCCCGGTGCCGGCGCTTCTTCGACGACTTTCTGGTGACGACGCTGCATGGAGCAGTCGCGTTCCGCCAGATAGATAGCGTTGCCCTGACCGTCCGCCAGCACCTGAATTTCGATGTGACGTGGGTTTTCCAGGTACTTCTCCATGTAGACCATATCGTTGTTGAAAGCGGCTTTCGCTTCCGCTTTGGTCATGGAGATAGACTGCGCCAGTTCAGCATCGCTGCGCACAACGCGCATACCGCGACCGCCGCCGCCGCCAGACGCTTTGATAATGACCGGGTAGCCGATGCGTTTCGCATGGGCGCGGTTCTTATCCATATCATCGCCCAGCGGGCCGTCGGAGCCCGGTACGGTCGGTACGCCCGCTTTCTTCATGGCGGTGATCGCAGACACTTTGTCGCCCATCAGGCGAATCGTGTCGGCTTTCGGGCCAATGAAGATAAAGCCGGACTGCTCAACCTGCTCGGCGAAGTTGGCGTTCTCAGAGAGGAAGCCATAGCCCGGGTGAATCGCCACGGCGCCGGTAATTTCAGCGGCAGCGATGATGGCCGGGATGTTCAGGTAACTTTTGACTGACGGCGCCGGACCGATACACACGGTCTCGTCAGCCAGCAGTACGTGTTTCAGGTCGCGATCCGCGGTGGAATGCACAGCGACGGTCTTGATGCCCAGTTCTTTACAGGCACGAAGAATACGCAGTGCGATTTCGCCGCGGTTAGCGATGACAATTTTATCCAGCATGTTCGCCTCGTTATTCGATGACAACCAGCGGCTCGTCAAATTCTACTGGCTGACCGCTTTCCACCAGGATCGCTTTCACGACGCCCGCTTTGTCGGATTCGATCTGGTTCATCATTTTCATCGCTTCAACGATGCACAGGGTGTCGCCTACGTTGACTTTCTGGCCTACTTCCACAAACGCTTTCGCATCCGGGCTCGGGGTACGATAGAAGGTACCAACCATCGGGGAACGTACGATGTGACCACTGACTTCTGCGGCAGCCGGCGCTTCTGCTGCCGGAGCGGCGGCAGGAGCAACAGCGTTGGACAGGGCTTGCGGCTGCTGCTGCATCATCGGCGCGGCATACGCCTGCTGCATCACCGGGAAGCCTGTATTGGCCGGGGAGCGGCTGATACGTACAGACTCTTCGCCTTCAGAAATTTCCAGTTCAGCGATGCCTGATTCTTCAACCAGCTCGATCAGTTTTTTAATCTTACGAATATCCATGAGTGGGTTCCGTACTCTTGTTTAGTGTGATTGTGACAGGCGTTTGACCGCCGTCTGTAACGCATAGGTATAGCCATCGGCACCTAATCCGCAGATGACGCCGGCGGCAATATCCGAAAGGTATGAATGATGCCGGAAAGGCTCTCGGGCGTGCACATTGCTCAGGTGGATCTCGATAAACGGGATATTCACCGACAGCAGCGCGTCGCGCAGCGCCACGCTGGTATGCGTAAACGCGGCCGGATTGATCAGGATATAGTCAATCTTGTCTTTAGCCTGATGAATTCGGTCAATAAGCGCATATTCAGCGTTGGATTGCAGGTGATCGAACGAGACATTCAACTGCTTTGCAACAGCGGCGAGCTCGTTAACAATTTGTTCAAGCGTCTGCGTGCCGTACTTCTCCGGCTCACGCGTGCCCAGCATGTTAAGGTTCGGGCCGTTTAAAAGCAAAATGTGAAATTTCTCGGTCATCCTGGCGCTATCTCCTGCCATCTTCCGGTAAATGTCAAAATATACCTTCATCGTCTGGTTGTCACCCGTCGGCGTGTAAAAAGCCGTGGGTGAAAAACCAAAGTCGCACATTATAACGATTTCGTAGCATTTGGCAGCTAAATACTGGTCTTATCAGGGAAGATTATCAACCACCCTCAGGAAAACGTTATCGGGTAATAACAGAAGTGCGGGAAAACGCACATAAACGCGTCACGTTCGCCACCATTGGCGCAGCTTTTTATAGCGCCATGCCAGCAGAACGATCGCGCCCAGTGCGTAAAGGACAGGTTGCGGCGACAGAATCTTCACTGACCACAGGTAGTGAATCGGGGCGAGGATCGCAACCAGATAGATGAAGTTATGCAATGTTTGCCACCGGCGACCCAGTTTTCGCTGCGCCGCCTGGAAAGAAGTGAGCGCCAGCGCCAGCAGAATAAGCCAGCTGACAATACCCAGCGTCAGGTAAGGGCGCGAAACCAGTTCGCTGCCAAGCAGGGAGAGATTGCTAAGCCCCAGCTCCAGCAGCGAATAGCTCACCAGATGCAGCGTCGCCCACGCAAAACACCATAAGCCCAGCAGACGCCGGGTGCGGATAAGCAGCGGCTGCTTAAGAAGGCGCGTAAGCGGCGTCACGAGAAGCGTGGCGAGCAGCAGTTTTAGCGCCATTCTGCCGGTAAAATGCTGAATATCTTTCGCCGGATCGGCCCTGAACAAGCCCTGGCTTGCGGCATAAAAAAGCCACACCAGCGGTAAAAATGCGGCGAGATGCAGCGCCACTTTCAGCCAGGTAATCTGTTTTGCCGTTAAACGCACTCAGAAGTTCTCCCGGAGATCGAGGCCTTTATAAAGCGACGCCACCTCATCGGCGTAGCCGTTAAAAAGTAGCGTCGGCTGGCGCTTCACATCGAGCACGCCGCCTGAGCCTATCACGCGTTCGCTGGCTTGCGACCAGCGCGGATGATCGACATGCGGATTCACGTTGGCGTAAAAACCATATTCATCCGGCGCGGCCATATTCCACGTGGTTGGCGGGCGCTCGCGGGTCAGCGTAATGCTGACGATCGATTTAATGCCTTTAAAGCCATATTTCCACGGTACGGTGAGACGTACCGGCGCGCCGTTTTGCGGCGGCAGGGCTTTACCGTAGACACCGGTCGTCAGCATCGTCAGCGGGTGCATCGCTTCATCAAGGCGCAGCGCCTCGACGTACGGATACTCCAGCCCGCCGCCGATGAAGCGGTCTTTCTGGCCCGGCATAATATCGGGCGCGTAGAGCGTTTTAAACGCGACATATTTCGCATTGCTGGTGGGCTCCACCAGCGCGAGGAGTTTATGCAGCGGGAAACCTATCCACGGCACCACCATCGACCAGGCTTCGACGCAGCGCATCCGGTAGATGCGCTCTTCAAGCGGAAACTTTTTAGTGAGGTCGTCGTGATCCAGCGTCAGCGGTTTCGCCACTTCTCCGCCTATTTTCAGCGTCCACGGGTTGGTTTTCAGACTGCCAGCGTTCGCGGCCGGGTCGGCTTTATCCAGCCCAAATTCGTAGAAGTTGTTATAGCCGGTGACTTTATCTTCCGGTGTCAGGTCAAGCTTCGCCTGGTATTGCGCAGGGCGCGTGAAATCAAGCGGCGCGCCGGCGGGCGCTTTAGGCCGGTCGTTTCCTTTAAACCAGGAGAGCACATCCGCGTGTGCGGCGGTGGGCAGCGAGAGCGCTGCGGTAGTGATACCCAGGGCTTTCAGCACCTGACGGCGCTGCATAAAGAAAGCCGACTCGGCGGTGACATCGGCTTCGGTTAAACGGCTGACTTTTTTCATGACCGGCTCCGCAAAAACGATACGTAACGCTACCGCTTAATCATGACAGGGCTCAAGTCAGCCTGCGAGTGAAGAGGTTAATTATCTGTAAATAAATTTTAGCTTAGCGAATTTTTACCAGCGTCCGGCCCTGCGCGCGGTTGCTGATAATGGCTTCAGCGAAGTCAGCCGCCTGATCGAGCGTGATTTCGGTCGCGCTCTGCTGATAAAACGAGGCCGGTAGATCGCGCACCAGGCGCTGCCATGCTTCAAGACGGCGCGGCGCAGGCGTCATTACGGAATCCACGCCCTGGAGGCGCACATTGCGCAGGATAAAAGGCATCACCGTGGTGGGCAGCGCAAAACCGCCCGCCAGACCACAGGCTGCCACACAGCCGCCGTAATTCGTCTGCGCCAGCACTTTCGCCAGAACTTTATCGCCGACGGTGTCTACCGCGCCTGCCCATAGCTGTTTCTCCAGCGGGCGGCTTTCTGTGAATTCGTCACGGCCCACAATCCGGCTGGCGCCGAGGCTTTTCAGGTAATCATGTGTGCTTTCACGCCCGGAAACCGCCACAACCTGATACCCGAGGTTATGCAACAGCGCCACCGCCGTACTGCCTACGCCGCCGCTTGCGCCGGTGACAAGCACCTCGCCGCTTTCCGGTTGCACACCCGCGTCTTCCAGCGCCATCACGCACAGCATCGCGGTAAAGCCCGCTGTGCCGATAATCATCGCCTGACGGCCATCCAGCCCCTGCGGCAGCGGCACCAGCCAGTCGGCTTTTACTCGCGCCGTTTCGGCAAGGCCGCCCCAGTGGTTTTCGCCCACGCCCCAGCCGGTCAGCAGCACCTGCTGGCCTGGCGTAAAGCGCGCGTCCGCGCTGTCGCGCACGACGCCCGCGAAATCGATACCCGGCACCATCGGAAATTCACGAATGATTTTGCCTTTGCCGGTAATCGCCAGGGCGTCTTTATAGTTAAGGCTTGACCAGTCGATATCGACCGTCACTTCTGCCTGCGGCAGCATCGCTTCTTCTACTGGTTTCACGCAGGCCAGCGTTTTGCCATCCTGCTGTTCGAGAAGTAACGCCTTCATGTTAACGCTCCTTAAAAACGACTTAAGTGGGAAAATCATTCCTGAGGACTATACTCGCATATTGAAACGTTATGCCGATTTGCCGCAAGAAAACTGCATAGCCGCGCCACCATTTCTGGTAGTATGCGCGGTTCGATATTCAAAGTTAGCACTCACTTTCAACCTGTCCATTAGCGTGAAGAACCGAAAGGCGGTTCCCCCGCGTGACACCCAACCACGGAGTTAACACAAGGATGCGCTTAACGACGAAATTCTCCGCTTTTGTCACGCTGCTGGTCGGTATGGCGATGCTGGTGACGCTGCTTGGCTGCTCACTCAGCTTTTTTAACGCCATTCAGCATAAAGTGACGCAGCGCGTCGCGTCGGTGGCTTCCATTGTGGATAACGAGCTGGTTTCCCAGTCTCCGCAGATGATGCAGTCACGGCTTGATGAAATTATGGTGCCGCTGGATATCGTGCGAATCGAGTTCGCGCTGGGCGATAAAATTGTGTTCAGCCATACGAGACCCGAAAGCTATCGGGAATCGCCCTTTCAGACCCGTGCCCGCCAGCTTTCTGTTCCTTTGATTAAACACCCCGGCATGACGCTGCGTTTAACCTGGCAGGATCCGCTGGCCAACTATTATCGTTCTCTGTTGACTACCGCGCCGCTGACGCTGGCTTTTGCCCTGATGGTCATCATCATTTATATCTCCGTACGCTGGATCAAACGCCAGCTTGCAGGCCAGGAACTGCTGGAAGGCCGCGCGGTGCGCATCCTCAATGGCGAACGTGGCGCGAATGCGCGCGGCAATATTCATGAATGGCCCACCCACGCCAGCAGCGCGCTGGATGTCTTGCTGACCGAATTACAGCGTGCCGGAGAACAGCGCAGCCGCATGGATACGCTGATCCGTGCCTTCGCAGCCCAGGATGCCAAAACCGGGCTGAGCAACCGCATCTTCTTTGATAATCAACTGGCGACCCTGCTAGAAGAGCAGGATAACGCCGTGACGCACGGCGTGGTGATGATGATCCGCCTGCCAGATTTCGACATGCTGCGTGATAGCTGGGGAAAAACCGCCGTTGAAGAGTATCTCTTCACGCTTATCAACATGCTTTCTACTTTTATTATGCGCTACCCCGGCGCGCTGCTGGCGCGGTATTTCCGCAGCGATTTTGCCGTACTGTTGCCGCACCGCACGCTCAAAGAAGCCGACAGCATCGCCAGTCAGTTACTGAAAGCGGTGGGGGCGCTGCCGCCGACCCGGATGCTGGACAGCAGCGATATGCTGCATATCGGCATCTGCGCCTGGCGCAGCGGACAGACGACAGAACAGGTCATGGAACACGCGGAAGTGGCGACCCGCAACGCGGTATTGCAGGGCGGCAACGGCTGGGCGGTCTATGACAGTACGCTGCCGGACAAAGGGCGCGGTAACGTGCGCTGGCGCACTTTAATTGAAAACGCACTGCAGCGCGGCGGCCCGCGTTTTTATCAAAAACCGGCCGTATTGCGCGACGGCTATGTGCATCATCGCGAATTAATGTGCCGTATTTTTGACGGTGAAGAAGAGGTGCTGGCGGCAGAGTATATGCCGATGGTGCAGCAGTTTGGTCTGGCAGAACAGTATGATCGCCAGCTGATTACCCGCGTTCTGCCTTTCCTGCGCTTCTGGCCGGACGAAACGCTGGCGCTGCCGGTCACGGTCGAGTCGCTTATCCGTCCGCCGTTCCAGCGCTGGCTGCGCGATACGCTGATGCAGTGCGAAAAATCGCATCGAAAACGCATTCTTTTTGAACTTGCCGAGGCAGATGTTTGTCAACATCTCAGCCGTTTACAACCGGTTGTGCGTTTAATCAGGGCGCTTGGGCTTCGCATCGCGGTGGTCCAGGCGGGATTAACGGTGGTCGGCACGGCCTGGATAAAAGCGCTGGATGTGGAAATCATCAAGCTGCATCCGGGGCTGGTGCGGGATATCAACAAGCGCACCGAAAACCAGCTTTTTGTACAGAGTCTGGTGGAGGCGTGCAACGGAACGCAGACGCGGGTTTTTGCCGCCGGCGTCAGAACCAAAAGTGAATGGCAGACGCTGGTCGAGCGTGGCGTGACGGGAGGTCAGGGCGATTTTTTTGCCGCCTCGCAACCTCTCGATACTAATGTGAAAAAATATTCGCAAAGATACTCGGTTTGACCTGCCGTTTAACTTGTTTTCACGTAGAATAACGCGCGCTGCATCTTAAGGGGGCGTACGCCTGCCGGCCAGAGTGTCGCAGCATATTAACGCAGGCTTTCATTCTTCACGTATAAGACGTCGTCGGGCCAGCAACGCTCACGAAATCGTCAGCCGGAAAGGCCGGGGCGACGACGGTTTAACAGAAGAAAAGCCGCACTATTTTTCACCGATGCAGAACATTTTTTGCGCCTTGTCGCTGCTTCGTGTGGTTGGTAAAGTAAGCGGATTTTGTTTTCCGCCCCAGCTTTCAGGATTATCCCTTAGTATGTTTAAAAAATTTCGTGGCATGTTTTCCAATGACCTGTCCATTGACCTGGGTACCGCGAATACCCTTATCTATGTAAAAGGGCAAGGCATCGTACTGAATGAGCCTTCCGTGGTCGCCATTCGCCAGGATCGTGCCGGCTCGCCGAAGAGCGTCGCGGCCGTTGGTCATGAAGCGAAGCAGATGCTTGGCCGTACGCCGGGCAATATCGCCGCTATCCGCCCGATGAAAGATGGCGTGATCGCCGATTTCTTTGTCACGGAAAAAATGCTTCAGCACTTCATTAAGCAAGTGCACAGCAACAGCTTTATGCGCCCGAGCCCGCGCGTGCTGGTATGTGTGCCGGTCGGCGCGACTCAGGTTGAACGCCGTGCTATCCGCGAATCCGCACAGGGCGCAGGCGCGCGTGAAGTGTTCCTGATTGAAGAGCCGATGGCGGCCGCGATTGGCGCGGGCCTGCCGGTGTCTGAAGCGACCGGTTCTATGGTGGTGGATATCGGTGGTGGTACGACCGAAGTGGCGGTTATCTCCCTGAACGGCGTGGTGTACTCCTCCTCCGTGCGTATCGGCGGCGACCGCTTTGACGAAGCCATCATTAATTATGTGCGCCGTAACTACGGCTCGCTTATCGGTGAAGCCACCGCTGAGCGTATCAAACATGAAATCGGCTCCGCCTACCCGGGCGACGAAGTCCGCGAAATCGAAGTTCGCGGCCGTAACCTGGCAGAAGGCGTTCCGCGCGGTTTCACCCTGAACTCTAACGAAATTCTCGAAGCGCTGCAGGAACCGCTGACTGGTATCGTCAGCGCCGTTATGGTCGCGCTGGAACAGTGCCCGCCAGAACTGGCTTCCGACATCTCCGAGCGCGGCATGGTACTGACCGGCGGCGGCGCGCTGCTGCGTAACCTTGACCGTTTGCTGATGGAAGAGACCGGCATTCCGGTCGTGGTGGCGGAAGATCCGCTCACTTGCGTGGCCCGAGGCGGCGGCAAGGCGCTGGAAATGATCGACATGCATGGCGGCGACCTGTTCAGCGAAGAGTAACAGCCGCAGGAAAGGGCAACTCAGGTTGCCCTTCTTGTTGGTTTGGGAATACGCATAGCCTATGAAGCCAATTTTTAGCCGTGGCCCGTCGCTACAGATTCGCCTTATTCTGGCGGTGCTGGTGGCGCTTGGTGTCATCATCGCCGACAGCCGCCTCGGTACGTTCAGTCAGATTCGGACGTACATGGATACCGCCGTCAGTCCTTTCTACTTTATCTCCAACGGTCCACGTGAATTACTCGACAGCGTCTCGCAAACGCTGGCGTCCCGCGATCAGCTTGAGCTGGAAAACCGGGCGCTGCGTCAGGAGTTGCTGCTGAAGAACAGCGAAATTCTGATGCTTGGCCAGTACAAGCAGGAAAACGCGCGCCTGCGCGAACTGCTCGGCTCGCCGCTGCGTCAGGATGAACAGAAAATGGTGACGCAGGTGATCTCGACCGTCAACGATCCTTACAGCGATCAGGTCGTGATCGATAAAGGCAGCGTCAATGGCGTTTATGAAGGCCAGCCGGTCATCAGCGATAAAGGCGTGGTGGGTCAGGTGGTCGCCGTGGCGAAACTTACCAGCCGTGTGCTGCTTATCTGCGACGCCACCCACGCGCTGCCTGTTCAGGTGCTGCGTAATGACATCCGCGTGATCGCGGCCGGTAGCGGCTGCACCGACGATTTACAGCTGGAGCATCTGCCTGCCAATACCGATATTCGCGTCGGCGATGTGCTGGTGACGTCCGGTCTCGGCGGCCGTTTCCCGGAAGGGTATCCGGTTGGCGTGGTCTCATCCGTGAAGCTCGACACCCAGCGCGCGTATACCGTCATTCAGGCGCGTCCGACCGCCGGTCTGCAACGTTTGCGCTATCTGCTGCTGCTGTGGGGAGCCGATCGCGAAGGTAAAAATCCGATGACGCCGGAGGAAGTACATCGCGTGGCGAACGAACGCCTGATGCAGATGATGCCGCAGGTACTGCCATCGCCGGATGCGATGGGGCCGCCTGCGCCTGCTGCGCCAAACGCGGGATCACCCACCGCGACGCCGTCTGGCGGCGCGTCTCCCGCACAGGGAGGACAGTAGTGGCGAGCTACCGTAGTCAGGGGCGCTGGGTTATCTGGCTCTCCTTTTTAATCGCGCTGCTGTTGCAGATTATGCCCTGGCCGGATGCGATTATCGTTTTCCGGCCTAACTGGGTGCTGCTGATTCTGCTCTACTGGATCCTCGCGCTGCCGCATCGCGTAAATGTTGGCACGGGTTTTGTGATGGGTGCCATACTGGATCTTATCAGCGGCTCTACGCTGGGGGTTCGCGCCCTTTCACTAAGTATCATCGCCTATCTGGTCGCGCTGAAATTTCAGCTTTTCCGCAACCTGGCGCTCTGGCAACAGGCGCTGGTCGTGATGCTGTTGTCGCTGGCGGCGGATATTATCGTCTTCTGGGCGGAATTCCTGGTTATCGATGTGGCTTTCCGGCCTGAAGTCTTCTGGAGCAGCGTTGTGAATGGCGTGCTCTGGCCGTGGATATTCCTGCTGATGCGCAAAGTACGCCAACAGTTTGCTGTACAATAAAGGACAGATATGACAGATCTTTATCTCGCCTCGGGCTCACCGCGTCGTCAGGAGCTGCTGGGAATGCTGGGCGTTACGTTTGAACGTCTGGTGCCGGGAGTTGAGGAACAGCGCGGCGCGCAGGAAGCGCCGCAGGATTATGTCACCCGTCTGGCCCGCGACAAAGCCCGCGCTGGCGTCGCGCTGGCCGCGCGCGATCTCCCTGTGCTTGGCGCCGATACGATCGTCGTGCTGGATGGCGACGTGCTGGAAAAACCGCGCGACGCCGCCCATGCGGCAGAGATGCTGCGCAGGCTCTCCGGGCAAACGCATGAAGTGATGACCGCCGTCGCGCTTGCTGATAAACAGCGCGCGTGTGAGCGTCTGGTCATTACCCGCGTGACGTTCCGGGCGCTGACGGTGCAGGATATCGCGGCGTATGTCGAAAGCGGCGAGCCGATGGACAAAGCGGGCGCATACGGGATTCAGGGGCTGGGCGGCTGTTTTGTCAGACGTATAGAAGGAAGCTACCACGCGGTGGTAGGGCTTCCGCTGGTAGAAACCTGGGAATTGCTGAGCGAATTCAACTCACTGCGTGAGGGATAAACAAGATGACGGCTGAATTGTTGGTTAACGTTACCCCGTCGGAAACCCGGGTGGCGTACATTGATGGCGGTATTTTGCAGGAAATTCACATTGAGCGTGAAGCGCGCCGCGGGATAGTAGGCAATATCTACAAAGGTCGGGTCAGTCGCGTTCTTCCGGGAATGCAGGCGGCATTTGTAGATATTGGCCTCGATAAAGCCGCGTTTCTTCACGCCTCCGACATCATGCCGCACACCGAATGCGTGGCGGGCGACGAGCAGAAAAACTTCACCGTTCGCGATATCTCAGAGCTGGTGCGCCAGGGGCAGGATCTCATGGTGCAGGTGGTGAAAGATCCGCTCGGCACCAAAGGCGCGCGTCTCACCACCGACATCACGCTGCCGTCGCGCTATCTGGTTTTTATGCCGGGCGCATCGCACGTCGGCGTCTCTCAGCGTATTGAAAGCGAAACCGAGCGCGAGCGCCTGAAACGCATCGTGGCGGATTACTGCGACGAGCAGGGCGGCTTTATTATTCGTACCGCCGCCGAAGGTGTGTGCGAAGAAGATTTGGCGTCTGATGCCGCCTATCTGAAACGCGTCTGGACCAAAGTGATGGAGCGTAAAAAGCGCCATCAGACGCGCTATCAGCTTTACGGCGAACTGGCGCTGGCCCAGCGCGTGCTGCGCGATTTCGCGGTCGCCCAGCTTGACCGCATCCGCGTCGATTCCCGTCTGACCTATGAAATGCTGCTGGAATTTACGGCGGAGTATATGCCGGAGATGACCAGCAAGCTTGAGCACTACAGCGGCCGTCAGCCGATTTTCGATCTCTATGACGTCGAGAATGAAATCCAGCGCGCGCTGGAGCGTAAAGTGGAGCTCAAATCCGGCGGCTATTTGATCATCGATCAGACCGAAGCGATGACGACGATTGATATCAACACCGGCGCTTTTGTCGGCCATCGCAATCTCGACGACACCATTTTCAACACCAATATCGAAGCGACGCAGGCGATTGCCCGCCAGCTGCGTCTGCGCAATCTCGGCGGCATTATCATCATCGATTTCATCGATATGAGTAATGAAGATCACCGCCGCCGCGTGCTCCACTCGCTTGAGCAGGCGCTGAGCAAGGATCGCGTGAAAACCAGCATCAACGGCTTCTCGCAGCTCGGCCTGGTGGAGATGACCCGCAAACGCACCCGCGAAAGTATTGAACATGTGCTGTGTAATGACTGTCCAACCTGTCATGGTCGTGGCACCGTGAAAACGGTAGAAACCGTCTGCTACGAAATCATGCGCGAAATCGTGCGCGTGCATCACGCTTACGACTCTGACCGCTTCCTGGTCTACGCGTCGCCTGCCGTGGCGGAGGCGCTGAAAAGCGATGAATCCCATGCGCTGGCCGAAGTGGAGATTTTTGTCGGTAAACAGGTTAAGGTGCAAATCGAACCGCTCTATAACCAGGAGCAGTTCGACGTGGTCATGATGTAGCGCACAGCGGTCGACTGTGTGAGTGAAGGTACCGCCGCGGCGGCTGACAAGGAGAGAAGGGTGAGGCGACTGCCGGGCATTTTGCTACTCACAGGCGCAACGCTGATTGTTATCGTCGCACTGATGGTGAGTGGACTGCGCCTCGCGCTGCCACATCTCAACACCTGGCGGCCCGTGCTGCTGGAGAAAATCTCCAGCGCGACCGGCGTTCCCGTACAGGCGAGCCATGTTGACGCCGCCTGGCAGACATTCGGCCCGACGCTCGACGTGCGTGATATCCGCGCGCAGCTCAGCGACGGCGGCAGCGTGTCCGTCAGGCGCGTCACGGTCGCGCTGGATGTCTGGCAAAGCCTGCTGCATCTGCGCTGGCAGTTTCGCGATCTCACCTTTTACCAGCTCCAGGTGCGTACCAACACGCCAATCAAACAGCGCGAAGGCGGCAACCCGCTGGAAGGCAACAAACTCAGCGATCTCTTCTTCCGTCAGTTCGATCACTTCGATCTGCGCGACAGCACGCTCAGCTTCATTACGATTTCCGGCCAGCGCGCCGAACTCGCCGTTCCCCAGCTAACCTGGCTTAACGGGAAAAACCGCCACCGCGCCGAAGGCCAGGTGAGTCTCTCCAGCCTTACCGGCCAGCATGGCGTGATGCAGGTGCGTATGGATCTGCGCGATGACAACGGCCTGCTGAATCGCGGTACGGTCTGGATGCAGGCGGATGATGTGGATGTTAAGCCCTGGCTTGGCCAGTGGATGAAAGATAACGTCGATCTGACCAGCGCGCAGTTCAGCCTCGAAGCGTGGATGACGCTGCGTGACGGCGAAGTGGCGGGCGGCGATATCTGGCTTAAGCAGGGCGGCACGACATGGCGTGGCGAGGATCGCAATCATCGTCTTTCGGTGGATAATCTGACCGCGCACATCAGCCGTGCCGATGACGCCTGGCAGGTCGCCATCCCGCAGACGCGCGTGACCGTGGACGATAAGCCCTGGCCCGCAGGTTCGCTGAATCTGGCCTGGCTTGCCGATCAACCGGTCGACGGCGACAAAGTCCGGCGCAGCGACGAACTGCGCGTACGCGCCAGCCATCTTGAACTGAGCGGGCTTGAAGGGTTTTTACCGCTTGCAACAAGGCTTGCGCCCTCGCTTGGCGAAGTGTGGGGCAGCACGCGCCCGAAAGGGAAAATCGACGCGCTGGCGCTCGATATCCCACTTCAGGCGACCGACAAAACGCGTTTTCTGGCCCGCTGGAGCGATCTCTCCTGGCAGCAGTGGAAACTTCTGCCTGGCGCGGAGCATTTTTCCGGCTCGGTTTCCGGCACGCTGGAGCATGGTCAGGCGATGGTCAATATGACTGACGCCCGGATGCCGTACCAGACGGTGTTCCGCGCGCCGCTGGAGATTGCGCGCGGCGAGGCGACGCTGGACTGGCGCAACGATGCGCAAGGCTTCACGCTTGCCGGTAAACATCTTGATGTGCAGGCGCATTCCCTGTGGGCGCGTGGTGATTTCCGCTATCAGCAGCCGAAGGACGGCCAGCCCTGGCTGGAAATACTGGCAGGCATTAAGACCTCCGATGCCGCGCAGGCCTGGCGCTACTTCCCGGAAAACCTGATGGGTAAAGATCTCGTCGATTACCTGAGCGGCGCGATTCAGGGCGGACAGGTGGAGAACGCCACGCTGGTCTATGTCGGTAACCCGCAGCACTTCCCGTATAAACAAAACGACGGTCAGTTTGAAGTCTATGTGCCGCTGCACAACGCCACCTACGCGTTCCAGCCGGACTGGCCTGCGCTGAAAGATTTCGCTATTAATCTCGATTTTCGCAATGACGGGCTGTGGATGGCGGCGCCGCAGGTCATGCTTGGCGGCGTCACGGGTAAAAACCTGACGGCCGTTATCCCGGACTACTCGCAGGAAAAACTATTTATCGATGCCGATATCGCCGGGCCGGGTAAAGCGGTCGGGCCTTACTTTAAAGAGACGCCGCTTGCAGATTCTCTGGGCACGACGCTGGACGAGCTCCAGCTCGACGGCGATGTGAATGCTCGCTTACATCTCGACATTCCGCTGGATGGCACTATGACGACCGCGAAGGGCGACGTCTGGCTGCGCAATAACGCGCTGTTTGTGAAGCCGCTGAACAGTACGCTACATAACCTGAACGGTAAATTCAGCTTCGTGAACGGCAATCTGCAGAGCGAACCGTTAACGGCCACCTGGTTTAATCAGCCGTTGAATATCGACTTCTCGACCCGTGAAGAGCCGAAAGCTTATCAGGTGGAAGTGAACATGAACGGCGACTGGCAGCCCACGCGCACCGGCCTTCTGCCGAAGCCGATGAACGACGCGCTTAGCGGCAGCATTCCCTGGAACGGCAAAGTGGCGATTTCGCTGCCTTATCATGCGGGTGTGAATTATCAGGTCGACATTAGCGGCGATCTGAAGAATGTAAGCAGTCACTTACCTGAGCCGGTCGAGAAACCCGCAGGTAAAGCGCTGCCGTTTAAAGTGCGCGCGAAAGGCGACCTGAAAAGCTTTGATGTGACCGGCAACGCCGGGGCGGAAAACCATTTCAACAGCCGCTGGCTGCTCGGCCGCAAGCTGACGCTGGACAGGGCTATCTGGGCCTCTGACAGCCGCACCACGCCGCCGCTGCCGGAAAACCGCGGCGTTGAGCTGAATCTGCCTGCGATGGATGGCGCGCAGTGGCTGGCGCTCTTTAACCAGGGCGCGGCCGAGAAGGTCAGCAGCACGACGCTGTTCCCGGAAGCGATAACGCTGCGCACCCCGGCGCTGACCTTTGGCGGACAGCGCTGGAATAACCTCAGCATCATGACGAAGCCGCAGACAGGCGGTACGGAAGTTTCCGCTCAGGGCCGTGAAATTAACGGTCGCCTGCTGATGCGCGACGGCGCGTCGTGGCTTGCGAATATCGACTATCTCTATTACAACCCGAGCCACGCGGATGAAGCGACCACGGTGTTGACCACGTCCTCCGGGCAAAAAACGCAGGCCGTGGATTTCAGCCACTGGCCAAATCTGGCGCTGCGCTGCGCCGAGTGCTGGCTGTGGGGACAGAAATATGGCCGCATCGACGGCGATTTCACCATTAACGGCGATACGCTGTCGCTCGCGAACGGTCTGCTGGATACCGGCTTCGCGCGCCTGACGATGGAAGGCGAATGGGTTAACCGCCAGGATGCCATGCGCACTTCAGTCAAAGGCGTGCTGAAGGGGAAACAACTGGATGCGGCGACCAGTTTCTTCGGCGTGAAAACGCCGCTTCAGGGATCGTCGTTTAATGTCGATTACGATCTCCACTGGCGCGACGCGCCGTGGAAACCGGATGAAGCTTCACTGAATGGCGTGCTGCATACTCGCCTCGGCAAAGGACAGATCGCCGATCTGGGCACCGGCCACGCGGGGCAACTGCTGCGCCTGCTGAGCTTCGATGCGCTGCTGCGCAAGCTGCGCTTTGACTTCAGCGATACCTTCGGCGAAGGTTTTTATTACGACTCGATTCGCAGCACGGTCTGGATCAAAGACGGCATCATGCACACTGAAGATACGCTGGTGGATGGCCTGGAAGCGGATATCGCCATGAAAGGCTCCGTTAACCTGCCCGCCCGGACGCTGGATATGGAAGCGGTTGTGGCACCGGAGATTTCCGCAACGGTCGGCGTGGCGGCGGCGTTCGCCGTGAACCCGATTGTCGGCGCGGCGGTGTTTGCCGCCAGCAAAGTGCTTGGCCCGCTGTGGAATAAAATCTCCGTACTGCGCTATCACATCACCGGGCCAATCGATAAGCCGCAAATCAATGAAGTGATGCGCCAGCCGCGTGCGCAAGCGGCGCAATGATTTGACGCCGCGGCGGAATTACCGCAAGCTCGCCTGATAACCTTTTTCATTGCCCGTGCGGGCAGGACCAAGAGAGTAGCAAATAATGAGTCTGAACCTGGTAAGTGAGCAGCTACTGTCTGCCAATGGCCTGAGCCATCAGGATCTCTTCTCCATCCTGGGCCAGCTTTATGAGCGCCGCCTGGATTACGGCGATCTTTACTTTCAGTCCAGTTATCACGAATCCTGGGTTTTAGAAGACCGTATCATCAAAGACGGCTCTTACAATATCGACCAGGGCGTTGGCGTACGCGCCATCAGCGGCGAGAAAACCGGCTTCGCTTACGCCGATCAGATTAGCCTGCTGGCGCTGGAGCAGAGCGCGCAGGCCGCGCGCAGCATCGTGCGCGAGCAAGGCGAAGGGCGCATTAAGACCCTGAGCGCTGTAGATTATTCGCCGCTCTATACCACGCTCGATCCGCTGCAAAGCATGAGCCGTGAAGAGAAGCTCGATATTTTACGCCGCGTCGATAACGCTGCGCGCGCCGCCGACAAGCGCGTCCAGGAAGTAAGCGCGAGCCTGACCGGCGTCTATGAACTGATTCTGGTGGCGGCGACGGACGGTACGCTGGCGGCTGACGTGCGCCCGCTGGTGCGCCTTTCCGTGAGCGTACAGGTGGAAGAAGACGGCAAGCGTGAGCGCGGCTCCAGCGGCGGCGGCGGCCGTTTCGGCTACCAGTGGTTTATGGAGAATACCGATGGCGAAATACGTGCTGAAGCCTGGGCGAGAGAAGCGGTGCGTATGGCGCTGGTGAACCTCAGCGCAGTGGCGGCACCTGCCGGCACGCTGCCGGTTGTGCTGGGCGCGGGCTGGCCGGGCGTGCTGCTCCATGAAGCCGTCGGTCACGGTCTGGAAGGCGACTTCAACCGTCGCGGCACATCGGTTTTCAGCGGTCAAATGGGCCAACTGGTGGCGTCTGAGCTCTGTACGGTGGTGGATGATGGCACGCTTGCCAATCGCCGAGGTTCTCTCGCGATTGATGACGAAGGCGTGCCGGGCCAGTACAACGTGCTCATCGAAAACGGCATCCTGAAAGGTTATATGCAGGATAAGCTCAACGCGCGCCTGATGGGCGTCGCGCCGACCGGTAACGGCCGTCGCGAATCTTACGCGCACCTGCCGATGCCGCGCATGACCAATACTTACATGCTGGCCGGGAAATCCACGCCGCAGGAGATTATTGAATCCGTGGATTACGGGATCTTCGCGCCGAACTTCGGCGGCGGCCAGGTGGATATCACCTCCGGTAAGTTCGTCTTCTCGACGTCGGAAGCGTATCTCATCGAAAACGGTAAAGTGACGAAGCCGGTGAAAGGCGCGACGCTTATCGGCTCCGGCATCGAGGCGATGCAGCAGATTTCGATGGTCGGTAACGACGTGAAGCTTGATAACGGCGTGGGCGTCTGCGGTAAAGAAGGCCAGAGCCTGCCGGTGGGCGTCGGTCAGCCGACGCTGAAGGTCGATAACCTCACGGTCGGCGGCACGGCGTAAACGTGTAATATCGCCCCTCCGCTCGCGAGGGGCGATACCGTCAGGCACGGCTCTCTTTTCCCTTCACGTTTCTTCCCCGCATCTCCTGATAGACCTGCGCCACTTTCACGAAATAGTCATTAAGCGCGTTGATGCACACCTGCACCTTAAGCGGCAGTTTGTCCTTTTCGGTATAGAGCGCGTAGACCGGACGCGGGTCGGACTGGTAGCGCGGAAACAGGATCTCCAGTTCTCCGCTGTTGATCTCATCGATCACCCACATCAGCGGCACATACGCAATGCCTGCGCCAGCCTTCAGCCAGCGGGAGAGGGTCATCGGATCGTTAGTGACAAAACGCCCCTGCGGCAGCAGACGGGTGGAAATGCCTTCCGGCGCGATAAGCTCGAATTCATTGTCCGGGCGTACGCTATATTCAAGCCATGAATGATTGGCGAGATCGGCGGGTTTTTCCGGCGTGCCCGCCTGGGCGAGATAGCTTTTGGCCGCGCAGACAACCATCGGCATCGAGCCGAGGCGCTTCGAAAACAGGCTGGAATCCTGCAGCGCGCCGACGCGGATCACCACGTCCAGCCCGTCGGCGATGAGATCGGGTGCCGGAATACCGGTCACCAGGTTGACTGACAGCCCCGGATAGTCGCGCAGCATTTCGGCGGTCAGAGACGCCAGCACATTTTGCGCCATGGTTGAAGAACAGCCGATCCGCAGCGTGCCGATAGGGCTATTATTAAAAGCGTATAACTGTTCATGCACTTCCTGTACTTCATGCAGCATACGACGGCAGCCCTGATAGTAGATCCGGCCTGCCTCGGTTAAGCCAATGCTGCGGGTGCTGCGGTTTAACAGCTTGACCTGCAACTCATCTTCCAGTTTCGATACCGTCTGACTGATAGAGGAGACGCTCATCTCAAGCTGCCTGGCGGCGCTGGTAAACGAGCCCAGCTCCACCACTTTGGCGAACACCGACATTCTTTTTAGTCGTTCCATTATTCACTCTGGCTTAAAAGTGATTTAGATCACATATCATAGATAACTTACTATCAGTTACGCTAATATATTATTTCCAACATAACTACACCGCACTCTCGCCCGGCCATTCCTGGTCACTCGTTGCGGAATATAGTTTAAAAATCAATCGCCTGCACGCAAATCAAGGTCAACATGAGTCTTTTTCCGGTCATTGTGATATTCGGTCTTTCCTTTCCGCCGATCTTTTTTGAGCTTCTGCTGTCGCTGGCGATTTTCTGGCTGGTGCGCCGCGCGCTGATCCCGACCGGGATTTACGATTTCGTCTGGCATCCGGCGTTATTTAATACGGCGCTCTACTGCTGTCTGTTTTATCTGCTGTCGCGCTTGTTTGTCTGAGGTTGATGTGAAACTACTAACAACAAAAATCACCCGCACAGCCATCACCGTGGTGCTGGTCGTGCTCGCCTTCATCGCCATTTTTCGCGCCTGGAGTTTTTATACCGAATCGCCCTGGACGCGTGATGCGCGCTTTAGCGCCGATGTGGTCGCCATCGCGCCCGACGTCGCCGGGCTTATCACATCGGTGGACGTGCATGACAACCAACTGGTGAAAAAAGATCAGGTGCTCTTCACTATAGACCAGCCGCGCTACCAGAAGGCGCTGGAAGAAGCCGAAGCCGATGTCGCGTATTACCAGGCGCTGGCCAATGAAAAACGCCGCGAGGCGGGCCGCCGTAACCAGCTCGGCGTGCAGGCGATGTCGCGTGAAGAGATAGACCAGGCAAACAACGTGCTGCAAACCGTGCTGCATCAGCTGGCGAAAGCCGAAGCGACGCGCGATCTGGCGAAGCTTGACCTGCAACGCACCGTGATCCGTGCACCGGCGGATGGCTGGGTCACCAACCTTAACGTTTACACCGGCGAATTTATTACGCGCGGCTCCACGGCGGTGGCGCTGGTTAAGCAGAACAGCTTCTACGTTCAGGCTTATATGGAAGAGACCAAGCTTGAAGGCGTGCGTCCTGGCTTTCGCGTAGAGATTACGCCGCTTGGCAGCAATAACGTGCTGCACGGCACCGTCGACAGCGTCTCGGCAGGCGTGACAAACGCGAGTAGCACCCGTGATGCCAAAGGCATGGCGACCGTCGATTCCAACCTTGAATGGGTGCGTCTGGCGCAGCGCGTACCGGTACGCATTCGCCTCGATAAACAGCCCGGCAACCTCTACCCGGCTGGCACGACGGCGACCGTCGTGGTGACGGGAGAGCGGGATCGTGACCGCAGCCAGGAATCGGCTTTTAACAAGCTGATGCACCGTCTGCGCGAATTCGGCTAATGATGATGGGCTTTTTATCAATCGATCCCCGGCATCTGCGCTTTGCGATAAAGCTTGCGACCGCCATTGTGCTGGCGCTGTTCGTCGGGTTTCACTTTCAGCTTGAGACGCCGCGCTGGGCTGTGCTGACCGCGGCGATTGTAGCAGCGGGTCCGGCGTTTGCCGCAGGCGGCGAGCCGTGGTCCGGCGCTATCCGCTATCGCGGGATGCTCCGCATCATCGGGACATTCATCGGCTGTATCGCCGCGCTGGTGATGATCATTGGCACCATTCGCGCGCCGGTCGTGATGCTGACGCTTTGCTGCATCTGGGCCGGTTTCTGCACCTGGGTCTCGTCGCTGGTGAAAGTCGAGAACTCGTACGCCTGGGGGCTTGCGGGTTATACGGCGCTGATTATCGTCATCACGATCCAGACTGAACCGCTGCTCGCGCCGCAGTTCGCGCTGGAGCGCTGCAGTGAAATCGTGCTCGGGATCTTCTGCGCGATTATCGCCGATCTGCTGTTCTCACCACGCTCCATTAAAAAAGAGATCGACCGTGAACTGGACGCGCTGCTGGTGGAGCAGTTTCGCCTGATGCAGCTCTGCATGGCCCACGGCGACAGCGAAGCCGTGGACAAAGCCTGGGGCGCACTGGTGCGCCGCACCGCCGCGCTCGACGGCATGCGGGTGAACCTGAATATGGAGTCGTCGCGCTGGGTGCGTGCGAACCGCCGCCTTAAGGCGCTCAATACGCTCTCGCTGACGCTCATTACCCAGGCCTGCGAGACGTATCTCATCCAGAACACGCGCCCGGAGTCGATAGCGCCGGAATACCGCGAGCTGTTTGTCGAGCCGGTGGAGACCGCCGCGGACGTCCATCGCCGCCTGAAATTCATCCGCCGCGTGCTCTCCTGGACCGGCGAGCACGACACGCCGGTGACGATTTACACCTGGGTGGGCGCGGCCACGCGTTATCTGCTGCTCAAGCGCGGCGTGATCACCAATGCGAAAATCAGCGCGGTGGAAGAGGACGTATTGACCGACGAAGTGGTGGTTAAAGCGCCGTCGGCGGAGCGCCACCACGCCATGATCAACTTCTGGCGCACGACGGTGTCGTGCCTGCTGGGCACGCTCTTCTGGCTGTGGACCGGCTGGACCTCCGGCAGCGGCGCGATGATCATGATTGCGGTTGTGACGGCGCTGGCGATGCGCCTGCCGAACCCGCGTATGGTATCGCTCGATTTTCTCTACGGGATGCTCGTCGCGCTGCCGCTCGGGGCGTTCTATTTTCTGGTCGTGCTCCCTTCGACTCAGCAGAGCATGTTGCTGCTGTGTATCAGCCTGGCGCTGCTCGGCTTTTTTATCGGCATCGAAGTGCAAAAGCGGCGGCTCGGTTCCATGGGCGCGCTGGCGGGCACCATTAATATTCTGGTGCTGGATAACCCGATGACTTTCCATTTCAGCCAGTTCCTCGACAGCGCGCTCGGGCAACTGGTGGGCTGTGTGCTGGCGATGATGGTAATTCTGGTGATCCGCGATAATTCGCAGGCGCAGACGGGCCGCATGTTGCTGAACCAGTTTGTCTCGGCGGCGGTTTCTTCGCTCACCACTAACAAAGCGCGGCGCAAAGAAAACCATCTGCCTGCGCTGTATCAGCAGCTCTTTTTACTGCTGAGCAAATTCCCGGATGACGTGGCGAAGTTTCGCCTTGCATTGAATCTCATCATCGCGCACCAGCGCCTGCGCGAAGCGCCGGTGCCGGTAAACGACGATCTCTCAGCGTTTCACCGTCAGTTGAGACGCACGGCGGACCGGGTCATTTCCGCCTCCAGCGATGAAAAACGACGCGCGACGTTCCGCCAGTTGCTGGATGAGCTGGCCGTCTACCAGGAGAAGCTGCATGTCTGGGCGGCGCCGCAGTCGGTGATTGATTCTGTGAAGCGGCTGACCGATATGCTTCATAAATATCAGCAGGCGTTTACCAACACGTAATGCCAAAACCGACGCCCAAAGCGTCGGTTTTTTTCTGTCTATACTTACCTCCATCCACGGAATTTCACGTGCAGGAGGGGACAATGACCGCACAAGCATTTGCAGAATATGCGTTTTTCAAAACCGGCTATTTTGTCGACGGGAAATGGCACAGCGCGCAGGAGACCTTCGATGTGCTGAACCCGGCGACGGGCGACGTCATCGCGCAGGTTGCGAAAGCGGGAAAAAAAGAGACCGAGGCCGCTATCGCCGCCGCCAGCCGCGCGTTCCCTGCCTGGCGCGCCAAAACCGCGAAAGAACGTTCTGAAATTCTCTATCGCTGGTATCAACTCATCATTGAAAACAAGCGCGCGCTTGGCGAGCTGATGACGAGTGAGCAGGGCAAGCCGCTGAAAGAAGCCGAAGGCGAAGTGGAATACGCCGCGAGCTTTATTCAGTGGTTCGCCGAGCAGGCCAAACGCGCCAACGGCGAAATCATTCCACCCGTGAAGCCTGGCTCGCGTATCCTGGCGACCCGCGAGCCGGTCGGCGTGGTGGCGGCGATCACGCCCTGGAACTTCCCGATGGCGATGCTGACCCGCAAGCTTGGCCCGGCGCTCGCCGCGGGCTGTACCGGCGTGATTAAACCCGCTAACAATACGCCGCTCAGCGCCTTCGCGCTGGTGGCGCTGGCGCAACAGGCAGGTGTGCCGGACGGCGTGCTGAACGCGGTGGCGGGCAGTACATCGGAAATCAGCGACGCCATTATGGCAAGCCCGGACGTCCGCAAAATCTCCTTCACTGGCTCGACCGCTGTTGGCAAAACGCTGATGCGCAACGCTGCCGAAACGATGAAAAAAGTCTCGATGGAGCTTGGCGGCAACGCGCCGTACATCGTGTTTGACGATGCCGACATCGACGCGGCGGTCAAAGGCGCGGTCGCCAATAAATTCCGTAACGCAGGCCAGGTGTGCGTCAGCGTTAACCGTTTTTACATCCAGGAAGGCGTTTATGACCGTTTCGTTAATCAACTGGCGGAGGCGGTAAAAGCGCTGAAAGTGGGCAACGGCATGGAAGACGGCGTGATCGTCGGGCCGCTTATCGAGCAATCGGCGGTCGATAAAGTGCGTGAGCATGTGGAAGACGCGGTCGCGAAGGGCGCGAAAGTGCTGACCGGCGGCAAACCGCATGCGCTCGGCGGTAATTTCTGGCAGCCGACGGTGCTGATTGATGCGAACGACGATATGAAACTGGCGCAGGAAGAGACGTTCGGCCCGCTGGCGGCTTGCTTTAGCTTTAAAACCGAAGAGGAAGTTATCGCGCGGGCCAACAATACGCCTTATGGCCTCGCCGCTTACTTTTACACTCAGAATCTGCAGCGCGTGTTCCGCGTCTCACAGCAGCTGGAAAGCGGCATGATTGGCGTTAACGAATGTGCCGTTTCGACCGAAGTGGCACCGTTCGGCGGCGTGAAGGAGTCAGGGCTTGGGCGCGAAGGCTCTGTGCTGGGCCTCGATGAGTTTATGGAAGTGAAAACGCTGCATCTTGGCGGGTTATAAGCGTGGGGGCGGCATCACAGCCGCCCGCTAAACGTGGTGGCGACAATGAAAAGCTACAGTTTTGATTTCAGTACGATTGCCAGTCAGCAGGATTTCTATCGGGCATTTGCCGACACGTTTGGCATCGGGGCCGCGCGCGTAACGGATCTGGATAGTCTGTGGAAGGTGGTGATGGAAGAGGGGCTGCCGTTACCGCTGGAGATTGTCTTCCTGCATGTGACGGCGGAAGTGAAACGCCGCTTTGGCGCGCTGATTCTGCTGTTTGATGAAGCAGAAGAGGAGCTGGAAGGTCAGCTCCTCTTCAATATCCGGCAATAGCCATACTCCAAACCCTCAAAAAGGCCCCCGCGAAGCAGGGGCAAAAGTCGTCGGAGAAGACGACGAGGGTTTATTTGTACAGTTCTGCCGTGGCGTGCCAGTGATCGCCCTGAGTCAGCTCAGTGATGCGATAGCTGCTTGCGCCTTCTTTTTCTGCTTTAGCGGCCAGTTGCTGGCGAACATCCATCGGCGAGCCGCTCAGCTGCGTCACGGAGACGGAGCCCATCGGCTGGAGATTTTGCGCCTGTTGCGCGTTGACCTGTTGAACTGCGGCGCTCGCACCAAATGAAAGTACGGATGCAAGGCCCAGAGCAGCGATGGTAAATGTCGTTTTCATCATTCATTCCTCATGCAGGTGTATTCAGCGGCCTTAATGGTTAGCGTACGGTTTTTATCGGGCCGCTGAGAGGTATTACTTTCGTCGTGCGTAAACGCCTGACGGTTATAACGCTTATTTATAAAGCTCGGCAGTGGCGTGCCAGTGGTCGCCAGTACGGGCTTCAATCACGCGATACGCGGTTGCGCCTTTCGCTTCTGCTTTTTCATTCAGCATCGCACGCAGATCCATCGGAGCCGCGTTTACGGCGTCAACAGAAACGGTACCGATAGACTGACGGTTCTGCGCCTGTTCAGCGTTGATGGAGTCCGCCGCGAAAGCGCCGAAGGACAGCATGGAGAGAAGTGTCAGGGCTGTTACAGTAGATTTAGTTTTCATGTTCTTTTCCTCGTCGTAATTGTTATCGGTGGGGTCTTATTGTGTGACCCTCATCACAAAAACAAGTATACACTAGTTACCCGAAAAATTAATACGATCCTAATTATTTACTATGAAACTTTGTTCGGTCCGGACATGGTTTTTATTACCGATCATTATAAAAATGAGGGTAAAAAGTCCGTTTTTAGAGCAATTTTTCGATAAATCAATAGATTGAGTGAATTTGACGATTTGTGCGGTCTTCAGACGTTCTCGCAGCCGTAGCGGCAAAAAACAGGTGGATGACGCGGTTCGGGTATTAAAAGAAAGTGGAAGTACGAAGGGAAGAGGATAACCGCCGGAAGATCCGGCGGCGGCACAGCGCTTAGAGTTCCTGCTCGAACAATACCAGAATGGCTTCGTAGAGATCTTTCACCGTAAAGCCACGCGCAGGCGTGGTAAAGATAGTGTCGTCACCCGCAATGGTGCCCAGAATCCCTTCGGCTTTACCGAGGGAATCCAGCAGGCGCGCGATAAGCTGCGCGGCACCGGGGCTGGTGTGAATCACCACCACTGCGTCGTTGTAGTCAATATCCAGCACCAGGTTTTTCAGCGGGCTGGAGGTCGTCGGCACGCCAAGCTCCACCGGCAGGCAGTACACCATCTCCATTTTGGCGTTGCGGGTACGCACGGCGCCAAATTTCGTTAACATGCGGGAGACTTTGGATTGGTTTATGTTTTCGAAACCCTGATCCTGAAGCGCCTGGACGATTTCGCCCTGAGAACTGAACTTCTCTTCTTTTAGTAACGCCTTGAAGGCTTTGACTAATTCTTCTTGTTTTGCGGAGCTACGCATATATCACCCGTATACAGGCCAATAAACAACATTATTATGCATTGTGATGAATTTTTATGCAAATGGTCTGCCTTGCGGCGGGCTGAAATAATGTTATGAAAGAGACGAATTTTATCAAATTACGTTATCGAGGAACATGCCTGCGTCACGACTCGCAAATAAGGCTTTAAGTAAACTAAATGTTATCAAAATGATGTTGTTTTGATGCTTAAAGAGGGTGTAATGTAACCGCCTGTTGAGATGTTGCTTCGGTAGTGACCCGGCGGTATTCGCGTCATCTGCACCCGGGCGAGAAGGCCGCATCGCTTTCAGTTAAACCGCGCTACGATCGCAAACTGCGGGCGAAAAGAGTGCTATAACTTCCTCCCAGGATGATTATGGTCGCCACCTCATGGAGTAACGGCACACAATTGCTAACCATAATAAGGAGTTTAGGATGAAAGTTGCAGTCCTCGGCGCGGCAGGCGGTATCGGCCAGGCGCTTGCCCTTCTACTCAAGACCCAACTGCCTTCAGGTTCAGAACTCTCTCTGTATGACATTGCGCCGGTAACCCCAGGGGTTGCGGTGGATTTGAGTCATATCCCGACCGACGTGAAAATCAAAGGTTTCTCCGGTGAAGACGCCAAACCGGCGCTGGAAGGCGCTGATGTGGTGCTGATCTCCGCAGGCGTTGCCCGTAAACCGGGTATGGATCGCTCTGACCTGTTCAACGTGAACGCAGGCATTGTGAAAAACCTGATTCAGCAGGTGGCGACCACCTGCCCGAAAGCGTGCATCGGCATCATCACCAACCCGGTGAACACCACGGTCGCCATCGCGGCAGAAGTGCTGAAAAAAGCAGGCGTATACGACAAGAACAAACTGTTTGGCGTGACCACGCTGGACATCATCCGCTCCAACACCTTTGTGGCGGAACTGAAAGGTAAAAAACCGGCTGAGCTGGACGTGCCAGTGATCGGCGGTCACTCTGGCGTGACCATTCTGCCGCTGCTCTCGCAGATCCCGGGCGTCAACTTCACCGATCAGGAAGTGGCCGATCTGACTAAACGCATCCAGAATGCGGGCACCGAAGTGGTGGAAGCGAAAGCGGGCGGGGGCTCTGCGACCCTCTCTATGGGTCAGGCGGCCGCGCGTTTCGGTCTCTCCCTGGTGCGTGCGCTGCAGGGCGAGCAGGGCGTGGTGGAATGCGCTTATGTGGAAGGCGACGGCGAATATGCCCGCTTCTTCTCACAGCCGCTGTTGCTGGGTAAAAACGGCATTGAAGAGCGTAAACCGATCGGCACGCTGAGCGCTTATGAACAGCAAGCGCTGGAAGGCATGCTGGATACGCTGAAAAAAGATATCGCCCTGGGCGAAGAGTTCGTTAACAAGTAAGCGTTAACGAGCAAAAAAAACCGGAACGCAGGTTCCGGTTTTTTTATGCCTGCGATACCGCTATTCCGGCGTCGCCGGGTATTCCTGAATCGTCACCTGAATGGTGAGCTTGCGATCGTTTCGCATTACTTCCACCGGGATCACTGAGCCAGGACGGATTTCCGCCACCTGATCCATGGTTTCCAGCGCGGAGATGGCGGGCTTGTTGTTAACCGACACAATCACATCATTCACCTGAATGCCTGCGCGCGCGGCAGGGCCATCCTGCGCCACATCGTTCACCACAATCCCCTGAATCTGATCGATACCCGCCGCTGGGGTGTGCATCGGCGTAATTTCACGTCCGCTGATACCGATATAGCCGCGGATCACGCGCCCGTCGCGGATAAGTTTTTCCATAATGCGCGTGGCGAGCTGTGTTGGGATCGCAAAACCGATGCCTTCCGGCGTTTCGCCGTCGTTGCTCTTATCAAAGGAGAGCGTGTTGATGCCCATCAGCTCGCCAAGCGAGTTCACCAGCGCGCCGCCGGAGTTGCCGTGGTTGATGGAGGCGTCGGTTTGCAGGAAATTCTGGCGTCCGGACGGGTTCAGGCCGATTCGCCCGGTGGCGCTGATAATCCCCTGCGTAATGGTCTGCCCGAGGTTGTACGGGTTACCTATTGCCATGACGACATCGCCAATATGCGGCATTCGCTGTGGGTTGATGGGAATTACCGGCAGGGCGGTCGCGTTAATTTTCAGCACGGCCAGATCGGTCAGGCTGTCTGAACCTACCAGCAGCGCTTCAAACACGCGGCCATCCTGAAGCGCCACGATAATCTGATCGGCGTCGTTGATAACGTGTTTGTTAGTCAGAATATAGCCGCGTTGATCCATGATAACGCCGGAGCCGAGCGTGCGAATTTCCAGCTGGCTGCGATTGCTGCCGCCGAGGCTGCGGTTATAAACGTTCACGACCGCAGGCGCAGCACGGCGCACCGCCCGGTTATAACTCACGGGCGTTTCATCGACGCTGTCGAGCTTTTGCTGCAACAGCGGATTATAGGGGCGCAGGGAAGGTACGAGCGTCAGCAGCAACGCGGCGACAATCAACCCCGCAATAACCGAGCGTAAAAGCTTCAGAAACATGTGTATGGAATAAGTAGTCAGGGGACGGGCGCAGCATATCATGAGTTAAACGGACATCACACGCGGCGTGATGTCCGTTGTCTCAGTTTATTAACGCAGCAGTAAATAGAGGCTGTCGTTACCGCGCACGATATGCAGCGCGATAATGGCAGGCTTGCTTTCCAGCAGCTTGCGCATTTCAGCGATGGAGCTGACGCGCGCCCGGTTTACGCCAACGATCACGTCATCTTTCTGCAGGCCCGCCTGGGCCGCGGCGCTGCCTTTTTCGACGCTATTAATGGTAATGCCTTTGGTGCCGTCTTTAAGCTGGCCATCGCTTAACGTCGCGCCCTGTAAGGCTGGCGCGATGATATCGGCGCTGGCGGAAGAAGACGTGCTTTTATCGAGCGTCACTTCCACTTCCTGGGCTTTACCGTCGCGCAGCAGGCCCAGCTTCACTTTCGTGCCAGGCTCGGTGGTGGCGATGCGCGAGCGCAGTTCGGCGAAGCTGTTCAGCGGGCGGCCATTGAGGCTTACGATCACGTCGCCCGCTTTAATGCCTGCTTTAGCGGAGCCCGAGTTTGGCAGCACTTCGCTGACAAACGCGCCGCGCTGGGTATTCAGGTTGAACGCTTTGGCGATATCAGCGCTCATCTCGGTGCCTTTAATACCGAGCAGGCCGCGTTTCACCTCGCCTGACTGCATCAGCTGTTTAGCGAGCGTCTGGGCCATATTCGCCGGAATAGCGAAACCGATGCCGACGCTACCGCCGCCCGGCGCGAGAATCGCGGTGTTGATACCGATAAGCTCGCCGTTGAGGTTCAGCAGTGCGCCGCCGGAGTTACCGCGGTTAATGGACGCATCGGTCTGAATAAAGTTTTCGAAGCCTTCGAGATTAAGTCCGCTGCGGCCTAACGCCGAAACGATGCCGGACGTCGCCGTCTGGCCGAGCCCGAACGGGTTGCCGACGGCCACCACGAAATCGCCGACGCGCAGTTTATCGGAATCCGCTATCTGAATTTGCGTCAGGTTGCTGGCGTTTTGCAGCTGGATCAGCGCGATATCGCTCTGGTCGTCGCCGCCGATCAGTTTGGCGTCGAACTCGCGGCCGTCATTGAGCTGAACGCTGATTTTCTGGGCATGATTAATCACGTGATTATTGGTGAGCACATAGCCTTTCGCGGCGTCGATGATGACGCCCGAGCCGAGACCTTCAAACGGCTGTGCCTGCTGGTCTGGCATCGATTCGCCGAAAAACTTTTTGAGCTCTTCCGGCACGCGCTGTTCCTGCACGGCGGTGCCTTCCACCCGCACGCTGACAACCGCAGGCAGCACTTTTTCCAGCATCGGCGCGAGGCTTGGGATCGCAGGCTGGCCCGGCACCTGCGAGGGCAGCGCAGCGAGCACCGGCGCGGGCGCCGACAGAGATAAACCGAGACTTAACGCTAACGCACTTAACAGCAGGGTTTGTTTTTTCATGAACGCAGCTCTCGCAACCTGGTTATAAAAGTCACCTGAAAACACGGATATTATTGAATTCTCAATGTCGTAACAATGCTGTCATCGGGACGGCAGCGCTCAGAATAAGCATAGTCAGCGCCCAAAGAAAAGCGGGCGCAAATGCGCCCGACGGTAAGGATAGTTAGCTGAATCAGTTGCGCTTCGCGCCGGTACGCAGCAGACCAGACGCGCTGTCCGAATAGTCGCGCGGCATCTGGACCGGCGCCTGATCGTTGCTCGCTTCCGATTCCGCAAGGCGATTGCGGAACGGGTTGGTCTCTGCGGACATTTCCGGCAGCAGGCTGCTGGAGCTTTTCGCCATGTGCTGATAAAGCTGACGATAGTCGTGCGCCATGTTATCCAGCAGTTCGGCGCTGCGGGCGAAGTGGCTGACCAGTTCTTCGCGGTAGTCGTCAAGCTCCGCTTTGTTTTTCTCAAGCTCGTACTGCAGAGCCTGCTGTTGACGTAATTTGCGGTTACCGAAACGCATAGCGACGGCGCCGATAATGATGCCGACGACTAACCCAATAAGCGCATATTCCCAGGTCATGAACATCTCCCGTTGTCTTGTGATTCCGTAGGGTGGTAACGGCGAGGCTTGGTTTCTCGTCTGCGTGCCGTCGACCGGTAAACCCACTATAACCGCTAATTCAGGAGAAGTGGAATCCTGGAGCGGCATGGCGTAGTGTAGAGCGGCCTTTTTTTGGCCAAAATAACGCTGCGGCGAACGTTTTCAGGAAGTAAGAATAATATATGCAGAGCATCTCTCCGACATCGCGCTACCAACAGGCCCTGAAAGAGGGCACCCATCAGCCGGACGACGTACAACATGAAGCGGTAAATCGTCTGAATCTTATCTGGCAGGCCCTTTCGCAGAAAACCGACGCGCCAGCGCCTGCTCGTGGCGGCCTGCTGACCAAAGTCGGCAAGCTGTTTGGAAAACGTGAAGAAGCGCTCAGTGAAGCGCCGGTACGCGGCTTATATATGTGGGGCGGCGTCGGGCGCGGCAAAACCTGGCTGATGGATCTGTTCTTTCATAGCCTGCCGGGCGAGCGCAAACTCAGGCTGCATTTTCACCGCTTTATGCTGCGCGTGCATGAAGAGCTCGCCGCGCTGCAAGGGCAGACCGATCCGCTGGAAGTGGTCGCCGATGGCTTTAAAGCGCAGGCGGACGTTATCTGCTTCGATGAATTTTTTGTCTCCGATATTACCGATGCCATGCTGCTTGGTGGCCTGATGCAGGCGCTGTTTGCGCGCGGCATTACGCTTGTCGCGACGTCAAATATTCCGCCCGATGAGCTGTACCGCAACGGCCTGCAGCGCACGCGTTTTCTGCCGGCTATCGAGGCGATTAAAGCGCATTGCGATGTGATGAACGTCGATGCGGGTATCGATTACCGCCTGCGCACGCTGACTCAGGCGCATTTGTGGCTCTCGCCGCGCAGTGAAGAGACGGCGCGCCAGATGGACAAACTCTGGCAGGCGCTGGCGGGCGCACCGCGTAACGCCGCGGCGGCACCGTCGCTTGAGATTAACCATCGCCCGCTGCCGACGCTTGGTGTGGAAAACCAGACGCTGGCCGCGTCCTTCGCCACCTTATGCGTGGACGCGCGCAGCCAGCATGACTACATCGCGCTGTCGCGCCAGTTCCATACCGTGCTGTTGTTTGACGTGCCGGTGATGACCACTTCCACCGAGAACGCGGCGCGGCGCTTTATCGCGCTGGTGGATGAATTTTATGAACGCCAGGTGAAGCTGGTGGTCTCGGCGGATGCGCCGCTGGATGACATCTATCAGGGCGAGCAGTTGCAGTTTGAATTTAAGCGTTGCCTCTCGCGTTTGCAGGAGATGCAGAGCGAGGAATACCTCAAACGCCCGCACCTGGCCTGACGCCTGGCCGCTCCTCTGCCCGCAGGGGAGCGAATTCGGGCACTTTCCTGATAAAAGGGGTCGATCTTTATACTCGACTTCTCTATAATCTTGCGACCCCACGTTACAAGAAAGTTTTTTTCCCGAAACTTTTATGTGCCGAAAACATATCCGAGGGGGTAGGTTTGCGGACTTTGTCGTGTGAACCTCAACTCAATTTAAGCGTTTGGGTGTTCGCCAACGTGTAACTCTATATTTGGGTAAGCTTTTAATGAAAACTTTTACAGCTAAACCAGAAACCGTAAAACGCGACTGGTACGTTGTTGACGCGACCGGTAAAACTCTGGGCCGTCTGGCTACCGAACTGGCTCGTCGCCTGCGCGGTAAGCACAAAGCGGAATACACTCCGCACGTTGATACCGGTGATTACATCATCGTTCTGAACGCAGAAAAAGTTGCTGTAACCGGCAACAAGCGTTCTGACAAAATGTACTACCACCACACTGGCCACATCGGTGGTATCAAAGAAGCGACCTTTGAAGAGATGATTGCCCGCCGTCCTGAGCGCGTAATTGAAATCGCGGTTAAAGGCATGCTGCCGAAGGGCCCTCTGGGCCGTGCTATGTACCGTAAACTGAAAGTTTACGCGGGCAACGAGCACAACCACGCGGCGCAGCAACCGCAAGTTCTGGACATCTAATCGGGATTATGGCAATGGCTGAAAATCAATACTACGGCACTGGTCGCCGCAAAAGCTCCGCCGCTCGTGTGTTTATCAAACCGGGCAACGGTAAAATCGTTATCAACCAGCGTTCTCTGGAACAGTACTTCGGTCGCGAAACTGCCCGCATGGTAGTTCGTCAGCCGCTGGAACTGGTCGACATGGTTGAGAAACTGGATCTGTACATCACCGTTAAAGGTGGTGGTATCTCCGGTCAGGCTGGTGCGATCCGTCACGGTATCACCCGCGCTCTGATGGAGTACGATGAGTCTCTGCGCTCTGAACTGCGTAAAGCTGGCTTCGTTACTCGTGACGCTCGTCAGGTTGAACGTAAGAAAGTCGGTCTGCGTAAAGCACGTCGTCGTCCGCAGTTCTCCAAACGTTAATCCTTTTCTGCTTTGGCAGAATCGAATTGGCGAAAAACCCGGCACAACGCCGGGTTTTTTTATGCCCGGAATTTTTATCTGGCCGCTAATCTACTGAAATCCCGCCCATTTACGGCAATCGGATAAAACCTCTCACCACAAGCTGCGCAAAATCTGGTAAACTATCATCCAATTTTGTGCCCAAATGCTGGTAACTGTTCACGTTTTGTTCGTTTTAGAGACGGAAGAAAGTTCGGCACGGAAGGGTGATTAATAAGGCCAGTCGTGTTTGCGGCTGGTAGCAGTAACTTTCTGAATATACCTGGAGGTTTTCATGGCTGTCGCTGCCAACAAACGTTCGGTAATGACGCTGTTTTCTGGTCCTACTGATATCTACAGCCATCAGGTCCGCATTGTGCTGGCTGAGAAAGGTGTCAGCTTTGAAATTGAGCATGTGGAAACGGATAACCTGCCGCAGGATCTGATTGACCTCAACCCAAATCAAAGCGTGCCGACGCTGGTAGACCGTGAACTGACTCTGTGGGAGTCGCGCATCATTATGGAATATCTCGATGAGCGTTTCCCGCACCCGCCGTTAATGCCGGTGTACCCGGTGGCCCGCGGTGAAAGCCGCCTGTATATGCACCGTATCGAGAAAGACTGGTACTCGCTGATGAACGTGATTGTCAGTGGTTCCGCCCAGGAAGCCGATAACGCGCGTAAACAGCTGCGTGAAGAGCTGCTGGCTATCGCGCCGGTATTCGGTCAGAAGCCCTATTTCCTGAGCGATGAGTTCAGCCTGGTGGATTGCTATCTGGCACCGCTGCTGTGGCGTCTGCCGCAGTTAGGTGTTGAGTTCAGCGGTGCGGGCGCTAAAGAGCTCAAAGGTTATATGACTCGCGTGTTTGAGCGTGATTCGTTCCTGGCTTCGCTGACCGAAGCCGAGCGCGAAATCCGTCTGCAAACCCGGGGCTAAACCTTATGGATATCTCTCAGCTCTCTCCACGTCGTCCTTATCTGTTGCGTGCCTTCTATGAATGGCTGCTGGATAACCAGCTGACGCCGCACCTGGTCGTGGATGTGACGCTGCCGGGCGTGCTGGTGCCGCTGGAGTACGCGCGCGACGGGCAAATTGTTCTCAATATCGCGCCGCGCGCGGTCGGTAATCTGGAACTGGCGAATGACGAAGTGCGTTTCAACGCCCGTTTCGGCGGCGTACCGCGTCAGGTCACCGTGCCGCTGGCAGCCGTGCTGGCTATCTACGCCCGTGAAAACGGCGCCGGTACGATGTTCGAGCCCGAAGCCGCTTATGATGAAGAGATGGCGAGCCTGAACGACGAAAACAGCGCGGAAGAGCCGGAAACGGTCATGTCTGTCATTGATGGCGATAAGCCTGACGATGCGGATGATAACGATCCGGGTGACGAGCCGCCGCCGCGTGGCGGACGCCCTGCGCTGCGCGTGGTTAAGTAATTCCTGACAGGCCCGATGGGCCTGTTTTGTTATCCGCCCGGTGTTTCGCCAGCCTGAAAATCCTGTGATAGGATGAGTAAAGTGTCACCTTTCAATAACATGCCGTCTATGAACCCATTCGACTCACAATCTGAAGATGCTTCCGACGCTATCGGGCGCAGCCTGGGCCGCCGTCCGCTGGCGCGCAAAAAGCTTTCTGAAATGGTAGAGGAAGAACTGGAGCAGATGATCCGCCGCCGTGAATTTGCGGAAGGGGAGCCGCTGCCTTCCGAGCGTGAGTTAATGGCCTTTTTCAACGTGGGGCGTCCTTCTGTCAGGGAGGCGCTGGCGGCGCTGAAGCGTAAAGGGCTGGTGCAAATCAGTAACGGCGAGCGCGCCCGTGTATCGCGCCCTTCCGCAGACACGATCATTAGCGAGCTCTCCGGTATGGCGAAGGATTTCCTTTCTCATCCGGGCGGCATCGCCCATTTCGAACAGCTACGACTGTTTTTTGAATCCAGCCTGGTGCGCTACGCGGCTGAGAAAGCCACCGACGAACAGCTCGAACGGCTGACCAAAGCGCTGGACATTAATCGCCAGTCGCTCGCGGATAACGCGCAGTTTATCCGCTCGGATGTAGAGTTCCATCGCGTTCTGGCTGAAATCCCCGGTAATCCCATTTTTATGGCCATTCATGTGGCCCTGCTGGACTGGCTTATCGCTGCGCGTCCTGCCGTGCCTGACGCAGAGTTGATTGAGCACAACAATATCAGTTACCAGCAGCACATTGCGATTGTTGACGCTATCCGCAAACGCGATCCTGATGAAGCTGACCGCGCGCTACAAACGCATCTGAACAGCGTTTTTGCGACCTGGCAGGCGCTCAGCCAGAAGAAAAAATCCCGCAAATAATTTCGATCCTCCCTGATCAAAGAGTGAAGCCGATCGCATAACCGCGCTTATGTGGCAGGCTGGTGAATATTTGATCTGGTATAACAGGTATAAAGGTATATAGTCATTCTCACTTAACAGATGAGGATGTTCTTATGACCGCACCATTACGCGGGGTGATGCCCGCACTTCTGACCCCTTTTGACCAGCAGCAGCGCCTGGACAAAGAGAGCCTGCGCCGTCTGGTGCGCTTTAACATCAGTCAGGGCATTGACGGCCTGTATGTCGGTGGTTCGACAGGGGAAGCGTTTGTTCAAAGCTGCGCGGAACGCGAAGAGGTACTGGAAATTGTCGCCGAAGAGGCTAAGGGAAAAGTCACGTTGATAGCGCATGTTGGCTGCGTGAGCACGGCGGAAAGCCAGCAACTGGCCGCTGCCGCCAGTCGCTACGGGTTTGACGCGGTGTCTGCCGTCACGCCGTTCTACTACCCGTTTAGTTTTGAAGAACACTGCGACCACTACCGCGCCATTATTGCCTCAGCGGACGGCCTGCCGATGGTGGTTTATAACATTCCGGCACTGAGCGGCGTCAGGTTGTCGCTTGATCAAATCAGCACGCTGGTGACGCTGCCTGGCGTAGGTGCGCTGAAGCAGACCTCAGGCGATCTGTATCAGATGGAGCAGATCCGCCGCGCGCATCCGGATCTGGTGCTCTACAACGGCTATGACGAGATCTTCGCATCCGGGCTGCTGGCAGGTGCCGACGGCGGCATTGGCAGCACTTACAACATCATGGGCTGGCGCTACATGCACATCGTGAAAGCATTAAACGAAGGCGATATCGCCACCGCGCAACGGCTGCAGCGTGACTGCAATCAGGTTATCGATCTGCTTATCAAAACAGGCGTCTTTCGTGGCCTGAAAACCGTTCTTCACTACATGGATGTGGTTTCCGTGCCGCTATGCCGCAAGCCTTTTGCGCCAGTAGCGGAACAGTATCTGCCGGCACTCAAGGCGCTGGCGGCTCAGCTGCAACAAGAAAAAGCACAGCTGAGCTAATGACCTCTGTCAGGCCTGTTTGTGTCAGGCCTGACTCCGCTTCACCCGGTACCTTACCTTACAGCGTATGGGCACAGCCCATCGCGGGAGCGTCATATGACTAAAACGACACAACTTATCCCGTGGTATCGCCACCTTAACCGGGCGCAATGGCGGGCATTTTCCGCCGCCTGGCTGGGTTATCTGCTTGATGGTTTCGATTTTGTCTTAATCGCACTGGTATTAACCGAAATTCAGGATGAATTTGGCCTCACTACGATTCAGGCAGCGAGCCTGATTTCCGCCGCGTTTATCTCTCGCTGGTTCGGCGGTTTAATGCTGGGCGCGATGGGCGACCGCTATGGACGACGCCTTGCGATGATCTCAAGCATCGTACTTTTCTCCGTCGGCACACTCGCCTGCGGTTTAGCGCCGGGTTATACCACGCTGTTTATCGCGCGCCTGGTGATAGGCATTGGCATGGCCGGTGAATATGGTGCCAGCGCAACCTATGTCATTGAAAGTTGGCCGAAGGCGTTGCGTAACAAAGCCAGCGGTTTTCTTATCTCAGGATTCTCTGTCGGCGCGGTTGTCGCCGCCTTTGTCTACAGTCTGGTGGTGCCGGTCTGGGGCTGGCGCGCGCTCTTTTTCATCGGCATTCTGCCGATCGTTTTTGCGCTCTGGCTGCGTAAAAATATTCCTGAAGCGCACGACTGGGAGGCGCGCCGTAGCGAAAAGACCCCGGTGCGCACGATGGTCGATATCCTGTATCGTGGCGAACACCGCGTTATCAACATCGTATTAACCCTGCTCGCCTCGGTTTCACTCTGGCTCTGCTTTACCGGCGAGCTGAACAGCGCGGTTATTGTCGCGGCACTCGGGCTGGTCTGCGCCGCAATTTTTATCAGCTTCATGGTGCAAAGTAGCGGCCCGCGGTGGCCGACCGGCGTTACGCTGATGGTTATCGTCCTGTTCGCTTTTCTTTATTCATGGCCTATTCAGGCGCTACTGCCAACCTATCTTAAAACCGAACTGGCGTACGAACCGGCAACCGTGGCACGCGTTTTATTCTTCAGCGGCTTTGGCGCGGCGGTGGGCTGCTGCGTGGGCGGTTTTCTCGGTGACTGGCTCGGTACGCGCCGTGCCTATGTGTACAGCCTGCTGGCTTCGCAGGTACTCATCATTCCGGTTTTCGCCATTGGCGGCGCAAATGTCTGGGTGCTGGGCCTGCTGCTTTTCTTTCAGCAGATGCTTGGGCAAGGGATCTCCGGCATTTTACCGAAGCTTATTGGCGGCTATTTCGATACAGACCAGCGTGCCGCGGGGCTCGGGTTTACCTATAACGTCGGTGCGTTAGGCGGCGCGCTGGCTCCCGTACTTGGCGCGCTGATTGCCGAGCGGCTACATCTCGGCGCTGCGCTCTGTTCACTTTCGTTCGGCCTGACGTTTGTCGTGGTCCTGCTGATTGGGCTTGATATGCCTTCGCGGGTGCAACGCTGGCTTCGGCCAGAGGCGTTACGCACGCACGACGCGACGGACGGAAAGCCGCTTAGCGGCGCGCAGGCTGTTAGCGGGCGTAAGCGTGGTCTGGTCAAAAGTAAAAGTTAACCGGCGCCCGGCGGTGCGCCGGGGCGTCTCACCCACAAGGAGTGTCTATGCCTTTACTCTGTCTAATAAATAACGCCAGCGGTGTGTCACGGGCGTTTATCCGCGGGCCTGCGCATCGCCTGTGGTGTTGCAATGTGATGCAAAAGGAGAGGCCATGAACGTACTGGCGATAGACATAGGTGGCACCAAACTGGCTGCCGCAACGGTTGATGCGTCACTGCGTATCAGCGGGCGGCGGGAAATACCCACGCCTGCCAGCAAAACGCCGCAAGCGCTCAGCGCGGCGCTTGAGGCGTTACTCTCCCCACTGAAAGTGTACGCAGATCGGGTGGCGATTGCGGCTACCGGTGTCATTCACCACGGCGTGCTGACAGCGATGAATCCCGACAATCTCGGCGGTCTTACGCATTTCCCTTTGACTGAAACCGTATCGCAGATGACCGGCTTACCGTGTCTTGCCGTCAATGATGCGCAGGCGGCTGCCTGGGCGGAATACCATGCGCGCAAAGACATGGTGAGCGAGATGGTGTTTATCACGGTATCTACCGGCGTTGGCGGCGGCGTCATTATTCATGGGCAACTGCAGACAGGGCAGAGCGGCCTGGCGGGGCACTTTGGTCATACGCTTGCCGATCCTGGCGGACCGCGCTGCGGCTGTGGGCGAACAGGGTGTGTGGAGGCTATCGCCTCCGGGCGTGCGCTTGCGGCGGCAGCGACAGACACGCTTGCCGGGCTCGACGCGAAAGCGATTTTTGCGAAAGCCAGCGAGGGCGAGCCTGCGGCGATAGCTCTCGTGGGGCGCTCTGCCCGGACGCTGGCGCGGCTGATTGCCGATCTCAAAGCGGTTACCGACTGTCAGCTCGCGGTGATAGGCGGCAGTATCGGCCTGGCGGACGGTTATTTGCCGCGGGTGCGCGACGCTCTTGCTCGTGAGCCCGCAGCGTTTCAGACGCCTCTTGCGGCGGCACATTATCGTCACGATGCTGGCTTAATCGGGGCCGCGCTACTCGCTCAGGGAGAAAACGTATGATTGCAGGACATATTAAGAAGGTTGATGCCGCAGGGCTGCCGCCGGTAATGATTGACGCTATCGTGCAGGCGCTGGAGAGCCATCCGGCGCACAAAGCGCCCGGCAGTTATGTGTTGGGCGAGCGGTTATTAATGAACGTGATGTGTTTTACAACACAGGCTGCGCAGGAAAAGCGTGCTGAACTTCATCAGGACTACATAGACATTCAGATTCTGCTGGAAGGTCAGGAACAGGTGCGTTATGGCCTCGCGGGCAGCGCACGGGAGTGCGGCGAGCGGCATGAGGCCGAGGACTATCAGCTTTGCGCGCGCATTGAGGCAGAGCAGACCATTATCATGGAGCCTGGCATGTTTATCGTTTTTATGCCGGGTGAGCCGCATAAACCCGGGTGCAGTATCAGGCAGCCAGCAGAAATCAAAAAGGTCGTCTTAAAGCTTCATCGCAGCGCGCTCCAGGCATAAAAAAAGCCCGGTCGTTTCTACCGGGCTGATTACTAGTCTCTGTGCCTGCAATTACCAGCGATAGTTCACCAGCATGTGGCCAGAATACGCGTTGTAGGAGTTATCGCCCCATTCGCTGCTGACCCGGAAGGAAACGGTGGTTGCGTCATTTACTTTACCGCTGACGCCCGTTTCCAGCTGGAAGCGGTTAGACGGCACGTTTGAGTCCAGCGTCTCGTCGTTAAAGTTCAGATCGCTCATACCGTTGCCGATGAGCCAGTTCACCGCGCCGTAAGGCTGCCAGGTTTCTACGGCTTTCTGATCCACGTAACTTGCCTTGACGCCAATACGGCCCAGCACAGCGTCATTATCCGGCGTATTGATGCGCGTGCCGTTATATTCAACGTGGTCATCCTGATCCAGATTGCTGTAAACCACCTGGCCCTGCGGTTCAAACTTCATGGTGCGCGCTTTCTCTGACGGCACCAGCCAGGCATGGCCGACTTCCAGAGACGCGGCATAGCCCTGGCTGTCATACTTCTCGCCCGGCATATCGTCGCCATTCACCTGGCTGTTATACCAGCTGTAAGACGCCCAGCTGTCGATATAACTGCCAAGACGCAGTTTCTGATCTTCCTGCCAGGTAGCATACACGCCGACGTTATAACCGTTAACGCGGCCATCTGCCGAGCGCGAATTATGGCGCGCATCTGCAGTGGTGTCGCTGTAGCCTGCGCCCAGCATAAAACCGCTGTGCAGCGTGCCGGTGGAGAGATCTTTGCTCAGGAAGTCGCTGCCTAACTGCACCACGGCGGAGCGGATTTTATATTTCAGATTGCTGTCCGCGAAGTTGCCGTCGTTATACTCGCCTTTAACGTACATCCAGGTATTCAGATCGTCAGCGTCGCGCAGCATCAGCTGATCGCGGTCGTCACGCTTGTGAATAAACATCTGCTGTGCGGCCAGGTAGTTCGCCATATAGACGCCAGCCTCCGGACGATAAACCTCCGGAGCCGGTGGCGTATCGCCGCCGCCATTATCGTTACCGCCGTTATCACCACCGTCATCGTTACCGCCATTATCGCCGCCATTATCATCCGGGTCTGGCGTTGGATCCGGCGTCGGGTCTGGCGTATCGCTGGCTTTGGACTCCAGATACCAGTTACCGTCGTTGTGCTTATACAGATCGTATTCCCACATGCCCGCCACGACGGGTTTACCGAGCGTGAAGGATGCATCAGAAGCGCCGTCAACGCTGATAAGCTCAATACCGTTGATGGTTTGTGCGCCCTGACCGCCGATATTGGCCACTTCAAGTGAGGAGCTGCCAGCGCTATTACCGGTAATGGCGAGATGATCGGTTGGAGAGTTGTCTGCACCCGCCTCGGTATTCATGACGATGCGGCTATTCTCATCGCCGGTGTAGTTGCCGTTAATCGTAAAGGTATTACCAACGCTGTTATTGCCCGCGATTTGCAGCGTGCCCTGGTTGGTCACGTCGCCATTGATGGTGTTACCCGCAGCCGGGGTAGAGGCGTTTTCATTGCCACTGACAGCATTCCAGGACGCCAGTACGCCGCCTGCGGCAATCGCCACGCTGCTGTTGACGGTGCCCGCCGACGCGAGCGTGGCACCGCTGTCGATATTAATGATGCCGGTGCCGCCGTCTGGCCCCATCGTGGCGTTTTCGGCCACAAGGGTCGTGCCGCCTTTAAGCGTGGTGTCGCCGCTAAAGCTGTTGTTACCCGTGAGCGTCAGCGTGTTGGCATCTTCTTTGACGAGGTTACCGGTGCCGGAAATATCGCCCGCGAAGATGTAATCTGCCGCCTGGTTGAAAATCAGCGTACCGTTGTTGGTGACGTTACCTTCCAGCGACGCGTTGTCGCCCGTGCCAGTACCGATTTGCAGCGAGGCCGCATCGTTAATTAACGTTGCGCCGCTGTTTTTTACATCACCGCCGAGCGTCAGGTTGCCGGTTTTGACGATAAGGCTGTCGCCTTCACCCGTCAGATCGACATTACCGGTCAGCGTCCAGTCGCTGCCGTCCATCGTCAGCGATTTAAACCCGTCGCCTTCGTTCGCGCCGGTAAAATTGCTGTCCTCGTTACCGCTGTCGTTCAGGGTAATCGTCGTGTTGGCAGAGCCTGTGGTAATAACATCGCCACCGAGGCTGGAGCCTGCTTTAAGCACCAGCGCATTATTACCGTCGTTTTCGAAAGAAATCGCGTAATCGTTGCCGGAGATAGTGCCGGTATTAACGAGGGTGACATTTTGAGCGTCAGTGACGCTAATGCCGGTATTTACGCTGCTAATCGTTCCTTTATTTTGCAGGGTAAACATGTCTGAGCTTTGCCCGTCAATTTCAACCTGCATGGCATTGCCATAATCATTCTTAATGGTGCCATTATTCGTAAAGGTAACGATGTCTTCACCTTGAACAGAGACGGCAGGTTTGGTTTTTGACGAGGACATCGTCACGTCAGGGTTAACGATATAATCAGTGTCACCGCTGACGATATAACTACTACTGGTATCTTTGGAAATAATAGTTTCTGCATTTGCCATCACTGGCGAGGACAAAACGATAAGCGGGAAAATATTGCGTATCAGCTTTGTGACAACGTTCATCCTGAATGTTTTAGAAGTATCCATAATTACGTCCAATATAATAATGCGTTGAATTAAGTGTCGGCGTCGCGGCAGCTTATTTCATTGTCCTCATAAATAACATGCTTTCCGAAAGATACAGAATTTATAAATATAATAAAATTATGGTTCTGCCTATCTTATTTCATACTGAACCCATATTAATAGATGCTGTAAATAATCGGTGAATAATGAGGCGCTCGGAGGAATATAGTCGGTGACAAAGTCAGGAAAAGGAATTAACCGGGAGGCGTTATCCGATGATTGATTACTTTCAGAAGTCTTTTTCTGGAATGAAAAAAAGGTTGCTTTATTGATAAATGAAATAAAAAAGGGAAGCGCGAGGCTTCCCTTTATAACGTCAGACGAAACGGTCAGACTTCGAGGTAGTTCATGATGCCGTCTGCTGCTTTACGGCCTTCAGCAATTGCGGTCACCACCAGATCGGAGCCACGCACGATATCGCCACCCGCGAAGATTTTCGGGTTGCTGGTCTGAAAGGCGTTTTCACTGCCTTCCGGCGCAATCACACGGCCCTGCGAATCCAGCTCCACGCTGTGCTGCGCCAGCCATTCCATGCTGTGCGGACGGAAGCCGAACGCCATCACCACGGCATCAGCCGGCAGCACATGCTCGGAGCCCGGCACGATTTCGGCGCGACGACGGCCTTTTTCATCCGGCTCGCCCATCTGCGTGCGCGCCATTTTCACGCCGCACACTTTGCCGTTGGCGTTAATTTCAACGCCAAGCGGCTGCACGTTGAACTGGAACTCAACGCCTTCTTCGCGTGCGTTTTTCACTTCGCGGCGGGAGCCCGGCATGTTCTCTTCATCACGACGGTAAGCGCAGATGACGTGAGTCGCCCCCTGGCGCACCGAGGTACGCACACAGTCCATCGCGGTATCACCACCGCCCAGCACCACCACGCGTTTGCCTTCCATGCTGATGTACGGCTGCTGCGCGTCTTCCTCAAAGCCCATAATCTGACGGGTATTGGCGATAAGGAACGGCAGCGCTTCATACACGCCCGGCGCGTCTTCGTTTTCCAGCCCGCCGCGCATCGACTGATAGGTGCCGACGCCGAGGAAGACCGCGTCATAATCGCCCAGCAGATCGCTCATCTGGACATCGCGGCCCACTTCGGTATTAAGCCGGAATTCAATCCCCATGCCGGTGAAGATTTCACGACGGCGCGTCATCACTTCTTTTTCGAGCTTAAAGGCCGGAATGCCGAAAGTCAGCAGGCCGCCGATTTCCGGGTTACGGTCAAACACGACCGCTTTTACGCCGTTGCGCGTCAGCACGTCGGCGCACGCAAGGCCTGCCGGGCCTGCGCCCACGATAGCGACGCGTTTGCCGGTCGGCTTCACGCCGGAGAGATCCGGCCGCCAGCCCATTTCGAACGCTTTATCGTTGATATAGCGCTCGATGTTGCCGATGGTCACCGCGCCGAATTCGTCATTCAGCGTGCAGGAACCTTCGCACAGGCGATCCTGTGGACAGACGCGGCCGCACACTTCCGGCAGCGTGTTAGTCTGGTGAGACAGCTCAGCGGCTTCGAAAATGCGCCCTTCGTTGGCAAGCTTCAGCCAGTTAGGGATGTAGTTATGGACCGGACATTTCCATTCACAGTAAGGGTTGCCGCACGACAGGCAGCGGTCTGCCTGCGCTTTGGCCTGGCCTTCTGAGAAGGGCTCATAGATTTCCACAAACTCAATTTTACGGATCTTAAGCGGCTTTTTCGGCGGATCAACGCGCTGTAAGTCGATAAATTGGTAAACGTTCTGACTCATCAATCGTGACCTCTTACTGCGCCTGCACCCGCAGCTCGGCTGCGGAACGACTACGGTGACCCAACAATGCTTTTACATCACTGGACTTCGGTTTAACCAGCGCGAATTTGGCTGAGAACGCCGGCCAGTTCGCCAGGATCTCTTCGCCGCGGTGTGAACCGGTCTGTTGAACATGCTCGGTGATAAGCCCGCGCAGGTGTTCTTCATGAATCGCTAACTCGTCGACATTCAGCACTTCCACCAGCTCCGGGTTCACGCGTTTACGGAACTCGCCGTCTTCATCGAGCACGTAAGCGAAACCGCCCGTCATGCCCGCGCCGAAGTTCACGCCGGTTTTGCCGAGAATACAGACGATGCCGCCGGTCATATATTCACAGCCGTTATCACCGATGCCTTCCACGACGGTAATCGCGCCGGAGTTACGCACTGCGAAACGCTCGCCCGCGCGGCCTGCGGCGTAGAGACGGCCGCCCGTCGCGCCATACAGGCAGGTGTTGCCGATAATGCTCGCTTCATAGCTCTTGAATGACGACCCTACCGGCGGACGAATCGCCAGCAAGCCGCCCGCCATGCCTTTGCCGACATAGTCGTTGGCATCGCCCGTCAGATGCAGCTCCACGCCGCCTGCGTTCCAGACGCCGAAGCTCTGTCCGGCCGTCCCGGTGAAGTACGCTTTGATGGGATCAGAAGCCAGCCCCTGATCGCCGTGCGACTGCGCAATGTAGCCCGACAGCAGCGCCCCAACGGAGCGGTCGGTGTTGCGGATATCAAACCAGAACGTTTTGCTCTGGCGGCTATCGACATACGGTTTCGCCTGGGCCAGCAGCTGCGCGTTCAGGTCGCCTTTATCGAACGGCGGGTTGCTTTCGGTGCAGTAGACCGCTTTGCCCGGATGCGGCTCGGCGGTTTCCAGCAGTTTCGCCAGATCCAGTTTCTGCTGCTTCGCCGTAAAGCCTTCCAGCTCTTTCAGAAGATCCGTGCGGCCAATCAGATCCACCAGACGCGTCACGCCAAGCTGAGCCATGATTTCACGCGTTTCACGGGCGATGAATTCAAAGTAGTTGGTCACTTTGAACGGCAGGCCGTGGTAGTGGTTTTTACGCAGCTTGTCATCCTGGGTCGCCACGCCGGTGGCGCAGTTGTTCAGATGGCAAATACGCAGATATTTACAGCCCAGCGCCACCATCGGGCCGGTGCCGAAGCCGAAGCTTTCCGCGCCAAGGATGGCCGCTTTGATAATATCGAGACCGGTTTTCAGGCCGCCATCCACCTGCAGGCGAATCTTATGGCGCAGACCGTTGGCGACCAGCGCCTGCTGCGTTTCCACAAGACCCAGCTCCCACGGGCAGCCCGCGTATTTCACGGAGGAGAGCGGGCTTGCGCCCGTGCCGCCGTCGTAGCCTGCGATGGTGATGAGATCCGCATAGGCTTTCGCCACGCCGGTGGCGATGGTGCCCACGCCCGGCTCAGACACCAGCTTCACGGAGATCATCGCCTTCGGGTTGACCTGTTTTAAGTCGAAAATCAGCTGCGCCAGATCTTCAATCGAGTAGATGTCGTGGTGCGGCGGCGGGGAGATCAGCGTCACGCCCGGCACCGAATAACGCAGACGCGCGATGTACGGGGTGACTTTATCGCCAGGCAGCTGACCGCCTTCACCCGGTTTCGCGCCCTGCGCCACTTTAATCTGAATCACATCGGCGTTGACCAGATACGCGGGCGTCACGCCGAAGCGGCCGGAGGCCACCTGCTTAATGCGCGACACTTTATTGGTGCCGTAACGCGCCGGATCTTCGCCGCCTTCGCCGGAGTTTGAGAATCCGCCGAGGCTGTTCATCGCCTCCGCCAGCGACTCATGCGCTTCCGGGCTCAGCGCGCCGATAGACATCGCCGCGGTATCAAAACGTTTGAACAGCTCGCTCGCCGGTTCGACATCTTCCACGCGCACCGCGTCCGCCTGCGGGTTCAGCGCCAGCAGATCGCGCAGCGTCGCCGCCGGACGTTCGTTAACCAGCTTCGCGTATTGCTGATAGTCGCTGTAGTCGCCGCTCTGTACCGCCTGCTGGAGGGTGCGCACCACATCCGGGTTGTAGGCGTGGTATTCGCCACCGTGAACATATTTCAGCAATCCGCCCTGCACGAGCGGTTTGCGCACAAGCCAGGCGCGCTTCGACAGGTTCAGCAGATCCTGTTCGAAGTCGGCGAAGCCCGCGCCGCCGATGCGGCTGACCACGCCCTGGAAGCAAAGCTCGGAGACGTCGCGGTGCAGGCCGACGGCTTCAAACAGTTTGGAGCAGCGGTAAGAAGCGATGGTCGAGATGCCCATTTTGGACATGATCTTGTAAAGCCCTTTGTTGATGCCGTTGCGGTAGTTCAGCATCACGCTGCGGTAATCTTTTTCGATAGCGCCGGTATCCACCAGTTTCGCCAGCGTTTCGTAGGCGAGATACGGATAGATAGCGGTGGCGCCGAAGCCCAGCAGTACGGCGAAGTGGTGCGGATCGCGGGCGCTGGCGGTTTCGACAATAATGTTGGCGTCGCAGCGCAGGCTCTGTTCCACCAGCCGCGTCTGAATAGCACCGACGGCCATCGGTGCCGGTACCGGCAGACGATCTTTGGCGATGTTGCGATCCGAGAGCACCAGCAGCACGGTGCCGTTGCGCACCATCTGTTCGGCTTTATCGCACAGCGCTTTAACGGTCTCTTCCAGCGTTGCCTGCGCAGGCGAGAAGGTGATATCGAGCGTATCGGCGCGATAGTGCTCTTCTTCAAGCGTGGTGAGCTGTTTAAAGTCGGAGTAGAGCAGAATCGGCGATTTAAAGCTCAGGCGGTGCGCCTGGCCTTCAGCTTCGCAGAAAACGTTCATCTCGCGGCCGATGCTTGTCGCAAGCGACATCACGTGCGCTTCACGCAGCGGATCGATAGGCGGGTTAGTCACCTGGGCGAACTGCTGGCGGAAGTAGTCGTAAATAATGCGCGGCTGGCTGGAGAGCACGGCGAACGGCGTATCGTCGCCCATCGAACCCACCGCTTCCTGGCCGTTTTCACCCAGCACGCGGATAACGGAATCCAGCTCTTCGTTGCTGTAGAAGAACTGCTTCTGATAGCTTTCGAGCAGGGCGTCGTCCATTTCACGAGTACCGACCTGATCGTCAGGCAGATCTTCAAACGGCACCAGACGGCGAACGTTTTTCTCCATCCACTCTTTGTACGGGTGGCGGCTCTTCAGATCGTTGTCGGTTTCCGCCGAGTGCAGGATGCGCCCGCCGCGGGTGTCGATAACCATCAGCTCGCCAGGCCCTACGCGGCCTTTTTCCACGACTTCATCCGGCTGGTAATCCCAGATACCCACTTCGGAGGCGCAGGTGATGAGCTTGTCTTTCGTGATGACGTAGCGCGCCGGGCGCAGGCCGTTACGGTCAAGGTTACAGGCGGCGAAACGGCCGTCTGACATCACGATGCCCGCCGGGCCGTCCCACGGCTCCATATGCATGGAGTTGAAGTCAAAGAATGCGCGCAGCTCCGGGTCCATATCCGGGTTGTTCTGCCAGGCCGGCGGCACCAGCAGACGCATGGCCCGCACGATATCCATCCCGCCCGCCAGCAGCAGCTCAAGCATGTTATCCATGGAGCTGGAGTCAGAGCCGGTTTCGTTTACAAACGGTGCGGCGTCGTGCAGATCGGGGATAAGCGGCGTCTGGAATTTATAAGTACGCGCGCGCGCCCACTGGCGGTTGCCGGTAATGGTGTTGATTTCACCGTTGTGCGCCAGATAGCGGAACGGCTGCGCCAGCGGCCAGCGCGGTACGGTGTTGGTGGAGAAACGCTGGTGGAACAGGCAGATGGCCGACTCCAGCCGCAGATCCGCCAGGTCCAGGTAGAAGCGCGGCAGATCCGCCGGCATACACAGGCCTTTATAAATGTTCACCAGGTTTGAGAGGCTACAGACGTAGAACTCTTTATCGTCAACCAGACGTTTTTCAATGCGGCGACGCGCGATAAACAGGCGGCGCTCCATATCACGCGGACGCCAGCCTGCCGGGGCGTTCACAAAAATCTGTTCGATGCGCGGCATCGAGGAGAGCGCGATTTCACCCAATACACCTTCGTTGGTCGGCACCACGCGCCAGCCCACGATAGACAGGGTTTCCCGCTGCAGCTCTTCTTCAACGATGCGACGCGCGGCGCTGGCTTTTTCAGGATCCTGATTCAGGAACAGCATGCCAACGGCGTAATTTTTGGCTAAGCGCCAGCCATGCTCTTCGGCGACCATGCGGAAAAAGCGATCCGGCTTTTGCAGCAGCAGGCCGCAGCCGTCACCGGTTTTACCATCCGCGAGGATAGCGCCGCGGTGCTGCATACGGGCCAGCGCGTGGATCGCGGTACGCACAACCTTGTGGCTAGGTTCGCCTTCTATGTGGGCGATCAGGCCGAAACCACAGTTATCTCTCTCAAGAGATTTATCGTACAACATATCAGTGAACCTCCCCAGGCTCTGCGGGATTCCCTCCTGAACCGATGGCGCGCGGGCGCAAAAAGGGTGTGGCGACAGGGTATGGCGTTAAACGCACACCTTGCGTGTCGCCCTCCTGATATCCTTTTTCATCGGTACATCGTCGTTGAGGACTTACTTAAGAGGGAATCTCATTTACTGCATAAATATGATGGGCAGAACGCCCATCGAGAAAGCTTCCAGCGAATTTCCAACTTATCGGGAATCCGCACACAGGTCAAATGTCATTCTTATTTATTCAAAAGTGTGCTAAAGAGCAAGCATTCCATTGATAAATAATAATTTTTAACCTTTTTTACATTAGGTTTTCCGGGTAATAAGCCCCGGCGATGTGTGATCTGACTCACTATAAGAAAGCGGCTGGAAGTGGATACCGCACTGTTATTGGGTTTTAAAGCAGCATGATCTGTTGTGAAGCGCCTGCAAGCCGCATAAACGCTCTGTTTTTTACGCTCCGTCATATTCCTTAAATAATCGGCACGATCATAAGGAAAAGTAATTAGTGTATTGGTGACTAAAACACCGTTTATGGTGAATGATTATTCATCAGATAAAGGCGGGGCGGGGCGCTTGATCCAGATCATCGCCGTAAAGAAGTAAAAATGGCAGGCTGTCGCCCTTTCGCCGGGCGGCTTTTCAGATTATGCAGTTACAAAAATTAGTCAATATGTTTGGCGGCGACCTGACGCGTCGCTACGGTCAGAAAGTTCATAAGCTGTCATTGCATGGCGGCTTCAGTTGCCCGAACCGCGACGGCACGCTGGGGCGCGGCGGCTGCACTTTCTGCAATGTCGCGTCGTTCGCCGATGAAACCCAGCAGCATCTCTCCATTCAACAACAGCTGACGCAGCAGGCCGCCCGCGTCGACCGCGCCCGCCGTTATCTTGCCTATTTTCAGGCTTACACCAGCACTTTTGCGGAAGTGAACGTTTTACGCGCCATGTACCAGCAGGCGATAAGCCAGGCGGATATTGTCGGGCTGTGCGTCGGCACGCGCCCGGACTGCGTGCCGGAGAGCGTGCTGGATCTGCTCGCAGGCTACCATGAGCAAGGCTATGAAGTCTGGCTGGAGCTGGGGTTGCAAAGCGCGAAGGATAAAACCCTGCACCGGATTAACCGCGGGCACGATTTCGCCTGTTACCAGGGGACGACGCGTCGGGCGCGGGCGCGCGGGCTTCAGGTGTGCACGCATCTTATTGTCGGGCTGCCGGGTGAAACCCGTAGCGACGCGCTGACGTCGCTTGAGCGCGTGGTAGAGACCGGCGTGGATGGCATCAAGCTGCATCCGTTGCATATTGTCGAGGGCAGCATTATGGCGAAAGCCTGGCGGGCCGGGCGGCTTAGCGGCATCGCACTGGATGACTATACCGTCACGGCGGGTGAGATGATCCGCCATACGCCGCCGGACATCATCTACCATCGCATTTCCGCCAGCGCCCGCCGTCCGACCTTACTTGCGCCGCTGTGGTGCGAGAACCGCTGGACCGGCATGGTCGAGATTGACCGCTATCTCAACCAGCACGGCGCGCAGGGTTCAGCGCTTGGTCGCCCCTGGCGCGGCGCGCCTGACCCCCTCTAAACGCTGTTTTTTCGATCGCTCGCCTGCTCACCCCGCACTTTTTTGCCTGAGTTTCCGCCAGAGGGGCGGATTTAGGTATTATTGAACGGAATATCAGTACAGGAATCCTTTATGAAACAGATCCGCATGCTGGCGCAGTACTACGTCGATTTACTGGTAAAGCTTGGCCTGGTGCGTTTTTCGCTGCTGCTGGCCCTTGCGCTGGTCGTGCTGGCGATGGCGGTGCAAATGGCCGTGACAATGGTGCTGCACGGTCAGGTCGAAAGCATTGACGTCATTCGCTCGATTTTCTTTGGTCTGTTGATCACGCCCTGGGCAGTCTACTTTCTGTCGGTGGTGGTCGAGCAGCTTGAGGAGTCGCGCCAGCGGCTTTCAAAGCTGGTGGATAAGCTCGAAGAGATGCGCGAGCGCGATCTCAAGCTTAATGTGCAACTTAAAGACAACATCGCCCAGCTTAATCAGGAAATCGCCGACCGTGAAAAAGCGGAAGCCGAGCGCCAGAATATGCTGGAGCAGCTAAAAGTGGAGATGAAAGAGCGCGAGGTCACGCAAATTCAGCTGGAACAGCAGTCCTCTTTTCTGCGCTCGTTTCTTGACGCCTCGCCAGATCTGGTGTTCTACCGTAATGAAGATAAAGAGTTTTCCGGCTGCAACCGGGCAATGGAGTTGCTTACCGGTAAAAGCGAAAAACAGCTGATTGGGCTGAAGCCGCATGAGGTTTATGCGCCCGAGGCGGCGGAAAAAGTGCTGGAGACCGATGAAAAAGTCTTCCGCCATAATGTGTCGCTGACATACGAGCAGTGGCTCGACTACCCGGATGGCCGCAAAGCCTGCTTTGAAATTCGCAAAGTGCCGTATTACGACCGCGTAGGCAAACGCCACGGGCTAATGGGTTTTGGGCGCGATATTACCGAGCGTAAGCGCTATCAGGACGCGCTGGAGCGCGCCAGCCGCGATAAGACCACCTTTATCTCCACCATCAGCCATGAGCTGCGCACGCCGCTGAATGGCATTGTGGGCTTAAGCCGCATCTTGCTGGATACCGAACTCAGCGCCGAGCAGGAAAAATACCTCAAGACCATTCACGTTTCCGCCGTGACGCTTGGCAATATCTTCAACGATATTATCGACATGGATAAAATTGAGCGCCGTAAAGTGCAGCTTGATAACCAGCCCGTCGATTTCACCAGCTTCCTGGCAGACCTGGAAAACCTCTCCGGCCTGCAGGCGCAGCAGAAAGGGCTGCGCTTCGTGATGGAGCCGGTGCGTCCGGTGCCGCATAAAGTGCTGACCGACGGCACGCGCCTGCGGCAGATCCTCTGGAACCTTATCAGCAACGCGGTGAAATTTACCCAACAGGGCCAGGTGACGGTGCGCGTCAGCTATAACGAAAACGAGCAGCTACGCTTTGAAGTGGAAGATTCCGGCATCGGTATTCCGCAGGAGGAGCAGGACAAGATTTTCGCCATGTATTACCAGGTGAAAGACAGCCAGGGCGGCAAACCGGCGACGGGCACAGGGATTGGGCTTGCGGTGTCGCGCCGTCTCGCGAAAAGCATGGGCGGCGATATTACGGTATCCAGCAAACCGGGGCAGGGCTCGACGTTTGTTCTGACGGTGCAGGCACCGCGCGTGGCGGAAGAAGTGGAAGATACGCTCAACGACGACGAAATGCCGCTGCCAGCGCTGCATGTGTTGCTGGTGGAAGATATTGAGCTCAACGTTATCGTGGCAACGTCGGTGCTGGAAAAACTCGGTTGCAGCGTCGAGGTGGCCATGACCGGCAAAGCGGCGCTGGAGATGTTCAGCCCCGGCGAGTTTGATCTGGTGCTGCTGGATATCCAGTTGCCGGACATGACCGGGCTTGATATCTCTCGCGAACTGAACCGCCGTTATACCCGCGACGCGCTGCCGCCGCTGGTGGCGCTGACCGCCAACGTACTCAAAGATAAAAAAGAGTATCTGGAAGCGGGGATGGACGACGTGCTGAGCAAACCGCTGGCGGTGCCGGCGCTGACCGCGACCATCAAAAAATTCTGGGATACGCAAGCTGACGATGAGGAGCAAGACGTGACGACACGCGATGACGGCAAGCAGCAGGCGCTGCTCGATCTCCCGATGCTGGAACAGTATCTGGAGCTGGTTGGCCCTAAACTCATCACCGACGGTCTGGCAATGTTTGAAAAAATGATGCCGGGCTACCTGAGCGTGCTGGAATCTAACCTCACCGCGCGCGATCAAAAAGGCATTGTCGAAGAGGGCCATAAAATCAAAGGCGCTGCCGGTGCGGTCGGGCTGCGTCATTTGCAGCAGCTGGCGCAAAAAATCCAGTCGCCCGATCTGCCAGCGTGGTGGGATAACGTTGGGGAATGGATTGAAGAGCTGAAGCAGGAGTGGCAACACGACGTCGGTGCGCTGAAAGCGTGGGTTGCCGGCGCCGGAAAAAAATGACCCCGGCTAAACCGGGGTGCGCGAATACTGCGCCAACACCAGGGAAATCGTGGCCTCGCCATTGATTAATGATGTTGATCTTTTTAACTACGTGGCGCGGCCTGAGTGATCAAGGCGCTCGTACATAAGATAGCAAATCTTAAATGATTTGTTATGTGAATCAGTAAAATGTGTGAAGCATAACGTTTAAATAACATTTTACTCCAGGTTTCAACGGCTTAACGTAAGGATAAATCATGAAAAAAATCGGAGTGGTTTTAAGCGGTTGTGGCGTTTATGACGGTTCAGAAATTCATGAGGCGGTGATAACCCTGCTGGCACTGGCCCGTAATGGCGCGCAGGCGGTCTGCTTTGCGCCCGATAAACCACAAGCGGACGTGATTAATCACGTCACGGGCGAATCGACCGGCGAGACGCGCAATGTGCTTGTTGAAGCGGCCCGCATCGCCCGCGGCAAGATAACGCCGCTGGAACAGGCGCGCGCGGAAGAACTCGATGCGCTGGTGGTGCCAGGTGGCTTCGGTGCCGCCAAAAACCTGTGCGATTTCGCCACGCGTGGCAGCGAATGTTCGGTTGATCCGGCGCTTCTGGCGCTGGCACGTGCGATGCACGACGCCGGCAAACCGCTCGGGTTTATCTGTATCGCGCCCGCGATGCTGCCGAAAATTATCGCCGCGCCTTTGCGACTGACCATCGGCACCGATATCGATACCGCCGAACTGGTGGAAGAGATGGGTGGCGAACATGTGCCGTGCCCGGTAGACGATATTGTGGTCGATGAAGACAACAAAGTGCTGACCACGCCCGCTTATATGCTGGCGGAAAGCATCGACGAAGCGGCGGCAGGCATTGAGAAGCTGGTGGCGCGCCTGGTGGCGATGTGCGAATGAGTAAAACGCGCGGCTCGCTGTTCGTGCGTCTGCGTCGGCTGGCACTACGCGCCATTCTGGCGGTGCTCGGCGTCTGGATTGCGGGCATTCTGCTGTTCAGCGTGATGCCGGTGCCGTTTTCAGCGGTTATGGTCGAGCGGCAGTTCTCCGCGTGGTTTAGCGGCGATTTTCGCTACGTGGCGCACTCCGACTGGGTGAGCATGGATGAGATTTCGCCCTGGATGGGGCTTGCGGTGATCGCGGCGGAAGATCAGACCTTCCCGGAGCACTGGGGCTTTGACGTGGCGGCGATTCAGAAAGCCGTCGCGCATAATGAAAACAGCCGCCGCATCCGCGGGGCGTCCACGCTGTCGCAGCAAACGGCTAAAAACCTGTTTTTATGGGACGGACGCAGCTGGGTGCGAAAAGGGCTGGAGGCGGGCTTAACGCTCGGCATTGAAACCGTCTGGAGTAAGCGCCGCATTCTGACGGTCTATCTGAATATCGCAGAATTCGGCGACGGCGTGTTTGGCGTGGAAGAGGCGTCACAGCGCTATTTCAACAAGCCCGCCAGCCGCCTGTCGGCATCCGAAGCGGCGCTACTGGCGGCGGTGCTGCCTAACCCGCTGCGCTATAAGGCGAGTGCGCCGTCAGGCTACGTGCGTGCGCGTCAGCAGTGGATTTTGCGCCAGATGCGCCAGCTCGGTGGAGAAGGGTTTATGGCGCAGCATAAGCTGCGCTGAGGGCTGGGCGGTCAGTCTTCGTCAAAGCCTGCGTTAAACAGCGCGATGACGGCCGCCAGCGCTTCTTTTTCCTGCGGGCCGGTGGCTTCAATTTCAATATGCCCGCCCTGGGCGGAATCCAGCATCAGTAGCGCGATAACGCTGCTGGCTTCCGCTTCCGTGCCCGCTTCATTACGCAATAACACTTCCGCGTCAAAGCTCTGCACCAGTTCAAACAACTTCATGGCCGGGCGGGCGTGCATCCCGAGCCTGTTGGTGATTTCAACGGTCTGTTTTACGGTCATGATTTGCGTTTTTCCAGCGTGCGATGGCGGGACTGAACGTTCTTGCCGCGCGAGCGGAAGTAATCCGCCAGCTGTTCGGCGATATAAACAGAGCGGTGTTTACCGCCGGTGCAGCCAATCGCGACGGTGAGATAGCTGCGGTTGTTGGTTTCCAGCATCGGCAGCCAGAGTTCCAGGTAGCTGCGGGTCTGGTAGATGAAATTATGCACTTCGGTATGGCGGTCGAGAAACGCCGCGACGGGCTTATCGAGGCCGGTCATTGGACGCAGTTTCGGGTCCCAGTGCGGGTTCGGCAGGAAACGGACGTCGAAAACGTAATCGGCGTCGATAGGTATGCCGTGTTTAAAGCCGAACGATTCAAACACCATCGTGAGTTCGCGCTCGCGCTTGCCAAGAAGGCGCGTACGCAACATCTCCGCCAGCTCATGCACCGACATTTCCGAGGTATCGACGATCAGATCCGCACGCGAGCGCAGCGGCTCCAGCAGATCGTTCTCTTCATCGATGGCGCTCTCCAGCGAGAGATTTTTGCTGGAGAGCGGATGCAGACGACGCGTATCGCTGTAGCGGCGGATAAGCGTGTTGCGATCGGCGTCGAGGAACAGCAGTTGCGGAGAGAACGCGTCCGGCAGGTTGTTCATCGCCTGCTCAAACACCTCCGGGGATTCCGGCATATTGCGAACATCAATGCTCACCGCGGCGGATATCTGCCTTTCTGAAAGCGTGCGCGCCAGTTCAGGCAGCAGCACGACAGGCAGGTTATCGACGCAGTAGAACCCCATATCTTCCAGTGCACGCAGGGCGACCGATTTCCCTGACCCTGAACGTCCACTGACGATCATCAGAACCATCTGCTGTTTCTCCACACTTCAGACCGGGTAACCGGTGCCTCCTGGATTGTGCCTGTCGGCACGGTCATTCATTCTCTTCACTGGTTTCAGTGATTATCTGGTAGAGCTCTTCATCGCTTTGCGCGGCGCGCAGACGGCGACAAATCGTTTTGTCCGCCAGCCGCTTCGCCACCAGAGAGAGCGTATGCAGATGCGTTTTGGTTTGATCCGCCGGCACCAGCAGCGCAAAAAGTAAATCGACGGGCTGGTTATCAATGGCGTCGAAAGGGATAGGCGTTTCGAGCTGGACGAAAACGCCAACGGCACGCAGCGTATCTTCTTCGAGCTTGCCGTGCGGGATGGCAATGCCATTACCGATGCCGGTACTGCCCATACGCTCACGCGTGAGGATCGCTTCAAAAACGACCTGCGGCGGCAGGCTGAGCTGCTTTGCCGCCAGCTCGCTGATAATTTCCAGGGCGCGCTTTTTGCTCTGGCAGTGTACGCCGCTGCGAGTGCATTCCTGGTTTAATACATTGCTCAATGGCAGAGCCGAATCATTATTCATCATAATTTCACCTAAGCGTTTTCTGGTGCGACGGCTCGCCGCACGGGCCACGAGCCGCCGATGTCCCAGCGAAACGCCCGGACAATTAATGTTGTTTCAGTTTATCTTTGTGTTTAGTGAGCTGCCGCGCCAGTTTATCAATCAAACCGTCAATGGCGGCGTACATATCCTGCCCTTCCGAACTGGCATGCAGCTCCCCGCCGTTCACATGCAGGGTGGCGTCGGCGACCTGCGTCACCTTTTCCACCTTCAGCACAATATAGACCTGATTAATCCTTTCGAAATACTGCTCCAGCTTGGCGAACTTGGTGTTAACGAATTCGCGCAACGCTTCAGTGATTTCGACGTTTTGTCCTGTGATGTTGAGCTGCATAGTGTCTTCCTTATCGGTTGGGTCAGACCAGCTGTTTGCGCTGGTTTGACGGCGGTATGGATAAAGATTCTCGATACTTCGCAACGGTACGGCGGGCCACCATGATCCCCTGTTCTGACAGCATAGACGTTAACTTGCTGTCGCTTAAGGGTTTCGCGGGGTTCTCCGCTGCAATCAACTTTTTCACCAGCGCGCGGATAGCCGTGGACGAGGCTTCGCCGCCGCCCTCGGTGTTCACGTGGCTTGAGAAAAAATACTTTAATTCAAAGATGCCGCGCGGGCTGTGCAGATATTTTTGCGTGGTGACGCGGGAGATGGTGGATTCATGCATCTCGACCGCCTGCGCGATATCCGCCAGCACCATCGGCTTCATATACTCTTCGCCCTGCTCAAAGAACGCCTGTTGCTGTTCGACGATACAGCGGCTGACGCGCAACAGCGTGTCGTTACGACTCTCCAGGCTTTTGATAAGCCATTTGGCTTCCTGGAGGTTGCTGCGGATGAACTGGCTGTCGGATTCATTGCGCGCGCTGCCGGACATGGCGGCGTACTGCTGATTGATTTTAAGCCGGGGAATGCTGTCGGCGTTAAGCTCGACCGTCCAGCGGCCGTTATGCTTGCGCACCAGCACATCGGGAATAACATATTCCGGCTCGCCGGTCTGGATCGACTGGCCGGGGCGCGGATCGAGCGACTGGATAAGATTAACGGCTTCTTTCAGCACATCTTCTTTAAGGCGCGTGACGCGCATCAGGCTGCGGAAATCATGGTTGGCCAGCAGGTCGAGGTGATCGCTGACTATCTGGCGCGCCTGGGCAAGAAAAGGCGTTTCGGCGCTAAACTGCGAAAGCTGGATCAACAGGCAATCGCGCAGATCCCGGGCGGCGACGCCGACCGGATCGAAACGCTGAACGCGCTTAAGCACAGCTTCGATCTCTTCGAGGCCGATATCACCATCGCTGTCGCCCATGCCGTCGAGAATATCCTGCACCGTCACGGTGAGATAGCCGGTGTCATCCACCGCGTCGACGATCGCCGTGGCGATGGCGCGATCGGTATCGGAAAACGGCGTCAGCTCCACCTGCCACATCAGGTAATCCTGCAGGCTCTGGGTGGTTTCGCCCTGATAAACGGGCAGTTCGTCGTCGATATAGTCGGTGCCGGTGCCTGAAGGCGTACCCGCGGTGTAGATTTCGTCCCAGCTGGCGTCAAGCGGCAGCTCGTCCGGCATCTCTTTTTGCTCCAGCGCTTCGGCGGTGTCCAGCCCTTCGCTGTCCTGCGTTTCCTGAGTGGCAATTTCGTCGTGAATGTCGGTTTGTTCAAGCAGGGGGTTACTCTCCAGCGCCTGTTGCAGCTCCTGCTGAAGCTCCAGCGTGGACAATTGCAACAAGCGGATGGCCTGCTGCAACTGCGGCGTCATGGCGAGCTGTTGGCTAAGCCTTAGTTGCAAACCTTGCTTCATATTCAGAGCAAAAATCCTCAGGTGTAAACGTCAAAAAGACCTGTGCAGCAGGGCGCGCCGGGTCGCGCGCCGTTTCTGCCTGTTGCCCTACCCTATCAGAGTCTGAACTCTTCCCCAAGGTATACGCGTTTAACCTGTTCGTCCTGCAGGATTTCATCAGGCGTGCCGTGGGCGATAAGGTGGCCCTGGCTTACGATGTAGGCGCGTTCGCAGACGGCCAGCGTTTCACGCACGTTGTGGTCGGTAATCAGCACGCCGAGGCCGCTGTCGCGCAGATGCTCGATAATGCGTTTGATATCGATAACCGAAATCGGGTCGACACCGGCGAACGGCTCATCCAGCAGGATAAACTTCGGGTTCGCCGCGAGCGCGCGGGCGATCTCCACACGGCGACGTTCACCGCCGGAGAGCGACTGGCCGAGGCTGTCGCGCAGATGGTCGATGTGGAACTCTTCCATCAGCTCTTTGGCGCGGTCTTCACGCTGCTCGGTGCTGAGATCGTCGCGAATCTGCAGGACCGCCATCAGGTTGTCATAGACGCTCAGGCGGCGGAAGATTGACGCCTCCTGCGGCAGATAGCCGATACCGCGACGCGCGCGGGCGTGCAGCGGCAACAGACTGATATTTTCATCATCAATGATGATGTCGCCCGCGTCGCGCGGCACGATGCCCACCACCATATAGAATGTCGTGGTTTTACCCGCGCCGTTCGGGCCAAGCAGGCCGACAATCTCGCCTGAATTCACCGTCAGGCTGACATCTTCCACTACGCGGCGGCCTTTGTAGGCTTTCGCCAGGTGTTTCGCAATGAGTGTTGCCATAAGGGTTTAGTTACTCTTGTTCTGGGCGGGCGCCTGAGAGGTGCCGTCTTTATTTTGCAACTGCGACGGCACCAGTACGGTGGTCACGCGTTTGCCTTTCTCGCTGAACGCCTGCATTTTCTGCTCTTTCACGAGATAAGTGATTTTGTCGCCTTTGATATTGCTGTCGAGCTGCTCAAGATAGGCGTTGCCGGTCAGCACCACAAAGTCGTTTTGCAGCTCATAGTGCATTTTGGCGGCGTGGCCTTTCACCGGCTTGCCGTTGTCCTGCATCTGATAGAACGTGGCCGGATTGCCATAGCCGTCAATCACTTCTTTACCTTTCTCGCCGCCAGGACGCGTCACGACAACTTTATCGGCGTTGATTTTGATCGAACCCTGCGTCACCACGACGTTGCCGGTAAACGTGACCACGTTACCCTGCATGTCCAGCGACTGCTGGTCAGATTCAATGTGAATAGGCTGTTCGGTATCGCCCGTTAACGCGAACGCCGGGAAGCCTGCCGCCAGCAGCGTACTGGTGAGTACGAGATTAAGGCTGAGTTTGTTTATTCTGGATTTCATAGGAGGTTCTAACCTTTTCAATCAGCTCGGCATTTTTGCTGCGAAGGTTCCCGCGCATTTTCAGGCCGCTGGAATTAAAGCTGGTGCCGTAAAGAGTAACAAGCGTATCAGAGGTAACGTCCTGGGTGACCAGGTTGATCTCCGCCTTGTCGGTCGTAATTTTGCGTAACTGTGAATCGGGCGTCAGCGCGTTCACTTCCACATGACCGGTCAGATAGAGCATCCTGTCATTGGTCAGTTTGGCACGATCCGCCTTGACCGACCAGGTCGGCACTTTATTGGTATCGAAGGTCGTCATCACCGGCTGCGTAAACCAGGAGACGCCGTCGTCAGAAAAATATTCGACATGCTGTGCGACCAGGCGGTAGTTGAGCGCCCCTTCCGGGCTATAGACCAGCGTATTCGACTGTTCGCTCTGGTATGTTGGTTCGTTGCTGTTTACCGTCGTCGGGCCGCTTTCATCCTGATCGGCCAGATTAATGCCAATCAGCACCAGCGCGGCCAGCGCCAGCAGGATAATGACCCAGCGTCTGGTCTTACTCATATGGATTGCCCTATGGCCTCATCTAGTTTGCCCTGCGCCAGCAGCAGAAGATCACACACTTCGCGCACCGCGCCGCGCCCGCCAGCAATACGCGTGACGTAATCGGCTTTCGGCGTGAGCAACGGATGCGCATCCGCTACCGCGACGCTCAGCCCGACCTGCGCCATGACGGGCCAGTCAATTAAATCATCGCCCACATAGGCGACATTTTCTGGAGAAAGCGCCAGTTTTTCGAGCAGTTGACGGTAAGCGACGAGCTTATCGGACTGCCCCTGGTAAAGATGCGTAATGCCGAGCGTCTCGCAGCGGTCTTCCAGCAGCTTCGCTTTACGACCGGTGATAATCGCGACCTCAATGCCGGACGTCAGCGCGCAGCGAATGCCGTAGCCGTCGCGCACGTTGAAGGCTTTCAGCTCTTCGCCGCTGTTGCCCATGTAAATCAGGCCGTCAGACATTACGCCGTCGACATCCAGAATCAGCAGGCGGATTTGCGCCGCCCGCTCAATGACCTGCGCGCTCACCGGCCCGTAGCAGGTAGAGAGGGCGCCATCAGGGTTACTCATTAAACCTTTCCTTTGTTACACCACGCCTGCGCGCAGCAAATCATGCATATGTATCACACCGCGCAACTGGTCGCCATCAGCCACCATGACGGAAGTAATATGACGCGACTGCATCAGGTTCAGCGCATCGACCGCGAGCGTGCCCGGACGCACCCGAATACCGCCGGGCGTCATCACATCAACAATTTTCATCTGGTGCAGATCGCCGCCCATATCAAAGACGCGGCGCAAGTCGCCATCAGTAAAGACGCCTTCGATTTTCATCAGGTCATCACAAATGACCGTCATGCCAAGGTTTTTGCGGGTGATTTCCAGAAGCGCGTCGCGCAGAGAGGCCTCTTTGCTGACGTGCGGAATTTCATCGCCCGTGTGCATGATATCGTTAACCCGCAGCAGCAGCTTGCGCCCGAGCGCGCCGCCTGGGTGCGAGAGCGCGAAATCTTCAGCGGTAAAGCCGCGCGCTTTCAACAGCGCAACGGCGAGCGCGTCGCCCATCACCAGCGTCGCGGTGGTGCTGGACGTCGGCGCGAGACCGAGCGGGCAGGCTTCGTGCGGGACTTTCACGCACAGGTGGATGTCCGCGGCTTTCGCCATGGCGCTCTCCGGACGGCCTGTCATACAGATAAGCTGTACCTGCAGACGTTTGAGCACCGGGATCAGCGCCAGAATTTCGTTGGACTCACCGGAATTGGAAATCGCTATCACGATATCCTGCGCGCTCACCATGCCTAAATCACCGTGGCTCGCCTCGGCCGGATGCACAAAGAATGACGGTGTGCCGGTGCTGGCGAGCGTGGCCGCCATTTTTTTACCGATGTGTCCTGACTTGCCCATGCCCATCACGACCACTTTGCCGCGGCAGTAGAACATGCTTTCGCAGGCGCGGGCAAAGTCGGCGTTAATGTATTGATCCAGCTGTTCCAGGCCTGCGCGCTCAATAGTCAGGACCTCTTTCCCGGCCTGTTCAAAGTCAAACCCTGGCGGTAAATCTAGTTGCGACATAATGCGATTCCGATTCATCCAACGAGACGCGGCGACGCCCAGAACAGCATCACCATCCAAACGATAAACCCACATAATAATCCGGCGCCGGTTTTTTTACCGAGATACCGCTCAGGACGCCAGCACAGCATCACGAAAATCACGCTGACCAGCAGCATGACGCCGTAATCGCGCGTAAACGCCAGCGGATCGAAATGACCGGGCGCGAGCAGCGCAGGCAGGCCAGGGACGATAGCCAGATTGTAAACATTCGATCCGATAATATTGCCGATGGCGATATCGTCTTCGCCTTTACGCGCGCCCGCGATGGCGGTCGCCAGTTCCGGCAGGCTGGTGCCGATAGCGATGGCGGTCAGGCCGACGGTCAGCTCGCTGATGGCGAAACCCTGAGCCAGTACGGTCGCGTTATCCACCACCATACGTGTAGCCATCGGCATAATGATAAGCGCCACGGCAAGCCAGAGAAACGCGACCGAGCGTCCACCTTCGCGCGGCAATTCGGCAAGCTGCTCGCGCGTCAGGCTGTCGTTACCCTGACGCTCCGCACGGCGAGCCAGGCGGATGATAAACCATAAATAGGCGGCGGCGATAAGTAACAGCCAGATACCTTCAGCACGGGTGAGCATGCCATCCCACAGCACCAGACCCGCCAGGGCGCTCACCAGCAACATGGCGGAGAGCTCACGACGCAGCATGGACGAGTGCACCGCCAGCGGACGCAGCAGCGCCGTTAAACCGGCTATCAGCAGAATATTGGTGATATTCGACCCTATCGCCGTACCGACGGCGAGGCTGGTTTCGCCATGCAGCGCGGCGGCGACAGAAACCATGATTTCAGGCAGAGAGGTACCGATACCGACGACGGTAATGCCAATCAGGAGCGGCGGCACGCCCAGACTGCGGCAGAGTAGCGAGGCGGCGAAAACCAGACGATCGGCGCTATAGACCACCAATAGCAAACCAATAATCAACAGCGCCGTAGCTAAAAGCATGCAAAGTCCTTTCTTCAGGTATAATCGCCGGTCCACTGTGCCTGAGTTGCTGGCCGCGCATACAGATCGTTTATGAACGAAGTAAATTCTTAATTTTGACCAGATGCGGGCCAAAAGTAAAACAAATGCCAGCTTTCGCTAACCTCATATGGGGATATTCTGTAAAAATAGCCCTTTTGCGGTGTCGGCTGGCGCCATTATGAACAACTCTGCGAACCATAAAGGATGCGTTGATGAGCCAGATCGGTGAGACATTGATTGACGTGCGTGGCGTGAGCTTTACGCGCGGCAACCGATCTATTTTTGACAATATCTCGCTTACCGTCCCGCGCGGTAAGGTAACGGCCATTATGGGGCCGTCAGGGATCGGTAAAACCACGCTGCTGCGCCTGATTGGCGGGCAGATTGCGCCTGATCGCGGGGAAATTCTGTTCGACGGCGAAAATATTCCCGCCATGTCCCGCTCGCGGCTTTATGAAGTGCGCAAGCGCATGAGCATGCTGTTTCAGTCCGGTGCGCTGTTTACCGATCTGAATGTGTTTGAAAACGTCGCCTATCCGCTGCGCGAACATACTCGTCTGCCGGAACCGCTGTTGCGCAGCACCGTCATGATGAAGCTTGAAGCCGTGGGGTTAAAAGGGGCCGCGAAACTGATGCCTTCTGAACTCTCTGGCGGTATGGCACGCCGGGCGGCACTGGCGCGCGCGATTGCGCTGGAGCCGGATCTTATTATGTTCGACGAGCCGTTCGTCGGTCAGGATCCTATCACCATGGGCGTGCTGGTAAAGCTGATTTCCGAGCTGAACAGTGCGCTCGGCGTCACCTGTGTGGTGGTATCGCATGACGTGCCGGAAGTATTAAGCATCGCGGATTACGCGTATATCGTCGCTGACAAACGGATTGTCGCGCAGGGCAGCGCCCAGGCGCTGCAAGAGAATACCGATCCGCGTGTGCGCCAGTTCCTTGATGGTATCGCCGACGGGCCGGTGCCTTTCCGCTATCCCGCCGGGGATTATCACCACGATCTGATTTCGCCAACAGGGAGTTAGTCTGCTCATGCTGTTAAATTTACTGGCGTCGATGGGGCAACGCGGGCTTAAATTCAGCGCCTCCTTCGGCCGCGCCGGGTTGATGCTATTCAATGCCATCGTCGGCAAGCCGGAGTTTCGCAAACACGGCCCGCTGCTGGTGCGCCAGCTCTATAACGTGGGCGTCCTGTCGATGATTATCATCATCGTCTCGGGGCTGTTTATCGGTATGGTGCTGGGCCTGCAGGGGTATCTGGTGCTGACCACCTACAGTGCGGAAACGAGTCTCGGCATGCTGGTGGCGCTGTCACTGCTGCGCGAGCTGGGACCGGTTGTCGCCGCGCTACTGTTCGCAGGCCGCGCCGGTTCGGCGTTGACCGCGGAAATTGGGCTGATGAAAGCGACCGAGCAGCTTTCCAGCATGGAGATGATGGCGGTCGACCCGCTGCGCCGCGTGATTTCGCCGCGCTTCTGGGCGGGCGTTATCTCGCTGCCGCTGCTGACGGTAATTTTCGTGGCGGTGGGCGTCTGGGGCGGTTCTCTCGTCGGCGTAAACTGGAAAGGCATTGATGCCGGGTTTTTCTGGTCCGCCATGCAGGACGCCGTCGACTGGCGTATGGATCTGATTAACTGTTTGATTAAAAGCGTGGTGTTTGCCATCACGGTGACCTGGATTGCGCTCTTTAACGGTTACGACGCGATCCCGACGTCGGCCGGGATCAGCCGGGCAACTACACGTACCGTTGTGCACGCTTCACTGGCCGTGCTTGGCCTTGATTTTGTGCTTACCGCATTGATGTTTGGGAACTAACGCATGCAAACGAAGAAATTTGAGATTTGGGTTGGCGCTTTCATGCTGGTGGCGCTGCTGGCCGCGCTGTTCATTTGTCTGAAAGTCGCGGATGTCACTTCGCTGCGGGCTGAACCGACATACCGGCTTTACGCCACCTTTGATAATATCGGCGGCCTGAAACCGCACTCGCCGGTGCGCATTGGCGGCGTGGTGATTGGCCGCGTTTCTGACATTACGCTGGATCCGAAAACCTACCTGCCGCGCGTCGCGATGGATATCGAACAGCGCTACGATCATATTCCCGATACCAGCTCGCTGGCGATTCGGACTTCCGGCCTGCTGGGTGAGCAATATCTGGCGCTGAACGTTGGTTTTGAAGATCCTGAGCTGGGAACCACTATCCTTAAAGATGGCGGCACCATTCAGGACACGAAATCTGCCATGGTGCTTGAAGATCTGATTGGCCAGTTCCTCTATAAGAGCAACAGCGGCGACAACCAGAAAGAGGGCGGCGAGCAGGGCTCTGCTGCCCAACCGGATAACGTGACGCCGCCTGCCGGCGCGACGAACTAATCAGGAGAAACGGATATGTTTAAACGTCTTTTAATGGTCGCCATGCTGGTGATTGCGCCGCTTGCTACGGCTACCGCGGCGGATCAATCCAACCCGTATAAACTGATGAACGAGGCGGCAAAGAAAACGTTTGATCGCCTGAAAAACGAACAGCCACAAATCCGTCAGAACCCGAACCACCTGCGCGATATCGTCGATCAGGAACTGCTGCCGTATGTTCAGGTGAAATACGCGGGCGCGCTGGTGCTGGGCCGCTATTACAAAGAAGCGACGCCTGCGCAGCGTGAAGCCTATTTCGCCGCGTTTCGCGAATACCTGAAACAGGCATACGGTCAGGCGCTGGCGATGTATCACGGCCAGACTTATCAGATTGCGCCGGAGCAGCCGCTGGGCGACGCCAATATCATTCCGATTCGCGTTACCATCGTCGACCCGAACGGCCGTCCGCCGGTACGTCTGGATTTCCAGTGGCGTAAAAACAGCCAGACCGGTAACTGGCAGGCGTATGACATGATCGCGGAAGGCGTGAGCATGATTACGACCAAACAGAACGAGTGGAGCGATCTGCTGCGCCAGAAAGGCATCGACGGCCTGACCGAACAGCTGAAATCTATCGCTCGTCAGCCGATTACGCTGGATCAGAAACAGTAATGTCCGCGGAACTGCACTGGGAGCGCCAGGAAGCGCAGTTGCGCTTAAACGGCACGCTGGATCGCGAAACGCTGACGCCGCTGTGGGAACAACGGCAGTCCATCACGGACGGATTGCAGCGAATCGATCTCAGCGGTCTTGAGCGTGTCGACACCGCCGGGCTGGCGCTGCTGGTGCATCTGGTCGCGCTGACGCAGGCGGGTGGACGCGGCGTGACGCTTGAAGGAATGAGCGAGAATCTGACCACGCTTGCAAAACTTTATAACCTGCCTGAAAACCTTCTGCCGATCACGACAGACTAATATTTTCAGCACGTTACTGATGAAGCCCCGTCCATGTCTCTGACGGGGCTTTTTTGCTTGTTTAAGACAGCGCCACTTTGCTCTAAGATGTTGGGCTGTTTTCACTGAATAATGAATAAAGCCCATGGAAAATCATGAAATTCAGACGGTGCTGATGAACGCACTGCCTCTCCAGGAAGTCCACGTCTCCTCCGGCGATGGCAGCCACTTTCAGGTCATTGCTGTGGGTGAGCTGTTTGGCGAGATGAGCCGCGTGAAGAAACAGCAGGCGGTCTATGGCCCGCTGATGGAGTTCATCGCCGATAACCGCATTCATGCGGTCTCCATCAAGACGTTTACGCCCCAGGAATGGGAGCGCGAGCGCAAACTCAACGGTTTTTGAGCTGTGGGCGTCGCGCCGACAGCAATTGATTGAATAACAGAGAACAGTTCTGATGGATAAATTCCGTGTGCAGGGGCCAGGCCGCCTTTCTGGCGAAGTGACGATCTCAGGCGCGAAAAACGCGGCCCTGCCGATCCTTTTCGCCGCCCTGCTGGCTGAAGAGCCTGTAGAAATTCAAAACGTACCGAAGCTTAAAGATATCGACACCACCATGAAGCTGCTGAGCCAGCTCGGGACCAAAGTGGAGCGTAACGGCTCCGTCTGGATCGATGCAAGCCAGGTCAATATCTTCTGCGCGCCGTATGAACTGGTGAAAACCATGCGCGCCTCCATCTGGGCGCTGGGCCCGCTGGTCGCGCGTTTCGGTCAGGGCCAAGTGTCGCTGCCGGGTGGTTGCGCTATCGGCGCGCGTCCGGTCGATTTACACATTACCGGTCTTGAGCAACTGGGTGCCGAAATTAAACTGGAAGAGGGCTACGTTAAAGCCTCTGTGCAGGGCCGCCTGAAAGGCGCGCATATCGTGATGGATAAAGTGAGCGTTGGTGCGACCGTGACTATCATGTCTGCCGCGACGCTTGCTGAAGGCACCACGGTTATTGAGAACGCCGCGCGTGAGCCGGAAATTGTCGATACCGCGAATTTCCTCAACACCCTCGGTGCGAAAATCACCGGTCAGGGCACCGATAAAATCACCATTGAAGGCGTCGAGCGTCTCGGTGGCGGCGTTTACCGCGTTCTGCCGGACCGTATCGAGACCGGGACATTCCTGGTCGCCGCTGCGATCTCCGGCGGTAAAGTGATGTGCCGCAACACGCGTCCTGACACGCTGGATGCCGTACTGGCGAAACTGCGCGAAGCGGGCGCGGATATCGAAACCGGCGAAGACTGGATTAGCCTTGATATGCACGGCAAACGCCCGAAAGCGGTGAACGTGCGTACCGCGCCGCATCCGGCTTTCCCGACCGATATGCAGGCGCAGTTCACACTGCTGAACCTGGTGGCCGAAGGCACCGGCGTTATCACTGAAACCATTTTTGAAAACCGCTTTATGCACGTGCCGGAGCTTATCCGTATGGGCGCGCATGCGGAAATCGAAAGCAATACCGTTATCTGCCACGGCGTTGAGAAACTTTCCGGCGCGCAGGTAATGGCGACTGACCTGCGCGCATCCGCAAGCCTGGTACTGGCGGGCTGCATTGCGGAAGGCACAACGGTTGTGGATCGCATTTATCACATCGATCGCGGCTATGAAGGCATTGAAGATAAGCTGCGTGCGCTGGGCGCTAACATTGAGCGTATAAAAGGCGAATAAGCCCTTTTCGCGATTACAGGGCTTGTAGTAAGCCTGTCGGGATACGCTGATACTCAGCCGCTCCCGGCAGGCTTTTTTTATGGGCTGGAAGTGAAGTTCCGCAGCAGGTGCTGTCAGCGATGACGAATCAGTTGCGAACGATCGATGAATTCGTGCGTGATCGGATCGTGGTAGCGTGATGGCCAGATGATCCACGGCTCTGTACCCAACGCCTCGGCAATAATCTTTTCGCCTCTCGGCCACGGGCGCGTCAGCGCGTTGGCAAGTGTTGAAGAACTCAGGCCCGCTTTACGGGACTCCGCCGCCAGCGATGACCCTTTTTTGCGTAACGCGGCGACAATATCGGCGGGATGCCAGTCAATAAACTTACGTTCCATGATTTCTCCCTGTTATGGCAGTAAAACCCCCCTGTACAGCTCCGTTTGGAACTGATTGATCATTTATAACACAAAATTTTCTAAAAGGTTCCAGTTACTTTTGATTGTATTCAGAAGTGTGCTTCTGACCACAAAGGCAATGTAAGAGCTGTAATCAAGGCGTTGCAAAACGATCCGTGTTCGATCCGTAAAGAACGCCACAGGTGAAAGGGATGAGAAAAACGTTATCCGGAACTTTACTGACAACGTTTTTGGAAATGTGCTGAACGGGAAATTTTCCGCGCCAATGGGCGCGGAAAAAGGATTAATGGTCGCGCTGTACCGACATATGTGCCAGCGCAATCAGGGCATCGCGCCATGGGGAAGGGGAGAGAATCTCAAGTGCAGCGATAGCTTTATCCGCTTCTTCTTCGGCGCGCGCACGCGTCCACTCCAGCGATCCGCAGGCTGCCATCGTTTCCAGCACCGGATCCAGCAGGTGACGCCCGTTGCCTTGTTCGATCGCCTCGCGGATCATCTGCGCCTGGGCAGGCGTGCCGTTATGCATCGCATGCAACAGCGGAAGCGTCGGTTTGCCTTCGTTGAGATCGTCTCCGACATTTTTACCAAGGCGCTCGCCATCAGCGCTGTAATCGAGAAGATCGTCGATGAGCTGGAACGCGGTGCCGAGGTAGCGACCGTAATCCTGCAACGCGCGCTCCTGCGCTTCGCTGGCACCCGCCAGGATGCCGGAACATTGCGCCGCCGCCTCAAAGAGCCGCGCGGTTTTGCTGTAAATCACGCGCATGTAGCTTTCTTCGGTAATGTCGGGATCGTTCACGTTCATCAGCTGAAGCACTTCGCCTTCCGCAATCACGTTGACCGCCTCGGACATTACCTCAAGCACTTTGAGCGACCCGAGGCTTGTCATCATCTGAAACGCGCGGGTGTAAATAAAATCTCCCACCAGAACGCTGGCGGCGTTGCCGAAGGCGGCATTCGCCGTCGCTTTGCCGCGACGCATATCAGATTCATCCACGACATCGTCATGCAAAAGCGTAGCGGTGTGGATAAATTCAATGAGCGCAGCGATGGTGACATGCGCTTTCCCCTCATAACCCAGCGCACGCGCAGCGAGCACCGCGATCATCGGGCGAATGCGTTTACCACCGCCACTGACAATGTAATAGCCCAGCTGATTGATAAGCTGTACGTCGGAATTGAGCTGTTCAAGGATGGTCGCGTTGACACCGGCCATATCTTGCGCGGTTAACTCATTAATTTTTTCTAAATTCATCGCAAAAGTCTGGCTATCGTCCTGTTTACCACAGTCTGTAAGGGAGAAGGTAAGGATAGTGGATTCTAAATGTAGTACAGATTGTACCGGAAAAACGCGGCAGATAAACGCCGCCGTCACGGTTGTGTTTTTTTTCCGCACCGAACAACAAACGGGCTTGTCAAAGCGTCCCGATTTGCGTAATATTCGCGCCCTATTGTGAATATTTATAGCGCACTCTGATCAAGCAGAAGGCGTGCGCGGAAGCGGAGTTCTATATGTACGCGGTTTTCCAAAGTGGTGGTAAACAACACCGAGTAAGCGAAGGTCAGACCGTTCGCCTGGAAAAGCTGGACATCGCAACTGGCGAAACTGTTGAGTTCGCTGAAGTTCTGATGATCGCAAACGGTGAAGATGTCAAAATCGGCGTTCCTTTCGTTGATGGCGGCGTAATCAAAGCTGAAGTTGTTGCTCACGGTCGTGGCGAGAAAGTTAAAATCGTTAAGTTTCGTCGTCGTAAACACTACCGTAAGCAGCAGGGCCACCGTCAGTGGTTCACTGATGTGAAAATCACTGGCATCAGCGCCTAAGACCTGAGGAGAGATTTAAATGGCACATAAAAAGGCTGGCGGCTCCACACGTAACGGTCGCGATTCAGAAGCTAAACGCCTGGGCGTTAAGCGTTTCGGTGGCGAATCCGTTCTGGCGGGTAGCATCATCGTTCGTCAGCGTGGCACCAAATTCCACGCTGGTAACAACGTAGGTTGCGGTCGTGACCACACTCTGTTTGCTAAAGCAGACGGTAAAGTGAAATTTGAAGTTAAAGGCCCGAACAACCGTAAATACATCAGCATCGTTGCTGAGTAAGGTTTTCTCGGTCCGGTAACGGATTAAAGCCCCGCACCTGTTGCGGGGCTTTTTACATTGGAAACCCGGTAATTTTTTCTGTAGGGAAAACGGGCATGAAGCAGCAGGCCGGCATTGGTATTCTTTTGGCGCTCACGACCGCAATGTGCTGGGGTGCGCTGCCAATTGCAATGAAGCAGGTACTGGAAGTGATGGAGCCGCCCACCGTGGTGTTCTACCGCTTTCTGATGGCGGGCATCGGACTTGGGCTGATCCTGGCTATAAAAGGCAAACTGCCGCCGATGGGCTTGTTTCGCAAACCGCGCTGGCTGGTGTTGCTGGCGATAGCGACAGGCGGCCTTTTCGGTAACTTCATTCTTTTCAGCTCCTCCCTGCAATATTTAAGCCCCACGGCCTCGCAAGTGATAGGCCAGCTTTCGCCGGTTGGCATGATGGTAGCAAGCGTTCTCATCCTTAAGGAAAAGATGCGCGGCACGCAGATCATCGGGGCAATAATGCTGCTTTGCGGGCTGGTGATGTTTTTCAATACCAGCTTGATAGAGATCTTTACGCGACTGACGGATTACACCTGGGGTGTGATCTTCGGCGTTGGCGCGGCGACGGTGTGGGTTAGCTATGGCGTGGCGCAAAAGGTTCTGCTGCGCCGTCTGGCCTCGCAACAGATCCTCTTTTTGCTGTACACTTTATGTACTATTGCGCTGTTGCCGCTCGCGAAGCCTGGCGTGCTGTTTCAGCTCAGTTCGTGGCAACTGGCCTGCCTTATCTTTTGTGGCCTGAATACTCTCGTGGGGTATGGCGCGCTGGCAGAGGCGATGGCGAGATGGCAGGCGGCGCAGGTGAGCGCCATCATTACGCTTACCCCACTGTTTACCTTGTTATTTTCAGATGTGTTATCTGTTGCCTGGCCCGATTTCTTCGCCAGACCGATGTTAAACCTGTTGGGTTATCTCGGTGCGTTTGTCGTGGTTGCGGGTGCGATGTATTCCGCCATTGGTCACCGTCTTTGGGGACGGTGGCGCAAAAACGAAGCGGTTGGCGTTATACCCCGCTCGGGCGAATGAATTACGGAGAAGTAAAATGAAGTTTGTTGATGAAGCTACGATCCTGGTCGTGGCGGGTGACGGCGGTAACGGCTGCGTAAGCTTCCGTCGTGAAAAATATATCCCGAAAGGCGGCCCTGACGGCGGCGACGGCGGTGACGGCGGCGATGTCTGGCTTGAGGCCGACGAAAACCTCAATACCCTTATCGATTACCGCTTTGAGAAATCCTTCCGCGCTGAACGCGGTCAGAACGGCCAGAGCCGCGACTGCACCGGTAAACGCGGTAAAGATGTGACCATCAAAGTGCCGGTCGGTACGCGTGTTATCGATCAGGGTACAGGCGAAACGATGGGCGATATGACCAAACATGGTCAGCGTCTGATGGTTGCGAAGGGCGGCTGGCACGGCCTTGGCAACACCCGCTTCAAATCTTCCGTGAACCGTACTCCGCGCCAGAAAACCATGGGTACGCCGGGCGAGAAGCGCGATCTGCAATTAGAGCTGATGCTGCTGGCAGACGTTGGTATGCTTGGGATGCCGAACGCCGGTAAATCCACGTTTATTCGCGCGGTCTCCGCAGCGAAGCCGAAAGTGGCGGATTATCCGTTTACCACGCTGGTGCCAAGCCTTGGCGTGGTGCGTATGGATAATGAGAAAAGCTTCGTGGTTGCCGATATTCCAGGCCTTATTGAAGGCGCGGCGGAAGGCGCGGGCCTCGGCATCCGCTTCCTGAAGCACCTGGAGCGTTGCCGCGTACTGCTGCACCTGATCGATCTTGATCCGATCGACGGTTCCGATCCGGCGGAAAATGCCCGTATCATCGTGGGTGAGCTTGAGAAATACAGCGAAAAGCTGGCCTCTAAGCCGCGCTGGCTGGTCTTTAATAAAATCGATCTGCTGAGCCGCGAAGAGGCGGAAGCCAAAGCGAAAGCGATCGCCGACGCGCTGGGCTGGGAAGAAAAATATTATCTGATCTCCGCCGCGAGCCAGATGAACGTGAAAGATCTCTGCTGGGACGTGATGCATTTCATCATCGAAAATCCTGTGGTTCACGAAGAAGAAGCGAAGCAGCCTGAAAAAGTCGAGTTTATGTGGGATGACTATCATCGCCAGCAGCTCGAAGAGATGGAAGCGGAAGCCGAAGAAGAGTGGGACGACGACTGGGACGAAGATGACGACGAAGGTGTCGAGATCGTCTATCAGCGTTAACAAAAAGGCCGGGAAACCGGCCTTTTTTAATGGTGCCAACGTTCAATGCGTTTTCAACGAATTATGACTGGTTAATCTCTTCCGGTAGCCAGCACGATGCCATCAATCCACCGTTTGGACCATCCTCCAGAATCAGCCTGCCACGGTGTAAATGCACGATGCGCTGCACAATGCTCAGCCCCAGACCACTACCGCCATAGCGCTGATCGAGCCGCCGGAAAGGCTCGGTAATCGCTTCGCGCTGCGCCTGCGGGATGCCTGGCCCTTCATCAATTACACTGAGACGGCTACCGCCCTGTGCATAAGACAGTTGCACCACAATACTGCTTTGCTCCGGGCTGTAACGCGAGGCGTTTTCCAGCAAATTACGCAGCATCAGCCGCAGCAACACGGCGTCGCCCTGCACACGCGATGTGGCTTCGTCGTGAGGCCAGAGGATGTGCTGTGCGCGTTGCTGTGCCAGCTCGTCGAGTTCGCTACGCAGCGGCACGATAATATCCGCGTTCCAGCACAGCGTTTCGTAATGCCCGCTCGCCAGCGCCTGGCCTGCGCGTGACAGCATCAGTAATTGCTCAACGGTATGCATCAGGCGATCGATACGGGCGAGCAGCGGTGTGGCCTGAGAAACGCCCGACTGCTCCATCAATTCCAGATGCAGACGAATCCCGGCGAGCGGTGTTCGTAGTTCATGTGCCGCATCTGCCGTGAACAGACGCTCTTGCTGGATGGTGTGATCGAGGCGTAAAAAGAGTTGGTTGAGCGAGAGCGTTACCGCACGTATCTCTTCCATTGCAGAGTCCACCGGTACCGGGGAAAGATTATCCGCCGAGCGCCGGGTGAGCGTCTGGCTAAGCTGACTGAGCGGACGGGTTATCCACGTGACCGCCCAGAATGAAAAAACGAGGGTAAACCCCACCATCACCAGTGATGGCACCAGCAACGAGGCAATCGCCTCGCGGATCTCTTTTTCGACGTGATGGGTGCGGGATTTGGCCGACAGCGTTTCATTAACCAGAAAACTTATCTGCTCGCGGCTTTCATGCCACAGCCAGATAACGCTAATCAGCTGAAAAAAAAGAAGGATCAGCGCAAGCATCAGCATCAGCCGACGGCGCATGCTGTTCATGATGGCCGCTCCAGCCGGTAGCCCACGCCGCGTATGGTACGAATGCGGGTTTTACCGAGCTTACGGCGCAGATTGTGGATGTGCACTTCAAGCGTATTCGAGCTGGGATCGTCCTGCCAGCTGTAGATGTCCTGTTGCAGGGTTTCGCGGTGCACCGTCTGGCCGATGCGCATCATCAGGCGGGTGAGTAACGCAAACTCTTTGGGCGTCACTTCTACAGGCATTCCCTGGAGCAGTACCTGCTGGGTTTGCAGATTGAGCGTGATATCGTCGTGCTGCAACAGATTATCGCTGTGCCCCTGATAACGGCGGATAAGCGCCCGCGCGCGGGCGTGAAGCTCCGCCAGCGCAAAGGGTTTAACCAGATAATCATCCGCACCCGCATCAAGCCCGCTCACGCGATCTTCCAGCGCGTCACGCGCCGTGAGAATAAGCACTGGCGTTGTCACACCGCTCCGGCGCCACTGGCTGAGCAGCGTGGCGCCGTCTTTATCCGGCAGCCCTAAGTCGAGAATAATCAAACTGTATTCGCCGCTCTGGAGCAGGGCGTCGCCCTCGGCGGCATTCGCGGCGCAATCCAGCGCATAGCCCTCGTTGCCGAGCGCCAGCGCCAGTCCTTCCTGTAACAGCAGATCATCTTCGACTATCAGCAGTTTCATCGTTAATTATTCTGGTAAAGGTCGCGGTAGAGTCGGCTTTCAAAGCGCACCAGCGGAATACGGCGGTTGCGCTGATCGGCAGGCTCTACGGCGTAGCCGGAAAGATACTGAACGAACGCCATGCGTTGTCCGCTGGCCGTCGTAATAAAGCCCGCAAGGTTATAGACCCCTTGCAGCGAGCCGGTTTTGGCGGAAACTTTGCCGTCAACGCCCGCCTCGTGGAGACCCGCGCGGTACAGCAACGACCCGTCGTGCCCTGCCAGCGGTAGCATAGAGATAAAGTTCAGCTGGCTGTCGTTGCGGGCAATGTATTGCAGCACCTGCATCATCGTCGCGGGGGCTATCAGATTATGGCGCGACAGGCCGGAACCATCCACTACGATCGTATTGCCTAAATCCACGCCTGCTTTCTGACGCAGGATCTGGCGGACGGCATCCGCGCCCGCGCGCCAGGTGCCAGGCACGCCGTAAAAGTTACGCCCGATGGTGCGAAACACCGTGTCGGCGATCATGTTGTCGGATTTCTTCAGCATCACGCGCAGGAGATCGTGCAGCGGCGGAGACTGGCGGCTCGCGATAACCGTCCCCGGCTCGTTGGGTTGCGTCTGGCGTAGCAGCGTACCGTTATAAGTGATGCCCGCCTGTTTCAGCTCCGCTTTCAGTATCGCGCCGGCATAGCCTGCGCCATCCTGAATGGCGAAGGCCAGCGGCAGCGGATCGGCGCGCTGCGTCATGCAGCCAGTGAGCGTATAGCGGTTAAGATCGCCCGTGACCACATCCAGCTCGCAATACTGCGCCTCTGACGAGCCGCGCGGCAGGGTTTTTACCTGACTGTAAACGTTAACCGGATAATACGAGGCGATGCGTACAAATGCCGGTTCACCCGCTTGCGGGGCGCTGTAGAGCGATACCGAAAAGCAGTTACGATCGACAATGGCGGCTGACGGCGGGGCGCTGAAGCATTGCGTCATGTCGTTCCACGGCCAGCCGGGCGCTTTGTCATGACTTGCGAAAGCGGAGGTGTCGATCAGCACGTTTCCTTTTATTTGCTGAACGCCCGCTTTTTTCAGCGCCGTCACCATATTGCGCATATCCTGGCGCTTAAAGGTCGGATCGCCAGTGAAACGCGCGATTAAATCGCCATCAAGCACGCCGTCGCGCACATCGCCACGGCTTTCAAGCGTTGTGGTGAAGCGGTAGTCAGGGCCGAGCTGTAACAGTGCGGCCAGCGCCGTGATCACTTTTTGCGTACTGGCAGGGAGCGCCATCTGCTGGCTGTGAAAATCAATCTCAGGGGAGCTGGCTCCGACTTTTTGCACCATCAGGGCGAGATTCGCGCCGGCGGGTAACTGATTGATATACTCTTCGACATTGGCGGCACTGGCATTCAGGGCTACACTGGTGGTCAATCCGACAGCAAATCTGGAAAATCGCATAATCTCGCGGTAACAGCTGGAAACGTGCCGTCATACTAAGGCGCATCGCCCTGCAAAGTAAACGATGACCCTTCGGGAACTTCAGGGTAAAATACGTATCAAATTGCAAAATCGTTCCTGACCTGGGGCTTTGTCTCCGGGTCAGTTTTCTTTTGTTTGCCGTCCGGGACTGGAAGGTTTTCCGGGCTGGCGTGCAGCCGGAGCGGGCTGTGAACCGTTCTTAACAGGACAGTGAGAGGTATAACAAATGCAACCTATTCCGATGACCTTACGTGGTGCTGAGAAACTGCGCGAAGAGCTGGAGTTTCTGAAATCCGTGCGTCGCCCGGAAATCATCGCCGCTATCGCCGAAGCCCGCGAGCATGGCGATCTGAAAGAGAATGCCGAATACCATGCCGCTCGCGAGCAGCAGGGGTTCTGCGAAGGGCGTATTAAAGATATCGAAGCGAAGCTTTCGAACGCCCAGGTGATTGATATCACCAAGATGCCAAACAATGGCCGCGTGATTTTCGGCTCCACCGTGACGGTACTGAACCTGGATACCGACGAAGAGCTGACCTACCGCATCGTTGGCGACGACGAAGCGGACTTCAAACAGAACCTTATTTCTGTGAACTCGCCTATCGCGCGCGGTCTGGTGGGTAAAGAGCTGGACGACGTGGTGACTATTAATACCCCGGGCGGCCAGGTCGAATTTGAAATCATCAAAGTCGATTATCTTTAATACCCGCCTCTGAACGGCCGTTTTTTCGGTAAGCGGCGCGCCTGATAGTCAGATTTACTGACTTGTGCGATTAACCTTAACCGGCATAACAACGATGCCGTTCAGATTGTAAAGAAAGGAAAAAGGCCGCTATGCGGCCTTTTATCAACAAACGGAGCGTGGCATTTTGCACCCTCGCCTGTAGTTTGCGGCTTCTGCGATCGCTCGCAAAACCCACAGCTTAGCGGGGCAGCGAAATTTTACGTTCCTTTGACGGGCGGTAGAGCACCAGCGTTTTCCCGATGACCTGTACATTGCAGGCGCCGGTTTCACGTACGATGGCATCCACAATCAGGGTCTTAGTTTCGCGGTCTTCAGTGGCGATCTTCACCTTGATTAACTCATGGTGCTCAAGCGCTTGCTCAATCTCGGCCAGTACCCCTTCGGTCAAACCATTATTGCCAAGCATAACCACCGGCTTGAGCGGATGGGCGAGACCTTTCAGGTGCTGTTTTTGTTTAGTACTCAGATTCATCGTATTTTTTGCTTACGTTGGGATTGAAAACGGGTCATTCTACCGCCATCTCCCAATTATCGCCAAATGGCAAAACGTGGGTTTTTGAGCCTGCGGCTCACGATGAACCCGGATGGAATGTGAAATGACAGGTAAAAAGCGTTCTGCCAGCTCCAGTCGCTGGCTTCAGGAACACTTTAGCGATAAATATGTTCAACAGGCGCAGAAAAAAGGGTTACGTTCCCGTGCCTGGTTTAAACTTGATGAAATACAGCAAAGTGACAAGATTTTTAAGCCAGGCATGACGGTTGTCGATCTTGGCGCCGCGCCTGGCGGATGGTCACAGTATGTGGTCACGCAAATCGGAGGAGCAGGCCGTATTATCGCTTGCGATCTTTTACCAATGGATCCTATCGTTGGTGTGGACTTCCTTCAGGGCGACTTTCGTGATGAATTAGTCATGAAAGCGTTACTGGAACGCGTGGGTGACAGTAAAGTACAGGTTGTCATGTCAGATATGGCACCGAACATGAGCGGGACTCCGGCTGTGGATATCCCCCGCGCCATGTATCTGGTGGAACTGGCGCTCGAGATGTGTCGGGATGTGCTGGCACCGGGCGGCAGTTTTGTAGTGAAGGTGTTTCAGGGCGAAGGTTTCGATGAGTACCTGCGGGAAATTCGCTCCCTGTTTACGAAGGTTAAAGTTCGTAAGCCGGACTCTTCTCGTGCCCGTTCACGTGAAGTGTACATTGTAGCGACCGGGCGCAAACTATAGTACCCTGACGCTGTTTGTTAACACAGTTGTAATATGAGGTTAATCCCTTGAGTGACATGGCGAAAAACCTAATACTCTGGCTGGTCATCGCAGTTGTGCTGATGTCAGTATTCCAGAGCTTTGGGCCCAGCGAGTCGAGTGGCCGTAGGGTGGATTACTCTACCTTCCTGCAAGAAGTTAACCAGGACCAGGTTCGCGAAGCGCGTATCAACGGACGTGAAATCAACGTTACCAAGAAAGATAGTAACCGATACACGACTTATATTCCCGTAAACGATCCCAAACTCCTTGATAACCTGCTGACCAAAAACGTAAAAGTTGTTGGTGAACCGCCTGAAGAGCAGAGCCTGCTGGCCACTATCTTCATCTCCTGGTTCCCGATGCTGCTGCTGATTGGGGTCTGGATATTCTTCATGCGTCAGATGCAGGGCGGCGGTGGCAAAGGCGCCATGTCGTTCGGTAAAAGCAAAGCGCGCATGCTGACGGAAGATCAGATTAAAACCACTTTCGCTGACGTGGCCGGTTGTGACGAAGCGAAAGAGGAAGTCGGTGAGCTGGTGGAATACCTGCGCGAGCCGAGCCGTTTCCAGAAGCTGGGCGGTAAAATTCCGAAGGGCGTCCTGATGGTCGGCCCGCCGGGTACCGGTAAAACCCTGCTGGCGAAAGCCATCGCGGGCGAGGCGAAAGTGCCGTTCTTTACTATTTCCGGTTCTGACTTCGTAGAAATGTTCGTGGGTGTGGGCGCGTCCCGTGTTCGCGATATGTTCGAGCAAGCTAAAAAAGCGGCACCGTGCATTATCTTTATCGATGAAATCGATGCGGTGGGTCGTCAGCGCGGCGCGGGTCTTGGCGGTGGTCACGATGAACGTGAACAGACTCTGAACCAGATGCTGGTTGAGATGGATGGTTTTGAAGGCAACGAAGGCATTATTGTCATCGCGGCGACTAACCGTCCTGACGTGCTTGACCCTGCGCTGCTGCGTCCAGGCCGTTTCGACCGCCAGGTCGTGGTTGGTCTGCCGGACGTGCGTGGTCGTGAGCAGATCCTGAAAGTACATATGCGTCGCGTACCGCTGGCACCGGATATCGACGCGGCAATCATCGCGCGCGGTACGCCTGGCTTCTCCGGCGCCGATCTCGCAAACCTGGTCAACGAAGCGGCGCTGTTTGCCGCACGCGGCAACAAGCGCGTCGTTTCAATGGTTGAGTTCGAGAAAGCGAAAGACAAAATCATGATGGGCGCGGAACGCCGCTCCATGGTGATGACGGAAGCGCAGAAAGAATCCACCGCCTATCACGAAGCGGGCCATGCGATTATCGGCCGCCTGGTGCCGGAGCACGATCCGGTGCATAAAGTGACGATTATCCCGCGCGGTCGCGCGCTTGGCGTCACGTTCTTCCTGCCTGAGGGCGACGCTATCAGCGCCAGCCGTCAGAAACTGGAAAGCCAGATCTCCACGCTGTACGGCGGTCGTCTGGCGGAAGAGATTATCTACGGGCCGGAGCATGTCTCCACCGGTGCGTCTAACGACATTAAAGTCGCGACGAACCTGGCGCGTAATATGGTGACCCAGTGGGGCTTCTCCGACAAACTTGGTCCGCTGCTGTATGCGGAAGAAGAGGGCGAAGTATTCCTGGGCCGTAGCGTGGCGAAAGCCAAGCATATGTCAGATGAAACGGCGCGTATCATCGATCAGGAAGTTAAAGCCCTGATTGAACGTAACTACAACCGCGCTCGTCAGATCCTGAACGATAACATGGACATCCTGCATGCCATGAAAGACGCGCTGATGAAGTATGAAACCATCGACGCGCCGCAAATCGACGATCTGATGGCTCGCCGTGATGTTCGCCCGCCGGCAGGCTGGGAAGATCCGGGTGCCAACAATAACTCTGACAGCAACGGTACGCCGCGTGCTCCGCGTCCGGTCGATGAACCGCGTACGCCGAACCCGGGCAACACCATGTCTGAGCAGTTTGGCGATAAATAATTGCCTGCTGTAGCACCGCTGTATTAATTAAAACCCCGGCCTGTCCGGGGTTTTCTGTTTTAGTTCATTCAAGTTTATAAGGGAATGGCAATGAAACTCTTCGCCCAGGGCTCAACGCTCGAACTTTCTCACCCGCATGTCATGGGGATCCTGAATGTTACGCCGGATTCTTTCTCCGATGGCGGTCAGCACAACACGCTCACAGAGGCGGTGAAACACGCGAACGCGATGATTAACGCCGGTGCGACCATCATTGATGTTGGCGGCGAGTCGACACGCCCCGGAGCGGCGGAAGTGAGCGTGGAAGAAGAGCTTTCCCGCGTGATACCGGTGGTGGAGGCGCTGGCGCAGCGCTTTGAGGTCTGGGTGTCTGTCGATACCTCTAAACCGGAAGTGATCCGTGAATCGGCGCGTGCCGGGGCGCATATCATTAACGATATTCGATCGCTGACAGAGCCGGGCGCGCTTGAGGCGGCGGCAGAGAGCGGATTGCCGGTTTGCCTGATGCATATGCAGGGCCAGCCGAAAACGATGCAGCAGGCACCGCATTACGACGATGTCTTTGCCGACGTCACACGTTTTTTTGAGCAGCACATCGCCCGTTGCGAGGCGGCGGGCATTACAAAAGAAAAAATCATACTCGACCCGGGATTCGGTTTCGGTAAAAATCTCACCCACAATTACCAGCTTCTCGCCCGGCTTTCAGAATTCCGACGTTTCGGAATGCCTTTGCTGGTGGGAATGTCGCGTAAATCGATGATTGGCCAGTTACTTAACGTCGGACCCGATCAGCGCCTGCCCGGAAGCCTTGCCTGCGCGGTGATGGCGGCTATGCAGGGGGCGCAAATTATTCGTGTCCATGACGTCAAAGAAACGGTCGAAGCGATGCGCGTGGTGGAAGCAACTCTTTCAGCGAAGGATAAAAAATACTATGAGTAACCGTAAATATTTTGGGACCGATGGCATTCGCGGTCGCGTGGGCGATGCGCCAATTACCCCTGATTTTGTCCTGAAGCTTGGCTGGGCGGCAGGTAAAGTGCTGGCGCGTCACGGCTCACGGAAAGTCATTATCGGCAAGGACACCCGTATTTCCGGTTACATGCTGGAATCCGCACTGGAAGCGGGCCTGGCCGCGGCAGGGCTGTCTGCGCTGTTTACCGGGCCGATGCCTACGCCAGCCGTAGCCTATTTGACGCGTACTTTTCGTGCCGAGGCCGGCATTGTCATTTCTGCCTCTCATAACCCGTTCTACGATAATGGCATCAAATTTTTCTCCATTGAGGGCACGAAACTGCCTGATGAAGTGGAAGAGGCTATCGAAGCTGAGCTTGAGAAAGAGATCAGCTGCGTGGATTCCGCCGAGCTCGGTAAAGCGAGCCGCATTGTGGATGCCGCAGGCCGTTATATCGAATTTTGCAAAGGCACATTCCCGAATGAGCTCAGCCTGAACGGGCTGAAGATTGTAGTGGATTGCGCGAACGGCGCGACGTATCACATTGCGCCAAATGTACTGCGCGAGCTGGGCGCGCGCGTCGTAACCATCGGCTCTGAGCCGGATGGCCTGAACATCAACGAAAAATGCGGCGCAACGGACGTTCGCCTGCTGCAGGAGCGCGTCGTAGCCGAGAAAGCCGATCTGGGTATCGCGTTTGACGGCGATGGCGACCGCGTCATTATGGTCGACCATGAAGGCAACAAAGTGGATGGCGACCAGATCCTCTATATCATTGCCCGTGAAGGATTGCGTCAGGGCCAGTTGCGCGGCGGCGCGGTCGGCACGCTCATGAGCAACATGGGGCTGGAAGTCGCTCTCAAACAGCTTGGTATTCCGTTTGCGCGCGCGAAAGTGGGCGACCGTTACGTGCTGGAAAAAATGCAGGAAAAAGGCTGGCGCATCGGGGCGGAGAACTCAGGCCACGTTATCCTGCTGGATAAAACCACCACAGGCGACGGCATTGTGGCAGCCTTGCAGGTGTTAACGGCGATTGCGCGTAACCATATGAGCCTGCACGATCTCTGCAGCGGGATGAAACTCTTCCCGCAGATTCTGGTGAACGTGCGCTTCACGCCAGGCAGCGGCGACCCGCTGGAACATGACACGGTGAAAGCGGTAACTGAAGAAGTGGAGCAAGCGCTTGGTAAACGCGGGCGCGTGCTGCTGCGTAAATCCGGTACCGAGCCGCTTATCCGCGTGATGGTGGAAGGCGAAAACGAAGCGCAGGTGACGGAGTTTGCGCATCGTATCGCGGATGCCGTGAAAGCCGTTTAAGCCCCGAGCGTTTAAAAAGGCGACGAAAGTCGCCTTTAAAATCGTCATTTTAGCGCGTTTTGCCGTTTTTTTCCGCAGTCAGCATTTGTCGATGAAATTGCACTTGCGCGCCCATGACTCTTTCGTTAGTATTCACACCCGCTTCAGTAGGGAATGACAAATACCCCTGCTTTATTGGTTTGAAGCAATTGGCTGCGGTAACCCCGCAAGGAACAGGTTGATTATGTACGAAGCTCTTTTGGTAGTTTTCCTTATTGTAGCGCTGGGCCTTGTTGGTCTTATCATGCTGCAGCAAGGTAAAGGCGCTGATATGGGAGCCTCTTTTGGCGCAGGCGCTTCTGCTACGCTGTTCGGTTCAAGTGGTTCTGGTAACTTCATGACCCGTATGACCGCTGTGCTGGCAACCCTGTTCTTCATTATCAGCCTGGTGCTGGGTAACATTAACAGCAACAAAACCAATAAAGGAAGCGAGTGGGAAAACCTGACTGCGCCAGCAAAAACTGAGCAGACTCAGCCCGCAGCGCCGGCTAAGCCGACCAGCGATATCCCGCGTTAATTTGTCAGCTTCGCGCAGTAAACAGAAACTGCGCACTATAGTGCCGAGGTGGTGGAATTGGTAGACACGCTACCTTGAGGTGGTAGTGCCCGATTGGGCTTACGGGTTCAAGTCCCGTCCTCGGTACCAAATCCCAGCAAAACTTGCAATTTAGACGTTAAAGGCGTAGTATTTGCCACGTTTTCGGACGCGGGGTGGAGCAGCCTGGTAGCTCGTCGGGCTCATAACCCGAAGGTCGTCGGTTCAAATCCGGCCCCCGCAACCACTTTCCCTGAGAGTTGTTTTTCAAATATACTGTGAAGTGCAGCGAATGCCTTCCTCACCGTTTTTGAAAGAAAATTCCCTGGAAGGTGTTCCGGGCCGCGCATCGCGGTTTACAGGGTTCAGTTATTAAAAGCCCCGATTTATCGGGGTTTTTTGTTATCTGGCTAAAGAATAACTGGGCTATATGCCCTTTTTTTATGTCCCGGGGGTGGGCTTGTCCACATTAGAGCAAAAATTAACAGAGATGATTACGGCACCGGTGGAAGCGCTGGGCTACGAACTCGTCGGCATCGAATTCATTCGCGGTCGCACATCGACGCTGCGCATCTATATTGATAGTGAAGATGGCATCACTGTTGACGATTGTGCTGATGTCAGCCACCAGGTTAGCTCCGTTCTGGATGTCGAAGACCCTATTACGGTCGCTTATAACCTGGAAGTCTCCTCGCCTGGCCTCGACCGTCCTCTCTTCACTGCCGAACATTATGCCCGTTACACTGGCGAAGAGGTGACGCTGGTACTGCGTATGGCGGTACAGAATCGTCGTAAGTGGCAGGGGATCATTAAAGCCGTTGATGGCGAGATGATTACCGTTGCAGTTGACGGCAAAGATGAAGTGTTCGCGCTCAGCAACATCCAGAGAGCGAACCTGGTACCCCAATTTTAACAGTCTGGATTGAGGCGAAGGCCCCTGATGAATAAAGAAATTTTGGCTGTTGTCGAAGCAGTTTCCAACGAAAAAGCGGTTCCGCGCGAGAAAATTTTTGAAGCGCTGGAAAGCGCCCTGGCTACGGCAACCAAGAAAAAATATGAACAAGAGATCGATGTTCGCGTGAGCATCGACCGTAAAAGCGGTGATTTCGATACGTTCCGCCGCTGGGTTATTGTCGAAGAAGTTACCCAGCCGACCCGCGAAATCACGCTGGAAGCGGCACGTTACGAAGATCCGAGCCTGAATGTTGGCGACTACGTTGAAGATCAGATCGAATCCGTAACGTTTGACCGTATCACCACGCAGACCGCGAAACAGGTCATCGTACAGAAAGTGCGTGAAGCTGAGCGCGCGATGGTCGTTGACCAGTTCCGCGAGCATGAAGGTGAAATCATCACCGGCGTGGTGAAAAAAGTGAACCGCGAAAACATCACGCTGGACCTCGGCAGCAATGCTGAAGCGGTCATTCTGCGTGAAGACATGCTGCCGCGTGAAAATTTCCGCCCGGGCGATCGCATCCGCGGCGTACTGTACGCTGTCCGTCCTGAAGCACGCGGCGCTCAGCTGTTTGTCACTCGCGCCAAGCCGGAGATGCTGATCGAGCTGTTCCGCATCGAAGTACCGGAAATCGGCGAAGAAGTGATTGAAATTAAAGCGGCAGCTCGCGATCCGGGCTCACGCGCTAAAATCGCGGTGAAAACCAACGACAAGCGTATCGACCCGGTCGGTGCCTGCGTAGGCATGCGTGGCGCGCGTGTTCAGGCTGTGTCGACCGAGCTTGGCGGCGAGCGTATTGATATCGTGCTGTGGGATGATAATCCTGCGCAGTTCGTTATCAACGCCATGGCACCGGCAGATGTAGCCTCTATCGTGGTGGATGAAGACAAACACACCATGGATATCGCCGTCGAAGCGGGCAATCTGGCGCAGGCTATTGGCCGTAACGGCCAGAACGTGCGTCTTGCTTCACAGCTGAGCGGCTGGGAACTCAACGTCATGACCGTTGAAGACCTTCAGGCCAAGCATCAGGCTGAAGCGCACGCCGCTATCGATACTTTCACTAAGTATCTCGATATTGATGAAGAGTTCGCCACGGTTCTGGTGGAAGAAGGCTTCTCCACGCTCGAAGAACTGGCTTATGTGCCGATGAAAGAGCTGCTGGAAATTGACGGCCTGGATGAGCCGACCGTGGAAGCATTACGCGAACGTGCTAAGAACGCGCTCACCACCCTTGCGCTGGCTCAGGAAGAGAGCCTCGGCGATAACAAACCGGCTGACGATCTGCTGAACCTTGAAGGCATGGATCGCACGCTGGCTTACAAACTCGCTGCGCGCGGTGTGTGTACGCTTGATGACCTCGCCGATCAGGGCGTGGACGACCTCGCGGATATCGAAGGGTTGACCGATGAGAAAGCCGGTGAGCTTATCATGGCCGCTCGTAACATCCGCTGGTTTAGCGACGAAGCGTAATAAACTGTAGCAGGAAGGAACAGCATGACTGATGTAACCGTAAAAGCGCTGGCCGCAGAGATTCAGACCTCCGTGGACCGCCTGGTACAGCAATTCGCTGATGCAGGGATCCCGAAGTCCGCTGAAGACTCTGTGACGGCACAAGAGAAACAAGCCTTACTGGCGCACCTGAACCGCGAACATGGCTCAGGGCCGGATAAGTTGACTTTACAGCGCAAAACGCGCAGTACTTTAAATATTCAGGGTACCGGCGGGAAAAGTAAGTCGGTACAGATCGAAGTCCGCAAAAAACGCACCTTTGTAAAACGTGATCCGCAAGAGGCAGAGCGTCTCGCCGCGGAAGAACAGGCGAAGCGTGAGGCGGAAGAGCAGGCCCGTCGTGAAGCAGAGGAAGCTGCCAAGCGAGAGGCAGAGGAAAAAGCCAAGCGTGAAGCCGGCGATAAGGCTAAACGTGAAGCTGAAGAACAAGCTAAACGCGATGCCGCTGATAAAGCGAAACGTGAAGCTGCGGAAACGAGCAAAGTGAGCAATCAACAAACTGACGAAGTGAGCAAAGCTGCTCAGGCGGAAAAAGCCCGCCGCGAAGCTGAAGCCCTTGAACTTAAGCGCAAGGCCGAAGAAGAAGCGCGTCGCAAGCTGGAAGAAAATGCCCGTCGCGTAGCGGAAGAAGCCCGTCGTATGGCTGAAGAGAACGCGACCAAGTGGGAAAGCGGCAGCGAAGAAGAATCTGAAGATACCAGCGACTACCATGTCACCACTTCACAGCATGCGCGTCAGGCAGAAGATGACAGCGACCGTGAAGTAGAAGGCGGCCGTGGTCGCGCGCGTCCGGCGAAAGTCGCACGCCAGAAGAAAAGCAACAAACATTCCGAATCCAAAGCGGATCGTGAAGAAGCCCGTGCAGCCGTTCGCGGCGGTAAAGGCGGCAAACGTAAAGGCAGCTCCCTGCAGCAGGGCTTCAACAAGCCGGCTCAGGCAGTTAACCGTGACGTTGTTATCGGTGAAACCATCACCGTGGCTGAACTCGCTAACAAGATGGCTGTAAAAGGCTCTCAGGTTATCAAAGCGATGATGAAGCTCGGCGCGATGGCGACCATCAACCAGGTCATCGATCAGGAAACCGCGCAGCTGGTTGCTGAAGAGATGGGCCACAAGGTTATCCTGCGTCGTGAAAACGAGCTGGAAGAAGCGGTAATGAGCGACCGTGACATGGGCGCACAGGCTGAGCCGCGCGCGCCGGTTGTGACCATCATGGGTCACGTTGACCACGGTAAAACCTCTCTGCTCGACTATATCCGTTCCACGAAAGTGGCATCTGGCGAAGCGGGCGGCATTACCCAGCACATCGGTGCATACCATGTGCAGACCGATAACGGCATGATCACCTTCCTGGATACCCCGGGTCACGCCGCGTTTACCGCGATGCGTGCACGTGGTGCGCAGGCAACGGATATCGTGGTTCTGGTGGTTGCGGCGGACGACGGCGTGATGCCTCAGACCATCGAAGCTATCCAGCATGCGAAAGCGGCGAAAGTGCCGGTTGTCGTTGCGGTGAACAAAATCGATAAGCCTGATGCCGATCCGGATCGTGTTAAAAACGAACTGTCTCAGCACGGCATCATCCCGGAAGAGTGGGGCGGCGATTGCCAGTTCGTCCACGTTTCTGCGAAAGCGGGCACCGGTATCGATGAGCTGCTGGACGCCATCCTGCTGCAGTCCGAAGTTCTGGAACTGAAAGCGGTACGTAAAGGTATGGCGAGCGGCGTGGTTATCGAATCCTTCCTGGATAAAGGTCGTGGTCCGGTCGCTACCGTTCTGGTTCGCGAAGGTACCCTGAACAAAGGCGATATCGTGCTGTGTGGCTTCGAATATGGCCGCGTGCGTGCGATGCGTAACGAACTGAACCAGGAAGTCCAGGAAGCCGGTCCGTCCATTCCTGTTGAGATTCTGGGTCTCTCCGGCGTTCCTGCCGCGGGTGACGAAGTGACCGTGGTGCGTGATGAGAAGAAAGCGCGTGAAGTGGCGCTCTATCGTCAGGGTAAATTCCGCGAAGTCAAACTGGCGCGTCAGCAGAAATCGAAACTCGAGAACATGTTCGCGAACATGACCGAGGGCGAAGTTCACGAAGTCAACATCGTGCTGAAAGCCGACGTACAGGGCTCCGTAGAAGCAATTTCCGACTCCCTGCTGAAACTCTCCACCGACGAAGTGAAGGTGAAGATTGTTGGCTCCGGCGTGGGTGGTATCACCGAAACCGACGCCACGCTGGCTGCGGCTTCCAACGCCATCCTGGTGGGCTTCAACGTTCGTGCCGACGCCTCTGCGCGCCGTGTTATCGAAGCGGAAAGCCTGGATCTGCGCTACTACTCCGTCATCTATAATCTGATCGACGAAGTGAAAGCGGCGATGAGCGGCATGCTGTCGCCTGAGCTGAAACAGCAGATCATTGGTCTGGCCGAAGTACGTGACGTGTTCAAATCGCCGAAATTCGGCGCGATCGCGGGCTGTATGGTTACCGAAGGCACGATTAAGCGCCATAACCCAATCCGCGTACTGCGCGACAACGTGGTTATCTATGAAGGCGAGCTGGAATCCCTGCGCCGCTTCAAAGATGACGTTAACGAAGTCCGTAACGGCATGGAATGTGGTATCGGCGTTAAGAACTATAACGACGTCCGTGTTGGCGACATGATCGAAGTCTTCGAGATCATCGAAATCCAGCGCAGCATCGACTAATCCCTGTTATGCCCGGCGTACTGCGTCTGCCGGGCCTGGATTAGGACACATTTCGTAGGCCGGGTTAGCGAAGCGCCACCCGGTATGACTATTCAAAAGGGGCTAATAGCCCCTTTTTTGTCTGGAGATTTTATTATGGCGAAAGAATTTGGTCGCCCGCAGCGCGTGGCGCAGGAGATGCAAAAAGAGATTGCCATCATTCTGCAGCGCGAAATCAAAGATCCGCGCGTTGGGCTGATGACCACCGTATCGGGCGTTGAAGTATCCCGCGACCTGGCGTATGCCAAAGTGTTCGTGACGTTCCTGAACGATAAAGACGAAGCGGCGGTAAAAGCCGGTATCAAAGCGCTGCAGGATGCGTCTGGCTTTATTCGCTCCCTGCTGGGCAAAGCGATGCGTCTTCGTATCGTGCCGGAACTGACCTTCTTCTACGACAACTCCCTGGTCGAAGGGATGCGTATGTCCAACCTGGTCACCAGCGTAGTGAAACACGACGAAGAGCGTCGCGTTAATCCGGACGACGACAAGGAGGAATAATGAGTCGTCCTCGTCGTCGCGGTCGCGACGTGCATGGCGTGTTGTTGCTGGATAAGCCGCAGGGGCTCTCCTCCAACGACGCGCTGCAAAAAGTAAAACGTATTTATAACGCCAATCGCGCCGGGCATACCGGCGCGCTGGATCCGCTGGCGACCGGCATGCTGCCCATCTGCCTCGGTGAAGCGACCAAGTTTTCTCAGTATCTGCTTGATTCCGACAAACGCTATCGCGTGATTGCGCGTCTTGGCCAGCGTACTGACACTTCCGATGCTGACGGCACAGTGGTGGAAGAGCGCCCGGTCACGTTCAGCGAGCAGCAACTACAGGATGCGCTGGAAAGCTTCCGTGGCGACACCCTGCAGGTGCCGACCATGTTCTCGGCGCTGAAGTATCAGGGTAAACCGCTGTACGAGTATGCGCGTCAGGGGATTGAAGTACCGCGTGAAGCGCGCCCGATTACCGTTTATGAGCTGCTGTTTATTCGTCATGAAGGCGATGAGCTTGAGCTGGAGGTGCACTGTTCTAAAGGCACTTACATTCGCACCATCATTGACGATTTGGGCGAGAAGCTCGGCTGCGGCGCGCATGTGATTTATCTGCGTCGTCTTACGGTCAGCAAATATCCTGTCGAGCGTATGGTAACGCTTGAGCAGCTTAACGCGCTGCTTGAAGAAGCACAGACGCGTGATATCGCGCCGTCTGAATTGCTCGATCCACTGTTAATGCCGATGGACAGCCCGGCTGCGGATTACCCTGTGGTTAATCTGCCGCTTACGTCATCCGTTTACTTTAAGAACGGCAATCCGGTACGCACTACGGGCGCGCCGTCAGAAGGCCTTGTTCGCGTAACGGAAGGCGAAGCGCAGAAGTTTCTCGGGATGGGGGAAATTGACAGCGAAGGGCGCGTGGCACCTCGCCGTCTGGTCGTAGAGTATCCGGTTTAACCTTCGTCGTTACCTTGCGATAACAGGCCGCGGCAGGTAGAATATTGCGGCTAAACACTACGTCATCATTTTAAATGCAGATGTAGCCTCGGGTGGCTGAATTAGAGATCGGCACCCTTATTTTTTATAAACTGGAGTTAAAAATGTCTCTAAGCGTTGAAGCTAAAGCTAAAATCGTTTCTGAGTTTGGTCGTGGTGAGAACGACAGCGGTTCTACCGAAGTTCAGGTTGCCCTGCTGACTGCGCAGATCAACCACCTGCAGGGTCACTTTGCAGAGCACAAAAAAGATCACCACAGCCGTCGTGGTCTGCTGCGCATGGTTTCTCAGCGTCGTAAACTGCTCGACTACCTGAAACGTAAAGATGTAGCACGCTACACTGCGCTGATCGAGCGCCTGGGTCTGCGTCGCTAATCACTGCGAGTTTCAGAAAAGGGGGCCTTTATGGCCCCTTTTTTCGACCAGACGGCAGCAATTGCGAGTAAACTCATGTATTGTTGCTAAGTATGATCTTCGTTGCAGAGGTTCGCGCGGCTAATGAGAGGCTTTATCCGCACAGGTGGGTTAAGGTTGTCATTAGTCGCGAGGATGCAAAGAAGATCGGGTACTGTCAGCACGGCTTTGGGCGTGCTGTTCTTCATTTAGAAAGGGTATAATTTTGCTTAATCCGATCGTCCGCAAATTTCAGTATGGTCAACATACTGTCACTCTTGAAACCGGAATGATGGCTCGTCAGGCCACTGCTGCCGTTATGGTAAGCATGGATGACACTGCGGTATTCGTGACCGTAGTTGGTGCTAAAAAAGCGAAGCCGGGCCAGGACTTTTTCCCGCTGACCATTAACTATCAGGAGCGTACCTACGCTGCTGGCCGCATCCCGGGCGGTTTCTTCCGTCGTGAAGGCCGTCCGAGCGAAGGCGAAACGCTGATCGCGCGTCTGATTGACCGCCCGCTACGTCCGCTGTTCCCGGAAGGCTTCGTTAACGAAGTTCAGGTTATCGCGACCGTTGTTTCCGTTAACCCACAGGTTAACCCGGATATCGTTGCGATGATTGGCGCGTCCGCTGCGCTGTCTCTGTCCGGTATTCCATTCAACGGCCCGATTGGTGCCGCGCGCGTGGGTTACATCAACGATCAGTACGTATTGAACCCGACCCAGGACGAGCTGAAATCCAGCAAACTGGATCTGGTTGTCGCTGGTACTGAAAGCGCTGTGCTGATGGTGGAATCCGAAGCTGAACTGCTGAGCGAAGATCAGATGCTGGGCGCAGTAGTGTTCGGCCACGAGCAGCAGCAGGTTGTGATTCAGAACATCAACGATCTGGTGAAAGAAGCGGGCAAACCGCGCTGGGACTGGCAGCCTGAAGCCGCTAACGAAGCGCTTAACGCGCGCGTGAAAGCGCTGGCTGAATCTCGTCTGAGCGACGCGTACCGCATCACCGACAAACAAGAACGTTACAGCCAGATCGACGCTATCAAAGCGGACGTTATCGCGGCACTGCAGGCTGAACAGGCCGAAGGCGACGCGCTTGACGAAAACGAGCTGGGCGACATCCTGCACGCTATCGAGAAGAACGTTGTTCGTTCCCGCGTACTGGCTGGCGAACCGCGTATCGATGGTCGCGAAAAAGACATGATCCGTGGCCTGGACGTGCGCACTGGCGTACTGCCGCGTACTCACGGTTCCGCGCTCTTCACCCGTGGTGAAACGCAGGCGCTGGTTACCGCGACGCTCGGTACCGAGCGCGACGCGCAGAACATCGACGAACTGATGGGCGAGCGTACTGACCGCTTCCTGTTCCACTACAACTTCCCTCCGTACTCTGTCGGCGAAACCGGCATGGTCGGCTCTCCGAAGCGTCGTGAAATCGGTCACGGTCGTCTGGCGAAACGCGGCGTACTGGCAGTCATGCCGGCAGCCGACCGCTTCCCGTACACCGTCCGCGTGGTGTCTGAAATCACCGAATCCAATGGTTCTTCTTCCATGGCTTCCGTGTGTGGCGCTTCTCTGGCGCTGATGGATGCAGGCGTGCCGATCAAAGCCGCTGTCGCGGGTATTGCGATGGGTCTGGTGAAAGAAGGCGAAAACTTTGTCGTACTGTCCGATATTCTGGGTGATGAAGACCACCTGGGCGACATGGACTTCAAAGTAGCCGGTTCCCGTGAAGGTATCACTGCGCTGCAGATGGATATCAAAATCGAAGGCATCACCAAAGAGATCATGCAGGTGGCGCTGAATCAGGCTAAAGGTGCGCGTCTGCACATTCTTGGCGTGATGGAACAGGCTATCAACGCACCGCGTGGCGATATCTCTCAGTTCGCACCGCGTATTCACACCATCAAGATCAGCCCGGACAAGATCAAAGACGTGATCGGTAAAGGCGGCTCTGTGATTCGTGCGCTGACCGAAGAAACCGGCACCACCATCGAAATCGAAGATGACGGTACGGTGAAAATTGCAGCGACCGACGGCGAGAAAGCGAAGCACGCGATTCGTCGTATCGAAGAGATTACCGCTGAAATCGAAGTGGGCCGTATCTACAATGGTAAAGTGACCCGCATCGTTGACTTCGGTGCCTTCGTCGCTATCGGCGGCGGTAAAGAAGGTCTGGTACACATCTCTCAGATCGCCGACAAGCGCGTTGAGAAAGTGACCGACTATCTGCAGATGGGTCAGGAAGTACCGGTTAAGGTACTGGAAGTTGACCGTCAGGGCCGCGTACGTCTGAGCATCAAAGAAGCAACCGAGCAGACTCAGGAAGCAGCAGCCCCTGCTGCGCCGGAAGCCGAGTAAGGTTTGCCGTTTAGCTCTCCGTGGCGACACGGAGAGCCATTTGTTACGAGGCAGGATGCCCCGTTTGCAGCCGGGGGACAGGACGTTCATCCAATAGTTGTCTTCGGGAGTAGGAAATGAAGCCTTTATTGCGCTGGTGTTTCGTTGCGACAGCACTCACGCTGGCAGGATGCAGCAACTCTGCCTGGCGTAAGAGCGAGGTCCTGGCGGTGCCATTGCAACCGGCCTTGCAGCAAGAAGTGATCCTCGCACGCATGGAGCAGATCCTCGCAAGTCGGGCTTTAACCGATGATGAACGCGCACAGCTTTTATATGAGCGCGGAGTGTTGTATGATAGTCTTGGTTTGCGGGCACTGGCGCGGAATGATTTTTCACAAGCGCTGGCTATCCGCCCCGATATGCCTGAAGTATTCAACTACTTAGGCATTTATTTAACGCAGGCAGGCAATTTTGATGCTGCCTATGAAGCGTTTGATTCTGTACTTGAGCTTGATCCAACTTACAACTACGCGCATTTGAATCGCGGTATCGCCCTCTATTACGGCGGACGTTACCGATTAGCGCAAGATGATCTGCTGGCGTTTTATCACGACGATCCCAATGATCCTTTCCGTAGTCTGTGGCTCTTCCTTGCTGAAAGCAAAATGGATGAGAAACAGGCCAAAGCGGCCTTGCAAGAACGCTTTGAGAAATCGGACAAAGAACAGTGGGGATGGAACATTGTCGAATTCTGGCTCGGCGACATTAGCGAAAAAACGTTAATGGAACGCCTGAAGGCAGACGCAACGGATAACACCTCGCTCGCTGAGCATCTCAGTGAAACCAACTTCTATTTAGGTAAGTACTACCTAAGTCTGGGGGATAAGGACAGCGCCACGGCACTGTTCAAATTAGCGGTTGCTAACAACGTCCACAACTTCGTTGAGCACCGTTATGCATTGTTGGAATTAGCGCTCTTGGGCCAGGAGCAAGATGACCTGGCAGAATCGGACCAGCAATAGCTGACGAACATTTCAGCCCACGGATTTTTTTACTAAAGTCATCACCTTAACCGGTGAGGGCTTGTTTGTTCGTTAATACACCTACTTTGAGCCGGTTCACACTTTTAATGAAAATTGCAGAAAATTTTCACGATGAGTTATGTAGACTGGCCGCCATTAATTCTGAGGCACTCGTACTACATGGCTGAATTCGAAACCACTTTTACTGATCTGGGCCTGAAGGCTCCAATCCTTGAAGCCCTTAACGATCTGGGTTACGAAAAACCATCTCCAATCCAGGCAGAATGTATTCCGCATCTGCTGGGTGGTCGCGACGTTCTGGGTATGGCCCAGACCGGTAGCGGCAAAACCGCAGCGTTCTCACTGCCGCTGCTCCACAATATTGATGAAACTCTGCGCGCGCCGCAGATCCTGGTTCTGGCTCCGACCCGCGAACTGGCGGTTCAGGTTGCTGAAGCCATGACCGATTTCTCTAAACATATGCATGGCGTAAACGTCGTGGCCCTGTATGGCGGCCAGCGTTATGACGTGCAGCTGCGCGCACTGCGCCAGGGTCCGCAGATTGTGGTCGGTACGCCGGGCCGTCTGCTGGATCACCTCAAGCGCGGCACGCTGGATCTTTCTAACCTGAAAGGCCTGGTACTGGACGAAGCAGACGAAATGCTGCGTATGGGCTTCATCGAAGACGTTGAAACCATCATGGCGCAGATCCCGGCTGAACATCAGACCGCGCTCTTCTCCGCGACCATGCCGGAAGCGATTCGTCGCATCACCCGTCGCTTTATGAAAGAGCCGCAGGAAGTGCGCATCCAGTCCAGCGTCACCACTCGCCCGGACATCAGCCAGAGCTACTGGTCTGTGTACGGCATGCGTAAAAACGAAGCGCTGGTGCGTTTCCTGGAAGCGGAAGATTTTGACGCGGCGATTATCTTCGTGCGCACCAAAAACGCGACCCTGGAAGTGGCTGAAGCGCTGGAGCGCAGCGGTTACAACAGCGCCGCGCTGAACGGTGACATGAACCAGGCCCTGCGCGAGCAGACGCTGGAGCGTCTGAAAGACGGTCGTCTGGATATCCTGATCGCAACCGACGTTGCGGCGCGTGGTCTGGACGTTGAGCGTATCAGCCTTGTGGTGAACTACGACATCCCGATGGACTCCGAGTCTTACGTTCACCGTATCGGTCGTACCGGTCGTGCGGGCCGTGCAGGCCGTGCGCTGCTGTTCGTTGAGAACCGCGAGCGTCGTCTGCTGCGTAACATTGAACGCACCATGAAGCTGACCATTCCGGAAGTAGAGCTGCCGAACGCAGAACTGCTGGGCAAACGCCGTCTGGAAAAATTCGCCGCGAAAGTACAGCAGCAGCTGGAAAGCAGCGATCTGGATCAGTACCGTGCGCTGCTGACCAAGCTTCAGCCGGAAGGCGAGCTGGATGTGGAAACGCTGGCTGCTGCGCTGCTGAAAATGGCGCAGGGCGAACGTCCGCTGATCCTGCCGCCGGATGCGCCGATGCGTCCGAAGCGTGAGTTCCGCGATCGCGATGACCGTTTCGAGCGTCGTGGCGACCGTAACGATCGTGGCCCGCGTGGCGACCGCAACGGTGAAGACCGTCCGCGTCGCGAGCGTCGTGACGCTGGCGATATGGAACTGTACCGCATCGAAGTGGGCCGTGATGATGGCGTTGAAGTGCGTCACATCGTGGGCGCTATCGCCAACGAAGGTGATATCAGCAGCCGTTACATCGGTAACATCAAGCTGTTCGCGTCTCACTCCACCATTGAGCTGCCGAAAGGCATGCCGACCGAAGTGCTGCAGCACTTCACCCGTACGCGTATTCTGAACAAGCCGATGAATATGCAGCTGATGGGTGATGCACAGCCGCGCGGCGATCGTCGTCCTGGCGGCGGTGGTCGTGGTTTCGGTGGCGAACGCCGTGAAGGCGGTCGCGGTGAAGGCCGTGGCGAAGGTCGTCGTTTCAGCGGCGAACGTCGCGAAGGCGGTCGTAGCTTCGGCGGCGATCGTCGTGAAGGCGGCCGCAGCCCGCGTCGTGATGACGCAGCGACCCCGCGCCGTCGTTTCGGTGACGCATAAGCGCAGAAAGTCTGACAACAAGCCCCGGCCATGCCGGGGCTTTTTTTATGGGCGCCATTCAGCGCGCTCGCCTTGCAGAGCCCCATTCTTCCTGGCTGCACGCCTTTCTGACGATAAAAACTAACGTGCTGTACCGCAAACGACAGCCTGCTAAATTCGCTGCTGTACTGCGCTGCGCCAGCCTAATACGTCATGCTTTATTAGAGACGTAATTTTTTCTCCTTTTTGTACTCGCGTACTGGTACAATGAATCATCAGCATCACTTTCACGGGAAAGCTTTATGACCACACTCGTTGCCCGCAGCGCTTCACCTTCGCTTTTAAGCGGCGTTGTGATTATCGCCGGTACTATCATTGGCGCAGGCATGTTCTCTCTGCCGGTCGTGATGTCCGGCGCGTGGTTTTTCTGGTCGCTGCTCGCTCTGGTGTTCACCTGGTTTTGTATGCTCCATTCCGGGTTAATGCTGCTGGAAGCCAACCTCAACTACCATATCGGCGCCAGCTTCGACACCATCACGCGCGACTTGCTCGGTAAGGGCTGGAACGTGGTGAATGGCGCGTCCGTCGCGTTTGTGCTCTATATCCTGACGTACGCCTATATCTCAGCCAGCGGCTCAGTGCTCCACCACACGCTAGCGGGCATGAATATCGACGTGCCCGCGCGGCTGGCAGGGTTTGGCTTCGCGCTGGTGGTGGCGTTTATCGTCTGGCTCTCCACGCATGCCGTAAGCCGGATGACGGCGATTGTACTGGGTGCCAAGGTCATTACGTTCTTTCTGACATTCGGCGGCCTGCTGGGCCATGTGGAGCCCGCCACGCTGTTTAACACCGTTGAGGCAAGCCCGAGTTACACGCCGTATCTCTTAATGACGCTGCCGTTTTGCCTGGCGTCTTTCGGCTACCACGGCAACGTGCCGAGCCTGATGAAATATTACGGTAAAGCGCCAGGCGTGATTATTCGCTGCCTGGTTCTGGGAACGCTGATTGCGCTGGCGCTTTACATCGTCTGGCTGCTGGCGACGATGGGCAACATTCCGCGTCCGGAATTTATCGGCATCGCGAAGGCGGGCGGTAATATCGATGTGCTGGTAGGCGCGCTGAGCGACGTGCTGAACAGTCGCACGCTGGATGTGCTGCTGATTGTGTTTTCCAACTTCGCCGTGGCGAGCTCTTTCCTGGGCGTGACGCTGGGGCTGTTTGACTATCTGGCGGATCTTTTTGGCTTTGACGATTCGCCGCGCGGGCGTCTCAAAACGGCGTTGCTGACGTTTTTACCGCCGATGGCGGGCGGGCTGCTGTGGCCGAACGGTTTTCTGTATGCGATTGGCTATGCGGGGCTGGCGGCGACCATCTGGGCGGCGATTGTGCCGGCACTGCTGGTGCGTGCGTCACGCAAGCGCTTCGGCAGCCCGCACTTTCGCGTCTGGGGCGGGAAGGGGATGATTGCGTTGATTCTGCTGTTTGGGCTCGGTAACGCGGTGGTGCACTTGCTTTCCAGCTTCAACCTGCTGCCGGTCTATCAGTAATCATTGCTTTGCCCTCTCCCGGCGGGAGAGGGCGAAAACCGCATTAGCTTAACAGTTCTTCCCGCACCTGCATGGCGAGATCAAACGAGTGCAGCCGCGCGTCGTGATCGAAAATCTGCCCGTTAACCATAATCTCATCGGCGTCGGTTTCACGCAGTATGGACAATAATCCGTGGCGGACTTTCGCTTTATCGCCGACCAGCGACATGCTGAGCGCCTGCTGAACGCCGTACTGCTCCGCCGGGCTCCAGAAATTCTCCATAGACGCAATTGGCGGCGGCAACTGGCCGGTTTCGCCGCGGCGCAGCTTCACAAAGGCCTGCTGCATCGAGGTAAACAGAAACTCCGCATCGCGATTGCTGTCAGCGGCGACGATATTAATGCATACCATCGCATACGGTTTTTCCAGGCGCTCTGAAGGCTGAAAGTGCGTGCGGTAAAGATGCAGCGCCTGCAACAGCATATCTGGCGCGAAATGCGACGCGAACGCGAACGGCAGACCCATCTGCGCGGCCAGCTGCGCGCTGTAAAGGCTTGAGCCCAGCAGCCAGACCGGGAGTTTTGCGCCGTAACCCGGCACCGGGCGTACCGCCGGGTTCGGATCGCGGGCGTCGAACCAGTCCGTCAGCTCTTTTACATCACGCGGGAAGTTATCGATGTCATGATTCATATGGCGGCGCAGCGCCATCATCGTGCGCTGATCGCTGCCTGGCGCGCGGCCCAGGCCCAGCTCAATACGGCCGGGATAGAGCGCGTCGAGCGTGCCGAACTGCTCGGCAATCACCAGCGGCGCGTGGTTTGGCAGCATCACGCCGCCGGAGCCCAGGCGCAGCGTGGTAGTATTGGCGGCGAGATAGCCAATCAGAACCGACGTCGCGGCGCTGGCGATGCCGGTCATATTGTGATGTTCCGCCAGCCAGTAGCGGTCGTAGCCGCGCTTCTCGGCGAGACGGGCTAAATCGAGCGAGTGGTGGAACGCCTCACGGGCGGAGGAGCCTTGCGGGATCGGCGCGAGATCGAGCACCGAAAAAGGCACAACAGATTTATCAGACATAACGGCTCACTTAATTACAGCATAGTCATCAGATTGAAGGTCTTCTTCCAGCCTGGCGCATTTCGGGGATTTTGCCCGCGGCCCGGCCGGAAAGCTGTCCTTTCATACTGCATGAACTCCCGCAAAATGCTGTTAACAAAGTGAGCCTTTTCTTACGACTGCAGCGCCATCCCGGCGAGCCTTCGCCAGTAGCCGTTGCAGTCGCTGTGTGCGGCGAGCGGCAGCGGCGCGGCGCCGTTTTCATTGGCCCGGAACGCGTCGAGCATCTCCAGTGTTTCAGGGCCCATCGGCGAGAGACGCACCATATCCACCAGCCCTGCCATCGACGACAGCTCATTGCCGAGGTTATAGACATAACCGCTCATGGTCTGAATGCCGTTCAGCACAAATACCTGGCTGTTCTCCTGCGACCGCATGCTGCGCCCGTTGGGGTATTTGATGCAGCAGGTTTCGCACTCATCTTTCGGCCGGTCTTCTGAACGCGCGGTAAAGCAGCGGGCGGAATAGGCGAGCGGCAGATGGCCATAGCTCAGCACTTCCACTTCAAACTGATGGCGGATACCGAGCGCGTCGCACTGATCGAGCAGATTCACCAGCCAGTCGCGGGACAGCTCCACCGGCATACACCAGCGCGTCATGCCGTCTTTCAGCAGCAGACGCAGCGTAACGGCGTTGTAGCAGTTCAGCGCATGGCCTGCGACGAACGGCAGCTTGCGCTCGGCCGCCAGCCCCACCGCGCCAAAATCGTTGGCCTCGATCAGAAACTCGCCGTTATCAATATAGCGCTTCAACTCGGTCAGCTCGGAAGGTGCCTGTACCAGCGCCAGCGTTGAGATAACCACCTGTTTGCCGCTGGCCGCGAGCGTTCTGGCAAGCGCCAGCCAGTCGGCGGCTTTAGTCTCGCGCCGTTTGCTGCACACCGCTTCGCCGAGATAAATCACATCGGCTGAGCTCTGCGCTGCGGCCTCGTAAAAGCTCTCAAGCGTCGCTTTCGGCCAGTAGTACAGCACCGGCCCTAATGCGTATTTCATCCTGCTCTCCTTACTGCCATTTGCGATGGTACGCGCCGAGCGTTGTCTGGGTGCCTTCAGCCATCGCGCCGAGCGCGTCCATCCAGGCCGGTTGCGGCGCGAAGCGCTGCGGGTCGGCTTTGCAGCGGTCGATAGCCTGACGCCAGACTTTCGCCACCTGGCTGACGTAAGCCGGGCTGCGCTGGCGGCCTTCGATTTTCACCGAGGCGATGTTGGCCGCCAGCAGCTCCGGCAGCAGCTCCAGCGTATTCAGGCTGGTGGGCTCTTCGAGCGCGTGATAACGCTGGCCGTCCACCAGATACCGGCCTTTGCAGAGCGTCGGATAACCGGCGTTTTCGCCTTCCTGGTAGCGGTCAATCAGCACATCGTTCAGGCGTGATTCCAGCCCCTGTTCCGTCTGCTGCCAGCGCACGAAGCGCGCAGGCGAACAGGCGCCTACGGTATTGGGCGATTCACCGGTAAGGTAAGAGGAGAGATAGCAGCGGCCTTCCGCCATGATGCACAGGCTGCCGAAGGCGAACACTTCCAGCGGCACCGGCGTCACGCGCGCCAGTTGTTTCACCTGATGAATGGATAACACGCGCGGCAGCACCACGCGGGCCACGTCGAAATGACGCTGGTAAAAGCGAATGGCGGCTTCATTAGTGGCGGAAGCCTGTACCGACACATGACGCTCCACGTACGGATAGCGGGTCGCGGCGTACTCCAGCATCGCGAGGTCGGCTAAGATTAGCGCATCAGCGCCGAGCTGGGCGGCCATATCCACCGCACGCTCCCAGCGTTCATAGCCATCCGGGTGCGCGAAAGTATTAATGGCGATATGCAGTTTGCGGCCATGCTGGTGCACATAGCTCACCGCTTCCTGCAATTTCTTCTCGGTAAAGTTGAGGCCAGCGAAGTGGCGGGCGTTGGTATCGTCTTTCAGACCGATATAGACCGCATCCGCGCCATTATCGATGGCCGCCTTCAGAGCCGGAAGGTTACCGGCCGGGCAAAGCAACTCCATAGCGTGTCCTGAAAATAAAAGCAGGCCGTATGCAGCCTGGCGCGCTGCATAAAGGCAGCGAAATTGTTAACGAACGGCGATTTTAGTTAACCCGTCCGCGACAATTTTTGATTTAAGGCAGCTAATGTCGTATTGATGGCATCTATAAAGGGGTACCTGCGAAGGCGCAAAGCTTGATTTGAGCCGCTATCTCGCCTGGCCGATATGGCACAATAACGGCCATTGTGATCTGGCAAGGAGAAAAGCCCGTGTTGAATAATCTGCGTTCCTGTCTGGTACATCTTGGCCCTTCGCTTCTGAAAACGCCGGTGGCGCTCGCGCCGTTTGCGCTCAAGCGCCAGGTGCTGGAGCAACTGCTCGGCTGGCAATTCCGTCAGGCGCTGGCGGATGACGAACTGGCGTTTCTTGAAGGCCGCTGGCTTGGCATTGAGGTGCGCGATATTGGCCTGCGCTGGTTTACGTCGGTTGAGAATGACAAGCTCATTGTGCGCGAACAGGCCGAGGCTGATGTCACCTTCCGCGCGGACGCCGCCGATCTGCTGATGATCGCCGCGCGCAAGCAGGATCCCGATACGCTTTTCTTCCAGCGTCGTCTGGTGATTGAAGGCGATACTGAATTAGGGTTATATGTGAAGAATCTGATGGACGCCATTGAGCTCGACGCGATGCCAAAACCGCTGCGCGTGATGTTGCTGCAACTGGCGGACTTCGTAGAAGCGGGGCTTGCCGTCTCGCCGCTAACCAAAGCAACCTCCATAGGTGAACCATGCTGATTCGTGTAGAAATCCCCATTGATGCGCCGGGCATCGACGCGTTACTTCGCCGGGCGTTCGGTCGCGCCGACGAGGCGGAGCTGGTGCACGCGCTCCGTGAAGACGGACTGCTGACGCTGGGGCTGGTCGCAACGGATGATGAAGGGCAGGTGGTCGGTTATGTCGCATTCAGCCCTGTCACCGTGGCGGGCGAAGAGCGTCAGTGGCTGGGACTTGCGCCGCTCGCGGTCGACGAAGAGTGGCGCGGGCAGGGGATTGGCCGTCAGCTCGTGTACGAAGGGCTCGATTCGCTCAATGAGTTCGGTTACGCGGCAGTCGTCACGCTGGGCGCGCCGGAATTTTACAACCGCCTGGGCTTTGAGCCCGCCGCCCGTTACGATCTCCACTGCCGCTGGCCTGGCGCTGAAGCGGCGTTCCAGGTTCACCGTCTCGCCGATGACGCTCTGGACGGCGTGCACGGTCCCGTGGACTACCACGAACATTTTAACCGTTTCTGATCTCAGGGCGTTTGCGGTGCGCTTTTCATCGCCTCAAACGCCAGCTCTCCGGCGACCAGTTGCTCTTTCTGCCGTTTCGTCAGTTGCTTGATGCGGTATTCGGCGCGCAACGCTTCGGAGCGACTGCCTGCGGGCGCGCTGAAAACCAGCGTCAGCTCTCCTTTGCCGCGCAGCGCTTTGGCACCCTTGCCGCGCTGATGCTGGGCGAAGCGGCGCGCGACATCGGTGGTGATGCCGGTATAAAGCCGGTTATCGGGGCAGCGGATCAGATAAAGAAACCATTCTTCCATAATGACTATCAGCGGCAGTCACAACTGGCCGCACCTTAGCATGATTATCCCCGACAGGAGAAACAATGGACGCTCTCGACGCCATCAGCAAATGGCTCGCTAAACAGCATGTCGTCACGTATTGCGTCGGCAATGGAGAAGCGCTCTGGTGCGCGAACGCGTTTTACCTTTACGATCGTGAACGGGTGGCGTTTTATCTGTTAAGCGATACCGAAAGCCGACACGGCAAAATGGCAGGCAAACTGGCGCCTGTCGCGGGCACGGTTAACGGGCAGACCAAAACTGTAGCGCTTATCCGCGGCGTACAGTTCTCGGGAGAATTACGGCTGGTGGAAGAGCCGGAAAGCGAGGCCTTGCGCGAGCGCTATAACCGCCGCTTTCCGGTGGCCAGGGTGATGTCCTCCCCGCTGTGGGAGATCCGTCTTGATGAGATCAAATTTACTGACAACACCCTGGGATTTGGTAAAAAACTCGTCTGGTTACGCGCCGAGCAGGCGTAACGCCTCGCGGTTAAACGCAGGCAAGTCTTCCGGCGTGCGGCTGGTCACCAGCTGGTCTTTATCGACGACCACTTCCTGATCGTGGAATTCCGCTCCGGCGTTTTTCACATCAATCACGATAGGCTTAACGGCGGTCAGCTTACGCCCGCGGATCACATCGGCGCTGATTAACAGCTGCGGTCCGTGGCAGATGGCGAACACCGGTTTGCCGGTATTGACAAAATCGCGGGTAAAGGTGACAAAACGGTCGTCGCCGCGCAGGCTGTCCGGGGAATGGCCGCCAGGCAGCAGCAGGGCGTCAAAGTCTGCCGGGCTCACCTCGTCGATGGCCTTATCAATGGTCACTTTCGCTTCGCCCTGTTTACCGGTGACGGTTTTCCCGGCTTCTTTCTCGATGGTAATCACTTCATGTCCGGCTTTGCGGTACTCAGCCGCCGGGGATGTGAATTCGGAATCTTCAAACTCATCAGTGATTAAGACTGCAATCTTCTTGCTCATTACGCCTCCCTTGGTGTCTTTACAGAACGGTGATGTGCAGTAATGGCTTTTGCCAGAAATGGTAAATACTTAAACCACACAGACTATTAAGCCTGGTTCAGGGCGCTGACATTGCAAGGCAGAAGATTCTGCAAAGGAGCGATCATGAGTCGAGTACTGATAACGGGTGCCAGCGGCCTCGTGGGCAGTCATCTGCTGCGGATGCTGGTTGATGAGCCGCGCGTGACGTCGATTATCGCGCCAACGCGTCGCCCGCTGCGCGTGCCGATGCATAAAGTGGAAAACCCGTGCGACCCGCAGCTCTCCGATGTGCTGACGGAGCTCAGCGCGCCGCTGGATATCGTTTTTTGCTGTCTTGGCACCACGCGGCGCGAGGCGGGCAGCAAAGAGGCGTTTATTCTGGCTGATTACACGCTGGTAGTGGACACCTCGCTCGCCGGGCTGCGCCTTGGCGCAAAGCATATGCTGGTGGTCAGCGCGCTCGGCGCGAACCCCAATTCGCCGTTTTTCTATAACCGGGTGAAGGGCGAGATGGAAACGGCGCTGAAGGCGCAGGGCTGGCCGCGGCTGACAATAGCGCGCCCGTCGCTGCTCATCGGCGATCGCGAAAAGCGCCGCGCCGGGGAATCTTTTATGGCGCCGCTGTTTCGCCTGCTGCCAGGTAAGTGGAAAGCCATTGAGGCGCAGACCGTGGCACAGGCCATGGTGAATGCGGCGCTGTCGCCTGCACAAGAAGATGTCGCGGTGCTTGATTCAGCGCAATTGCGCGAAATAGCCGCACAAACGGCGCGCTGAACCGCGTTTCAAAACGCGCCCGGCGGGCGTACTATTGACCGGCAAAAATTTACCCCCTGTTTTCCAGAGGAATGTTATGGCTGGTCAGTCTTCATCTCTGGCGCCGAAATCCCCCGCATGGTGGAAACCCGCGCTGTTTTTTCTCGTCCTGTTTATTGGCCTGTGGTACGTCAAATGGCAGCCTTATTACGGCAAAGCCTTTACCGCGGCGCAAACGCACAGCATCGGCAATTCTATTCTCGCGAATGCGCAGGATAACCCGCTGCGCGCGGCGCTCGATTACGCCGGTATCTATTTTCTCGCCGTCTGGAAAGCCGCCGTGCTCGGCGTGCTGCTGGGCTCGCTGATTCAGGTGCTGATCCCGCGCGACTGGCTGGTGCGCACGCTGGGCCAGCCGCGTTTTCGCGGTACGCTGCTTGGCACGCTGTTTTCACTGCCGGGCATGATGTGTACCTGCTGCGCCGCGCCGGTTGCCGCCGGGATGCGCCGTCAGTCGGTGTCGATGGGCGGCGCGCTGGCGTTCTGGCTCGGCAACCCGCTGCTGAACCCGGCGACGCTGGTGTTTATGGGCTTCGTGCTGGGCTGGGAATTTACGCTTATTCGCGTGGCGGTGGGGCTGGTAATGGTGATTGGCATCGCGTCGCTGGTGCAGCGGTTTGTGGCCGATACGCCAGCGCCTGCGCTGCCAGAGGCGGTGCAGCCCGCAGAAGCGCCGCAGGGCAGCTTTATGGCGCGCTGGTTCCGGGCGCTCTGGACGCTCTTCTGGAATACGATCCCGGTCTATTTGCTGGCGGTGCTGGTGCTGGGTGCCGCGCGCGTCTGGCTGTTCCCGCACGCCGATGGCGCCGTGGGCAATACGCTGTTCTGGGTGCTGGCGATGGCGATTGCCGGTTGTCTGTTCGTGATCCCGACCGCCGCGGAAATCCCGATTGTGCAGACGATGATGATGGCGGGCATGGGCGTCGCGCCGGGGCTGGCGCTGCTGGTGACGCTGCCGGCGGTAAGTCTGCCTTCGCTTATCATGCTGCGTAAGGCCTTCCCGGCGAAAGCGCTGTGGCTGACCGGCGGGATGGTGATGCTGGCGGGCGCGGTGACAGGCGCGCTGGCGCTGGTTTTTTAATACTGGAAAGTTGGGTGCGCTTCGCTTACCCACCCTACAAAAGCAAAAAGCATCCCCTTACTGTAGGGCGGGTAAGCGAAGCGCACCCGCCGAAGAACCGGCGTTACGGTCTTGTAGGGCGGGTAAGCGAAGCGCACCCGCCGAAGAACCGGCGTTGCGGTCTTGTAGGGCGGGTAAGCGAAGCGCACCCGCCTGAGAGCCAGCGTTACGATCCTGTAGGGCGGGTAAGCGCAGCGCACCCGCCATCGTCATAAGTGTAAGGATGTTGCAAAAGCCCTCTCCCCGGCGGAGAGAGGGCGGATGAGGGAATTACTTAATGTAGGTAAACGCGGTCGTCACGTGTTTCACGCCGCTTACGCGGCTTGCGGTATCCGCTGCCGCGCGGCCTTCACGTTCGGTCACCAGACCCAGCAGGAACACTTCGCCGTTCTCGGTCGTCACTTTCACGTTAGACGATTTCACCTGATCGCTGCCAAGCAGCTGGGAGCGCACTTTGGTGGTTATCCAGGTATCCGACGACGCGGTGCCCAACCCAATCGGCTGACCGTTGCGGATCTCGTTAAACACTTCCGTCGCACCTTCCACGCCCATCGCTATCTGTTTCGCGCGGGATGCCAGTTCCGGGTTCGGCGACTGACCGGTCAGCAACACTTTACCCTGATAGGCGGTCACGTTAATCCGCGCTTCTTTCTTCAGCTGTTGATCTTTGCCAAGCGCGGTATTCACGCGCAGCTCCAGCGTCCCGTCATCAACCTGAGTACCCACACTGCGCGGATCGGTGGCGGCCTTGGTGCCGACGGCCGCGGTTCCGACGACGGCTGCCGCAACGCAGCCCTGTAGCACTAGCGCGGTCATCACCACCGCAAGGGGTTTAATGGCCTTCATGAGCACTCCTTAATCATCCTGGTGTGGAAACAATGTGTTATCGATAAGATCACACAGGCAGTTGACCGTCAGCATATGCATCTCGTGAATGCGCGCGCTGCGATGGGAAGGAATACGGATCTCCACATCCTGCGGCCCCAGCAGGCCCGCCAGCTCGCCGCCGTCGTAGCCCGTCAGCGCCACGATAGTCATATCGCGGGTGACGGCCGCTTCTACGGCTTTCACGATGTCGCGGCTGTTGCCACGGGTGGAGATCGCCAGCAGCACATCTCCGGCGTGGCCCAGCGCGCGCACCTGTTTGGCATACACTTCGTCATGCAGCCTGTCGTTGGTTATCGCCGTTAAGACCACATTATCGGTATTTAGTGCAATGGCAGGTAAACCGGGCCGTTCGGTTTCATAACGATTGATCATGCTGGCCGCGAAATGCTGCGCGTTAGCACCGGACGTGCCGTTGCCGCAGCAGAGGATTTTGTTGCCGTTAAGGAGAGACTGAACCAGGGTCATGGCCGCACGTGAAATCGCATCCGGGAGTGCTTCCGCCGCCGCAATCTGGGTTTGAATGCTTTCCGTAAAGCAGACTTTGATTCTTTCTAGCACGATTATCCTTTGAGCGTTACGTCAGTTCAGGCGTGGAGCGAAAAGGCGTTCGCTATCCACTCGGTTTCATTGCCGGTGAAGGCTAACACATCGAACCGGCAATCCACAGTATCAAAGCTCCCATTGTGGCGCGCGAGCCACAACCGGGCGGTGTGTAACAATTTTTGTTGTTTGCTGCGGGTGACGCTGGCGGCCGCGCCGCCATACAGACTGGCGCGGCGGTAGCGCACTTCGACGAACACCGTCACGCCCCGGTCATCCATGATGAGATCGATTTCGCCGCCGCGCTCATGCACATTGGCGGCGATAAAGCGCAGCCCCTTACGCTCAAGAAAGGCGCGCGCCTGGGCTTCCCAGGCGGCACCGGTCTCTTTGCGGCTTAGTTGGCCGGAACCAACTGTCCTTGCTGGTATTTGAGCCACGTTAACTTCCTGTTAATGACGCAGTCCTGTGTTGCGCTAAGCGCGCCGGTGTTACCGCTGAGCTGGAAGCCCGGCACCTGACGCATCTGGGAGAAATGGTTCGCCAGCGACCAGGCATCCACGCCCATCGCATACAGACGCGCCAGCGAATAGTCGTTATTCACCGCCGCGAGCGCCTGCTGCATCAGCGCCGGGTTGCCGCCGGTAAGCATCGGGATATCGCTGAACTCCAGGCCTTCCATTTCGAGACGGAAATCCGGGCCGGAGCCGCCCTGAGCGCTGCGCGAGCTGGCATACAGCGTCGCCCCGCTGTGGCTGCCCGCGCGCATCGCGATCATTGGCTTGATCAGCGCAATTTCAGACGGCGTGGCGAGGATGTAAACAGCGTCGACATTGCCGCTGGTGCCTGCGGTGATCTGCGCGTCGGTCGGCGGTGCCGGAATGGAGAGGCCGCCAATGGTCACAGGCTGCTGCTGCGGCAGGCTGGCCGCGACAGGGGAGCCCGTCAGCGCGATGCCGGTGCCGCCGTTAATGTTCATTTTAAGCTCGTTGACGGAGCCGAATTTCTGCTGCAACACCGTACCGCCGCCAAGCTGCGTCCAGCGGTCAGCGAAGGCTTTCGTCACGCGATCGCCGAGCGCGCTGTAAGGCACCAGCAGCAGCGGCGCGCGTTTGCCTTCCTGCCAGATATGGGCAGCGGCGTCAGCGGCTTCATCTTCCGGCGACAGCGCGAAATAACAGACGTTCGGGCGATTCTGCACCGTCTCCGGCTGGTTAAGCGCCAGTACGTTCAGCGGCGTGCCGCTTTTCAGTACGCCGTCCACGCTCTCTTTCAGGAGCGGGCCGACGACCAGGCTTGCGCCATCCTGCTGCGCCTGCGCCAGGATCTGCGTAATTGACTGCGAGCTGGTGTCATAGATTTTAATTTCCGCCGCAGGGTTAGCAGGTGCCGCGGCGACAGGCTGGGCATCAACCGGTTGCTGTGCGGGCTGGGTGTTTTGCGGCGCGTCCGGCTGCGCGGCCAGATCGTCGACCGGCGCGGCAGCGGGGCTTGCCACGCCATCGGTCGGCTGAGGCTGGGTGCTGTCCGTAGGCAGCGCGGCGTTATCCGCCTGTGCGGGCGCTGGCGTTGACGACTGCGCCGCGACCGGGCTGGTGCCCGCATTTTTCGCCGCTTCAAAACCCTGCTGAATGGCGCGGCCAAACACGGCCGCCTGGCCATTTAACGGCAGCAGCAGCGCGATTTTATCGGCAGAAGCGGGCTTGTAGTTTTGCAGGTTCGCGAGCTGCGACGGCAGCATTTTCGCGCCCGGATTCTGCGGGTAGCGCGTCTGCCAGTCTTTCACGCCCGCCTGAAGCATTTTCGGATCGTTGCGGTTGTCGAGCCAGACGCGCTGGAGGTCAAGCCAGCCCTGGAGCGTGTTTTCATCGGCGTTGATAACCAGCGCTTTTGCCTGATCCGCAGACATCTGCGACAGCGCCTGCCAGGTGGCATCGATATTTTTCTGCTTCGCCGCGCCCTGTAACAGCGGCTCCTGAGCAATGAGCGCGCGCAGCAGCTCCAGCGACGGACGGCCCTGGCTTGCATCGATTTTCGCCTGCCAGTAGCGGGCTTTCTGTTCATCGCTCAGATCCGCCGCGTTGATGTTATTGAGCAGCGCGGCGGCGCCCTGATAATCCTGCTGCGCCAGTTTGATTTGCGCCTCCAGCAGCGACGCTTCGCGGCGCTGGGCGTCCGTCAGGTTTTGCGGCAGCTCGCCGTAGAGCGTCATGGCGCGCTCGCGTTTGCCTTCACTGAGCAGTGCACGTATGGCGAGTAATTGCCAGTTGGTCTTGCTATCATCACGGCTTTGTTCCATCTGGTGCAGATAAAAGCCGGAATCTGCTTTGGCCTCGCCCTGCATATGCGCCGTGCTCTGATCGGCCGTCTGCGTACCGCAGCCTGCGAAAAAGAGGGCTGCCAGCAGGACAGGCAGACAACGCGCGGCTTTAGAGCCGGAAAATTTTGAAGGTACCATACTGTATCCAGTGGTTTTTTCTGGTGAATGTTCAATTTTAAATCGGCAATACGGACGAAACAATGAAACAAAACGATTCGGCGCAGAATTCTCAGGGCCAGCTCTACATCGTCCCGACGCCTATCGGCAATCTCGGCGACATCACGCAACGCGCCCTGACAGTATTGCAGTCCGTCGATCTTATCGCCGCTGAGGATACCCGTCATACCGGTCTGCTGCTGCAACATTTTGCTATCAGCGCCCGGCTTTTTGCGCTGCACGACCATAACGAACAGCAAAAAGCGGAAACCCTGATAGCCAAACTGCGCGAAGGGCAGAACATCGCGCTGGTCTCCGACGCCGGTACGCCGCTGATTAACGACCCTGGCTATCATCTGGTGCGCGCCTGTCGCGAAGCCGGGCTGCGCGTGGTGCCGCTGCCGGGGCCGTGCGCCGCTATCGCTGCGCTTTCCGCCGCGGGCTTGCCCTCTGACCGCTTCTGCTATGAAGGTTTTTTACCGGCCAAATCCAAAGGCCGCCGCGACGCGCTGAAGGCGCTGGAGCAGGAGCCGCGCACGCTGATTTTTTATGAGTCTACTCATCGCCTGCTGGAAAGCCTGGAAGATATGGTGGCCGTCTGGGGCGAATCCCGTTACGTGGTGCTGGCGCGCGAGCTGACCAAAACCTGGGAAACCATTTACGGCGCGCCGGTGAGCGAGCTGCTCGCCTGGGTGAAAGACGATGAAAACCGCCGTAAGGGCGAGATGGTGCTGATCGTCGAAGGGCATAAAGCGCAGGAAGACGCACTGCCGCCTGATGCGCTGCGCACGCTCGCGCTGCTGAAGGCCGAGCTGCCGCTCAAAAAAGCGGCGGCGCTGGCGGCGGAAATCCACGGCGTGAAGAAGAACGCGCTTTATAAATACGCGCTGGAGCAGCAGGGCTGACGGCGCAATAAACCGTGATCGGGCGTGACAGCGGCGGGCAAACCCTCTATACTCCGCGCCGAAGCTGACCAGACAGTCGCCGCTTCGTCGTCGTCCTTTCGGGGAGACGGACGGAGGGGAGGAAAGTCCGGGCTCCATAGGGCAGGGTGCCAGGTAACGCCTGGGGGGCGCAAGCCTACGACCAGTGCAACAGAGAGCAAACCGCCGATGGCCCACGCAAGTGGGATCAGGTAAGGGTGAAAGGGTGCGGTAAGAGCGCACCGCGCGTCTGGCAACAGTTCGCGGCACGGTAAACTCCACCCGGAGCAAGGCCAAATAGGGGTTCACAAGGTACGGCCCGTACTGAACCCGGGTAGGCTGCTTGAGCCAGTGAGCGATTGCTGGCCTAGATGAATGACTGTCCACGACAGAACCCGGCTTACCGGTCAGCTTCACACTTTAGAAAACCCCGCTCCGGCGGGGTTTTTGCTTTTTGGGGCGGGATGAAGATGAATGACTGTCCACGACGCTTTCTATGAAAAGAACGCGGCTTACCGGCAAGCTTCACACATTAGAAAACCCCGCTTCGGCGGGGTTTTTGCTTTATGGGCGGGATGAAGATGAATGACTGTCCACGACGCTCTCTATGAAAAGAACGCGGCTTAATGTTCGGTATCAGCGGGGATTTGAAAAACAAACGCAGACAGGGAAATACAGATGCAGAGAAAGGCGAGCCAGCAGGCCCGCCCGGTGAGCGTACGTCAGGCGGCGTCTTCCTCGGCCAGGCGCACTTCGGCTTCAGCGATAATGGCTTCCAGCTCGCTGAGCATGCAATCGTAGGTAAATTCTTGTTGCGCTCCGGCGCGTGTATGCGCTTCCTGCAGGGCGGGTGAAGCAGTCAACTTCGTGACTTTATTTTGCTGTGTGATGGTACTCATTTTATGACTCCTGATGCAGCGTTCTGCATCTTCTGTTACACCGGCAAATCTACCAGCAAAGCGCGCAGCGGCGAATCCGCAATAAGGGTTATGTTAGCCTCGTCACGAATAAACGCGCCGTCTCCGCAGGTTAATGCCTCTTTGTCTTCCGTTTCGGTTTTCACGTGGACCGTGCCGTGGATCGACTGTAAATAGGCGCGTGGCCCGTTCAGGGGCATACTGGCCGATTCCCCTTCATTCAGCGCGATGTGCCACAACCACACCTGCTGGCGCAGTTGCAGGCTGCCATCCGCGCCATCCGGCGAGGCGAGAAGCTGGCGCGCCTGCGGGCCGACCGCGATTTTCTGCACCGTCGGGTTTTCCCGCTCCGGGCAGGCGTCGAGCCAGAGCTGCATCCGCGTCAGCGAATGGTCTTTGCTCAGGTTATGCTCGCTGTAGCTCACACCCGGCTGGGTCGCGAGCAGTAGCGCGTCGCCCGCTTTCGCGCGCAGATGATTGCCGTCGCTGTCGCGATATTCCGCTTCGCCGTCGAGAATCAGGTTCAGGATATCGACTTTCGGATAGGTACGCGGCTGGAACGCGGCGCCGGGCGCCAGCACTTCCTGGTTCAGTACGCGCAGTGAGGCGTAGCCCAGCAGTTTCGGATCGAAGTAGTGGCCAAAGGAAAAGGTATAGCGAGCCTGCAGCCATCCATAGTCAGCTTGCCCACACTGTTTGGCTGTTCTCGTAATAATCATAATTTTACCTCTCTTGACAGGCTTTTATGTTAAGGGTGTGGACGCTGCATTGTTAGCCAGTTAATCTGCTGGGTATATTCAAATTTCCTGAACGAGAACCTGATGGCTAAAGAAAGAGCATTGACGCTTGAGGCGCTGCGCGTGATGGACGCTATCGACCGGCGCGGCAGTTTCGCCGCCGCGGCTGACGAACTGGGCCGCGTGCCGTCTGCGCTGAGCTACACCATGCAGAAGCTGGAAGAGGAGCTGGATGTGGTGCTGTTTGACCGCTCCGGGCACCGCACTAAATTCACCAATGTCGGGCGCATGCTGCTGGAGCGCGGACGCGTGTTGCTGGAGGCGGCGGATAAGCTCACCACGGACGCCGAAGCGCTGGCGCGCGGCTGGGAGACACACCTGACTATCGTCGCCGAGGCGCTGGTGCCTACGCCGTGCCTGTTCCCGCTGGTGGATAAACTTGCCGCCAAAGCCAACACGCAGCTCTCGTTCATTACCGAAGTGCTGGCGGGTGCCTGGGAGCGGCTGGAGCAGGGGCGCGCCGATATTGTCATCGCGCCGGATATGCACTTTCGCTCGTCGTCGGAGATCAACTTCCGCAAGCTGTATACGCTGATGAATGTCTATGTAGCCGCGCCGGATCACCCGATTCACGACGAGCCGGAGCCGCTGTCAGAGGTGACGCGCGTGAAGTATCGGGGCGTGGCGGTGGCGGACACCGCGCGCGAACGCCCGGTGCTGACGGTGCAGTTGCTGGATAAACAGCCGAGGCTGACGGTGACATCCATCGAAGATAAGCGCCAGGCGCTCCTTGCCGGGCTTGGCGTGGCGACGATGCCGTATCCGCTGGTGGAAAAAGATATCGCCGAAGGGCGGCTGCGCGTCGTCAGCCCGGAGTCCACCAGCGAAGTGGACATTATTATGGCCTGGCGGCGCGACAGCATGGGCGAGGCGAAAGCCTGGTGCCTGCGCGAAATCCCCAAACTCTTTAACGTGAAGCGTTAATCCGCCGGATGACGCCATTGCAGCGTAGCCGGAAGGTAACGCTGCAGCGGCGTCGGTTCTTTGTCATCCACCAGTTGGGTGATCATCTCAAAGCAGTCCAGCGCCAGCTGGCGGCAATCCTGCTGCACGGTGTCGATGCGCACCGACAGCGAATCATAGAGATAGTGATCGTCAAAGCTCGCCAGATGGATATCGCTTTCGAGCAGGCGATGCTGGCTCATGTAGCGCAGCACCCCTTCCAGCAGGCCGCAGGCGGCGGTAAACAGCGCTTTCGGCGGGCGTCCCAGCCGGGCGCAGAGCGCGGCGAACATCTCATAGCCGCTGCTCGGATGATAATTGCCGTGAATGATCCACTCCGGGCGTAGCTCAACGCCCGCCCGCGCCAGCCCCTGCTTAAAGCCTTCCAGACGATCGCGGGTCGGCGAAAGACGCGGCTGGCCGCCAAGAAAATAGAACTCGTCCGGGTGCTGGCGCGCGATGCGCTCCACCAGATCGGCGGTCGGGGTAATGGAATCGGTGATCACCAGCGGCAGTTGAGTGTCGTTCATATGGCGGTCGAACAGCACCACCGGGAGCTGCTCGCTGAGCTTCACATAGTCGCTGTCGCTCAGCATGCTGGAGGCGACGATAAGCCCGTCCACCTGGCGTGATACCAGGTTATTCACCACCACCGTCTCCTGACCCGGATTTTCATCGGTACAGGAGATAAGCAGCTGTAGCCCCGCCTCGCGGCACAAGGTTTCCAGCTCGTAAGAAAACACCGCGAAACCGTAGTTGGTTATCTCCGGCACCACCAGGCCCAGCGTATGGCTGCGGTTGTCGCGCAGCAGACGGGCGTGGATGCTCGGCTGATAGTGATGCTGCTGGGCGATAGCCAGAACGCGCTCGCGCGTCTCCTGCGCCACGCGCAGCTCTTTGCCTCGTCCATTGAGCACCAGGCTGGCGGTGGCTTTGGAAACCCCCGCCAGGGCGGCGATATCACTGATGGTAACGCGTTTGGTTTTTCGCACGGCTTCGGTTCGGTGAGTGGTCAAACCTTCATTCTACCATGCAGGCGCGTAACGACCAGTAGCGCAGCCGGAGATGCGCGTCGCCTTCAAAACCAAGCGTCGCGTTGGCCGCCGGGAAATAGCGGCTGCTCATCACGCCTTCGCCGTCGTTAATGAAAATCTCAACGCTGGAACGGTCGCACAGAATATGCAGGCGCCGGGCGTCGCCCTGCCAGTAGCGATACTGCCATTCGCCGGTGGCGAGGCTCCGGCGTGAAAGCCGCAGGCCCTCGCGCGTCCATTCCAGGCGCAGAGTGGCGGCGAAATCGAGCGTGACGTCGCCCTGCGTCTCCAGCATCAGCTCCAGGCTTTCCGCCGCGAGCGGCGAGAGCGTGGCGGCCACGCCCTCCAGACGCCGCTCCTCGCCGCGCAGCGCGGAAAGCTCGCGCACCGGCTGCTGGCAGAGCAAGCCATCGCGAAGCGAGAGTTCGCGCGGGCAGGTCATCTGGTGGATCCAGCCCTGCGCCACCGTTGGCTGCAACATCTCTTCGCCGTCCGGCACGCCCATCCAGCCGATAAGTAACCGGCGGCCATCGTCGGCCAGCGTGGTTTGCGGCGCGTAAAACTCAAAACCGGCGTCCAGCTCCACCAGCGGGCCGTGACGAAATTCCGGCGTGTCGTAATCAAGCTCGCCGCACAGGTACGCGCTCGGGTAGGTGTTGAGATAGCGTTTTTCTTCGCGCGTCACCCCCTGCGGGCAGGTGATCAGAATCGCTTTGCCGTCCAGCATGAAGAGATCCGGGCACTCCCACATGTAACCCGCCTCGCCAAGCCCGCCGAGCGTGCTGCCGGCGATCTCGCCCAGGTTTTCCCAGTTCCACAGATTATCGGAGCGCAGCAGCAGCACTTTGCCCTGCAATTCCAGATCCTGCGCGCCCAGCACCATGTACCAGTGCTCGCCGTGACGCCAGACTTTCGGGTCGCGCACGTGGCCGGTATAGCCGCCGGGCAGCGGCATCACCGGGCCGAGCTTGTCAAAACCGCCGTCCGCGTTCTGCACCGCCAGACACTGCCAGGCGGTGCGGGTGCCATCGTCAAACTTTACGTTGCCGGTATAGCAGAGCGTCAGCCGCCCGTTGTCATCCACCGCGCTGCCGGAATAACAGCCGCTGCGGTCATACTCTTCATCCGGCATCAGTGCCAGCGGCTCGTGTTGCCAGTGCGTCAGATCCGCCGAGCTCCAGTGCCCCCAGCATTTATGCTGATGCGCACAGCCCAGCGGGTTCCACTGATAAAACAGGTGGTAGCGCCCCTGAAAATGGATAAAACCGTTCGGGTCGTTCATCAGGCCCGTCACCGGCGCCAGATGCCAGCGCGGATAGTGGCGATCGCCAAGCGCGACCGGCTGGCCTTTCATCACAGCCTGTAAAATGGCAGGCAGCAGCGTGCGGGTGGTCATTATTCAGCGTCCGTTTTGTATTTCCACAGGTAAGAGACCGCAAAGGCGATACAGAAGGCAATCGCCATGCCGATGACATAATTCAGCAGCGAGCTGGCCTGAACAATCGCCATGCCCGGAATACCGGTCAGGCCGACCGCCGTCATACCGACATGGGTGGAGACAACCCACGCGCCGCCCGCCGCACCGCCGATAAGCCCGGAGATAAACGGCTTCACGAAGCGCAGGTTGACCCCGAAAATGGCCGCCTCGGTAATGCCGAGCAGCGCCGAAAAACCCGACGGCAGCGTAATGGCTTTGACTTTGGCATCTTTGGTTTTAAACCACACCGCCAGACACGCGCCGCCCTGCGCCACGTTCGCCATCGCCCAGATGGGCAGCAGGAAATTAACGCCAATAGACGGGTTGCCAAGCAGCCCGGCTTCAATCGCATGGAAGCTGTGATGCACGCCGGTAATTACAATCACCGAGTAAAGCCCGCCAAACAGCAGCCCCGCGAGCCAGCCCGCGTGAGTAATCAGCGTGCTTAACACCAGCGAGATACCGTCGCCCAGCGCGCGGCCCGCCGGGCCAATCACCAGCAGCGCCACGAAACCGGAAATAATCACGGTAAAGAAGGGGGTCAGGATCAGATCCAGCGCGTCCGGGATAATCCGGCGCAGCTGTTTTTCCAGAATACTCATAAACCACACCGCCAGCAGGACCGGGAAAACCGTGCCCTGGTAGCCAATCATCGCGACTTCTATCCCGAAGAAATTCATGGTGTGGAAGCCTGCGGCCACGCCCCAGGCGTTGGTGAGCGCCGGGTGGGTGAGAATGCCGCCAAGCGTCGCGCCCAGATACGGGTTGCCGCCAAATTCCCGCGCGGCGGTAAAACCAATCAGGATAGGGAGAATGATAAACGCCGCCGAGCTGCACATATCCAGCATGATATAGAGCGCGTTATCCGGGCTGACCCAGCCATAGGTTTTCACCATGCCGAGCAGGCCCATCAGCAGGCCGGACGCCACAATCGCCGGAATGATCGGCACAAAAATGTTGGAGAGCAGGCGGGCGATGCGCTGGAACGGGTTCAGCTTGCGTGCCGCCACGCTTGCGGCTTCCGATTTGCTCGATTCGCTGATCCCGGCGACTGTGATAAACGCGGCATAGACTTTATTGACCACGCCCGTGCCGAAAATAATTTGCAGCTGGCCTGCGTTGCGAAAACAGCCTTTCACGCCCTCGACATTGCCGATGGCGGCGGTGTCGGCTTTGGCGTCATCTACCAGCACCAGCCGCAGGCGCGTGGCGCAGTGGGCGGCGCTGGCGATATTCTCTTTGCCGCCGAGCAGCGGCAGGAGCGAGCGGGCAATCTGTTCAAAATCCATAACAACCTCAGTCTTGTGGTTTTTTATGTTGTCGACAATACGCAGGCCCCCGCGCGGCAGGGGCCGTTTTATCAGAACCAGGTTTCCATCTGTACGCCGAAGTTCCATTCACCGCCGGCGGTAAAGCCGGTGCTGCCAAAGGCATCATTGCTGGCGTAGTTATCCAGGCGATGATCCCAGTCCATCCAGGTGGCGAACAGGCGCAGTTCAGGACGCTTGAGGAATTCGCCCACGTCGCCCGCTTTCAGCGTCGGCGCAAAGGTCAGCTTATAGAAGTTGCCGCTGACCGCGTTGCGGTCGTTGTAACCTTTCGGGCGCAGATCCATGTACTGATAGCTGCCCTCATACTGCAGCTCAAAGTTCTGGTTAATCTCCTGAATGAGGCGCAGGTTGGCGGTCGCCCACTGGTAGCTGTCGCCTTTGACGTAGCGATCTTTACTGCTCTGCGCCAGCACCGCCGGTGCGATATGCCAGCCGCCGCCGAGCGGTGTCATGCCGTAGGTCGCGAGACGCCAGGTATCGGCCTGCGGCAGCAGCGCGCCATCGGAGCCGATGGATTTCACTTCCGCGCCCAGGCCATGTCCATACAGCAGTGCGGTTTTCGAGGAGCCGTCGCTCAGACCGTAGAAGCTGTCGTTATGCAGGCCGAGCAGCGCATGCACGCCATCTTCCGCCGCGTCTTTTTTCACGCGGTTACCCTCGATATCCACGCGGTCTTCGTTATCTTTGGCGCGCATCCCGCTCACCATCAGCTGTACCGGCCCGACGTAGTTATTAAGCGTAAGGATATAGTTCTGGGCGGTGTTTTCGCTGTTTTCGATATCGCCGAAGGTGCGGCCATACAGCGAGAAGTTACTGCGGGCGTTATCGCTCCAGCGCATGTCGTAGATACCCGCACCCGTACCGGCGAGGAACACCACGTCGGAGTCAATCCAGTGGATATCGAAGTTATCACGATCGAAGCGTTTACCGGCCCAGACGGTGGCATCTTTAAACGCGCCGATGAAGGTCGGCAGGTGGCCGAGTTCGGTAAACGCCTGGCGCACGTTGAGATCGCTGGTGGAGGCCGTCCAGTCGTTATAGCTGCGCTGACCGTCAGCGACCATCACTTTAAAGCGCGTGGTGGCGCCGTTCGCGAGCGTCTGTTTGTGCTCTAGGTTCATTTCAAGGTAAGTGTCCGGCTCATTGCCGAGACGCCCGACGTGACCGCCGGTTTCACCCGCTGGCGTGAAGGACGGGCCGCCCTGCGTTTTCGCGGCGGAATCGTTCATCAGCAGGCCCGAGCGGGCGTAGCCGTGGAATTCAAACCCGCTGTTATCCGCCGTTTGCGTGGCGGGCTGCGGCGCAGGTTGCGCGGCGACAGGCTGAACCGGCGGCTGCGCTTTTTGTTGCGCGGCAAGCGCCTGTGCCTGACGCTCTGCGGCTTCAGCGCGGGTTTCCGCCGCGCTGGCGCGCTGTTCAGCCGCCTGAAGACGTTGTTCCAGCGCGGCGAGACGCGCCTCAATGCTGGACATATTGCTGTCGGCAAAGGCGGCGGGAGTACCGGCCATTAAGCCAAGGGTAAGGGCAAGCGTACTTTTTTTAATCATGGTATGGCATCCCTGAGAAGGCGTTATCATCATTATGCAGACTTGCTAAACCGGTTTAGGTGGCAATCATAATCACGGCTTATTTTTACTGGCAATGAAATTAGCTAAACCGGTTTAGTGATTGTGATGAGGTTCGCAAAACGAGCCGCGGCAGCGGCTCAGTGGATCAGGCGAGGTGTGGTTGTAGATCGTTAAGGCGGGGCAGGGCGGTCATCGCGCCTTTGGCAGTGGTCGCAAGCGCGCCGCAGGCCTGGGCTGCGGCAATCACGGGCGCAAGCTGAGCGACGGTCTGTGGCAGGCCATGCGCCGCAAGGCTCCAGAGCAGCCCGGCAACGAAAGCGTCGCCCGCGCCGGTGGTATCGACGCACTCGACCGGCACCGCCGGGTAGTGGTGGTGTTCGCCGTTAAAGCAGGCATCGACGCCTTCTGCGCCGCGGGTGATCAGCAGCAGCGGGATCGCGTGGCGGCGTGCCAGCGCCAGGGCGCTTTCTTCGTCATCCGCTCCGGCAATAAACGCCAGTTCTTCCAGTGAGAGTTTCACCACATCTGCCAGTGCCAGCGCGCGCTCAATGCATTCACGCAGCTGCGCGGTATCCGGCCACAGATCTTCGCGGATATTCGGGTCGAAACTGACAAACCCGCCCGCACGCTTAATGCGCGCCATCGCTTCAAATGCGGTGTCTCGCGAGGGCTGGGCGCAGAGTGCAATTGAGCAGACGTGCAGCCACTCGCCTGCGCCGAACGGCGGTAAGTCGTCGGCGTTAAGAAACAGATCGGCGGACGGGCGCACCATAAAGGTAAACGAGCGTTCGCCACGGTCATCCAGCGCCACCACGACCGTCGAGGTGCGGTGCGCTCGGTCCTGATGCATGGCGCCGGTATCGACATTTTCCTCTTTCAGCGTCTGCGTCATAAATGCCCCGAACGGGTCGTGCCCGACGCGACCGATAAATCCGCTCGCGCCGCCAAGCCGCGCCACGCCGACCGCGACGTTGGCGGGGGCACCGCCAGGGCATTGCAGTAACCGGCCGTGACCGTCGGGCAGCAGATCCACCACGGCATCTCCAAGCGCCCATACTTTTGCTGACATGCGTATCTCCTTCGATTCATCCTGCGCTAAACAATAGTTAAACCGGTTTAGCTAATCAACACTCTTTATGCGCTTAGGGGGCGGCGATGTGGAAGAAGAGCAGAAACGTGCCGCGCCGGAACGCGGCCAGAGGATCAGTGATGATGTTTCGGGTCTGGGCCGAAGCGGTTTTCGCCGTGGGTGCCTTCCTGGGTGTTGAAGGCAAGGATCATCAGCCAGCCGATAACCGGGATCAGCAGGACGAACAGCCACCGCGCGGTGCGGTCTGTATCATGCAGGCGGCGGAACTGTACCGCCAGCGCGGGCAGCAACACGGCCAGCCCATAAATCAGCGTGAGCAGCCCTTGTTCGCCGATAACGCGCAGCCCAAGTATGGTATCGAGCGCCACCATGACGCCCGCCAGAATGAGATTTACCAGGGTGAACATCCAGTACTCTTTACGACGCGCCCGGCCGGTAAACCCGAGGTAATTTCTAAACGCTTTTATGTACCAGTACATCTGTTCTCGCCTCCCTTGCCATCAATCACTTGTTTTTAAAGCGATCGCTTAACTAAATGCTAGCTGTCGGAAAGGGAAACGGCCTGAGGGAAAATGCAAAGTGTGAGCGCCGTCGGAACGGCGCATTTTTCAGAAGAGGCTTAGGGCGAAGCGGATTAGCGGAAGCGCTCATCGCGCCCGTGCGGCTCATTAAGATCCTGCCAGGGGCCGATGGAGATAATACCGGTCGGGTTAATGGTTTTGTGGCTGCAAAAATAGTGGTGGCGGATATGCCCGAAATCCACGGTTTCCGCGATGCCCGGCATCTGGTAAATCTCGCGCAGGAAGCCATGCAGGTTCAGATAATCGCTGATGCGATGCTTGTCGCATTTGAAATGCGTCACGTAGACCGGGTCAAAACGCACGAGCGTCGTCCACAGACGAATATCGGCTTCGGTGAGCTGGTCGCCTGCGAGATAACGCTGCTGGCCGAGGATCTGCTCAAGCCGGGACAGCGAGGCGAACACCTGTTCCACCGCTTCGTCATACGCCTGCTGGCTGGTGGCGAAGCCCGCTTTATAGACGCCGTTATTCACCGTGTCGTAAATCCAGCCGTTCAGCTCGTCGATTTCTGCGCGCAGGGCCTGCGGATAGTAATCGCCCGCACGTGCGCCGAGTGCGTCAAAGGCGCTGTTGAACATACGAATGATATCGGCGGATTCGTTGCTGACGATGGTCTGGCGTTCTTTATCCCACAGTACCGGCACGGTGACGCGCCCGGAGTAGTGCGGATCGGCCTGAAGATAAAGCTGATAGAGAAAATCGTGCTGATACAGCGTGTCGCCGGTCGCTGCCGGGAAATCGTCGCCGAAGGTCCAGCCGTTTTCCAGCATTAGCGGGTGCACGACCGAGACGGAGATAAACGACTCCAGCCCTTTCAGCGCGCGCAGAATTAACGTGCGGTGCGCCCACGGGCAGGCGAGTGAGACATAAAGATGGTAGCGATCTTTCTGCGCTGCAAAGCCGCCTTCGCCTGTCGGGCCTGGTTCGCCGTCCGGAGTGACCCAGTTGCGGTACGCCGCCGAGGAGCGCTTAAAGCGGCCGCCGGTGGATTTGGTGTCATACCAGGTGTCGTGCCAGACGCCGTCAATCAGTTGTCCCATGATGCTCTCCTGTCAGAATGCTTTCCTCAGTATGGCAAAAAGGCAGGCGGTGAGGGCCGCCTGCCGTGAAATCAGTTACCAGTTTTTCTTCAGCAGACGATCCAGGCTGTACGCGCCAGGACCCATCAGCGCCAGCAGCAGATAGCCACCTGCGATGGAGAAGTTCTTCATAAACATGATGGAGTTAACGCCTTCCGCGAAGTTGCTGTGGAACAGGAACGCGGTCAGCAGCGTAAACACAGCGGTAATCAGCGCCGTGGTGCGGGTCAGAAAACCGAAGAGAATCGCCAGACCGCCGCCGAACTCAAGCAGGATAACCAGCGGCAGAATAAAGCCCGGCACGCCCATCGCTTCCATATACTGCTGCGTACCGGCATAGCCGGTAATTTTGCCAAAGCCAGAGACGATAAACAGAATCGGCATCAGAATACGTGCCACCAGTACGCCAACATCTTCGAATTTTTTCATTTTACTCTCCAGAAATCCCGCTTCATCACGCAAGGTTAATTGTCTTTAAAAGGTTGCATTCCGCGGGGTTATCCGCGTTCCGCCGTTGATGGAAAGCATCATAGGGTGGGCGTAGTGGGAATGTAAGCAAGGAAAACTGGCAGATTTGTTCAAAAATTTTGATTTCAGTGTAAAGCGATCACGTTTTGGATAGCCTTATTATTTAACAAGATTAACCACAAATTAATAACGATAAATTAAGATAACTCCTTCAGTATTTCTAAAGGAATAATTTAGATGTAATTACTTTATAAATATAAAGTCGACAATTATTATTTTTATGAATTCATGAAAAGAAATCTTTTTTTAGAAAACTATGACCATCTTGGGGTTTAAAGTATTTTTAATAAGAGATGTCTCAAATAAGACAGACTTTTTTATGACTTCAATAGGTGTGAGTCGGTAAAATGTCATTCATTGATCGTTTAAAGTGATCAATTGAAAGCGATGAATTTACGGACTTTCATCTGTTTTTTTGATGCACATCGTAAACTGCCTGTTTACGATAATTTAACCCTAAGTAGCTTTCTTGTCCGGCACGTCTCTGTACCGGGAACTAAATAATGGATGGAATAATGAAAAAGACTCTTCTGGCAGTCGTGCTGGCGGGTATCGCATCTCATGCGATGGCGGCGGATTCAACGGATTTAACGGTTAAAGGCGTACTGGTTAATGCTGCATGTACACCAACTCTGGATAAAAGCGAAGTGAACTTCGGTCATATTCCTGTAGCCAGTCTTGATGCGACCAATGCAAACCAGCTGGGCTCCAAAGACGTCACGCTGACTATCACTTGCGATAGCGCCATGGTGATGGGCTGGACTACCGTCGATGGCCGTACCGATTCTCTGCAGTCGCTGAGCCTCACCAGCGCTGGCGCGGACGACAGCAGCGTGGCGGATGCCACTACAGAGTATGGTCTGGGTAAAGCGGGCACCGTCAACATGGGCGCGTATGCTATTGCCGCTAAAACAACGGGCGTCACCTATGACGGCACCGCGGGCGATCTGCTGGAAGCCGATAATGTCGGTAACGGCAATGCGACGGCCTGGAAGAAAAGCACTACGGGCGTAACGAAACCGGGTGCGCGTACTTTTACCACCGCAGTGACCGGCGAAGTCGCGCCGAAAGCGTTCAAAGTGGGCGTATTCCCGCTGAAAGTGACCGCTGCGGTACAGGGTACCGATATTCTGAAGATCACCGACGATACTGACCTGGATGGTCTGGCGACGATTTCGCTTAGCTATATCTAATCCAAAAGCTGGCGGATAAATACAGATGTTAAACCGCAATGTATTGTCCTGAGGGTAAATACTTTAAAAACGCCAGAATACCCTGGCGTTTTTTAAGGTTGTATTAATACGTAATAGGCAAGGAAATTAACAGTGTTTAATAAGACATTATTAATTGGGGCTGGCCTGATGGCAATGGTTAGCGCAGCGCACGCAACCGATTCTGTGGATCTTAATGTAAAAGGTACGTTGGTCAATGGCAGCTGCACGCCAACATTATCTGGCAATGGCGTAGTTGACTTTGGGCATACACCATTGGGCAATTTAAGTAAAACCGATACAAACCAGCTGGGAGGCCGTAGTTCGTTAGTTCTGACCATCACGTGTGACTCAGCCATGCCTCTCGGATGGACCATGGTTGATAACAGAAATGATAGCGTACAAGTATTAACCATTAAAAATGGTAAATGGGACGGTTCAGATGTCACTGGCGCTGAGTATGAATTCGGTTTAGGTAAAACCGCAGGCGGTGTAAAAATCGGTGCTTATTCTGTCTATGTGGATAAAGGCAATGTCCTGGCAGACGGTGTTAATGCCAAGATGATGTATACCGACGGTGATCCGACGGATAAGACTAAATGGGTAGTTTCAGGCGCTGGCGAAGTAAAAAGTAATAGCAGCCGTGTTTACAGTGTTGAAGCTGAATCTTCTTCTGATGGCACCGTTTTACCCGCGAAAGTTACTACCTGGCCAATTAAGGTCGCTGCTGCCATTCAGGGTACAGATACCCTCGCTATTTCAGATGATACCAACCTGGATGGCTCTGCCACTATTTCACTGGTGTATATCTAAGCTAAATAATCGGCATTGTATTGATATCCATTTTGATAATGCCATTTACGGCGTTTATGGAGTAAAGAATGTTTAACAAAATGATCCTGGCGGGCGCTGTAGTCATGGCGCTGGCAGGCACTGCTCAGGCAGCGGATTCGGTTGATCTTAATGTGAAAGGTACGCTGGTGAATGGCAGCTGTACGCCATCGCTGGAAAATGGTGGCGTGGTTGATTTTGGGCATATTCCGCTGGGTAATCTTTCTAAAACTGAAACGAATTCTTTGGGGCAAAAGAAGATAGTATTAACTATCACCTGCGATTCAGAAATGCCGGTTGCTTTTGATGTAAAAGATAATCGGAGCGAATCTATGGTTGATTTGACAGTTAATAGCGCGTTTTATAATGGCAGTAATTGTACCGCGGGGTCGAATAAGTTCGGTTTAGGCAAAACAGCAGGAAATGTAAATATTGGTGCTTATTGCGTCGGTATCAATGTTCCTGAAGCGACTATCGATGGCACGTCTGGCGATGTCATTTATAAAAACCTGGGTAATGCCGCAAATGACTGGAGCAAAACGGGAGATGGGTCTGTGCGTAACTTTTCTCCCGATGACCGTTATTTGACGATTGCTGACTCGGGGACTGTTATTCCTAAAGCGGGTAAAAACTTTACTTTCCCGTTAATTGTGTCTGCAGCTATTCAGGGCACGGATGTCCTTGCGATTACAGATAACACCAACCTGGATGGCTCTGCCACTATTTCACTGGTGTATATCTAAATAATGACTGCGCCATTTATGAATGGCGCAATTGTATCAATCTGTTGTTAGTGTTTATGGAAAAAACCATGTTTAACAAAATAGTTCTGGCAGGCGTCGTAATGACAGCGCTGGCAGGTGCTGCGCATGCGGCAGATTCTGTCGAGCTGAAAGTAAAAGGTACGCTGGTTAACGGCGCGTGCGATATTTCGCTCGATAAAAATGAGATTAACGTAGGCACCATTCCGGTAAAAAATTTGACGTATAGCGAAAGCGAAAATGCTTACTGGACGCAGCACTATGATGCAACGCTGTCGCTCACCTGTGGCACGGCGATGCCTGTTGCCTTTATGACAACGGATAATAATCCGGATTCCAGAATTTCGGTGAATAGCGCGGTCGGTGTTTTTGGCCTGGGCAAAACCGAGGCGGGTGACAAGATTGGTGTCTACACGGTTTTTGCTAACAAGAAACCGGCGTCGGTCAACGGTGAAGAGGCCTCAGTGCTTTATTCTACCAATAGCGGCTCTACCTGGAATAGCGGCACTACCGGGCTGACTGCATCGCCTAATGATTATTATACCGTGGCGAAAAAAGGCGCATCCACGCCTGAGCCGCTGACCACGGCGACAATTCCGCTGGATGTTCAGGTAGCGTTCTCAAAAGCGATGGCAGACAAAATTAGCGACTCACAGGCTTTTTCTGGTTCAACAACCTTTACGTTGAGATATATCTAAAAGCGGGATGTGATTCAATTTCGCTGTAGTCATTATTAAATTAACAGACGCGCAGTTAAATTGCGCGTCTGTTAGCCTGCTCGCTATGTCATATTATCGCAGAGGGAAAAACATGTTCAAAATTATTACGCTGCTGGCGGGCTTTTTGTCTGTGCTATCCGGCGTGTCATATGCCAGCGATAGCGTGGATCTTAAAGTTACCGCGACGCTTGAGGCGGCAGCCTGTACACCCACATTATCCGATGGCGGCGAAGCGAAATTTGGCCATATCCCGGTGGGAAATTTAAGTGAAACGCAAACGAATCAGTTAGGCTCCCGGTTTCTGACGTTAACTATTGCCTGTTCTGAATCTACGCCCGTTGGCTGGTTTATTACGGATAATAAAAAAGACAGTGTGCAGGCGCTAACTATCATAAACCCAAAATTTAATGGCGAAGATTTATCCGATGCCAGTTACGAGTTTGGCTTAGGAAAGACGGCTGCGGGCGTGAATATCGGGGCTTACGCCATTTATGTCGATAAAAGTAACGTAACAGCGGATGGCAATAAAGTCAGTATGTTATATAAGCCAGGGTCTGGTAGTTGGTATGCTTCGGGGGCGGGTGAAATCAAAAACGACAGTAGCTATATCTATGCCGCAGAAGCGAGCGGAGCAACGGATGCCACTATCGTCAGCGCTCAGACCTTTGTCTGGCCTCTGAAAATCACTGCTGCCGTTCAGGCCACCAATACGCTGAACATTAGCGATGACACCTCACTCACTGGCTCTGCAACGATCACGGTAATGTATCTGTAATCTGCTGTTTTTGATGGGCTTAATTAATAAATATCATGAATGAATAAATCTTAAAGCGTATTTAAATTTTCTGAAATTGTGGCGGCGACACAATCCGGTAATCATGTCAGCAACTTAAGCGGGACGTGCTGAGCGTCTTTGGGTTTAATATTACATAAAGGTGATTCATGAAACTGCAAAAAGGCTTGTTCTTATTATCCATTGTCGCAATGGCGCTTGGCCACGCCGCTACTTCTCAGGCAGCCGGAATGGTACCTGAAACGTCATTGTTAATTATTAATGAAGCCGATCAGGGCGGCAGTATTAATATTAAAAATACCGATGATAAACCAGAGTTGCTGTATACCAATATTGTTGACCTGCCTGACGATAAAGAAGGCCATCTGGTCGTCACTCAACCGGTAATTCGTGTCGAAGGCGGACAAACACAGCATTTGCGTTTTATTCTCCAGACCGCCTCGCCGATGAAAACGGAACATCTCAAACGTGTTACGTTTGAAGGTATTCCTCAAAAAATGCCAGGAAAAAATAAAGTTGGTTTTAATATTCGTCAGGATATTCCTGTGCTTATTCATCCGGCTAATCTGCCAGTGGTAAAAGATGCCTGGACTCTGCTGGAATGGAGCGCGAGCGGGAATAATGTGACCGTTAAAAACCCAAGCCCGTATGTCGTACGCCTGGCGCCACAGATTGAATTGCTGCCAGGGCATGTGCCAGCGTTGCTGAAGAAAAGCTATATTCTGCCGGGCGAATCTATCACCGTGGCAGCCAAAAGTAGCGCTTCAGGAAATAACCAGGTGCGATTTGTTCCTGCAAGCCGTTACGGTATTCAGGTTGAAAGTTACAACGCGCCATTAAATAACCATTAATTTCTACTCTGAGTTTAGAAGATGCCTATTCGCATTAAGCGGGTTTCCGCTCTTGTCAGCCTTTGTCTGGCTCAGGCGGCGTTTTGCCCTTTGATGGCCCTGGGCCAGGAGGCGCAATTCGATATGGATATATTAAAAAACCGTGGACTGGATACAACGCTTGGTAATTATTTTGCCGACGCAGCGAAATTCCTCCCAGGACGCAGACCGGTTTCCTTAACCATTAACGGTAAAGAAAAAGGTACGGTAACGGCCCGTTTCGGCGATAAAGGGCAACTTTGTGTCGACCGCGCTTTTTTACAGAGCGCGGGGTTACAGGTGCCGTCTGCATTGCGGGGCGATAAAACGGATGAGTCCGGTTGTTATGATTATCAGAAAGATTATCCGTCTACGGTTATCACGCCGTTGCCTGGCGAAGAGAGCCTCTCCATCGTTGTGCCGCAGGAGGCATTATCTAACGATATCGTGATGCCGGAAAATATGACGCATGGCGGTACGGCCGCGATGCTGAACTATTCGCTGATTTCATCACAGTATCGCTACGGAGATGGCTCAAGCCGCTACGATCAATTGTCGCTTGAGAACGGTTTTAACTTTCATGACTGGCTGTTGCGCAGCCGTCAGTCGCTTTCACGCACTGACGGCAACACGCAAAACGATGTGCTCTATACCTACGTTCAGCATACGTTCGAAAGTAAGAAAACTTTAATGCAGGCGGGGCAGATCAACATCAGCAATACGCTGTTTTCCGGCGCGTCGATAAGTGGCGTGCAGTTTATTCCGGAGAGCAGTCTTGCTGGTACATCTGGCAGTGGCGTGACGGTAACCGGCATGGCGCACTCAGCGCAGGCGCGCGTAGAGATTAAGCAGAATGGTCGCGTCATTCACTCCACGCTGGTTCCCGCCGGGCCGTTTACGCTTGATGACGTTCAGGTGATTTCTGGTACGTCGCCGCTTGATGTCACGGTGACTGAAACCGACGGCTCACAAAGCCATTACACCATCGCCGCCGACGCGCTGCGTGGTAATACGCTTTCGCGTCCGCAGGGTTTGGCCATCGCGATGGGACGCACGCGAGACAAAGGCGATAACGATCGCCAGCCCTGGCTTGCGACCGTATCAGACGGATGGCACCTGAAGCCGTGGATGAATCTGAGCGCTGGCGCAATGACGGCGCAGCAGTATAACGCACTGGCGACGCAGCTTGATGTTCAGGCGCTGCCTGGCCTGATGGCTTCCGCAACCCTGCGTGCATCGCAGGATAGCTACGGCGATAACAAAGGGCACAGCACGACGCTTAATATTGGTTATAGCGCGGCGAATAACCTGTCATTCTCCGCGTCCGCCACGCGTTACAGCGAGGGCTATCGTGAATTAACCGATACGCTGGATGACGATTTCAGCCAGTACGCCGGGCAATACAGTGTGAACACGTCGTGGAGCCACCCGTGGCTGGGCTCTTTCTCGCTGGGTTATAGCCTCGATAAAGGGGCGGATGGCGATCGCGATTCCCGTTATGTCAATGCCTCCTGGGGGAAAACCTTCCGCTGGGCGACCGTATCCGTGAACTGGCAAAACTTGCTTAATCCGGCTCACGATGACAGCCATCGCGATAACCAGAACTATGGCGACATGCTGTACGTCAATGTCTCTGTACCGTTGGGCTCTCAGCGTATTTCGGCCTATACCCACCAGCGTGATGACGAAACGCGCAACGGCCTGAACCTCTCCGGGGATCTTTCCCGTAATACCTATTATTCCGTCTCCGTGGAGCGGGATAAGGAAGAAAGCCAAAACAGCTTTAACGGCTCGGTGAACAGCAACCTGCACTACACCCAGCTCGGTCTGAGCGCCGGCAAAGATGGCACGGACAACACCAATACCAGCGTAACGCTCAATGGCGGCATCGTAGCGCACAGCAACGGCGTGACGTTCTCGCCGTATGCCATCCAGGACACGTTTGGTATCGCTTCCGTTAACGATCACGTCAGCGGCGTTGAGATTGAAACGCCGGATGGTCCGGTCTGGACTGACCATTGGGGGCAGGCGGTCGTGCCTTCGCTGCCGGCGTATCAGCCTGCGCGGGTCGAAATGAACACAGAAACGTTGCCGAAAAATATCGATGTGAACAACGGCATCTCGATGGCGGCTGCCGGACATGGCGCGGTGAGCAATATTAGCTTCAGCGTACTGAATGTTCGTCGCGCCATGCTGAATGTCACGATGAGTGATGGTCGCCCCGTACCGAAGAACGGCACGCTGGTTGATGGTGAAGGCAACTATGTGACCACGGTTGTTGATGACGGACTGGTATTCCTTAATGACGTCGACAGCATCAAGTCATTGATTCTTGTGAATGAGGACGGGCAGCGCCAGTGCGAGATCCATTATCACCTGGCGGAAAAAGGGCATCAGAACGAGCTCTATGAACAAACGAAAGGGGTATGTCAGTGAAACGGTTAACCGGCGCGCTTATTTTCGGGCTCTTTTGCGCAGGGCTCGCCCACGCGGAGTGCCAGCTTACGCTTTCCCGCCCGGAGTTGAATTACGGCAAGGTGCATGAAAAAGATTTTTCAGGCCAACATAAACGCTGGAAAACGCTGCATGAGCGGGAAGTGCGGATCACCGCTCTTTGCGACGCGCCGACCAAAATGGCCATTTTCGGGCAGGGCGGGGCGAATGATGACGGGTTCCGCATGGCGTCTGACAGCCTGATGCTAGTGAAAGCCTCGGATGCTTCGCTCGACGGAAAACCGGTGCTGCTGGGTAAAACTCACAGCCATTCGGCGTTTGTTCCCGAAGGCAGCGGCAGCGATAAAAAACTCTGGCGCGATAACGAAGGCCTGCTGCCCATGAGCGGTGCGGGCGTGGCGGAAGGGAAAGAATTTTCGATGACCCTGACGATACTCCCGGCATTAAGCACGCGCGATACGCAAGTCACCGATAAAACGACGCTGGAAAGTAACCTGCATTTTACGGTCGAAACCCAGCAGTAATACACCATCCCCGCCTTGCTGTGAAGATACACAGTAACGGGGAATGACGGGGCTACGGAGACGGTTGCCCGCCAGAGTATCGGGGATATTGACTTTTTATTAAGGAACATACAGATGAAAAAACTTGCATTAGCCAGTGCACTATTAATGGCTGCGGGTATGAATGTTTATGCCAGCGACAGCGTCGATTTAAAAGTGACGGGCACGCTGACATTAACCGCCTGTAATCCAACGTTTGAAAATGGTGGCGTGATTAATCTTGGTCATATTCCTATTGGTAATATGACAACTACCGATAATGACAAGGCCTATGAGGCTGTTTCTGTCCAGCATAAGAAAGTGGATTTAACCATTACCTGTACTGCAGACACTGCGCTTGGTTTTACCATTACGGATAATAAAGAAGGCACCATTCCTGCTTCATTGGTTTCGGACTACGGCGGTGCTTATGGTTTTGGTAATACAGCAGATAACAAAGCCATTGGCTTATACCAACTGTACGAGAACGCAGAAACAATCGACGGAGCGGCTGCTTCTCTGATTTATTCTACAAACGGTGGCGAAGGCTGGAGCAAGGCCCGCGCATTGAACCATATTAATGTTATCTATTCTTTTGCCAATAAGGATGAAGTTGTTCCTAAGAGCGGCAAAGAATTTACATTAAAATTTGATACAGCTTATTACTTTGAAAAGTCTGTTGTAGAAAGCGTAGTAGATGAAATGGATTTCCAGGGCTCGGCAACGTTCTCTCTGGTTTATCTGTAATTTTATTAAGGAGTAAAAATGAAGAAGTTAGTCTTAGCCAGTGCGCTGATGATGGCTTTTGGTATGAATGCCTATGCCAGCGACAGCGTCGATTTAAAAGTAACGGGCACGTTGACTTTAACCGCCTGTAATCCAACGTTTGAAAATGGTGGCGTGATTGATCTTGGTCATATTCCTATTGGTAATATGACAACTACCGATAATGACAAGGCCTATGAGGCTGTTTCTGTCCAGCATAAGAAAATGGATTTAACCATTACCTGTACTGCAGACACGGCGGTTGGTTTTACCATTACCGATAATAACGAAGGTACCATTCCTGCTTCACTGGTGACCGATTATAGCGGTGCATACGGTTTTGGCAAAACCGCTGATGATAAAGCGATTGGCTTGTATCAGTTATATGAAAACGCAGAAACGATCGACGGGGCGGCAGCAAATCTGATTTATTCTGGCAATGATGGGCAGAACTGGAGTAAGGCTCGCGCCTTAAACCATATTAATACGCTTTACTCTTTTGCGAATCAGGATGAGCTGACGCCTAAAAGTGGTAAGACGTTTAATTTAAAAATGGATACCACCTATTACTTTGAAAAGTCTGTTGCGGATAGCGTGACGGATGAGCTGGATTTCCAGGGATCAACAACGTTCTCTCTGGTTTACCTGTAATCAACGGTATTTGCCAGTCGCTCTGTGCATGCTGGCCTGTGATGACTACACAAAATAAAACACCCTGTCGTCTTTAACGCGGCAGGGTGTTTTACGTTTAGCGCGGCCAGAAACTGCGAACCATTCAGGGGAGCGGATGTTTCATGGTGGTTTTAATCAACCGCCAGGTGCTCCACGCGGCGAAACCGCGTTTAGCCCAGCGCAGCAGGAAGTTAGGGTTCCTGATGCTCCAGATAGCCATCGCGCTACTGCCGACCAGCGCCCAGGAGCGCAGGCTCAGCAACGTGTTCCAGCCGCGGTCATAAGAGCCGGTTGCGGCAAGCCAGTCGCGACGACTGGCGGCCATATCCAGCCGCTGCTGCTGGATTTGACTGAGCAGCAGCGCTTTGCGCCTTTCGCGCTCGGCTTTGCTCATGCTCATGACTTATCGTCCTCCAGCAACTGGCGGTCATTAGACAGCTCATGACGCGTGTGACGCAGCAGCGTCGACTGGCGCGATTTCCTGAGCGTCCAGATGCCGCCAATCAGCGCCAGTACAAACAGCGTGACGGTCGTGCCAATCATGACGTTAAGGCGATACTGCGGATCGACTGCCCAGATAAGCAGCACCATCAGACTCATCAGTCCAAAGGCGGCAAACAGCATCGTCAGGCCAGTCATCAGCAGCAGTTGAAAGAGATTCGCTTTCTCCTCTTCCAGCTCCACGACAGCGAGCCGTAAACGGGTTTCCACCATCTCCACAAGCACGGTGACGATACGTTGTCCGATGCCGAGAACGCTTTTACCCGGCCCTTGCGCGTGACGAGGCTCCGTCATAATCAGCGCCGCGTCAGGAGCACGCCCAGCACGACGCCGATGGCCGCACCAATACCCACGCCGGTCCACGGATTTTCACGCACATAATCTTCGGCACGCGCCGCCGCTTCGCGGGTCTGTTTGGCAATCACATCACCGGTTTCGGTTAAGTGATAACGGGTGTCTTTCAGCGCGCGCTCTGCTTTATTGCGCAGTTTGCTCATCTCTTCTTTCGATTTGTCCCCGGAGGCGGTCAGCACCTCTTCCAGCGTATCGGCAAGCGATTTCAACTCAGCGCGCAGGTGGTCGGTATTTTCTTTTGACATAATGCTCTCCTGATAAGTGAGGGTTATCCATAAGCTCAGTAATCTTGAGCTTTCAGCGCCTTAAGCTCTTGCTCGGCTTCTGCGAGCTTGTGGCGACGTTTGGCAATTTTTTCGGCATCGCCTTTCTGCGACGCTTCATGCAATTCGGCGCGGCGCTCGGCCACTTCCGCCTGTTTCTTCGCCACTTTCTGCCGGTGCTCGGCGAGCACATCGCCGTCACGGCAGTTGGCCCGTACCTGACTTAGCGCTTTTTTCAGCCCGTCGATGCGCCCCTGATTATGGTGCTGCTCGGCGTAGCGGATCTCCTTTTCAATCTCCTGCGCTTTTTCTTCGCAAGGGGAGGCGGCAAGCGCTGCGGCATTCCAGGAAAAAAGGGCTAAGGCCAGTACTGTGCGGTAATTCATGATTAAACCTTCCATTGTGTTGCGTAAGGCCACAGGCGATACGCGATTCCGGTTGTGTTGCGCGGACAGAACAATGGGTTGCGCTTACTCAAGCATAGTAAGTAATAACGCAAACCCCAAAGTCCGTGAAAAGATTCAGATTCCTGGAAGGGTTAACCCAGGCGCTGAATGTCATGACGCAGGCGAGTGAGCCAGGCGGGGGTGAGGCTTTTTTCTTCCTGCTGGGCGATAACAAAACCGCGCGGCAGCGAGCGATAGAGCACTTTGCGGGCTGCTTCGCTCTGATCGCTGGTATCGAACTTGATAAGCAGAATGTCATCCTGCGGCGTAATGCTTTTAAAACGGATACCGTTGGCATCGAGATGGTGCCAGACGGAAAAACCATCCGGGATAGTCGCACCCTGCGACACCGCGCGTATCTCAAGCGTGGTTTCATGTTTTTGTAGCGCGGCCCAGCAAAGCAGCATGGCGGCCAGCAGCGCGCCTGCCGAAAGCATTAGCGTAAGACGACGAGAAAGCGCGCGTGTGAAAGCCATCCTTTAGCTCCGGTTTCCATGTTTTTTCTTCCATAACACCACGAGCGATCCTATCAGGCCGATAACCAGCAGCACGACCGGCAGAAGCATCAGACAGGACATCAGGGCGTCTTCATATTTAAGAAACACCGGCGTTTTGCCAAGTAAATAGCCAAGCGTGGTGAGAATGACGACCCAAAGCAGGCCGCTCATCCAGTTAAAGAACTGGAAACGGGCGTTATTCAGGCCAGAGAGCCCGGCGATGGTCGGCAGCAGCGTGCGCACAAAGGCGATAAAGCGGCCCAGCAGCAGCGCGGACAACCCATGTTTATGAAACAGATGATGCGCCCGCTGGTGATAATGCGCGGGCAGATGCGAAAGCCAGTTCTGCACGATACGCGTATTGCCGAGCCAGCGCCCCTGGATATAGCTCACCCAGCAGCCGAGGCTTGCGGCGGCGGTCAGTAGCAGCACCGTTTGCGGATACCCCAGCGCGCCTTTGGCGATAAGCACGCCCACCAGCACCAGAAGGCTGTCGCCCGGCAGAAACGCGGCGGGCAGCAGGCCGTTTTCCAGAAACAGGATCATAAACAGCACAAAATAGAGCATGCCAATCATGCCGGGGTTGGCCAGCGTTTCGAAGTCCTGGCTCCAGAGCGCGGTAAGTAATTGTGTCAAAAGTTCCATTCAGTGATCCTGGCACATCGGTTAAAGCCAATGGGGTAGAACAGATAGCATTGCGACATTTCTGCGGTATGAAGGACGTCAACAGCGCTCTGTGCGTTCCTGGCGCTGGCACGGCTCCGTGTGCAATGAGAGAAGTAAGCAAGCGCTAACTTTTCACCAGGAAATGCGTCTAATTGTAACAAAGCTCTGCCTGATGCGTCACAGAAATCGTGCTTTGTTGAAGGTTGATTTTGCTTTCCGGGAATAAGGCTGGCGAGGGTATTTACACACGCTGACACTATATATGGTTTGCTTACCCTCGCGGTAAGAAGAGTATTACTTTCCGCCGTTTGCCGCCGCGTCGAGATGGACCACCGGATTTTCGGCAAAAAGATAGCGGTCGGCGTTAAATTCAAAGTCGTCGCTGGTTTCGTTAAACAGCATCTGTTTGGTGTTCTCCAGGTGCTGCCACATGGCGAGCTTCGCCCCGTGCGGATCTTTGCGAATCAGCGCCTTAAGGATTTTGTCGTGATCGTCGCACCAGTTATCGACGGTACGTGCGTCGATATGCTCATGCAGTTTTTTCCAGTACGGGTTATGCACGCGCTGGGTCCACATTTTTTCGACTATCGCGGCAAGCGCGCTGTTTTGCGTGGCGAGTGCGACCTGCACGTGAAACTGTAAATCCCATTCGGAGTCGCGGAAGAATTTCTCGTTGCGCGCTTTCTCCTGAATTTCCATCAGTTTAATGATGTCTTGCTTGGTTACCTGGGTGGCGGCGAACTCGGCGATATTACTCTCGATAAGCTGGCGGGCCTGTAGCAGCTCGAAGGGGCCGTAGCTTGCGAATTCATATTCCTGCTCAGGGGCCGGGGCGTGATGTTTTGCCTGGTTGGCGATGACATGGATACCGGAACCTTTGCGCACTTCAACATAGCCTTCGACTTCCAGCATGATGATGGCTTCACGCACGACCGTGCGGCTGACGTTTTTCTCGTCGGCGATAAAGCGCTCGGCAGGGAGCTTTTCACCCACCTGGTAAACGCCTTCTTCAATGCGTTGCTTAAGCTCAGCGGCCAGTTGTTGATACAGACGGCGCGGTTCTGCGATTTCCATGTATGACTCCAGTGAACACGATACTGCTTAGATTTGTTATACCACTTTTCGGGGGAGCCCTCCACTCGACGCCCATGAAAAAGCCGCCCGCAGGCGGCTTTCAGGATAAGCGATCAGTGTTGTGTGACGGGCGCGCCACTTCGCGTCTCTCGTTCCAGTTCGCTGGCCGGTTTGTTTTTCAGCACCGTCCAGATAACCAGCGCGCCCAGCAGGTCGAATACGGCCAGCACAGCGAACAGCGGGCTGAAGCCAATGGTGTCGGCCAGCGCGCCGACCACCAGAGCGAACAGCGTGCTCGCGGTCCAGGCCGCCATACCGGTGAGGCCGTTGGCGGTCGCCACTTCATTACGGCCAAACACATCTGAAGAGAGCGTAATCAGCGCGCCGGAGAGCGACTGGTGCGCGAAACCGCCGATGCACAGCAGGGCAATCGCCACATACGGGCTGGTGAACAGGCCAATCATGCCAGGGCCAATCATCAGTACCGCGCCCAGCGTCACCACCATTTTACGGGAAACGATCAGATTCACGCCAAACCAGCGCTGGAACAGCGGTGGCAGATAACCGCCGACGATACAGCCGAGATCCGCGAACAGCATTGGCATCCAGGCGAACATCGCGATCTCTTTCAGGTTAAAGCCGTACACTTTAAACATAAACAGCGGGATCCAGGCGTTAAACGTACCCCAGGCCGGTTCCGCCAGAAAGCGCGGCAGCGCGATGCCCCAGAACTGACGGGTGCGCAGGATCTGCCACGGCGACATTTTTTTACCGTTATTGGTCTGATGCTGCGCTTCCTGGCCGCCAATAATGTAATCGCGTTCTTCTTCGGTCAGTTTTTTCTGGTCGCGCGGATGTTTGTAGAAAATCAGCCAGGCCATCGCCCAGGCGAAGCTCAGCACGCCGGAGATAATAAACGCCAGTTCCCAGCTATGCATGACAATAGCCCATACCACCAGCGGCGGGGCTATCATGGCACCGATAGACGAGCCGACGTTGAAATAGCCTACGGCGATGGAGCGCTCTTTCGCCGGGAACCACTCGGAGCTGGCTTTAAGGCCCGCCGGGATCATCGCCGCTTCCGCAGCACCCACGGCGCCACGTGCCAGCGCCAGGCCGCCCCAGCTGCCTGCCAGCGCCGTTGCGCCGCAGAACACCGCCCAGGTCACGGCAAAGAAGGCGTAACCGATTTTCGTGCCGAGAATATCCAGCACGTAGCCTGCCACCGGCTGCATGACGGTATAGGCCGCGGAATAGGCGGCGATAATATAAGAATATTGCTGCGTGGAGATGTGCAACTCTTCCATCAGGGTGGGCGCTGCGGCCGCTACGGTGTTACGGGTCAGGTAACCCAGCACGGTGCCCAGCGTCACCAGCGCAATCATGTACCATCGTAACCCTTTAATTTTACGCATTGGAAACCTCATCGTTTAATCGTTCGCCGCGCAGGCAGGCATGTTGCCAGGCTTGCGCGATGCTCATTCAGTAACGGGAGGCGCGCCGGAGGTCTTGTCGGTGCCGTCCACGCCCTGCCATACCGTGTTTATGGGACAGGCCGGTATCCGTTCCGGCTGATGGGGTGAATTACACCCTCTAAAACATTCCGTGGGTTTATATGTTGCGACGGCAGAACGATAACTTGTCATACAGCTTTAAAAGTTGAATGCCATCACAAAAGCATTTTTATTTGTAAGGTTACGTCAGGGGCGACACGAAGCCAGACGTGGCGCGGGCTGGCGCGGCGTTTACTTCGGAACGGGGTGATTATTTGTGTGCTTTTATTGATCTGACTCACGAAAATAGCTTCGGTCGCTGGAAATTGGTGTGATAACTTTGACAGCATCATGCTAACGCATCTGAAATACTGGCTCAGAGGAAGCATAAAATGACCCCGTTCATGACCGAAGATTTCCTGCTCGACACCGAATTCGCCCGCCGTCTGTACCACGACTACGCTAAAGACCAGCCGATTTTCGACTATCACTGCCACCTTCCGCCGCAGCAGATTGCCGAAAATTACCGCTTCAAAAACTTGTATGACATCTGGCTGAAAGGCGACCACTACAAATGGCGCGCGATGCGCACTAACGGTGTGCCGGAGCGGTTGTGTACCGGCGATGCGAGCGACCGCGAGAAGTTTGACGCGTGGGCGGCGACCGTGCCGCACACCATCGGCAACCCGCTCTACCACTGGACACATCTGGAGCTGCGCCGTCCGTTTGGCATTACCGGCAAACTGCTGTCGCCGAAAACCGCGGATGAGATCTGGAACCAGTGCAACGATCTGCTGGCGCAGGATGCGTTCAGCGCCCGCGGCATCATGCAGCAGATGAATGTCAAAATGGTGGGCACCACCGACGATCCGATCGATTCTCTGGAACACCACGCGACCATCGCGAAAGACAGCGCCTTCACCGTCAAAGTGCTGCCGAGCTGGCGCCCGGACAAAGCGTTCAACATTGAACAGGCGACCTTTGCCGATTACATGGCGAAGCTTGCGGAAGTCTCCGATACCGATATCCGCCGCTTCAGCGATCTGCAAACCGCGCTGACGAAACGTCTGGATCACTTTGCGGCCCACGGCTGTAAAGTGTCGGATCACGCGCTGGATGTGGTGCTGTTTGCCGAGGCGAGCGAAAGCGAGCTCAATGCTATTTTGTCGCGCCGTCTGGCGGGCGAGACGCTCAGCGGCCATGAAATCGCGCAGTTTAAAACGGCGGTGCTGGTCTGGCTTGGCGCGGAATACGCGCGTCGTGGCTGGGTGCAGCAGTACCACATCGGCGCGCTGCGTAATAACAACCAGCGCCAGTTCAGACTGCTCGGGCCGGATGTCGGTTTCGACTCCATCAACGACCGCCCACTCGCGGAAGAGCTTTCAAAACTGCTCAGCAAACAGAACGAAGAGAACCTGCTGCCGAAAACCATTCTCTACTGCCTGAACCCGCGCGATAACGAAGTGCTGGGCACCATGATTGGCAACTTCCAGGGCGAAGGGATGCCAGGCAAGATGCAGTTCGGCTCCGGCTGGTGGTTTAACGATCAGAAAGACGGCATGGAACGTCAGATGACCCAGCTCGCGCAGCTCGGCCTGCTGAGCCGTTTTGTGGGGATGCTGACCGACAGCCGCAGCTTCCTCTCTTATACCCGTCATGAATACTTCCGCCGCATTCTGTGCCAGATGATTGGCCGCTGGGTGGAAGCCGGCGAAGCGCCGGCGGATATCGATCTGTTAGGCGAGATGGTGAAAAACATCTGCTTTAACAACGCCCGCGACTATTTCGCCATTGAACTCCACTAAGGCCCTTTGAGGTTGATATGCAATACATCAGGATCCATTCGCAGGATAACGTTGCGGTAGCGCTGGCGGATCTGCCTGAAGGCACGGTGATCGCCATTGACGGGCTGTCCGTCATGCTGTTGCAGCCGGTGGCGCGCGGGCATAAGTTCGCACTGCGCGCCATCGCTCAGGGAGAGAACGTGGTGAAATATGGCCTGCCGATAGGCCATGCGCTGGCGGATATCGCGCCGGGCGAACATATTCACTCCCACAATACCCGCACCAATCTCAGCGATCTGGATGAGTACAGCTATCAACCCGAAGCACCGTTTACCGGCGAGCAGATGGGCGACCGCGAGGTGCAGATCTACCGTCGCGCCAGCGGCGAGGTGGGGATCCGTAATGAACTGTGGATCCTGCCGACCGTCGGCTGCGTCAACGGGATCGCGCGCCAGATCCAGAACCGTTTCCTGAAAGAGACGAACGACGCCGAAGGCACCGACGGCGTGTTTCTCTTCAGCCACACCTACGGCTGCTCGCAGCTCGGCGACGACCACATCAACACCCGCACCATGCTGCAAAACATGGTGCGCCACCCGAACGCCGGGGCGGTGCTGGTGATTGGTCTTGGCTGTGAGAACAACCAGGTGGACGCGTTTCGCGAGACGCTCGGCGCTTTCGACCCGGCGCGCGTACATTTTATGGTTTGCCAGCACCAGGATGATGAAGTGGAAGCGGGGCTTGCGCATCTGCATGCGCTTTATGATGTCATGCGGCACGACAAACGCGAGCCGGGCAAACTCAGCGAACTGAAATTCGGGCTGGAGTGCGGCGGTTCAGACGGGCTTTCCGGCATTACCGCCAACCCGATGCTTGGCCGTTTCTCGGATTACGTCATCGCCAACGGCGGCACTACAGTACTGACCGAAGTGCCGGAGATGTTTGGCGCAGAACGCATTCTGATGAGCCACTGCCGCGACGAAGCGACGTTTGAGAAAACGGTCACCATGGTGAACGACTTCAAACAGTACTTCATCGCGCATAATCAGCCGATTTACGAAAACCCGTCGCCGGGCAACAAAGCGGGCGGCATCACCACGCTTGAAGAGAAATCGCTCGGCTGCACCCAGAAAGCGGGCGCAAGCCAGGTTGTCGACGTGCTGCGCTATGGCGAGCGGCTGCATACGCCGGGCCTCAACCTGCTGAGCGCGCCGGGCAACGACGCTGTCGCCACCAGCGCGCTGGCGGGCGCGGGCTGTCATATGGTGCTGTTCAGTACCGGGCGCGGCACGCCGTACGGCGGTTTCGTACCGACGGTGAAAATCGCCACCAACAGCGAGCTGGCAGCGAAAAAACCGCACTGGATAGACTTCGACGCCGGCCAGCTGCTGCACGGCACCGCGATGCCGCAACTGCTGGAAATGTTTGTCGATAAGATTGTGGAAATCGCCTCCGGCAAACAGACCTGCAACGAGAAAAACGATTTCCGCGAGCTGGCTATCTTTAAGAGCGGCGTGACGCTGTAGGCCCCGGACAACGTAATCATCAGACGGCGTTTCATTTATGAAGCGCCGTTTCTTTTTGAGAGGGACGTTTTATGACCGCGTATTGGCTGGCCCAGGGCGTTGGGGTCATCGCCTTTCTGATTGGCATCACCACCTTTTTCAACCGCGACGAACGGCGCTTTAAGCTGCAACTGGCGCTTTACAGTGCCGTCATCGGCGGGCACTTTTTCCTGATGGGCGCGACGCCTGCGGGCATGAGCGCGGAGCTCAACGCGCTGCGCACGGTGATTTCGCTACGCACCCGCAGCCTGTGGGTTATGACGCTGTTTATCGTGCTCACGCTGACGCTCGGGCTGGTCAAGCTCCATCACGCCATTGAGCTGCTACCGATTATCGGCACCGTCGCCAGCACCTGGGCGCTGTTTCGCTGCACGGGGCTTACCACCCGCTGCGTGATGTGGTGCTCCACCGCCTGCTGGGTCACGCATAATTTCTGGATTGGCTCGATAGGCGGGACGCTGATTGAAGGCAGTTTTCTCATCATCAACGGGCTTAACATTGTTCGTTTCTGGCGGATGCAACAACGCGGCATCGATCCGTTTAAGGTCGAAAAAGAGATAGTACAGAAGCGGTAAAAAACGGCGGCCCGCAGACCGCCGGAGAGGGGTTAATTACGCAGCGCGTGGCTCGCAAGACGCGCATCTTCCGCCTGGCACGCCGCCGCGGTGAAGAGCACGTCGGTGGAGGAGTTCAGCGCGGTTTCGCAGGAGTCCTGCAACACGCCGATGATAAAGCCCACCGCCACCACCTGCATGGCGATATCGTTCGGGATACCGAACATATTGCACGCGAGCGGAATCAGCAGCAGCGAACCGCCCGCCACGCCCGACGCGCCGCAGGCGCACAGCGACGCCACCACGCTCAGCAACAGCGCGGTCGGCACATCCACCGCGATCCCGAGCGTATGCACTGCCGCCAGCGTCAGCACCGTAATGGTGATCGCCGCCCCCGCCATGTTGATGGTCGCGCCGAGTGGGATAGACACCGAATAGGTATCGCGATCCAGATTCAGCTTCTCGCACAGCGCCATATTGACCGGAATATTCGCCGCCGAGCTGCGGGTAAAGAACGCGGTCACGCCGCTCTCGCGCAGGCAGGCAAACACCAGCGGATATGGATTACGGCGGATTTTGGCAAACACAATCAGCGGGTTAATGACGAGCGCCACCAGGAACATGCAGCCAATCAGCACCATCAGCAGCTGCGCGTAGCCCCACAGGGTATCGAAGCCGGTGGTGGCGAGGGTGGACGCGACCAGGCCGAAAATCCCGATGGGCGCGAAGCGGATCACCAGCTTCACCATAAAGGTGACGGCATCCGACATATCATTCACCAGATTTTTGGTGGTGTCGTTGCCGTGACGCAGCGCGAAGCCGAGGCCCACAGCCCAGACCAGAATGCCGATGTAGTTCCCTTTCAGCAGCGCATCAATCGGGTTCGCGACCATGCTGAGCAGCAGGTCGCGCAGCACGCCGACAATGCCGGTCGGCGGCGTAATATCCGTCGCGCCTGCAACCAGGTGCAGCGTGGAAGGAAAGAGAAAGCTGAACAGCACGGCGGTCAGCGCTGCGGAAAACGTGCCCAGCAGATAGAGCCAGAGAATGGGGCGGATATTGGTTTTCTGCCCGTGTTTATGGTTGGCGATAGAGGCCATTACCAGCATCAGCACCAGTACCGGCGCCACGGCTTTCAGCGCGCCGACGAACAGCGTGCCGAGCAGCCCGACCGCGATAGCCGCGGGTTTGGAAAGCCAGGCCAGCAGAATACCGAGCACCAGTCCCACCAGAATCTGTTTTACCAGACTGCCCTGTGCCAGGCGGTGTAGCAGGCCGCCGCCCTGAGATTGCGTAGTCATACTATTTCCTTCAGAAGTGATGTGGTTGCATCCCGCGCCATGTTCTGTGCCACGTTGCGTCAGGATGTAACAAAAGTTTGCACAGATGAGTATAAGGATTTGGCTACGCGGAGAAAGGGGATAGTGCTAGATTTTCTGAATTGCTCCCGTTTTTTAACTATCTCTTAACGTTATTGTGACAATATCGGCAATTCCGTCATCGGGCGCGTTGCAAAAGCGCGGGGAGCGAATAACCCATAAAAAAACGCCGCCCGCAGGAGCACGGGCGGCGTCAAAGCCATGACGGCAAAATCCTTATTCCGCCAGCTTTCTCTTGTCGTTACGATGGTTAACCCAGGCGTTAATAAGAAGCGTTGTCACCAGAATGCCGCCGACCACGCCAAGCGAAATGGCGATCGGAATATGGTAGAAATCGACAATCAGCATCTTGATACCGATAAACACCAGGATCACCGATAGCCCATATTTCAGCATCGAGAAACGCTCCGCCACGCCCGCCAGCAGGAAGTACATGGCGCGCAGACCAAGGATCGCGAACAGGTTAGAGGTCAGCACGATAAACGGGTCGGTGGTGACGGCGAAAATCGCCGGGATGCTGTCCACCGCGAAAATCACGTCGCTCAGCTCCACCATAATCAGTACCAGCAGCAGCGGGGTGGCGTACAGCAGGCCGTTTTTACGCACGAAAAAGTGCTCGCTCTCGATGCTGTCCGTCATGCGCAGATGCCCGCGAAGCCAGCGCACCAGCGGTTTATCGCCGATCCCGCCTTCATCTTCTTTCGCGAGCGCCATCTTCACGCCGGTAAAGAGCAGGAACGCGCCGAACACATACAGCAGCCATTCGAACTGCGTGATAAGCCAGCTACCGGCGAAAATCATAATGGTGCGCAGCACGATAGCGCCCAGCACGCCGTAAATCAGTACCCGGCGCTGGAGCGCCGGCGGTACGGCGAAATAGCTAAAGAGCATCAGCCAGACGAAGACGTTATCGACCGCGAGCGCTTTTTCGATGAGATAACCGGTCAGGAAGGCGAGCGCCTGGGTATCCGCCACTTCACGCCCGGCGGTGCCGGTGAGATACCACCAGAAGGCTGCGTTAAACAGCAGGGAAAGCGAAACCCAGACGATGGACCAGGCGGCCGCCTGCTTCATGGTCATCGCGTGCGCGCCGCGGCGCCCCTGAAGCAGAAGGTCGATAGCCAGCATAATCACCACGACGACGGCGAAGCCGCCCCACAGCAAGGGAGTGCCGACAGTATTCATAAGCGAAATCCTCTAAACAAAAACGGCTAACGTCAGAAGACGTCAGCCGCTTTGCCTAAGAGCACCGCACAGACCTCGCCTTCCGGCAAGGTCTCACTTACAGCCGCCGTGTTATCATGTAGATAACAGACTCGCTGCCCGACGACCGGATGCATGGCATCGTAATGACGACCGTCGGCGTTAGAAGTTACTCCCCTTTGCAAGTAACAAACTATTACAAAGCATTTATGCGGTCAATGACTCACCGTAGCGCTTTTACAAAGCTTTACGCCGGAAGCGGCGTGCTCACGTCATCTGCCGGGAATGTCACGCCCGTCTGGGCGCGGATCTCGGTGAGCAATTTCGCCGTCGTACGGCTGACCGCGATGCCTGGATGATTCACTTCGTTTGCCTCGACCAGGCGCGCAAAGGTGTCCGCTTCATAGAGCATCGTATTAATGTGCTGCGGCAGCGTCAGCTCCTGCGGTTTGCCGCCGCGCGGAATAAACGTGATGCGCTGGCATTCGGAGAGCTTTTCAATCACCAGCGAGCCCGCCTCGCCCTGAATTTCACTTGGAAGCGCAGAGTCGCTCACTTTGGAGTGCAGCAGCGTGACGTCGAAATCGCCATAATTCATCTCAACCACGCCGTGCGCGTCCACGCCGCTTGCCAGCAGGCTGGCGGTGGCTTTCACTTCATGCGGCTCGCCCCACAGCGCAACGGCGCTGGCGAGCGTATAAAAGCCGATGTCCATAATCGAGCCGTTGGAGAACGCCGGGTTAAACGTATTCGGATTCTCGCCGTTCAGGTAACGCGGGTAGCGCGACGAATACTGGCAGTAGTTAAACAGCACTTTACGAAGCGTGCCCACTTTCGGCAGCGCCTGTTGCAGCGCGATGAAATTCGGCAGGCTGGCGGTTTTAAACGCCTCGAACAGCACCACCTGATTTTCGCGCGCGCAGGCGATGGCCGCTTCCACTTCGCGCAGGTTAGAGGCCAGCGGCTTTTCGCAAATCACATGCTTTTTATGGTTCATAAACAGGCAGGACTGGGAAAAGTGCAGGGCGTTGGGGCTTGCGATATAGACGGCGTCGATGGCGTCGCTTTCGGCCAGCGCCTCCAGCGACGTGAAGAGATGCTCCACCGGGTAGTCGCTCGCGAATGTCTGCGCCTGTTCAAGGCTTCGGGAGTAGATCGCGGTCAGGGTAAATTTGCCCGTCTCGTGGGCGGCATCGACAAACTGGCGCGTTATCCAGTTCGTTCCAACAACGGCGAAACGTATCATAAAGGCGTGTCTTCTCCGACAGTGAATATCTTTTCAGAGTAACACGCGAAAATGACAAAACCAGTGCGCGCGGGCGCAGATTGTTAGGGTGTGGGAGCGTAAATATTGCAGCCGCGCGGCGCGTCTTTTGGGCCGATTTTCACCTGAGGCCCAAGAAAGTGCGGTTCGCGGCGAAGCCAACGGGCATCAAGCAGCGCCCGCACACGGGCGAACCGTTCTCGCAACAGCGTATATTGCGTATGGCGCAAGGCCGGATCTTCAGCGTTAAACCCGATGGCGTCGATACCATAATGTTGCGCGAGGTAAATGGCACGCTGATTGTGAAACGCCTGCGAGATGATGGTAATCCGGTTTTCCTGAAACACTTCCCGCGCGCGCACGACGGAATCGAGCGTTGAAAACCCCGCGTAGTCACAGAAAATCGCGGCGGCGGGAACGCCGTGGCGGTTAAGCGCTTCGGCCATTGCCGTCGGCTCATCGTAATCAGCGCGGCTGTTATCGCCGCTCACCAACAGCCAGGAGACTTTCCCGGCGTGATAAAGCCCGGCGGCGGCCTCGATACGGCGGTTGAAGAAGCGGTTGTCAGGACGTGCGCCGAGCACCAGCCCCACTTTGCGGGCAGGAATATTGTCGACCGTGTCATACAACCGGCCAGCCGCGGCGTGTGTGACCGCGCGGTCGGCACCGATAATCGCCATCGCCAACAGCAACGCGCCAGTCAGGATAATCACGGCGGCGAGAGTTAAGCCGCGTTTTGAGCGAGTGGAAAATTTCACGTTGCGTCCTTGCAAAATTTGAGGTTAAGCCGTCTGCCCGCCGTTTTGCGTCAGCGCAAGCTGTGTCAGCCACAGGCGGGTGTCGAATTCGAGCTGATGATACTGCGGTTCCATATGGCAGCACAGTTGATAAAAGGCTTTGTTGTGTTCCTTTTCTTTAATATGCGCCAGCTCATGCACCACGATCATCCGCAGGAAATCTTCCGGCGCCTGGCGAAACACCGTGGCGACGCGAATCTCCGCTTTGGCTTTCAGCTTGCCGCCCTGCACGCGTGAGATTGCGGTATGCAGCCCGAGCGCGTGCTTCATCACATGGATTTTATTGTCATAGGCCACTTTATTGAGCGGCGGGGCGCTGCGCAGATAGCGGTTTTTCAGCCCCTGCGCATAGTCATAAAGCGCTTTATCCGTGGTTATCAGATGTTTGTGCGGATAGCGCTTCTCAAGCACTTCGCCGAGGCGGTTCTGCTCAATCAGCGTGCGCACCTGGACAAGCAGCGATTCCGGGTAGCCCTGGAGATACGTCAGTGTGGTCATCACGGCCTCAGCGGGTGAAAAAAAGGTTTACTCAGGGGTGTAATTAAGGGATAAAACGCGCGGATTTTACCATTCGGGAGGGCCGATGAGCCAGGTGGAGTTACTTAATCAAACACTGACGCTGCAGCGTTTTCCGCCAATGCCGGAAGAGACGCCGCTGCAGGCCTGGGAGGCAGCGGATGAATACCTGCTGCAACAGGTCGAACAGCCCTCCGGTCCGGTACTGATTTTCAATGACAGTTTCGGCGCGCTCGCCTGTGCGCTGGCGGAGGTGCGCCCGGTCAGCGTTAACGATTCGTTCATCGCCCACCAGGCCACGCGCCACAACCTGCGCCTGAACGATATCGACGACTCTCTCGTGACGATGCAGGACAGCCTGAGCCCGCTGCCCGACGCACCCGAGCTGGTGCTGATGAAAATCCCGAAACAGCTCGCGCTGCTGGAGCAGCAGCTGCGCGCGCTGCGAAAAGTAGTAACGCCGCAGACGCGCATTATCGCCGGCGCCAAAGCGCGCGATATTCACACCTCAACGCTTACGTTGTTTGAGAAAATTTTAGGGCCGACCACCACGACGCTCGCCTGGAAAAAAGCGCGCCTGATTCACTGTGCCTTCAGCGCCCCGGCGCTTGCCGACGCGCCTGAAACCTTAAGCTGGAAGCTCGACGGCACGCCGTGGACGATTCACAACCACGCCAGCGTGTTTTCCCGCACGAGTCTCGACATCGGCGCGCGCTTCTTTATGCAGCACCTGCCGGAAGCGGTGGAAGGCGAGATGGTGGATCTCGGCTGCGGCAATGGCGTGATCGGCCTGACGCTGCTGGCGCAAAACCCGCAGGCGAAGGTGCGGTTTGTCGACGAGTCTTATATGGCGGTGGCTTCGAGCCGTCTGAACGTTGAAACCAATCTGCCGGAGGCGATGGAGCGCTGCGAGTTTCAGGTGAATAACGCGCTGACGGGCGTGGAGCCGGAAAGCTTTCACGCGGTGCTTTGCAACCCGCCGTTCCATCAGCAGCACGCGATTACCGATCATATCGCCTGGCAGATGTTCCAGGACGCCCGCCGCTGCCTGAAATGGGGCGGCGAGCTGCGCATCGTCGGCAATCGCCATCTCGATTATTTCCGCAAGCTGAAGAAGATTTTCGGCAACTGTACGACCGTCGCGACCAACAATAAGTTTGTGGTGTTGAAGGCGGTGAAGTTGCGTAAAAGCCGCTGAGAAGGGCGGTTAACGCGAGGTTTGTGGGGTGGTGGGTGCGCTTCGCTTACCCACCCTACACAATTTGAGGGTGCCTCGATCGTAGGGCGGGTAAGCGCAGCGCACCCGCCATCACAGAAAGTAAGAGGACCGGTGAGGCAGGGTAAATATATCAGGGTAGGAAACGCGTTCCGTTCGCCATAATGTCTTTTTTATATGGACGCTTTCCTCACGCGAACGTGCAAAGGGGGCTCGCCGCCGCCCCCTTTGCAATCCCGGCTCCCGGCGGAAATCGGCCCTCATGGGCCGATTTTTTTTAGCCGGAGTAAAACCATCCACCTTGCCGTCCGCGTTGTGGCCGGGGAAAAACGGTGGGTGCGCTTCGCTTACCCACCCTACATAATTTGAGGGTGTCTCAATCGTAGGGCGGGTAAGCGTAGCGCACCCGCCATCACCACCGCACCCGCCCTATGCCTTAAATTGCCAGCGCCAGCAGAGTGCCCTGGGCGATGGCGCGGCGGGCGTCGAGCTCCAGCGCCACGTCGCAGCCGCCAATCAAATGCACCGGCTTGCCCATCGCGCGCAGCGGCGCCGCGAGCGCCTGTTGCGGCTCCTGGCCCGCGCAAATAATCACGTTATCCACTTCAAGCACCTGCGCTTCGCCGTTGATCAACACATGCAAACCACGATCGTCGATACGCTGATAACTCACCGCCGGGATCATCTTCACGCCGCGCGCCAGCAGCGTCGCACGATGGATCCACCCGGTCGTTTTGCCAAGCCCGTCGCCGGGTTTCCCGGCGCGGCGTTGCAGCATCACAATCTGGCGCGGGCTCTTCGGCAACACCGGCCCTTCCGGGCGCAGGCCGCCCGGCGCGTTAAGGCTGGTGTCGATGCCCCATTCCACGCAAAATTCGGCGATATTCTGGCTGGTGGCTTCTCCCGGCTGGCTTAAATACATCGCGGTATCAAAGCCGATGCCGCCGCAGCCGATAATCGCCACGCGCTGCCCGACCGGCGCTTTATCGCGCAGTACGTCGAGATAGGTCAACACGCTCGGATGCTCGATGCCGTCGATATCCGGCACGCGCGGCACAATGCCCGTCGCGAGCGCCACCTCGTCAAACGCCGCCAGCATCGCGGCATCGACGCGCGTGTTAAGCGCGAGCGTCACGCCGGTCACTGCCAGCATCCGGCGGAAATAGCGCAGCGTCTCGTAAAACTCCTCCTTGCCGGGGATCTGTTTGGCGATAGTAAACTGCCCGCCAATCTCCGCGCTGGCGTCAAACAGCGTCACCACGTGCCCGCGCTGTGCGGCATTCACCGCAAACGAAAGCCCCGCCGGGCCCGCGCCCACCACCGCCAGCTTTTTCGGCGTGCGGGCAGGCACAGAGACCATTTCTGTTTCATGACAGGCGCGCGGGTTCACCAGACACGACGTAATTTTGCCCGCGAAAATCTGATCGAGACACGCCTGGTTGCAGCCGATGCAGGTATTAATTTCCGCCTCGCGCCCGCTCGCGGCTTTGGAGAGCAGCTCGGCATCGGCCAGAAACGGCCGCGCCATCGAAACCATATCGGCATCGCCCGCGGCGAGAATCGCCTCCGCCACGTGCGGATCGTTAATGCGGTTGGTCGTCACCAGCGGCAGACGAGTCAGCCCGCGAAGTTTACGCGTCACCCAGGTAAACGCGCCGCGCGGCACCGGTGTGGCAATCGTCGGAATGCGCGCCTCGTGCCAGCCGATGCCGGTATTCAGCAGCGTCGCGCCCGCGGCCTCGACGGCGCGGGCAAGCTGCACGGTTTCATCGAAGGTCGAGCCGCCTTCGACGAGATCCAGCATCGAGAGACGATAAATAATGATAAAGTCCTGGCCCACGCGCTCACGCACCGCGCGCACGACGTCAACGGCGAAGCGCATCCGGCGGGCGTAATCGCCGCCCCATTCGTCCTCGCGATGGTTGGTGCGCGCCGCCAGAAACTGGTTTATCAGATAACCTTCCGAGCCCATGATCTCCACGCCATCATAGCCAGCCTCGCGCGCCAGCGACGCGCACCGTGCGAAATCCTCAATCAGCGCGAGTATTTCGTCATGGGTCAGTTCATGGGGCGCAAAGCGGTTGATCGGCGCCTGTAAGGGCGACGGCGCGACCGGGTGCGGCTGATAGCTGTAGCGCCCGGTATGCAAAATCTGCAGCGCGATTTTGCCGCCTTCGCGATGCACGGCGTCGGTAATGACACGATGATGGGGCAGGTGATGCGCGTCATTGAGCACCGCGCCGCCCTGAATCGCCACGCCGGAGGGCGACGGCGCCACGCCGCCGGTGACAATCAGCGCCACGCCGTGACGGGCGCGCTCGGCGTAAAAGGCCGCCAGTCGCCGCGCGCCGTCCGGGTGCTCCTCAAGCCCGGTATGCATCGAGCCCATCAGGACGCGGTTTTTCAGCGTGGTAAAGCCAAGATCGAGCGGGGCGAACAGCGACGGGTAACTCATGATTGCACTCATCCAGTGTAAAATAATTGTTATGTGGTCGGATGAGTTAATGATTAAGCGATCGACGGCCAAAAGGGAAAGAGACAATCCGCTGATTGTGATGGCAATCAAATTTCAGACGCGGGGGAAAAGGCGACGCGCCTTCGTCGGATGAGAACGAAGACGCGCTGCCTGAGGGTTAGCTTTCGGTGGCGACCGCCGTTGTGCTCTGGGCGGTGCTGAGCGTCTCAAGCGCCCTACGCGCGGCAGTGAGTACCTGCTCGCACTGCTCAATGGTCAGCGTCAGCGGCGGCTCAATGCGGATCGTTTTGGCGTTGTTGAGCGTGCCCGCCACCAGCACACGCTGGCGGAACATCTCGCTTGCGAAGCGGTAGCCAGTTTCGTTATCGACAAACTCAATAGCCATTAACATCCCGCGTCCGCGCGCCTCCTGCACCAGATGCGGGTATTCACGCGCCAGTTGACGGAAGCCGTCCAGCAACATGTCGCCTTTCTGCTCCGCCTGGGCGGGCAGGTTTTCTTCCAGCAGGACATGAATAGTGGCGAGCGCCGCCGCGCAGGCGAGCGGGTTGCCGCCAAACGTGGTGGTATGCAGGAACGGGTTGTCGAACAGCACCGAGAACACCTCTTCCGTCGCCACCGTCGCGCCAATCGGCATGACGCCGCCGCCAAGCGCTTTGGCAAGACAGAGAATATCCGGCTGCACGTTTTCATGCTCACAGGCAAACATCTTGCCGGTGCGGCCCATGCCGGTCTGCACTTCGTCGAAGATAAGCAGCGCGCCGTACTCATCGCACAGCTTGCGCACCGCCGGCAGATACCCCGACGGCGGCAGAATAACGCCGCCCTCGCCCTGAATCGGCTCCAGGATCACCGCCGCCACGTCATCGCCGGTTTTCTTGCACTCGCCAAGCAGCTCGCGCAGCGCGTCGATATTGCCGAACGGCACATGACGAAAGCCCGGCAGCAGCGGCATAAACGGTTTGCGAAACGCCGCTTTGGCAGTGGCGGAGAGTGCGCCGAGCGATTTACCGTGGAAAGCGCCGCTCGCGGCCACAAAGGTGAATTTGCCGCGCGGCGACTGGTACGCTTTGGCGAGCTTAATCGCCGCCTCGACCGATTCCGTTCCGCTGTTACAAAAGAAGCTGTATTTGAGTTTGCCGGGCGTCAGCGCGGCGAGGGTTTTGGCGAGCATCGCTCTTAGCGGGTCGAGCAGCTCCTGGCTGTGCAGAGGCTGTTTCGCGAGCTGATTTTCTACGGCGGATACAACAACTGGATTACGGTGCCCCACGTTAAAAATGCCAAACCCACCCAGGCAATCAAGGAACTCCTGTCCCTGGGTGTCGACAAGCGTATTAAGACCTCCCGCCTGCCACTCTACGGCTCCGTAATCCCCGCCAGCGGTGACTGATTTTCGATACTCTAAGAACCCTGGATTGACATGCTGTTCGAAGTAGTCGTGGACCTCCCGGTTAAGTGCTTTCATCTCCTCATGCGTCAGCGTGCGCTTTTCGATGAGATTCAGTGCGTGCGCGGTACAGGCAAGAGCCGAGGCGCTGTTAGGTAACCTGTTCAAAATGTGCCCCTTTGGATCGCGTATCACATGATACCGATGTTAAGTATTGCAGCCTTTACGCCACATCGGTGAAGGGCATGAAAATCGGGATAAACCGCTGTGAAGCCGCGGGGGTGGCGGCACGAAATCATTCTTAAAAAGGCATAGCGGCGCTAAATGCTACCGCCGCGCAAAGCGTCGGGGCGGGCCTGACGACGTGTTGCACCATAACAGGGCGGGGGTGCGCGGCGGCGGCGCATCTGCGAGCAGTTATTTCATCGAATGTGTTTCTGTATATAATTCACAAAAAATATATTTTACCGGCGTTATTACGCGATTTACTGATTTGCCGCCAGGTTATTTTTCACGCGCCTCTTTATTCTTGCGCGTATTCCTGATAGCCAGGGCGGTTATTGTTTTATGAGGTTAGCATGGATTTGCAACAGATAGATTTATCGTTAAAAGAATTAAACCACGCCGTTAAATTACACTATGAGTGGAGCGGCAAATTTTTAGAACTCGTATTATTAGGCAGTGAACCTGATAACACCTTTATACATCCGCAGTCTCATCTTTATTGCCGTTTTCACCATTGGGTTGTCTCGTGCGATAATATTCCTTCCCGCTACGCTCGCTTTATTGGGAATATTAGCGAAACGCATAAAACGATGCATGACTATGCGCGCACGTTAATTCAGTCGATTGCCAGTAAACGGGTGGATTCTGATGAACTCTATGCTTACCACGACGCACAGCAGCAGTTCGTGGCAAGCGTTGATGACTATCGCCAGCAGCTGATCTCACTACGCAACCGTCATGACACGCTTACCGGGTTGCCGCTGCGCCAGTTAATGTATGAAGATTTCGCTTTCCTGCACGCCCATGCGCGCGAACAGACGCTATGGCTGCTGATAATTGATATTGACCGCTTTAAAAAGGTCAATGATACGTATGGGCATAACGCGGGCGATGACGTGCTGCGCGAGGTGGCGCAGCGGTTAAAGACCGAAGCGCGCGGCGGCGAGCGGGTGTATCGCTTTGGCGGGGAAGAGTTCATCGTGCTGCTTGACGCACATACGTCGCAAGCCGCGCGTGAGGCGGGGTTACGGTTCTGCGGCTCTCCTGGTCGGCGTCCGCTGAGGCTCAATGGCGAGACGCTAACGGTGACGGTTACAGGCGGCCTGACATGCGTACGACCGGATGAAACATTGCATGAGGCAATTGGTCGTGCGGACGATGCCATGTATTTCGGGAAAAATAATGGACGTAACCGCTGTATTCTGACGCTCGACGGGCTGATGCGGGAAACGCTGAAATAACCCAGGTGTATTATTCACCATGGTAAATAATCGCGGATATAAATTATCGGCGGCGTGCATAAAAAAATGACCGCGAAATGTTTAATTTGCGAGCTGAATCGTATTTAACAGCTAAAGATAATTTATATATCGCCGACATAACAAGGCAGAAAAAAGATTAACAATTGGATAACCTGCCTAAGGACGCCGTTATGTCTTCTCCGCCGTTCGTGACGCAGCGTGAAGTTACGCTTGCTAACGACACTACGCTTATGTCTACCACCGATCTGCAAAGCTATATCACCCATGCCAACGACGCTTTTATCGAGGTAAGCGGATATACCTCAGAGGAACTGACCGGCAGCCCGCACAATCTGGTGCGTCACCCCGATATGCCCAAAGCGGCTTTCGCCGATATGTGGTACACGCTGAAGCAGGGCGAGCCCTGGACCGGCATCGTTAAAAACCGCTGTAAAAACGGCGATCACTACTGGGTACGCGCCAATGTGGCACCAATGGTGCGCGGCGGAAAAATAACCGGTTTTATGTCGATTCGTACCCGAGCCAGCGCGGAAGAGATTGCGGCGGTAGAGCCGCTTTATAAAGCGCTGCGTGAAGGGCGTAAACCGCGCCGTCTGTTTAAAGGGCTGGTGCTGCGCAACGCCTGGTGGGGCAAACTCCCGGCGGTTCCATTGCGCTGGCGTCTGCGCGGTGTGATGGCGGCGCTGTTTGTGGCCTGGATGGCAGTGATGGCCTGTACGGGCGCACCAATGCTGATTCCGGCGCTCGCGGCGGCGGTGATGTTGCTTCTCGGCGGCGCGGCGCTGGAGTGGCAGATTGTGCGCCCGGTTGAAAATGTGGCGCGCCAGGCGCTGCGCATCGCGACCGGCGAATCGCAAAGTATTACGCATATTAACCGCGTTGATGAGGTCGGCGTGACGCTGCGCGCGGTCGGCCAACTGGGGCTGATGTGCCGCTGGCTGATGAATGATGTCTCAGGGCAGGTCAGCAGCGTGCGCAGCGGCAGCGAGACGCTGGCGCGCGGCAATGACGATCTTAACGAACGTACCCGCCAGACAGTGGTGAATGTGCAGCAAACCGTCACCACCATGAATCAAATGGCGGCGTCGGTGCAGAACAACTCCGCCACCGCGGCGGCGGCCGATAAACTCTCCAGCGAGGCGAGCGACGCGGCGCGTCTCGGCGGTCAGACGATGGAAACCGTGGTCAATACGATGGACGAAATCGCCGACAGCACGCAGCGTATCGGCTCCATCACGGCGCTGATTAACGATATCGCCTTTCAGACTAACATCCTGGCGCTTAACGCCGCCGTGGAAGCCGCGCGGGCGGGCGAGCAGGGCAAAGGTTTTGCCGTCGTGGCGGGCGAAGTGCGTCATCTGGCGAACCGCAGCGCGAACGCGGCCAACGATATCCGCAAGCTGATTGACGCCAGCGCCAGTAAAGTGGCGTCCGGTACGGTGCAGGTGCATGAAGCAGGGCGCACCATGCAGGATATCGTCAACCAGGTGGAAAACGTGACGCGTCTGCTGGGGCAGATAAGCCAGGCCACCACCGAGCAGGCCGACGGGCTTTCCGATCTCACCCGTGCGGTAGCCGAACTGGACGCCATCACTCGCAAGAACGCGGCGCTGGTGGAAGAGAGCGCGCAGGTTTCGTCGATGGTGAAACACCGCGCTGGACGCCTGCAGGATGCCGTCACGGTACTGCATTAATTTTGGTTAAAGGCGGCGCAATGCCGCCTTTTTCTTGCTGGATGACGCTGTAAAATTTGTCAATTTGTGCCCTTTTTACGGTGTGTTATATTGTTGGGTTAATGTTAAAAATAAATTAAATAAATGTATTTAATATAAACCCTTCATTTTAAATTGTTTTTCCCATCTTCCTGAACCCACACATAAAAACGTTTCCGCTTCGTTGTAATTAATTGCGCGATTAAGTGATCTGGCGCACATTTGGCCGATCAATCGCCGCTTATTAATAGCCAATGACTATTGTTTTAATGGTTTCTAAAAGAGAAAAACGATCAAACTCATAAAGTTACAAAACGGCCGGACGATAACGACCTTTGTCGATCCCCGCAGGTTCGGCGGATCACGTTATCCATCGCTGCGATTTCCGTTTCGTCAGCGCAAAATAACCCGTTCAACGGAGTGAATATGTCCATCCGCGATATTAAAATCCGCACAAAGCTTATTTTCGCTTTTGCTTTTTTTATTGTTTTATTACTTATCAGCGCCGGTTTATCACTCGGTAGTCTGAGCCAGGCCAATAATAATATTCAGCAGGTTATCGCTGAGGATTATCCCACGACCGTAAAAGCCAATCAGCTTATTGAAAATTTCCAGAGCTTCGTCAGTACGCAGCAATTAATGCTGATGGACGAAAACCAGCGCTGGACGCAGCAGTCAGAAGCGCAGCTCAGCGCCATTAGCGGGCGTATTGGCGCGCTGCTGGCCGATCTCAATAAAACGCTGACCGATGACGCTTCGCGTCAGGCGCTGGCGCAGATAGCCGAGGTGCGTAAGCAGTACCTGGCGTCGCGGTTTCGCATTCTCGATGCGGTAAAACGCAACGATCGTAATGCGGCGCTGGAGGAGATGATGTCCACCACGGTGGCGCTCCAGAACGAGTACAAATCGCGGGTGCAGGCGCTGATTAAAATTCAGGATAATCATATGCGCGAGGCAGGCGTGACGGTGGCGAAGGATTTCAGTAGCAACCGTGCGCTGACGATTGGCCTGACGCTGTTATGCGTGGTGCTGGGTTCTCTGATGGGCTGGCTTATCGTGCGTGCCATTACGCGCCCGCTCGATCAGGCGGTGCGCTTTGCCGGCGCGATTGCCGAGGGCGATCTCACCCGTTCGGTGGACGTGCAGTCACGCGATGAAACCGGCGTGTTGCTGAATGCGCTGATGGATATGAAGCAGCGTTTGCAGGCCATTGTGCAGGAGGTGCAGTACAGCGCCGAAAGCATCTCCAGCGCGGCGTCGCAGATTGTCGCGGGTAACCAGGATCTGGCCGCGCGCACCGAAGAGCAGGCAAGTTCCGTTGAGCAGACTGCCGCCTCGATGGAGCAGATCACCTCGACCGTGAAAAACACCGCGGATAACACCAGCGAGGCGACGAAACTGTCATCCGAGGCTGCCGATGTGGTGAAACGCAACGGCGAAATGATGCAGCAGGTGACGGACAAAATGCGCGTCATTCGCGGCACGTCGGATCGTATGTCAGACATCATCAACCTGATCGACTCCATCGCGTTCCAGACCAACATCCTGGCGCTGAACGCCGCTGTGGAAGCAGCACGTGCGGGCGAACATGGCCGTGGTTTCGCGGTCGTGGCGGGCGAAGTGCGCCAGCTGGCGCAAAAGAGCGCGTCATCGGCAAGCGAGATCCGCGCGCTTATCGAGGACTCCACAGGCCAGACCCGTGAAGGTATGGAACTGGTGGAAAAAGCGAGCGGCCTGCTGAATGGCATGGTGGCGAACGTCGGAGAGATGGACACGATCCTGCGGGAAATCGCGCAGGCCAGCCGTGAACAGACCGACGGCATTTCGCAGATCAACAGCGCCATTGGCATGATTGACACCACCACGCAGCAGAACTCCGCGCTGGTGGAGGAATCGGTCGCGGCGGCCTCGTCGCTCAATGACCAGGCGCATAACTTAAAAGAGATGATTAAAGTGTTCCGTCTCAGCGCCTGATAAACCGCGGCGGTGGCCTGCCACCGCCGTTATTGCTAGTCGAGCTGGGAAATTTCCAGCGCCGCGCGGTCAATAATCCCGATAATCTGTTTTAACGTCTCCGGGCTGATTTCCGCCTGATTCACTTTCAAATCCAGCACCGCTTTCATGTTATCAAGCGCCCGTTTCATCTGCGGATCTTTACGCAGCTTATGCCCGATGGCGCGCGCCCGCATCCGCGCCTGAATATGATCCAGCGCCTCGCGGTTCTCCCCAAGCCACGCGCGGCCCGCGTCGGTAATCGCGATTTTCTTCCGGCCATTTTCTTCATCGTGCAACACCACAAACCCCTGCGCCTCCAGCGCGTCGAGCGTCGGGTAGACCACGCCGGGGCTCGGCGCGTAGTGGCCTGCGGTCAGCGTTTCGATGGCTTTGATAAGTTCATAACCGTGGCTCTCGCCGGCGCACAGGATATCCAGCATCACCAGGCGCAGTTCGCCGTTGCCGAAAAAGCGCGGGCGGCGATGGCCGTCCGGCCCGTGTCGGCCCTCTCGGCGTGGGGATGAAGGGTGGCGGTCGTCTGAGCGCATGGGTAATCTCCGGTTTAAAACGATATATCTTAACTATATCTTTTTTACTTAAAAATGTCGTTATTAAAACGCCATTAAACTTAAGTGCATGTTTAATAAATAATAAAAATATACCTTTTGCGTGTAGTGCGGTTTTTGCTCAGGCTATCTAAAAAGTGCTTGCCATTTCTGTTGTTGGCAATCATTATCATTTACGACAATTTAGATATATCGAATTTACCGTTTACGTTGGCAGGTTGATGATGAATCAGACAACTCAATTCCCGCAGCGCGTGCGCAACGAACTGCGTTTTCGTGAAATTACCGTGCTTAAAAGCGAGCGCGTCAGCGGCTTTCAGCGCATCGTGTTTGGCGGCGACGCGCTGGCGGGCTTTACCTCGCGCGGCTTCGACGACCATATCAAAGTGTTTTTCCCGCAGGACGGCGCGCCGTTCGTGCCGCCTGAAGTGACCGATGAGGGCATCGTCTGGGCAGGCGACGTGCGCCCGCCGTCGCGTGACTACACGCCGCTGTTTGACGAGGCGAGCCAGCAGTTAACCATCGATTTTTACGTGCATGAGGCTGGCGTGGCGAGCGACTGGGCGGTGGCGGCTAAACCCGGCGACACGCTCTGCATTGGCGGGCCGCGCGGCTCGTTAGTGGTGCCGGAAGATTACGCCTGGCAGCTCTATGTGTGCGATGAATCCGGGATGCCCGCGCTGCGCCGCCGCCTTGAGGCGCTCCGCACGCAGGCGAAACCGGTGCAGGTAGAGGCTATCGTGACGGTGGCGGATGAAGCGCTAAAAGGGTATCTGGCGCACCTCGGCGAATTTAACATCCAGTGGGTCATCGGCCACGACGCGCAGGCGGTGGAAGCGAAACTGGCGGCGCTGACGGTGCCCGAGGACGATTACTACCTCTGGATAACCGGCGAAGGCAAAGTCGTTAAGCGCTTAAGCGAGCCGTTTGAAGGGCGTGTGGATCCCCAGCTGATGCGCGCCGCGGCGTACTGGCACAGCAAGTAATCATGGCGTGTGCGGGAAAGGGCGGTGACGCTTTTTTCCGCAGAATAACCCTTCTTTTTTTGTTGTTTCCGGACGTATAATCGCCGCCCTTTGTCGATTCTTTTGCCTTTTTCCGGAAGCACTATGAGTTCCCTGAGCCTGATCCAGCCGGATCGCGATCTGTTCTCCTGGCCCCAGTACTGGGCCGCCTGTTTTGGGCCTGCGCCCTTTTTACCGATGTCGCGCGAGGAGATGGACCAGCTCGGCTGGGACAGCTGCGACATTATTCTCGTTACCGGCGACGCCTACGTCGATCACCCGAGCTTCGGCATGGCGATTTGTGGCCGCATGCTGGAGGCGCAGGGTTTTCGCGTCGGGATCATCGCGCAACCGGACTGGACGACCAAAGACGACTTTATGCGGCTTGGCAGACCGAACCTGTTTTTCGGCGTCACGGCCGGGAACATGGATTCGATGATCAACCGCTACACGGCGGATCGCAAACTACGCCATGACGACGCCTACACGCCGGATAACGAAGCCGGGAAACGCCCGGATCGCGCAACCCTGGTCTATACCCAGCGCTGCAAAGAAGCCTGGCGCGACGTGCCGGTGGTTCTGGGCGGTATTGAGGCGAGCCTGCGCCGCACTGCGCATTACGATTACTGGTCTGATACCGTGCGCCGCTCGGTACTGGTGGATGCCAAAGCCGACATGCTGATTTTCGGCAACGGCGAGCGTCCGCTGGTGGAAGTGGCGCACCGTCTGGCGATGGGTGAGCCCATTACGTCGATCCGCGATGTGCGTAACACCGCGATTATGGTGAAAGAGGCGCTGCCAGGCTGGGCGGGTGTGGATTCCACGCGTCTCGACACGCCGGGGCGCATCGATCCTATCCCGCATCCGTATGGCGACGATCTGCCGTGTGCTGACGGCAACAAACCGGAAAAACCGGCGGCGAAAGCCGTTACCGTTCAGCCGCCGCGCCCGAAGCCGTGGGAGAAAACCTACGTGCTGCTGCCGTCGTATGAAAAAGTGAAGGGCGACAAAGTGCTGTACGCGCACGCCTCGCGCATTCTGCATCACGAAACCAACCCCGGCTGCGCCCGCGCGCTGATGCAAAAGCATGGCGATCGTTATATCTGGATCAATCCGCCTGCGATCCCGCTTTCTACCGAAGAGATGGACAGCGTCTTTGCGCTGCCGTACCAGCGCGTGCCGCACCCGGCTTACGGCACAAAACGCATTCCCGCTTATGAGATGATCCGCTTTTCGGTGAACATTATGCGCGGCTGCTTTGGCGGCTGTTCGTTCTGCTCTATTACCGAGCATGAAGGGCGCATTATCCAGAGCCGTTCGGAAGAGTCGATCATTAATGAGATAGAAGCGATCCGTGATTCAGTGCCCGGTTTTACCGGCATTATCTCCGATCTCGGCGGGCCGACGGCCAATATGTATATGCTGCGCTGCACGTCGCCGCGCGCCGAGCAGACCTGCCGCCGCCTGTCGTGCGTTTACCCGGAGATCTGCCCGCATATGGATACCGATCATACGCCGACGATCAACCTCTACCGGCGTGCGCGCGATCTCAAAGGCATCAGGAAGATCCTGATCGCCTCCGGGGTGCGCTACGATCTGGCGGTGGAAGATCCGCGCTATATCAAAGAGCTGGCGACGCACCACGTTGGCGGTTATCTGAAAATTGCCCCGGAGCATACCGAAGAGGGGCCGCTGTCAAAAATGATGAAGCCGGGCATGGGCAGCTATGACCGCTTTAAAGCACTGTTCGACACCTATTCAAAGCAGGCGGGCAAAGAGCAGTATTTGATCCCTTATTTTATCTCCGCGCATCCCGGCACGCGTGATGAAGACATGGTGAATCTGGCGCTGTGGCTCAAGCGCCACCGTTTCCGGCTCGATCAGGTGCAGAACTTCTATCCGTCGCCGCTCGCCAGTTCAACCACGATGTATTACACCGGCAAAAACCCGCTCGGGAAAATCGGCTACAAAAGTGAAGATGTGGTGGTGCCGAGAGGCGATCGCCAGCGCCGCCTGCATAAGGCGCTGCTGCGCTATCACGATCCGGCCAACTGGCCAGTTATTCGCGAGGCGCTGGAGGCGATGGGCAAAAAGCATCTGATTGGTTCGCGCCGCGATTGCTTAGTGCCTGCGCCGACGATTGAAGAGATGCGCGCGGCGAAGCGTCACTACCGCAACACGCAGCCCGCGCTGACCAAACACACGCCAGTGAACGTTTCGCGCCAGGGCCCACTGAAAGCGAAGAAAACGGCGCGCTGAGCCCATAAAAAAAGCACCGCTCGCGGTGCTTTTTCTTTTACGTCAGACGCGATTAGCGACGAACGGCGATCGCTTCGATTTCGATTTTCACATCTTTCGGCAGACGCGCCACTTCCACGCAGGAGCGTGCCGGGAAGGTCGCGTTGTGTTCGGTGAAAAACGCTTCGTAAGTGGCGTTAACGGTTGCGAAATCGTTCAGATCTTTGACGAATACCGTGGTTTTCACGATATCACCGACTTTCAGGCCAGCGGCTTCGATAATCGCTTTCACGTTATCCAGCGACTGACGCGCCTGGGCGGCGATGTCGTCCGGCACGCTGCCGGATTTCGGGTCGACCGGGATCTGACCGGAGGTGATAACCATGTTGCCCAGATCGACGGCCTGAACGTAAGGGCCGATAGCGGCAGGGGCATTTTCCGTGGCGATAGTGCGGGACATAATTTCTCCTGAAGTTAACAGCGGTAAGGCTCCCGCTCATTATAGGGAGCCGTAAGGCCATTGCCAGCCACAATTAATCCGCCAGCACGACGTGACGGGCGAACTCTTTCTCGCAATATTTGCACTTGAGCTGCACCGCGTCGCCGCGCGTTTTCACGGCAAAGCTGGAGGAAACCGGCTCGATACGGCTGATGCAGTTACCGTTCGGGCAGACCAGCACGTTTTCGATGCGATCCGGCAGGCTTGGTTTGCTTTTGCCTACCACTTCATAATCGTCGATGCGGTTCACCGTCGCCTGCGGCGCATACAGCGCGAGCTGGTTCACCTGCTCGTCGGTCAGGAAGGTGTTTTCAATTTTGATCAAATCTTTGCGGCCCATTTCGCCGGAAGGCAGATTCAGGCCGATGGTAATACGCTGATCCGTTTCGGTAAGCTTAAACAGGGAAAGCAGTTTGAAGCCGACCTGCGCCGGAATATGGTCAATCACCGTACCGCGACGGATGGCTTCTACCTGAAGTTTATTATCATGGGTCATGGGCTTCTCCTTACAGCGCTAAATCGCGATTCAGTACCAGCGCCAGCAGCGCCTGACGGGCGAAAATGCCGTTGCCCGCCTGCTGGAAATACCAGGCGTGCGGCGTTTTATCCACATCGGTTGTGATCTCATCAATGCGCGGCAGCGGGTGCAGCACTTTCATATTCGCGCGCGCGCCCTGCAAATCGGCGGCGCGCAGCACAAACTGGGCCTTCACGTTGGCGTATTCCGACGGGTCGAGACGCTCTTTCTGCACGCGGGTCATATAGAGAATGTCCACCTCCTGCACCACGTCTTCAATGGCGCTGTGCAGGCTCCACGGAATGCCTTTTTCATCAAGCATATCGAGGATGTACTGCGGCATCGCCAGCGCATCCGGGGCGATAAAGCAGAAGCGGTTGCCGTTGAATTTCGCCAGCGCCTGCGCCAGTGAGTGCACCGTGCGGCCATATTTCAGGTCGCCGACCATTGCGATGGTGAGGTTCTCAAGACGCCCCTGAGTCTCCTGGATGGTAAAGAGATCCAGCAGCGTTTGCGTCGGGTGCTGGTTGGCGCCGTCGCCTGCGTTCAGCACCGGCACGCCGCCGGAAAACTCAGTCGCCAGACGCGCCGCGCCTTCCTGCGGGTGGCGCATCACAATGGCGTCCACATAGGTGCTGATAACCGAAATGGTATCCGCCAGCGTTTCGCCTTTTTTGCCAAGCGAGGTGTTGCTGCTGTCGGAGAAGCCGACCACCGCCGCGCCGAGGCGGTGCATGGAGGTTTCAAACGACAGGCGGGTGCGGGTCGAGGCTTCAAAAAAGCAGCTGGCGATCACTTTGTGCTTCAGCAGCTCCGGCTGCGGGTTCGCTTTCAGCTTCGCCGCCGTCTCCAGCACCAGCTCTAACTCGGCGCGGCTGAGATCGTTGATGGAAATAATATGTTTTTGATAAAGCGGATTAGCCATTTTTGTCTCCTCTTCAGGCCGGCGGACAAACGCTGGACAAAAAAAAGCCCCTCATTGAGGGGCTTTTAACAGCAATTCTGGAACGGAAAGAGCAACGGCCTGGCCGTCAGCTTTCTGACGACGCGGTAAGACAAACTGTCGAACACACTGGACCATGCTTCCTCCGGCAAATTGTCCGGCATTATACGCATGTGCGGTTAGCTGACAAGCAGCAAATGCACACTTTAGCCGCGGGAATCGATTGCTGTGAATATTAATGCATTAAAAGTAAGTAATTAATGCGCTTGTGTACCAGCGCGGTGCGCTTCACATCGCGCGGCGCTATCCAGACGATACTGCTGCCCGCCACCACGCCTAAGATCTCCGGCAGGGCGTGATAATCCAGCACTTTCGCCACCGCGCGGCCATATCCGGCCACCGTATGGACAAGGATAAATTCGCTGTTATGTTCAACGCTCACCACCATTTCCGAGATAGAGCGCGCGGCGTCCGGCGCGGGCTGTAACAGCGGATTTAAGGAATAAATTTTTTGTCCTTTGGCGTTGCGGATTTTAATCACGCCCAGCAGTTTCAGCAGGCGTGAGACGGAGGACTGGCTGATATTGTCAAACCCCTGGCGCTGCATATCGCGCCGGATCTCCTCCTGAGAGCAGTAGGTTTTATTGCTGATAAGCCGCTGGCACACCGCCATTTGCTCCTGCTCTTTCCCGGAATAATCACCGTAATCCTTCATGGACCGTCACTCCTGCGTTGATGAAAGTTGAAGAAAAACGATATTGTTTTCCCGGCCCGCGTCCAGGGAAACCACAATCACCTGGCGAGGCGCGGGCTTTTCCAGAAATGGGAGGCGTTTCATGCGGCGCGATGCCCCTGATTGACAGCGCCGCAACGCCATGTATGGCTAAAACAGCGCGCCGAGGCTGAGCGCGGCCATGTTCAGCACCGTCAGAATCAGTATGAGCGGCGCGACCCATTTCAGATAACGAACGTAAGGCACACGGGCGATAGCGAGCCCGCCCATTACCACCGCCGAGGTGGGCGTAATAAGATTCACGATGCCGGAGGCGGACTGATAGGCGGTGACGACCAGGTCGCGGCCCACGTGGGCGAAATCGGCGAGCGGCGCCATAATCGGCATGGTCAGTACGGCAAGGCCGGAGGACGACGGCACCAGAAACGAGAGCATCACTTCAATCCAGTACGTCACGTTAATAAACACCGTGGTGGAAAGCCCCGAAACCAGGTTTTCCGCGCTGTGCAGAATGGTGTGGGTGATCATGCCGTTATCCATCACCACCACAATGCCGCGCGCGATACCGATGATCAGCGCCACGCCGAGCAGATCCCGCGCGCCGTCGATGAACGTGCTGGTGAACGCCTCTTCGCTCATGCGCGCCACCACGCCGGTGATAATGGCGGCGGCCAGGAACACGCCGGAAATCTCGCCCATCCACCAGCCGCGCACTGCCACGCCGTAAATCATTACCGCAAACGAGGCGGCGAAGATAACCAGAATGATTTTGCGCGTGGCGGTGAAGGGGAGCATCTCGCCGGAGCGGCTGCCGAGAAAGTGCGCGCGGTTAGCTTCCCACTGGTCCGCCACCACAGAACGCGACGGATCCTGACGCACGCGGCGGGCGTAACGCATCACCCACAGCACGCAGATAACCCAGCCAATCACCAGCAGCGCCACGCGCAGCCAGATACCGCTGGTGAACGGAATCCCGGCGGCGTTGGCGGCAATCACCGTCGCGAAGGGGTTAATGGTGGAGCCGAGCGTGCCGATGCCCGCGCCGAGCAGCACCGTGGCGGCGGCGACCAGCGGGTCGAAGCGCGCGGCCATCATCACCGGCACCAGCAGCGTATAAAACGGCAGCGACTCTTCCGCCATACCGTAGATGGTGCCGCCCGCGGCGAACAGCGCCATCAGTATCGGGATCATCCACTCTTCTTTGCCGTGCAGCCGCTCGGTGACGCGTTCGATACCGGCGTCAATCGCGCCGGTTTTGTTCACCACGCCCAGAAAGCCGCCGATGATCAGCACAAACAGCGCCACGTCGATGGCACCTGCGGTATAGGTCACGTGGTTGTAAAGGCCATCCACCGGGGCCAGCAGAATGGCGGTAATGCCCTGCGGATGCGCCTCGACGGGCGCGTACGTGCCCGCGACCGGCACCTCTTTGCCAAGCGTCTCGTTCATCGCCATCTGGTATTTCCCGGCAGGCACGACCCAGGTAAGCGCGGCGACCAGCGCGATCAGCACAAATAAAATGGTGTAAGCGGAAGGAAATTTGAACCTGTGCATGAGGGTATCTCCGAAGCGGCGGGCGCACCGGCGGCGCGCCCGCAAAGGTTATTCGCCAAGCGTCGCCACCATCACGGCTTTGATGGTATGCATACGGTTCTCCGCCTCATCAAACACAATGGAGCAGGGGGACTCGAACACGTCATCGGTCACTTCCAGCCCTTTCAGGCCATAAGCGGCTTCGATCTCGCGCCCGACGGTGGTGTGCTCGTTATGAAACGCGGGCAGGCAGTGCATGAATTTAACGTTCGGGTTGCCGGTCACTTTCACCACCGCCTGGTTGACCTGATAGGGTTTCATCAGCGCGACGCGCTCAGCCCAGGCCTCTTTCGGCTCGCCCATCGACACCCAGACATCGGTGTAGAGGAAATCGACGCCGTCCACGCCTTCATCCACATGCTCGGTGAGGATGATACGCGCGCCGGTTTCCGCCGCGATGGCGCGGCACTGTTCGACTAACGCCTCTTCCGGCCAGAAGGCTTTCGGGGCCACCAGGCGGATCTCCATGCCCATTTTCGCGGCACCCACCATCAGCGAATTGCCCATGTTGTTGCGCGCGTCGCCAAGATACGCAAAGCGGATCTGCGGGAGCGTTTTGCCTGGCGAGTGCTCCAGCATGGTCATCAGGTCAGCCAGGATTTGCGTCGGGTGAAACTCATTAGTGAGGCCATTCCACACCGGCACGCCCGCGAATTCGCCAAGTTCCTCGACAATCGCCTGGCCGTAGCCGCGATATTCGATGCCGTCATACATGCGCCCCAGTACGCGGGCGGTGTCTTTCATCGACTCCTTATGGCCAATCTGCGAGCCGCTCGGCCCGATGTACGTCACCTGCGCGCCCTGATCGAACGCGCCGACTTCAAACGCGCAGCGGGTACGGGTGGAGGTTTTTTCAAAAATCAGCGCGATGTTTTTGCCCACCAGCGTTTTCTTCTCGCGCCCGGCTTTTTTATCGGCTTTCAGTTGCATGGCGAGATCGATGAGATACTGGATCTCTGCCGGGGTGTAGTCGAGCAGTTTCAGGAAGTTGCGCTTTTTCAGGTTGATAGTCATGGTGAAATCCTTGTTGCGTGAAAGCGGTGAGAAAACTTACTGGCGAATCAGCGTGCCTTTATCGCCTGCGAGAATGGCGAGACCGTCGCCCAGCGCGCCGATGCCTGCGATGCCGCCGCACTGCTCAACAAAGGCACAGCAGGCGGCCACTTTCGGCCCCATCGAGCCTGCGTCGAAGCGCAGCTCCGCCAGCTGGGAAGGCGTTACCTGTGTGAGCGGACGCTGGGTTGGCTTGCGCCAGTCGGCGTACACCGCGTCGGCGTCGGTCAGGATCAGCAGCGCGTCGGCGTGTAACTGGCGTGCCAGCAGCGCGGCCGAGAGATCTTTATCGATAACCGCCTCGATACCGTGGTAGCCGTCGGCGTTGTCCACCACCGGCACGCCGCCGCCGCCGTTGCAAATCACCAGATGGTCGCGCTCGATAAGCGCCTGGATGGCATCGCTCTCGATAATCCGTTGCGGCTGGGGCGAGGGCACCACGCGGCGGAAGTAAGGCCCGTCGGCTTTCATCGTCCAGCCTTTGTCGGCGGCGAGCTGGTCGGCCTGGGCTTTGTCATAGACCGGGCCGATGTATTTGGTTGGGTTCTTAAACGCCGGATCGTTGTCATTCACCGCCACCTGCGTCAGCAGCACGCTGACTTCGCGATCCGGCAGCTGATTTTTCAGCGACTGTTGCAGCAGGTAGCCGATCATTCCCTGGCTTTCGGCACCCAGAATGTCGAGCGGGTAAGGCGTCACGTTCTGGTAAGCGCTGTTTTGCAACGCCAGCAGACCGACCTGCGGGCCGTTGCCGTGCACCAGCACCACGCGCCACTGGCGGGTGAGCTGAGCGATGGTGTGAGCCGCCAGTTCGACGTTATGACGCTGAATCTCGGCCTCCAGCGGTTCGCCGCGTTTCAGCAGCGCGTTGCCGCCAAGCGCCACCACCAGCGTGGGTTTCTTCTCCATGGTCTTCTCCTTAAATGCCGTCGCGTTCCAGCGGGCAGCTCATGCAGCGCGCGCCGCCGCGTCCGCGGCCCAGCTCGTCGCCAGGGATCGGCAGCACGGTGATGCCGGCCTTGTCATATTTCTCGTTGGTCCAGGTGTTGCGCTCATAGCCAATCACCACGCCGGGGCGCACGGTCAGCACGTTGTTAGCGTCGTTCCACTGCTCGCGCTCGGCCTCAAACGCATCGCCGCCGGTGGTGATGAGCCGTATCTGATCGATGCCGAGCGCCTGTTCCAGCGCATAAACCAGCGTTTTCTCTTCGGTACGCGCGATGCCGCCGCGCCCGTCCGGCGTTAAGGTCCAGCACTTCACATCGGGGCGCACCACTTCGGGGTAGACGGAGAACGTGTCGATATCGATATGCGTCATCACGGTATCGAGGTGCATGCAGGAGCGGTGTTTCGGTAATTCCACGGCGATAACGCGCGTCGCCTGCTGGTGTTTAAACAGGGCGCTCGCGAGGAATTCCACCCCCTGCGGCGTGGTGCGTTCAGACATGCCGATTAATACCGCGCCGCGGCCAATGACTAATACATCGCCGCCTTCCAGCGTGGCGTGGTCGTAATTAATATTCTGGTCGCCGAAATATTTAATAAATTCGCCATCGGCAAATGCCGGATGCCAGCGATAAATCGCACGCAGATTATTGGTTTCACGCTGGCGCGCCGGTTTTGCCATTGGGTTAATCGACACACCGTTATATATCCAGCAGGAGGTGTCACGGGTAAATAAATGATTAGGCAGCGGCTCCATAATAAAGTCGTTGGCGCCGTGCGTATCGACCACCATATTATGAATCGAAGCCGGGATCTCACTAAACGTCAGCCCGCCGCTTAAGCGCCGCGCCAGCTCCCGATGCGGCAGGTCGGCAAGCCAGCCGCGCACATCGGCGGCAAAAGAGGGGCCAAGGCGGTATTCAGAAACCTGCGTCTCCAGCAGCCAGTCTTTCGCCTCCGGGATATCCAGCGTGCGTGTCAGGAGATCCGTCAGTAATAATACTTCCACACCTTGGTCGCGCAGGGTGCGTGCGAAAATATCGTGCTCTTCCCCCGCGCGCTCGACCGATAATACATCGTCAAACAGTAATTCCTGACAATTAGACGGCGTCAGTCTTTTCAGGCTTAAATTAGGGCGGTGCAGCATAACGCTGCGTAATTGACCTATTTCCGATCCCACGTAATGCTTTTCCATATTTATTCCTTGGCTGATTTTCAGAATAAAAACGGCGGCATTATGCGACGCGTGTTCGCATAACGAGTTACCGTGCAGATTGAATTCGAAATAAATAGTAATGGAGCGCTGATTTGATTGTGTGATGAATATCACGAGCGATGCAGTGATTTTATTATTCCGCCGTAATAATGATTTATTTCATGGAAAGTTTAATTAATTTATCGGGCTATATGAATCACTACGCAGAATAGACGGCGCTTATTCCGTGTTGTTAAAAATCTGTTTTTGGACAACAAATAAGCAAATTATTAATTAATTGAAAATTAAGCGTTTTATTTTTTAAAAAAGATGATTATGCAGTTATGGCGCGCGTTTATTTTTGAAGCTCAGGAATAAAGCAAATAATTATGGTGCTGCTGTGCCTGTTTGTGAGGTAAACGAAACGTGATGGTGCCGTCTTTTTTCATTTTCTCGCTGATAAAACAAACACCTACAGCGATGCTGTCAATAGTATTCGCCAGGGTTATGCATAAAACCTGCATAAACGTCTGGCGGGGATTAACAAGCTGGTAACGCGCCGCACGATAACCATGCGCCAGAACAGATTTTACCGAGAAAGCAGTAGCGCCCCGGCACGATAGCTCGTATAACACAATAAAATGAAACGCTGTTTTATATAAGGAGAAGGCATGATTATCGGTAATATTCACGCGTTGGGCGAATGGCTGCCCGCGCCTTTTCGCGAGGCGATTGAGCAGGTGAAGCAGCAGGTAACGCCGCAGACCGCGCCGGGCAAGTACGAACTGGACGGCAATCGCCTCTTTTTTCTGCTTTCGGAAGACACAACCGAGCCGCTGGCGGACCGCCGCGCCGAGTATCACGCGCGTTATCTGGATATTCAGATTGTGCTGGCGGGCCGCGAAGGAATGACCTTCAGCACGTTACCGCCGGGCGCGCCCGACACCGACTGGCTGGCGGATAAAGATATCGCATTTCTGCCCGAAGGCGTGCAGGAGAAAACCGTGGTGCTGGAGGAGGGCGATTTCGTGATTTTCTGGCCGGGGGAAGTGCATAAGCCGCTGTGTGCGGTGGGCGATCCGGCCCCCGTGCGCAAAGCAGTCGTGAAGATGTTGATGGCGTGAGGGAGTTGTAGGGTGGGAACCCGCAGCGCCTTATTAACCACCATCAGCAAGGCGGGTGCGCGGTGCTTACCCGCCCTACGGTGAGCGTTGTTTTGTAGGGTGGGTAAGCGAAGCGCACCCACCGTTCAATTATCAGCAAGGCGGGTGCGCGAGGCTTACCCGCCCTACGGTAAGCATTGTTCTGTAGGGTGGGTAAGCGCAGTGCCTCCACCATTTAATTATCAGCAAGGCGGGTGCGCGGTGCTTACCCGCCCTACGGTGAGCGTTGTTCTGTAGGGTGGGTAAGCGAAGCGCACCCACCATCCAGCTTCTGGCAAGCCGCCTGCCCTGCAAGCTACTCAGACAGCGTCGCCACCATCACCGCTTTGATCGTATGCATCCGGTTTTCGGCCTGATCGAACACGATACTGTGCGCGGATTCAAACACCTCGTCGGTCACTTCCATGCCGCCTTTCAGGCCATACTCCTGCGCCATCTGCTCGCCGAGCGTGGTCTCGTCGTCGTGAAACGCCGGCAGACAGTGCAGGAATTTCACGTTCGGGTTGCCGGTCTGCATCAGCATCTGGCTGTTAACCTGATATGGCCGCAGCAGCGCGATACGCTCAGCCCACTTCTCTTTGGCTTCGCCCATCGACACCCAGACATCGGTATAGATGAAATCCGCGCCCTTCACACCTGCGGCGATATCCTCGGTAAGCATGATCCGCCCGCCGGTCTCTTTCGCCATTGCCTGGCATTCGGCGACAAGCTCGGCGGCAGGCCAGCAGCGCTCAGGCGCGACCAGACGCAAATCCAGCCCCATCAGCGCGGCGGCTTCCAGCATTGAATTGCCCATGTTGTTGCGCGCATCGCCTGCATACACCAGCGTCATCTCGTTAAACGCTTTGCCCGGCAGATGCTCCTGCATGGTCAGCAGATCTGCCAGGAGTTGCGTCGGGTGAAACTCATCGGTCAGTCCGTTCCACACCGGCACGCCTGCGTACTGCGCCAGCGTTTCGACGATTTCCTGGCCAAAACCGCGATACTGAATGCCGTCATACATGCGGCCCAGCACGCGGGCGGTATCCTTAATTGACTCTTTATGCCCAATCTGACTGCCGCTCGGGCCGAGATACGTGACGCGCGCGCCTTGATCATATGCGGCAACTTCGAAAGAGCATCGCGTGCGGGTTGAGTCTTTTTCGAAGATGAGCGCAATATTTTTTCCGGCAAGCTTTTGAACTTCAACGCCATTTTTCTTATCGCTTTTAAGCTTTGCGGAAAGCTCCAGCAGCAGGTGGATTTGAGCGGGCGTAAAATCGAGCAGTTTTAAAAACGATTTCTGGTACAACGCAGACATAATTTCCCTCGCTGGCTGACGCCACTTATTGAATTAATATTCAACATATATGTATGAATATTCATTTGCAACCCCCGATGTTAAAACTTTGCGGTGAAAGGTGGAGGCATTCCCGCGGGTGTGTGAAAATAGAAGGTATCTGCCACACACTGAGGAACGAGCCATGGCAAACCCGGAATTACTGGAAGAGCAGCGCGAAGAGACGCGTCTGATTATTGAAGAGCTGCTTGAAGATGGCAGCGATCCTGACGCGCTGTACACCATTGAACACCATTTCTCGGCAGACGATTTCGACACGCTGGAGAAACTGGCGGTGGAAGTGTTTAAGCTTGGCTATGAAGTGACGGACCCGGAAGAGCTGGAGCTGGAAGAGGGCGGTGAAACCGTCATCTGCTGCGACGCGCTGAGCGAGTGCGCGCTGAACGCCGAACTTATCGACGCCCAGGTTGAACAGCTGATGAACCTGGCGGAGAAGTTTAACGTCGAATATGACGGCTGGGGCACTTACTTTGAAGACCCGGACGGCGAAGAAGACGAAGACGACGACGGCATGGATGAAGACGACGACGGTGTTCGTCACTAAGTCGCAGTTTGCGGCAGCGCTGCGCTGCCGCATTTCAGGAACCCCGCATGAATTACGACGCACTCCTCCTCCCCGTTAAAAATTTCCTTCACTGCGCCACTCCGCAAGCCTGGATAGATGAAGCCAGAGCGCCGGAAAACTTACCGCTGCTGCTGACCGACCACATGATTTGCGAGTTAAAAGCCGCGCAAACCGCGATGCTGCTCATTCGGCGCTATGTGGCGGATAAAAGCGGTTCTGATGAGCTGCTCGGCTGGCTACAGCCCTATGAAGATTTCACCTATCGCGAAGGGCCGGAGCCCGATTTCCTGGCGCTGCATAAGCGCATCGGCAAGAGCGTGATGCCGCACACCGACGATCCGTGGGGCCAGACGCTGATCGATAGCATGGTGCTGCTTATCAAAGAAGAATTACACCACTTCTGGCAGGTGCGCGAAATGATGCAGGCGCGTAACATCCCGTATGTCAAAATCACCGCCAGCCGCTATGCGCGCGGGATGCGACGCGAAATGCGCACGTATGAGCCCGCCACGCTTGTCGACAAGCTGATTTGCGGCGCGTATATCGAAGCCCGCTCATGCGAGCGTTTCGCGGCGCTGGCGCCGTATCTGGACGACGATTTGCAGAAGTTTTACCTGTCGCTGCTGCGCTCGGAAGCGCGCCACTATCAGGATTATCTCTCGCTGGCGCAGCAGATTTCGCCCGAGGACATCGCGCCGCGCGTACAGGCGCTGGGCGAAGCGGAAGCGCGGCTGATTAATCAGCCTGATACCGAATTCCGTTTTCACAGCGGCGTACCGGTAAGCGCGTGAGCCGGCGGGCTTTATAAAAACTATCAATACCAAAGGGATAAAGGATGAACTGGAACCATGTCATGCTCTCCGCGCTGGTGGGCATTGTGCTCGCTGTGGTGGCGTCTGCGCTCTATAAAAAAGGCAAAGTGAATAAACTCGCGGCCGTCGCGATTTTTGTCGTCGGCATTGTGCTGTGGAATATCGCGGACATCGCGTGGCTGAGAAACGCGAACACGTCGCCGGAGCAGGGCTTTGACGAGGTGTTTAACAGCATGCCGTTGTATAAACTCATTAAAGAGAAAGATCCGGCGTTCTACGCGCGCCTGCGTGGTCAGGCGCTGGAAATGGCGAAGCAGGGCAAAACGCAGCAGGATATTATCGACGCGATGCAGGCGAATATGGCCGAGCTTGAGATGCAGCGCATCCAGTTCGCGCCGGATGAAGATGTGATCGCGTATATGCGCGTCAATATGGAACAGACCCGCGAAATGCAGCAGCACAGCGACGACGCCTGTTTCCGCTTCCTGATGCCGCAGGTGAAAGGCGGCGTGAACCCGGTTCAGATGCTGTCGAAAGACGTTATCGCGAAGCGTATGGATGTCGAAACGAAGCTGCTGTCGGCAAGTTACAGCCAGAACGCGCACAAGGTGACGCCGCAGGAGCAGAAAATGGCGGAAGAGACGCTGGCGCCGATTGGTCAGTCGCTGGCGGCGAAATATGGCGACACGATTGAGGTCTTTACCGATCCGCAAAAAGGCGTCGGTCAGGAAAAACAGGTCTGTAATATGGTGCAGGATCTCTGGCATGACGTGCTGGCGCTGCCGCCGGAAAAAGCCGGGCCGGTTATTCGTATCTCCATGCAGCAATAATAAAAAAGCCGGGTCAGCCCGGCTTTTTTATTTCGCGGTTTCACGCGCTCAGAGCGTTTTTAACATTCGCACTTCGCAATCCACATGGCCGGTGCAGCCGAGCGGCTCGGAAATATGCGCGAAGCCCAGGCGTTCATACAGCGCAATCGCCTCTTTTAAAAAGGCGGTCGTTTCGAGATAGCAGCGGCGATAGCCTTGCGAGCGGGCGAAATCCATCGCCTGTAACGCCAGTTTTTTCGCAAGCCCTCTGCCGCGCGCGACGGGCAGAAAATACATTTTTTGCAGCTCGCAGATGTCCGTTTCGCTACAGGCCAGCGGCGCAATACCGCCGCCGCCTACGACTTCACCGTCTAATTCAATCACCCAGTACGCATGGCCTGGCTTGCTGTATTGCGTATACAGCACGTCGAGATTGGGGTCTGCGACGGTGTAGCCTTTATCCGCCGTCAGGCCATATTCCGCGGAAACCTGGCGGATCACTCTGGCGACCGTCGCGTTATCCGCGGCCGTCATTCTGCGCATAATAATGTCTACCGGCGCCTCAACATTCATCATTTACTCTGATGTCATCTGTTCAACATAGTGTTGTGCTTAATACCACTACAGGAAGAGTGACGCAAGCCCAGGAATATTGGCTGCTATTATTCTTTCCGGGGCTTTATTACACTAAAGTACGCACTGGATTAACCCTAAGATATTAACGGTTATAACGGCGCTTTTTTCTTTTTTACAGAATAAGGATTGTTATGTCGGACGATAATAAATTCCTGGCAGGGAATAAGACACACGCATTCTCGTTTCAGGGCAGCGGCGGCGGATATTTCCCCGTCTGGCTGGTCAACATACTGTTAACGGTGTTCACCGCCGGGCTGTTTTTACCCTGGGCGATGGTGCGTGCACGCCGTTATTTTTACGAAAATACCGAACTGGCAGGCGCACGTTTTTCTTATCACGCCACAGGCGGCGCGATTTTCGTCGGCTGGATCTGCCTTGCGCTTCTCTACGTCGTATTTGTGATTAATGCAGTCTATGAAAATACCTTTTTAACCCTCTGCATGGTGCTGCTGTTTATCGCGTTTGCGCCGTTCCTTATTATGCAGGGCCTGCGCTACCAGCTGCTGATGACGAAGCTTAACGGCCTGCGTTTTAGCTTTAAAGCCAGCCCGCTGCGCGCCTGGTGGGTGATGCTCGGCTGCCCGCTGCTGATTGCGATTCTGGTGACAGCCGTGATGGGGCTGGTCTTTACGATTGCGGGTTCCAGCCAGAGTATGACCGGTATTATTGTCGGTATTGCGCTGTCGGTTCTGGTGGGGCTTGTGGGTACCGCGCTGATGCAGGGTATTTACGCCGCGCAGTGGTACGGCCTGCTGGTCAATAACCTGCAATATGGAAAACACCGTTTTGCGATTAACCTGAATGTAAAAACCTGCACCTTTATTTATCTCAAGGCGATGCTGCTGTTTGTGCCGTTTATCGCGGTAGCTTTGATTATGCTGGCGCCAGTGATGACTCAGATGTTGCATTACAGTGTATATGGTATGAATAGCCAGGAAGAAATGCTTAGCTTTTTGATATCGCTTATTATGAGCGTTTTACTGCCGTATTTCATTTATATGATCGGCATTCTGGTCTGCTTTAGCTTCGCGTTTGTGAAACTGCGTAACTACGCCTATCAGCAGATGTCGCTGGAAGGCGGGATTACTTTCCGCTCCACCGCGAGCGTCGGTTCTTTTGTCTGGATCATTCTGAGCAATTTCATGGTCTGCGGTATCACCTTTGGTCTGGCGTGGCCGTGGGCGAAAGTGCGCCTGACGCGCTACCTGCTGGAAAACACGCATGTTGACGGCGAGCTGGACAACCTGGCGCTGGTCGATCACGACGAACAGCCGCGTAACGATCCGGCAAGCGTGCTGGGCCGTGGTTTCTCCATTCTGCCTTTCGCACTCTGAAAATAAGCTCAGGGCTTCGGCCCGCTAAAAGCATAACGGCGCTCAGTTGAGCGCCGTTTTTTTGCGAAATACCGCCATAAAAAAGCCGGGTCGCCCCGGCTTTTATTCAACTGACTTACAGCGCGCTAATCACGCCCTGCTGTTCTATCAGTTTGGCTTTCGCCTCGTGATAGCCCGCCAGTTTTTCGCGCTCTTTGGCGATAACGGCTTCCGGCGCGCGGGCCACAAAGCCTTCGTTACCGAGTTTGCTTTCGATGCGGCCGATTTCGCCTTCGATTTTGGCCACTTCTTTCGCAAGACGCGCCAGCTCGGCGTCTTTATCAATCAGCCCAGCCATCGGGATCAGCAGCTCGGCACCGTCGATGATTTTGGTCACCGACACCGGGCCTTTGTCATCGGCAGGCAGCACGGTAATGCTTTCAAGGCGCGCCAGCGTCTGCAGGAAGCCGCGGTTGTCGTTAACACGACGCTGCGCGTCCTGGCTGCAACCGCGCAGCAGCAGCGCCAGCGGTTTGCCCGGCGCGATGTTCATCTCGGCGCGAATATTACGCACGGCGATGATAGCCTGCTTCAGCCACTCGGTATCCGCCAGCGCCGCGTCGTCCACGCGGGACGCGTCAAACGCCGGGAACGGCTGGAGCATAATGGTATCGGCGTCGATACCGGCGATAACCTTCACGCGCTGCCAGATGGTTTCCGTAATGAACGGGATGATCGGATGCGCGAGACGCAGCAGACCTTCCAGTACGGTCACCAGCGTGTTGCGGGTACCGCGCAGTTCAGCTTCTGAACCGCCGTTCATGACCGGCTTGGTCAGCTCCAGATACCAGTCGCAGAACTGGTTCCAGGTGAATTCATACAGGATGCCCGCCGCGATATCGAAGCGGAAGTTATCCAGCGCGTCGCGGTACGCTTTTACGGTCTGGTTGAATTCTGCCAGGATCCAGCGATCGGCCAGCGACAGCACTTTCTCGCCACCGTTAAAACCGCAATCCTGATCTTCGGTGTTCATCAGCACGAAACGGCTGGCGTTCCACAGCTTGTTACAGAAGTTGCGGTAGCCTTCGAGACGCTTCATGTCCCAGTTGATGTCGCGACCGGTAGAGGCCAGCGCCGCCAGCGTAAAGCGCAGGGCGTCGGTGCCGTGCGGCTCGATGCCTTCCGGGAACTGCTTCTCGGTGCGCTTGCGGATTTTCTCCGCCAGCTGCGGCTGCATCATGTTGCCGGTGCGTTTCTCCAGCAATTCTTCCAGCGTAATGCCGTCGACCATATCCAGCGGGTCAATTACGTTGCCCTTGGATTTGGACATCTTCTGGCCTTCGTCGTCGCGGATAAGACCGGTCATGTAGACGGTCTTGAACGGCACCTGCGGTTTGCCGTTTTCATCTTTGATGAAGTGCATGGTCATCATGATCATGCGGGCAATCCAGAAGAAGATGATGTCAAAGCCGGAGACCATGACGCTGGTCGGGTGGAACTGACGCAGCGCGTCGGTGTTTTCCGGCCAGCCGAGGGTCGAGAACGTCCAGAGAGCGGAGGAGAACCAGGTGTCCAGTACGTCGTCATCCTGGCGCAGCGCGACGTCCGCGGACAGGTTATTTTCCTGACGCACTTCCTCTTCGCTGCGGCCTACGTAGACGTTGCCTTCGGCATCGTACCAGGCCGGAATGCGGTGGCCCCACCAGAGCTGACGGGAGATACACCAGTCCTGAATATCGCGCATCCAGGAGAAATACATGTTTTCGTACTGCTTCGGTACGAACTGGATATCGCCGTTTTCTACCGCTTCCACCGCCGGTTTCGCCAGCACGTCGGCGCGGACGTACCACTGGTCGGTCAGCATCGGTTCGATAACCACGCCGCCGCGATCGCCGTAAGGCACGGTCAGATCGTGCGGTTTGATCTCTTCGAGCAGGCCGAGTTCATCCACGGCCGCCACGATCGCTTTACGCGCGGCGAAGCGTTCCATCTTCTGGAACTGCGCCGGGATCTCGTTTGAATAAACGTCAGATTCGTTGCCTTTGGTGTCGTAGACTTCCGCGCTTTCACGGATATCGCCGTCGAAAGTCAGGATGTTGATCATCGGCAGCTGATGACGACGACCCACTTCGTAGTCGTTGAAATCGTGCGCTGGCGTGATCTTCACGCAGCCGGTGCCTTTTTCCATATCGGCGTGTTCGTCGCCGACGATCGGGATGCGGCGGTTAACCAGCGGCAGCACGACATATTTGCCGATCAGATCTTTATAACGAGGATCTTCAGGGTTTACGGCAACGCCGGTATCGCCCAGCAGGGTTTCCGGACGCGTGGTGGCGACCACCAGGTAATCTTTGCCGTCGGCGGTTTTCGCGCCGTCCGCCAGCGGATAGCGGATATGCCACATCGAGCCTTTTGACTCGCGGTTTTCCACTTCCAGGTCAGAGATGGCGGTGCGCAGTTTCGGGTCCCAGTTCACGAGACGCTTGCCGCGATAGATCAGATCTTCTTTATAAAGACGGACGAACACCTCTTTCACCGCGTTGGAGAGGCCTTCATCCATGGTGAAGCGCTCGCGCTCCCAGTCCACCGAGTTACCCAGACGACGCATCTGGCGCGTGATGGTGCCGCCGGATTCCGCTTTCCACTCCCAGATTTTGTCGATGAAGGCGTCGCGGCCGTAGTCGTGGCGGGTTTTCCCTTCTTCAGCGGCGATTTTACGCTCGACGACCATCTGGGTCGCGATACCGGCGTGGTCGGTGCCGACCTGCCACAGGGTATTTTTACCCTGCATGCGCTGGTAGCGGATCATGGTGTCCATGATGGTTTGCTGGAAGGCGTGACCCATATGCAAACTGCCGGTGACGTTCGGCGGCGGGATCATGATGCAGAAGCTTTCCTGGCTCTCGTCGCCGTTGGGTTTGAAATAGCCCTGCTGCTCCCAGTGCTCGTAAAGCGGCTGTTCGATATCTTGGGGGTTATATGTCTTTTCCATTTCTACTGTGTCGTTCCGGGCGCCGTGAAGGTGGCCGTGGTCAAGTGGAAACCGGCGGCGCGATAGGCTTTGTAGCGTTCGCGCGCCAGTTGTTTCTGGGATTCGTCGTAAGGTACGAAGTCTACCACTTCATAGAAAGCAGTGGCAAAAGCTGCGAATTCCGGCAGCAGGCTTATCAGAAGCTCCCGCGGGCTGCTGCCGCGTTTTTGCGGCCAGGCTATTTCCACCGGCGCGCCGCCGCGCGGCCCTTCGCCCGCGAGATTGTGCGGCACGAAGCTGCCCGGGTCGCGCTTCCAGAGCGCTTCGTCAATGCGGGTGGCCTGGGCTTCGTCGACGCAGGCAATCAGGATGCGTTTCCCTGCGCGCCAGCGCGCAGCGGCAACGTCGCACACCAGTTGTTCGACGGCGCTCAGGCCGTCGGCGGTGTCGTCGTTGTCCAGCAGGTAAAACGTTGCGTTCTTCATAAGCGATACCCGTGGTGTTTCACGTTGCCTCGTTGTTGGCTGCAAACGTCGCCCTGATTCGGGTAGGGCGAGTCTTTTTAGCGGAATGGTGGTTTTTTGTAGGGTGGGTAAGCAAAGCGCACCCACCGTCTGTCAGCGCGTCGGGCGATTCCCTCTCCCCAACGGAGAGAGGGAGAGCGTCTTACTCTTCGCCGTTAAACCCGGCGCGGTTTAGCAGGAACTGTGACAGCAGCGCAACCGGGCGGCCGGTGGCCCCCTTCGCCTTGCCGGAGCGCCAGGCGGTGCCGGCGATATCCAGGTGCGCCCAGTTATATTTACGCGTAAAGCGCGACAGGAAGCACCCGGCGGTAATCGCGCCGCCAGGACGTCCACCGATATTCGCCATATCCGCGAAATTCGACTCCAGCTGCTCCTGGAACTCGTCCGCCAGCGGCAGACGCCAGGCGCGGTCGCCCGCCTGCTCGGACGCGCTGATAAGCTCATGCGCCAGCGGGTTGTGGTTCGACATCAGCCCGGTGATGTGATGGCCAAGCGCAATCACGCACGCGCCGGTCAGCGTCGCCACATCGATGACCACTTCCGGGTCGAAGCGCTCGACATACGTCAGCACATCGCACAGCACCAGACGGCCTTCAGCGTCGGTATTCAGCACTTCCACCGTCTGGCCGGACATGGTTGTCAGCACGTCGCCCGGACGATACGCGCGTCCGCCTGGCATGTTTTCACAGCCCGCCAGAATACCGGTCACGTTCACCGGCAGGTTCAGCTCAGCCACCATGCGCATCACGCCGTACACCGCCGCCGCGCCGCACATGTCATATTTCATCTCGTCCATCCCTTCGGACGGTTTAATCGAGATGCCGCCGGAGTCAAAGGTCAGCCCTTTGCCCACCAGCACAATCGGACGGGCGTCCGGCTCGCTGCTGCCTTTATATTCAATCACCGACATCAGGGATTCGTTCTGCGAGCCTTCGCCCACCGCCAGGTACGAATGCATGCCCAGCTCTTTCATCTGCTGTTCGCCAATCACGCGGGTGACGACGTTTTTGCTAAAGGAGTCGGCCAGCTGGCGCGCCTGAGAGGCGAGATACGCGGCATTACAGATGTTTGGCGGCATATTGCCCAGATCTTTAGCGGCTTTAATGCCGGAGGCGATTGCCAGACCGTGCTGAATCGCGCGCTCGCCGCTGGTGAGTTCACGGCGGGTCGGCACGTTGAACACCATTTTGCGCAGCGGACGACGCGGCTCGCTCTTGTTCGTCTTTAACTGATCGAAGCTGTAGAGCGTCTCTTTCGCCGTCTCTACCGCCTGGCGCACTTTCCAGTACGTGTTGCGGCCTTTGACGTGCAGCTCGGTCAGGAAACAAACCGCTTCCATCGATCCGGTATCATTCAGAGTATTGATGGTTTTCTGAATCACCTGCTTATACTGACGCTCATCCAGCTCGCGCTCTTTGCCGCAGCCGATAAGCAGGATACGTTCTGACAACACATTCGGAACGTGATGAAGCAACAAGGTCTGGCCCGGTTTGCCCTCCAGCTCACCGCGACGCAGCAAGGCGCTGATATAGCCGTCGCTGATTTTATCGAGTTGTTCGGCGATGGGAGAGAGACGGCGCGGCTCAAAGACGCCTACAACAATGCAGGCACTGCGCTGTTTTTCCGGGCTCCCGCTTTTTACACTGAACTCCATGCACTACGCTCCTGAATCTTAAAGACAACGGCGGCGGCTACAGATAGAATTGACCACTTCGTAACTCTTGCTCCGCTGTTGCGATGACTTCGTGTTAATCTTAACGAATGTTGTTTTGGTTTCGGCTCGTCAGCAACGCTTGAAGCGCGAAGCCGTTAAGATAAGTAATCTTAGCGATCTTTTCGACGACTCAAGAGAATAAATGACGTTTAAGCCATGAAACAAGCGATTTTCCTGCAAAAAGACTCGTATTCACAGGCGTATTTAATGTGATAATCATAAGATATCTGGTTCGGGAGACGCTCAAAAGCCAACTGGCGATTTTGTTCATCCTGCTGCTGATCTTCTTCTGCCAGAAACTGGTGAGAATTCTTGGCGCGGCGGTGGACGGCGATATTCCGACAAACCTCGTGCTTTCGCTCCTTGGCCTGGGCGTGCCCGAAATGGCGCAACTCATCCTGCCGTTAAGCTTGTTCCTCGCGCTATTGATGACGCTTGGCAGGCTCTATACCGAAAGTGAAATCACCGTCATGCACGCCTGCGGGCTGAGTAAAGCGGTGCTGGTGAAAGCCGCGATGGTGCTCGCGCTGCTGACCGGCATTGTCGCTGCGGTGAACGTGATGTGGGCGGGCCCGTGGTCGTCGCGTCATCAGGACGAAGTGCTCGCGGAGGCGAAAGCCAACCCCGGCATGGCGGCGCTCGCGCAGGGGCAGTTCCAGCAGGCGACCGACGGTAACGCGGTGCTGTTTATCGAAAGCGTGAACGGCAGCAAATTCAATGATGTCTTCCTGGCGCAGCTGCGCCCGAAAGGCAACGCACGTCCTTCTGTGGTCGTCGCCGATTCCGGCGAACTCTCGCAGCGTAAGGACGGCTCGCAGGTGGTGACGCTCAATCAGGGCACCCGCTTTGAAGGCACCGCGATGCTGCGCGATTTCCGTATCACCGATTTTAAAGATTATAAGGCGATCATTGGCCACCAGGCCGTCGCGCTGGACCCGGACGACGCCGAGCAGATGGACATGAAAACGCTCTGGCAGGCTAACTCCAAATCGGCGCGCGCCGAGTTTCACTGGCGTCTGACGCTGGTGTTCGCGGTCATCGTGATGGCGCTAATGGTCGTGCCGCTCTCGGTGGTCAACCCGCGTCAGGGCCGCGTGCTCTCGATGCTGCCCGCGATGCTGCTTTATCTTATCTTCTTCCTGCTCCAGACTTCGCTGCGCTCCAACGGCGCGAAAGGCAAGCTTGATCCGCTGATCTGGATGTGGGCCGTTAACCTGCTTTATCTGGCGCTGGCCGTGGCGCTGAACCTGTGGGACACGGTGCCAATGCGCCGCATCCGCGCCCGCTTTGCTCGTCGGGGAGTGATCGATGCTGGGATTTAGCGTTCTCGACCGGTATATCGGCAGAACAATTTTCAACACCATAATGATGACGCTGTTCATGCTGGTGTCGCTGTCGGGCATTATTAAATTCGTCGATCAGCTGAAAAAGACCGGCGAAGGCAGCTACACCGCGCTTGGCGCGGGGACATACACGCTGCTGAGCGTGCCGAAAGATATCCAGATCTTCTTCCCGATGGCCGCGCTGCTTGGCGCGCTGTTGGGGTTAGGGATGCTGGCGCAGCGTAGCGAGCTGGTCGTTATGCAGGCCTCCGGCTTTACCCGTATGCAGGTGGCCGCCTCCGTGATGAAAACCGCCATTCCGCTGGTTATCTTCACAATGGCTATCGGCGAATGGGTGGCACCGCAGGGCGAGCAGATGGCCCGCAACCTGCGCGCGCAGCAGATGTATGGCGGTTCGCTGCTCTCAACCCAGCAGGGGATGTGGGCAAAAGACGGCAATAATTTTGTGTATATCGAACGCGTAAAAGGCGAAAACGAGCTGGGCGGTATCAGCATCTACGCCTTTAACGATAAGCGCCGTCTGGAGTCGGTCCGCTACGCCGCCAACGCGAAGTTTGACGCCGAACACAAGCTGTGGCGTCTGTCGCAGGTGGATGAGTCAAACCTGAAAAACCCGCAGCAGATCACCGGCTCCCAGACGCTGACCGGCACCTGGAAAACTAACCTGACGCCGGACAAGCTCGGCGTCGTGGCGCTGGATCCAGACGCGCTGTCGATAAGCGGGCTGCGTAATTACGTCAAATATCTGAAGGCGAGCGGCCAGGATGCCAGCCGTTATCAGCTCAACATGTGGAGCAAAATCTTCCAGCCGCTCTCTGTGGCGGTGATGATGCTGATGGCGCTGTCGTTTATCTTCGGGCCGCTGCGCAGCGTGCCGATGGGCGTGCGCGTCGTAACGGGTATCAGCTTCGGCTTTATCTTCTACGTGCTGGACCAAATCTTCGGGCCGCTGAGCCTGGTGTACGGCATTCCGCCGATTATCGGCGCGCTGCTGCCGAGCGCCAGCTTCTTCCTGATAAGCCTCTGGCTGCTGATGAAACGCGCCTGATGCCTTGCGCACTCCCTCGCTCGGGGGAGTGCGGTTCCTCGCTTTTCACGTTTGCCGGGAAGCCATGAAAAGACTCGCCTCGCTGTTCCTCCTGTTCTTCGCCCATCTCGCCTTTGTGCCTGAGGCGCTGATTGTGATTCTGATAGTGGGCGCTTACTTTTATTTTCGCGATCCGCTGCCGTGGCTGGTCTTTGAGGGAGCCGTGTTCGCCGTGCAGGCGCTGCTTTTCACGCTGCTCGCGCGGCATGTGGATCGCCGCAGCCTGGCGGTGGGCGTGGTGACCGCCGGTTCCCCACAGGAGAAAGAGGCTGACGAGGTGCTGCGCCTGTTCTCGCTTGGCGAACACCTGCTTTTTGCAATAACCAGCGCCACGCTGCCGTATTTCATCCTGAGCTTTTTTATCTTCGACGGGCGTGTCGCCTTCTGGCTGCACACCGCGTTTCTGGCCGCCGTGTTAGTGGGCGTTCACTTTGCTGGCCGCTGGTTGGATCGCCTGCAAAAGCGGCGCGGTTACGGCGAATACGGCCTCTGACCGCCGCTTGCCTGCGAAACGGCTATGCTTTGCATACCGTTCACTGATTCGCAGGAAACCATGTCCAGATTCTTTTTTGACGACCGTAAACGCCTTATCAACGACGCCGTTGACGGGCTTATCCTCAGCGCCCGCCACCAGAACCTCACCCGCCTTGATATCGACCCGGCGATTCGCATCGTGGCACGCCGCGACTGGGATAAAAGCAAAGTCGCGGTGATCTCCGGCGGCGGCTCCGGCCATGAGCCCGCGCACGCAGGCTTTGTGGGTAAGGGAATGCTCACTGCCGCCGTCTGCGGCGATCTCTTTGCCTCGCCGAGCGTGGATGCCGTACTGAACGCCATTGTGGCGGTGACGGGCGACCACGGCTGTCTGCTCATCGTGAAAAACTACACCGGCGACCGGCTGAACTTCGGCCTGGCGGCGGAAAAAGCCAAACGCCACGGGCTGAAAGTGGAAATGGTGATCGTCTCTGACGACGTCGCGCTGCCGGATAACAAACAGCCGCGCGGCATCGCCGGCACGGCGCTGGTGCATAAAATCGCCGGTTTCGCCGCCGAACAGGGCAAATCGTTAAGCGACGTGCGCGCACTGGCGCAGCAGGCGAGCGACGCGGTGAAAAGCCTCGGCGTGGCGCTGCAGACCTGTAGTCTGCCGGGCAGCACCGAAGACGGGCGTATCAAACAGGGCGAGGCGGAACTGGGGCTTGGCATTCACGGCGAGCCCGGTGCCAGCACTATCGGCACCCAGAACAGCCGGGAAATTGTGGCGACGCTGGTGGAGCGCCTGATGGCACAAGTGCCCGCCGACGCGCGTCTCGCGGTGCTTATTAATAACCTCGGCGGCACGTCTGCGCTGGAGATGGCGCTGCTGACGCGCGAGCTGTCGCGCTCGGCCCTGAAAGACCGCATCGACTGGCTGATCGGCCCTGCGCCGCTCGTGAGCGCGCTTGATATGAAAGGATTTTCGCTCTCTCTGTTGCCGCTGAATGACATCTTTACAGAGGCGCTGAACGCGCCGGTGGAGACCGCAGGCTGGATGGTGCCGGTGGCGTTTGGCGAGCCGCACGCGCAGTCGCTCCCGCTGGTGCGTGACAGCGTGGAGGCCACGCCTTCCGATAATCCACACGTGCGCAGGCTTCTGGACCGCGCCACGGCCGCGCTTATCGCGCAGGAGGCGCACCTGAACGCGCTTGATGCGAAAGTGGGCGACGGCGATACCGGCTCCACCTTTGCCGAAAGCGCGCGGGATATCGCGCAGAAGCTTGCGAATAATCAGTTGCCGCTGAACGACGCCGCCGCGCTGTTGCAGCTCATCGGCGAGCGTCTTGCGACGGTGATGGGCGGCTCCAGCGGCGTGCTGATGTCGATTTTCTTTACCGCCGCCGGGCAGAAGGTTGCCGATGGCGCAGCGCTGCCCGACGCGCTGCTGGCGGGTCTTGCGCAGATGAAGCATTACGGCGGCGCGGCCCCAGGCGATCGGACGCTCATCGACGCCCTGCAACCGGCGCTGGAAGCGTTAAGAGACAAAGGGATTGCCGCCGCCGCGCAGGCCGCGGAGCAGGGCGCAAAAGCCACCGCGCAGATGGGCCAGGCCAGAGCCGGGCGCTCGTCCTATGTGGGGAGCGATAACCTCGCAGGAGTGGAAGATCCGGGCGCCGTGGCGGTCGCAGGCGTGTTTAAGGCGATAACCCAGGGTGAGTGAGTTTTCTGTAAGGCGGGTGTGGGCGTGGCGTTAAGGCGGGTGCGCTTCGCTTACCCGCCCTACGGTGAGCCCAAGGTTTTGTAGGGTGGGTAAGCTTCGCGCACCCACCATGAACCCACCACCACTTCCCGTGTAGGGTGGGTAAGCTTGCGCACCCACCATGAAACTCACCGCCACTTCCCGTGTAGGGTGGGTAAGCTTGCGCACCCACCATGAACCCACCGCCACTTCCCGTGTAGGGTGGGTAAGCTTACGCACCCACCATGAACCCACCGCCACTTCCCTTGTAGGGTGGGTAAACTTGCGCACCCACCATAAAACTCACCACCACTTCCCGTGTAGGGTGAGTAAGCTTGCGCTCCCACCATGAACCCATCGCCGCTACCCGTAGGGTGGGTAAGCTTGCGCACCCACCACCTCAATCCCCACCACCTCAATCCCTCTTCCCCACCAGAATCAGGAGCATAGCCTTGCGCCTCGCTATGCTACCATTCCGCCTCTTCCCCCTTAAAAAGCGACGAGCGGCCCACTCTGACGGCGGCCTGCATTTTGACGGGTCATTTCGCCTGAGGAGACATCATGAAAGACGCCTGGCTTGCCGCCTGCGATACCACCATCCAGAACTTCGTCCGCGACTCCACGCGCCTTGAGCCGGGTGAGCTTAGCGTCGTGCCTGTCGACTATATCGATTTCCACTACCAGATAAGCCTGCGGCTGATTTTTAATGTCCGCACCGACACGGCAACCCAGGCGGGGCGGGTCTCCGCGGGCCTTAATACTGATGTCTGCCACTCGCGCACGGAGTACGAGCGCGCCTTACAGGCGCAGACCAGCGCCATCCTCGCCCGCGACAAAACGCTGGATGACGCGCGGGCGTCGCTGCTCTCGCGGCCTTACGGCGACTGGAAAAGCGAAGAGGTGGTCTATCTTCACCCAATGCAGGTCTGCCTGACGGAAAACTGCAACAACTGTCACGGCAGCGGTTCGGTCAACTGCGGCCAGTGCCACGGTTCCGGAAAAACGTCCTGCTATGGTTGCGGCGGCAGCGGTCAGGTAATGCGCCAGCGCAGCTATTACGACCATTACACCAAACAAAACCGCACCGAAAACTACTACGAGAGCTGCCCCACCTGTTACGGCGGCAGAGTGACCTGTAACAGTTGCGGCGGCTCCGGCAACAAACAATGCTCACCGTGTAGCGGCACAGGGATGATTTCACACATTACGTCGCTGAAAGCGACCGCCACGCCGGACTACCAACTCGTTTACCCGCAGGCGGACGTGCCGGAGTATATCCGCGAGGGATTATACAAGGCAGGCGTACCGTCGCTCGGCAGTTACGGCCCCGTTGCGCTGATGGATAACGATGTCGATTACGCGCGCCGCGACGTGCATGTTCTCTATGACGCGAACGTGCCCTTTGGCCGAATGGAGAGCCCGCTGCCGGAAGCGGGCGAAGAGCCGATTCGCTGGATCCTCTACGGCGTGACGCCGCATATTTTCGACGCCGGGCACGTATTGCAGGCGCTGCTGAAAAACGATCTCGATATGCTGGTGCGCCAGGCGACGCCGGGCAAACGGCGCAACCCGCGGGTAGGGGCCGCCAGCCGTAAAACGGTGCAGACGTTTATGGAATCGGAAGCGCACCAGGCGATGCTTATCGAACATAGTCGCGGCAAGCGGGGCGACGCGCTGCGTGAAGCGCTCAACCGCGCCTTCGCCACGCCGTATCTTAACGAGGCGATCGAAAGCCTCGGCAGTCTGGTCAGCGCGGTACAGCGCTGGTCGCTGGCGAAGTGGAGTCTATTTACCGCGCTGATGATGTATCTGCTACTGCCGGTAGTAACGACCTGGCAGCGGCAGGGAATGATGAACTTCGATACCGGGCGCATTTACCTGACGGCACCTGGCCATATTAATGACGTGTGGAACGTGGAAGCCGGGCTAAAGGGTATCGCGATGGTGCATGGCATACCGATGCTGTGCATCGCGCTGGTGGGCACGCTGGTGGGGTATCTGTGGCGAAGCCACTGGTTGAACCGGCAGTTCGGCAAGCCGCTCACCGCGTGGGGCAAACAGCAAGGGCGGTTGCGCAGCCGCTGGCTGCTCGGCGCGGTGCTTTCGATGGTTATCGCCACCGCGCTGCTGCTGGTGGCTCCGGTCTGGATCTCGCAGGACGAGATGCTCTATGGCGTGGTGCCGGTGCATGAGTTGATTCAGAAAGTGGCGGAGTTAAGGCAGTAAGCGCGTTGCCGGCGGTGGGCATTAATGGCGGGTGCGCTGCGCTTACCCGCCCTACGAAGGACATGCGTGGGTTGGGTGGCGGGTGCGCGTTGCTTATCCGCCTTACGGAAAAACGTGCATGGGTTGGGTGGCGGGTGCGCTTTGCTTACCCGCCCTACGGAAAAACGTGCATGGGTTGGGTGGCGGGTGCGCGTTGCTTACCCGCCCTGCGGAGAAACGTGCATGGGTTGGGCGGCGGGTGCGCTACGCTTACCCGCCCTACGGTGAGGCCAGGGTTTTGTAGGGTGGGTAAGCGAAGCGCACCCACCATGAAATCCGCAGCCACACCCACCCTGGAAAATCTCTCGCGAACCCACTATCTACAACGGTTAAAAAAGGCGCCCTGCGGCGCCTTTGCTTTTTACTCTTACTAGTCAGAAATCCGCTTTCAGCACCACGCGGTAGCGCGCTTTACCATCGCGCACGTGTTGCAGCGCCTCGTTGATACGGGACATCGGGAACTCTTCGGTTTGCGGTGCCACTTTGGCGCGCGCCGCCAGCTTCATCAGCGAGCGCAGCTCGTGCGGCGAGCCGGTCGCGGAGCCGGTGACGCTGCGATCGCCCATAATGAGCGAAAACGCCGGTACTTCGAACGGCTTCATCACCGCGCCGACGGTGTGGAAATTCCCGCCCCAGGCCAGCGCCTGGAAATACGGCATCCAGTCGAGCGACACATTCACCGTGTTGATAATCAGATCGAACTGACCGGCCAGTGCCTGAAGCGCTTGCGGATCGCGGCTATTCACCACTTTATCCGCGCCCATCGCCAGGATCTCTTGCTCTTTCGACGGATTCGAGCTGAACGCCGTCACTTCACAGCCCATCGCGCGCAGCAGCTTGATAGCGATATGGCCGAGACCACCGATGCCGATCACGCCGACGCGGCTGGTGGCAGTGATGTGATGCATCAGCAACGGTTTAAACACCGTGATGCCGCCGCACAGCAGCGGACCGGCGGACGCGGCGTCGATGCCTTCCGGCATCGGGATCACCCACTGCCAGTTTGCGCGAATCTTATCAGCGAAGCCGCCGCGGTTCAGAATGGTCGGCACGCTGCCGTGCTGACAGTTCACCTGGTTGCCGCTGATACAGGCGTCGCAGTGCTCACAGCTTGACGCCGTCCAGCCGATACCGACGCGCTGGCCCACTTTCAGGCCCTTGTTCTGCGCGCTGCCACCCAGTGCACTGACGCGGCCAATCACCTCGTGGCCCGCAATCAGCGGATACGCCGAAATGCCCCATTCGTTATCGATCATCGAGAGATCGGAGTGGCAGATGCCGCAGTACTCAACCTCAACCTCCACATCCTCAGGCTTCAGCTCGCCTGCGTCGTACTCATAGAGCTCAAGCTCTGCGCCAGCTTTATGCGCGGCGTAACTTTTGATGATGGTCATCGCGGTTTCCTTTGTTGTGGATATCCCGGAGATTGTAGAACATTCAGGTTACAGAGGCCGTTCACGCACTGAGCATGGCTCAAAGTGTGAAAGGGGATAAGGGCAGGGTTAGCGCTTTACAAGCAGCCCGTTGAGCCACTGCTCGCGGCGCTCCGGGCGTTTATCCTGCGTCACCCATAATGCCTGCGGCGACAACTCAGGAAAGGCGGCCAGCAGCGTCATCAGGCGGGCTTCGTTCATATCGGTAAAGCGCCGCCCCTGCTGTTCGCGCTCGCCCTCGCCATATTTAAACGAGAGATACCAGACGCCGCCGGGCTTCAGCGCGGCCGACAGCTTTTGCATGGCAGCGGGCAGTTCGTCATGCGAGAGATGCAGCAGCGACGCGCAGCACCAGATGCCGTCGTAGCGTTCAACCGCATCAAGCTCGCTAAACGTCATCTCCTTTACCGGCAGGCCGCTGTGCGCCCGCGCCAGCGCGACCAGTTCGCCGCAGGCGTCGAACGCCTCAATCTCGTAGCCCATCTGACGGAACGCGAGCGCATCGCGCCCGGAGCCGCAGCCTGCGTCCAGAACACGCGCGCCCGCAGGCAGGTGCGGGGTGAATGCGTCATATAACGAGGACATATCGACCGCGACGGTGCCCTCGAAAAATTCATGCGCGTGGGCCTGGTAATAGTTCTGCGTCATCAGAAAATCAGCTCCTGTTGTGGCTCAGGCGCCCACTGCCTCAGACGGTTCGCAAAGGCGGCGTTCCAGGCATCCTGCAAAAAGGTTTTACGCTGGCGCTCATTATTACCCGTCTGGTTAATGATTGCCTCATGCAGCGGCAGGCGGCTGTTAATAAAGTATTCGTTACGGGCGTGCAGCCGTGCCAGTAGCGCAAGCGTCGGGACGCGGGCGGATTTGCCGTTTTCGCCGCGGTTACAGCTGCGACACGCAAGCACCAGATTCCAGACGCCGTTGAGATTCACGCCCGGCAGTTGAGCGGCAAGCGGCAGAAAGTGGTCGACATCGGCAAGCGTCGGGTGATGTTTCTCAAGGCTGATGGGCGCGTTGCAGTAAAAACAGTGGCCTTTCTGGTAGCCGTTCAGGCTGTTGCGACAGCTCGTCAGCGCAATGCGCGATGAGCTTAAGCGGGTGAAGAGGGTTTCCTGCTCGGGGTCGTAATGGACATCCAGCAACTGCGGCGGCAGGTTCATCTGCCAGGCTTTTTCGACCAGCCGCCAGCGGGCGTCGGTTTCCTGCGTAAGATTCGCGAACTGTGTGGTTTCCGTGAGGCGATAAAAGTCATCCGTCAGGCGAATGGCCTTGTGGGCGCGCGGTTCGTTGATGAAAAACGGTTTCGCGATCGGCCCGCCGCTGACATTGTGAAACGCCTTCAGCACGACGTTAAACCCGTGCCTGACCGTCGCCTCGATAAGCTGCCCCTGCGTTATCTCCTGCTGGTTAAACTGCTGACAGGCAAGGATGAACTGACCAGGACGCTTTATATTGAGGATTTGCTTAGGCGCTTCTCTGAGGTGAGCGCAGATATGCGTGCTGAACGGCAGCGCCAGATCTTCCAGCTTCACGAGGCTGTTTTCGCGCTTCACCTCATACAGCGCCTGCGCCAGCGCGAACTTGTACGTCGCGAAGTTGTTTCCAAAAAGGATCACGCCGCGCCAGTAGTTTTCCGGCGTGGGATCTTTCTCGAAAAAATCCATATGTTGTCCTGTCAGGGGAGGAGAGGGCGAGCCGCATGGGTAGTGAAGCCCGTTACAGGATCACATAACAAATGAAAGGTGATGTAAACCTGCAAATGATTGTTTTGATGAATTTGTGAGCGGGAAGAAGACGGAAAGGATGGAGAAAGGAGGATGCGTTATGCTGAAATTTTCAGCACTCGACAGGACGGCGCAAGAGCGCTGCTTGCATGGCGGCCCCTGACAGGTATAATCCCAACGTTTTCCGCATCCCTTCCGTGCCGGAGTGGCGAAATCGGTAGACGCAGTTGATTCAAAATCAACCGTAGAAATACGTGCCGGTTCGAGTCCGGCCTTCGGCACCAAGTCGCTAAATTCCTTACAATACAGCTAGTTAGACAATAAAATCTGTCTCTTTTGCCTGTAAGAAATGCTCTGTTAGGTCCCTTGAAAAAGCCGCTGTGGTTGATAGTGGTAATTGGGATGTTTACTCATAGCGGCGTGTAGTTCCAGGCGTCAAACACTTACTGACTCAACTTGAAAGCTATGACGTAGCCACCGTCTCTAAACAATCCCAAAAACTTTTAGTGAAGCACATTTTAGCCCGATGCCCCCGTTCTGTCGCCGTCGCGAGACGCCGCAGGGGATAAACAGGTTTATGGTGGTCACGGTACTTGCAGACCATATGCAAGCTCTGCCAGCGGTTCGGCCTCGCTCCCCTTGGGTACATGGTCATCCTGATAAGCCTCACTAACTGACATAACCCTGATGAAGTCGCCAGAGGCTCCGCTTGTCTGTACCACCAACGGGGCTTATAAGCGGTATTGTCAGCTGTCTGGACTGGCTTAAAAATAGGCTATAACATTGGCAACAAAATCTACCAAGGAGGTGGAAGGATGAGCACCAGAGCGGAAATACAGGATGGGGTGCAGTTCGACGTTTTGCGTAGGGGTATTGTTTATACTGAGGTGCTTGGCTGGGTTGACATGGGGCATGCTCGTGGTAGTGATATCATGGAGCTTAAAAGCCAGTTCATCGCGGGGGAGCGTAGCGGCAAGCCTTCCTACATAGTGATGTATCGGCAGGATATGCACTTTGTGAAATTCAACTCACAATTCGGAGTAGGCAAATTCTCCCGCTGGGAAATTAAGCGCGGGCGGAGTACCGAAGATATTAACAGAATCATGCTGGCGATGATGATGAGCACAGCAGCTCGATTTGAAGGGTTGCAAAGCTTGCGGGCTTTCTCTTGGTACACCGATAGCGGTTTCAGTGGTGAGGATTTAGTTTCTGACCTGTTCGGATTCCACCGAGCTATCATGCCGGGGCGTTATGGTTATCGCCTTAAACCTGTGAGTTACGATTCCGCTGTTCGCCGTTGGGATCATTACGGTGCTATAGGCTCCCATAAAAACCGTGGTTTCCGTCCGATTCTGTTCCCTGACCCGGATGATCCGTGCGTGCGTCACCAGTCGTACACAGGGAATCTCCCGCATTTTATGACATCGTTGAGGCCGTGGGACGATTTTACATCTGGGATTGTTAAAGTTATTACAGACAATGGGACGTCACTTGGTTACACAGGGGTGAAGTGATAATGCGTAAATTCTTTAAATGGAGCATCCTTGTATTAATTACGGTTGTTATCCTCTGCTGGTTATTTATCTATTTTATTGCCTCTGGTATCAATGAAACGACCACGTACACTGAAAAGGACTTTTTCAATTATCACTCCCTGACTGATAAAGATATTGCGAAGGCTCCGCGCATATCGAAAGATTATTACTTTGAATCACATCCCGGAGATGGATACGCCCCATCAAACACAATCATTTTTAGGGGAGTATCTGACGTCGAGCCGTTGAGAGCTTATTTGACTAAGCTGGGTTATACCAGACAGAAAGGCGGTTCGAGGAAGGCGGAGATATGGACGAAGCCAGAGCAGATGAATAGTGATCTCTTTTACCTACGCTCTAATGTTACCACTGGTGAAGTAGAACTAACCAAGGAATTGAATAATTGAGGGCTACTCGGTCGTTTCCATTGAGCTGACTTCTTCTGCAATCCCTGCCACACTCGGCTCTTAGGAACTTGTGCGCGTGGAGTAATGCGGTGGTACTGGGTATGTGCGCACAACCCTCTACAAGCCGCATTCTACCGTGAGCCTATAGCTGAATCCCCGGCTTGAAAAATTGCATGTTTTATAGTTCGGACTCCCTCAACTGTATAGCTCGCCCGCGCCCCCGTGCGTGCCCGCGCGTCAGGGGGCGCTGAGAAAACCCTAAGATTTTGCTCATCCGAGACAACCGTTGCAGGCGCGTGTTGCCGAGGGCACACTGCTAGTGTTTGATGGTGTCATCAATCGTTCATTTTATGCATCCAGAGCAGCAAGAAAGGTTTTTAAGAAGGCCAGGTTCCCGTTTGGTATAAAATTACCTACATGGTTAGGTGGTTATATACCATGGACAGCGCGTCGGGTAATGGTTCGCAATATCACGCCTTTTATTGGCCGGACTATTTCTTTGCTCGGTATTATTATTTTGTCGGCAGATGTCTCACAAATTATTTTCTGTACGATACGCGATTACAACACTATCGCCAGAGGAGATGACAAAATATGGCAGACAACCTCGAAAAGCAGATTTACAAACTCATTCGGCCTTACGCCGGTACGTATCTCTTCACGGGGAAGGAAGTCCCGTTGACGCCGGAAACGGATTTAGATACCGATCTGCAAATAGACGAGGCTGAAATAGAAGATTTGATGGATGCCTTTTTTACGACATTTAACGTTGATCGCGCCGGGTTTACGATTAAAACCTATTTTCCTGATTCACCTTTCTCATGGAATTTTTTTAAAAAACCGGAACCCATTCCGGTGCCGGATTTTACTATTGGGATGTTGATCGCCTCTGCTAGAGCTGGCCGCTGGTTGTATGATTAAACGAAAAATAGGTTCTTTCTTAAATCAGAAATAATTAATACTGTCTCCTTGTTCTGCACTCCATAAAAATCCCCGCCGCAGCGGGGATTTCCAGGTAAACACATTTCAAAACACAACTACTCGCCGCGCTTACTCCCACTCCTGCAAAAAGCGCTGGCCGTACTGGTCGGCGACCAGCAGCGCGGCATACACCTGCTCCGGCGACCCGCCACCCGGCATATTGTGAATGGTTTCGCCCTCCGCGCACGCCGCCTGCGCCACCAGGCGCATTTTGGTTTGCACATCCTCTTTAATATCAAGCTGCGCGAGCGTGATGGGCAGCCCGATGCTGTGGCAAAGCGCGGCAACCCTTTCTATCTCCTCTGACGGCGCATTTTCCAGCACCAGCTGGGTGAGCGTGCCGAAGGCGACTTTCTCGCCGTGGTAGTAATGATGCGCGTCCGGAATGGCGGTCAGCCCGTTGTGGATAGCATGAGCTGCCGCCAGGCCGCCGCTCTCGAAGCCCACGCCGCTCAGGTACGTGTTGGCTTCGATAATGCGCTCAAGCGCCGGGGTGACGACATGCTGTTCGGCGGCCAGCATCGCTTTTTCTCCCTGCTCAAGCAGCGTGTTGTAGCACAGCTCGGCAAGCGCCAGCGCGGCCTGAGTGCATTTGCCGCCCGCCATGGTGGTGGCACCGCTACGCGAGCAGGCGCGCTTCAAACCAGGTGGCCAGCGCATCGCCAATGCCGGACGCCAGCAGGCGCGCCGGGGCCCCCGCGACAACCTGCGTGTCGACGATAACAATATTCGGGTTGTGGGGCAGCATCAGGTAGCGGTCGAACTCGCCGTCGTCGGTATAAATCACCGAAAGCGCGCTGCACGGCGCGTCGGTGGAGGCGATGGTCGGCGCGATAGCGACCGGCACCGCCATAAAATGCGCCAGCGCTTTTGCGGTATCGAGCGTTTTACCGCCGCCAATGCCCAGCACAGCGGTACAGCTGGCGCTGTCGGCTAGCTTACGCAGCCGGTCGATTTCATTTTGCGAGCACTCGCCAGCGAAGGGCGCGATTTCGACGCTAAGCTCCGCCTTTTTAAAACTCTGGCGCAGCGTCTCTTCTGCAAACCCGAGCACGAATTTATCCCCGACGACCAGCCAGCGTTCGGCCAGCGGTTTTAAATAGTCGCCGATGCGGGAGATCACGCCTGCGCCCTGAATGTATTTACCAGGTGACTGAATAATGCGATCCATAACATTCCTCCTTCAGAGAGTGAGTTAACCTGCTGTGTTTCCTTGTCTTGCTCAGACTTCTCAGCTTCTGACTCTACCGCTGGGGGAGTGCGCATTTATTGCGCTATATCTAAAGGAGGCGCAATAGTTATACTTGGTCCATTTCACATCATCTCTTGACGCCAAAAGCGCCAGAATATTGAATTCAGCCTCGTTAATTATTATTGTTTTCCCTTAATAACTGGTGACCTTGTTCTGATACGCGATAACGGGGCTTCGAGGCGTTTTCGATATACACAGCCTCAACCATCCCATTATTAACAAGGCTGGCGACAATATTCGCAACATTGCTAAATCCTTCAATGCCACGAATGGCAAGAGCGCGATCCAGCATTATCCACATCCAGTCGATTTCTTTTTCTGCCATGACTCTCAGGACATTAAGCTCCGTGTTGGTTAATTTCATTTCAGTGCGTCCGGATGGAGCAATATGCCATTGCAGTTAAATATTTTGCTTCTGGATTTGTTTAAGAAGCCGTATGCCTTGCGCTGAAATATGGTAGTAATCCATGCCAGCAGGAGTTGAGGGTGTTATGTCGACTAATCCGGCTTCATGTAAATTCCTTACAAGCCTGGCGACATTACCCACGCCCTCCATTTTTCGCAGTGACATTGCGCGATCAAGACTATACCAAGTCCATTTCACATCGTCTCTTGACGCTAAGAGCGTAAGAATGTTGAATTCAGCATTATTTACCATAATGGTGCATCCGGGTGATAAAGGTCATCACCAGTTATTCTGTAATCTTCCAGTGTAGCCGTATGCGTATTATTCCATAAATCATAAGCCTTTGCATCATCGGCTGGTCTTCCTGTTTCCCAACCTAAATTACAATAACGTTGATATTCCCGACACTCATGAGTGTAGTAATTTAGGTCTACTTTTTCTGCTGATAATTCACCGTCAGCAATTTTTCTTAATCTGATCATCATAAAATCGTTACCTGGATCGGGGGCGAATCGGGACAAATGTTTTTCCACAATTTTAATCCCTTCATGAGTGATTTCCACGCCATCCGTTGTCAGATTTTCAATCGGCCCGCCAGCCAGTTCAGGCTCAAATTGTCTGCCTGACGAAACGCCTCTGGCACCAAAATGCTTAAGCTCCTCTAATTCAGGGAATCGCATCCTTCCCAGTGATAATCCGACGGTAACAGACGCCCCTGCAATGAGTAACCCTCTGTTAGCCATGATCTGGTTATAACCGTCTGGAGCCTCGCCGCCGAGATCTTCTGCTGTCTTCCTGAACCCTTCGCTATTACCGTTATAAATACCACCTGCGGCCAAAAGTCGGCCTGCACCTTTGCTGTTGAGCGTTTTTGTGGTCTGGGCATGCTGTACGGGAACCGCGGATGTTATGCCATTTAACTGATGCGATATCAGGTAACTAAGCCGGGATTGCAGCAACAAAGGGAGGTCATGCCGCAGGTTTCCGGAGGCGGTAAGGACGCCGGTAATAGTATTTTCGAGGAGACTTTGTCTCAGCAAAACGACTTTACCGGATTTGATATATTCCAACACATCCCGATACGCCATCCATGGATATTGGTAATGAAACTGGCGACACGAATTCACGAACTGGCTATAGCCTATGGGAAGATCCCAAACCCTGATTAACTGGTTCGGCTTTGCAGTAAAGGCAAGCTCATGTACTGCCGAATCCGGATGCAGGATATGGCAGATATCTTCGTAGCAAAGATTATCGGCAGAAGTTGCCTGATAGCGATGAAGCATAATATCCCTTTTAGCAACACCGTTGAGTTTTAATTAAATAGTTAAAATATGATCGACTTTTTACTATTAATGATCACCCGCATGGGTGAGTGTTATTTGTTAAATGATAAAGCTCAGTGATAATGGTCTTCTCTGTAACAGGTTCTTAGTGGCTGAAAAATAATACGCCCGGATTGCTCTCATTGAAAATTAAAAGTGTCGACGTAACGGCGATATCGAGTGCTCAAGGTCGGAATTTATCTTTGTAATAGACACTTCATTAATACGCTTAATTAAAAGAGACTTCATTGATTAATTGATTGATTATATTAAAAATAATATGCTGTGAATTTCAGTCAATGCATGACTATATGCAGTTAATTATTATATCGACTAATTCTTTTTCTGAAATTGATGTTGTCGACTGAAACGTCTGTAAAATGAGTGAGGGCTGGAACAGAGTGTCTACTCAATCCTTTCTCCGATGCTTCTTACTTAAGAATAAAAATAATGGCTGCGTGATGACTGGCTATTAATCGTTCCTCCCATGAATTCCCTTCGCTATAGGCCCTTCTTACGTTATTCTGGGCGTCTGCGGCTGACCATTTTTTAATTTAAGTGAAATTAACAGGGAAAGAAAATGAAGTGCATTCAGTGCAATGAAAACGAGCCGAACAAAGAGTCGGGGTTATGTGACGCTTGCGAAAAAGCGGAAGCCAGTAAAATTAACGGGTTGCTCTACCTGCCAGCTGCCGGACTTATTTTCAGTCTGATCTTTCTGCCGGTGGAGTTTTTTGATCTGATCAGTGCGATAAGCGCGTACTTCAGCCGCTCGGGCATTATTACGTGGTATGCCGCAGGCGCGGTGGTGCTGTTAGTGGCGCTTATTGGCATCACGGCGTATGCGAGCTGGCATTTCTTTCAGCGTAAGCGGCACACGCCCCGCGCGATGGTTATCTACTATCTGGCGGGGGTGGTAAGCGCGCTGTGGTTCGCCGTACTGCCGGTGAGCCTGTTTGGCGCGAGCTGGGATAACAGCAGCATTCGCAGCGTCCTGTCGGCGTTTATCGGCGTCACATGCTGGCTTCCGTACTTTTTAAAATCCCGGCGAATCGCGCAGGTGTTCGTACGGTAATAAAGGTTCAGAGCAGGCGGGGTATCTGCGACAACAGATACAGCACCAGCCCGATGGTGCCGCCGACCAGCGTGCCGTTGATGCGGATAAACTGTAAATCTTTGCCGATGTTGAGCTCTATCTGCTGCGACATGTCGCGCGCGTCCCAGCTTTTTACCGTGTCGCTGATGTGGCGCGTCAGGAACGTGGCAAACTCGGGCGCGACGGTGGTCGCGGCCTGTTCGAGATGTTCGTTGAACGAGGCGCGCAGGGCGCTGTCGGCCATCAGCGATTCGCCGAACCACTGCCCGGCATCGGCGATGCGCTGGCGGGTGCGGGAATCCTCCGCCTGCATGTCGTTCTTCAGCCAGCCGCGCACGTCACCCCACAGCTCCGCCAGGTAGCGGTTAAACGCCTCGTCCTCTTTCAGATACGCCTTGATGCCGTCGGCGCGCTCGGCCATCTCCGGGTCGCTTTTCAGCTTCTCGATGAAATCCACGGTGATGCGGTCAAAGGCCTGGCGCAACTGGTGCGCCTGGTCGTGGCTGATGTCGTCGAGCATGGAATTGACGGCGCTGGAAACCAGCTCGGCGCTGTGTTCGCCGAGCCACTCGGTAGGCAGGATTTTCGCTTTACGCGGGTGCTCGGTCTTCAGCCAGTGGACAATCTGGCGGGCGATAAAATCGCGCGTGCTCTGCTTCTGCACCAGGCGAATCAGTTTGCCGATAAGCGCATCCAGCAGCACCTGATGGCGGTTGTTTTTGGTCATGCTCTCCAGCATCAGCGCGCTGGTCTGGGTAAGATCGACCTTATCAATCGCCTTGTGTACGGCGCGCTTTAATAACCCCTGAATGCGGCTGTCGTCGGTGAGTTCCAGAAAACCGCTCATCACCTGCACCAGGTTCTGGCCCACGCGCTGCGCGTTGGCAGGCTGACTGAGCCACTGGCCGAGCAACTGCGCCGGTTCGTGGCGGCGGATCAGCGCGACCAGCGAATCGGTATCCAGGAATTTTTCCTGCACAAACTGCCCGAGGTTCTCGCCGATGCGGTCTTTTTTACGGGGAATAATCGCGGTGTGGCGCGAGATAAAAGGAATAGGCACACGGCGAAACAGCGCCACCACGGCGAACCAGTCCGCCAGCGCGCCCACCATCGCGGCTTCCGCGATAGCCTTAACGCCGCTTACCCAGAAACCAGGCGGTAAAAACAGCGTGGTAACAAATGTCGCCGCCGCCGTCAGCAGCAGGCCGAGCGCCAGGCGCTTGGCGCGCTTTAATTCAGCTAATTTTTCCATGCGTTAAGCATATAACCCATGCGGCGGTTGCGACAGGGGATAACTCCGGAGTCTCAGCTCTCTTCCATGGCGTGATGCAGCGCTTCGCCAATCTGTTGCAGCGCCTCACGGTAATGCTCGCTGGCAGGAAGCGCGCAGTTGATGCGCAGGCAGTTGCGGTATTTGCCCGAGGCGGAAAAGAGCGAGCCGGGGGCGACACGAATTTCAAGGCGCGTTAGCTGACGCGCCACGCAGACGATATCGACGCTCTCCGGCAGTTCTATCCAGAGCATAAACCCGCCTTTAGGGCGCGTGACGCAGATGCCGCACGGGAAATATTCACGCACCCAGCAGGTGTAGGTCTCCATCTGGCGCTGATAGTGCTGGCGCATCCGGCGCAGGTGACGGTGATAGTGGCCGTCGCGGATAAACGCCGCTACCGCGAGCTGCGTGGCAGGCACGTTGGTGCCGCTGGCGGCGTATTTCATCTGCAGCACACGCTCGTGATAACGCCCCGGCGCTATCCAGCCCACCCGCAGGCCGGGGGCGAGCGTTTTCGTCACCGAGCTGCACAGTATGACGCGCCCGTCGATATCCCAGGATTTGATGGTGCGGGGGCGCGGGTATTCGGTTGCTAGCTCGCCATAGATATCGTCTTCAAAAAGGATGATGTCGTGGCGCTGGGCCAGCGCCAGCACCGCGCGTTTGCGGGCATCGGGCATGATAAAGCCGAGCGGGTTATTGCAGTTCGGCACCAGGATCACGCCTTTAATCGGCCACTGTTCCAGCGCCAGCTCAAGCGCTTCGACGCTGATGCCGGTCTGCGAATCGGTCGGGATCTCAATGGCTTTGATATCGAGGCTTCGCAGCAGCTGCATGGTGCCGTAGTAACAGGGCGATTCCACGGCGACGATATCGCCGGGCTTGCAGACGGCCAGCAGAGCGACAGAGAGCGCGTTGTGGCAGCCGCTGGTGATGATAAGTTCGTCAGCGTTGATGTTCGCGCCGCCATCCAGCATCAGGCGGGCTACCTGCTGGCGCAGTTCCGGGCGGCCCGCCAGATCGTCATAGCTAAAAACGTCCAGCTGATTGTGTTGCACCACGCGGCTCATCTCGCGCCAGAGCGGTTTAAGCGTAGGGTGGGTGATATCCGGCGCGCCGCCGCCAAATGTGGTCAGGCTTTTATTGCCGCGCCCGTCAAGGAGCGTCATTACTTCATCCCATTGCGTCACCTCAACCGGGCGCTGTACCGGGCGCGTCATCGCAGGCACCGGAGGCTGCATTTTACGCGGCGCGACAAAATACCCCGAGCGCGGGCGCGGCACGATGAGCTGCTGATTCTCCAGCACCAGATACGCCTGCTGTACGGTGCTGATGCTGACGCCGTGCTCCTGGCTCAGGCTGCGCACCGACGGCAGTCTTTCACCGTGGCGATAAAGGCCCTGTTCGATACGCTCCGCCAGCAGGCAGGCGAGGTGCTGATAACGCGTCATGCTGTATGCTCCATTAATACAGTACAGATCACAAAACCGGTACAGATAACGGCACAATACGCCTTTCAGCCGCATCTGTCGCGCTTCTGTATGGTTAACAAATAGATTTTGTGAATCTGTATTGTTACCGGCGATCCCGGCCATCATAAGGCTCAGCCTGATACAGGAGAGCGACGATGGAATTTCACGAGAACCGACCCCGCAGACCGTTTATTGGCTTCATACTGATCTGGCGCGCCTGGAAAGCCTGGCGGCTGCGCGCGCAGACCCGAAAAGTGCTCAGCAGAATGAACGAGGCGCAGCTGCGCGATGTCGGGCTGCAACGCGACGATACGTATTAAACGCCGGCGCGGGCGGCGTGTTGCCCGCGCGCATTCACACCCGCTTTTTACGCTTGCCGGCGATCACCTCGATAAACTCCTGCACTTGCTGTTGCTTGCGCACCGACAGCTTGCAGACGCGGCGCAGGGATTTCAGTAGCGGCGGATCTTCCGGCTCCGGCGCGCGCGCTGTGATGACAATACAGCCGGGCATCACCCGCACATCCGCATCGGTGCCGGTAGGGAAACCGGCTTCCTCCAGCCATTTGCCGCGAAGCGTCAGCGCGGCAAGGCTCACGCCGTCATGAAAGCGGCTGGCGTAGCTCACGCGGATGCGGCGCGGCTCGGTCAGCGCGGCGGGCGCGGGGAGCGCCTCGGGTAAAACTTCAGGGAGCACGGATAACATCGACATAGTTCCTCCTTAAACGGCAGCAAAGCCAGCCTGCAAAATACTGGTATTATATACAGTAATTAGGGGAGGGAACCTTTGTGTAATCCGAAAAGCGGCGGGAAAATCGTCGGCCCGCCCTGGGCCGACGCAGGAGAACATTAGTGCGCGTGCGGGACGTCCGTTTCGGCGCTGATGCGCAGGCCGTCGGCGTCAAACACCATACAGTCACGCGGGTTAAAGCCCACTTCCACCGCCTGCCACGGGCTGAAATGCACGTCGCCCGGCAGCAGAATTTTCACGTTGTCATGCCCGTAACACTGGCCGAACAGGTAGGTGTTGTTGCCAAGGCGCTCCACCACTTCACAGTTAAACGTTAACGAGGCTTCCGCCTGCGCGCCGGTGGAGAGGTGCTCCGGGCGAATACCCAGCGTCACCGCATCGCCTTGCTTCAGCGGCGCGGTGTGAATGGCGAGCCGCAGCGTTTTGCCCTGCGAGAGCGTGACGTCCAGCGCGCCTTCTTCCCAGCGCGCCACGGTGGCTGGCAGGAAATTCATCTTCGGCGAGCCGATAAACCCGGCCACGAATTTATTGACCGGGTTGTAGTAAAGCGCCATCGGCGAGCCCATCTGCTCCACTTTGCCGTAGTTCATCACCACGATTTTATCGGCGAGCGTCATCGCCTCGACCTGATCGTGCGTGACATACACCATCGTGGTTTTCAGCTCCTGGTGGAGCCTCGCGATATGCAGGCGCATCTCAACGCGCAGTTCGGCGTCAAGGTTGGAGAGCGGTTCGTCGAACATAAACACCTGCGGGTTACGCACAATCGCGCGGCCAATCGCCACGCGCTGGCGCTGGCCGCCAGAGAGCTGTTTGGGTTTGCGATCCAACAGGTGCGAGAGTTGCAGCGTCTTCGCCACCATTTCCACCTGATGACGGATCTGATCTTTCGGCACTTTATTGACCTTCAGCCCGTAGCCCATGTTCTCCGCCACCGTCATGTGCGGATAGAGCGCGTAGGACTGAAAGACCATCGCCACGCCGCGGTGCGCAGGCGCGACATCGTTCATCACCTCATCGCCAATCAGCACCTCGCCGTCGCTCACCTCTTCAAGGCCCGCGATCATGCGCAGCAGCGTGGACTTTCCGCAGCCGGACGGCCCGACGAACACCGCAAATTCGCCGTCGGCAATATCGAGATTGATATTGTGCAGGGTTTCGGTTTTCCCGAACCGTTTGGTGACATTCCTCAGTCTTATGCTGGACATCAGGGTTCCTCGAAAGTGTAAGCCGTGGTGGCCGCGGGCGTTTCTGACGGGCGCTGAACCTTATTTTGTATTACGTATAACAATTCAGCGGAGTGATACGCAACGGCTTTAAATCAGTGTCATGACTATAACTTCCCCGGATTTCGCCCCCTATCGCCGGTTTTCATTTCTGTAACGACGATCACACAACGCACAGTTTTTTGTAGAGTTATCAGGGTTGGCAGCGTAGCGTATAACAAAATGGAAACGCGCTGAGTGGGCTTTCGCAGGCTGCGTGGTTACAGCGGTTGAGTTTTAAAACAGAAGCGAAGCACCAAATAAAAACAACGTAATTGTTATACCTTCACATGAGGTTGATAATGAAAAAGAACATCCTTACCGCCCTGGTTCTCTCCGCCCTGATGGTCAGCGCTGGTGCCAGCGCGGCGACCCGACAGCTTAACGTGTGGGAAGACATTAAAAAATCCGCCGGAATTAAGGATGCCGTGGCGGCATTTGAAAAGCAGTACGACGTGAAAGTGAACATGCAGGAAATGCCGTTCGCCCAGCAGCTGGAAAAACTGCGTCTCGACGGCCCGGCGGGGATCGGCCCGGATGTGCTGGTGATCCCAAACGATCAGCTGGGCGGCGCGGTGGTGCAGGGGCTGTTATCGCCGCTGACGCTTGATAAAGCGCAGACCGACGCCTTTACGCCATCTTCCATTGCGGCGTTCCGCATGGATAACGCCCAGTACGGCGTGCCGAAAGCCGTTGAAACGCTGGTGCTTATCTACAACAAAGATCTGGTGGAAAAGCCGTTCGACAGCCTGCAGGCCTGGTATGACTTCTCCAAAGCGCAGCGCGCGAAAAACCAGTACGGCCTGCTCGCCAAGTTTGACCAGATTTACTACAGCTGGGGTGCCATCGGCCCGATGGGCGGCTACATCTTCGGGAAAAACGACAAAGGCGGCTTTAACCCGCTGGATGTCGGCCTCAACAAGCCCGGCGCGGTGGAAGCCGTCACCTTCCTGAAAAAATTCTATGCCGACGGCGTCTTCCCGGCGGGGATCATCGGCGATAACGGCCTGAACGCTATCGATTCGCTGTTTACCGAGAAGAAGGCGGCGGCGGTGATTAACGGCCCGTGGGCGTTCCAGCCTTACGAAGCCGCAGGCATTAACTACGGCGTGGCGCCGCTGCCGACGCTGCCGGACGGCAAACCGATGAGCTCGTTCCTCGGCGTGAAGGGCTACGTGGTCTCCACCTGGAGCAAAGACAAAGCCCTGGCACAGCAGTTTATCGAGTTCATCAACCAGCCGCAGTATGTGAAAACGCGCTACATCGCGACCCGCGAGATCCCGCCGCTGGTGGCGCTGATGGACGATCCGGTCATTAAAGGCGACCAGAAAGCGAGTGCGGTGGCCGTGCAGGCGGCGCGCGCCAGCGCGATGCCGGGCATACCTGAAATGGGCGAAGTGTGGGCACCTGCCAACGCGGCGCTGGAGCTGAGCGTCACCGGCAAGCAGGAGCCGAAAACCGCGCTCGATAACGCGGTGAAACAGATAACCATGCAGATCGAAGCGATGCAGGCCAGTAATCAGTAAGCCGTACCCGGCGGCGTCTGCGGGCGTCGCCGGATGAACCGTTAAAAGCGGGAGGGACACCTCCCGTTTTCAGAAGGAGCCGTGTGTGATTATCAGTCCCAGCGAAAAGATGCCCGTTGCCCGAGGGGCGGGCCGACACGCCTGGTGCGCGCTGCTCTGCGCTCTGTTGCCGGGCGTGGGCCAGTTTTATAACCGTCAGTGGCTAAAAGGCGTCACCTTTCTGGTGTTGCTGGCAAGCTTTCTCGGGGTATTTCACGATTTCCTGCGTGTGGGGCTGTGGGGGCTCTATACGCTCGGTGAAGAGGTGTCGCGCGACAATTCCATCTTCCTGCTGGCGGAGGGCATTCTGAGCCTGCTGGTGGTGGGCTTTGGGCTGACGGTCTATTACTTCTCGCTGCGTGACGCGTGGGTGAACGGCAAGCGCCGCGACGAAGGGCTGACGCTTAACAGCGTGCGTAAACAGTACCAGCTGCTGCTCTCGGACGGCTTTCCGTATCTGATGATTGCGCCCGGCTTTATTCTGCTGGTCTTCCTGGTCGTATTCCCGATCCTCTTTGGTTTCGCCATCGCGTTCACCAACTACAACCTTTACCACACGCCGCCTGCGAAGCTGGTGGACTGGGTGGGGCTTAAGAATTTCGTCAATATTTTCACGCTCTCCATCTGGCGCTCGACATTCTTTGACGTGTTGCAGTGGACTGTGGTCTGGACCCTGCTCGCCACCACATTCCAGTGCACCGTGGGTGTGCTGCTGGCGATTCTGGTGAACCAGAAAGATCTGCGCTTTAAGCCGCTTATCCGCACCATTTTCATTCTGCCGTGGGCGGTGCCGGGCTTTGTCACCATTCTGGTGTTCGCCGGGATGTTTAACGACAGCTTCGGGGTGATTAACAACGCGATCCTGGCATTTTTCAACATCGCGCCGAAACCCTGGATGACCGATCCGTTCTGGACCAAAACCGCGCTCATCATGATGCAGACGTGGCTTGGCTTCCCGTTTGTGTTCGCGATGACCACCGGCGTGCTGCAGGCGATCCCGGATGATTTGTATGAGGCCGCAAAAATGGACGGGGCCAGCACCTGGACGCGCCTGCGCACCATTACGCTGCCGCTGGTGCTCTACGCGATTGCGCCCATCATCATCACGCAATACACGTTCAACTTTAACAACTTCAACATCATCTACCTGTTTAACAACGGCGGGCCTGCGGTGGCCGGCTCCAACGCGGGCGGCACTGATATTCTGGTCTCGTGGATCTACAAGCTGACGATGTCTTCGTCCCAGTACGCCATCGCCGCGACGATAACCATTCTGCTCTCCATTTTTGTGGTGGGGCTGGCGCTGTGGCAGTTCCGCGCCACGAAGTCGTTCAAAAATGACGAGACGGCATAAGGAGACACCATGGCTAAAAGACAAAGCATGAAACAGGAAAAGTGGCTGCGGCTCTCGCTGTCGTGGCTGCTGATCCTGACAGTCAGCACGATCATTATTTATCCGCTGATCTGGACGGTGGGCGCGTCGCTGAACGCGGGCAACAGCCTGCTCAGCAGCTCGATAATTCCGGAAAACCTCTCGTTCCAGCACTACGCCGATCTCTTCAACGGCCAGGTGAATTACGTCACCTGGTACTGGAACTCGATGAAAATCAGCTTTATGACGATGGTGCTGACGTTAATCAGCGTCAGCTTCACCGCCTATGCGTTCTCGCGCTTTCGCTTTAAGGGCCGCCAGAACGGGCTAATGCTGTTCCTGCTGTTGCAGATGATCCCGCAGTTTTCCGCGCTGATCGCCATTTTCGTGCTCTCGCAACTGCTCGGGCTGATTAACAGCCATCTGGCGCTGGTGCTGATTTACGTCGCCGGGATGATCCCGATGAACACGTACCTGATGAAAGGCTATCTGGACGCTATTCCGAAAGACCTCGACGAATCCGCGCGCATGGACGGTGCCAGCAACTTCCGGATTTTCATCGAAATCATCATGCCGCTCTCTAAACCGATTGTGGCGGTGGTGGCACTGTTCTCTTTTACCGGGCCGCTTGGGGATTTCATTCTCTCCAGCACCATTTTGCGCACGCCGGATAAATACACGCTGCCGATCGGGCTTTATAACCTGGTCGCGCAGAAGATGGGCGCGAGCTACACCACCTACGCCGCGGGCGCGGTGCTGATTGCGGTGCCGGTCGCGATTCTCTATCTGGCCTTACAAAAATACTTCGTCTCCGGTCTGACCTCCGGCAGTACCAAAGGATAATCTGATGAAACTGTGTAAACCCGCACTGCTTGCTGTCTCGCTGGCCTGCTGTTTTTCCGCTTTCGCCGCCAACATGACGCAGATAACGCCAAAACCGCTTAACCTCCCGGCGGATTTTATCAAGGGCGCGGATATCTCCACGCTGCCGGAGCTGGAGCGCCAGGGCGCGAAATTCTACGACGCTGACCACAAGCAACAGGACGCGCTGACCATTCTGCGCGAGAACGGCGTGAACTACGTGCGCCTGCGCCTGTGGGTTGACCCGAAAGACAGCGCGGGCGCGCCTTACGGCGGCGGCACCAACGATCTCGCCACCACGCTTGCGCTGGCAAAACGCGTGAAAGCGCAGGGGATGCGCCTGTTGCTCGATTTCCACTACAGCGATTTCTGGACCGACCCCGGCAAGCAGTTCAAGCCGAAAGCCTGGGAAAACCAGAACTACGACCAGCTCAAAACCACGATCCACGACTACACCCGCGACACCATCGCCGAATTCAAAAAAGCGGGCGTGCTGCCGGATATGGTGCAGATCGGCAATGAAATTAACGGCGGCATTCTGTGGCCGGAAGGCAAAAGCTGGGGGCAGGGCGGCGGCGAGTTTGATCGTCTCGCGGGCCTGCTGAACGCCGCTATCAGCGGCCTGCGCGAAAACCTGACCCAGGGCGAGCAGGTCAAAATCATGCTGCATCTCGCCGAAGGCACCAAAAACGACACCTTCCGCTGGTGGTTCGATGAAATCACCAAACGCCAGGTGCCGTTCGATGTCATCGGCCTTTCGATGTACACCTACTGGAACGGCCCCATCAGCGCGCTGAAAGCCAATATGGACGACATCAGCAAGCGCTACAACAAAGATGTGATTGTGGTGGAAGCCGCCTATGCGTACACGCTGGAGAACTGCGACAACGCCGAAAACAGCTTCCAGCAGAAAGAGGAAAAAGAGGGCGGCTACCCGGCGACAGTGCAGGGCCAGTACGACTACGTGCATGACCTGATGCAGAGCGTGGCGAACGTCGAAAACCATCGCGGCAAAGGCATTTTTTACTGGGAGCCGGCCTGGATTGCCGTACCGGGGAACACCTGGGCGACGCCTGCGGGCATGAAATATATCCATGACGAATGGAAAACCGGCAACGCCCGCGAAAACCAGGCGTTTTTCGATTGCCACGGCAACGTGCTGCCATCGGTAAAAGTCTTTAATTAATCCTTTTTATTCCATTTATACCCTGATGCTTTACCCGGCAGGCTGCGCGCCCGCCGGGTGACGCCGGACGGGTATGCCGTATCAGGAAGCCTGTAAATGAACAAATTTGCGCCTTTAAGTCCGAAGGTCAGCGCCCTTTTGCACGGTGCGGACTATAACCCGGAGCAATGGGAGAACTACCCCGGCACGGTAGAGAGCGATATCGCCATGATGCAGCAGGCGAAATGCAACGTGATGTCGGTGGGCATTTTTAGCTGGGCGAAGCTTGAGCCTGAAGAAGGCATGTTTCGCTTCGAGTGGCTCGACGAGATTATCGACAAGCTGTATCAGGGCGGCATTCACGTGTTTCTCGCCACGCCGAGCGGCGCGCGTCCGGCCTGGATGTCGCAGAAGTATCCGCAGGTGCTGCGCGTCGGGCGCGACCGCGTTCCGGCGCTGCATGGCGGCCGTCATAACCACTGCATGAGTTCGCCGGTCTATCGCGACAAAACCGCCACCATCAACCGCCTGCTGGCGGAGCGTTACGCGCACCATCCGGCGGTGCTCGGCTGGCATATCTCCAACGAATATGGCGGCGAGTGTCATTGCGATTTGTGCCAGGAGAATTTCCGCGGCTGGCTGAAAGCGCGCTACGGCACGCTCGATAAACTCAACGAGGCGTGGTGGAGCACTTTCTGGAGCCACACCTTTACCGACTGGTCGCAGATTGAATCCCCGGCGCCGCAGGGCGAAAACTCCATTCACGGTCTGAATCTCGACTGGCGGCGCTTTAATACCGCGCAGGTCACTGACTTCTGCCGTCACGAACTGGCCCCGCTGAAGGCGGTGAACCCGGAATTACCGGCCACCACCAACTTCATGGAGTATTTCTACGATTACGACTACTGGCAGCTTGCCGAACCGCTCGACTTTATCTCCTGGGACAGCTACCCGATGTGGCACCGCGATAAAGACGAAACCGAGCTTGCCTGCTACACCGCGATGTACCACGACCTGATGCGCACCTTAAAGCACGGCAAACCGTTTGTGCTGATGGAATCGACGCCGGGTACGACCAACTGGCAGCCCACCAGCAAGCTGAAAAAGCCGGGCATGCATATTCTCTCTTCGCTCCAGGCGGTGGCGCACGGCGCGGATTCGGTGCAGTACTTCCAGTGGCGCAAGAGCCGCGGCTCGGTGGAGAAATTCCACGGCGCGGTGGTGGATCACGTCGGTCATATCGACACCCGCATCGGACGCGAAGTGGCGCAGCTTGGCGATATCTTAAGCCAGCTTGATCCGGTGGTCGGCGCGCGCGTGGACGCGCAGGTGGCGGTGATTTTCGACTGGGAAAGCCGCTGGGCGATGGATGACGCGCAGGGGCCGCGCAACCTGGGGCTGGAATATGAAAAGACCGTCGCCGAGCATTACCGGCCGTTCTGGGAGCTGGGGATCGCGGTCGATATCATTAACGCCGACGCCGATCTGAGCGGCTATAAACTGGTTATCGCGCCGATGCTCTACATGGTGCGTGACGGGTTTGCGCAGCGCGCCGAAGCCTTTGTCGAACAGGGCGGCCACTTCGTGACCACCTACTGGAGTGGCATCGTCAACGAGACCGATCTTTGCCATCTCGGCGGTTTCCCCGGCCCGCTGCGTAAGCTGCTGGGCATCTGGGCGGAAGAGATTGACTGCCTTGCCGACGGCGAACGCAACCTGATTCAGGGGCTCGCGGGCAACGAGGCGGGCTTACAGGGGCCGTATCAGGTGCGCCATCTGTGCGATCTCATCCACACCGAAGGCGCGACGGCGCTTGCCACCTATCGCGACGATTTCTATGCCGGACGCGCGGCGGTGACGGTGAACGCGTTTGGCGCGGGCAAAGCCTGGTATGTGGCCTCGCGTAACGATCTCGCCTTCCAGCGCGATTTCTTCGGCAACATCATTAGCGAGCTGTCGCTTGCGCGCGCGCTGGAGGCGGATTTCCCGCCGGGCGTCACCGCGCATGCCCGCCACGATGGCGAATCCGCGTTTATCTTCGTTGAAAACTACACCGGCGCGCCGCAGTCGGTGACGCTGCCGGAGGGCTGCGCCGATATGCTGACCGGCGACGCGCTGAGCGGCAGGCTGTCGCTCGCCCCCTGGGGCTGTCGCATTCTGCGCCGCCGCCTCGCCTGAGTTGTTCCCTGCGCGCCCGTTCACCCGAACGGGCGCTTTTTTATTATCTGGTCTGAAAAAGGAGCCGCTATGGTTAGCCTGAAATCGTTTCTGCACCACGTCACCCGCCCGCAGCCCGCCACTACCCAGACGTTAACCGAAGAGGAGCGCGAGCAGATCGCGCGTCTGGTGGCGGATTTCGGCGGGCAGGAGAATATTGAGAGCGTGGACGCCTGCATGACGCGTCTGCGCGTCAAAGTCAAAGAGCTGACCCGCGTCGATACCGAGGCGTTGCAGTCGGAAGGGGCATTAGGCGTGATTATTCTCGGCCAGGAAGTCCATGCGATTTTCGGCAAGCAATCCGACGCGCTGCGCAAACTGCTGGATGAGCGTTTCAGAAACGCGTGATAAAAAAGCGGGATAACCCTGCATAAAAGGTTATCCCGCAAAAGGCAACGAGGGTGCATCAGCGGCAGTGACGCCTTGATGGCAGTGCCATAACTCAGAGATACAACGCTTACTCTGCGTGTCTGCATCAGACAACGCCTGCGGGCAGCGGTTTCGGGCCGCCGCCCGCACAGCCTGACGCGTGGTTAGCGCCAGGGACTGCTTCTTACCACCAGGCTTCAACCTGAACGCCGAAGTTCCAGGTGTCGTCCGCCGTGCCGTCCTGCAGGGATTTACCGTTCTGTGAATCGTTCAGATAAGAGGCAAACACGCGCAGTTCCGGGCGTGACATAAATTCCGGGCCATCGGCGAGGCCAAGCGCGATAGTGTATTTTTCACCGCTCTGCTTGTAATCCGTGCCGTTGTTATAGGTGTCTTTCTGCCAGAATCCGCCCACTTCCCCGATGAGGCGCACATACTGCGTGAACTGGTACTGGCCGCGGCCTACCAGCGAGAGCAGGCGTGATTTATCGGTCGTGGCGGTGATGTCGTCCGCCGAGCCCCAGGTCAGCACATGGTTAAACGAGAACTTGTCGGTGATCGGAATCAGGCCGGTGTTGATTACGCGATAGCCGGTAGCGTCGTTAACGTAGTTCCACATGTCATACCAGCCGCCGCCCTGCGACACCATGTTCTGCGCGAGGCCCTTGTTGGCGTACTGCAACACCAGTTTGTTATAGCCGCCGAGCATGTCCTGGCTGATTTCGCCGGTCAGCATCACGCCGTTGTCGGCTTCATACAGGCCGCCGTACTCTTTCTGTTTGTCGGTCGGGTTTGGCATGGCGTAATCGATGCCAAATTCCGTCCAGGCGCCTGCCCACGGCTTCCAGCCTGCGTAACGCAGATCCAGATAGTTGATGTTAACGTCGTTATCGCCATCGACGCGGTAGTCGAGATCGTTGGCGTCGCCGCGGATCCACGCGAAGGAGATCGCGCCCGGGCCTAAGGTGTAGTTTTCGATCCCGGCGCCGGAGCCGGAGATGTTCCAGTATTTAGTATCGATGATGTGCAGATCGTGGCGCTGGTAGTAGCGCTTGCCGCCCCAGATAACCGCGTTCGGATCGCCCGGGATCAGCCCTTTAATTTGCAGGTTTAACTGGCGCAGGCCGAACTGGGCATCGTCGTTAAGCGTGCTTTCGTTGTCGTTAGAGCCGTCGGACACCATGCTGACCATGCTGTCGACATAAAAGCTGACTTCGTCTTTTTTGTAGACCTCAGAGCCCAGTTCAACTTCGCCGTAAGTGTCGGTTTCGTTACCCAGACGCCCCAGCTTGTTTTTCTGCCACTCTTCCTGCCCACCATCCTGCGAGACGCCCACGCCGCCACGCAAATAGCCATGAAAATCAATAGGTACAGAAGATGAAGCGGCCAGCAGACAAGGTGAAGTCAGCGCGGCAGCTAACGCAACGGCCACTGTGCGTAGCGTAGTGTTCATAGTAACCTCTTTTATTGTTTTGTATTACGTTCACATAACCGAGGCCATAAAACGCCTTTGCAGAATTTCAGGCAATTTTGATCTTAATTAATTGTGACTCAGTGCAAATAAATCAGGCATTTTTGTAACGAACGGTGATGTTTCTCACGAGTTTTATGTATTGTGAACGTAATACTTGGTTAAGCGGGTGGCTAACGGGGATTTAGGCAGAAAAGGCTTTTCCGGCTGGTGCCTGTTACAATCAGCGCAGCCCATGAAAAAGGAACCGGAACATGAAGTCTAAAAGCGCCACACTGGAAGACGTCGCCCGCCATGCGGGGGTTTCCTACCAGACGGTGTCTCGTGTTTTGAATAAGTCTGCGAATGTCTCTGAAGCCACGCGTCGCAAGGTGGAAGAGGCGATCGCGCATCTGCGTTATGTGCCTAACCGGCTGGCGCAGCAGTTGGTCGGCAAGCAGAGCATGACGCTTGGCCTGGTCACCACGTCGCTTGCACTCCATGCGCCGTCACAGGTGGCGGCGGCGGTGAAACGTTACGCAAATCTGGATGGCTACCAGGTATTGATCTCGATGATCGATGAGAACGTCTGCCAGGGGATTCAGGATTCCATCAACGAACTCAAGTCCCAGCTGGTGGATAAGGTTATCATCAACGTGCCGCTGGAGACCCAGGAAGCGGAGAAAATCGCCGCCGATAACGACGACATCCTGTGTTTATTCCTCGATGTGGACCCGTACAGCTCGGTGTTTAACGTCTCTTTTAATCCGGCGGACGGCACGCGCGCGAGCGTGAAGTATTTATACGAACTCGGGCATCGCGATATCGCGCTGCTGGCGGGCCCGGAGTGCTCGGTGTCCGCGCGGCTGCGCCTCAAAAGCTGGCTTGAGACGCTGGAGAGCTACGGCCTGACGCCAGTGACGGTGCTGCATGGCAACTGGGACGCGCAAAGCGGCTACGCGGGCGCGCTGCAAATGTTGCGCGAGGCGCCGCATTTCACCGCCGTGCTGGTGGCGAACGACCAGATGGCGCTTGGCGTGCTGAGCGCGTTTCATCAGCAGCAGCTCTCCATTCCGGGGCAGAAATCGGTGATTGGCTATGACGACACCTACGAAAGCTCGTTTTTCTACCCGGCGCTGACCACCGTCTCGCTCGATCTCGACATGCAGGGCAAAGAGGCGGTGCGCAGATTGCTGGAAGCGAGCGAAAGCGACGCCTCGCGGCTTTCTTCCATTCTCCCGGCGCGGCTGGTGATCCGCCACTCCACCGGCCCGCGTGAAGACGACGCGCCGGATATGCGCAAAATCGCCGATGAGCTGCGGCTTATCGCAAGCCGTCTCAGCCAGTAATCACGCCTGACCATCACGGGCCGCGCAGCTTATGCCGCGGCCCGCGCCTTTCGCAATCCATGCTTTTCTGCCGCCCGTTTCTTGATACTTACCCTGATAAGTATTAATTTGCCCTCCCGCTAACTGAAGGGAGCCCCCAATGACTGAAGATGAACGGTTCGCCCGCCGTCCGATGGGCATGCGCATGGCGATGATAGTGCGTCAGTGGCGCGCCATTATTGATAGTGCGATTACCGATACCGGCCTGACGCAGTCTGGCTGGACGGTGCTGATGCAGCTCGATCAGCAGGGGGATAATCTTTCGGTTAGCGAACTGGCGCAGGTGCAGGGCATTGAACTGCCGCCGCTGATGCGCACGCTGGCGTGCCTTGAAAGTAAAGGTTTGCTGGTGCGCACTACGTCACCCTGGGACAAACGCATTCGCCTGGTTTCGCTCACCGACGACGGCCGGGCGATGCTCGCCACGCTTAACACGGTGATTGCGCGCTACCAGGCGCGCGTGTCACACAATATTCCCGCGCAGGATATGGACATCTTCAGCGACACCTTAAACCAGATCGCGCGTAATCTGCGCACGATCCGCGACGAAGACGCTAACAACGCACAATAACTATGATGACTCCGGAACAAAAATTTGCCCGCTGGGTAAGGGTGAGTATTGCCACTTTCCTGGCGATGTTCGTTTACTTCATTCTCGCCGATATCTGGATCCCGCTGACGCCGGATTCCACCGTGATGCGTGTGGTGACGCCCGTCTCCTCGCGCGTGTCGGGCTACGTGGCGGCGGTGCATGTCGCCAACAACAGCCACGTGAAAAAGGGCGATCTGCTGTTTGAGCTGGATGCCGCGCCGTTTACCAACCGCGTCGAGGCGGCGGAAATCGCGCTGCGCCAGGCGCGGCTTGCCAACGAGCAACTGGACGCGCAGATCGTCGCCGCTAGGGCGAATCTCAACACCGCCCGCCTGACGGCGCGCAACGATAAAGTCACTTTTGACCGCTATCAGCGCCTGAGCACGATGCAAAACGTCTCGCAGCAGGATCTCGACAAAGTACGCACCACCTGGCAGACCAGCGAACAGGCGGTGGCGCAGCTGGAGGCGAAAATCAACGAACTGACCATCGAGCGCGGCGAACGTGACGACAACCGCAACGTGACGCTGCAGAAATACCGCAACGCGCTACAGGACGCGCAGCTTAATCTCGGCTGGACGCAGATCCGCGCCGAAGCCGACGGCACCGTCAGCAACCTGCAGTTAAGCCCCGGCTGGTTTGCTGCCGCCGGCACGCCCGCGCTGGCGCTGGTGAGCGAGCACACCGATATCGTGGCCGATTTTCGCGAGAAGAGCCTGCGGCACACGCACGCGGGCACCGACGCCGCCGTGGTGTTCGACGCGCTGCCAGGCCAGGTGTTCCACGCGCACGTCACCAGCCACGACGCCGGGATACTGGCGGGCCAGCAGGCGGTGAATGGCCAGCTCTCGCAGCCGGAGGAGTCGAACCGCTGGGTGCGCGACGCGCGGCGTATGCGCATTCACGTGGCGCTGGATGAGCCGTTGCCTGCGACGCTGCCGACCGGCGCGCGCGCCACTGTGCAGCTCTACAACAGCGAAGGTCCGTTCGCCCGCTTCTTCTCGGGCGTACAGATCCACCTGATAAGCCTGCTGCACTATGTGTATTAACCATGTCCATTAATACCCTGGCGCGGGTCTTTACCCCGCACGGCAACATCGTCTATACGGCGAACGATTTCCGCCAGACGCTACGCATCATGCTGGCGGGCGTCATCGCGCTCAGCATTTCGAGTTTCTACAACACCAGTTACGGCGTCTTTTTTGTTATCTACCCGATCATGCTGCTGTCGCTGGTGCCGGTATTTAACCGCCACGTCGCAAAGCAGTTTATCTTCAGCGCCGCGCTGAACTGCGTCGAAATGGTGATTATTGTCGGTTATCTGTCGCAATGGCCGGTGATCATGACCGGCGTGGTGTTTGCGCTCTACGTCATGCGTTTTCGCTTTATGAGCAAAGGCCCGCTGTTTCTCTTCGGCTCGATGGGCGTCGTCTGCCAGAGCGTGATGCTCAACTTTATGAGCTACCCGACCAGCGACTGGCACACGCTGCTCTTTTCCAATATGGAAGCGAGCGTGATGGCCGTGGGCCTAAGCGCGCTGATGCACTATCTGTTGCCGGATGTCGAACCGCGCAAGCCGCCGCCGCTGATTGAAAAAGACGCCGCGCGGGTGCGCCATGAATATTTGCTTTCCGGCACGGTCGCGACGCTGAATTTCGTGGTGTTTCAGATGGCGGATTTAAGCGATTCGCTCTCGGCGCTGATGGCGGGCATCCTGATCCTCTTTCCCATGCACTATCGCGGCGCGGTGTTAAGCTCGCTGTGGCGCGTGGTGGGCGTGGTGATTGGCTGTCTCTATGTGCTGCTGGTGCAGCTGGTGCTCTACGATCACAGCAGCCATATGGTGCTGATGATGCCGCTTATCGCGCTCGGTTTCGCCTTCAGCGCCCGCCTGCATGTGATGGAAAAAGTCGGCGCGGGCGTCGGGTTCGCCAGTATCACCACGCTCGGCATCATGTTCGGGCAGAATCTTCACCCTGATACCGATCTCGTTTTCAGCGATCTCTACCGCATCAGCTCCGTCACCGTGTCGCTGCTTATCACGCTGACGATGGTGTTTTTAGTGCACCTGATTTTAAACCGCTTCTCCGCTACGCGTTACGTGGTGAAAAGCGAGCCGTAGGGCGTCTTGTGCAAATCTGAAAACGGTCATTTTTCGGCGCGTCGACAGGCGCGCCCGCAAGCAACGCGATACTCTCGCATACCTGGGAATGCGAAAGGAAAGGGAAGATGAAACGCCTGCTTGTCGTGATGCTAACCGGTTTACTGACGGGGTGTCCGTCCGGTGCGGACAGGATATCTCTTGAAGAGCCAGCCGCGGTAATGGCGCGCGGCGATACGGTCTGTTTACTGGTGGCGAATCAACCTGATGAGGTCATCCGTTCGGTTGAGATATACAGCGAGAAGGGAGAGTCCTTAATGGAATCGCAGTTGCCTGAGGCGAAACGCCACGTGGCGCGCGGGCAGTGTTTACCCGATTTGGGATTCAGTTACCGCCCCGGCAACCGCTATTCGGCGTACTACTATTTCCAGAGCCTTAAAGGCGGCCCGCTCCGTTTATTCGCCGCGCATTTCGCGACGGCGGAGACTTTCCCGTTAAAAATCAGCGCCACTTACGAGCGGGCGCAGTAAGGCCCATTCCCTACCGAATCGCGCAGGATAAGCTCTGAAACGAACAGGTTATCGCGCGAGAGATAGCCGCCGTCGAGCATCGCAATCAGGCGGTTTATCGTTTCATGCACCATATCCGTGACGGGGTCTTTCACGCTGGCGAGCGCCGGGCTTAGAAAGGGCGCGGTGGGGCTGTTGTCAAAGCCTATCAGTGACACCTGCTGCGGCACCGGAATGCCTGCGTCCGTCAGCGCTTTCAGCGCGCCGACCGCCATATCGTCGTTACTGGCGATAAGCCCGCTAAATGAAGCGCCGCTTTCCAGCAGCGTCTTTACCGCCTGCGCGCCGCTTGCGGGCGTCCATTTGCCTTCCACAATCAGCGACGCTGCCGGCGTAATGCCGTGCTGGCGCAGCGCCTCTTTGTAACCTGCCAGACGCTCCAGCGCGGTAGGGGAATCAGGCGATCCGGTGATAAACGCGATCTCGCGATGCCCGCGCTCCAGCAGCGCGCGGGTGGCGTTAAAGCTTGCGGTTTTATGATCGCAGCAAACGCAGTGGCTCTGGTGTTTACGCAGCTTGCGGTTCACCACCATCACCGGCTGGCGGGTCTGGCTGATGATCTCGTCAATCTCGTCAACGCCGAGAAAACGCGGATAAAGGATGATGGCGTCGCAGCGTAAATCGAGCAGAAACTCAATCGCCTCGCGCTCTTCGCGGGCGCTGTGTTTACCGTCCACCAGAATCAACTGGCGGCCATTTTCTTCCAGCTTTTTCGCCGCGCGCGAGAGGATTTCGCTGAAGTAGCTGCCGCTGTAGAGCGTGTTGGTGACGACCATCCCGATGCACTGGGAGGTGTTGGTCGCGAGATTGCGCGCCAGCAGATTGGGCCGGTAGCCGGTCGCGTCGATGGCTTCGAACACCTGCTTGCGCGTCTCTTCGCTCACATACCCTTTGCCGGAGAGCACGCGAGACACGGTGGCCTTAGAGACGCCCGCTTTTTTGGCCACTTCCTGCATTGTCGACATGTTATCCCTCCGGCTCGGCTGATGTGCCGCACATTCTACACATTTCCCGGTAAGGCGGCAGGAGATCGCGCACGCTTACGCGCGCCTCATGGCGATCCGCATCACAGATTTTAAAGCCCGATTAAATTTCAGTTGATCTGTTTTATGACCGCAACCACTCTAATGTGGAACCGGTTACCTATTACATCATCCTGTCAGCGCGACGCGGCGTTTAGCGCCATAACGCATGGCAAGTACCTGAATTTAAAATAATAAACGCGCAGAGGCGGTTCTGGTGCCACGGCGTGTGATAACGAGAGAGTTCACCATCATGTCAAAGAATTACGTAGCGCTGGCAGGCGCGGTCGTCGAGGCGATTGGCGGTGGCGGTAACGTGGCGGCGGTCACACACTGCATGACGCGCCTGCGCTTTGTGCTGAACGATGACAGCGCCGTGGACGCGGCGCGCCTTAAGGCCATTCCCGGCGTGCTCGGCGTGGTGCGCAATGAGAACCAGTGCCAGGTCATCATCGGCAACACGGTGTCGCAGGCGTATGCCGAAGTCCTGAAACTGCTGCCGGAAGGCGCGCGGGTTGAACGCGCGCTGCCGCGTAACGACAAAATCACCCTGCGGCGCATCGGCGCGGGCATTCTCGACGCGCTGATCGGCACCATGTCGCCGCTGATCCCGGCTATCATCGGCGGTTCGATGGTCAAACTGCTGGCGATGGTGCTGGAGATGTCGGGCGTGGTGGAGAAGGGCGCGCCGACGCTCACCCTTCTCAACGTGATTGGCGATGGCGCGTTTTTCTTCCTGCCAATCATGGTGGCCGCCTCGGCCGCGATTAAATTCAAAACCAATATGTCGCTGGCGATAGCCATTGCGGGCGTGCTGGTGCACCCGAACTTCGTTGACCTGATGGCCAAAGCCGCGCAGGGGCAACCGGTGGATTTCATTGGCATTCCGGTCACCGCGGTAAAATATACCTATACCGTGATCCCGGCGCTCTGCATGACCTGGATACTCTCCTATATTGAACGTTGGGTGGACAAAATCACGCCAGCGGTGACCAAAAACTTCCTGAAACCGATGCTGATTGTGCTGATCGCCGCGCCCATCGCCATCATGCTGATTGGCCCGATTGGTATCTGGATTGGCAGCGGCATTTCGTCGGTGGTGTACACCATCCACAGCTATCTGGGCTGGCTGTCGGTAGCGATTATGGGCGCGCTCTGGCCGCTGTTAGTCATTACCGGAATGCACCGCGTGTTTACGCCGACCATCATCCAGACCATCGCCGAAACCGGCAAAGAGGGCATGGTGATGCCGTCGGAGATCGGGGCCAACCTGTCGCTCGGTGGGTCGTCGCTGGCGGTCGCGTGGCGCACCCGCAACCCGGAACTGCGCCAGACGGCGCTGGCCGCGGCGGCATCCGCGATTGTGGCGGGCATTTCAGAGCCGGCGCTGTACGGCGTGGCGGTGCGGCTGAAGCGCCCGCTGGTGGCGAGCCTGATTAGCGGCTTCGTCTGCGGCGCGGTGGCGGGCCTGGCCGGGCTTGCGAGCCACTCGATGGCCGCGCCGGGGCTGTTTACCAGCGTGCAGTTTTTCGATCCGGCCAACCCGATGACGATTGTCTGGGTCTTTGGGGTGATGGCGCTGGCGGTGGTGCTGTCGTTTATCCTGACGCTGGTGCTGGGCTTTGAGGATATTCCCGTCGAAGCGCCCGAACCCGCCCGCGATAACCCGCAGCCTGCGGCTTTCACCGCGCAGGCGCCCGCAGTAAAACCGAATTAATCAGAGGACACGTATGGATAACAACACTTTTCCCGAAGGATTTTTATGGGGCGGCGCGATTGCGGCAAACCAGGCGGAAGGCGCGTGGCGCGAGGGCGGCAAAGGGCCAGCTACGGTTGATATGCTGCCGCACGGCCCGAATCGTCTGGCGGTAAAGCTTGGGCTGGATAAGCGCACCGGCTGGCGCGACGATGAATTTTACCCAAGCCACGAGGCGATCGATTTTTATCACCGCTATAAAGAGGATATCGCGCTGATGGCCGAGATGGGCTTTACGGTGTTTCGCACGTCGATCGCCTGGAGCCGCCTCTACCCGAACGGCGATGAACAGACGCCGAACGAAGAGGGCATTGCGTTTTACCGCGCGCTGTTCAGCGAGTGCAAAAAATACAACATCGAGCCGCTGGTGACGCTGTGCCATTTTGACGTGCCGATGCACCTGGTGACCGAATATGGCTCCTGGCGCAGCCGTAAAATGGTGGAGTTTTTCACCCGCTACGCGCGCACCTGTTTTGAAGCGTTCGACGGGCTGGTGAAATACTGGCTCACGTTCAACGAAATCAACATCCTGCTGCACAGCCCGTTCTCCGGCGCGGGCCTGGCGTTTGAGCCGGGCGAAAATCATGAACAGGTGAAATACCAGGCCGCGCATCATGAGCTTATTGCCAGCGCTATCGCCACCCGCATCGCGCATGAAGTGAACCCGCAAAACCAGGTGGGTTGTATGCTGGCGGGCGGCAATTTCTACCCTTACTCCTGCAAGCCGGAAGATGTCTGGGCGGCGCTGGAGAAAGACCGCGAAAACCTGTTTTTCATCGACGTGCAGGCGCGCGGCGCGTACCCGGCCTACACGCAGCGCCTGTTCCGTGAAAAAGGCATCGTGATTGAAAAAGCGCCGGAAGATGATGAGATCCTTAAAGATACCGTCGATTTCGTCTCTTTTAGCTACTACGCCTCGCGCTGCGCCTCGGCGGATATGAATAACCAGGTGACGAGTGCGGCGAACATCGTGAAATCGCTCAAAAACCCGTATATCGAGGCGAGCGAATGGGGCTGGGGGATCGATCCTCTGGGGCTGCGCATCACCATGAACATGATGTATGACCGCTACCAGAAACCGCTGTTCCTGGTGGAGAACGGCCTCGGCGCGAAAGACGCGTTTAATGAAAACGGCGAAATCGAAGATGACTACCGCATCAGTTATCTGCGCGAGCATATCCGCGCGATGCGCGAAGCCATCGAAGACGGCATTCCGGTGATGGGCTACACCACCTGGGGTTGCATCGATCTGGTGTCGGCCTCCACCGGCGAGATGAGCAAGCGCTACGGTTTTGTCTGGGTGGATCGCGACGACCAGGGCCGCGGCACGCTGGAGCGCAAACGTAAGAAATCGTTCTGGTGGTATAAAAAAGTGATCGCCAGCAACGGGGCCGATCTCGACTGATCCCGCCAGCCATTGTAACGCGCGTCGCCGTCCTGAGCGGCGCGCGTCTGTTTCTGCTCCTGCGCGTCTCCCGCCAACAGTGCAAACCGCGCCGCGTTGCACAATCGCAGGGCGTGGTTTCTCTGCTGATGGCGGATATATCCGTCATTTCGCCCGCCGATTCCTGGCACATAACTTGCTGAATCTCTGTCCACCCGCGTTTTATCTTTCGCAGAGGAGTCGTTATGTCAGCCAACACCGAATTCCCGTTAAGCGAGGCACCCGCCGCCGGGCGCAAAGGCCTGCTCTCCATTTCTATGGTGCTGTTCAGCTTTACCTTTTTCACCGGCACGATGTTCGCAGGCGGCAAGCTCGGCGTCGCGTTTCCGATTGTCGAGATGCTCTGGATAGCCACTATCGGCAACCTGTTGCTGGCGCTCTATGCGGCGGCGCTTGCCTGGATAGCCGCCCGCAGCGGGCTTAACACGGTGCTGATGGGCCGCTTCTGTTTTGGTGAGAAGGGCAGCAAGATCTCCGATTTCCTGCTCGGCTTCGCGGAACTGGGCTGGTACGCGTGGGGCACCGCCACGGTCGCCATCACGCTTGTTAAATTGCTGGCGCTGCCGGAATGGCTCACCACGCCGCTGATGGTGTTCTTCGGCCTCGCGTTTTGCGTCACGGCGCTGGTGGGCTACCGCGGACTGGATCTGCTCTCGCGTGTTTCGGTGCCGCTGATGTTTATTCTGCTGGTGGTCTCGATGTGGATTGCGACCCGCCACGCGGGCGGCTGGCAGGCGATGCAGCGCATTGAACCCACCGAAACCCTGGGCTGGTCGGCGGCCATCACGATGGTGTTTGGTACGTTTGCGAGCGGCGCGACCCAGGCCACCAACTGGACGCGCATGGCGCGCAGCAGCGGCACCGCCATTACCGGCAGCCTGATTAGCTTTCTCATTGGCAACGGGCTGATGGTGGTGGCCGGGGCGTGGTGCGCGGTGGTCTATCAGCAGGCCGATATCGTGGCGGTCATGACGCTGCAGGGGCTGTCGGTGGCGGCGGTTATCATGTTGTGTCTGAATCTGTGGACCATTCAGGGGCCGACGATTTATAACGTTTCTGCTGCCGCCTGCCATTTACTGCGCAGCGAGCGTCGCCGCACGCTCACCGTCGCGAGCGCGGGCATCGGCATTTTGCTGGCTATCGGCGGGATGTATGAGCTGCTGATCCCGTTTCTGGTGCTGCTCGGCAGCATTATTCCGCCGGTCGGCGGGGTGATTATCGCCGACTATGTGTTTCACCGCCGCGGGCGTTACCCGGCGCTCAGCGAGGCCCGCCTGCCGCGCTTTAACTATGCCGGGCTTGCCGCTTATTCGCTCGGCGCGCTGACCGCGTACTTTTCACCGTGGGTCGCCCCGCTGGTGGGTATCGCGGTGTCGGCGGCGAGCTATCTTCTGTTTGTGCGCCTGGCGCGCGGGCGGGAGCAGCGCCGCGCGCTGGCACAGCCGCAGCCGTGAGCCACACTCACCGTCTTACTCAAAGGAGCCGTTATGAATATCGTTAATGCCCGTTTACGCCGCCGCGAAGGCTGGTTCACGCTCGTGCTGGATGACGGGATCATTAAAGCCATTACGCCGCAGTCGGCGATGCTGGCACCCCATGAAGGCGACCTGGACGCGCAGGGCGGGCTGGTTATTCCGCCGCTGGTGGAGCCGCATATTCATCTGGACGCCACCCTGACGGCGGGCGAGCCTGCGTGGAACATGAGCGGCACGCTGTTTGAAGGCATTGAGCGCTGGGGCCAGCGCAAAGCCACCATCACTCATGAGGACACTAAACGCCGCGCGCACGCGACCATCGGCATGCTGCGCGACCACGGCATTCAGCACGTGCGCACCCATGTGGATGTGACCGACCCGACGCTCGCCGCGCTGAAAGCGATGCTGGAAGTGAAAGACGAGGCGCGCCATCTTATCGATCTGCAAATCGTGGCGTTTCCGCAGGAGGGCATTGAGTCCTTCCCGCAGGGCAGGGCGCTGATGGAGCAGGCGGTGGAGATGGGCGCGGATGTGGTCGGCGGCATTCCGCATTTTGAAAACACCCGCGAGCAGGGCGTCAGCTCGGTGAAATTCCTGATGGATCTGGCCGAGCGCACCGGCTGCCTGGTGGACGTGCATTGCGATGAAACCGACGACGCGCAGTCGCGCTTCCTGGAAGTGCTGGCGGAGGAGACGCGCGTGCGCGGCATGGGCGCACGGGTGACGGCGAGCCACACGGTGGCGATGGGCTCTTATGATAACGCCTACTGCTCAAAGCTGTTCCGTCTGCTCAAACGCGCTGGCTTAAGCTTCGTCTCCTGCCCGACGGAAAGCATTCATCTGCAGGGGCGTTTCGACACCTGGCCGAAGCGGCGCGGCGTGACGCGCGTGGCGGAGCTGGATCGCGCTGGCCTGAATGTCTGCTTCGGGCAGGATTCGATTAAAGATCCGTGGTATCCGCTCGGCAACGGCAACATTCTGCGCGTGCTCGACGCCGGGCTGCATATCTGTCACATGATGGGCTATGAGGATCTCAAGCGCAGCCTGGATTTTGTCACCGATAACAGCGCGCTTGCCATGAACCTCGGCGATAACTACGGCCTCTGTGAAGGGCGTCCGGCGAATCTGGTGGTGCTCGACGCGCCGGATGATTACGAAGTGGTGCGCCGCCAGGCGAAGGCGCGTTATTCCGTGCGCCACGGCAAGGTGATTCTGCGCCGGGAGCCGGAAACGCTGCATTATGCGTAAAAGGATCTCTGCCCGGCAGTGCCGGTCACGATCTCTTCATTTCATTAGCGCCTGCGGGCGCTTTTTTATTGCTTACGGCTGGCATTAATATGAATAAATACAAGTTGGTTATTTTTCGATCTTTTTAAGAAACATCCTAAAACGCTGAAAATGCGCCATAGGCTTTTTTGATTTTTATTTAAGCATAATTAAGAAATGCGTCGTAAATATTATGTCTGGTAGTTTTATGTGTTTATATTTTCATCAAAATACTATTTATCTGCTTATAGTTCATTGGTGGTAATCGGTTAATTTTACATGGGTTTCTGGAAAACGGAGAAATAAGCGAAGCGGCAAAATTTGCCGATATTCGGTGAGTTGATGCGCACCGCGATTTTTTAACTGCCTGAAACCACAAAACCGATAGAAAAATAGTATGACGTAGCTCACCTTTTTAAATTTTGACCCTCTTTATTGGCACTGGCGCAAATAAATAAATTCTGCTTAACATTGATATTCGCAGCGGCCGCCGTGGCCGCGCGCAATACCTATGACAATAAGGGCTGGCGCGTCTGGCCCCTTGCAAACTCACAATCAATGGACGGTCTCTGGGATGATTAACAGAAGCAGAGCAGCAGAACCTGTTCAGGCGGGATATTCGCCTGTGCGGGGCGGGCGTCGTATTCGCATGAGCGCGGTAGCGATAGCGTTAGGTCTGGCCGGTATCGGGCAGGCGGCGGCGAGTAATTATATTGAGCAGGGCAAAGCGGGCGATGCCGCCAGCTGGCGCAGCAGCGAATTTAATGCGGAGTGGGGGCTTGGCGCTATTCACGCCGATGAAGCCTACGCGGCGGGATATACCGGGAAAGGCATTAAGCTCGGTATTTTCGATCAGCCGGTTTATGCAAAGCACCCGGAATTCTCCGGCACCGATAAAGTCATTAACCTCGTCACCGAAGGGATCCGCGAATATACCGACCCGTATATTCCGGTGAAAAAAGGCGACCCTTTCCGCTATGACGGTACGCCGTCTGTGGATTCCGATGGCGAGCTGGGCGCGCACGGCACCCACGTTGGCGGTATTGCGGCAGGCAGCCGCGATGGCGGGCCGATGCACGGCGTCGCATTTAACGCCCAAATTATCAGTGCTGAAAACGGCGACCCTGGCCCGGAAGACGGGATTATTCTCGGCAACGACGGGGCGGTGTATGAGGCGGGCTGGCATGCGCTGATGGACAGCGGCGCGCGCATTATTAACAACAGCTGGGGCATCGGCATCACCGAGAAATTCGATCAGGGCGGGAAAGATCCGGCCTATCCGCACTTCACCGTGTCTGACGCGCAGGCGCAGTTCAATCAGATCAAACAGATCCTCGGCACCAAACCGGGCGGCGCGTATCAGGGCGCTATCGACGCGGCCCGCAGCGGCATCGTCACCATTTTCGCCGCCGGTAACGACTACAACCTCAACAACCCGGACGCGATGGCGGGCCTCGCTTACTTTGTGCCGGATATCGCGCCGAACTGGCTCTCTGTCGCGAGCGTGATGAAAGATCCGGCCTCCGCCAACAGCGTGCCGTACACCATCAGTACGTTCTCCTCCCGCTGTGGCTACACCGCAAGTTTCTGCGTTTCGGCACCGGGCAGCCGGATTTACAGCTCGGTGATTGAGGGCAACAGCCTGGAGACGCTGACCACCGATTACGCCAACTACAGCGGCACCTCAATGGCCGCCCCGCACGTGGCGGGCAGCGTGGCGGTGCTGATGGAGCGCTTCCCGTACATGACGGGCGAGCAGATAGCCCAGGTGCTGAAAACCACGACCGTGGATATGGGCGATCCGGGCATCGATGCGCTTTACGGCTGGGGGATGATCGATCTCAGCAAGGCGATCCACGGGCCGGGCATGTTCTACACCGTGGAAGATATTCCTGAAGAATTCCGCGTGCCGGACCCGGATGGCGTTGCCTACGGCTCCTCGCAATTTATCGCCGATATTCCGGGCATTGGCGAGGAAGTCGAAGCAGGTACCAAACTGGCGCGCACCTGTAGCGATATTCAGTGCGCGATGGATGTCTGGTCGAACGATATCTCCGGCCACGGCGGCCTGACCAAACAGGGCGCGGGCGCGCTGTGGCTCACCGGCACCAGCACCTATTCCGGCCCGACGCTGGTCAACGACGGCCTGCTGGTGGTTAACGGCTCCGTGACCTCTGACGTCACCGTGCAGCAGCAGGGCGTGCTGGCGGGTAACGGTACGGTCGGCTCGCTGACGGCGGCGCGCGGCGGTACGGTTGCGCCGGGTAACTCCATCGGCACGCTGAATGTGAATGGCGACGTGACGTTCCAGCCAGGCTCGCGCTACGCGGTGGAAGTGTCGCCGGACGGGCGCAGCGATGTGATTAACGCCACGGGCGCAATTGCGCTGAACGGCGGTGAAGTCGCGGTATCGCTTGAGAACAGCAGCAATCTGCTAAGCCTGGCGGAAGTACGCAGCCTGCTCGGCCAGCAGTACAACATCCTGTCGGCGGCGGACGGCATTACCGGCCAGTTCGACAGCGTGGCGCCGGATTATCTGTTCCTCGGTACTTCGCTCGGCTATACGGGTGGCCAGGTGACGCTGGATGTGGCGCGTAACGACACCACGTTCGCGAGCATCGCGGATACCGCCAACGGCCGCGCGGTCGCTGGCGCGCTGGAAACGCTCGGCGCGGGCAACCCGCTGTATGAGAGCCTGCTCTCGACCGGTTCGGTAGCGCAGGCGCGTCAGGCGTTCCGCCAGTTAGGCGGGCAGATCCACGCGGATATCGCCTCGGCGCAGATCAACGACAGCCGCTACCTGCGCGATACGCTGAACGAGCGTCTGCGTCAGGCCGAAGGGCTGACCAGCGTTTCGCCGGTGGCTGCCGATGATGGCGGCGCGTGGGCGAAGCTGTTAGGCGCGTGGGATCACGCCTCCGGCGATGAAAGCGCCACGGGGTATCAGGCATCGACCTACGGCGTGCTGCTGGGGCTCGATTCCGCTTACGCCGACGACTGGCGCATGGGCGTGGCGACCGGCTACACCCGCACGTCGCTTGACGGCGGTTATGGCTCCAGTGCGGACAGCGACAACTACCATCTGGCGGTCTACGGCGGCAAACAGCTCGGCGAGCTGGCGCTGCGTGCAGGCGCGGGCTACACCTGGCACCGTTTCGACACCAGCCGTTCCGTCCGCTTTGGTTCGCAGTCTGACCGTGCTGACGCGAAATATAACGCGCGTACCGAGCAGTTCTTCGCCGAGGCGGGTTATCAGCTGGCGGCGGGTATGGTAAACGTCGAGCCGTTTGCGAATGTCTCTTACGTGAACTTTGAGAACAACCGCATCAACGAGCAGGGCGGTGCGACGGCGCTGCATGGCGACAAGCAGCATACCGACGCCACGTTCTCCACGCTGGGCCTGCGCTCCGGGCTTGAGTGGGATGCCACCGCAGAAACGACTGTGGCGCTGCGCGGCGAAGTGGGCTGGCAGCATCAGTATGGCGAGCTCGATCGCGCCACCGGCCTGAAATTCCGGGGCAGCAGCACGCCGTTTGTCACCAACAGCGTGTCAGCCTCACGCGACGGCACGGTGCTGAAAGCGAGCGCCGAGGTGGCGGTGAACCGCAACGCGCATCTGTCGCTCGGCTACAGCGGGCTGATTTCCGATAACTATCAGGACAACAGCGTCAACGCGGGCTTTAGCTGGAATTTCTGATAACCCGGCATCGCGTGCAGTCATTTTGCAGTCATAAATAAAGGCGCCTGCCTGGGCGCCTTTACTGTTTAAGACATGCACAATGATAAATCACTATGCACATGCATGACGATGTTTTCCGGTATATTGCCTGCTAACGATACGGTTAGTGAAGGAACGCAGAGATGAGCACGGAGAGTGACAAGTTAAAATCACTGGCAAAGCGAGTCGGGAAATATTTCGTCGCGTTATTACCTTATTCAACCCTGTTATCTGGTGCGATTATCTGGAGTTATCTGACGAGTATTGGACGGCTCGATCTTCTGATGGGGGCGTTTTCTTTTAATATCGGTCTGGTCTCGCTTCTGATCTCCGCTGCCGTGTTTTCACTGGCGACGGCACTTACGCTGGTGCTGCCCAGTGCGATTTTACTGGCACACCGCGAAATTAATCCTGGCGATCCTGAGCGTTATTTTAATAAAGGATTGCCGTGGATCTGCTTTTCTGTCTCGTTTTTTTATCTGACGCTTGTCTTTCTGCCGCACACAACGCTTGTGAAAAAACTGACGGGGGACTATGTCTTTAGCGTTGAAAAAATACTGCTCATTACTGCCCTCTTCGCAACCTTACTGGTTATCTGTTTCAACTTCGGTTTTCTTCTTCGCCCCCTGAAACCTGGCAAATGGCAACGAGTGTGGCTGGTTTTAATGTGGGCGGGAGTCTTGATCGCCAATACGTTTTTTATCCTGTTACCAGGATTATCCATATCGATACCTGCGGGCTTTCTTATTCACTCCAGCCGCGGTGAAGGTTCATGGGCTGTGGTATTCGCATGGGTGTTTATCAGCCTGTTCTCCTTACTGGCATTTTTGCCTGCTATCGTGCATTACTCGCAAAAAAGTGACGCTCAAAATAACAGCGGGGCTATTAAAAACTTTTTTGTGACGGCCTTTATTGCCGTCGTCTTTATCGTTCTGCTCTTTCCGACCCTCTGGAGTACGCTTGTTTTTGGCTCGCTGGTCTCGATTGGTCTGGTTGATACGCAGCCGCATTACTACCGGGTCGATGACGAAAAATTCTCACCAGCGCTGTTTCCGCAAACCGTCTGGCAGACGCAGGAAATGCCGGGCCGCGATGAAAAAGCCTTTTTTATCCGCGGCGTAAATCTGTTTTCCACCGGCAGTGTCAATCTCATCTGCCCGGCTTATATTGTCAAACTGCGCGCGCAGGCCACGGCACGCGACTACGCGAATTTCATCCCCGGCAATAACGAAGCCTCGGTACGCTATTTCCGCCAGATGATGAAAGGCTGTGTCGCCTTTGAAACGGGCGAGATCCGCCGGTGGGATACGCTGTTTGACGCGAATGGCGCGATTAAAAAATAAATGCCTTTGAGGGAAAGCAGGGAACGTCTCTGTTTTTCTCTCTTCTCCCACTTTCGAGCAAACCGCTAACGTTTTGCGCTTAGGCATTATTTTGTCATGCTGAAATCAGAAATTAAGCGGCGCTTAATTTGTATTCTCGCAAGTCACAATATGAGCTGCGTCACACACTGCGTATTTATGGCGATTTCCCCACCAAAGTTAGTACAAAAATCGGGCCCGGGCGGGGCTTATCCTTATAAAGTTTTTGGGTTTAATGCCGAAACTCTCTCCATCTGTCGTATCGGGAAGAGAAACCATGTTAAACCGCATCAAAGTTGTAACCAGTTTGCTGTTTGTTCTGGCCCTGTTTGGTCTGTTGCAAATGGCTTCCGGTGGCCTGTTCTTTAATGCCATCAAAAGTGACAAGGAAAATTTCACCGTTCTGCAAACCATCCGTCAGCAGCAGTCCACGCTGAATGGCAGCTGGGTTGCGCTGATTCAGACCCGTAACACCTTAAACCGCGCCGGTATCCGTCACATGATGGATGCGAACAACATCGGCAGCGGCGCGACGGTGCAGGAGCTGATGCAAATCGCCAGCAGCTCGCTGAAACAGGCGGAAACGCACTGGGCGGATTACCAGGCGCTGCCGCGCGACCCGCGCCAGAGCGAAGAGTACGCGCAGGAAATTAAGCGTAACTACGACATCTACCACGGTGCGCTGGCGGAGCTGATTCAGTTGCTCGCGGCCGGGAAAATCAACGAATTCTTCGACCAGCCGACCCAGAAATATCAGGACGGTTTCGAGAAAGCCTATACCGATTACATGGCGCAGAATGACCGCCTGTATGACATCGCCGTGGAAGGCAGCAACAGCTCCTACAGCATGGCTATCTGGATCCTGATTGGCGTGCTGGCCGTGGTGCTGGGCGTGATTGTTTGCGTCTGGTTCGGTATCCAGAACACCCTTATCACCCCGCTGAACCGCATTATTGAGAGCATTCGCCATATCGCGAGCGGCGACCTGGCGCGTCAGATTGACGTCGACGGCACGAACGAAATGGGCCAGCTGGCCGCCAGCATTAAACATATGCAGGGCGAACTGGTGCGTACCGTGGGTGAAGTCCGTAACGGTGCCGATGCCATCTACAGCGGCGCGAGCGAAATCTCTGCCGGTAATAACGATCTCTCTTCCCGTACCGAAGAGCAGGCTGCGTCTCTCGAAGAGACCGCCGCCAGCATGGAAGAGCTGACCGCCACCGTGAAACAGAACGCCGAAAACGCCCGTCAGGCGAGCCAGCTTGCGCTGAGCGCGTCGGAAACCGCCCAGAAAGGCGGCAAAGTGGTGGATAACGTGGTGCAGACGATGCGTGACATCGCCGGCAGCTCCCAGAAAATCGCCGATATCACAAGCGTGATTGACGGCATCGCCTTCCAGACTAACATCCTGGCGCTGAACGCCGCGGTAGAAGCTGCGCGTGCAGGCGAACAGGGCCGCGGCTTCGCCGTGGTGGCCGGTGAAGTGCGTAACCTGGCGCAGCGTAGCGCCCAGGCCGCGAAAGAGATCAAAGGCCTTATCGAAGACTCCGTCAGCAAAGTGGACGTGGGCTCGACGCTGGTAGAAAGCGCCGGTGAAACCATGGGCGAAATTGTCAGCGCGGTGACCCGCGTGACCGACATCATGGGCGAAATCGCCTCGGCCTCTGACGAGCAGAGCCGCGGTATCGACCAGGTGGGCCTGGCCGTCGCTGAGATGGACCGCGTGACCCAGCAGAACGCCTCGCTGGTGGAGCAATCCGCCGCTGCTGCCGCCGCGCTTGAAGAGCAGGCGAGCCGCCTGACGCAGTCCGTCGCCGTGTTCCGCATCAGCCAGAGCGCGCAAGACAAGCCGCGTAGCGTAAGCCCGGTACAGGCAAGCGTCGCGCCGGTCGTCACCGCAAAGCCGGTGGTGGCCCAGGGCAGCGATAACTGGGAAACGTTCTAAGCGGTTCGTTTTCACCTGAAAAGCCCCCGTCGCTCACGCGGCGGGGGCTTTTTTTATGGTCAGCGTTCATCTCCCGAACAGGCGGCTGAAAACCCGCACCCGCGCCGATGCATTTATATTAAGAATCGGTTAACGGCTTCTATAATTTATCTGTCAGTAAAATAACCAAACCGGGGCGTCTTTCTTACGCAGGCACGCCATATCATCTTCGGCCCTCTTTTTAACGAACGGGATCCTCTGTGCGCATCGCAACGATGACTAACATTGCCTATGGCGCAACGGTAGCGCTCACCCTGATTTCCGGGGTCGTGCTGATGATGGCCTCCGGCGCCGACAAGGCGGAGCGGGCGGCCGTGCGCCAGAGCGCGGCATACGACAGCCTGACGGAAACGGTAGAACAGGAGACTTACGCGCTCACCGAGCTGGCGCGCGTTTACGTAGTGGATCGCAGAACGCAGGATCTGACGGCCTGGCAGGCGAAACGAGCGCAGGACAATAAAGATGAAGCGCATCTGGCGCGGCTGCGGGATCTGGGCGCTACACCTGAAGAGTTAGAGCATCTGCGTCAGGGCGTGGCCGTTGCGCATGCGCTGGAGCAGGAGCAGCAGCAGGCGATCGAGGCTGTAGCGCGTGGCGATAACGCACGCGCGCTGCAACTGTTGTTTGGCGTGAATTATGAGCATGAGCTTGACCGGGTGGACCTGCAGTTCGCGCAATTTCGCAGTCTGCTTGATTATCGGACCGGCATGTCGATTAAGGCTGCGACCGACGCCTCACTGCGGCTGCGCACGCTGTCGGAAATCATGGTCGGCCTCACCGCGCTGCTGTTTCTCTTTGTCCTCGGGTTTATTCTCAAACGCCGTATTTTGCGGCCGGTCGTGAAGCTGAGCGATGTGGTCAACCGGCTGGCGACGCAGGATTACGAAGTGGAAGCGCCGCTGTTGCAGCAGGTGGATGAGATTGGCGACATGGCGCAGGCTATCCATGTATTTCGCGAAAACGGGCTGGCGCGCCAGCGCCTTGAGCGGGAGCGCGATGCCGACTGGGCCATCCGGGGATTATTGTCACGCATGACCCAGCGGTTACAGGGGAGTGAATCACGTGGCGATATTATCGAGCTGGTCCGGCTGTTTGCACCGCAAATTGCGCCGGGGCTCGCGGGCAGGCTCTATGTGCTGGATACGCGCGATCATCTGATGGTGTGCGCCGCTCGCTGGCCTGAAAACGCTGGCGGCGACAGCGCGTTTACGCCGGACGAATGCTGGGCGCTGCGGCGCGGGCAGATGCACAGCCCTGACCGTGACCTGGTGGATATTCCCTGCAAACATCTGCCGCCTGCCGCTGCCTTGCGGGCCATCTGCGTGCCGCTGATTGCCCAGAATGAAACCATCGGGCTGCTGTCGTTTGAAAAAATCAGCGAGGAGCTTGAGCCGCCTTACGTTTATCTGGAACTGATGGCCGAGACGCTGGCGCTGGCGCTCGCCAACCAGAAGCTGCGCGATGAGTTGACCGAAAAAGCGATGTTCGATTCGCTGACGGGCCTGCGTAATCGCTATCACCTGGAAGACGCGCTGTACGCCTGTATCAGCCAGGCGGAGATGACCGGCTCGCCGGTAAGCTGCCTGATGATTGATATCGATCACTTCAAATCGCTTAACGATCAGTACGGACATGATGCGGGCGATGCGGTGCTGAAAGAGGTGGCGCGGACGATTCGCTCCGTGCCGGGCGAGACGGCGCAGGTGTTTCGCTACGGCGGCGAAGAGTTTCTGATGCTACTGCCCGGTATGCCACAGGCGCAGGCTCATGCGCTGGCCACGCGTATTCTGACGCAGGTCAGTGAGTTATCGCTGCGCTATAACGGCCTTGAGATTGGCCCGGTGTCGGTCTCCATCGGCCTCGCCACTTGGCCCGATCACGCGCGGCGCGAGAGCCTGATAAAAAATGCCGATATTGCGCTTTATCTTGCCAAAGAGATGGGCCGCTCGCGCATCGTGGTGGCGAACCGGCTGAAGCCGAGCGCCTGACGGCGCGGCGGCGCAACGGCGGCAAATAGGGTGCGGGTCATCCGCGGTAGTGGCTGCCGTTTCGCAAATCGCCCGTTTTTCCTCCTATACTCATCCGTTTACCTCAATATATTTTCTGGCAGAATGCTTCCCTTACACTGGCGGGCGCGCTGCTACTGACGCGGAGGCGGAACATGAAATTTCCTGGTATCCCTGAAAACGAAGAAGCGCGGCTGAAGTCGCTGTATATGATGGATCTGCTGGATACCAGGGATGACGAGCGTTTTGAGCGCCTGACGCGGGTGGCGAAAAAACTGTTCCGGGTGCCGGTGGCGCTGATTAGCCTGCTCGATCGCAACCGTCAGTGGCTGCTGGCCTGCCAGGGACTGAACACGCGCGAAACCACGCGCGACGTCTCATTTTGCGGGCACGCGATTTTGCAGGAAGGGCCGTTTATCGTAAATGACGCCCGCCTGGATGAGCGTTTTCACGATAACCCGCTGGTCACCGGCGAGCCGTTTATCCGTTTTTATGCGGGTTACCCGGTGCGGCTGCCGGATGGCGCGGTGGTCGGCACGCTTTGTATTATCGACGGCACGCCGCGCGATTTCAGCGATGATGATATTGCGACGTTGAAAGACCTGGCGTTTATCGTTGAAGATGAGTTTCACGTGATTAGCATGGCGATGACCGACAGCCTGACCGGTATTCCGAACCGCCGCGGCTTTTACCGTAGCGGCGAGCGGCGTTTTCGTGCCCTGAAGGAGAATCCCGAGCCGTTCAGCATTCTCTATTTCGATCTCGACCGCTTTAAGCCGATTAACGATTTGTGGGGCCACGCGGAAGGCGATGAGGTGCTGAAAGTGTTCGCCAGCCAGTTGCGAGAGCATCTGGGCCCGAAAGATATCGCCGGGCGGCTGGGGGGCGATGAGTTCGCGGTACTCCTGGCCCGGGAAAGCGACACGCAGCCGTTTCTGAACAATCTGCGCGCGAGCCTGGACGCGCATAACCAGCGCGCCGGTAAGCCTTATAACATCAACTACTCGTACGGAATGCTCCATCGCGATTCAGGCAATTACGACTCTTTGCTTGAGATGGTCAAAGAGAGCGACAACGTGATGTATTCCGAGAAGCGCAGAAAGCGGATCGGCTAACGAGCGGGATCACCCGCTCGCGTTAATGACTTTGATGGACACCATGCCGATGCCGAGACGGCGCGGCGAGTGACCAAGAATGTTGCCTTCGTTGGTCGACTGCGGATCTGGCGGCACAATCATCAGCGTGTTGCTGCGCGTCGGGTTTTCGAAATGCAGCGTGGTGGTGGAGACCTCGTTGCCGAGCGTCAGCGTCTGTTCGCTGTCGCCCACCTTCACGGGCACCGGTTTCCCGGCGTTCGGGCCAAACGCTTTGGCGGTAATGACCAGATCGAATTTCTCCGGCAGCGGCTGGTTATATTCGATTTTCACTTCTTCGCCGAGCTGCGCGTTGGACCAGCGGCCCCAGGATTCCGGGCGTGAAATGCCGGAGAACTGTTTGACCTCTTCCGGCGCGCCCGCCACGTTAAAGATAAAACTGTCGGCCTGATAGCGGATGTCGTTATCCATCACTTTGAGCGTCTCGACGTTACGCTGGTAGCGCGCGGTGTCGATGACCGTATCGCGAAACGCCGCTTTGCCCTGCCAGGTGGCTTTATCCACCCGCTGCACTTTTTGCTCGCCGCCGAGCTGCCCCTGCGAGACGCAGTAATCGGTGGAGAGCGCCAGCGCAGGTGCCCACAGACGCGCCATTTTGTAGCAGTTATCCACCCACAGGAAGTTATCGCGCGGGGCGAAATCCGCCAGTTGGAAGCGCAGCGGCGCGGAGTATTCGCTCTCCGGCAGCGGTTCGATACGTTTATCCGACACGCGCAGCAGCAGCGGCAGGCGGAAATGGCTTCCGGAGAAGGCGATGGTCTGTTTTTGCGTGTCGACCGTGAAGTTGTCTATTTTCGACGGGAATTTCCACAGGCTGATGATATCGGGCTTCCACGCCAGCACTTTTGATTTCATGTTCAGAAACACGGTCGAGAGCGACTGGCCGGAAAGACTGCTGCGCCCGAGTCCCAGGAAGTTGTCGCCGCCCAGCACATCGAGCACTGTCGCGCCGTTATCCATTGTATTGCGTTTCACCGCCAGCACGTCCTGCTGCGGCTGATCGCCTCGCAGAATAAAGAACAGGTTATTACGATCCTGCTTGCTGAGATATTTATAGGCGGTGTTGTTCATCGCCAGATGATCCGACGACACAACGATGACCGTATTTTTGAAATACGGCGACGCTTTGATTTTGTTAATAAACGCCGCGATATGCTGCTGGCTACAGGTGACCGCGCTGAAAGACTGGTTCGGTTTGCCTTCAAACGAGTAGCTCTTTCGCGTACAGGTGCGCGAGACGAAACCGTCCGGGTGGTGCGTGTCGACCGTCAGCGTAAAGAGCGAGAAGCGTTTGCCCGCTTTTGAGAGCTCTTCATATTTTTTCCACGCCTGGTCCAGCACCGTGTCGTCGTAAAAGCCCCAGTCGTTGCGATAGGTTGGGTCCGCTACCGTGTTTTTCAGCTCTTCGGCCCCGTAGAGATGATCGAAACCGTGGGATTTGAGAAACACGTCTTTTCCGGCAAAGCGCAGGTTAGCACCCTGGATGAAGTAGTTCTCATAGCCGGAGTTTTTGAGGATATCGCCCAGGCAGACGTTCTGCGGGAAGAAGCTCGACATCGAGGCAGACGCGTTGCCCTCAAAGGGCGCAAAAAGCGGAATGCCGCACTGCGAGGCGACCATACCCGCGATGGTGTAATCGGTGCCGGGCAACTGCGCGGTATGGCTGAAATCGATGCCTTCGTTTTTCAGCGCGCCCAGCTCCGGCGTCAGGTTCGGGAACGCCTGATCGTCAAAATAGGTGCGCTCCAGGCTTTCGCCGTAGATGTAAACGAGATTGAGCTGTGGATTGTCGATACGCTTTTGCGGCTCTTTATAGTACGCCGCAAAGTCGGGATCGCCCTCTGCGGTCTGGGATTTCACCAGTTCGGTTATCTGGCGAAACGCCGGGCTGGCGTCCACCGAGGCCAGCGCCAGCAATAGCGCCACGAAGCTGTAGCCGAAGTGATAAGGCAGATGGCGGCGACGGCGCAAAATCCACGTCAGCAGGCCAAAGACCGCGAGCAGCGCCGCGACCAGCCCGACGCCAGGCAGGATGTATTTGCTGACGCCCGCGCCGGTGAGACTGTTGGTCAGCGTGTAGAGCACCGCGTCATTGATGCCATCGCCGGTAAAATAGTTGCTGGCAAGCAGCGTCAGATTCAGGATAACAAACAGCCCTAACACCACCAGAGTGGCGATAAACCACCAGGTGTTACGGCCCGCCTTGAAGGCGTAAATCGCCACGGAGGCGATAAAGAAAAGTATGGAAAGCCACTCTGACAACACCACATCCTCGCAGCGAAGGCGCCATGCCCGTTAGGTTAAACTGCTTTTTTAACACCGAAATATAACGCTACTGTCATACTGGTACCATTTTAGCGTCATCTTTTTATGGAGCAGTTCAGATAAGGTTTAGATATACGGAATTATGAGCCGCGTCTCATCGCCTGTGGCGCGGGGGTAGCGTCGGGCAAGGCCAGAAAATAGGTGTTTAGTAATACACAGTGAGCGGAAACGCTAAAAAGCGGATTCTTTTATGAAAATTTTATGACGGCGCAGATTTCACTGTAGAGGCGTAAAAATAAAGCGAGACGGCAGGGAAGGGGAAGTGTCGGGGCGCAGAAAACGCGCCCCGTAAAAAGTGCGGAGTTTAGTACTCTTTACCCGTGACGCGGCTGCGGTAGCTGTCCCAGTTGAAATTCACCCACAGGCTGTTGCCAAGGCGCATACGATCCATCACGCGCTCGCCGAGCAGTTTGGTCATCTCTTCCATATTCTGGTTGGTCAGCATGCCGGTGGGGCGCTTGGACGACGAGCGGCGATCCACCAGCTGGTTGATGATCACTTTCTCGTAGCGCGACTCACTCTGCATACCGATCTCGTCGATCACCAGCAGATCGACGCTGCTCAGATCTTTTAAAAGCTGCTCTTCGCTGGTTTCGCGGTTGCCGAACGTGTCTTTCATGGCGGACATGATATCGGCGACGGTAATGATCATCACCGATTTACCGCGCAGCAGCAGTTCATTACAGATCGCGGCGGCAAGATGGTTCTTGCCGGTGCCCGGTTTACCGGCGAAAACAAAGCTCGCGATGTTGCCGTCAAAAGCGTCGACATACTGGCGCGCTTTGTTGACAGCGTTCATCTGCCCGTCGTTTTCAACACGATAGTTATCGAACGAACAGTTCTGATGCAGCGGGCGAATACCCGAGCGGTTGAAGGTGCGCTGCATTTTCATCGCGCGGTTTTCGCGCTCGATGGCCTCTGAGCGAATTCGCCCCTGCTCCTGCTGCCAGGCGATAAGCTCTTCGCCGGTTTTAAAGGCCGGCTTGACGTCAGGCGGCATCAGCCGCTTCAGGCGCATCATCAGGTCAGTGACGTTTTTCATTGTTACCCTCGAAAGCCGTCAGGAATATGGTCGTCCGGCTGCGCGATGGCGTTTACATCGCGCCGCGTTGATGACGTAAAGGTGGCGCGGTTCATCTGAATACTGCGCGCCAGCTTCTGCTGCCACTGGATGTGGTGGAAGACTTTGCCTTCCGCCTGCCAGTAAGCGACAAACGAGGCCAGCTCTTCGCTGGTGACCGGCTGGGCCAGCGGAATGCCCCAGAGCGCGGCCATACGCTGAAACTCCGGGTCGGGCTGCCAGCCCGGATACATGGCGAATTTGCCCATCGGCACCGGCACGGGCTGGGCGGCGTCGTTGCCTTCGTCGAAAAATTGCGCTTCCAGCGCGACATCGGAGCGGGGCGCGGCGAGCTGTTTTTCCAGCGCCAGCAGTTCCGCCATGCGCGCCGGCGTCACGGCATAAAATGCGGGCGCATTGTTATCAAACACCGCCACGGCCCCACGTTCGGCGTGCGCCAGCGCGCTGCCGGGATTGCGCCGGAAGGCGTCAATATCAACGACATCAGGGGTCAGGATTCTGGAAGACATAAAACGTTCTCAATCAAAGCGTTATCAGACACTGGCGCGAAAATCGCCAGCAGAGACGATAATTCCTTCATAGTAGCATAGTCAGAGGCGGGGTTTGAGCTTATTGGCGCATGGGATCGCACGTAAAAAAAAGAGCGCGCCATGACATCTGGCGCGCTCCGCGTCCCCTGGTGAGGGCAGTTTCGTTTTTTATTTTAAGCTTCCCCGTTAGCGGGGATAGCGTCAGGCAATGATATTCAGAGTGACGTCGATGTTGCCACGGGTCGCGTTAGAGTACGGGCAGACGATATGCGCCGCATCGACCAGTTTCTGCGCTTCTGCCGCGTCCATCCCCGGCAGGTGAATATTCAGCTTCGCTTCGATACCAAAACCGGTCGGCAGTGGGCCGATCCCGACTTCGCCTTCAATAAACGCGTCTTTCGGCATCGCGATTTTGTCGCGGGCGGAGACGAATTTCATCGCGCCCAGGAAGCAGGCGGAGTAGCCTGCGGCAAACAGCTGTTCCGGGTTGGTGACATCGCCGCCCATGCCGCCCATCTCTTTCGGTACGCCAAGCTTTACATCCAGCACGCCGTCAGAAGAAGTGGCGCGGCCGTCGCGGCCTCCGGTGGCTTTGGCTTTGGCGCGGTAGATGACATTTTCTAAAGACATGTAATATTCCTTATTTAAGTTTTAGGCGATTTAATAGTGCGCTACTTATTTGGTGCTTTCACGCCATCCGCAGATGGCGCTTACGACTGATTCAGATTATGGCGTAATGCTTCAAGCTGATCTTTCAGATCCAGCAAAGTCTCTTTGTCGCACGCGGTGGCGCAGAGCACCGAGCCCGGTATGTTGTGGGCTTCGGCCTTGAGCTGCCGGCCTGCGTCGGTGAGCGTGACGATCACTTGTCGTTCATCCTGACGCGAACGCTGGCGCATCAGCAGCCCCGCGGTTTCCATCCGCTTTAACAGCGGCGTCAGCGTGGCGGAATCCAGATAGAGCCGCTCGCCAATCTCAGAAACGGTCACGTCGTCCTTCTCCCACAGCACCAGCATCACCAGATATTGCGGGTACGTCAGCCCGAGCGGCGTCAGTAACTGGCGGTAAATTTTATGCAGCGCCAGGTTTGTCGAGTAGAGCGCGAAGCAGAGCTGGTTATCTAAATCCAGCGAGAGCGCTTTGCTTTTTTGTTGTGTCGTCTTCATGCTTTCAATATAGGTAGTGCGCGATTTAATTGCAAGCCAGGTTTTATCTTTTGCTTTGATAGTCGTTATACGCGCGGACGTTTTCGATAGAGCCACAGGCCGGGCAGCGACAGCCCGATAGAGAGCGCGCCAACGGTGGACGCGGCTTTAAGGAAGTTGGTCACCAGCGAAACCATCAAGGCATCGGTATAGCCGAAGTGGCTGATCTTCACGGCGGATATCATGGCCGAATAGGCCGAGATGCCTGGGAACATCGGGATCACCGCGGCAACGGTAAACACTTTCGGATGCGCCAGATACCAGCGCGACCATTGAATGCCGATGCAGCCGACCAGCATTGCCGCGAGAAACGTGCCCCATTCGATATTCAGCCCCATCATTATCATGACGGTGCGCGAACCGTGGCCGACCGCGCCCAGCAGCGCGCACCAGGGCAGGGCGCGGCGCGGAACGTTAAACACCATCGCAAAGCCCGCCGCCGGAATCGCGGAGAGCAGCATATCTTCCAGCATCAGCGTAATGATACGAATTACATCCATCCCCGCAGCCCCCATAACGCCATCGCCATAATCACGCCAATGCAGGTGGCGAGCGTCAACATACTCGCCATCGCCCAGCGGGCAAGACCGGTATTCACGTGGCCTTTAAACATATCGGCCACTGCATTGATAAGCGGAAACCCCGGCACCAGCAGCAGGACGCTCGCGGCCATCGCCACGGTGGACGCGCCTGCGAATGGCGGCAGCGCCAGCAGCAGACCAGAGACGGTGGTCGCCACAAAGGCCGTCAGACAGAAATTAATTTGCGGGTGCAGATGGCGCTGCGTCAGCGTCTGGCGCACATACATCGCCAGGGTGCTCGCGATAAACGTCACCAGCGCACCGTCCCAACCGCCTTTATTCATTTTGCAAAAGCAGGCGCAGGAGAGCCCGACCATCAGCACCACCTGCCAGCGCGGGTAACGCAGCGGTTTTAATTGCGAAAAGCGTTTCGCGACGTCGTGCCGGTCCAGCAGCTTATGTTCAGTCATAATGACGATGTGCTGGACTTCGGTCACCATGTGCATGTTGATGCCGCGATCGATGTTTTTTCGCGTCGTCGTCAGGCAGTGATTATCTTTTATCGTGGTCAGCACAATGGCATTAGCGGAGATAGAACTCTCCACGCTGTCCATGCCCAGCGCGCGGCCAAGCCGGGTAGTAAGTTCATCAATCAGCGCGCTCTCCGCGCCGTGCTGCAATAAAAACAGCCCGCACTGAATACACAAACGGGTCACGTCCCGCTGCGCTAAAGCATCCGCTTCCATATTCGGTCCTGGTGAGAATAGGCGTGGGTGTCAGATGTCCATTATTACCATGCGCCGCCAGGCGCAGCCGTGGCGGTAGATCAAGATTGCTGCATTTTTCGGCGTGGCTTCAGGGGGTATGTGAGTGCGGGTAGCCAATCTCGTTCCGCAGAAAACAATCGAGGCGGGTGCTGTTATCACAGTTAATTAATGTCGTACTGGCGGAGTCGCCAAATTAATTAAACAGGTATTTATATTGTGTCTATAAATAGACATTTTTTATCTTTTTACTATGAGAATATCCTTTAAACCGAGGTGGCGTATTTTTAGCCTTGTTTATCGTTGACAGTAAAATAAAGGGTTCATAGAATGCCGATGTTTTGTCGGGCAGAAAATTCTTTATGTCCACTTATATACATTATCTGCTAACGCGGTCTGCGTTTTTTCTTGATTTAGATTTTGAAATTTATTTTTACGTTATTACATAAGTTGGTTTTGAAATTTGTTTGGCCGGAAGGATATAACCGGAGGAAATATGTTACCAGGACGTTGCAAACTAGGCATTATCATTAGCCAAACCCCCGTGATGCATACCGGGCTGGAGACCATTATGCGTCACCATTTTCCGGAAACCGAACTTTATCACTACAACAGCAGCGCAGAAATAACGCTGCCGCTGCTAAACCCCATCGACATGGTGCTGGCAGAACTGCCCTGTGCGCCAGAGGACGCCCGTCGCGAGTGCGAAGCGTATTACTCCCTGGTGGCGCAAGCGCCAGGCGTACACTGGATTTTTCTTGTGCCTGCGGCCTCATTCAATATGGCGGTGCAGTTACTGATGCGCCCGGAAACCACGCTGCTTTCAACGGCGGAACCGGTGGAATGTGTCGTTAATGCTGTACGACTTGGCCGTGAAAAAGCCGAGAGGGTCAGCCAGATGTTAGTCACGCCGCGCCAGGCGCAGGAGAAAGAGACGGCGTCCAGCGTGATGCTCACTACGTCAGAAAAACAGGTATTACGGTTGCTCGGTAAAGGCTGGGGAATTAATCAAATCGCCCAGATGCTGAAAAAAAGTAATAAAACCATCAGCGCGCAGAAAAACAGTGCCATGCGACGCTTATCTCTGCGCGGCAATGCTGAAATGTATGCATGGATAAGCAGCTTACAGGGATTAAAGGAATTAAATTTGCTTTCATTACATAAGGAACAGGCTGAATGGAACACGGAGTCGAAAAACGAAACATTGCGCTAATCGAAAAATGCGTAATGAGCGGCGAGGGAATACGTTCGCTGCTACAGGGAAATAATTCGACGTCATGCCGCCTGGAAATATTTTCCGACCATCACGCGTTTATTGAGGCACTGACGAAACGTAATTTTTCTGCCGTTATCTTTTCGCTTGAAGGTACGCGCGAGCACCGGCGCGACTGTCTGCAGTTCGTCAGTGAGATGGCGAAAGCCTGGCCGCGTATGAAGCGTATTGTGATGGTAAATAACGTCAATGAGGCAAAACTAATAAGCCAGCTTTCTCCGACGCCACTGCAGGGGATTATTGATAAGTCGGAAACGCTGGCGCGCTTTACGGATGAACTGATGTCCGCGATGAGCGACTCCATCCGTGTGAGCGAATCGCCTAATAAAATCTGGTATGCCACGCAGGGATCGCGACTGCTGAGCCCGACCGAGCGGATTATCCTGCGCTACCTGACGGACGGCTATTCGGTGTCGCAAATTGCCAGCCGTCTGGAGCGCAATATCAAAACCATCCGCGCGCATAAATTTAACGCCATGCTGAAGCTCGGCGTGCATACCGATGCCGGATTGCTGAATGCGGCGGATATTCTTCTGCACCGGGCAGGCTTATTTTAAGCCTGCGGTAGAGGCGTTATCGCGTTACGCGCACACTTACAGACACACATCCACCCACTGCGCCTGGGTCAGCTCTGCCAGGCGAGTGGGCGAAATACGCACCGCGCTGTGAATCGCGCCTGCTGCAGGCAGCACTTCGTCATACTGACGCAGTGAGATGTCGCAGTAGACTGCCAGCGCGTTTTCCAGCCCGAACGGGCAGACGCCGCCAACCGGGTGGCCGGTCCAGGTCACCACTTCATCACTGCTGAGCATTCGCGCTTTCGCACCGAATGTGTTTTTTAGCTTCTTGTTATCAAGCCGCGCGTCGCCTTTGGCGACCACCAGAATCACCTCATCTTTCACTTTCAGCGAGAGCGTTTTGGCTATCTGACCGGGTTCAACCTGATGGGCAGCGGCGGCCAGCGCGACGGTGGCGGTGCTTTGGTTAAGTTCAATGATTTCAATATCGGGGGCGTTTTCGACAAAAAATTGTCGCACGGATTCCAGACTCATTTATTTCTCCTGAAAATAGCTGTCCTAATCTGGCATACCGCACCAGGTTTTGTAAATTATCGGAAAAGCGCTTTTCTGTGGCCATCCGGTGTTTTCTGGATCTCCTTCACAATCAAAGAAACCGGTTACTGTAACCGGTTGCAGAGCGACCATCGCGGATTAATACTGGTGATGTAACCTCCCTCTGTAACCAATAATAAGAGCCGTGTATGAAACCTTTCTTTCTCAGTTACGCCGCTGGCAAGGCAGTCAGACACTGTTGCAGCCCGGAAGATTTCACTGCGCAGGAAGCAGAGCGACACACCTGGTTACGGTTTTCAGTTCAATGGATTATGGGATGATGCGCGACGGCCGCTCGCCGCGTATTCACGTTGATTGCCTGACAGGAGACCGCCATGTCTGCCAACCATGCTGCCTTTAATGTGATATTTCGCTTTGTTGAAAACTATGTCAGCCCGATAGCTTCGCGCATTTCCGCGCAGCGCCACGTGATGGCGATCCGCGACGGGTTTATCTCCGCCATGCCGTTTATGATTGTCGGCTCGTTTTTACTGGTGTTTGCCTATCCGCCGTTTTCACCCGACACCACACTGGGTTTTGCCCGTGCGTGGCTGGATCTGGCGAAACAGTTTGAAGGGCAGATCCTCACGCCGTTTGATATGACGATGGGGATCATGTCTATCTACATCTGCGCCGCTATCGCTTATAACCTCGGCAAGCACTATGTGAAATCGCATCAACTGGATCCTTTCATGTGTGCGATGCTGTCGCTGATGGCATTTATGCTGGTGGCTGCGCCGAAAACCAAAGGGACGCTACCGGTAGACAGCCTCGGCGGCACGGGTATTTTTACGGCGATTCTGGTGGCGATTTACTGCGTGGAGATGATGCGTTTTCTGAAAGCGCATAACATCGGCATACGCCTGCCGGATCAGGTGCCGCCGATGATCAAAAACTCTTTCGATCTGTTGATCCCGGTACTGGTCGTCGTGCTGACGCTGTATCCGCTGAGCCTGTTAATTCAGTCGCAGTTCGACCTTCTGATCCCACAGGCGATCATGGCTATCTTTAAACCGCTGGTGTCGGCGGCCGATTCGCTGCCCGCCATTCTGTTAGCGGTGCTGATTGCCCATCTGCTGTGGTTTGCAGGCATTCACGGCGCGGCGATTGTCTCCGGTATGCTGCAGATGTTCTGGCTGACCAACCTCGGGCTTAACCAGACGGCACTGGCGCAGAGCGCGCCGCTGCCGCATATTTTTATGGAAGCGTTCTGGACCTTCTTTATTGTAATTGGCGGTTCCGGGGCGACAATGGGGCTGGTGTTCTGTTATCTGCGTAGCCGTTCCGCGCATCTGCGCTCGATAGGACGGCTCAGCGTGGTGCCCAGTATTTTCAACATCAATGAACCGGTGATTTTCGGCACGCCGATAGTAATGAACCCGGTTTTCTTTATTCCATTCCTGCTGGCCCCAATGCTGAACGCGGTGCTGGCATGGGCGGCGATGAAATTTGATTTAATCGGTCGTGTGATTTCTGTCGTGCCGTGGACCGCACCTGCGCCGATTGGCGCAGCCTGGGCGCTGGGCTGGGATTTCCGCGCCGCGCTGCTGGTGATTGTGCTCGCGGTGGTCTCGGCCATCATTTACTTCCCGTTCTTTAAAGTCTACGAGAAGCAGTTACTGGCACAGGAAGCGGAAGAGGCGCTGAAGGAGGCGCAGGGCGCGGGTGAACAGGCCGCGTGATGAAAAACGGCGGGGAAACCCGCCGTTAACTATTTCAGCGTACAGTCGCCGCACTGCTGCACGTCAGGCAGCTTGTAGCGCTGGCAGCAGGTGCGGCGCACCAGTAGCCCTTCGCGCATAACGACAGTACGAAACAGCGGATTTTCGTCGCCATTAAGCAGTGTCTTTTCGAAAAAACAGCTCTGGCGCAGCGCGCTGACGGTCTCGTCGCCGAGCCACTCGCGCCATTCGCCAAAACACCAGTTAATAAGATAACCGGTGTTACTCCAGATAAGCTTGCCGTTGATATCGCCGGAGGCTTCCAGCGCCTCAACGACCGGCGTCATAACCTCCAGCACCAGCTTTTCCAGCCGCTCGCGCGCGGAAAGAGCGGTTGCGCGCGCATCTTCTTTAACGGTCAGATAAAAGCAGGCCGCGCGGCCCGTTTCGTGAAACTCAACGGCGAGATTCTCTTCGTTTAAATCCAGCGCCTGCGGCTGCGTCAACAGCGCCAGCATCAGCGGCGGCACGAGTAGCCCGAGATACCACTGCGCCCAGAGCGATTTCAGCGGCTTATTTTCACGTACCGCGTGCGGCTGATTGCGATAAATATGATCGGAGTAAAGCGCCATTAATGTGGCGAGCGTCGCGGGCTGTGTCCATTCGCGAAAGGAGAGCGCTGCAGAGGGCGGCGTTTCGTCCAGCTTCATAATATCGTGAAAATGCGCGCGGTGCGTCGTAAACGCGTCGCGCAGGCGCACCGCCAGCGTCGATGGCGAACGAGGCAGCGGGGCGCGCCAGAGTAATTCATCAACAGAATGAAGAGAGCGATAAGCCATAGCGTCTGTGAATAGCAAATCTAAATGATAATGATTGCCAATCCTAACTATAGGCAGAAACGAGTGCAAGCAGTTTGACCAGAAAACCGGCGCACCGCAGCGCGCCGAGGGTTTTCACGCGGCGCGCAGGGCGTCGTGATAACGGATGTGATTGCGGCCCTGATTTTTGGCGGCGTAAAGCGCTTCATCGGCGCGGCGCAGCGCATCTTCAATGTCGTCGTTTTCCAGCGGCGCGATGCCGATGCTCAGCGTGACGTTGGTTGCCACGCTCTCGTTGAAAATATGAGGAATGCGCAAATCATAAACCCGCTGGCGAATTCGCTCGGCGGTAAGTCGTGCGCTCTTTTCATCCGCCTGCGTCAGGAGCACCATAAATTCCTCACCGCCGTAGCGGGTAACGATATCCCGCGAGCGCACGGCATCGCGGATCGCCGCTGACACCCGCGTCAGCGCCTGATCGCCCATCATATGGCCGTAGTGGTCGTTATAGGCTTTGAAATGGTCGATATCCATCAGCAGAACAAACCGCTGCCCGGCGTCTGGCGAGAGGTTAGCGAAGCGGTTTTCAAAGCCGCGGCGGTTACAAAGGCCGGTAAGTGGGTCCATCATACTGAGATCGTTGAGCGTCGCTTTTTCGTCTATCAGCGTCTGCACCATTTGCCGCGCGAGAATATCGTTGTGCCTGCCAATGAAATGCTGAATAACCAGTCCCATTAACGGTACGGTCAGCGTAAAAGCATAAAACACAGGAGGCTGGACGTTATCAAGCCACAGGATCGTCGAGATTATCGGCAGGCAAAAAGCGATACCCGGTCCGGGCATATTGATAAATGACAGCGCCGCAATAAACAGCGCGCCGAGCAAAGAAATAAGCAGGCACGTGCCATCATGAAATACGCACCACGGGCTTTTCAGCCAGAGATTGGCTGACCATAACGCGCCGGTCAGCAGCGCTGTCAGGGTAATTGCTTTCAGGCTGAATGTGCGCGTCCGCGCGTGCAGCAGAAGGGCACCGCAGAGCGCAATCATGCTAAACGCCGCCCAGGGAATATGCGGGTAAGGAGAGAGCGGATCCACGAGATTAAACAGCGCGGAAAAGAGATTAAGAAACAGAAAGCATTTCAGTGAGAGCTGATATTTTTTTTCCGTCAGGGCTCGCCAGTTATTTGCAGTCATATCCATTGTGACTTATTTAGCGCTATCAGATTTTTATAAAAGCCGGATAAAACAGAGGCTTATTATACCGCGAAACAGGGAGTAAGAATTTTCTTAACCAGGGCGGCTAATTTATCACCTTCATTCTGATATGTCATTAGCTCTTAACTTAAGTAAAGTAGCGCTAAACTCATAATCGCTGACAAATGAGAATTTATATCATATGATATTGTTTATCATTATCGATGAGAGAGGCGAAACGATGTTGTACAGGCGACTGGAAAGTGGTTGGGCCGTCATTTTGCCGGGTGCGGTGGTCGCGATGCTGGCCTGGAAAGAGCTGAGCTGGGAAGCGTGGCGGGTCATTATTGTACTGGCGCTGCTGGCGACCATCGGCATGCTGTATCATCCGCGTCTGCGGCACTATGTGTTGCTGCCATCCTGCATCGCTTTCGCCAGCGGATTAATGCTGATCGTGTCGCATTTGCATCTGGCGCTGAATTAAAGCAGTACGGAAAATCGTAGAGAAATAACAGGGAATCACGACGAGGAAAAACAGAGGAAATCAGAAGTGATAAAAGAAGTGGTGCGAGGGGGGGGACTTGAACCCCCACGTCCGAAGGACACTAACACCTGAAGCTAGCGCGTCTACCAATTCCGCCACCTTCGCACTGTCTCTTTTATCGTATCGCCATCGCATTGGTGCGAGGGGGGGGACTTGAACCCCCACGTCCGAAGGACACTAACACCTGAAGCTAGCGCGTCTACCAATTCCGCCACCTTCGCGCAGTGCGAGCGATACTTTCTTGCGTGGTCTTTGGTGCGAGGGGGGGGACTTGAACCCCCACGTCCGAAGGACACTAACACCTGAAGCTAGCGCGTCTACCAATTCCGCCACCTTCGCATACCAGCAATACCGGGAAGTATTGCAACCACGGAGGCGCATTCTAGATGTTTTCTGGACTTCGTCAACACTTAATTGCATGCCGCTTTTCCAAATGATGCAAAAAGCGGCATTCGACGCGTGAATACGCTTAACGCTTCGCGTTGCGGCCCATTACGGCGCGATAGACCTTAAAGCGGCCGGTCTGCGCCAGCACTTCGTGGTTGCCGAAGGTTTCGTCCAGCACGTTGGGATACGGCAGAAACGCATTCGCCACAATACGCAGCTCGCCGCCGATATTCAGGTGGCGTACGGCGCTGCGAATCAGCGTTTGCGCGGCTTCAAAACTGGTCTCCATGCCATCGTGAAACGGCGGGTTGGAGATAATCATATCGAAGCGGCCTTTGATTTCTGAAAAGACGTTGCTTGCAACCACTTCACCTTCAAAGCCGTTCGCGGCGAGCGTCGCGCGGCTCGCTTCCACCGCTGGCGCGCTCACGTCGCACAGGGTCAGACGCACTTTCGGCGAATGGCTCGCCAGCACCGCGGCCAGCACGCCCGCGCCGCAACCCACGTCCAGCACTTTGCCTTTGGTATGCGGCGAGAGGGTAGAGAGCAGCAGATCGCTACCAACATCCAGCCCGTCGCGGCTGAAGACGCCCGGCAGGGTTTTGATGGTCAGATCGTCGACCTGGTATTCGCCCCACCAGCCGTCGGCATTGAATTCCGGCTGTTTTTCAAGGCGACCGTGATACAGTCCGCAGCGGCGCGCGCTGTCGACTTTATTAAGCGGGCAGTGCGCTTCCAGCATTGCTTCGGCGCTGCGCACGCCGCTGCGGTTTTCGCCGACCACGAAAACATCGGTACCGACCGGCAGCAGCGACAGCAGGTTCATCAGCTGGAACTGGGCTTCCGGTTTGTTTTTCGGCCAGTAGTAGATCAGGGTATCGCTGTCCGCCACGATTTCGGCGTCGGCCACCAGACCATAGCGCGCGTTATCGCCCATCGGCTTGCTCAGCACCTGCCAGTGGTGGAACTGCTGCGTATGCGCGCGGCTTTGCGCGGTGTCAAAACGCGCCGGCAGGTCATCCTGCATATCGCCGGCAAACAGAACGCGGCTTTCGGTAAAATCATCACTGTGGCGCAGCAGAACTTCGCTTGCCGGGGAAAAACCAGACATGAAACACTCCTTCGGAAACTTGAGGAGCGATTATAGTGGTTTGTTGGCGCATGTTCGACGGATTTGCTATATTTGCGGCCCTTCGGCACTGATTCAGGCATTCCTATGACATCCCGACGAGACTGGCGATTACAGCAACTGGGCATTACCCAGTGGGTATTGCGTCGCCCCGCCGCGCTGCTGGGGGAAATCGCCATTGTGCTGCCTTCTCATATTCGCCTGGTCATGGTGGCCGCCGAGCCGCCGCCGCTCACGCAGCCCTTTATAAAAGATGTGCTGCGCGCGCTGGCGCTTGATGCCGACCAGGTGATGCAGTTAACCCCCGATCGCGTGGCGATGCTGCATGACGCCCACTGCAACAGCTGGTGTCTGGGCGTGGATGCGCCACCTGGGCTGCCCGGTGCCCGGCTGGTGACGCCGGGGCTGGAAACCTTACAGCGTAGCGGTCCGGCGCGCGCCGATCTCTGGCAACAAATTTGCGAGCACGAAGATGATTTCCTTACTGCAGAGCGCTGATCTGCCGGCGGCTTTCGCGATTGAACAGCGGGCCCATGCGTTTCCCTGGAGCGAAAAAACGTTCGCCAGCAACCAGGGCGAGCGCTATCTGAATCTGCGTCTGGATGTCGACGGCAACATGGCCGCCTTCGCGATTACCCAGGTCGTGCTGGATGAAGCCACGCTGTTTAATATCGCGGTCGACCCGACGTTTCAGCGCCGCGGCCTGGGCCGTGCGCTGCTGGAACATCTTATCGAGGCGCTTGAGGCGCGCGACGTGCTGACGCTGTGGCTCGAAGTGCGCGCCTCCAACCACGCGGCGCGCGCCCTCTATGAAAGCCTGGGCTTTAACGAGGCGACGATTCGCCGCAACTATTACCCGACGTCCGACGGGCGCGAAGACGCCATTATCATGGCGCTACCGTTGGGCTGATAATCAAGAAAGGTGACGTAATGAAGTGGGACTGGATTCTTTTTGACGCTGACGAAACGCTGTTTACTTTCGACGCCTTTGGCGGCCTGCAGCGCATGTTCCTGGACTACAGCGTGACGTTCACCGAGCAGGATTTTCACGAATATCAGGCCGTGAATAAACCGCTGTGGGTCGATTACCAGAACGGCGCTATCAGCGCGTTACAGTTGCAACACCAGCGTTTTCAGGGCTGGGCCGACCGTCTGAGCGTGCCGGCAGGCGATCTGAACAGCGCCTTTTTGAACGCGATGGCGGAGATCTGCGCGCCGCTGCCGGGTGCCGCGTCGCTGCTGGCGTCGCTTAAGGGCAAAGTCAAACTGGGCATTATTACCAACGGCTTTACGGCGCTACAGCAGATCCGTCTTGAGCGCACCGGTTTTCGCGACTATTTTGATTTACTGGTTATCTCCGAACAGGTTGGCGTGGCGAAACCCGCCCCGGAAATCTTCGACTATGCGCTGGAGAAAATGGGCAACCCCGATCGCTCCCGCGTGCTGATGGTGGGCGACACGGCGGAATCCGATATTCTGGGCGGCATCAACGCCGGGCTCGCGACCTGCTGGCTCAACCACCACGGACGCACGCTGCCGGAAGATATCGCCCCGACCTGGCAGGTCACCTCGTTAAGCGAACTGGAGCAACTGCTGTGTAAACAATGATTGTCTGACCCTGGCAGATGGGTAAAATAGCCGCATTTTTCGCTCACTCGCCGCGTGGCGCCTGGCCGCGCGCTTACACAGAAGATTGATTATGACGTTGTCTCCTTATTTGCAAGAGGTGGCCAAGCGCCGCACTTTTGCCATTATTTCGCACCCGGACGCCGGTAAAACGACGATCACTGAAAAGGTGCTGCTGTTCGGACAGGCGATTCAGGTCGCCGGTACGGTAAAAGGGCGTGGCTCCAGCCAGCATGCGAAATCTGACTGGATGGAGATGGAAAAGCAGCGCGGGATTTCTATTACCACCTCCGTGATGCAGTTCCCTTACCATGATTGTCTCGTTAACCTGCTGGACACCCCCGGCCACGAAGACTTCTCGGAAGATACCTACCGCACGCTGACGGCGGTGGACTGCTGCCTGATGGTTATCGACGCCGCGAAAGGCGTTGAGGATCGCACCCGTAAGCTGATGGAAGTTACCCGTCTGCGCGACACGCCGATCCTGACCTTTATGAACAAACTCGACCGTGACATCCGCGATCCAATGGAGCTGCTGGATGAAGTGGAAAACGAGCTGAAAATCGCCTGTGCGCCGATCACCTGGCCGATTGGCTGCGGCAAACTCTTTAAAGGCGTTTACCACCTTTATAATGACGAAACCTACCTGTACCAGACCGGTCAGGGCCACACCATTCAGGAAGTCCGCATCGTTAAAGGGCTGGACAACCCGGAGCTGGATCAGGCCGTGGGCGACGAGCTGGCCGCGCAGTTGCGCGACGAGCTGGAGCTGGTGAAAGGCGCTTCGCATGAGTTTGACCGCGAGCTGTTCCTGAGCGGTGAAATCACGCCGGTGTTCTTCGGGACTGCGCTTGGCAACTTCGGCGTCGATCACATGCTGGATGGCCTGGTGGAGTGGGCGCCTGCGCCGATGCCGCGCCAGACCGATGGCCGCGTGGTTGAAGCAAGCGAAGAGAAGTTCTCCGGTTTCGTGTTTAAAATTCAGGCCAACATGGACCCGAAACACCGCGACCGCGTGGCATTTATGCGCGTGGTGTCCGGTAAATATGAAAAGGGCATGAAGCTGCGCCAGGTGCGTACCGGTAAAGATGTGGTTATCTCCGACGCGCTGACCTTTATGGCGGGCGACCGTTCGCATGTCGAAGAGGCGTATCCGGGCGATATCATCGGCCTGCACAACCACGGCACCATTCAGATTGGCGATACCTTCACGCAGGGTGAAAGCATGAAGTTCACCGGTATCCCGAACTTCGCCCCGGAACTGTTCCGTCGTATCCGCCTGAAAGATCCGCTCAAGCAGAAACAGCTGCTGAAAGGGCTGGTTCAGCTCTCAGAAGAGGGCGCGGTGCAGGTGTTCCGTCCGCTCTCCAACAACGATCTGATCGTGGGTGCGGTGGGTGTGCTGCAGTTTGATGTCGTCATGTCGCGCCTTAAGAGCGAATACAGCGTTGAGGCGATTTACGAATCGGTCAACGTGGCGACAGCCCGCTGGGTGGAGTGTGACGACGCGAAGAAATTCGAAGAGTTCAAGCGTAAAAACGAGGTTCAGCTGGCGCTGGATGGCGGCGACAACCTGACGTATATCGCCCCGACCATGGTCAACCTTAACCTCACGCAGGAGCGTTACCCGGACGTCACCTTCCGTAAAACGCGCGAGCACTAATCCCCTTCAGGACGCGGCAAAGCCGCGTCCTGCCTCGTTTCCCCGCCTTTTTTCCGCCATGCGGAATGTTCTTAAATTCCTGCTTTCTCAGCTGTTTTGGCGATTTTTCCCGCCGTTGCCCAGGCGTTTTTGCGAAGCTGATCTATATTTAACAATGTGATGACAACGTCGTCGGGATGAAATGCCGCTAAGCGCTTCTCATCCGGTGATTCATCATCATAAACGTTATTATTGCCATATTAATAACTGAGTTTTCGCAACGCGACGGCTGTCTGACTGACCCTCTGACGATGCCTTGCCGGTGCGGCGCGAATAACTCATCAGCGGTGCTTATGCCTGCTGTTAGGAAAGCCGCTGACGTGGCGGCTTGCGGCTCAAATTCTGAGCAAACTACAGGAACGAATCGATGAATAAGACTAAGATTTCAAAAACTCTGCTGGCTGTTGTATTGGGTTCTGTCATGGCGTCCTCTTCTGCATTCGCAGAGAACTCCGCCGTTGAAAGCACCAAATCTACCGCGGATAGCGCAGGGCAAAAAATCGATAGCTCTATGAATAAAGTCGGTAACTTCATGGACGATAGCGCCATCACCGCTAAAGTTAAAGCGGCGCTGGTAGATGACGAACAGATTAAGAGCACCGACATCTCTGTTAAAACCGAGAAAAGCGTTGTAACGCTGAGCGGCTTTGTTGAAAGCCAGGCTCAGGCCGAGGAAGCGGTGAAAATCGCCAAAGGCGTTGAAGGCGTTACTTCTGTCAGCGACAAGCTGCACGTACGCGACGGTAAAGACAAGTCGGTGAAAGGTTATGCGGGTGACGCGGCCACCACCAGCGAAATCAAAGCGAAACTGCTGGCGGATGACATCGTTCCTTCGCGTAATGTGAAAGTCGAAACCACCGACGGTGTGGTGCAGCTTTCCGGTCACGTCGAGTCTGAAAAACAGTCTCAGCGCGCTGAAAGCATCGCAAAAGCAGTTGATGGCGTGAAAAGCGTCAAAAACGATCTAAAAGTGAAGTCGTAACAGGCAAGCCCCTCTCCCGGTTTGCGCCGGGAGGGAAGGTAAGCACTATCAGCTGGATGACACCGCCAGTGGACGCTGCGTTCATTAAGAAGCGGTATAAAGATTAACTATGGTAAAGGAGAGTCTTATGTTTCGTTGGGGCATTATCTTTCTGGTTATCGCGTTGATTGCGGCCGCTCTGGGCTTTGGTGGCCTGGCAGGTACCGCAGCAGGCGCAGCGAAAATCGTATTTGTTGTGGGTATTATTCTGTTCCTGGTTAGCCTTTTTATGGGCCGTCGACGCCCATAGTGTGATAAAAAGATAACTGACAGACGGCAAAGCCAGTCCCTGTGACTGGCTTTGCTGGTTTATGGCACCGAAAAACGTTCGCGCGACGCGCGACGGATAACAACAGGAAAGCAGGGTGGGACAACGTATTCCCGTAACGCCGGGCAGCATAGCGCCGCTGGCGGTGAAACCGTTTCGTCCCGGTAAGCTGGCTATCGTCTGTGAAGGTGGCGGTCAGCGCGGGATCTTTACTGCCGGCGTGCTGGACGAATTCATGCGCGCGCAATTCAACCCGTTCGACTTCTTTCTCGGCACCTCTGCCGGGGCGCAAAACCTCTCAGCCTACGTCTGTAACCAGCCCGGTTACGCCCGGCGCGTCATTACCCGCTTTACCACCTCTCGCGATTTCTTTGACCCGGTGCGCTTTGTGCGCGGCGGTAATCTTATCGATCTCGACTGGCTGACCGAGGCCACGTCTGCGCGTATGCCGCTCAATATGGGCAACGCGATGCGGCTCTTTGACAACGGCAAAGCGTTTTATATGTGCGCCTGCCGCCGTGATGACTACTCGCCTGGCTATTTCGCGCCGCAGGAGAGCAACTGGCTGGAGATTGTTCGCGCCTCTAGTGCTATTCCGGGTTTTTACCGGCCTGGCGTCGATATCGACGGCGTAAACTATTTTGACGGCGGCGTGAGCGATGCGATCCCGGTGCGCGAGGCGGCGCGCCTCGGTGCCACGACGCTTGTCGTTATCCGCACAGTACCGTCGCAGATGTACTACACGCCGCAGTGGTTTAAGCGTATGGAGCGCTGGTTGACCGACAGCAGCCTGCAGCCGCTGCTCAATCTGGTGCAGCACCACGAAAAAACCTACCGCGAGATTCAGGAATTTATCGAAAACCCGCCTGGCAAACTGCGCGTTTTTGAAATCTCTCCGCCCCGCGCGCTCACCAGCATGGCGCTCGGCAGCCGTCTTCCGGCGCTGATGGAAGATTACAAACTGGGCCGTCTGTGCGGGCGCTATTTCCTGGCCACCGTCGGCAAACTGCTGGTGAACAAACCGCCGCTGCGCCGTTACGGTACGCGCCCTGTGCTGCCGGTGGCTGAACCGGCCGCGGTTGCCGCGGCGGCTGAAGTGCTGGCACCTGTTGTTCCGGAAACGACCATCGTGGTGCCGCCGGCGACCGTCGCTAACGACGCGCTGGACGCGCCGCTGGTCAAAACCGAGCAGGCGAACGACGCGACGTTCAGCGATGAGGATCTGGCATGACGCGGCGCTTTATCGACACCCATTGCCATTTCGATTTCCCGCCGTTTACCGGCACTGAGGCTGAAAGCCTGGCGCAGGCGGCGTCGGCAGGCGTTGAGCACATCATCGTGCCTGCGGTGGAAGCCGCGCGCTTCGCGACGGTACTGGAGCTTGCCGCGCGCTATCCGGCGCTGTGGGCGGCAATCGGTTTGCATCCGATTGTCATCGGCAACCATAACGACGCGAGCCTCGCGCTGCTGGAGCATCATCTGCAACAGCAGGTGGACAAACTGGTGGCGATAGGCGAGATCGGGCTCGATCTCTATATGGAAAACCCGCTGTTTGAGCGCCAGGAAGCGATACTCGACGTCCAGTTGCGGCTCGCGAAACGCTATGATCTGCCGGTGATCCTGCACTCGCGCCGCACGCACGATAAGCTCGCGATGCACCTTAAGCGCCACGCGCTGCCCTGTACCGGCGTGGTGCACGGCTTCGCGGGCAGCCTGCAACAGGCGCAGCGCTTTGTGGATCTCGGCTACCGCATCGGCGTGGGCGGCACTATTACGTACCCGCGCGCGCAAAAGACGCGCGACGTCATCGCGAAGCTGCCGCTGTCTGCGCTGCTTCTGGAAACCGACGCGCCCGATATGCCGCTGAACGGCTGGCAGGGGCAACCAAACCGGCCCGAGCGCGTTAACGGCGTGTTTGACGTTCTCTGCGAACTGCGCCCCGAGCCGCCGGACGTTATCGCTCATACCCTCTTTGAAAACACCCGCGCGCTGTTTCCGCGCCTCAAAATGTGACCCACTGTCCACGCTTGTTTAAAAAAGCGTAAAGCGTCTGGATTTCAACAGATTCCCTGTCGTTAAATCGCGCCGCCTGCCTGTGCGGGACAACATAATTCACTCATATCTCAGGGATACTGTATGCAAATATTGATGGGCCTGGTGGGAATGCTGGCGCTGCTTCTCATCGCGGTCGCACTCTCCAGTAACAGAAAGGCGATTAATCTTCGCACCGTCGTGGGTGCATGGCTGATTCAGGTTGCTATCGGCGCGCTGGTGCTCTACGTGCCCGCCGGGCGCAAAGTGCTGCTGGCGATGTCTGAAGGCGTGGCGAATGTCATCGCTTACGGCAATGACGGCATCTCGTTCCTTTTTGGCGGGCTGGTGTCCGACAAAATGTTTGAGGTGTTCGGCGGCGGCGGGTTTATCTTCGCGCTGCGCGTTCTGCCGGTTATCGTCTTTTTCTCCTCGCTTATCGCGGTGCTCTATTATCTCGGCATCATGCAACTGGTGATCCGCCTGCTGGGAGGCGCGCTGCGTAAAGTGCTGAAAACCTCCCGTACTGAATCGCTCTCGGCGACCGCCAATATTTTTGTCGGCCAGACCGAAGCGCCGCTGGTGGTGCGCCCGTATATCGCCACGATGACCCGCTCTGAACTCTTTGCCGTGATGTGCGGCGGGCTGGCATCGGTGGCAGGCTCAGTACTGGCGGGCTATGCCCAGATGGGCGTACCGCTGGAATACCTGATTGCCGCATCCTTTATGGCAGCCCCTGGCGGCCTGCTGTTCGCCAAAATCATTATTCCGGAGACGGAAACCCCGCACGACGCGCCGCAGCTCGATACCACGCAGCGCGATCCCGACAGTCCGTCGAACGTGCTGGACGCCGCCGCCTCCGGTGCGTCCGCCGGGATGCAGCTGGCGCTTAACGTCGGCGCGATGCTGCTGGCGTTTGTGGCGCTTATCGCCCTGCTGAACGGCATGCTCTCCGGCATCGGCGGCTGGTTTAATCACCCGGAATTGTCGCTGCAGCTGATCCTCGGCTGGCTGTTCTCGCCGGTGGCGTGGCTGATTGGCGTGCCGTGGGATGAGGCGATGGTCGCGGGCTCGTTTATCGGCCAGAAGCTCATCATTAACGAATTCGTGGCATATATGAATTTCGGCGAATACCTGAAAGAGGACGCGTTAGTCGCGGCGGCGGGCTTGCAGGTGCTCTCTGATCACACCAAAGCGATTATCTCTTTCGCGCTGTGCGGATTTGCTAACCTTTCCTCTATCGCCATCCTGATTGGCGGGCTGGGCAGCATGGCACCCAACCGCCGCCACGAAGTCGCGCAGCTCGGGCTTAAGGCCGTAGCGGCCGGTACGCTCTCTAACCTGATGAGCGCGACGATTGCCGGACTGTTTCTCGCGCTGTAGCAGGATGTGTAAATGTTATTATTTTCACATTTTCGGTGATATTCAGGCTGGCGTCGCGCCAGCCTTTTTTCTTTCCGGCGCACGTTTCTGACTGTCATAATGTTGTGTTAATCACATATAATGGCGCAAAGTATGCAATGATGACTTTGCAATTTGTGAAACAAGGCACAAAAACATCCTGCCTGTCGGTGTTAAAATTTTAACATTGATGGCAATGATGTGCGGTGAGACGGATCTCAGCGTGACGGCGGACAACGCCGCTCTTCTTCACGGAACCACGACCGCTCCAACGTGTTGAGTTTCTCGCCCGAGATGCATTTTTTTGTTGGAGAAAGTTATGACTGATTTAACCAAAAGCAGCCTGCGTGCGCTGCAACTGATGGACCTCACTACCCTGAATGACGACGACACCAATGAAAAAGTGATCGCCTTATGTCATCAGGCCAAAACCCCGGTGGGCAACACCGCCGCGGTCTGTATTTACCCGCGCTTTATCCCGATCGCCCGTAAGACGCTGAACGAGCAGGGGACGCCGGATATCCGTATCGCCACCGTCACCAACTTCCCGCACGGCAACGACGATATCGATATCGCGCTGGCGGAAACCCGCGCGGCGATCGCCTATGGCGCGGACGAAGTGGACGTGGTTTTCCCGTATCGCGCGCTGATGGCGGGCAACGAGCAGGTGGGCTTTGATCTGGTGAAAGCCTGTAAAGACGCCTGCGCGGCGGCGAACGTACTGCTGAAAGTGATTATCGAAACCGGCGAGCTGAAAGAAGAAGCCCTGATCCGCAAGGCGTCTGAAATCTCCATCAAAGCGGGTGCCGATTTCATCAAAACTTCAACCGGTAAAGTGCCGGTGAACGCGACGCCGGAAAGCGCCCGCATCATGCTGGAAGTGATCCGCGATATGGGCGTGGCGAAAACCGTGGGCTTTAAACCGGCTGGCGGCGTGCGCACGGCGGAAGATGCGGCCAAATATCTGGCGGTTGCCGATGAGCTATTGGGTGCCGACTGGGCCGATGCCCGTCACTACCGCTTTGGCGCGTCCAGCCTGCTGGCGAGCCTGCTTCAGGCGCTCGGCCACGGCGACGGCAAAAGCGCCAGCAGCTACTAAGCCACGTTGTGCCTGATGGCGCTTCGCCCATCAGGCCGACTGAATCACCGGGCGGGAGCTTCGCGTGACCCGCCATCGTTCTTCCTTATTCACGGGGGGTACCGTGTTCCTCGCTCAAGAAATTATTCGTAAAAAGCGCGACGGCCATGCGCTCAGCGACGAAGAGATCCGCTTTTTTATTAACGGCATTCGCGATAACACTGTGTCCGAAGGCCAGATCGCCGCGCTGGCGATGACGATTTTCTTTCACGACATGACCATGCCGGAGCGAGTCTCGCTGACGATGGCGATGCGTGATTCCGGCACCGTGCTGGACTGGAAAAGCCTGAACCTCAATGGCCCGGTCGTGGATAAACACTCCACCGGCGGCGTGGGCGACGTGACCTCGCTGATGCTTGGCCCGATGGTGGCGGCCTGCGGCGGTTACATTCCGATGATTTCCGGGCGCGGGCTGGGCCATACCGGCGGCACCCTCGATAAACTGGAAGCGATTCCGGGGTTTGATATTTTCCCGGACGACAACCGCTTTCGCGACATTATTAAAAACGTCGGCGTGGCGATAATTGGCCAGACCAACTCGCTGGCACCGGCGGATAAACGCTTCTATGCGACGCGTGATATCACCGCGACCGTCGATTCTATTCCGCTTATCACCGCTTCGATCCTCGCGAAAAAACTCGCCGAAGGGCTGGACGCGCTGGTGATGGACGTAAAAGTGGGCAGCGGTGCGTTCATGCCGACTTATGCGCTCTCTGAAGAGCTGGCGCAGGCGATCGTTGGCGTGGCGAACGGTGCGGGCGTGCGCACGACCGCGCTGCTGACCGATATGAACGAAGTGCTGGCCTCCAGCGCCGGTAACGCGGTGGAAGTCCGCGAGGCGGTGCGGTTCCTGACCGGCGATTACCGCAACCCGCGCTTGCTGGAAGTGACGATGGCGCTGTGCGTCGAGATGCTGCTCTCCGGGGGGCTTGCGAAAGACGAGACTGAAGCGCGCGCGAAGCTGCAACAGGTACTGGACAACGGCCAGGCGGCGGAGATTTTCGGGCGTATGGTGGCGGCGCAAAGCGGCCCGGCGGATTTTGTCGACAACTACGAGCGCTACCTGCCCGCGGCCACGCTCAGCAAAGCGGTATATGCCGACCGTTCCGGCTTTGTTACGCAAATGGATACCCGCGCGCTCGGTATGGCGGTCGTCGCCATGGGCGGCGGTCGCCGTCAGGCGTCCGACAGCATTGATTACAGCGTCGGCCTGACCGATATGGCGCGCCTCGGCGAACAGGTTGACGGCGAGCGTCCGCTGGCCATCATCCACGCGAAGAGCGAAGCAAGCTGGCAGGAAGCGGCGGCGGCCGTTAAAGCGGCCATCAACGTTGACGATACGGCGGCGAAAACGTCACCGGTTGTCTATCGCAGAATCAGCGAATAAGTGGCATACTGATCTGATCACTTTTTTACAGCGCAATAGGTACGGAGAAAATATGAAACGTGCATTTATTATGGTGCTGGACTCCTTTGGTATTGGCGCGACAGAAGACGCGGAACGTTTTGGCGACGCGGGTTCTGACACCCTTGGCCACATTGCCGAGGCCTGCGCCAAAGGTGAAGCAGACATCGGCCGTAAAGGCCCGCTGCATCTGCCGAATCTGACGAAGCTGGGCCTTGCAAAAGCGCATGAAGGCGCGACGGGCTTTATTCCTGCCGGCATGGACGGCAACGCGGAAATCACCGGCGCGTACGCCTGGGCGCATGAGCTTTCCTCCGGTAAAGACACGCCGTCAGGCCACTGGGAAATCGCCGGTGTGCCGGTGCTGTTCGACTGGGGCTATTTCACCGACGAGAAAAACAGCTTCCCGCAGGAACTGCTCGACAAGCTGGTGGAGCGCGCGAACCTGCCGGGTTACCTCGGTAACTGCCACTCCTCGGGGACGGTGATTCTGGACGAGCTGGGCGAAGAGCATATGAAAACCGGCAAGCCGATTTTCTACACCTCCGCCGACTCCGTCTTCCAGATTGCCTGCCATGAAGAGACGTTCGGCCTGGACCGCCTCTATGAGCTGTGCGAAATCGCCCGTGAAGAGCTGACCGAAGGCGGCTACAACATTGGCCGCGTTATCGCGCGTCCGTTTGTCGGCGACAAAGCGGGCAACTTCCAGCGTACCGGCAACCGTCACGACCTGGCCGTCGAGCCGCCGTCGCCGGTCGTGCTGAAAAAGCTGGTGGACGAGAAGGGCGGCCACGTGGTGTCTGTCGGTAAAATCGCGGATATCTACGCCAACATGGGCATCACCAAAAAAGTGAAAGCCACCGGGCTGGATGCGCTGTTTGACGCCACCATCAAAGAGATGAAAGAAGCGGGCGACAACACCATCGTCTTCACCAACTTCGTGGACTTTGACTCCTCCTGGGGCCATCGCCGCGATGTCGCGGGCTACGCGGCCGGGCTTGAGCTGTTTGACCGCCGTCTGCCGGAGCTGCTGGAGCTGGTCGGCGAAGATGACATTATCATCTTTACCGCTGACCACGGCTGTGACCCGACCTGGAAAGGCACCGATCACACCCGTGAGCACATTCCGGTGCTGGTCTACGGCCCGAAAGTGAAACCGGGCTCGCTTGGCCACCGCGATACCTTTGCTGATATCGGCCAGACCGTCGCCAAATACTTTGGCCTGTCTGACATGGAATACGGCAAAGCTTTATTTTAACTGACGATAGTCAGTTGCAGGCCGGGTGTGCCGCCGCCGCCCGGCAACATAAAAAACTAAAAAGGAAACAGAGATGGCAACCCCACATATTAACGCTGAGATGGGCGATTTCGCGGACGTTGTGCTGATGCCGGGCGACCCGCTGCGTGCGAAACACATTGCAGAAACCTTCCTGGAAGACGTGCGCGAAGTGAACAACGTGCGCGGCATGCTGGGTTTCACCGGGACTTACAAAGGCCGTAAGATTTCCGTTATGGGCCACGGCATGGGTATCCCGTCCTGCTCTATTTACACCAAAGAGCTGATCACCGATTTCGGCGTGAAGAAAATCATCCGCGTGGGCTCCTGCGGCGCGGTGCGTGCAGACGTTAAGCTGCGCGATGTGGTTATCGGCATGGGCGCGTGCACCGATTCCAAAGTGAACCGTCTGCGTTTTAAAGATCACGATTTCGCGGCAATCGCGGATTTCGACATGGTGCGTAACGCGGTAGACGCGGCGAAAGCGCTGGGCGTGGAAGCGCGCGTGGGTAACATCTTCTCCGCTGATCTGTTCTATACGCCGGATCCGTCGATGTTCGACGTGATGGAGAAATACGGCATCCTGGGCGTGGAAATGGAAGCGGCAGGCATCTACGGCGTGGCGGCAGAATTCGGTGCGAAAGCGCTGACCATCTGCACCGTGTCCGACCATATCCGTACCCACGAGCAGACCACCGCGGCAGAGCGTCAGACCACGTTTAACGACATGATCAAGATTGCGCTGGAATCCGTGCTGCTGGGCGATAAAGAATAAGTTTTCGCGTGTTTAAAGTGAAAGAAAAGGGCGCTGCGGCGCCCTTTTTTAGTGGGCGAATTCGGGCAGTTGAACGCCCCGGCGCGGCGGGTGCGCTGCGCTTACCCGCCCTATGTGCAGAAAGAGCTATGTTTTCGTAGGGTGGGTAAGCGAAGCGCACCCACCATTGTTGACTTACCGCACCGCCTGCGCCATCCACGCGCCCACTTCGCGCAATTCCGCGGCCTGGGCGGGAAACTCACTCACTAACGCCTCACAAACTCCCTGCAATGCGCTGGCCTGATACACGCAGCCTTGCAACCGGCTCGCCAGCGCCTCCAGCGGCGCGGGGTTCAGGCTGTCGGTAAAAAGCTGTGTGCGGGTGATATGCCCCTTTTCCACGTCGAAATGCAGCTCCACGCCGCCCCAGACAAAACGCTCGTCCAGTTGATGCGTAAAGGCGGGCGCCTGGCCAAAATTCCACTCCCAGCTGCTCTGACGCGCGAACGTTTCGGCAAAGCCGGGCAGATCCGGGAACGCGTCCGGGGAAATCACCTCGGCGGCCACCCGTTCGCCGTAATACGCGAAAAACGCCTCCGTCACGGCCTCGCAGATCTGCGCATGCGTCACGCCGGGTTTGAGATCGTGAATATTGGCGACGCGCCCGCGCACGGAGGTGATCCCTTTCGCCTGGAGCTTTTTCTTATCCGGGTTCAGGTAATTCGAAAGCCGGCTTAAATCGGCGTTCAGCAAGAGCGTGCCGTGGTGAAAACCGCGATCCATCGTCTCGCGGTAGGCGGAGCCGGAAATTTTGCGCGGCCCTTCGGCGGTTTCCACCACCAGATCGTTGCGCCCGGAGGCCGACGCCGGAATACCAAGCTGCGCCAGCGCGTTAATCACAATCGCGGTCGAGACGCTTTTGTCATACTCCGGTTTGCCCGCCATAAAGGTAAAACAGGTATTGCCGAGATCGTGGAACACCGCGCCGCCACCGCTGCTGCGCCGCGCCAGACGAACGTTATCTTCCTCCATCCGGCGCGTGTTGCACTCTTTCCACGGGTTCTGCGCCCGGCCAATTACGACGGTATCGGCGTTGCGCCAGAGGAACAGCACGCGCTGGGTGGCAGGCATCTGGCGGAAGATGCACTCTTCCACCGCCAGGTTAAACCAGGGATCGTAAGAATCGGAAATAAGCAGGCGTAAAGAGGACACAGGCGTTTTCCCTAAGGCATTGAAGAACGCCCATTATATCACGCGGCGTCAGGCGTGTTTGTCGTCCGCGGGCGTTTCAGGCTCGCTCTCTTCTTCCGGCACCGATCTGCTGGCGGTGAGCAGGAACGGCGACTGTTGCCAGCGCGTGCGTTTGCCCTGAAGCAGCGTGCGGGTCAGCACGATGCCGATAGCGAGCGCCAGCAGCATCATCAGACGCAGAATATTGGTGGTGTTATCCACCTGACGCGCCTCAGTCGGCAGGCTGTGGGTGTCGAGCGTGAGCCGCAGGTATCCCACCGGGCCGCTCTTATCCTGCACCGGCTGAACGATTTGCTGGTTGAAGTAACTGCCCGCTTTTTTGCCGTCGAGCGCCAGCCGGTCGCGCACGTTGACGCTCTCGCCCGCTCGGGCGATCAGTTCGCCCTGCTGGTCATAGACGCTGGCATCCAGAATGCGGCTCTCGTCGGCCAGTTGATTCAGCATGGCCGCGACGCGTTTCTCATCCGGGTTTTCGCCCTTGATCAGCGGCGCGAGGCTGTAGCTGACCTGGCGGGCCAGTGTGCGGGCGAGCTCTTCCATCTGGATATTGCGCGACTGCTGATGGCTCTGGCTAAACCAGGACGCGCCCTGCATCAGCGCCACCAGCAGCGCCAGACAGATAAGTACAATCACTGCGCGATGCAGCCGAAATTTGAGTTTTGCCCGGGCCATAAAGTACCTGCTTAAATTTTGAAGCTTAATGTTGCCAGAAGCGCCGCAGACAAGGTAGCCTCATGCGTTGTTTTGTCCCGCCCCGATACTATTTACAGGAGCCTGAATGCCGAACAGTCTTACCTGGTGCGACCTGCCAAACGAGGTCTCCCTCTGGCCTGGATTGCCCCTTTCTTTAAGCGGTGATGAAGTGATGCCGCTGGATTATCACGCTGGCCGCAGCGGCTGGCTCCTGTACGGACGGGGTTTAAATAAGCAAAGCCTGACCCAATATCAGCACAAGCTCGGCGCGGCGATGGTTATCGTTAACGCGTGGTGCGTGGAAGATTATCAGGTGATCCGCCTGGCGGGCTCGCTGACGCCGCGCGCGACGCGCCTGGCGCATGATTCCGGTTTAGATGTCGCGCCGCTTGGCAAAATTCCGCATCTGAAAACGCCTGGCCTGCTGGTGATGGATATGGATTCCACCGCGATTCAGATTGAATGCATTGATGAAATCGCAAAGCTTGCCGGTACGGGCGATGAAGTGGCGGATGTCACCGAGCGTGCCATGCGCGGCGAGCTGGATTTCGCGGCCAGCCTGAAAGCGCGCGTCGGCACGCTCAAGGGCGCGAGCGCGGAGATCCTGCATCAGGTGCGCGACGCGCTCCCGTTAATGCCAGGCCTCACCTCGCTGGTGCTGAAGCTGCATGCGCTGGGCTGGAAAGTGGCGATCGCCTCCGGCGGTTTTACCTTCTTCGCGCACTATTTGCAGGACAAACTGCATCTTGACGATGTGGTCGCCAATGAACTGGCGGTGGAAAACGGCGTCTTTACCGGTGAAGTGACCGGCCAGATCGTCGACGCCCAGTTTAAGGCGCAGACCCTGCAACGCCTTGCTGAAAAATATGAGATCCCGACGGGCCAGACCGTCGCGATTGGCGATGGCGCCAACGACCTGCCGATGATCCAGACGGCGGGGCTGGGTATCGCCTATCACGCTAAACCGAAAGTGAATGAAAAGACGGAGATCACTATCCGTCACGCTGACCTGATGGGGGTTTTCTGTATCCTTTCGGGCAGCCTTAACCAGAAATAAAGAGGTAAAAGGTGGCGAAAGCTCCAAAACGCGCATTTGTCTGTAACGAGTGTGGTGCGGATTATCCGCGCTGGCAGGGGCAGTGCAGCGCCTGTCATGCCTGGAATACCATCACGGAAGTGCGCCTCGCCGCCTCGCCGCAAGCGGCGCGCAATGAACGTCTCTCCGGCTACGCGGGCAGCGCAGGCGTGTCGAAAGTGCAGAAGCTTTCCGACATCAGCCTGGAAGCGCTGCCGCGCTTCTCCACCGGTTTTAAAGAGTTTGACCGGGTGCTTGGCGGCGGCGTCGTGCCGGGCAGCGCCATTCTGATTGGCGGCAACCCTGGCGCCGGGAAATCAACGCTGCTGCTGCAAACGCTCTGCAAGCTCGCCGAGCAGATGAAAACGCTCTATGTCACCGGCGAAGAGTCGCTGCAACAGGTGGCGATGCGCGCGCATCGTCTCGGCCTGCCGACCACCAATCTCAACATGCTCTCGGAAACCAGTATTGAGCAGATCTGCCTGATTGCGGAAGAAGAGCAGCCGAAACTGATGGTGATCGACTCCATTCAGGTGATGCACATGGCTGACGTGCAGTCGTCGCCGGGCAGCGTCGCGCAGGTGCGCGAAACCGCCGCTTACCTGACGCGCTTTGCGAAAACGCGCGGCGTGGCGATTGTCATGGTGGGCCACGTGACCAAAGACGGCTCGCTGGCAGGCCCGAAAGTGCTGGAGCACTGTATCGACTGTTCCGTCCTGCTGGACGGCGACGCCGATTCCCGTTTTCGCACGCTGCGCAGCCATAAAAACCGTTTCGGCGCGGTCAATGAGCTCGGCGTTTTCGCCATGACGGAACAGGGGCTGCGTGAAGTCAGCAACCCGTCGGCCATCTTTTTAAGCCGTGGCGATGAAGTCACCTCCGGCAGCTCGGTCATGGTCGTCTGGGAAGGAACGCGCCCGCTGCTGGTAGAGATCCAGGCGCTGGTAGACCATTCGATGATGGCGAACCCGCGGCGCGTGGCGGTGGGCCTTGAGCAGAACCGTCTCGCAATCCTCCTCGCCGTGCTGCACCGTCACGGCGGCCTGCAAATGGCGGATCAGGACGTCTTCGTCAACGTCGTTGGCGGGGTGAAAGTGACTGAGACGAGCGCCGACCTGGCGCTGCTGCTGGCGATGGTGTCAAGCCTGCGCGACCGGCCGCTGCCGCAGGATCTGGTGGTCTTTGGCGAAGTGGGCCTCGCGGGTGAAATTCGCCCGGTGCCGAGCGGCCAGGAGCGTATTTCCGAGGCGGCGAAACACGGTTTTCGCCGCGCGATTGTTCCTGCCGCTAACGTGCCGAAAAAGGTACCGGAAGGTATGCAAATTTTCGGCGTGAAAAAGCTGGCGGATGCGCTGGCCGTTTTTGACGACCTATAATCAGTAAATCCCTGTTTTCTGGCGGGTAGCGCACGGCTGACCCGCCCTTTATCTGTCCGGCACGCTCATTCAGCAGGAGGCTCTTGTGTCATCATTCGACTATCTCAAAACCGCGATTCGTCAGAAAGGCTGCACGTTGCAGCAGGTGGCGGATGCCAGCGGCATGACCAAGGGTTATTTAAGCCAGCTTCTCAACGCCAAAATCAAAAGCCCGAGCGCGCAAAAGCTCGAAGCGCTGCACCGTTTTCTGGGGCTGGAATTTCCGCGCCGTCAGAAGCGCGTCGGCGTCGTCTTTGGCAAGTTTTATCCGCTGCATACCGGCCATATCTATCTGATCCAGCGCGCCTGTAGCCAGGTCGATGAGCTGCATATCATCATGGGCTATGACGAAAAGCGCGACCGCACGCTGTTTGAAGAGAGCGCGATGTCGCAGCAGCCGACCATCAGCGACCGTCTGCGCTGGCTGTTACAGACGTTTAAATACCAGAAAAACATCCGCATTCACGCCTTTAATGAAGAAGGCATGGAGCCGTATCCGCACGGCTGGGACGTCTGGAGCGAAGGCATTAAAGCGTTTATGGAGGAGAAGGGGATCGAGCCGGATTCCATCTATACCTCCGAGGAGGCCGACGCGCCGCAGTACCGCGAACATCTCGGCATCGAGACCGTGATTATCGACCCGAAACGCACCTTTATGAATATCAGCGGCGCGCAGATCCGCGCCAATCCGTTCCGCTACTGGGAGTACATCCCTACCGAAGTGAAGCCGTTCTTTGTACGCACGGTGGCGATTCTGGGCGGCGAATCGAGCGGGAAATCGATGCTGGTGAATAAGCTCGCCAATATTTTCAATACGACCAGCGCCTGGGAATATGGCCGCGATTATGTGTTTTCGCATCTCGGCGGCGACGAGATGGCGCTGCAATATTCCGATTACGACAAAATCGCGCTCGGTCACGCGCAATATATTGATTTTGCGGTGAAATATGCTAATAAAGTGGCGTTTATCGACACCGATTTCGTGACCACGCAGGCGTTTTGCAAAAAGTACGAAGGACGTGAGCACCCGTTTGTGCAGGCGCTGGTGGATGAATACCGTTTCGACCTCGTTATCCTGCTGGAAAACAATACGCCGTGGGTGGCGGACGGGTTGCGAAGCCTCGGCAGCTCGGTGGATCGCAAAGAGTTTCAGTCGCTGCTGGTGTCGATGCTTGAAGAGAACAACATCGAGTATGTGCATGTCGAGGAGCCGGATTACGACTCCCGTTTTCTGCGCTGCGTGGAGTTAGTTAAGCAACTGATGGGCGAGCAGGCATAGCGAGCGGTTGTTGTTGGGTGGGAAAGGCGTTACTGGTGGGGGCGCTGCGCTTACCCACCCTACAAAGATGCTCACGTTTCCCGTAGGGCGGGTAAACGGAGTGCACCCGCCGTGGGTGTGGATGCATTAAGGTGGGTGCGCTGCGCTTACCCACCCTACAAATAGAGCCATGTAGGGCGGGTAAACGACGTGCACCCGCCATGGATGTAAATGCTCAAAGGTGGGTGCGGCTACGCTTACCCACCCTACATGCACATATTCTGTTGTAGGGCGGGTAAACGGAGTGCACCCGCCGTGGCCCGCCAGAATTAAAACTCTACCACCACCTTGCCGCGCATATGGCCTTCCAGCACCTTCTCGTGCGCCTTGCTGATGCTCTCAACGCTCAGGCCGTGGAACGTTTCGCTCAACGCGCTCTCCACTTCGCCCGCATCCACAAGCTTCGCCACTTCATTGAGGATCTCGCCCTGACGCGCCATATCGGCGGTCTGATACATGCTGCGGGTATACATAAACTCCCAGTGCAGCGCGGCGGATTTCGATTTCAGCGCATCCTGATCCAGCGGGTGCTCATTCTCCACGATGCTGCAAATATGCCCCTGCGGCGCGATAAGCTGGCTCACCGCTGCCCAGTGGCCGTCGGTATCATTCAGAATGAAAATATAATCAACAAATTTAATCCCGTGTTTCGCCAGCTCACCCGGCAGATCGTGATAATTCACCACCAGATCCGCGCCGCGATCGCGGCACCACTGCGCGGAATCTTCACGCGAGGCGGTGGCGATAATTTTGACCTTGCTGTGCAGACGCGCGAACGGAATGGCAAGCGAGCCCACGCCGCCTGCGCCGCCGATAATCAGCAGGGTTTTGTCTTCTCCGACGTCCTGAATCGCCAGACGCTCGAATAAGCCTTCCCACGCGGTCAGCGCCGTCAGCGGGATAGCCGCCGCCGCCGCCCAGGAGAGCGTGCGCGGCTTATGGCCCACAATGCGAGAATCGATCAACTGATGGCTGGCGTTGCTGCCAGCGCGGGTAATATCGCCAGCGTAATAGACTTCATCGCCCGGTTTAAAGCCGCTGACTTTGCTGCCCACTGCCGTCACCACGCCGCTGGCGTCCCAGCCCAGCACGCGCGGTTCCTGCAATCCATTCTTTTTGAGGCTGGCGTGTACTTTGGTATCCACCGGGTTGATGGAAACCGCTTTGACCTCTACCAGCAGGTCGTACTCGCCGGGCTGCGGCATCGGCTGGGTAATTTCAATAAAGCTTTCCGGGGCGTTCGGATTCACAGCAATCGCTTTAACAGACATATCAGGTTCCTTTCGTGTATTCAGAGGAGGATGTGTTGACTGTAGTCTATGCAGCCTGAAAGAGGGTGATAAGATGGACAATCCAGAACGGCGTGTTCGTGAGAGATGAACAATCATGTTTAAACAACTGCAGGATATGGCCCTTTTCGCGCTGGTGGCGGAGACGGGCAGCTTCACGGCGGCAGCGCAAAAAGCGGGGCTGCCAAAGTCCAGCGTCAGCCAGCGCATTAGCCAGCTTGAGGCGCATGTCGGGTTGCGGCTGCTTAATCGCACCACGCGCAAGCTCAGTCTGACCTTTGCGGGCGAACATTATCTGGTGCACTGCCGTGAAATGCTGGATGCCAGCGAACGCGCCGATCTCGCCATCCAGCGCCTGCGCGATAACCCCAGCGGTCGGCTGCGCATCACCAGCCCTGCCGGGATCGGCGCGACGCTGCTGGCGCGTATGAACGCCGAGTTTCTCGCGAAATACCCGGATATCACGCTGGAGGTGTTTATCTCCGACGACGTGCGGGATCTGGTGATGGAAGGGTTTGACGTGGCGCTGCGTACCGGCAAACCGCAGGATTCCTCGCTGATTGGCCGTAAGATAGGCCACTGCCCGCGCTATCTGCTCGCTTCGCCAGCGTATCTGGCGCGCCACCCTGCGCTGACGCACCCGTCACAGCTGGTGGATCACCGCGTGATTGTTCATCGCGCCTGGTCGGAGTGGCTGCTCCAGCGCGACCGCGAGCTTTACCGCTGCCATCTGAACCAGATGCACCAGACCGATAATCTTCTTTATGCCCGTGAAAGCGCGCTGGCAGGTGCCGGGATCACGCTGCTGCCCGCCTTTCTGCTTGATGATTCGCTTGCAGAAGGCGCGCTGGTCAATGTCCTGCCGGAGTGGACCGTCACCGGGAACGATCTGTATCTGGTGTATCCGGGCCGCAAGCTCAACGCACCGGCGCTGGTTAGCTATATCAACTTTGCACTGGAGTACGAAGGTGTGACGCAGTTTTACGATAATTTATCGGCTTTCGTCTCAAAATGACTATCTTTTTAAAATTGACAGTTAAAAACGGATAAATAAAAAGTATGAAATCTTAATATCTCCAAAAAAAGAAACCCAGAATAAGTTATTTATGGAGATGATGGTTTGTGATATTTTACGCGCCTGAATTATTGTAACACCCTTCTGTAGTCGTAATGATAATTACGGCTAATAAAACACGAATTTTGATTGTTTATAATGATAATCACGCGAGCGGTTACGCGCGTGTTGCCGTTATTTTTCTGGCAACGGATGTGTATTTTACAACAAGCTGTTATGGGAATGTCCCATAGCGGTAGCCTGTTCACAATAATATAACCAGGAACTGTTTATGAAAAGGCATGGGCTGGATGTCCAGCGCGCCACTGTACTGGCGTTATTTTTAAGGGAAATTAAAACGCGTTTCGGCAAGTTTCGACTGGGCTACTGCTGGGCGCTGCTTGAGCCACTACTTCATCTTGCCATCCTGCTGTTTGTTCTGGATTTTGTGATGGAGCGAACGCTGCCGGATATCTCATTTCCTGTCTTTTTATTAAGCGGCATTATTCCGTATTTTATTTTTAGCCATATTACGAGTCGTTCTATTAATGCCATCGAGGCGAACCAGGGGCTTTTTAATTACCGTCCGGTAAAGCCTATTGACACAATAATTGCGAGAACGTTACTGGAAGCCGGAATTTATATTGCCGTTTATCTGGTGCTGCTCGCGCTGCTGGCCATGACAGGCGAGGCGTTTACCTGCTCTCATTTGTTAGTTCTGTTTGGCGTCTGGGGTTGTCTGGTGGTGTTTTCCTTCGGTGTCGGGCTGATTTTTATGGTGACCAGTAGTGCGTTTCCGGAGTCGGAAAAGTTTCTGCCCCTGCTGACCCGCCCGCTTTATTTCATCTCCTGCGTGATGTATTCGCTCAATACTATTCCTCAGGAATATCAAAGCTGGGTCGCGTGGAACCCGCTGGTGCATGTGGTGGAACTGACCCGCGAATCGCTGGCGGCAAGTTATGAAAGCGACGGAGCCAGCCTGACGTATCTCGCAGTCAGCACGCTGGTAGTGCTCTTCACAGGCCTCGCGCTTTATCGTCATCAGGAAGAGGCGATGCTGACGTCATGATTGCTATCGAAAATCTCACCAAATCGTACCGCACACCCGCAGGGCGGCATTATGTCTTTAAGGATCTCTCTCTGACGCTGCCGTCCGGCAAGAGCGTTGCGCTGATAGGGCGTAACGGGGCGGGGAAATCGACGCTGCTGCGCATGATTGGCGGGACGGATAACCCGGACAGCGGGCGAATCATCTCCAGCGCCACGATCTCCTGGCCGGTCGGGCTGGCTGGGGGGTTTCAGGGCAGCCTGACCGGGCGTGAAAATGTGAAATTTGTGGCGCGGCTTTACGCGCCTAAAGAAGAAGTCCGCCAAAAAGTCGCGTTCGTTGAGGAATTCGCCGAGCTTGGAAAGTATTTTGACATGCCGGTGAAGGCCTATTCCTCTGGCATGAAAGCGCGTCTCGGGTTTGGGCTGAGCATGGCGTTCAAATTCGACTACTACCTGGTGGACGAAGTCACCGCTGTTGGCGACGCAAGTTTTCGTAAAAAATGCGAAACGCTGTTTGAAGCTCGCCATCAAGAGTCGTGCTTTTTAATGGTGTCGCACAATCTCCACTCACTCAAACAGTATTGCGATGCGGCGTTGTTTATAGGTCGGGAAAATCATGTGCATTTTTACGAAAGTGTTGATGATGCCATTGATGCTTATAAAGCTCAGGAGAATCTGTAAGCATGCAATACAGAAAAATCAGGAAGCTACTGACGTCGCCAGGTCTGTTTTTACGGGACTATCTTCTTAATAAATATCCTCTTTTTCTCAATGAAATAAACTGCCCACTGAGCGAGGAGAGCGTATTAATTAAGCATGATCTGGCGCTGGAGAGCATGAATAATGTGACTTTCCCGGTAGATGTGGTTTTTACCTGGGTGGATAACGGCGACGGCCAGTGGCGCAGTAAATTCGAGCAGTATCGGAAGCATCATCTACAAGCAGAGGCTGGCATTGATCATGACCCTGCGCGCTTCGATAACCACAACGAAATTTTTTATTCGGTACAGAGCGTACTGATGTTCATGCCCTGGGTTCGCCGGATATTTATTGTTGTCGACGGGCATCCGCTACCGTGGGCCGAAAAGATCGCAAAAGTGAAAATCATTTCACATGATGAGATTATTCCGGCGCGCTATTTGCCGACATTTAACTCGCACGTCATCGAAGCGCATTTAGACGCCATCCCCGATCTTGCCGAACACTTTATCTACTTTAATGATGATGTCTTTGCCGCGCGCCCCCTTCCGGCAAGCCACTTTTTTAAAGGGAATGGTCTGGCTTCGCTCTTCATTGCCGGTAAAAGCCTGACGGCAATGGCGCAGCGGGGGAGACATACCGCTGCACTTTCTGCGTCATTAAACGCCAGGAATTTACTGTCTGAGGATATCGATTTTGCACCGGATAGTCCGCTGGCACATACTTATGTGCCTCTGCGCAAAAGTATTTTTACTGAAGCCCGGCAGCGATACAGTAAACAGATTAGCGCTTTCTTACCCTGTAAATTCAGAAGCGATCATGATTTGAATTTACCCACCTTTCTGGTGCCCTGGTTTGCCTATGCCAGAGGCGTTGCTGTGCCTGCCAGGGATATTTGTTATTACTTTAACGTGCGCTCTCCTGCCGCCAAAACGCATTATCGTGCGCTAATTAACGCACGCAGGCAGGGGGGTTCTCCGCACTCTTTTTGCGCCAACGATTTTTCTTCACGTAACCATAGTGTCAATGATTATCAGGAACAACTGATTGCAATGCTCGAAACATATTTTGAAAATGGAATGTACAAAAATGTTTAATAATAAACTCCGTAAGCTGGTAAGGGACCCAAAACTTTTCTTCAGCGATATGGCTGCCAATCAGGCGCGTAAACTCAGAAAGCTTCATCTAAAAAAAGAAGATGGGCACTATAATTATACCGTGGTTTCTGCCGTGTATAACGTGAGTGCTTTTCTGGATGATTATTTTAAAAGTTTCGTGACGCAACGGATAAACTTCAAAAAAAATATACAGCTCATTCTTATCGATGATGGTTCAACGGATACGTCCGCCGAGATCATCAAAAGATGGCAGAGGAAGTATCCAAAGAACATCACCTACATTTATCAAGAGAATGCGGGGCAATCAGCTGCGCGTAATAATGGGTTACAGCAAGTCGCTACCGAATGGGTCACTTTTATCGATCCCGATGATTTTGTTGATGCAGATTATTTTTACAACCTTGATAACTTTCTTTATCAAAATCAGGATAAAGATATTAAAATGGTGGGTTGTAATACTATTATGTTTTATGAAGCCAAGAATCAGTATAAGGATGCACATCCTCTTGGTTTCAAATTTAAAAAAGGGAATCAACTTGTGCCGCTTGGCAGTATGGAAAAGGAAATCCAGCTGTCAGCCAGCACTGCCTTTTTTCGAGCAGATATAATTTTTGCAAAACAAGTCTTCTTTGACGCCAGGGTTAAACCTAATTTTGAAGATGCGCATTTTGTTGCCCGATACTTAAAAGGCGATAAATTCGGTCATGCTGCTTTTTTACAGCACTCAAAATATTATTATCGTAAGCGTGAGGATGGTTCTTCGACGCTGGATACGTCATGGACTAAAAAAGAACGGTTTCTCAACGTACCGGAGTATGGTTATCTGGATGTATTGAAAAGCTATCATGAAACAGAAGGCTCAGTCCCTGTAAATATTCAAAGGACGGTGATTTATGAAATCGTCTGGTATTTAAAATGGCTCACTAATCACGGCGAGCGTAGCGCGTTCTTGTCGACAGATGAAAAGCGCGAATTTATCAGTAAGCTTAAGGAAATATTCGTTTTCCTTGATAAAAATACGATTATGAATTTTGAGCTGGCGGGGGCGTGGTTTTTTCAGAAAGTCGCCATGCTTTCATTCTTTAAAGGGCTACAACCAGATGCCCAGATTGTTTATGTTGAAAAATACGATCCCTACAAGCACATGGTTCAACTGCGATATTTTACCAGCACGTTGAGCCTAGAGCAGATATCACTGGATGATAGAGACATTATTCCAGCATATGCCAAAACGATCCGTCATGATTTTATGGATGAGACGCTGATTCTTGAGCGACGTCTGTGGGTAGCGCTTGGCGATGCACAGCAAATCGATATTTCTGTTTCACACCTGCCGACTCGTCTCTCTCTTGGCGGTAAGCAATATAAAGAAGGTTTAAAAGCTACTGATATCAAAAAGCACTTCCTTGCCTTGATGCCAAAATATGAAAAGAAAAGAGAATATCAAGATGCATGGATTTTTATAGACCGAGATACGCAGGCTGACGATAATGCTGAACATCTTTATCGTTATGTTCACGAGCATTATCCAGAAAAGAATATATATTTTGCGTTAAAGAAAGAATCCCATGATTGGGAACGCCTTCAGAAAGAAGGATTCAATTTGATTGAATTTGGTTCTCATGAGCATAAGCTGGCTTTGGGGTCATGTAGTAAAGTGATTAGCTCACATGCTAATTATTATATTACGAATCTCCTTGGCCCTAAAATGCTTGCAGGAAGACATTTTGTTTTTTTACAGCATGGAGTAACAAAGGATGATCTGTCGGCGTGGTTAAATACCAAAGATGAAATAAATTGTTTTATAACTTCTTCGCCTGCAGAGTATCACTCTATTAGCGACAATTTAACAAAATATTTTTATTCAAAAAAAGATGTTTTTCTGACAGGTTTTCCACGGCATGACAGATTAATAAAAAGCAATAATGTTGCAGAAAGATTAATTGTTATCATGCCTACCTGGCGGCAAACTATTGTTGGGAAGGTTTTAGGTAATGGTGATGAGAGGGAAATAAATCCTCTGTTTATGCACAGTGAATTTGCCACCCGGTGGAAAAGCGTTTTACATTCTCCTTTACTGGAGAAATGTGCTAAGCAATATAATTACCGTGTGGCCTTTTTCCCCCACTTCAATATATTGCCTTATTTAAATAACTTTGATGTTCCAGAATATATTGAAGTTCTTACTCATGTCACTGGGAGTATTCAGGAAGTATTCTCTCGCGCCGCGCTAATGATTACTGATTATTCTTCAGTAGCTTTTGAAATGGCAGTGCAAAATAAACAAATAATTTACTATCAGTTTGATGCTAGAGAGTTTTTTGCAGGACATGTTTATACTAAAGGCTATTTCGATTACCGTAAGCATGGTTTTGGCCCGGTGGTAGAAACCGAAAAAGAGCTGTTTAAAGAGTTAAATACGCTGTTGAAAAATGATGCGGTGCCGTCTGCGAAGATTCTCAAGCGTATTAATGATACCTTCCCGTTCCGCGATGGCCTTAACTGTGAGCGCACGTATCAGGCGATCGCTTCGCTGGATGCGCCGCTGCCGGAAGGATTTGCAGATAAAGATATCCATCAGCAGTACGCACAGCAGGCTGCGGATGCTCGCCGCTGGGGACTTGCCGAAAAACGCTGGCAGGCGTACCTGATGCTGGCACTCACTCAGGATGAAGAGGCACATGGCTGCGCCGGGCTTGCTGAAGCACTGCGTAAACAGGGGAAAACCGTCGCAGCGCGCAACGCTATACACCACTGGTATGCACGTCATACTGAACAGCGTCATACGGCGCTTTCTGCAGGGCTGGCGCTGGTAGAAATGGCGGAGCACCACTGGCAGCAGGCAGCCGCTCACTGGCAAGAGGCGGGTGAGGCGACTATCGATAACGTGCGCTACTGTTATTGCCTGTATCGCAGTGGGCAGGTATCTGTGCTGGAGGCTTTGTGCAAGAAAGCACGGCCTGCGGCTGGTTTTAGCTATGCCCGGTTCTGTTTACTTCTGGCGAAGCAAAAATGGGCTGATGGGATTGCTTATGTAAAAGAGCAGGACGTTGATGTGACTTCATCAGAAAGTCTTGAGAATAAGCTTCTGATTACGCTTTCTTATTGCTATCAGCAGCTGAATAAACTGAATGACGCCCATCAGTGCCTGGTGAAATATGAAAAATATATTGAAAATGATCCGCAGTGTCGTCTGAAAATCGCTCGTCTCGCTTTCCTGCGTCAGAACTGGGAGAAAATTCTCACCCAGCTTAATAAAGCCAGTGCGGATGTCGATCATTTGCCTGATGAGCATCTTTATTACTACTGCGTCGCGCTGCTGCGTACCGATAAATATAAAGAGCTGTATACGCTATACGGTACTCTGAGTGATGCGCTGAGAAATGATGTGCGGTTCCTGAAAATCTATGCGCAGGCGTGTCTGGCACTGAAAAAAACCGGTGAGGCGATCGCACTCTTTGAGGCACAAAATAAACCGGATGATGAGTTCTGTCTTATCTATGCAGAAGCGCTGAGAGAGGCCGGACGCTTTAGTCAGGCGCTTTCTGTCGTTCGCAATAAACTTAGCCGTTACAACCAGAAAGCGTGGATGCTGCGGTGTGAACTCGCCCAGCTTTGTGAGGACTGGGACGATGCTTACGATTGTTGGCTGAATCTGTTACGTCATTATCCGCAGAATATGCCAGCCAATGCGGCGGAGAAATTACAGAACCTGCGGTTGCTGCGTGAGTTTTCTGTTAAATCGGATGCGTAACCCCAAACGTTAATAACTTAAAAACAGGCGCGACCATCACTCGCGCCTGTTTTTATGGAGTAAATATGTCAGAGCAAATAGAAATAATTAATGGCGTGCAGATAAAGTATCGCTATAAAAAAAGAAAGTATGACACTCAGCATATGGTTTTCATTTTTAGCGGGTTTGGCGGTGCCGGGATGTTCACATGGGATTTTGCCAACGCCCTCCAGGATTGCCCTGCGCATGTGGTGTGGATAAAAGATGATTTTCATAATGCCTGTACGTATTACCTCTGCCATAACAACGATTTCTGTGTTGAACAGGCCGTAATTACTTTTATTGAAACCATGCTCGCTCGCTATGGGCTTGAAAAGACGCAATGTACGCTGGCCGGATTTTCTAAAGGCGGCAGCGCCGCGCTGTGGTATGGACTTAAATATCAGTTTAAAAATATTATTTCGACGGTGCCGCAGTTCCATATTGGCAGTTACGCCAGAAAAAACTGGCCTGGCGTATTTAGTCATATGTCGGGTGACGACAGCGAGGCTTTCGCACTAAAACTTGATGCTTTGTTGCCTCAGTTATTATCCCGCGACACTGCACTGGATAAAAATATCTATCTGTTAACTTCTGAGGCTGATATACAGTACGAAAGTGAAGTAAAGCCCTATATTTCTGAATTCAGGAAATACCAAAATTTTAATCTTTTTATGGCGCAATCTATGCTCATCAGAGAGCATAATCAGGTTACTTCTTACCATGTGCCACTTTTGCTTGGGATTTTTTATTCGCTTTCACAGGGTGCGGTTCCACGCTATGGCGAATGTGAGCTCAGCGCGGATAACAGCCTTTTGCCGCGTCCGGTCAAGCCACAGCCATTTGCAGTATTGAAGAAAATCGCTGTCAAAGGATCGGTATTCTTCCCGGAAGGCATAGCGGTATTAAAAGGCGTGAGCTGCGCTGAGTATCAGGATATTCAGGTTGATATGGTTTTCAAAACCGATGGTTTTGAAGACGTCTTTCGTATTGCGAAGGCGCATCGTTCGATTCTGAGCCGTCAGCTTTATGAAGACGGTTTTGTGAATTATGACAAAGGGTGGTTCTGCACATTGCGCTATGAAGGGCTCTCGCTTGAGACGTTACCCATAGGCACTTATCAGATCTTTCTGGATATAACGTGCCAGCAAAGCTGGGCGCGTAAAGCGCTCGAAACTGAGCCCTCGCAAGCAAACACCGTGCTCGCCGTCAGTGAAGCGCTGGAAGTATTTAGTCATGAAGGAAATGTTTATGTCACCCGCAAAGCAGGTCTATAACCCGGAGAACGGGTTTTCACGGCTGTAAAAAACGGTATTAAGCTGGGTTTTTTGCATCAGATAATAGCGAAAGGTTGAAAACAGGGTGTGGTCGGGGCGAAAGGACGCTTGCCAGAAGTCGTCAAGACGCCCCTGGAACGTTAACCCTTCGATATCATAGAGCGCTCTTCCCATTACTTTCAGCGGTTTGTTATGAATCAGCGCTGAAATTCCCGCTGTACTGTTAATCGTCACGACGCCCGCTGCATTGCTCAGTAGCTCTGGTAGCGGCAAGTCATGGACATAAACAATGCGCCCACTGACGCCATAGCGTTTGCTGAGGGTTTTAATCAGTGAACGATACTGCCGGTGCCCTCTGTCCATCGGATGGTGTTTGATGACCAACATGCGTGAGGGCGGCGCACCACGCGCGAATGAGCTGACCGTCTCCTTAATGAAATCCCGCATATCGCCATAATCGCTGTGGTGCTGAAGCTGGCTGTCGTTAAACACCTGAAGCACCGCAAGAAAATAGTGTCCGTGATAGTCTGTAGACAGCGAACGTCGAATGCCCCGCTCTGTATTGCGATACCAGATTTTGCGTATCGCGGCGCGTACCCAGCAGCCGCCTTCATACCAGGGCGAAAAACTTTTGTGGTGCTGGTAGCGTGGAAATGCGCGCTGATAGTAGCAGCCCATCAGATAATACCAGGCGGCATGAGCGATACGCCGCAGTAGCGAGGGTGTGATACGCCGCACTTCCGGAACCGGCAGAAAAGGCAGGGCACGATAAAACCCAGCCTCCCGCGGCAGGCTGGAAAACCCGTTCACGCCATTCTCTTCAAGCGTGATAAAACACGGGCGCAAATAACCCTCTTCAAAGACCAGAAAACGTATCCCCTGCGCTTGCGCCCAGCGGCGCGCGGCCTGATGCAGAGGCCGACAGTCGCCAAAGCATACCAGCGTATCAAACGGCCATGCGCTTCGCGTTGCCGCTAACCACGCGCCAAACCCCTCCGGCGTGCCCTGATAAGACAGGCTTTTCCCTTTGCGGCGGTAAAACCAGTCGCCTCCGTTAAACACCACCTGTTTCGCCTCGCGCCCTTTGGTCTCCAGCCAGTTCCCCAGGTCTCGAAAAAACGGCCCCATCGGCCCTTGCAGCAGCAAATATTTCTGGCCGGAAAGGAGGGTATCAAGCGCGCTGTGGTTCATCTGGGTCACCGGGAATAAAAAAGCGCGTGAAAGAGATTGCGGGCTTTATTGGCGAGCCGGGTGAGTGTTTTACGGCGGCGGTGTTGCGTGACGTTGCGTCGGGGCGACGCGCTGAGCAGGGCAACCGCTTCCTCCGCAGCGATCGGCGTTTTGCGCGTTGGGTGGAGGTAGAAGGGGTAATCGATAAGCGTGGTGTGGATAAGCGCGTTAAGCGTGAGCCGCCGGGTGCGGCGCGGGCAAGGATATTCGTCGTGTGTCAGGCCCCAGCCGGCGTAAAACGGCATACCGTAGCAGAAGACCGTCTTGCCACGCAGCAGCGCCTCAAAACCGGCAAGCGACGTCAGCGTATGCACTTCGTCTACCTGATCGAGCACATCGACGATATCCGCCTGCGTGGCGAGACAATCCGCCCAGCGCAGCGCGTCTCGCGTGCTGGGTTCGCCCTGGCGGTTGCCGCAGGCCACGTCCGGGTGCGGCTTGAAGACGATATACGCCTGGGGATTTCTGGCGCGCACCATGCGCAGGAGCGCGGCAATCGTGCGGATGCCTTGCGTGCCACCGACAAGCGAGGCATCGTCGCTGACCTGCCCCGGCACCAGCAGAATACGCCGTCCCCATGCCGATGCAGGCAGCCGCCACGCGCCGCCCGCGTTGTATTTACTGACCCGGCTTTCGATAATCTGTCGACGCAGTGCTGCGGCGCGCGCTTCTTCGGCTGGCGTCAGATGCACCCGGTTCAGGGCTATTTCCAGATCACTTGCGCGCGTGGCGTCGTAATAGAGACCGCGTTTATCGAGCACCAGCGAGAGCGGGGCGAACAGATCGGAGCCGAGCCCCACCGAGCGCAAAAACGCATCTTCCATTCGCCACACGGGCATGCCACGCGCCTGTGCCGTTGATTGCCAGCGCGCTTCACCCGCGGTTCCCCACACCACGCAGGCATCAGCCTGCGGCGCGCGGCGCGTAAAGCGCAGCTGGTTACGGGGTGTTGAAAGAAAAGGTTTTACGACGCTGCGCTTCCAGAGTGTCAGCCCTGGTACCCATAACGTGCCGCGCAGCGCCAGATGATGACGCCGCTGCAGCGCCAGCCACGTCAGCACATCAAACAGCGTGCCGGGCTGATTGGTTTGCGGGTTGAGGTAGCGGGCGTAACGCAAATAGGCGGCGCTGAAAAGCGTGAGCAGCGAGGCGTCGCCGCGGCGTGCGGCAAGCGTGGCCGCCGCCGGGTGCCTGTCGTCCGTCAGCCCCCATCCGGCATACCACGGCTGCCCGAAGCAGACCACCGGCTTGCCCGCCATCAGCGCTTCAAAACCGAAGTGAGACGTCACGGTATAAACCCGAGATACGCACCGCAGCAGCGACTGCGGGCTGGCGTCTTCGGTTATCAGTCGCAGGCGCGTATTCGCGCGGATATCGCGCAAATAGCCACGCTTGCCGCCGTGCACAACATCAGGATGCGTTTTTACCCAGATTTCGGCATCCGGGTTTTCAGCAAGGGCGCTCTCCAGCATCAGCCGAAACGATGCCGCGCTGGCATTGCCGAAGGTGACAGACATATCGCCTGCCGTCTGATCCACCACCAGCACCGCGCGGGCATCGGGCGAGCCGTCAAACGGCGGCGCGTGGTTATACTTCGCCAGATCGCCTTCCACGATAAGGCGCATCGCCTCCTGCGCCGCTTCGCGCAGCGCCGCGTTGCCCGCAGTGTCCTGAATCAGGTTCTCCAGCGTGCTCGGCTGGCTGGCGTCGTAGTAAATGCCGTCGTAATCGATAACCAGCGAGAGCGGCGGATAGCCGTGCGCCGCCGGGCCGCAAGAGCGGATAAACCCGTCTTCAAGGCGAATCACCGCAAGCCCGGCTTTGCTGGCGCGGGCAACAGCTGCCGCCGCGCTGGGACGACGCCCCCAGACGGCGATAGCGGTAACATCGTCCGGGATAGCCCGACGCGGCGCGAGTTTTCGACAAGGCATCGGCAGCAGGTGATGTAAGCCCGCAATACGCCAGATGCCTTTCGAGAAAATGCCGGTGACGCTATTTTTCATGGGATTACAGCGTCAGGATGACTTTCGCTGCGACAGCCAGCTGGTACATGATGGTTGAAATGCCGCGCGTCACTTCGATATTCTTCGACTCATACTTCGGCAGCACCATCAGTTCATCGCCCGGCTGCATGTCATCGACATCTTCGGCATTGAGCGCCTCGCCGTTCTGGCGAATCACGATGACTTTAGCGCCGCTGGCTTTTTGCGTCATGCCGCCGCATTTGGCGATGTAATCCTCAGGCTCCAGCCCTTTCTCCCAGGTGACGGCGTTGGGGAACAGCACCTCGCCATGCACCATGACGAGCGACGTTTTCTCCGGGATGGTGATAACGTCGCCATCTTCCAGCAGCACGGAATCAAGGTTGTTCTCATTCAGTACCACTTCGCCCTGCGGCACCACAGTGCGGGCTTTCGCCACGAAACGGCTGACCAGTTGCGCCTCCTGCATACGCAGGCGCGATTCCTCCTGTGTGGAGGATTGCGCTGAGAGCGAAGCCTGCTCCAGCTTTTGCAGCGACAGATCCAGCATCTCTTTCTGACGCAGCGCGACCGAGCGGCGATAGAGTTTGATGGCGTTTAACTGCGACATCGTGTTCGGGCGCAGTTTCGCCATCACCTGGCGCAGCGTGGCACCGTAAGGCAATACCATCGCATGTTCGCCGGAGTGTGCGCCTTCCACGCGTACCTGGATGGTGCCGGTATAGCGATCGGAGCTGACCACCATGCGATCGCCATCCTGCAACATGCGGCCTGCGGTTTCGCTAATCGGGAAATATTCGCTCTGCTTCATCGCGCCTTGCTGGCGCATCAACGTCACATGCGTGGCCCCCGGTTTAGGCCGCGCCCAGCGCAGCGCTTCGGAAACCGGAATACGCTCATCGGTAAATTCAAAGTCGTAGCTGTTAAAGACATCGCCTTCGACGCCAAAGGTGTGCTGGCGCGGACCGACAATAATGGTGTCGCCGTCGGCGAACTGCGACAGACTGAGGCTGCCGTTGAGCAGAAAATCATACAGGTTCACATGCGAGCGCGTTTTCTGGCCGCGTTTGACGGTGATATCGACATAACTGCCGCGTTCGCTGTCCACGCCGCCCGCTTTGCTGAGATACGAGAGCAGTGAGTCGGACGCCACGCCGCCATATAACCCCGGCGTGCGGACATAGCCCGTGACAAACACTTTGACCGGCTGCGCCTGAACCAGCGAGGCGTAGACATTCACATTCGCCTGGTATACCTCTTTCACTCGCGAGATAACCAGTGCGTTGAGCTGGCTATTCGTCACACCTGCAACTTTAAGCGGGCCGACGTTAGGCAGAAAGATGTTGCCTTTCGGGTCGACAGTTAATGTGCCGTCATACGTGAAAGCGCCCCACAGACGCACCTGAATGGTGTCGCCAAGGCCAATCACATAATTGGGATTGAAGGCGATGCCAGCCCCGCCTTCCGCGTTTTGGACGGTAAAAAGCTGTGCGCCGAACATGCGGCTCATGACCGTGGCGGGCGCGGGCGGCGGCGTGTTATCAAAGCCATCTGCGCTGACCGGAGTCGATGACGACGATGACAGAATGGGCGCCGCGCCGGTCAGCGCCGGGTCGGCGGTGAGATCAAGCGCGCTGGCGCAGGCCGATAAACAGAAAAAGATCAGTGAGGCGGATGAAACGTTTTTCATAACTCTCTCGGGTGTGAAAGCGGCAAGGTTAAGCACGGTGATCGTCAATAATGGCCAGCAGCAGTCTGAGCGTGCCGAACAGCAGGCAGCAGATCAGCAGGCAACTGGCTAACAGGTAGAGCGTCTCGGGGTAGCGGGCTTCCTCGGCAAGCTGGGGAGAGCTGATCACCGCCAGGCTTTTCAGCTTGCGGGCCGATTCCACGCGCGTTTTTTCAATGGCCGTGAGCGCGAGCTGGTACAGGTCTGTATCGAACGTCACGCGCGATTTCAGCTCTTCGAAATCCGCCGCCACACGGTTGAGGCGGTCGCCTTCCGGTGCGGTAATGTTGTTTTTCTCTTTCTCAATTTGCGCGTTAATGGAGGCCAGCGTGTTTTTCGTCGTGATGACCTGCGGCGCATCTTCACGCAGATATGTCAGCAGAGTACGCAGCTCTGTTTCGAGGCGAATCTTTTGCTCGGTCAGGTTGTTGACCGCTGAGCTCGCCGCCACGGCGGAAGCTTGTGGATCGAGCATCTGGTTGCGGTTTTGAAAGGCGAGCAGCGCGCTTTTGCTGGCATCGAGGCGCTTGCGCGCTTTGTCGAGCTCGCTTTCGGCGAAGGATTGCTGGTCGCGCGCAATATGATGCGAAAGCTCGTTGATAAACCGCTCAGACTCTTTGAGCACCGCCTGGTTGAAACGCAGGGCGAATTCGGGCGTGAAGCCCTGAGTCTGGATGGTCAGCAGGCCGTTTTTGTTGTCGTAATTGATGGTGATGCGGTGACGGTAGTAATCCAGAAATTCTTCGGCGCTCGCGCTGGCATAAAGGTGATAGAAGAGATCCAGTCCGCTGTCGCCAAAGGCCTGTTTGAAATTGAGCTGTTTATCGAGTACGGCTAAGAGATCCGGCGAGTGCAGATACTCTTTCAGGTACAGCGCATCTTCGGCAGAAGTAGGGTTAGAGGCACCCATCAGCAGGCCAATATTCAGGCTGCCGTTTTCGATATCACTGGCGCGTTTGATGGCGACCTGTGATTCGCTCACATAACGCGGCTGGCTGAAAATAAGCAGATAAATCACCAGCAACAGAAATGGCGCGCCAATGACGATTTTCGCGCTGTGGCGCTGAAACAAAATAAGCAGGCGGGAAAAATCCTGACGCCGCATCCATGCTGAAAAACGTTTTATTTTCGTGAGCACTGTGTGATGACCATTAATATAATGAATAAATGACGGATATATATTTATATAAAAAATGTTTTAACGGCTGCCTGCGCGTTTAATAACGTCAATATGCCCGAGCTATCGTTGCCGGTATAAAGAAAGCAATCAAGCATAGCGAGAGGCTACGGCGCGTGCCGGTAGTAAATCTACAAACTGTCTGTTGTTTTTATGTATTGACGCTGAAAATGATGAAAAGCGAGGAGAGATGACGTTAACGACGTGCAGGCGGCGGCCCGCTTACCCTGACAACGATTCCGTGACATTTCCATTCCATGAAAATCATAGCGCTAATAATAAAAAACCCTCGTTCATGAAAGATCATATGAAAATGGAGGGATATGATTTATTAATTACCATAACAAGGGTGAATGGACAATTGGTCAGGAATAAATCGGAGTAGAGGGCAGGTATTTATCTGAGGGGAATCACTAATAAAACGGCCTTCATTAAGAAGGCCGTTGCGGGAATTACTTGGCGATACGTTTGTATTTGATACGCTTCGGCTCCAGCGCTTCGGCGCCCAGCGTGCGTTTCTTATACTCTTCGTACTCGGTGAAGTTACCTTCGAAGAATTCCACTTTGCCTTCATCCTGATAATCCAGAATGTGTGTGGCGATACGGTCCAGGAACCAGCGGTCGTGCGAGATAACCATCGCGCAGCCCGGGAACTCCAGCAGGGCGTTTTCCAGCGCGCGCAGGGTTTCGATATCCAGGTCGTTGGTCGGTTCATCGAGCAGCAGCATGTTGCCGCCCACCTGCAACAGTTTCGCCAGATGCAGACGACCACGCTCACCACCGGACAGCTCGCCCACGCGTTTGCCCTGGTCCACGCCTTTAAAGTTAAAGCGGCCAACGTACGCGCGGCTCGGCATTTCGGTGTTGCCGATCTTCATGATATCCAGCCCGCCGGAGACTTCTTCCCAGACGGTTTTGCTGTTGTCCATGGCGTCACGGAACTGGTCAACAGACGCGAGTTTCACGGTTTCACCGAGCGTAATGGTACCGCTGTCCGGCTGTTCCTGGCCAGACATCATACGGAACAGCGTCGATTTACCCGCGCCGTTCGGACCAATGATGCCGACAATCGCGCCTTTCGGCACGGAGAAGCTCAGATCGTCAATCAGCACGCGGTCGCCGTAGGATTTACGCAGGTGGCTGACTTCCACCACTTTATCGCCCAGACGCGGTCCCGGCGGAATAAAGAGTTCGTTGGTTTCGTTACGCTTCTGGTATTCGGTGTTGTTAAGCTCTTCAAAGCGCGCCAGACGGGCTTTGCCCTTGGACTGACGGCCTTTCGCGCCCTGACGCACCCACTCCAGCTCTTTCTCGATAGATTTACGACGCGCCGCTTCCTGAGAGGCTTCCTGCGCCAGACGCTGATCTTTCTGCTCAAGCCAGGAAGAGTAGTTGCCTTCCCACGGAATACCTTCGCCGCGGTCCAGTTCGAGGATCCAGCCTGCCACATTATCGAGGAAGTAACGGTCGTGAGTAATCGCTACAACGGTGCCTTCGAAGTCGTGCAGGAAGCGCTCCAGCCAGGCGACGGATTCGGCGTCCAGGTGGTTGGTCGGTTCGTCGAGCAGCAGCATGTCCGGTTTTTCGAGCAGCAGGCGGCAGAGCGCCACGCGGCGGCGTTCACCACCGGAGAGATTCGCGACTTTCGCATCCCAGTCCGGCAGACGCAGGGCGTCGGCCGCGCGTTCCAGCTGCACGTTCAGGTTGTGGCCGTCATGAGCCTGGATAATCTCTTCCAGTTTGCCCTGCTCGGCGGCGAGCTTATCGAAATCGGCATCCGGATCGGCGTACAGCGCGTACACTTCATCCAGGCGCTTGAGCGCGTTAACGACTTCCGCAACCGCTTCTTCGATCGATTCGCGCACGGTATGTTCAGGGTTGAGCTGCGGCTCCTGCGGCAGGTAGCCGATTTTGATGCCAGGCTGCGGACGGGCTTCACCTTCGATATCTTTATCGATGCCCGCCATGATGCGCAGCAGGGTGGATTTACCGGCGCCGTTCAGGCCCAGCACACCGATTTTGGCGCCAGGGAAAAAGCTCAGAGAGATATTCTTCAGAATGTGTCGCTTCGGCGGAACGACTTTGCCGACGCGATGCATGGTGTATACGAATTGAGCCACGTTGGACTTCGCCTCTTATCATGATTAAGGGTTTCTCAGCTGCGGAGTTTAGCTGTTTTCAACGCTTAATCCCAGCCAGCAACGCCGTGAATGCGGCGTAAGAGGCATTAATGCGCGAATGGTAAAAAAATGTTCGCGACATGGCGCAACGGCCTTCGCCTGGTTAGCATGAAGTATCTGAGAATTTCAGGCGGCATGAGGCTGCCGGTCAGTCAATTAACATGAGGAAGGATTGTGGGAACATCCAGACAGGTCGTCTGGCGGTGGCTGGCGGCGGGCGTCTGCCTGCTGACGCTCGGCCAGGCCGCACGCGCCGATTCGCTCGACGAGCAGCGCAGCCGCTATGCGCAGATCAAACAAGCGTGGGATAACCGGCAGATGGACGTGGTGGAGCAGATGATGCCCACCCTGCAAACCTATCCGCTCTATCCCTATTTGCAGTATCGCCAGCTCACTGACGATCTCATGAACGAGCCGACTATCGCGGTGCAGCAGTTTATCCAGGCAAACCCGACGCTGCCGCCGGCGCGCACGCTGACGTCCCGGTTTGTCAACGAACTGGCGCGCCGCGAAGACTGGCGCGGCCTGCTGGCGTTCAGCCCGCAACCGCCTGGCAGCACCGAGGCGCAGTGCAACTACTATTACGCGAAGTGGAACACCGGTGACGCGCAGGGCGCCTGGCAGGGCGCGAAAGATCTCTGGCAGACCGGCAAAAACCTGCCTGCGGCGTGCGAGCGCCTCTTCCAGGCGTGGCGCACGTCCGGCGCGCAGGATCCGCTGGCTTACCTTGAGCGCATTCGCCTTGCGATGAAAGAGGGCAACACGTCGCTTGTCAGCTCGCTCGCAAGCCAGCTGCCGCCGGATTATCAGACCATCAGCAGCGCGCTGGTGAGCCTGGCAAACGATCCCAACAGCGTGATGACTTTTGTGCGCAGCGTCGGCGCGACCGATTTCACGCGCCAGATGGCCGCGGTGGCGTTTGCAAGCGTCGCCCGTCAGGATGTGGAAAACGCGCGGCTGATGATCCCCTCGCTCATCCAGGCGCAGCAACTGAACGACGCCCAGGCGCAGGAGCTGCGCGATATCGTGGCGTGGCGTCTCATGGGCAGCGATGTCACCGAAGAGCAGGCCCGCTGGCGCGACGACGCGATCATGCGTTCAGAATCCACATCGCTCATTGAGCGTCGGGTGCGTATGGCGCTTGGCACCGGCGATCGCAGCGGGCTGAACACCTGGCTTGCGCGCCTGCCGATGGAGGCGAAAGAAAAAGACGAATGGCGCTACTGGCAGGCCGATCTCCTGATGGAGCGCGGGCGCGACGACGAGGCCAAAACCATTCTGCATTCGCTGATGCAGCAGCGCGGTTTCTACCCGATGGCAGCGGCCCAGCGGCTTGGCGAAGATTACCCGCTGCGTGTCGATAAAGCGCCAGCGGTAAACGCCACGCTGTTTGAAGGCCCGGAGATGGCGCGCGTGCGCGAGCTGATGTACTGGGGGCTTGATAACACCGCGCGCAGCGAATGGGCGAATCTCGTCACCAGTCGCAGCAAGCAGGAACAGGCGGCGCTGGCGCGTTACGCGTTTGACCGCAACTGGTGGGATCTGAGCGTGCAGGCGACGATCGCCGGTAAGCTCTGGGATCAGCTCGAAGAGCGTTTCCCGCTGGCTTATAAAGACCTCTTTGCCCGCTACGTGAGCGACAAAGCCGTTCCGCAGAGTTACGCGATGGCGATCGCCCGTCAGGAGAGCGCCTGGAACCCGAAAGTGCGCTCGCCGGTAGGCGCGGCTGGCCTGATGCAATTAATGCCGGGCACCGCCACCCACACGGTGAAGATGTTTAATCTGCCAGGCTACAGCAATAGCGCGCAGCTGCTCGACCCGGAAACCAACATCCAGATAGGCACCAGCTATTTGCAGTACGTCTATGGCATGTTCGACAACAACCGTATTTTCGCCTCCGCCGCCTATAACGCCGGGCCGGGGCGCGTGCGCACCTGGCTTGGCAACAGCGCCGGGCGTATCGATGCGGTCGCGTTTGTTGAAAGTATTCCGTTCTCCGAAACGCGCGGTTATGTGAAAAACGTGCTGGCTTATGATGCCTATTACCGTTACTTCATGGGCGGTAAGCCGGTGTTGATGAGCGATGCGGAGTGGAGCCGCCGTTACTGATTCGGCGGCGTTGTGCTATTCTGTCGTACTAGTGAACGAGTATGGCGGCATCTGATGACTCAACATTCAACCTATTCCGCGGCCCAGGCCGAACAGAGTAATCAGGAGTGGCTGCGCTTTGTGGCGCTCCTGAAACAATCTTTCGACAACGACCTGCATCTTCCGCTGCTGACGCTGCTGCTGACGCCGGACGAACGCGCCGCGCTCGGCACGCGTGTGCGGATCATTGAAGAGCTGCTGCGCGGCGAGATGAGCCAGCGCGAGCTGAAAAGCGAACTGGGCGCGGGGATCGCGACGATCACCCGCGGCTCTAACAGCCTGAAAGCGGCGCCGCCGGAGCTGCGCCAGTGGCTTGAGCAGGAGCTGTTACAGGCTCAGCGGTAAATCGCGTTATGAAAGGGGCTTAAGGCCAGGATCACCGCCTGATGGTAGACGCTGCTGCGCGTCAGCTTACCGGCGGTGAAAATGCCGATAGCCCCTTCTTTACGCCCGATTTCATCAATGCCTGTCCAGGCCGACATCACCGGCCCAAGCGCTTTTCCGGCGCGCACTTCATTAAGGATCGCCGCAGGCAGCGGCAGCGTCGCCGAGCGCGCTTCGCCACGCTGGTCTGCGCTTTCAATCACTACCCAGCTAAACGTGCTGTCGTCATCAATACCGGCTTCAATCGCCACCCAGTAATCGGCTTGCGGGCGCAGCGCGCGGGCATTAATGACGCGCTGGCGTGCGCCGGTGCGCGTTTCTTCACTGCCGAGCGGCTGTTCCGGCACGCCGCTATCGACGGAGACGGCGTCAATATGGCAGGATGCTTCGCCGAAAATCTCGCTAAATGCACGCAGAATCGCCTGAATTTTGGCTGGATTCGTCGTGGCGCAGACAACATGGTACATAATTCAATTCACACTCACAGACGTTTAAAGTCGCAGCAGTATAACGGATAAAAAGCATGTTACAGGTATATCTGGTTCGCCACGGTGAAACGCAGTGGAACGCCGAGCGACGCATCCAGGGGCAATCGGACAGCCCATTGACGGAAAAAGGGGAACGCCAGGCCATGCAGGTGGCGCAGCGCGCTAAAGCGCTTGGCATCACGCACATTATCACAAGCGATCTGGGACGCACGCAGCGCACCGCTGAGATTATCGCGCAGGGCTGCGGCTGCGACGTGATACTCGATCCGCGCCTGCGCGAGCTGGATATGGGCATCCTTGAGCGCCGTCATCTCGACACCCTCAGCGAAGAAGAAGAAGGCTGGCGTCGCCAGCTGGTGAACGGCACGCCGGATGGTCGTATTCCGCAAGGGGAATCGATGCAGGAAGTGAGCGAGCGTATGCACGGCGCGCTGAACGCCTGCCTCGATCTGCCGCCGGGAAGCCGCCCGTTACTGGTGAGCCACGGTATGGCGCTTGGCTGCCTCGTCAGCACCATTCTCGGTCTGCCCGCGTATGCGGAGCGCCGACTGCGCCTGCGCAACTGCTCAATCTCTCGTGTCGATTATCAGCAGAGCCCGTGGCTGGCGTCCGGCTGGGTGGTGGAAACCGCAGGCGATGTGTCGCATCTCGATGCGCCTGCGCTGGATGAGCTACAGCGTTAACGGCGGATGGGGATCAGGTACTCGCAGCGCAGGTTGATGTCGCCCTCCTGGGCACCGGACGCCTCCGTAAGCAAATAGCGCTCGATATCCTGACCACGGCGGCGCGTCAGCCCCAGTGCGGGCATACAGGTGCCGTAGACGGTCAGGATAAACTCCTGAACGCCGGTGCCTGGTCCTTCATAGGTAAACTGCACATAATCGCCGCCCTCCAGCGTCACCGGATGGGCGTGCTCCACGCAGCCTTCCGCCAGCGGCTCCGGCAGCGCGGTGGTGTAAAAGACTTCCTGCTCGTCATCTTTTTCGACGCTCGGGCGTGATTCATTCAGGCCGTAAAAGACCGGTGGAATGGTCGGACAGTTCGCGAGAAATTCGCGCCAGAACTGGACACGCATCTGCTGGCGGAACACCGAGATTTGCTCAAGCGAGCAGGTATAGCTCTGGGTGAGGCCGGTGAGGTGCATCGGCGCGAGCGTGACAAACTGATGCGGCGGTGGCGTGAACGGCTCAAGGCGCAGCGGCGGGCGCATACCCTGCGCGCTCCAGTCCGCCGAGCGGCGATAGAGCGCAGGCGTCAGCGAGAACTGCTTTTTAAACGCGCGAGTAAACGTCTGTTGCGAATCGAAACGGTATTGCAGCGCGATGTCGAGAATCGGGCGCGCAGTGAGACGCAGCGCAACGGCGGATTTGGACAAGCGGCGCGCGCGAATATAAGCCCCGATGGCATGGCCCGTCACCTCTTTGAACATCCGTTGCAAATGCCACTTGGAATACCCGGCTTTAGCCGCCACATTGTCCAGAGACAAGGGGTGATCAAGATGGCTTTCCAGCCAGGCGAGCAGATCCCGAATGATCCCAGACTGATCCATATTTAATCCTCATCCTTAAACGCAGTGCCTGAAAAAGTGGGTAGCGAATAGTAGCATTTTTTGTTCTTCTGGCATTCAGTGTTTTCTTTTGCGGTTAAAGCGGAGCGGACTGCTGCAAAACAGGATTTTTGAGTAACAATGTGATCTGTAAGGTTTTTTGTTTTAACGGTGAATAATCACTAAACGTAACCTTTAATGAATGGTAACAATATGAAATACAAGCTGTTATTAATTCCGGCATTGTTTATGGCTTTAACTGGCGGTTTACGTGCGGAAGAAATTGGATCGGTTGATACCGTGTTTAAATGGCTGGGGCCGGATCACAAAATTGTGGTGGAAGCGTTTGACGATCCGGATGTCAAAAATGTGACCTGCTACCTGAGCCGCGCCAAAACCGGCGGTATCAAGGGCGGGCTGGGGCTTGCGGAAGACACGTCCGATGCGGCGATTTCCTGCCAGCAGGTCGGGCCCATTGAACTGAGCGATAAAATCAAAGCCGGGAAAGCGCAGGGCGATGTGGTGTTCCAGAAGCGCACATCGCTGGTCTTTAAAAAACTGCAGGTGGTGCGTTTTTACGACGCGAAACGCAACACGCTCGCCTATCTGACCTATTCCGATAAAGTTGTCGAAGGCTCGCCGAAAAACGCGCTGAGCGCCGTACCGATTATGCCGTGGGGTCAGGCCCGGTAATTCACAGGACTATTCAGGATGAATCAGACAACCGTCTGGCTGGTGGAGGATGAGACCAGCATCAGCGAAGCGCTGTCATATGTGATGCAGCTTGAAGGGTTTACGGTGCGGACGTTTGAGCGCGGGCTGCCCGCGCTGGATGCCGCGCGCCAGACGCTGCCCGATCTCGTTGTGCTGGATGTGGGCCTGCCGGATATCAGCGGCTTTGAGCTGTGTCGTCAGCTTCTGGCGGCGCATCCGGCGCTGCCGGTGCTGTTTCTGACCGCGCGCAGCGAAGAGGTCGATAAGCTTATTGGCCTGGAAATCGGCGCGGATGATTATGTCGCCAAGCCGTTTTCGCCTCGGGAAGTTTGCGCCCGTGTGCGTACCATCCTGCGGCGTCTGCAAAAGCAGCAGCGCGGCGCGCAGACCGTCGTGCGGGTGGGGCGTTTCGAGCTCAATGACGAGGCCGCGCACATCGCCTGGTGTGGTCAGCCGCTGTCGCTCACCCGCTATGAATACCTGCTGCTGAAAACGCTGCTGCTGGCGCCGGGGCGCGTCTATTCGCGCCAGCAACTGATGGATATCGTCTGGGGAGATGCGAACGACAGTTTCGATCGCACCGTCGATACCCATATTAAAACGCTGCGTGCCAAGCTGCGCGCGGTGAATCCTGACGTGTCGCCTGTCAATACGCATCGGGGGCTGGGTTACAGCCTGGCGGTAAACTGATGCGTATCGGCATGCGGCTGCTGCTGGGCTACTTTCTGATCGTCGCCGTGGCGGCCTGGTTTGTTCTCACGATTTTCGTGCAGGAGATCAAACCCGGCGTGCGGCGTGCGACAGAGGGCTCGCTTAATGACACCGCCACGCTGCTGGCGGAAATCGCCCGTGACGATCTGCTGGCGGGCCATCCGCGCGACGGGCAGCTGGCGCAGGCCTTTGAGCGGTTAAATCATTACCCGGTCAACGCCAACATCAGCGGCATTAAAAAAGAGCGCAATGAATACCGCGTGTACCTGACCGACGCGCAGGGGCGCGTGGTGTTTGACTCCAGCGGCGCGGCAGTCGGGCAGGACTATTCGCGCTGGAACGATGTCTGGCTGACGCTTCGCGGCAAGTATGGCGCGCGCAGTTCGCCGCTGCATCCGGACGACCCTGACAGCACAGTAATGTATGTCGCCGCGCCCGTGCGCGACGCCGGGCGCATCATCGGCGTGCTGAGCGTGGGCAAGCCGAATATCGCGCTTGCGCCGGTGATCAGGCGCAGCGAACACCGGATCATGATGGCGGGCGTGGCGCTGCTCGGTATCGCGCTGCTGACCGGCATCGTTATGGTGCTGTGGATTAACCGCTCCATCGGCACACTGGTGCGTTACGCCGATTCGGTCACCGAAGCCGCACCGCTGCCGCTGCCTGACCCCGGCAGCAGCGAGCTGCGACGTCTCGCCCAGGCGCTGGAAAATATGCGCGTACGGCTGGAGGGTAAAAACTATATCGAGCAGTACGTCCACGCGCTGACTCACGAGCTGAAAAGCCCGCTTGCAGGCATTCGCGGCGCGGCGGAGATCCTGCGTGAATCACCGCCGCCGGCGGTGGCACAGCGCTTTTGCGACAATATTCTTGAGCAAAACGCGCGTATGCAGGCGCTGGTTGAAAAACTGTTGCAGCAGGCGAAGCTGGAAAACCGGCTGGAGATCGTGCCTGAGCCGGTATTGTTGGCATCGCTTTTCGCCACGCTCGCGGAGCTGCATGCCTCGACGCTTTTGCAAAAATCGGTGCGGCTCACTATCGACCCCGCTCCCGGCAGCCTGCGCGTGGCGGGCGACGAGGCGCTGCTGCACCAGGCCATCGGCAATCTTCTTGTCAATGCGCTCGACTTCACCCCGCCTGGTGGTGAGATAACGCTTGGCGCGTGGCAGGAGGGCGAGCGCGTTATCGTGCGCGTAACGGATACCGGCAGCGGTATTCCGGATTACGCGCTGGCGCGTATCTTCGAGCGGTTCTATTCACTGCCGCGCGCGAGCGGGCAGAAGAGCAGCGGGCTCGGCCTTGCTTTTGTGCAGGAAGTGGCGCGGCTTCACCAGGGCGAGATAGCGCTAGTTAACCGCCCTGAAGGCGGCGTTGAGGCGCGGCTGACGTTACCGCTCGCCTGACTTCACCGACGCTTCACATAACTTCATTTCCACCCCACATAAGCTCTCTATCTTCGGCAGCATCGAAGAGGAGAGGCTTATGTTGAAATCACCACTGATGTTAAAAGGGCTGGCGCTGCTGGGCTGTATGGCGCTGCTGTTAATTCCACTGCGTATTCTGAGCGTGGTTATCGGCGAGCGTGCCGACTATCGCGACGATGTGTCCCGCTCGCTTGAGCAGAGCACCAGCGGGCCGCAAAAGCTGGTGGGGCCGCTTATCGCCATTCCGGTAACCGAAATCACCACCGTGACGGAAGGGGGCAAAGACGTCACCAAACAGCGCAGTTTTATTCGCTACTGGCTGCCGGAGTCGCTGGTGGTCACGGGAAAGCAGGTGGTTGAGCCGCGGCATATCGGCATTTACGAAGGGCAAGTCTGGCGCAGCGATATCGTGCTGGAAGCGCGCTTTACCTTGCCTGAACAGGGGCTCAACCCCGGCGCGCAGTATCAGCTGGGCGACCCGCGGCTGGTGATGGCGGTGGGCGATGCTCGCGGCATCGGTAACGTGGGCGCGCTGAAAATCAACGGGCAGGCGCTGGCGGTGGAGCCCGGTTCCGGTCTTGAAGAGGGCGGCCAGGGGTTGCATGCCATCGTACCTGCTGAGCTTTTGAACTCCCCGACGCTCGCAGTCAGTTTCTCACTGGAGCTGAACGGCACCGGCGCGTTTTCCGTCGTGCCGCTGGGCCGCAACAGCGAGCTGTCGCTTATCAGCAACTGGCCGCATCCGGGTTTTTATGGCAATTTCCTGCCAGCGACGCGGGAGATTTCCCCCAGCGGTTTTGCGGCGAAATGGCGCAGCAGCTGGTATGCCAACAATATCGACAGTGAATTTCATGACGCGCAGAGCGTGACGCTTCGCAACTTGCCCGCGTTTAGCGTGACGGTGGCAACGCCGGTGGATCAGTACCAGCTAACCGACCGGGCGGTGAAATACGCCGTGCTGCTGATAGCGCTCACCTATATGGCGTTTTTCGTCTGCGAAACGCTCAGCGGTATTACGATGCACCCGGTGCAGTATCTGCTGGTGGGGCTTTCACTGGTGATGTTTTATCTGCTGCTGCTGGCATTTTCAGAGCATATCGGCTTTAACCTGGCCTGGCTTACCGCAAGCCTTGCAGGAGCGGGGCTGAACGCGCTCTATCTTCAGGCGGTACTGAAAGGGTGGCGGCGCAGCCTGATGTTCGCCGGTGGTCTGCTGGCGCTCGACGGCGTGCTCTGGCAACTGCTGCGCTCGCAGGATTTCGCGCTGTTGCTCGGCAGCGGGTTGCTGTTCGTCGCGCTGACGGCGGTGATGCTGCTGACGCGCCATATCGACTGGTATGCGCTGACGCCCGCGAAACCACGCTATCAGCGCCTGACGCCTGCACCGCAGGAGGAGCGGTTCCGGCTCTGGAAGTAAAACGCGGGCAATAAAAAAGGGCGGAAATTCCGCCCTTTTTGCGTGGCGCCGAAACGCCTTATTCCTGCAGATCGCCGCAGAAACGGTAACCTTCGCCATGAATGGTGGCGATGATTTCCGGGGTGTCCGGCGTGGACTCGAAATGTTTACGAATGCGACGGATGGTCACATCAACGGTACGGTCATGCGGCTTGAGCTCGCGACCGGTCATTTTCTTCAGCAGTTCCGCACGGGTCTGGATCTTGCCCGGGTTTTCGCAGAAATGCAGCATCGCGCGGAATTCGCTGCGCGGCAGTTTGTACTGCTCACCGTTAGGGCTAATCAGCGAACGGCTGTTGATATCAAGCTCCCAGCCGTTGAACTTGTAGCTTTCCACGCTGCGGCGCTCTTCGCTCACCGTACCGAGATTCATGGTGCGGGAGAGCAGGTTGCGGGCGCGAATAGTCAGCTCGCGGGGGTTAAACGGCTTGGTGATATAATCGTCGGCACCAATTTCAAGGCCTAAGATTTTATCCACCTCGTTATCACGGCCGGTCAGGAACATCAGCGCGACGTTCGCCTGCTCGCGCAGTTCACGCGCCAGCAGCAGACCGTTTTTACCCGGCAGGTTGATATCCATGATAACCAGGTTGATATCATTATCAGACAGGATCTGATGCATCTCGGCGCCATCGGTGGCTTCAGAGACATCATAGCCTTCTGCTTCGAAAATACTTTTTAACGTGTTGCGTGTAACCAACTCGTCTTCAACGATAAGAATGTGCGGGGTCTGCATGTTTGCTACCTAAAAATTGCCAACTAAATCGAAACAGGAAGTACAAAAGTCCCTGACCTGCCTTCTGCATGCCATAAATTAACATGCCCGGCGTAACATGACTAAAGTACGTAATTGCGTTCTTGATGCACTTTCCATCAACGTCAACAACATCATTAGCTCGGTCGTGGGTACTTTTCCCTCTGGACCCGACGGTGTCAAAAACGGCAGTCATCCTAACCATTTTAACAGCAACATAACAGGATGATACGATACCAACACCCAATAAAACTACTCTTCGTTGACATATATCAAGTTCAATTGTAGCACGTTAACAGTTTGATGAGATCGTCGCAGCGAAGAACTAACTTTGGTTACATTTGAATAACAATACGGATAATTTCGTATCCTAATTAATAAACAAGGTGAATCCGATAAGCAAGCGGAATTTATATGGCTTTTTTTGATGCTAAACAGCCGCATAAGACAGCTTTTAAAGCATAATTAAGCCGCGCTTTTCTGAATTATTCATAACTATTATTTATCGTTTTTACTGTCACTTTCATGCTGTAATTGTATATAAAATGTAAATTCGCGACGCGTATTAATTAGCGCGCTGATATTTACCTCCACAACAGGATCATTAAAAGCCTTATGCGTTTGCCCATTATTCTTGTGTCTCCCGCCAGACCTGAAAACGTCGGTGCCGCCGCGCGCGCGATGAAAACCATGGGATTTACCGAACTGCGGATCGTCGCCAGTGAAGCTCATCTCGACCCGGCCGCACGGCGCGTTGCCCACGGCGCGGGCGATATTCTCGACAATACAAGGCATTACGACACGCTCGCCGCCGCGCTGGAAGAGGTGGATTTTACTGTCGCCACCACGGCGCGTAGCCGCGCCAAATTTCACTATTACGCGACGCCGCAACAGTTATTGCCGCTGCTTGAAGAGAAAGCGGCCTGGCTGCCGGTCACGGCGCTGGTGTTTGGCCGTGAGGATTCGGGGCTGACCAACGACGAGCTGGCGCTGGCCGATGTACTGACCGGCGTGCCGATGGTGGCGGACTATCCGTCGCTCAATCTGGGCCAGGCGGTGATGGTGTACTGCTATCAGTTAACCGCGCTGATGCAAAACGTGCCTGCTGTCGCACCCGCCGCCGATGAGCAACAGCTGAAAGCGTTACGTCTGCGCATTGATACGTTGCTGGCGACGCTCGGGGTGGCAGACGACCTCAAAATGGCCGACTGGTTACAGCAGCGTCTCGGGCTGCTTGAGCAGCGCGACACCGCAATGCTGCATCGTTTGCTGCACGATATCGATAAAAAAGTGGCGGGCTGAAATGCTGATATGTCTCCATTGGATAGCATTAAATGCTAAAGAGGCAGGGCGTTTGCCGGTTTTTCGGGCCGTGAGTGCGGCTTTTATCGGTATCCGTGGGGAAAGTTTCGGCCGGTGCGTAAATGAAATATTCGTTGACTTAACCTGACGATTACTTTAACCAATAGAGATACAGGACAGAAAACAGAAAAGTACAGAGCACACAACATCCATGATTCGCATCAGCCTGACTACCATTATTACTACCACCACCATTACCACAGGTAACGGGGCGGGCTGACGCGTACAGGAAAAACTGAAAAAAGCCCGCACCTGAACAGTGCGGGCTTTTTTTTCGGCATAAAATCAAGGGGTAACAACAATGCGAGTGTTGAAATTCGGCGGTACATCGGTCGCGAACGCAGAACGCTTTATGCGTGTCGCCGACATTCTGGAGAGCAATGCCAGGCAGGGGCAGGTAGCGACCGTTCTTTCTGCCCCCGCAAAAATCACCAACCATCTGGTGGCGATGATTGAAAAAACCATCAGTGGCCAGGATGCCCTGCCGAATATCAGCGATGCCGAACGTATTTTTGCCGAACTCCTGAAAGGCCTCAGCGACGCCCAGCCTGAATTCCCGTATGCGCAGATGAAAGCGCTGGTCGATCAGGAATTCGCCCAAATTAAACATGTGCTGCACGGCATCAGCCTGCTCGGCCAGTGCCCGGACAGCATCAACGCGGCGCTGATCTGCCGCGGCGAAAAACTCTCAATCGCTATTATGTCGGCGCTGCTTGAGGCGCGCGGCCATAAAGTCACGGTCATTGATCCGGTGGAGAAACTGCTCGCGGTCGGCCATTACCTTGAATCCACGGTCGATATCACCGAATCCACCCGCCGCATCGCGGCCAGCAAAATCCCGGCGGATCATATGATCCTGATGGCCGGTTTTACCGCCGGGAACGACAAAGGCGAGCTGGTCGTGCTCGGGCGCAACGGCTCTGATTATTCCGCCGCAGTGCTGGCGGCGTGTCTGCGCGCCGACTGTTGTGAGATCTGGACCGACGTCGATGGCGTTTATACCTGTGACCCGCGCCAGGTGCCGGACGCCAGGCTCCTGAAGTCGATGTCGTATCAGGAGGCCATGGAGCTCTCCTACTTCGGCGCTAAAGTTCTTCACCCTCGCACTATTACCCCCATCGCCCAGTTCCAGATCCCTTGTCTGATTAAAAATACCGGTAACCCGCAGGCGCCAGGCACGCTGATTGGCGCGTCCAGCGATGAAGATGGCCTGCCGGTGAAAGGCATCAGCAACCTGAACAATATGGCGATGTTTAACGTCTCCGGCCCCGGCATGAAAGGCATGGTGGGGATGGCGGCGCGCGTGTTCGCGACCATGTCCCGCGCCGGGATCTCGGTGGTGCTGATAACCCAGTCGTCCTCAGAGTACAGCATCAGCTTCTGCGTGCCGCAAAGCGACTGCGCCCGCGCGCAGCGAGCAATGGAAGAGGAATTCTATCTGGAGCTGAAAGAAGGGCTGCTGGAGCCGCTCTCCATCATGGAGCGGCTGGCGATTATCTCGGTGGTGGGCGACGGCATGCGCACGCTGCGCGGCATCTCCGCCAAATTCTTCGCGGCGCTCGCCCGCGCCAACATTAACATCGTGGCGATCGCGCAGGGCTCGTCTGAGCGTTCTATATCTGTGGTGGTGAGTAATGATGACGCCACCACCGGCGTGCGGGTCACGCATCAGATGCTGTTTAACACCGATCAGGTAATCGAAGTGTTTGTCATCGGCGTCGGCGGCGTTGGCGGCGCGCTGCTGGAGCAGCTTAAGCGCCAGCAGGCGTGGCTCAAGCAGAAGCATATCGATCTGCGCGTTTGCGGTGTCGCCAATTCCCGCGCGTTGCTGACCAACGTTCACGGTCTCGATCTGGAGAACTGGCGCGCGGCGCTGGAAGAGGCCAACGAGCCGTTTAATCTCGGCCGCCTGATCCGTCTCGTGAAAGAGTATCATCTGCTGAACCCGGTGATTGTCGACTGTACGTCTAACCAGGCGGTGGCGGATCAGTACGCCGATTTCCTGCGCGAAGGCTTCCACGTGGTGACGCCCAACAAAAAGGCTAACACGTCGTCAATGGCGTACTACCACCAGCTGCGCCACGCCGCCGCCGCGTCGCGCCGCAAATTCCTCTATGACACCAACGTTGGCGCGGGGCTGCCCGTAATCGAAAACCTGCAAAACCTGCTGAATGCGGGCGATGAGCTGCAACGCTTCGCGGGCATTCTCTCCGGCTCGCTCTCTTTTATCTTCGGTAAGCTGGATGAGGGCATGAGCCTCTCTGAAGCAACCACGATGGCGCGCAAAATGGGCTATACCGAGCCGGATCCGCGCGACGATCTCTCCGGCATGGATGTGGCGCGTAAACTGCTGATCCTGGCGCGTGAAACAGGCCGCCATCTTGAGCTTAGCGATATCGTTATTGAGCCGGTACTGCCGGAAAGCTTTGACGACAGCGGCGATACCGAAAGCTTTATGGCGCGTCTACCGCAACTGGACGACGAGTTCGCCGCCCGCGTGGCGCAGGCCCGCGATGAAGGCAAAGTGCTGCGTTATATCGGCACCATTGAAGAAGATGGCGTCTGCCGCGTGAAAATCGCCGCCGTTGACGGCAACGATCCGCTCTATAAAGTGAAAAACGGCGAAAACGCGCTGGCGTTCTACAGCCGTTACTATCAGCCGCTGCCGCTGGTGCTGCGCGGCTACGGCGCAGGTAATGATGTCACGGCGGCGGGCGTGTTCGCCGATCTGCTGCGCACCCTGTCATGGAAGTTAGGAGTTTAAGATGGTTAAAGTGTATGCCCCGGCCTCCATTGGCAACGTCAGCGTGGGGTTTGACGTATTAGGCGCGGCGGTATCGCCGGTGAATGGCGAGCTGTTGGGCGACTGCGTAACGGTGGAAGCGGCGGCGGAATTTTCGCTGACCAACACCGGGCGCTTCGTCAGCAAGCTGCCCGCCGAGCCGCGCGAAAATATCGCCTGGCAGTGCTGGGAGCGTTTTTGTCAGGAGATAGGCAAAACCGTGCCGGTCGCCATGACGCTTGAAAAAAATATGCCGATAGGCTCCGGGCTAGGCTCCAGCGCCTGTTCGGTGGTCGCGGGCCTGATGGCGATGAACGAATTTTGCGGCAAGCCGCTTAGCGATGACCGCCTGCTGACGCTGATGGGCGAGCTGGAAGGGCGCATCTCCGGCAGCATTCATTACGATAACGTCGCGCCCTGTTTTCTGGGCGGGCTGCAGCTGATGCTGGAAGAAAACAACATTATCAGCCAGCCGGTGCCGTGCTTTGATGAGTGGCTGTGGGTAATGGCGTATCCGGGCATTAAAGTCTCTACCGCCGAGGCGCGGGCGATTTTACCGGCGCAGTATCGCCGTCAGGATTGCATCAGCCACGGGCGCTATCTCGCGGGCTTTATTCACGCCTGCCATACGCGCCAGCCGCAGCTTGCCGCTAAACTGATGCGTGACGTCATCGCCGAGCCTTACCGCACAAAACTGCTGCCGGGCTTTAGCGAGGCGCGTCAGGCGGCGCTGGAGACCGGAGCGCTCGCCTGCGGGATCTCCGGCTCCGGCCCGACGCTGTTCGCGGTCTGCGATAAAACCGACACCGCGCAGCGGGTGGCAGAGTGGCTGAAGCAGCACTATCTGCAAAATCAGGAAGGCTTTGTACATATTTGCCGTCTCGACACGGCTGGCGCACGAGTACTGGGATAACGCATGAAACTTTATAATCTGAAAGATCATAACGAGCAGGTCAGCTTTGCGCAGGCCGTCACGCAGGGACTGGGTAAAAATCAGGGGCTGTTTTTCCCGCATGATTTGCCGGAATTCAGCCTGACTGAGATCGACGAAATGCTGGAGATGGATTTTGTCTCCCGCAGCAGCAAAATCCTCTCCGCTTATATCGGCGATGAAATTCCGACGGACACGCTGCGTCAGCGCGTGGAAAAGGCGTTCACCTTCCCGGCGCCGGTAAGCCAGGTAACGGAAGATATCGGCTGTCTGGAGCTGTTCCACGGCCCGACGCTGGCGTTCAAAGATTTCGGCGGCCGTTTTATGGCGCAGATGCTGACGCAAATCAGCGGCGATAAACCGGTAACCATTCTGACTGCAACCTCCGGCGACACGGGCGCGGCAGTAGCCCACGCGTTTTACGGCCTGAAAAACGTGCAGGTAGTAATTCTCTATCCGCGCGGCAAAATCAGCCCGCTGCAGGAAAAACTGTTCTGTACGCTTGGCGGCAATATTGAAACCGTCGCCATCGACGGCGATTTCGACGCCTGTCAGGCGCTGGTGAAACAGGCGTTTGATGACGAAGAGCTGAAGGCGAAACTTGGCCTTAACTCTGCTAACTCCATTAACATCAGCCGCCTGCTGGCGCAGATCTGCTACTACTTTGAAGCTGTCGCGCAGCTGCCGCAGGAAGCCCGCAACCAGCTGGTGGTGTCGGTGCCGAGCGGCAACTTCGGCGATCTCACCGCCGGGCTGCTGGCAAAATCCGCCGGGCTGCCGGTGAAGCGCTTTATCGCCGCCACCAATGCCAACGACACCGTGCCGCGTTTCCTGCAACACGGCGAGTGGCTGCCGAATGCGACGGTGGCGACGCTCTCGAACGCGATGGATGTGTCACAGCCAAACAACTGGCCGCGCGTGGAAGAACTCTTCCGCCGTAAAATCTGGCGTCTTAACGAGCTGGGTGTGGCAACCATCGACGATGACACCACAAAGGCAACCATGCGCGAACTGCGCGAGCTGGGGTATCTCTCTGAGCCGCACGCGGCGGTGGCTTACCGCGCGCTGCGCGATCAGCTACGCCCTGGCGAGTACGGGCTGTTCCTCGGCACCGCGCATCCGGCGAAATTCAAAGAGAGCGTGGAAGCGGTGCTTGGCGAAACGCTGGAACTCCCGCCGGAGCTTGCCGAACGCGTCGATCTGCCGCTGCTGTCGCATTCGCTGCCGGCGGATTTCGCTGCGCTGCGTGAACTGATGATGAGCAAAGCGCCGTAAGCGGCGCAGGCTGAATGAAGGGAAAAGCCGCCTGTCTCGCAGGCGGCTTTTTTATTGCTCGTGGCGCTTAAAGACCAGTTCGTTGCCTGCTGATGACGCTTCGTCGAAGAAGTAACCTTCGCTGTCGAACGCCGTCAGCTGTTCCGGTTTTGTCAGGCGATGTTCAATGATGTAACGGCTCATCAGGCCGCGCGCTTTTTTGGCATAGAAGCTGATGACTTTAAACTTGCCGTTCTTCTCATCGAGGAACACCGGCTTGATGATTTCCGCGTTCAGTTTCGCAGGCTTCACCGCTTTGAAATATTCATCTGACGCCAGATTCACCACCACGTTATCGCCCTGAGCGGCGATCGCCTCGTTGAGTTTTTGGGTAATCGTCTCGCCCCAGAAGCTGTAAAGATCTTTGCCTTTCGGGGTGGCGAGCCGCGTGCCCATCTCCAGACGGTACGGCTGCATCAGATCGAGCGGGCGCAGCACGCCGTAAAGCCCGGAAAGCATCCGCAGGTGCTGCTGGGCGAAATCGAAATCCGCGTCGCTGAAAGTTTCCGCCTGCAGGCCTGTGTAAACGTCACCTTTAAACGCCAGAATCGCCTGACGGGCGTTATCCGGTGTGAAATCCGGTTGCCAGTCATTAAAACGAGTGGCGTTCAGCGACGCCAGCTTGCTGCTGATACTCATGAGATTGGCAATCTCTTCGTCGGTTAAGCGGCGGGCCACATCAATAAGCTGCTGCGCATGATCGAGCAGTTCAGGCTGCGTGAAACGCGTTGTGGCAAGCGGGCTCTGGTAATCCAGCGTCTTGGCGGGGGAAATAAGAATCAGCATGACGTTTCCTTTCTTGGTTTTCTCGAAACTCTACCAAAGAACGCCGCAAAGTGAACCAATGGCTGCGATTGAAAGCGCTTAATCCAGCGGCGCGCTGCGCCAGACTTCCGGTTCCACCTGACGCGCTATCTCCGGGTAGCGATCGGTGTTAAAGACGGGCCGTAAGCCGAGCCTACGCTGGCGCAGGTAGTCGTCAGCAATGCACTTCACGACCGGCGAGAGCAGCAGAATGGCGGTGAGATTCATGACGGCCATTAACGCCATCGCCACTTCGGCGACCTGGCGCAGCAGCGGCAGATTCAGGAACGGCCCGGCAAACACCATCGCGATGACTGACGTGCGCAGCAGCCAGCGATAAGGCGGCGTATAGCGGCGCAAAAACACCAGATTGTTTTCGGCATAGGCGTAATTGGCGACGATGGAGATAAACGCGAAGAGCACAATCACGCCTGCCACCAGATCTTTTGCCCAGGGGCCAGCGAGCAGACCCAGCGATTCGCGCGCGAGCGTCAGTCCGTCGGTCGCTGTCGCAGACGGGTACGCCAGCAGCACGATAAACGCGGTAGACGAACAGATAACCAGCGTGTCGACAAACACGCCGATCATCTGCACGATACCCTGCGCCGCAGGGTGGGGCGGCCATGAGGTGGCCGCCGCCGCCGCATTGGGCGACGCGCCCATCCCTGCTTCGTTGGAGAACATACCGCGCTGAAAACCGCTGGTCAGCGCCTGGCTTATCGTCCAGCCAGCCGCGCCAGCGGCGGCTTCATGCCAGCCAAAAGCGCTGCGAACGATTAGCCAGAGGATCTCGGGCAGCGCGGCGATATGCATCACCATCACTACCAGCGCCGTGATGATCCAGATGCCTGCAATTGGCGGCACGGCGAAACGCATCAGGCGCGCCACACGGTTAAAACTGAGCACCAGCATCGGCAGCAGGCACAAAGCCAGCACTCCGCTGCTGACGGGCAGGGAGAGAGTGAAGGTGTTGCTAAGCGCTTTTGAGAGCGCGCCCGCCTGCGCGGCATTAAAGAGAAGTCCGAAAGTGAAGATTAAAAAGAGGGAAAACAGCACGCCCAGCCAGCGCATGCCGAGCCCACGCTCCATATACCAGGCGGGCCCGCCGCGAAAATAACCGTCTCTGTCTCGCCCTTTATAGAGCTGGCCCAGCGCGTTTTCAGCAAAAGAGGTGGCCATGCCGATAAGGCCTGCGACCCACATCCAGAACACGGCACCCGGCCCGCCGCTGATGATGGCGAGCGCAACGCCCGCGATATTGCCGCTGCCGACGCGCGCGGCGATGCTGGTGCAGAGCGCTTCGAACGCCGTCAGCCCGCTGCCGGAAGGGCGCAGGCTGCGGCTTAACGCGCGCGGGAAAAAGCGCAGATAGCGGAACTGAATAAACCGTGTGCGCCAGGAGAACCAGAGACCCGCGCCTGCGAGCAGGTACAGCATCGCTGATTCCCATAATATTTCGCTGATAAATAACAGAAAATCCGACATGCCTGTTCCTCGCAGCGCCACTCTGCCTTATTGCCTGCGGCGGGGATGCCGACATGCCTTCCATGAAAGCGCAGAGCCTGAAATAAAAGCAGTTTATCACATGGCAACGACGCGATTGCCCCGGTTGCGCTCGAAAAGTCTCGTGATATCATCACCGCAGACCGGTTACATTCCCTGACACGTAGTTCAAAAGAGAAACACTATCATGACGGATAAATTGACCTCCCTTCGTCAGTTCACCACTGTGGTTGCTGACACTGGAGATATCGCGGCAATGAAGCTGTACCAGCCGCAGGATGCCACGACTAACCCTTCTCTGATCCTTAACGCCGCGCAGATCCCTGAATACCGTAAACTGATTGACGATGCGGTGACCTGGGCGAAAAGCCAGAGCAGCGACCGCGCGCAGCAGGTCGTGGACGCCACCGACAAACTGGCAGTGAATATCGGTCTGGAAATCCTGAAGCTTATCCCTGGCCGTATCTCTACCGAAGTGGACGCGCGTCTGTCCTATGACACTGAAGGCAGCATCGCCAAAGCCAAGCGCCTGATCAAACTCTACAACGACGCCGGCATCAGCAACGATCGCATCCTGATCAAACTGGCTTCCACCTGGCAGGGCATCCGCGCCGCGGAGCAGCTGGAAAAAGAAGGCATCAACTGTAACCTGACGCTGCTGTTCTCCTTCGCGCAGGCGCGCGCGTGTGCTGAAGCGGGCGTGTATCTGATCTCCCCGTTTGTGGGCCGTATCCTCGACTGGTACAAAGCGAACACCGACAAGAAAGAATACGCGCCGCAGGAAGATCCGGGCGTGGTGTCTGTGACGGAAATCTACCAGTACTATAAACAGCACGGCTATGAAACCGTGGTAATGGGCGCAAGCTTCCGTAACGTCGGCGAAATCCTTGAGCTGGCGGGTTGCGACCGTCTCACCATCGCGCCTGCGCTCCTGAAAGAGCTGGCGGAAAGCGAAGGCGCGGTTGAGCGCAAACTCGCGTTCAACGGCGAGGTGAAAGCGCGTCCGGCACGTCTGACCGAATCCCAGTTCTTCTGGGAGCACAACCAGGATCCGATGGCCGTGGACAAACTGGCGGACGGTATCCGCAAGTTCGCCATTGACCAGGAAAAACTGGAAAAAATGGTCGAAGAACTGCTGTAATCCCTCCGTGGCCGGTTCCGCCGGCCACGTTTCTTGCACTCTCTCCCTGTCTGCAAACCGCGCTGGCGTGTATCATTTCGCAAAACTGCACTGATTTTCGGAAATGATATGGATACGTTACGCATAGGCTTAGTTTCAGTTTCTGACCGCGCTTCCAGCGGTGTGTATCAGGATAAAGGCATTCCGGCGCTCGAAGCGTGGCTTACGCAGGCGCTGACGACTCCGTTCGTGCTGGAGACGCGTCTGGTGCCTGACGAGCAGCCGCTCATTGAACAGACGCTCTGCGAACTGGTGGATGAAATGGGCTGCCATCTGGTACTGACCACTGGCGGCACTGGCCCTGCGCGTCGCGATGTGACGCCGGACGCCACGCTCGCTATCGCTGACCGTGAAATGCCAGGCTTTGGCGAACAGATGCGCCAGATTAGCCTCAACTTCGTGCCGACCGCGATTCTGTCGCGCCAGGTGGGCGTCATTCGCAAGCAGGCGCTGATCCTTAATCTTCCCGGCCAGCCAAAATCCATTCAGGAGACGCTTGAAGGGCTGAAAGATGAGCAGGGAAAAGTGAAAGTGGCAGGAATATTTGCCAGCGTGCCGTACTGCATCCAGCTGCTGGATGGCCCTTATGTTGAGACTAACGCCAGCGTGGTAGCGGCTTTTCGTCCAAAAAGCGCAATTCGCGACGTAAAAAACTAATTATTTGCTGTTCTTGGCATAAATGCCCGTTGGGCGTGGCGTGATGGTGATTTAACGATATAGTCACTTTAAGTTTACGCTTTTGCAGTAAGCTAATTCACGCCCACCTCTTTACAAACGGTTCGTTATGGAACAGCAAACACGCCCTCTTAATCGTCAGGATTATAAAACCCTGACGCTGGCGGCCCTTGGCGGCGCGCTGGAATTCTACGATTTCATTATCTTCGTCTTTTTCGCGGCAGTGGTGGGAGAGCTTTTCTTCCCGCCGGATATCCCGGAGTGGCTGCGTCAGGTGCAGACGTTTGGGATCTTCGCCGCGGGTTATCTGGCAAGGCCGCTTGGCGGCATCATCATGGCGCACTTCGGCGATCTGGTCGGGCGCAAAAAGATGTTTACACTGAGCATTTTGCTCATGGCGGTGCCGACGCTGCTGATAGGCCTGCTGCCGGATTACGCCGCGATGGGCATCGCCGCACCGGTGTTGCTGCTGCTAATGCGTATTTTGCAGGGCGCGGCGATTGGCGGCGAGGTGCCCGGCGCGTGGGTGTTTGTGGCGGAACATGTGCCGGAAAAACGCATCGGTATCGCCTGTGGCACGCTGACGGCGGGCCTGACGGTGGGCATTCTGCTCGGCTCCGTGGTCGCTACGATTATTAACACCAGCATGACGGCGCAGGCCATCCATGACGGCGGCTGGCGTATTCCTTTCCTGCTCGGCGGCGCGTTTGGGCTGGTGGCGATGTATCTGCGCCGCTGGCTTCAGGAGACGCCGATTTTCCTTGAGATGCAGCAGCGCAAGGCGCTGGCGCAGGAGCTGCCGGTAAAAGCCGTGGTGGTGAAGCATCGCCAGGCGGTGGTGATTTCTATGCTGCTGACCTGGCTGCTCTCGGCGGGGATTGTCGTTGTGATCCTGATGTCGCCGGTGTGGCTGCAAAAACAGTACGGCTTTGCGCCTGCGGTGACGTTACAGGCTAACAGCATCGCGACGATGATGCTCTGCGTCGGTTGCCTGCTGGCCGGGCTTGCCGCCGACCGCTTCGGCGCAAGCCGGACGTTTATTGTCGGTAGCGTGTTGCTGGCGGTTGCCAGCTGGGCGTTTTATCACCTTTCCGGCACGCACCCGGAGCAGCTTTTTCTTCTCTACGGGCTGGTGGGGCTGTGCGTCGGCGTAGTGGGGGCCGTGCCGTTCGTAATGGTGCGCGCATTCCCGGCAGAAGTGCGCTTTACCGGCATTTCGTTCTCCTACAACGTGGCGTACGCCATTTTTGGTGGGTTAACGCCTGTCGCGGTGACGATGCTGATGGGCGTCTCGCCGATGGCACCCGCGTGGTACGTGCTGGCGCTTTCCGTTATGGGGCTTGGGCTTGGCGTGTGGCTTGGCCGAAAGCGGCAGGTTGAGAGCCGGAGCGCGGTGGCGGCGCAACCGTAGTTCAGGCAGGAATAATAAAGAAGCGACGTCGTGCCCGCGGGCACGACGTCGGGTAAATCAGCGTTTCTCGCCGATCGGCAGTACGGTACGGCCATACTGTTCGTTCAGCACTTCGCCCATCGCCAGCCAGATAGCACTCGCGCCGCACACCAGACCAATCCAGCCTGCGATATGTACGATGCTTTCGTTATCCATCAGATGACCGACGGCCAACAGCGCGAACAGCACCGTCAGGCTCAGGAAGACGAACTGCAGCATGCGAGCGCCACCCAGCGTGCCAAAGAACATAAACAGCGTGAACACGCCCCAGATGCCTAAGTAAACGCCGAGGAAATGCCCGTTGGCCGCGTCCGCCAGGCCCATTTTCGGCAGCAGCAGAATAGCGACCAGCGTCAGCCAGAATGAGCCATAGGACGTAAACGCCGTTAAGCCGAAGGTATTGCCTTTTTTATATTCCAGCAGACCGGCAAAAATTTGCGCGATACCGCCGTAGAAAATCCCCATCGCCAGAATAATGCCGTCCAGCGGGAACATCCCGATGTTGTGCAGATTGAGCAGAATGGTAGTCATACCAAAGCCCATTAACCCCAGGGGGGCCGGATTAGCCAACTTAATGTTGCCCATAAACCCTCAAAAGAAGAAGAAAATTTGCAAAAAGTAACGCCCCGTACGTTATCTTCCGTGGCGGGGCGCGGCATCATAATCAGGCCGTTTCGCGCCGTCTATGATCCCGGAGGGGAGAAAATAAAAAAATTTTGCGTATTACCCCTTGATGGCGGACAAGCCGACCCCATCTTGTAGTCAACCGCAAAGGATGAGCCTGAAAAAAAGGGCGGTGGACGGTTGAATCCCCACCGTTAGCCCGCATAACAGGTTCATACCACATGATGACGATTTTTTAGTGGAGACGTTTAGATGGGTAAAATTATTGGTATTGACCTGGGTACAACCAACTCTTGTGTAGCGATTATGGATGGCACTCAGGCTCGCGTGCTGGAAAATGCGGAAGGCGATCGCACCACGCCTTCGATCATTGCATACACTCAGGATGGTGAAACTCTGGTAGGTCAGCCGGCTAAACGTCAGGCAGTGACTAACCCGCAGAACACCCTGTTTGCGATCAAACGCCTGATCGGCCGCCGCTTCCAGGACGAAGAAGTTCAGCGCGACGTGTCTATCATGCCGTACAAAATCATTTCCGCTGATAACGGCGACGCCTGGCTGGATGTGAAAGGCCAGAAAATGGCGCCGCCGCAGATCTCCGCGGAAGTGCTGAAAAAAATGAAGAAAACCGCCGAGGATTACCTGGGCGAGCCGGTGACTGAAGCGGTCATTACCGTTCCGGCTTACTTCAACGACGCGCAGCGCCAGGCGACCAAAGACGCCGGCCGTATCGCGGGTCTGGAAGTAAAACGTATCATCAACGAACCGACCGCCGCTGCGCTGGCTTACGGTCTTGATAAAGAAACCGGCAACCGCACCATCGCGGTCTACGACCTGGGTGGTGGTACGTTCGATATCTCCATCATCGAAATCGATGAAGTTGACGGTGAAAAAACCTTCGAAGTTCTGGCAACCAACGGTGATACCCACCTGGGTGGTGAAGACTTCGACAGCCGCCTGATCAACTATCTGGTAGAAGAGTTCAAGAAAGATCAGGGTATCGACCTGCGTAACGACCCGCTGGCGATGCAGCGCCTGAAAGAAGCCGCAGAAAAAGCGAAAATCGAGCTTTCTTCTGCGCAGCAGACCGACGTGAACCTGCCGTACATCACTGCAGACGCGACCGGTCCGAAACACATGAACATCAAAGTGACTCGCGCGAAACTGGAAAGCCTGGTGGAAGACCTGGTGAACCGTTCTATCGAGCCGCTGAAAGTTGCACTGCAGGACGCTGGCCTGTCGGTTTCTGACATCAACGACGTTATCCTGGTCGGTGGTCAGACCCGTATGCCGATGGTTCAGAAGAAAGTGGCTGAGTTCTTTGGTAAAGAGCCGCGTAAAGACGTTAACCCGGACGAAGCTGTGGCTATCGGTGCAGCGGTTCAGGGTGGTGTACTGACCGGCGACGTGAAAGACGTACTGCTGCTGGACGTTACCCCGCTGTCTCTGGGTATCGAAACTATGGGTGGCGTGATGACCCCGCTCATCACCAAAAACACCACGATCCCGACCAAGCACAGCCAGGTGTTCTCTACTGCAGAAGACAACCAGTCTGCCGTGACCATTCACGTGCTGCAGGGTGAGCGTAAACGCGCTGCGGATAACAAGTCTCTGGGTCAGTTCAACCTGGATGGCATTAACCCGGCACCGCGCGGTATGCCGCAGATCGAAGTCACCTTTGACATCGACGCCGACGGTATTCTGCACGTGTCTGCGAAAGACAAAAACAGCGGTAAAGAACAGAAAATCACCATCAAGGCTTCTTCTGGTCTGAACGAAGAAGAAATCCAGAAAATGGTGCGTGAAGCGGAAGCGAACGCTGAAGCTGACCGTAAGTTCGAAGAGCTGGTGCAGACCCGTAACCAGGCGGATCACCTGGTGCACAGCACCCGTAAGCAGGTTGAAGAAGCAGGCGACAAACTGCCGGCTGATGACAAAACCGCTATCGAATCCGCTCTGAGCGCGCTGGAAGCGTCCCTGAAAGGCGAAGACAAAGCGGATATCGAAGCGAAAATGCAGGCGCTGGCGCAGGTTTCCCAGAAGCTGATGGAAATCGCTCAGCAGCAGCATGCTCAGCAGCAGGCGGGCTCCGCTGACGCTTCTGCGAACAATGCGAAAGATGACGACGTCGTTGACGCTGAGTTCGAAGAAGTAAAAGACAAAAAATAATCGCCCTGATGCAGGGTAGATAACACTGGCACGGGCGTAGGAGTTTCTCCACGCCCGTGCACGCATGTCAGGGGCAGATAAAACATGGCGAAGAAAGACTATTACGAAATTTTAGGCGTCCCGAAAACGGCGGACGAGCGTGAAATAAAAAAGGCGTATAAACGCCTGGCCATGAAATTTCACCCGGACCGTAACCAGGGTGATAAAGAGGCCGAAGCCAAATTCAAAGAAATTAAAGAAGCTTACGAAATCCTCACCGATGCGCAAAAACGCGCCGCCTACGATCAGTACGGCCACGCGGCCTTTGAACAAGGCGGTATGGGCGGCGGTGGTTTCGGCGGCGGCTTCGGTAATGGCGCTGACTTCAGCGATATTTTCGGCGACGTCTTCGGCGATATTTTTGGCGGTGGACGCGGCCGTCGCGCCTCTCGCGGCGCGGATTTACGCTACAACATGGAGCTGACGCTCGAAGAAGCGGTTCGTGGCGTGACGAAAGAAATTCGTATCCCGACGCTGGAAGAGTGTGAAGTTTGCCACGGCAGCGGTGCCAAACCAGGCAGCCAGCCGCAGACCTGTCCGACCTGTCATGGCGCAGGCCAGGTACAGATGCGTCAGGGCTTTTTCGCGGTACAGCAGACCTGTCCGCACTGTCAGGGCCGCGGTACGCTGATTAAAGATCCGTGCAACAGCTGCCACGGTCACGGGCGTATCGAGAAAACCAAAACGCTGTCGGTGAAAATCCCGGCGGGCGTGGATACCGGTGATCGCATTCGTCTGGCTGGTGAAGGCGAAGCGGGTGAGCAGGGCGCACCGGCAGGCGATCTGTACGTTCAGGTGCAGGTGAAACAGCACCCGATCTTTGAGCGTGAAGGTAACAATCTCTACTGCGAAGTGCCGATCAACTTTGCGATGGCGGCGCTGGGCGGCGAGATTGAAGTTCCGACGCTGGATGGCCGTGTGATGCTGAAAGTGCCGAGCGAAACCCAGACCGGTAAGCTGTTCCGCATGCGCGGCAAAGGCGTGAAATCGGTCCGTGGCGGCGCGCAGGGTGATTTACTGTGTCGTGTCGTGGTGGAAACCCCGGTCGGCCTGAACGATCGTCAGAAAGCGTTGCTTCAGGAGCTGCAGGAAAGCTTTGGCGGCCCGACTGGCGAAAAGAACAGCCCACGCTCTAAAAGCTTTTTCGACGGTGTGAAAAAGTTCTTTGACGACCTGACCCGTTAACCTTTCGGTTTTAACGAATCATGGATGAGCCTGAAACGGTATTTGCCGTTTCAGGCTTTTTTTATACTCAGTTTTTACTTAATCATAATAAATAACAGCGAAGCGGATATTAACATTGTCTTGCACCAGTCTGGTGGCTCAGGAACAAATAGTGTGGCTTGCGCCGCCATTTTAGATAAGGACGTTGTAGAGGATATAAATTGATTTTGCCAGCAGCCGTCGAAGCTTATATTTTGTACCTTCCCCTACCGGCGCCAGGACACTCTGTGAGATGAAGAAGAAGAATGGTGTCAAAGAATTTGATTATAATCTAATCAAAGTCCTTGATGCGGTGATCACCGCGGGCAATGCCACTCGTGCTTCCCGTCAACTTCAGGTCACTCCTGCCGCCATTACGCTTGCTATTCAACGTCTCCAGCAAACCTATAACGAAGAACTTTTTATTCGTACTCGCGAAGGCCTGATGCCAACACCGCGTGCGCACGAAATTCACCGCGCCTATAGTAAGGTGCTGGATATGATTGACGCCACCTTTGATCATGACGCCAGGATATCGCCCTGGTGTGAAATGAAAATTATGGGTGACGATATCAGCGAGCAGTACTACATTTCGCAACTGTTTGATATGGAGATGTTTGAGCGTTTTCGGCTGCATTGCTCATCAGTCTCAGGGAAAGATTCTTCAAAGAAAATCAGCGACATAAGAAACGGAAAGGGCGATCTGCTGATAAGCACACATTATTTCAGCGATCCCGATATTGAGCAGATCATTCTTGATCAATACCGTACTTATACCGCCGTCTGTCACGTTCAGAATCCGCTTTGTGAACTACAGCAGTTAACGCTCGCTAATCTTTTTACCTCCCGGCATGCCATTTATTATCCTTACGCGATAACACCAAGACTAAAAAAAGAAATCACAAACAATGAATCCTTCTCTTTTTTTAATAGCCATTTTTCAGTTGGGTATAATACAGAATCAATAAATGGGTTATTAAGTATTATTGAAAACTCATCCATGATAGCGATATTACCGGAAAAGATAGCGCGTTTTTTTCAGTCGCAGGGACGGTATCGGATTGCATTAATCGATCTTCCTGACGCCATAGAGTTTGAAATAATTAAGATTTATGCCTACTGGTATCGTCATAACCCGCAACGCGATCAGATAAGAGATGTTATTGCAATGCTGCAAACTCTTATCAATTATCGTAAATAGCCTTTCACAGACACGTAAATCACTGGCTAAAAAAAATGGGTAAAAAAAACATCGGTGCGTCAAAGAATCGATGAAGACCGGGCATGAGATTAAATGATTAGCGACCTACTGGTTAGATTGCTAACTTTATCGCATCGCCAGACGGCGTAATTATTTATCGTCTACTTATTACCGAGGTTTATTATGTCTATTGCAGCTCATGTCGCCGCCCCTAAACTGGTTCTGGTTGAACTGGAGATCTTATTAACGATTATTGCAATCGGAGGGTGGGGGGGCTTTGTCAGTTATCTGATGAAGCGTGAAAGAAATGACACCCATAAAGATATTATGGATTGTCTGGCTCAGATAGCGATTTCCTGCTTTACCGCTTTTCTGTTGAGCGTGGCGGCTATTGACCGCAACATGAGTTTTAATATGGTGCTGATGGTCGCAGGGCTCGGTGGGGTGTTTGCCACGCCGATATTGCGGGTGCTGAGCGAGAAAGTGAAAAACTTCCTGAGTGGCGCCTCGTTGCTAAAATAAGCACAACAAAAAGCCCGCTGTGATAAGCGGGCTTTTTTTCAGGCCAGTCAGGAGAGCGTGACTCTTTCACGCAGCCAGCCATAGATGAACGCCTCGTTTGCCTCGCGTTTTTCCGTAATCTCCAGATAGTAATCGCCTTGCGTACAGTTAAGCGCCTTAACCAGCACGCTCTCGCCCTCTTTGCCACGCTTATCCAGATACGTTTTCAACGCATTCAGGGTGTTTCTTCCGATAACGCCGTCCACGGTCAAATCGTGATAAAACGCTTGTTGATTGTTGAATACGTTCAGCCAGCGCTGCAGCCATCGGGCAGGCACCGAAGGCCCGATATTCGTCCCCGCTTCGCATAGCTCAAACGCGACAGGCAGCGAGTATTGTGCGACCTGGTCAAACCCCGGCGCTGTCCAGTAATCTTGCTCCAGTATGCGGTACGCCTCATCGCGGCTCAGATCCCGCATATTCCCTTTGTAGCCGTGCGCTCTTGCCGTTTTCTCGGTAATACCCCATTTTGTCGGGCCTCCCCGATCGGCCGGATTATCCACATAACTGCCTTCAATATTCAGAATACCGTCGATAACAGGATTCATAGTGATTCCTCGCAACAGAGTTTATGGGTTACTTACATCCGTCAGAGTTAAAAGCGTCAGGACACAGAGGATGAACACGGCAAACACCGCCGCGGTCCAGAGCGCGCGTTTTGGCTTTTTCTTTTTTTCTTCGGTCAGGATGTCGACCGGCACATCATCATTCACTTTGATGCCAAGCTTAGGAATGGTGACAAAGAGGTCATTAATGCCGAGCGCGCGCAGATCCCGGCGCAGCAAGTACAGCACCTGCGTCAGGTTGGCATCGCTGATGAATTGTCCCCGGTTGCCCCATAAGAAAGCGGCGATTTGTTGCTTTTCAATCACACCATTTTTGGCGTTTTCAATAATAAAACTTAAGCATCGTGCCCGCATGGACGTCATTTTGATGACGCATGCGTTATCGGTATTTTTTAATTCGTTATTAGCCTCAGTAAAAATACAATTGTGGTTAATCAGATAACTTTTCATATATCACCTGTGAACAGATACGAATATATGGCGGGAGGTTCTCTGGCGCCTTTAAGAGTAGGGAGGCAGTTTATTAATTTCCACAGAATAGAATAAAAAATGCGTTGTTATTTAGCGAAACGCTAATACGGATCACGATTCCCCTGGCTTTTTAAATCTCTTTTAAGTTGGAATTAACGGCAGTTTAATCTTTAATGTATGATATATTGAGTTTCAACTGGTTGAATACAGTGATAAAAAATGAAAAAGATGGGTTTTGTTTGTTCTTTTGAAAGCGCTCTTTAAATCATTGTTGTTTTTTAAAATCATTTTTATTGGTTGTGACTGGAGGAATAGAAACTGGCCGATCATGATAGTTAGCGCAGAAAGTACTGCACTCACTTTTCACGAAGGAAAATAAACATGGCTACAAGTAAATTAATTCAGGGCGATAGCCTGACGGAAACCAGTAATGCTGCCGATGGTTTTAATCCAGCAAGCGAAACTGAAAAATACAGTTATACTTCAGCCCGCGTGGCGAAACCGGTATATAACAAATATAAGGCTGCTAATAAACCAAAAGTATTTGGTTATTATACTGACTGGTCGCAATATGATGGACGCCTGCAGGGTGATGACAGCCCCGCTAACCGGGGTCGCGGCTATGATCTGGCGAAGGTCTCGCCTACTGCGTATGACAAAATCGTTTTTGGTTTCCTCGGTATTGTTGGCGATAAAGGCGAAAAGCAATACACCATTGAAAACGCGGCTCGCCAGACCAACAAAAACACCAACGAACCCACTTTCCTCGATCCGTGGGGGGATTTTCAGTCTTATGAAAACTGCGGCCACACCACCAGCGGCTGGGATATCGACCCGGCTACGGTAACCCAGGCGACAACCAAAGGGCTGCTGGGCGGCCTGCGCGATCTCCAGCAAAAAGCGAAACAGCAGGGACATACCCTGGTGTTGTCGATGAGTATCGGTGGCTGGACCATGAGTAACGGTTTCCACGAGATGTCGAAAACCGACTCATCGCGCAAAACGTTCGCCGCCGGCGTGGTGAAGCTGTTCAAACAATTCCCGATGTTTAGCGAAGTGGATATCGACTGGGAATATCCAAACGCCGAAGGCAACGGCAACCCGCATGGCCCGGAAGATGGCGTGAATTACGCGTTGCTTATCGCTGAGATGAAAAAGCAGCTCAACGCGGCAGGGCGCAGCGATGTGAAAATCTCGATTGCCAGCTCAGCGGTTGTCTCTACGCTTGAGTATTCCAATATCAAAGCGCTGCTGGACGCGGGTCTCTACGCCATTAACGTCATGACCTATGACTTCTTCGGCACCCCGTGGGCGGATACGCTGACACACCACACCAACCTGACGCCGCTCACTGCGGGTGGATGGAGTATTGAGGCGGTAGTGGATTATCTGATTGCCGAAGGCTTCCCGTCCGATCGTATCAACATTGGCTACGCAGGTTATACCCGTAACGCCCGCAATGCGGTGATTGAAAGCTTCTCCCCGCTGAAAGGGTCTTATTCTCCGGGCAACGGCACCACGACCGGGAGTTTTGAATCCGGGAGTACCGAATGGTACGACACCATTTATAACTATCTGGATCTAGAAAATCAGAAAGGGCGCAACGGCTTTAACGTCTATACCGATAAAGTCGCTAACGCGGATTATCTCTATAACCCGCAAAGCAAACTGTTTATGTCGCTCGACACGCCGCGCTCGGTAAAAGCGAAAGGCCAGTATGCCGCGTCGCGTAACCTCGGCGGGTTATTTACCTGGACGATTGACCAGGATAATGGCGTGCTGGTGAATGCCGCACGCGAAGGGTTGGGTTATGAAATCGACACCCAGACCATCGATATGAAGCCGTTCTACTTCGAAGGCATCAATGTTGCTGAGCCGGATAACAGCGGCGGTGATAGCGAGCCGCAACCGACAGTCAACCATGCGCCCGTGGCGGCTATCCAGTTGCGGGTGGTCGGCGGTTCGCGCATTCAGCTCTCCGGTGAGTCGTCGCATGATGACGACAACGACGCGCTGAGCTTTAGCTGGGGCGTGCCAGGGACGATTACCGTCGCGGATAAGAGCGTCGCCGTGATTGAGTTTGACGTGCCTGTTGTTACCCAGAGCACCGATTACCAGTTCACGCTGTTTGTCCGCGACACCAAAAATGAGCCTTCGTCACAGCAGCGCTTTGTTGTCACTGCCGTGCCGGGTAATGCACCTGCGGGCGGCGACACTCCGGTGCCACAACCGACGCCTGAGCCGACACCGGATCCGACACCCACTCCGACGCCCACCCCGACCCCGGATACCGGCAGCGCGCCGTATCCGCTCTGGGATGCCGGCACGATTTACGGGGCGAAATGGGGATCTTTCGAGAAAGTCAGCTGGAAAGGCCACAACTATCAGGTGAACTGGTATTCGCAGGGCGAGCAGCCCGATCTCAACAGCGGGCCTTATCAGGTCTGGACAGATATCGGAACCTATTGAGTCGTCAACGTCACGATGATATTTGCCGCTCTGCCCGTGTTTGAGCGGACCTCTGGCCCCGGGGATGGATTACCGGGGCTTTTTTTGCCTGCCATTTACCCGATGTCATTTCCAATAATTCGTTTTAAACGATCTGTATGCCCAGAATAAACTGCTTTTCCGATGGATAAAGGCCGCTATCCTTATACCTGGTGTAAGTCAGTGAATACGTGACTCTATAATTCTGGGTAGACAATGATGATAAAAAAAGTAGAACGTTTCTTTAAAAGTGACGCAGCAGGCGGCATTGTGCTGATCGCCGCCGCCGCGCTGGCCATGCTTCTGGCAAACCTCAACGCCACTCAAGAGCTCTACACCGGCTTTCTCAGTACGCCGGTAGAATTAAAATTCGGGGCGCTGGAGATTAAAAAGAACATGCTGCTATGGGTGAACGACGCGCTGATGGCCGTGTTCTTCCTGTTGGTGGGGCTTGAGGTGAAGCGTGAGCTGGTACAGGGCTCGCTCGCCAGCCGTCGACAGGCGTCGCTGCCGGTGATTGCCGCGCTGGGCGGGATGGTGTTGCCTGCCGCGCTCTATCTGGCGTTCAATTTTCAGGATCCGATAACCCGCGCGGGCTGGGCTATCCCGGCGGCGACGGATATCGCGTTCGCCCTGGGGATTCTGGCGCTGCTCGGTAGCCGTGTGCCGCCCGCGCTGAAAGTTTTCCTGATGGCGCTGGCTATCATCGACGATCTGGGCGCGATTGTGATTATTGCGCTGTTCTATACCAGTTCGCTGTCGATGGTGTCGCTGATGGTGGCAGCTGGCGCTATCGCTGTACTGGCAGTGCTTAATCTCTGCAACGTGCGCCGCGTCGGGGTTTATATTCTTGTGGGCGTCGTGCTCTGGACGGCGGTGCTGAAATCGGGTGTCCATGCCACGCTTGCGGGCGTCATTATCGGCTTTTTCGTACCGCTTAAAGCGCAGAAGGGACATTCGCCCGCAGGCACGCTTGAGCATGCGCTCCACCCGTGGGTGGGTTTTCTCATCCTGCCGCTGTTTGCGTTCGCGAACGCAGGCGTTTCGCTGGATGGCGTCACGCTGGCGGGCCTGGCGTCGCTGCTGCCGCTTGGCATTATCGCCGGTTTGTTTATCGGTAAGCCGCTCGGCATCAGCCTGTTCTGCGCGCTGGCGGTAAAGCTTAAGTGGGCAACACTCCCGCCGGGCGTCAGCCAGAAGACGATTCTGGCCGTCGGCGTGCTGTGTGGTATCGGCTTTACGATGTCCATTTTCATCGCGTCGCTGGCTTTTGGTGATGTCGACGCAGCTCTGGTGACCTGGGCTAAGCTTGGCATTCTGGTCGGTTCATTATTGGCTGCGGTCATCGGCTATGCGCTCCTGCGCAGCCATTTATCACGGGCACCTTAACGCCTGGTTTATCATGCGGCCTTTCGGAGTAAAGGCCGCTTTGCCTCAGGGACTCCACAGAGAACGCGCTTATGTCTCATATCAATTACAACCACTTATATTATTTCTGGCAGGTTTGTAAGGAGGGCTCGGTCGTCGGTGCAGCCGAGGCGCTCTACCTTACGCCGCAAACCATTACCGGACAGATAAAAGCGCTGGAGGAGAGGCTACAGGGCAAACTGTTTAAGCGTAAGGGAAGAGGGCTTGAGCCGAGCGAGCTGGGGCAACTGGTGTTTCGTTATGCCGACCGCATGTTCACCCTAAGCCAGGAGATGCTGGACATCATCAACTACCGCAAAGAATCTCACTTATTGTTTGATGTCGGCGTGGCGGACGCCCTTTCGAAAAGGCTGGTCAGCGGCGTGCTCGACGCGGCGGTGGTGGAAGATGAGCAAATCCACCTGCGCTGTTTTGAATCGACGCACGAGATGCTGCTTGAGCAACTGAGCCAGCATAAGCTCGATATGATTATCTCCGATTGCCCCATCGACTCCACGCAGCAGGCGGGCCTGTTTTCCGTCAAAATTGGCGAGTGCAGCGTGAGCTTCTGGTGTCAGAGTCCGGCGCCGACAAAGCCGTTCCCGGCGTGTCTTGAAGAGCGCCGGTTACTGATACCCGGGCGTCGTTCCATGCTTGGGCGTAAATTACTGAACTGGATCCACTCGCAAGGGCTGAAGGTGGAAATTCTCGGCGAGTTTGACGACGCGGCGCTGATGAAAGCCTTTGGCGCGGCGCACAATGCTGTTTTTGTCGCACCAAGCCTCTATGCGCATGATTTTTACGAGGATGAGAATATTGTGGAGATAGGGCGCATGGATAACGTGATGGAGGAGTATCACGCGATTTTCGCAGAGCGAATGATTCAGCATCCGGCGGTGCAGCGCATCTGCAATCGTGACTATTCGGCGCTGTTTGTGCCGCCAAAATAAATCAGCAGGCATAAAAAAACCCGCATAAGCGGGTTTTTTTAACAAGCTGCTTGCAACAAGCGACAGCGAATGGCGATTAAGCCAGTTTGCTGATCTGTGCAGCCAGGTTAGCTTTATGACGAGCAGCTTTGTTTTTGTGGATCAGACCTTTAGCAGCCTGACGATCCACGATTGGTTGCATTTCGTTAAATGCTTTCTGTGCAGCAGCTTTGTCGCCAGCTTCAATCGCTGCGTACACTTTCTTAACGAAAGTACGCATCATAGAGCGACGGCTTGCGTTGTGCTTACGGGCCTTTTCAGACTGAACGGCACGCTTCTTAGCTGATTTGATATTAGCCAAGGTCCAACTCCCAAATATGATCTATGTGGACAATTCAAAGGCCGAGGAATATGCCCTTTCAGCCTTCTTTTGTCAATGGATTTGTGCAAATAAGCGCCGTTGTTATGCGGCGCTCGTTACGTAGTGATGGCGCAAGATTCTACCAGCTTGCCTCGTGCGAATACAGTCTTTGTGGGACAAAATTCGCGTTCAGTGCGAAACCCTGACGCAGCGCGATGAAATCGTTGCCGGTTTATGGCTGACAGGGCCAAATCGTCGGTTAACCTTATAGGCTGTACAAGGTATAATCCGACGATTTTCACTGTTCTGAGCCAGTCATGAAGCTGATACGCGGCATACATAATCTCACCTCTGAGCATCACGGTTGCGTGCTGACCATCGGCAATTTCGATGGCGTGCATCGTGGGCACCAGGCTTTGCTTGCCGGGCTATGCGCGCAAGGGCGCGAACGCGGCCTGCCCGTTATGGTCATGATTTTCGAGCCGCAGCCGCTTGAACTTTTCGCGGCCGATAAAGCGCCTGCACGGCTTACCCGGCTGCGCGAAAAGCTGCGCTACCTCGCCCGTTGCGGCGTGGATTACGTGCTGTGCATTCGTTTTGACCGCCGCTTTGCCGCGCTGACGGCTCAGAATTTCGTCAGCGATCTGCTGGTCGAGCGCCTCGGCGTGAAATTCCTGGCAACCGGTGACGATTTCCGCTTTGGCGCTGGTCGCGAAGGGGATTTCTTGTTATTACAGAAAGCCGGGCGCGAATATGGTTTTGAAGTCACCAGCACGCAAACGTTTTGCGAAGAGGGCGTGCGCATCAGCAGCACTGCCGTACGCCAGGCGCTCGCGCAGGATGACTTAAGCCTCGCAGAAAACCTGCTCGGACGGCCATTCGCCATCTCCGGGCGTGTGGTTCACGGCGACGCGCTCGGACGCACCATAGGTTTCCCGACGGCGAATTTACCGCTGCGCCGTCAGGTTTCGCCCGTTAAGGGCGTTTATGCGGTGGAGGTGCTGGGCATCAGCGACAAACCGCTGCCCGGCGTCGCCAATATCGGCACCCGCCCGACAGTGGCCGGCCTGCGTCAGCAGCTGGAAGTTCACTTGCTGGACGTTGCAATCGACCTCTACGGCCGCCATATAGATGTAGTGCTGTGTAAAAAAATACGCAATGAACAGCGGTTTGCCTCGCTTGATGAACTCAAGGCGCAAATCGCCAGAGACGTGATCACCGCCCGCGACTTTTTTGGGCTACCGACACCGGCGTAACGCCTGAATCGGCTAATTATCAAACCGAAATACGGAACCGAGAATCTGATGAGTGACTATAAATCAACCCTGAATTTGCCGGAAACAGGGTTCCCGATGCGCGGCGATCTCGCCAAGCGCGAACCGGGAATGCTGGCGCGTTGGACCGATGATGACCTTTACGGCATCATCCGTGCAGCCAAAAAAGGCAAAAAAACCTTCATTCTGCATGATGGCCCTCCTTATGCGAATGGCAGCATTCATATTGGTCACTCGGTTAACAAGATTCTGAAAGACATTATCGTGAAGTCCAAAGGGCTTGCCGGTTATGACTCTCCGTACGTGCCGGGCTGGGACTGCCACGGTCTGCCGATCGAACTGAAAGTGGAGCAAGAGTTTGGCAAGCCGGGTGAGAAATTCACCGCGGCCGAATTCCGCGCCAAATGCCGTGAATACGCGGCGACCCAGGTTGACGGCCAGCGTAAAGACTTTATCCGTCTGGGCGTGCTGGGCGACTGGTCGCACCCGTATCTGACCATGGATTTCAACACCGAAGCCAACATCATTCGCGCGCTCGGTAAAATCATCGGCAACGGCCACCTGCACAAAGGCGCGAAGCCGGTGCACTGGTGCGTCGACTGCCGCTCTGCGCTCGCCGAGGCGGAAGTGGAGTATTACGACAAAACGTCGCCTTCTATTGATGTTGCCTTTAACGCGGTAGACGCGGCGGCGGTCGCGGCGAAGTTTGGCGCGCAGAACGTCAACGGCCCGGTATCGCTGGTTATCTGGACCACCACGCCGTGGACGTTGCCGGCGAACCGCGCTATCTCTCTGCACGCTGAAATCGACTATGTGCTGGTGCAGATCGAAGGCCAAGCGCTGATCGTGGCGAAAGACCTGCTTGAGAGCGTGATGAAGCGCATCAACGTCGCCGATTACACCGTGCTTGGCGAAACCAAAGGCGCGCAGCTTGAGCTGATGCGCTTTACGCACCCGTTCATGGGCTTTGACGTTCCGGCTATTCTCGGCGAGCACGTGACGCTTGATGCCGGTACCGGCGCGGTGCATACCGCAGGCGGCCACGGCCCGGACGACTACACTATCAGCCAGAAATATGGTCTGGAGATTGCCAATCCGGTCGGCCCTGACGGCACGTACCTGCCGGGCACGTATCCGGGGCTGGATGGCGTTAACGTCTTCAAAGCGAACGATCAGATTGTTGAACTGCTGCGTGAAAAAGGCGCGCTGCTGAACGTCGCGAAGCTGCTGCACAGCTATCCGTGCTGCTGGCGTCATAAAACGCCGATCATCTTCCGCGCCACGCCGCAGTGGTTCGTCAGCATGGATCAAAAAGGCCTGCGCGCGCAGTCGCTCAAAGAGATCAAAGGCGTGCAGTGGATCCCGGACTGGGGCCAGGCGCGTATCGAGTCGATGGTTGCCAACCGCCCGGACTGGTGTATCTCCCGTCAGCGTACCTGGGGCGTGCCGATGTCTCTGTTCGTCCATAAAGAGACGCAGGAGCTGCACCCGCGCACGCTGGAGCTGATGGAAGAAGTGGCAAAACGCGTTGAGCAGGACGGCATTCAGGCGTGGTGGGATCTCGACCCGCGCGACATCATGGGCGATGACGCCGATGTCTATGAAAAAGTGCCGGATACGCTGGATGTATGGTTCGACTCCGGCTCTACCCACTCATCTGTGGTTGACGTGCGCCCGGAATTCGCAGGCCATGCGGCGGATATGTATCTCGAAGGCTCTGACCAGCATCGCGGCTGGTTTATGTCCTCGCTGATGATCTCCACCGCGATGAAAGGCAAAGCGCCATATCGCCAGGTACTGACCCACGGTTTCACCGTTGACGGCCAGGGCCGCAAGATGTCGAAATCCATCGGCAATACGGTCTCTCCGCAGGATGTGATGGACAAACTGGGCGCGGATATTCTGCGTCTGTGGGTGGCATCCACCGACTACACCGGCGAGATGGCGGTCTCTGACGAGATCTTAAAACGCGCCGCCGATGCGTATCGCCGTATCCGTAACACCGCGCGCTTCCTGCTGGCGAACCTGAACGGTTTCGATCCGGCGAAAGACATGGTGAAACCGGAAGAGATGGTCGTGCTGGATCGCTGGGCGGTCGGCTGCGCGAAAGCCGCGCAGGACGATATCGTCAAAGCGTATGAAGCGTACGATTTCCACGAAGTGGTGCAGCGCCTGATGCGCTTCTGCTCTATCGAAATGGGCTCGTTCTATCTCGATATCATCAAAGACCGTCAGTACACCGCGAAAGCTGACAGCGTGGCGCGCCGCAGCTGCCAGACCGCGCTTTATCACATCAGTGAAGCGCTGGTGCGCTGGATAGCACCGATCCTCTCCTTCACCGCAGATGAAGTGTGGGGCTACCTGCCAGGCGAGCGTGAGAAGTATGTCTTTACCGGTGAGTGGTACGACGGCCTGTTTGGCCTTGCCGATACCGAAGCGATGAACGACGCTTACTGGGACGCGCTGCTGAAAGTGCGCGGCGAAGTGAACAAGGTGATTGAGCAGGCGCGTGCCGATAAGAAAGTCGGCGGCTCGCTGGAAGCGGCGGTCACCCTGTACGCGGAGCCGGAGCTGGCGGCGAAACTCACCGCGCTTGGCGAGGAATTGCGATTTGTCCTGTTGACCTCGCAGGCGAAGGTTGAGGATTATGCCAGCGCCGCCGCGGATGCCCAGCAGAGCGAACTGCTCAAAGGGCTGAAAGTGGCGCTCGCAAAAGCCGAAGGTGAGAAGTGCCCGCGCTGCTGGCACTACACCACCGATATCGGCAAGGTGGCGGAACACGCAGAAATCTGCGGTCGCTGTGTCAGCAACGTCGCCGGTGACGGCGAAAAACGTAAGTTTGCCTGATGAGTAAACCGATTCTTTCAACCGGTCTGCGCTGGCTGTGGCTGGTGGTGGTCGTGCTGATTGTCGATCTGGGTAGCAAGGCGTTAATCCTCCAGCATTTCGCGCTGGGGGAAACTGTCTCGCTGTTCCCGTCGCTCAATCTGCATTATGCGCGCAACTACGGCGCGGCGTTCAGCTTCCTCGCGGACAAAGGCGGCTGGCAGCGCTGGTTCTTCGCCGGTATCGCTATCGGTATCTGCGTGCTGCTGGTGGTCATGATGTATCGCGCGAAGGCGAGTCAGAAGCTCAACAACATTGCTTACGCGCTGATTATTGGCGGCGCGCTGGGCAATCTGTTTGACCGTCTGTGGCACGGCTTCGTGGTCGATATGATCGACTTCTATGTCGGCGACTGGCACTTCGCGACGTTCAATCTGGCCGATACCGCCATTTGTATCGGCGCGGCGTTAGTGGTGCTGGAAGGCTTCCTGCCTTCTAAACAGAAAGCCACGGCGTAACCTCTGGCCGGGCGGCGCTACGCTTCCCGGCCCACAGAATGTGCGGCCGTCTGTTTTCCCGGTACCGGGCAGACAGACGACCCAAAATAAGTGAGCAACCTGCATGTCTACATCCATACAGAGCAACAGCGCGGTGCTTGTGCACTTTACGCTGAAGCTTGAAGACGGCTCCACGGCGGAGTCCAGCCGCAACAGCGGCAAACCCGCGCTGTTTCGCCTGGGCGACGGCTCGCTGTCGCAGGGCCTGGAGCGCGAGTTGCTCGGCCTGCATGCCGGCGACAAAAAAGCGTTTACGCTCCTGCCGGAAGACGCGTTCGGTACGCCAAGCCCGGATCTCATCCAGTACTTCTCCCGCCGCGAGTTTATCGACGCGGGCGAGCCGGATATCGGGGCTATCATGCTCTTTACCGCAATGGACGGCAGCGAAATGCCGGGCGTCATCCGTGAAATTAACGGCGACTCCATCACGGTGGATTTCAACCATCCGCTCGCCGGGCATACCCTTCATTTTGATATAGACGTGCTGGAGATCGATCCGGCGCTGGAGAGTTCTGATGCAGATCCTGTTGGCTAACCCGCGCGGCTTCTGCGCAGGCGTGGACCGCGCTATCAGCATTGTGGAAAACGCGCTGGCGATTTACGGCGCGCCTATCTACGTTCGCCATGAAGTGGTCCATAACCGTTACGTGGTGGACAGCCTGCGCGAGCGCGGCGCGATTTTTATCGAGCAAATCAGCGAAGTGCCGGATGGCGCGATCCTGATTTTCTCCGCCCACGGCGTTTCTCAGGCGGTACGCAATGAAGCGAAAAGCCGCGATCTGACGGTGTTTGACGCCACCTGCCCGCTGGTGACCAAAGTGCATATGGAAGTGGCGCGATCCAGCCGCCGCGGTGAAGAAGCCATTCTTATCGGCCACGCCGGGCACCCGGAAGTGGAAGGCACCATGGGCCAGTACAGCAACCCGGAAGGGGGCATGTATCTGGTGGAATCGCCGGAAGATGTCTGGAAAATTACCGTGAAGGATGAGAATAACCTCTCCTTTATGACCCAGACGACGCTGTCGGTGGACGACACTTCCGAAGTGATCGACGCGCTGCGCAGCCGTTTCCCGAAAATCGTCGGGCCGCGTAAAGACGATATCTGCTACGCCACCACCAACCGTCAGGAAGCGGTGCGTGCGCTGGCGGAGCAGGCGGACGTCGTGTTAGTGGTGGGCTCGAAAAACTCCTCTAACTCCAATCGTCTGGCGGAGCTGGCACAGCGCATGGGCAAAACGGCGTATCTTATCGACGACGCCAACGACATTCAGGAAGCCTGGGTGCAGAACGCCGCCTGTGTCGGCGTGACCGCGGGCGCCTCGGCACCGGATGTCCTGGTGCAGAACGTCATTACGCGCCTCAAAGCGCTTGGCGGCAGCGACGCTCACGAGCTGACCGGTCGCGAAGAAAACATCGTTTTCGAAGTGCCGAAGGAGCTGCGCATCGACGCGCGCGAAGTGCAGTAATTTTTTACGCGCGTACCAGAACTGCATGCCGGACGGTGAAGATCGTCCGGCATTTTTTTATCCTGACGGCAGGCCAGACAATAAGGAGCGCCCATGACAAAAACGCCGATTATTCTCGATACCGATCCCGGTATTGACGATGCCGTGGCTATCGCCGCCGCGCTGTTTTCACCAGCGCTTGATTTACAGCTCATCACTACCGTCGCAGGCAATGTGTCCGTAGAGAAAACCACACGCAACGCGCTGCAACTGCTGCATTTCTGGAATGCTGATGTGCCGGTGGCGCAGGGTGCCGCCACGCCGCTGGTGCGCCCGCTGCGCGATGCCGCGTCGGTGCATGGCGAATCGGGAATGGAAGGCTACGAATTTGTCGAACACGACCGGCTGACGCTCGACGTTCCGGCATTTCAGGCGATTTACGAACGCCTGACGGCCGCCACGGAGCCGCTGACGCTCGTCACCATCGGGCCGCTGACCAATATCGCGCTGCTGCTGACGCACTATCCGGCATGTAAAGCGAAAATCAAACGGCTGGTAATGATGGGCGGTTCGGCAGGGCGCGGCAACTTTACTCCCAATGCTGAGTTTAATATCGCTATCGATCCCGAGGCCGCCGCACGGGTGTTTGAAAGCGGCATTGAGATCGTAATGTGCGGCCTGGATGTGACCAATCAGGCCGTGCTGACGCCTGATTACCTCGCCGCGCTGCCCTCGCTTAACCGCACCGGGAAAATGCTGCATGCGCTGTTCAGCCATTACCGCAGCGGCAGCATGACGACGGGTCTGCGTATGCACGATCTCTGCGCTATCGCCTGGCTGGTTAAGCCTGAGCTGTTTACGCTCAAATCCTGTTTCGTGGCGGTAGAGACGCGTGGCGACTACACGGCGGGCACCACGGTGGTGGATATCGAAGGCAAGTTAAACCGGCCTGCGAACGCGCAGGTCGCGCTCGGTATCGACGTGGCTGCGTTTCGCGGCTGGGTTGCACAAACGCTCACGCTTGCGCCTTAACTGAGCTTTTCCGTCAGGTAGTCGATGAGCGCCCGGATTTTGGCAGGCATATGACGGCTCGTGGACCACAGCAGCCAGAGCCTGCCGGAATAGCTGCTGATAAACTCCCACTCCGGCAGTACCTGCACTATCTCGCCTGCCGCCAGCGCGTCGCTGGCGGTAAAACGCGGCAGGCTGCCGATCCCAAGATGACGCTTCACGGCGTCCAGCCGCACGCCGGTATGGTTGGCGGCGTACCGCCCGTGCGTCTGCACCACCACGCTTTTCCCGTCGCGACGAAACTTCCAGCGCGCGTCCGCCGCCGTTTCACCCAGGCTGATGCAGCTGTGATGACGTAATGCCTGCGGCGTTTCCGGCGTGCCGTGGCGCGCGAGATAGTCCGGCGTGGCGCACAGCAGATGCTCTATTGGCATCAGCGGTTTGCCGTACAGGCCGGGAGACGGGGAATCGGTAATACGCAGCGCCAGATCCACCTCATCATCGATCAGATCCATATACCGGTCTTCCAGGCGCAGGCAGATATCCACCTGCGGGTAGCGCGTCAGAAACTCTTCCATTAGCGGATGGATCACAAAACGGCCCACCGCTTTCGGCACGCCAAGCGTGACGCGCCCCTGTGGTGACTGTGAGGCGGTACCGCCCCGGGCCATCACATCGCGGGCGGCATCCATCATACTGACGGCGCGCTGAAACACACCGCTGCCCGCCTCGCTGAGGCGCAGTTTGCGTGTGGTGCGCACCAGCAGCTTGCAGCCCAGCTCGCGCTCCAGGCGGGAGACGCTGCGGCTGACGGAAGAGGGCGTACTGCCAAGTTTTCGTGCGGCGGCGGAGAAACTGCCGCTCTCGACCACCTGAACGAAAACGGCGATGTCGGGCAGAAGGGCTAAATTCATATTTGTGCGCCTGATGCAAAGGTTCGTTGTCGTAAGGCAGGATTATCGCTGCGGGAATAATAAATATACTGTGTGATGAACCCGGAGGACAACGATGACACACAGAGAGTACTACCTGAGCGATGCGCTGCAGGGTGAAGCAAACGTACTGTGCTGCGAACAAAATGCGCAGGGCGAGTATGAAGTGGAGCTGGATACAACGCTGTTTCACCCGCAGGGCGGCGGGCAGCCCTCAGACAGCGGCACGATAAACGGCGTGCCGGTGCTGCGCGTCGAAAACCGCGGCGATTTGGTGATTCATCTGCTGGCGCAGCCGGTAGCGACCGGCCCCGTCACGCTCGTGGTCGATGACACGTTGCGTCACCGCCATACCCGCTGGCACTCGGCGGGCCACCTGATTGGCTATGCCGGGGAGCAGCTCGGCTGGCAGCCCGTGAAAGCGCACCACTGGCCTGGCGAAGGCAAAATTACGTTTGCCCCGGCGCAGGCGTCAGACGTGCCGGATGCCAATGCGTTAAGCGAGAAGATCGCCGCGTGGGTTGCCGCCGATTTGCCACGCTATGTCGATTTCGTGGACGGGCGGCGGCAGGTGCGCTTTGGCGAACTGCCCGTCTACGGCTGCGGCGGCACGCATGTGGCGTCGCTCTCGCAGGTGGGTGAGGTGACGCTCACGGGCATTAAAGTAAAGAAAGGCCAACTGCTGGTGGCTTACCAGTTGGCAGAGTAAGCCTCGCGGCAGGTCAACGCGCCTGCCGTTTCTTCCTCTGTCGCCTGACAAGCATCCGCCAGGGATTCCGTTTCAGCCAGGCTGAACGCCTGGCTGAAACACGTGCGCGAAGCGCGTCATCCTCTCACCCAGGCTTTTATCGTCGCCAGTTGCTGCCCGATCCCTTTGCCAAAGGGAGAGATGCGGTAGGCACCTGCTGCCGCCGGAACGATAAAGGTTTCGGCGTAATGCACCACGAACGGCTCAAACGTGCCATTGGGGCTCTCCACTAACGCTTCGGCACCCTCGACGAGATTAAGCACGTTAACGGTGCCATGGGTATGATGCAGTACCGGTTTATCAAACCAGTGTCTCCGGGTTTCGATAAACTCGCGCTCATGCAGGCCAGTACGCTCTTCTCGCCAGCCGTCGCCGCCAGCGCGAGGTTCTGCCCGGTTCACCAGATGGCGGCGCACCCAGTCTGTATCACGGCTCCAGTCGATCACCTGCGCCCCATGCTCAAGATGTACGGGGCGGGGAAGGCCATCCATACCGAGGCGTCCCCAGTCCCAGAGTTTGAAGGTAAAAATATACGGCGTGGCGCTTATCTCAAGCACCATCGTTCCCGCGCCAGCGCCATGTACTGTTCCTGCCGGGATCAGGAAATGATCGTGTTTATGGGCGGGGATCGGGTTAACGAACCGGGCATCGTCAAAGGCTTTCTCTCCACGCGCGGCGCGTCTGAGTGCATCAACCATCTGCACAGGCTGCGTCCCGGTCTGGACGCCGAGATAAACCACTGCGTCCGGTTCCGCATCAAGAATGTAGTAGCTTTCATCCTGGGTGTAATGCATGCCGAACTGCTGCTGAATATAGTCCGTCACCGGATGAACCTGGAGGCTGAGATTCTGGCCGCCGATGGTGTCCAGCATGTCAAAGCGAATCGGAAACTCAGCACCGAAGCGCGCATGAACGTTTTCACCGAGCAAAGGCCGTGGGTAAAGCAGCACCAGATCCTGTGCCGGAATTTCTGTTCGCACCGTGCCAAAACGCAGGAACAGGCTGTTTTCTTCTGGCACGCAGTCAAAGCACCAGGCGTAATTGGGCATGGATGGATCGAGATCAAATGTGCGCTTCATCCACTGTCCGCCCCAGACGCCGGGGTCAAAAAACGGCACTACCCGGAAAGGCCGCGTTGTCAGTTGCTCCAGGCCTGCGCGGAACGCGTAACCGCTCACGATGGCGGGTTGATTCGCAAGCGTGGTGTCTAACAGAAAATCGGCGCGTTTTAGCAGTGGCGTTTTGTGGCGATCGAAGACACGCCATTCGATAAAGTAAGCACGCTTGTAGCGACGAAGCATATCTTCGTGCTGATTATCCGCGCCCCAGTTGCCAAGCTCGCCCCGGCGCATACGCTGCTGGATCTCCCAGCGCGGCATATCGGCATAAATCAGTATATCGCCGTCATGTACCAGCGCCGCGCCAGAGCCATAGACAATAACCAGGCCTGTACTTATTGCATCGACCCGTTCCCGCAGCGCAGTGAGTTTCGCCTCATCAAAAAAGTCAGTGAGCTGGTGGCAGGAGATCACGCCGAAAACGCGATCGTTCGTAAGGTTGTAAGCCAGTAAAGACTGAAGTTCCCGCTCATCGCGGCGCGCGGTTTCCACGTTGAGAACCAGGGTTGCATTGAGGCCAGGGAAAAAGCGCTCCGCCAGCTCCTCAAGACGCACGCCGGGGTAACAGTCGATAACCAGTACCGTTTTCTCAGCGGGCGGGAGCCGTTCGCGCACTTTTTTCACTGCTGCTGGCCAGCCCTGCGCAGCGTGGTTCGCATAACCGGAAACTGCAACTTCCGGAAACTTGTCATACGACGCGCTACTCATGGCTGTGATCCTGCATAAGGTGTATGGCCAGCGTCAGATAGTCTTTCGCGGCGATAGTCGGGTTGTCTTTCACCGTTTCCTGAATTTCTTCCAGCAGTGACAGCCGATAAATTCTGCAGGTAAAAGGAGAAGCGAGCTCGACGGTTTGCGGCGTGTCGCCAGGGTTGAACAACCTGATGATAACGGTATGTTCGCCATCGCCGGGCTTACACATGCTCATCTGAATGGCTGGATTATTCTGTATGAGCCAGGTGAACGCCGGGGCGAGGCCTTTTTCCGGTAGCGGGATAGTGAAACGCTCCAGGCGTTCTTCAAAGGTATTGAGCTGTTGCAATTGATAGCTCAGATAGTGCTCACGATACTGTTTGCACGCATTAAATAAGGCGGCATCGTCGATTCCGCTATCCATCATCAGCGCATAATCAAACGTCATCGGCTGCAGCATTTGAGCATCCGGTGTGTCGACGATTTTATTATTGATGCCTGACGCCCGGCCAGGTCGCCACGGCGTATCATCTTTTCCAAGCAAGCCGACGCTTCGAAATAACGTCAGCGCCAGTACGTCTTCGTCCGGTAAAACTTCATACTCTTTGATGCCTTGAGTGATTGCCGCGAAGAGATGGTTGTCATCGCGTAACGCCACGCAGTTTTCCAGGGTGTAAACAGGCACGGGTTTCTCAACAAAGCCTTGCTCTCGCCAGCCGTTTACGTAACGGCTCCGGGTCTCGCGACGCAGTAAGGCGTAGCCCTGATCGGCAAAGGCGTAATCGGGGGCTTTCACCGGTGTTCTGATATGCACGCGAAGACGATGGTCATGAGCCTCGTTGACCAGATGATGCTGCACACGCACATAGTTTTCATGCTGGCGGAGTTCCAGCGTCGTTTGGATGGTCATGGGCTGTGTCGGTGCTGCATTCCGTCGTTGCTGCATATCTTTGGGCAGCACAAGCGTCGTTTTCAGCGTCATGCGCGACACCATCGGGCTCGTTTCGCAGGCTATAAGCGTAAAGGTGCTGATGCTTACAGGCTGCTCATGCTCCACAGGCGCAAAATCGAATTCATCGCCATCATCCCCGCAGTCAACGAAGGTCAGAAGATTGTCGATACGTTGGCCGGTACCGCGGTTTTCCAGCGAGAGAACGCCCTGATGAAGTGAGATTCGCAAGCGTGCATTTTCAATGGCCTCTTCGTGGCTCAGGGTCAGTGACGGGCTCGCCGTTTGTTCATCAATGAGCCATGTCTGATAACCCAGCCCGTGAAGGCCATCAGCCCTGAAAAGAATAACGCTGCGATAATAGCCTTCCACCGTTTCCAGCTTTTCGCCCTGCGCGGTCACGATGACCTGCTGGCCGCCATCCAGTTTTCGTTGTTCCAGTACCGTACAGGCGACGGGGTTGCCACCACGTCGCAGCGAAACCTGTTTATCTTTCGTGAACACAACAGCCTGAACCAGGCTATCCAGCGGGCTAATATCACTGTTAAAAACCACCAGAATATTGCGTTGCTCGGACTGCAGACTAATGGCGTGGCTGATTTTCTTTTTCAGCAGATTAATCAGGCTCAGCGCAGAGCGCTCCACGCTGATGAGTCGCTGTTTAATGTTCTGATTGACTGGGTCGGCATTGGTCGCCTCAATACCGTTATGAGCATGTGCGCAAAACAGGGTTTTCCAGAGCGAGGCCATTAACGGTTGCGGCCAGTGAATACCCAGTAATGAAGCCATAACGGTGAGCGGTTCAAGCTTATCGATCAGCAGATGCTCGGTTTCCCAGGTCTGGCGTTTAATGTCATAACGCGTTGAGTGGCAGGTTCGGTGAATGCGGGATTTCTGACAGGCGAACAGCTCCCCCTCAATCACGTGGGTAAATTCACCGTCACGCCAGGTTTCACGCATATAGCTCTCATAGTCAGCCATAACGAACTGATAAGGCAATCCGCGCTGGTTTAAGGCGTTTACCGTTTGTGGATACTGGGCGTTGGGCAACACCTGATCGCCGCCACAGGGTAAGAGCAGCTTATCGGTATGGCGGTTCATCACGCTCAACTGTTCAAGAATAGGCAGGAGGCGGTGCTGTAAATAATCAGGTTCAGCGGACAAAAACTTACCTGGCCCATAACCATAATAGAGATAGTTGGTGGCGATGGATTTCTGGTTTGGTGCCCGCCAGTAAAAATTGAGATCGCCACGAAGCTGATCCGTATAAATCCCTCTTTGCAGAACGCAGAAATCGATACCGGCGTCCGTAAAAAAGGCGGGCAACCAGGCATGCTGGCCGAAAATATCCGGTAAATAACCAACATTCATTGAATGGCCAAACTGTGTCGCGGTGCGAATGCCGTACTGCAAATTACGGATTAGTGACTCCGTGCGTATCAGCAACGAGTCGCATTGTGTATACCAGGGACCCACAAAAAGCCGCCGCTGACGTATCAACGCATGAATGCGCGATGTATTTTCCGGGCGTTCTTTGAGGTAGTCATCGAGCACGATCGCCAGGCCGTCAAACGTATAGCTTGGAAAATCCGCATCTTTTTCCAGCAGATCCAGCAAATAATCCATATTCTCGACCAGCAGAATATGTGAGTCCTCGCAGGTAAAATACCATTCAGCGTCCCAATGACAGTGGGGAACGACATACACCTTTTTGTTGACCATTAAAAACAACCTCCCTGTCAGTTCAGCTTAAGCTTGCCTGTGGTTATCAGGTAATAGCGGACAAAAACGTTAGCAAAAGCGATAAACGCTACGCCGAGAAACATCCCAAAGAGATAAGCGGGAAGATTTTGCACCAGTGGCCAACCCCAGATGGCAGGCAGCGGGAACCACTGCACTGAGCCTAAGGTAATGGCCGTCACTGCGCCGATAATGGCGCCTGTAATGTTAATCGAGATGGTAATCACCGGATTTCTGAGCATAAAAGGGATAGCGCCTTCGCCGATCGCCAGGAACCCAAGGATTAGCGAGGTAGTGCCGGTGACACGTTGGTTTTCGTCAAACACTCGCCGCCTGACGAGGAAACGATCGATAACCGTCGCAAGGCCCAGACCAATAGGGGGAATAACGATTCCCAGCACGCGCGCTGTCAGCGGGAAAATATGGTCAGCCGCCAGCCCGATGGCGATGGCACCTGCGGATTTATTCACAGGCCCCCCTAAATCAAAGGCGGTCAGCGCGGCGATAATGACAGCCAGCATTAACGCGCTGGAGGCACCGTGCTCGGTAATAAACTGCTGAAGAAATTTATTGATGCCGCCAAAAACCGGATCGACAAAATAGAAGTTGATAAAGAAGATCGCGAGGACCGATAAACCCGGCACGATCAACATCGGCTTCATGGCCTGTAAGTGCTTATGCAGGCGGATATGTTGATTCAGAAAGTTTGCGATGAACCCGGCAAGCGCGCCCAGAATAAGAGCGCCGAGAAAGCCGGAAGGAATGCCGCCGTTAACCGCCCAGAAGGTGTAATGCAGCCCGCCGGCAAAGGCACCGCCAACGAAACCGGGCACCAGGCCTGGTCGGTCGGCAATGCTCCATGCCATATAGGCGGCAAAGACCGGGTACATAAACTTCATGATCATGTTGCCGTAGAGCGTCAGGTAATGGCACATGACCAGCATTGTGTTGTGTTCGGTGGCGTAACGCGCGTTGCCGATATCGGTGACGCCCAGCATGCTGGCGGCTAACTGGCCGAAGCCCATCATCAAGCCTGCCGCGACGATAACCGGGATCATATAGGAAATACCGCTGGAGATGCCCTGATAGAGCTGACTGCCAAAAGATCGTTTATGCGCTGTGGTTGGGCTTTCCGTGGTGTTTGATTCATTGACGATACCGTCAGGGTTGGTGAGTACGCGCTCAATTAACCCCGCCGCGTCTTTCAGCGGCTCCGAAACGGAGGTTGTGATGAAGGGCTTGCCGTTGAAGCGCGCTTTGCCTTTAGGGGGCAGCGCAGCGGCAAAAATGACGCCGCTCGCCTCGCGGATTTGCGTTTCATTTACCTCATCTTCAATACCGTTCGCGCCCTGTTTTTCGCTATAAACCCGGATACCGCGCGCGGCGCCTGCTTTTTCCAGCGCCTCTGCGGCCATGTAGGTATGCGCGATACCGGTAGAGCACGAGGTGATGACAATCAAACTTTGCCCGCTGGCGTTAATGAGCATTTTTTCGCCAGCAGATTCATGCGCATCCAGCAGGGCGAGAAAGGCGTCCACGGTAGGTGCTGCTTTAAGCGCGCTGACATTATCTTCATCCATCAGTGCCAGGCTTAATGTCGAAAGCAGGCGCAGGTGCCCGTCATCATCGCCAAGCGGCACCGCAAGTAAAAAGACCAGAGAGACCTTTTCCTCGCCCTCAATGGTGGGCCAGTCATCAACAGGCTGTGTGAGCCGGACGGCAGCAAAGGCAGGCTGTTTTACGACGGGCGATTTGCCGTGCGGGATGGCGATACCTTGTTCAAAGCCTGTTTCAGAAATGTTTTCCCGCTCCCATACAGCACGGAGAAACGCTGCTTGATCGGAGACTTTCCCTTCCTGGTATAAAAGCATGGAGAGATTCTCCAGAATGGATTCACGGGTATTCCATTCCTTATCGAGGAGAATCAAATTAGGGGAAGTCACGCCGCTTAACACCATAAATCCTCCCTGAAAATCAGAGTTGTCGACAGGTTAATCGAGATCAGGCCTTATAAATGCGACGGATTGCTCATATATCGGCGCAGTGCGTTCATTGAGCTAATAAATAACAGTGTGCGACACAAGTATGAGGCTGAAAAATGTGGTTTACGCTTAGCGATTCTTTTTAAAACAACCGCTAATGGTTTAATGAATGCTGTAACGGCGTGCTCTACGATAAATCGGAGTAAAGTGCTTCCGATTCAAACTGCCAGCCATGATTAAGCAATCACGATAATTAGAGCGCAGATACAACACCGCTGTCATTTGTATGGTGATACAACAAATGTATCAGAAAATAGTGTTCACCTTGTGGTTGCCAGAGCAATCTGATTACGGATTTTTTTGTGTAACTTTTGGGGAGAGTATATGAATAATCTGTTAAAGGTATGCCTGTGTATTCCTGTTATATATAGTGTGTCCGGGTGGGCGGGCACAACCTGGGTAGATGTGCGTGGCGCGCATAATATACGCGCGGATACGAATGAAACGCGTATTAAATTTATGCATCAGGCAACGAATGGTTTCTATTTTTCTGCTGAAGCGACGCAGAGCCATAATGAATCATTTTTTGGTGATGAAGATAGCCGGGATGGTAAAGAAGATGGCGTGACCGGCGTCTCGCAGGAAATAGAAACGCGGTGGCAATTCCCGCTCGGTAATGGTTATTCCATAGCTCCCGGTCTGACGACCGTTTTCACTAAAACCAATACGCACTATCGCCCTTTTATCCAGGGATGGAAGGCATTTGACAACGGGATTAATCTCGCTGCCCGCTATCGCTATAACACGGTGAATGATGCCCATAGCGACAGAAAGCTTGACAGCGATGAGTATACCCGTCGTAAATCGCATCAGTTTGATATCTGGATTGCCTATAATATCGGGCGCTTCGGTATGTCCTGGAACCCTCGCTTCCGTTACCAGGATGGCGTCGATCAGGGAACCGGGAGAGACACGTACTGGGAGCATACGCTGGCATTCAGCTATAAAATGGACGATGACTGGACGCCTTATATCGAGCTTGGTTCTCTTGACAAAACCTATGTGGATGACCACGGAACGCATAAAAATGAGTTCGTTGGCCGCTTAGGGATTACTAAAAAGTTATAATTTTTCTGTGTATTATGCATCGGGTGTCGTCAGTAATTTGCATCCGATGCTATCAATAAAATCCAGTATTTTTATTTGCGACTCCCTTTGATAGAGCGATGACGCCTCGTCAGCATCTTCAACAGCCCATGTGCGGGAAGCGACCTGAGATAAAGAGGAATTATTACGGGTAATTGCCATGACCCGGATATTTTTACGCTTCGCGTTGCGCGCCATTTCAACAATGGCTTTCGTTTCTCCCGATTTGCTGACCAATAAGAGCGTGCCTTTATTTATTAACGCCAGTTGATGCACATCCGTTAACATTAAATGAGGAATGCCAGCAATAGATAAGAAACGAGATAAATAGCTCAGGCTGGTCAGTGTTCCGCCCCTGGCATATAAATAGATATGCTGCGCTTGATGTAACTGCTGGCAGAGTTCCGCAATATCTTTCTCCTGCCCGTTTGACATTTTGTCAGACACGTGCGGTTTCGTTTGTAACGGGAATCCGCATTTATATCGTAATTCGGTATATCCCGAATATCCCATTTTTTTACAGACCCGATTAACCGACGTTGTCGTGGTAAACGTCTGGCTGGCAATCATCTTTGCAGAGATGCCTGATAATCTGTGAATATTGCACAGTATATATTCATAGACAATGCGCTCTGTCCTTGAGAGGTTATTCATTACATGATCCCGTTTTACATTTATAGTGATCCGTGTAAACCTTGTGTATGTTATCAATTTGAAATTAGTAATCGGAAAAAACATCCCTTCTTTTGGAAAGCAATATTAATCGAGCAGACGTATTTTTGTAAAATAATAAATGAGTTTATCTCTGCGGAAGTTAAAAATTCTGGAGCCAGCTCGCGTTAATATGAAACCTGGCGCGAGAAAACCGCAAACAGAGAGACAGGGATTAACACGTAACCCTGAAAAGACTGTCACTATTTTTCCGCCGTTCACACACAGTGGCCTGCTGTTTTTCCTGCCCATTATGCCTTTTACTGATATCCCTCCCTGTTTATCATTAAATTCTAATTATCGATGTTTTGGGCTGGCAGCACGACGAAACGCTGGTTAACCTGAGAACGTTTTATAAGCAATTTTTTAACATATAAAGAGTATAACTATGCAAGAAGCACAGGTCCGCGTCGCGATCGCGGGGGCGAATGGCCGTATGGGACGGCAGTTAATCCAGGCAGCACTTGCGATGGATGGCGTGGCGCTCGGTGCCGCGCTGGTGCGCGAAGGCTCAACGCTGCTCGGCGCTGATGCGGGTGAACTGGCGGGCACTGGCGCAACCGGCGTCACTCTCAAGAGCAACCTTGAGGCGGTGAAAGACGATTTCGATGTGCTTATCGATTTTACGCGTCCGGAAGGCACGCTGGCGTACCTGGCGTTCTGCCGCGCGCATAATAAAGGCATGGTGATCGGTACCACCGGATTTGACGATGCCGGTAAAGCGGCCATTCATGAAACCGCCACGGCGATCCCTGTGGTGTTCGCCGCTAACTTCAGCGTTGGGGTTAACGTGATGCTGAAACTGCTGGAAAAAGCCGCTCAGGTGATGGGCGATTACACCGATATCGAAATTATTGAAGCGCATCACCGCCATAAAGTGGATGCGCCTTCCGGTACGGCGCTCGCGATGGGCGAGGCGATTGCCGGCGCGCTGAATAAAGATCTGAAAAGCTGTGCGGTCTATGCGCGTGAAGGCTACACCGGCGAGCGCGTGCCCGGCACCATTGGATTTGCGACCGTACGCGCGGGCGATATTGTCGGTGAGCACACCGCGATGTTCGCCGACATTGGCGAGCGCATCGAAATCACCCATAAAGCCTCCAGCCGGATGACATTTGCTAATGGTGCCGTCCGGGCGGCGCTGTGGCTTAAAGCGCAAAAAAAGGGTTTTTTTGATATGCGGGATGTGCTTAATCTGAATGATTTGTGATTATTATTACCCATCGTGATGTGGTTATTACAATCATAAGTTTCTGATTTGAAGGGCAATAATTTATTGCCCTTTTTTGTTTTATTTATTTTTGCGACGTTAGTTGTTAATTTAATCTTAGCTGCTTAAAACAGAGTGTTTTTAACTGATTTTGCGTTAATGGTTTGTGAATTTTGACCGTTTGGTCCATTTTAAAAGCTGTGTTATGCTTCGTTTTTACTTTTCTTGCCGGGCAACCGTTTTCTGCGCTTCGTTTTCTTTGTTTTTTGCCCTTCATTTCCTGTGTTTTCCTCAAAGCCTTCAAAAAAACAATAAAAAGTGCGTTTTCAGGTAGACTTCCCCCTGAGTTATCTCTAGAATGCCGCCGTTTGCCAAAAATTCGCTGTTCAGGCGTTTTTGCGTTGATTTAGCCATACTGGTTGAATTAATATGCAAATATATTGACTTTTTATTCCCTGGAGGACGTTTTGATTAAGTCAGCGCTGTTGGTTCTGGAAGACGGAACCCAATTCTACGGTCGGGCCATCGGGGCAACAGGTACGGCAGTAGGGGAAGTCGTTTTCAATACTTCAATGACCGGTTATCAAGAAATCCTCACTGATCCTTCCTACTCCCGCCAGATTGTCACTCTCACTTATCCTCATATTGGTAATGTCGGCACTAACGATGCTGACGCTGAATCCTCCCAGGTACACGCGCAGGGCCTTGTAATCCGTGATTTACCGCTGATTGCGAGCAACTACCGCAACACCGAGGATCTCTCTTCTTACCTGAAGCGCCATAACATCGTGGCGATTGCCGATATCGATACCCGCAAGCTGACGCGTCTGCTGCGTGAGAAGGGCGCTCAGAACGGTTGCATCATCGCAGGGGATAATGTCGATGCCGCGCTGGCGCTGGAAAAAGCGAAAGCCTTCCCGGGCCTGAACGGCATGGATCTGGCGAAAGAAGTGACTACGGCGGAAGCTTATAGCTGGACGCAGGGCAGCTGGACGCTCGCAGGCGAACTGCCGGAAGCCAAAAAAGAAGAAGAGCTGCCGTATCACGTGGTGGCGTATGACTACGGCGTGAAGCGCAACATCCTGCGCATGCTGGTGGACAGAGGCTGCCGCCTGACGGTCGTCCCGGCGCAAACCTCCGCCGAAGACGTCCTGAAAATGAACCCGGACGGCGTGTTCCTCTCCAACGGCCCTGGCGATCCGGCACCGTGTGACTACGCCATCGAAGCCATCCAGAAATTCCTCGAAACCGACGTACCGGTCTTCGGCATCTGCCTCGGCCATCAGTTGCTGGCTCTCGCGAGCGGCGCGAAAACCGTGAAGATGAAGTTCGGCCATCACGGCGGCAACCACCCGGTGAAAGATATCGACAACAACCGCGTGATGATCACCGCCCAGAACCACGGGTTTGCGGTGGATGAAGCCTCCATGCCGTCAACGCTGCGCGTGACCCATAAATCCCTGTTCGATAACACGCTCCAGGGCATTCACCGCACCGATAAACCGGCCTTCAGCTTCCAGGGACACCCTGAGGCGAGCCCCGGCCCGCATGACGCCGCGCCGCTGTTTGACCACTTTATCGAATTAATTGAGCAGTACCGTAAGACCGCCAAATAATCGGGAGAAAGAGAACAATGCCAAAACGTACAGATATTAAAAGCATCCTGATTCTTGGCGCAGGCCCGATTGTTATCGGCCAGGCGTGTGAATTCGACTACTCCGGTGCCCAGGCGTGTAAGGCGCTGCGCGAAGAGGGCTACCGCGTCATTCTGGTGAACTCCAACCCGGCGACCATTATGACCGACCCGGAGATGGCCGATGCGACCTACATCGAGCCGATCCACTGGGAAGTGGTGCGTAAAATCATCGAAAAAGAGCGCCCGGACGCGGTGCTGCCAACCATGGGCGGCCAGACGGCGCTCAACTGCGCGCTGGAGCTGGAGCGTCAGGGCGTGCTGGAAGAGTTCGGCGTGACCATGATTGGCGCGACCGCCGATGCGATTGATAAAGCCGAAGACCGTCGCCGTTTTGACGTCGCGATGAAGAAAATCGGCCTCGACACCGCGCGCTCCGGCATCGCGCACAATATGGAAGAAGCGCTGGCGGTGGCGGCGGATGTGGGTTATCCGTGCATTATTCGCCCGTCGTTCACGATGGGCGGCACCGGCGGCGGCATCGCGTATAACCGCGAAGAGTTTGAAGAGATTTGCGCCCGCGGCCTGGATCTCTCGCCGACCAAAGAGCTGCTGATTGATGAATCGCTGATCGGCTGGAAAGAGTACGAGATGGAAGTGGTGCGTGATAAAAACGACAACTGCATCATCGTCTGCTCGATTGAAAACTTCGACGCCATGGGCATCCACACCGGCGACTCCATCACTGTGGCTCCTGCCCAGACGCTGACCGACAAAGAGTATCAAATCATGCGTAACGCCTCGATGGCGGTACTGCGTGAAATCGGCGTCGAAACCGGCGGCTCCAACGTGCAGTTTGCGGTGAACCCGAAAAACGGCCGGCTGATTGTGATTGAAATGAACCCGCGCGTGTCGCGCTCTTCGGCGCTGGCCTCTAAAGCGACCGGCTTCCCGATTGCCAAAGTGGCGGCGAAACTGGCGGTGGGTTACACCCTTGATGAGCTGATGAACGACATCACCGGCGGCCGTACCCCGGCGTCGTTCGAGCCGTCCATCGACTACGTGGTCACCAAAATCCCACGCTTTAACTTCGAGAAATTCGCCGGTGCCAATGACCGTCTGACCACGCAGATGAAATCGGTGGGCGAAGTGATGGCTATTGGCCGCACCCAGCAGGAGTCGATGCAGAAAGCGCTGCGCGGCCTCGAAGTGGGCGCGACCGGTTTTGACCCGAAAGTGAGCCTTGATGACCCGGAAGCGCTGACGAAAATTCGCCGCGAGCTGAAAGACGCGGGCGCCGAGCGTATCTGGTACATCGCCGACGCGTTCCGCGCTGGTCTGTCCGTCGACGGCGTGTTCAACCTGACCAATATCGACCGCTGGTTCCTGGTGCAGATTGAAGAGCTGGTGCGCCTCGAAGAACAGGTGGCCGAGCAGGGCATTAACGGTCTCAGCGCCGATTTCCTGCGTATGCTCAAGCGTAAAGGCTTCGCCGATGCGCGTCTTGCGAAACTCGCGGGCGTCAGCGAATCGGAAATTCGCAAGCTTCGCGAGCAGTACAACCTGCACCCGGTCTACAAACGTGTGGATACCTGCGCGGCGGAGTTCTCAACCGATACCGCCTACATGTACTCCACCTATGAAGAAGAGTGCGAAGCCAACCCGAACCAGGATCGCGAAAAAATCATGGTGCTGGGCGGCGGGCCGAACCGTATCGGCCAGGGCATTGAGTTTGACTACTGCTGCGTACACGCCGCGCTCGCGCTGCGTGAAGACGGTTACGAAACCATTATGGTTAACTGTAACCCGGAAACGGTCTCCACCGACTACGACACCTCCGACCGTCTCTACTTCGAGCCGGTAACGCTGGAAGATGTGCTGGAAATCGTGCGTATCGAGAAACCGAAAGGCGTTATCGTGCAGTACGGCGGTCAGACCCCGCTGAAACTGGCGCGCGCGCTGGAAGCGGCAGGCGTGCCGGTTATCGGCACCAGCCCGGACGCGATTGACCGCGCGGAAGACCGCGAGCGCTTCCAGCAGGCAGTGGATCGCCTGAAGCTCAAGCAACCGGCGAACGCCACCGTGACGGCCATCGAACAGGCCGTTGAGAAGGCGAAAGAGATTGGTTACCCGCTGGTGGTGCGTCCGTCTTACGTACTGGGCGGTCGCGCGATGGAAATCGTCTACGACGAAGCCGACCTGCGTCGCTACTTCCAGACGGCGGTCAGCGTTTCCAACGACGCGCCGGTGCTGCTGGATCGCTTCCTGGATGACGCGGTGGAAGTGGATGTCGATGCTATCTGTGACGGCGAAATGGTACTGATTGGCGGCATCATGGAGCATATCGAACAGGCGGGCGTACACTCCGGCGACTCTGCGTGCTCTCTGCCAGCTTACACCTTAAGCCAGGAGATCCAGGACGTGATGCGCCAGCAGGTGCAGAAACTGGCCTTTGAACTCCAGGTGCGCGGCCTGATGAACGTGCAGTTCGCCGTGAAAGATAACGAAGTCTATCTGATTGAAGTGAACCCGCGCGCCGCGCGTACCGTGCCGTTCGTCTCTAAAGCCACCGGCGTGCCGCTGGCGAAAGTGGCGGCGCGCGTCATGGCGGGCAAGACGCTGAGCGAGCAGGGTGTGACCAAAGAGATCATCCCGCCGTACTACTCGGTGAAAGAAGTGGTGCTGCCGTTCAACAAATTCCCAGGCGTCGACCCGCTGCTGGGGCCGGAAATGCGCTCCACCGGCGAAGTCATGGGCGTGGGCCGCACCTTCGCGGAAGCGTTCGCCAAAGCGCAGCTCGGCAGCAACTCCACCATGAAGAAACAGGGCCGCGCGCTGCTCTCGGTGCGTGAAGGCGATAAAGAGCGCGTGGTGGATCTCGCCGCCAAACTGCTGAAATTCGGCTTTGAGCTGGACGCCACCCACGGCACTGCGATTGTGCTGGGTGAGGCGGGCATCAACCCGCGTCTGGTGAACAAGGTGCATGAAGGTCGTCCGCACATTCAGGATCGCATTAAGAATGGCGAATACACCTACATCATCAACACCACCGCAGGCCGTCAGGCGATTGAAGACTCCAAGCTGATTCGCCGCAGCGCGCTGCAATACAAAGTGCATTACGACACCACGCTGAACGGCGGCTTCGCCACCGCGATGGCGCTGAACGCTGACGCCACCGAGAAGGTGATTTCCGTTCAGGAGATGCACGCGCAAATCACGAAGTAAGACGTCGTGAACTCCACCAAAGCCAGCGTAAGCTGGCTTTTTTCATATGCGCCCCCCTAAATTTGATAGCCAATTAGTTTTTCACTCCTGCACGGCCATCCGTTACCCTTCAGGCTGTCTCGTTTGCCGACTTCCCGGTTTACGTTTAAGGAGAAACACGTGTTAAAAAAAGTCCTGCTTGTGGGTACCTGTCTGGCATTAACCGCCTGCTTTGGCGGTGGTGACAGCAAAGAGTTCCTGATAGATAACCCGACCGGGAAACCGCTCGCGATTTCGGTAGACGATCAAAAAATCACGCTTGCGGCAGAGCAATCACAAACGATTAAACTGGACGCGGGCCAGCATACGCTGACGCTTGAAAATGGCGACAAGGTGAAATTCAGCGTCTTTAGCGCGATGCCTCGCTCGGGCGTGAGCGGTCTTATCAACCCGACCCGTACCCGTTACATCTACGTGATCCAAAAATATCTGGCGGAAGGCGTAACGCCGTCCAGTGAAAACGGCGATGTTCACACCCTGACCATTGACGGGCAGACCGTGACCGGCCCGTTCGAAGATATGGGCAGCGGGCTGTTTATCGATAATTTTACGAAAGAGTGGGAGCTGAACCCGACAGAGCCTTTCCCGGAGTCGATGTCATCGACGTCTGCGGATAACTACAAAACGAAACTTTTCCGTCTCGAAGAGTTTAAGGATTATTACAACAATCAGTTTTCGCCTTCCGTGGAATACACTGAAAACATGCGTATCACGGAGTCGCGTTACCAGCCGCCTGAAATCACCGCGCAGTTTACTTCGCCTGAACTTCAGCAAAACCTGAATGAAGCCACCAAAATTTATAATGACTTTATTCATGCCGAATCGGCAGGTGACCAGAAAGATCTGCTTAAAGCGTTCGACAAACAGAACCGCGAGAAATGGCGTAACCCTAAAGCGGGCGGTGAAGAATTGACCCGTTATTATGAAATTATGACCAACCTGAATCACACCATGATGAGCTCCATTCTGGAGCTGAAGCAGTAATATCTGACCGCCGGGCATCGGCATTCAGGATGCCCGGCCTCAGAACCGTCTGTATTTCCATCTGTTATCAGTAAGTTAATCTAAAATAATAAAGTAAGTCATTAAAACACTCTGAAAGCAGGGGAGAACACCATGCGATCGAAACTACTGATTACGTCCATTTTTGCTGCCGCTACGCTGTTTACCGTGGCGGGCTGTTCATCCAACCAGGCCGTTAAGACGACCGACGGTAAAACCGTGGTCACCGACGGTAAGCCGGAAGTCGACAGCGATACCGGGCTGGTCTCTTATAAAAACGCCCAGACCGGCCAGACCGAGCAGATCAATCGCGACCAGGTAAAATCCATGAGCGAGCTGGATAACTAATTACGGCGTTTTTTATTCTCACGCCTGAAAAAACGGATGCTGATGCATCCGTTTTTGTTTTTACCGCAAGACGCGTTATGCCGACTGGTAAATCGCAGTAAACCCTTTCTGCTTCATCCCCGTCTAATACCCCTGCGGATTGCCCCTGTAAGCGCGCCCGTTAACTGGCTACACTCATTGCATTCCCACGGTGGGCAGGACACAGGCAAGATTATGATTTTAATTATTTATGCGCACCCCTATCCGCATCACTCCCACGCCAACCGGCGAATGCTGGAGCATGTGCAGGGGCTGGACGATATCGAGGTGCGCTCGCTTTATCAGCTTTATCCCGATTTCAACATCAACGTGCCCGCCGAGCAGGAGGCGCTGGCGCGCGCCGATCTCATCGTCTGGCAGCATCCGATGCAGTGGTACAGCGTGCCGCCGCTGTTCAAACTCTGGATAGACAAAGTGTTGTCGCACGGCTGGGCCTATGGCAAAGGCGGAACGGCGCTCAGGGGCAAAAGCGTACTGTGGGCCGTGACGACCGGCGGCGATAAACACCATTTTGATCTTGGCGACCATCCTGGCTTCGACGTGCTCGCGCAGCCGTTACAGGCCACCGCGCTCTATTGCGGCCTGAACTGGCTAACACCCTATGCGATGCACCGCACCTTTGTCTGCGACGACGAAACGCTCGAAGGCAAAGCGCGGGAATACCTGAAACGCTTAACCGACTGGCAGGAGCGCCATCATGGATAGTCATACGTTGATACAGGCGCTGATCTACCTCGGATCGGCCGCGCTGATTGTGCCCGTCGCGGTGCGCCTCGGGCTTGGCTCAGTGCTGGGATATCTGATTGCCGGCGGGCTGATTGGCCCGTGGGGATTACGACTGGTGACGGACGCGCAGGCGATTTTGCATTTCGCGGAAATCGGCGTGGTGCTGATGCTGTTTGTCATCGGGCTGGAGCTAGACCCACAGCGCCTGTGGAAGCTGCGCGCCTCGGTCTTTGGCGGCGGCGCGTTGCAGATGGGCGCGTGCGGCCTGCTGCTCGGCGGCTTTTGTGTGGCGCTCGGGCTGCGCTGGCAGGTGGCGCTGCTGATTGGCCTTACGCTTGCGCTTTCTTCAACGGCCATCGCCATGCAGGCGATGAACGAGCGCAACCTGACGGCATCACAAATGGGGCGCAGCGCCTTTGCCGTACTGCTGTTCCAGGATATCGCCGCGATCCCGCTGGTGGCGATGATCCCGCTGCTGGCCGCGAGCGGCGAGGCGACGACCGCCAGCGCGTTTTTCCTTTCGGCGCTGAAAGTGGTCGGCGCGCTGGCGCTGGTGGTGTTGCTCGGGCGTTTTGTCGCGCGACCGGCGCTGCGCTTTGTGGCGCGCTCCGGGCTTCGCGAGGTGTTCAGCGCCGTGGCGCTGTTTCTGGTGTTCGGCTTCGGGCTGCTGCTGGAAGAGGCCGGGCTGTCGATGGCGATGGGCGCGTTTCTCGCGGGCGTGTTGCTGGCAAGCTCGGAATACCGCCACGCGCTGGAGAGCGATATCGAGCCGTTCAAAGGGCTGCTACTGGGCCTCTTTTTTATCGGCGTCGGGATGTCGATTGATTTCGGCACGCTGGTGGCGCATCCGCTGCGCGTGCTTACACTGCTGTTCGGCTTCCTGATTATCAAAACCGTCACGCTGTGGCTTGTCGCGAAACCACTGAAGGTGCCAGGGCGTCAGCGGCGCTGGTTTGCCGTGCTGTTAGGGCAGGGAAGTGAGTTCGCGTTCGTGATTTTCGGCGCGGCGCGCAGCGCCGAAGTGCTGGATGCCGAATGGGCGAAGGCGCTGACGCTCGCGGTGGCGCTCTCCATGGCCGCGACGCCGCTGCTGCTGGTGCTGTTAACCCGCCTTGAAAAATCGGGGCAGCAGCAGGCGCGTGAAGCTGATGAGATTGATGAAGAGCAGCCGCGGGTGATTATCGCGGGCTTCGGGCGATTTGGTCAGATAGCCGGCCGTTTGTTGCTCTCCAGCGGCGTGAAGATGGTGGTTCTCGATCACGATCCGGACCATATCGAAACGCTGCGCAAATTTGGCATGAAAGTGTTTTATGGCGATGCCACCCGCGTCGACCTGCTGGAATCGGCGGGCGTGGCGAAAGCCGAAGTGCTGATTAACGCCATTGACGATCCGCAGGCGAATCTGCAACTGACGGAGCTGGTGCAGACTCACTTTCCGCAGGTGCGGATTATCGCCCGCGCCCGCGATGTCGATCATTACATTCGCCTGCGTCAGGCAGGGGTCGCGCAGCCGGAGCGTGAAACGTTCGAAGGCGCGCTGCGGGTAGGGCGCATGGCGCTGGAGGAGCTGGGCATCGGCAGTTACGAAGCGCGCGAGCGCGCCGATCTGTTTCGTTGTTATAACCAGCAAATGGTGGATGAAATGGCTGAAGGCGACAACGACACCTCGGCGCGCGCCGCCACCTTCAGGCGCACCAGCGCGATGCTGACGGAGATCATCAGCGAAGACCGCGCGCACTTGTCGTTGATTCAGCGCCACGGCTGGCAGGGGACACGGGAAGGCAAACACACCGGCAATGATGCCGACGAGCCGGAAGTGAAACCGCAGCCATAAAAAACGCCCCTGTCGGGGCGTTTTCTTTTGCGCGAAGGCAGAGCGCGGCGTTAGCTCAGCGCCACTTTAATGCCGAGCGCCAGCAGCATGCCGCCCAGCAGTTTGTCGATCACCTTCTGTGCTTTGGTCAGGCCGCGGCGCACCGGCTGGCTCTGAATCAACAGGACCAGCAGCGGCCACCAGACCAGCGTCAGCGCGACGATAATGCCCGCGTACCAGAGTTTTTCCATCAGGCCGGAGTTTACGTTCAGCACCTGAGTGAACATCGCCAGAAAGAACAGCGTGGCTTTGGGGTTCAGCAGGTTACAGAGGTAACCCTGAATAAACGCTTTTTTAAGCGAAGTGCTCTCCTGCGCCACGCCATCGAGCGCCAGACTGGTGGTGCCGCGCGCCAGCAGCGCATTCACGCCAAGCCAGACGAGATACGCTGCGCCGACATATTTCAGCGCGCCGAAAAGCCACGGCGTGGTGGTGATGACTACCGCGATGCCCGCGACACAGTAGGTCATATGCGTCACAACGCCTGCGATGACGCCTGCGGCCGTCATCATCGCGGCGCTGCGCGGATAGCGCGCGGCGTTTTTGATAACCAGAAAGAAATCGGGGCCCGGCGACAGCATGCCCAGCGCCGCAATAGTGGCAACAAAAAGGGTGGTTTCCAGCATGGTCTATCCTCACTTCAGCAAGCGCGCACTATAAAGCATTCAGTACATTTTGACATCTGCTGCCTTCAGGCAACAAAACGGGTTTACACGGGTGTAAAGTCGAAACGCGTTTGGTTTCATACGCATAACGAAGCGGCGAAAAACGCTGCATCGTGCCCTCCACAGCAGAACAAAAAAAATTCTTTATCTGGTTCGGGTCGCCAGTCGACTAAAGATTGCGCTTTCCGTATAGTGGCGGCAATTTTTTATACCTGGGAAATTATCAATGATCAGTCTGATTGCGGCTTTAGCGGTGGATCGCGTGATTGGTATGGAAAACGCCATGCCGTGGGACCTCCCGGCCGATCTCGCCTGGTTTAAACGTAACACGCTTAATAAACCGGTTATCATGGGGCGTCTGACCTGGGAATCGATCGGTCGCCCGCTGCCGGGCCGTAAAAATATTGTGCTCAGCAGCCGTCCGGGCGACGATGACCGTGTGGTGTGGGTGCGCTCCGTTGAGGAAGCGCTACAGGCCTGCGGTGATGCCGAAGAAGTGATGGTGATTGGCGGCGGTCGCGTTTACGAGCAGTTCCTGCCGCGCGCGCAGCGTCTTTATCTCACCCATATCGATGCGGAAGTGGAAGGCGATACCCATTTCCCGGATTACGAGCCGGACGAGTGGCAGTCGGTGTTCAGCGAATTCCATGACGCCGATGAGAAGAACTCACACAGCTATTGTTTCGAGATTCTGGAGCGCCGTTAAGCCGCGTCTGGGTTGACGGTTGTGTTGAAAAAGCGGATGCGCATGGCGCGTCCGCTTTTTTTATGGGGCTGCGGGTGCGGTTTACGGCGGGTGCGCGTGGCTTACCCGCCCTACGGGGAGCGGTGCATGGTTTGTAGGGTGGATAAGCGTAGCGCATCCACCTTTTGTTTTACGGCGGGTGCGCGTTGCTCACCCGCCCTACGGGGATGGTGGTGAGAAAAGGTAGGGTGGATAAGCGGAACGCATCCACCTTTTACAAAAAACGATCAGGATGCGATCGCGGCTTTGTCGTCGTCGCTGTCGGCCTGGCGATTGGAGTGCTGCGTGAACACCGCTTTATCTTCCCAGCGCAGACAGGTCAGGGTACCGCCCCAGCAGCAGCCGGTATCGAGCGCGTAGATATTCTCCGGCGTGCCTTTTCCTTCCAGCGACGCCCAGTGTCCAAAGACGATCGCGTACTCCTGCGCCACCGGCCCCGGAATGGCGAACCACGGTTTCAGCGGCGCGGGCGCGCTTTCCGGGCTCTCTTTGCAATACATATCGAGCTGGCCGTTCGGGAAGCAATAACGCATCCGCGTAAAGGCGTTGGAGATAAAGCGCAGGCGCGCAAGGCCCGTCAGCTCCGGCGACCAGTTGTTCGGCATATCGCCGTACATCGCGTCGAGGAACAGCGGATAGCTGTCGCTCGCCAGCACCGCCTCGACATCGCGCGCGCACGCCTGAGCGGTAGGGAGATCCCACTGTGGCGTAATACCCGCGTGGGCCATCACCAGCTTTTTATCTTCGTCCACCTGCAACAGCGGCTGGCGGCGCAGCCAGTTGATAAGCTCGTCGGCGTCCGGCGCTTCCAGCAACGGCGTCACGCGGTCTTTCGGTTTATTACGGCTGATACCCGCGAAAACCGCCAGCAGATGCAGATCGTGGTTGCCCAGCACCATGCGAACGGAATCGCCGAGTGAACGGACGTAGCGCAGCACCTCCAGCGAGCCGGGGCCACGGGCCACCAGATCGCCGGTCAGCCAGAGCGTATCCTGGCCTGGTGTAAATTCGACCTGCTGTAACAGCGCGACAAGTTCATCGTAGCAACCATGAACGTCGCCAATCAGATAAGTAGACATGGTATTAATGGATCAGTGTGGGAACGGCGAGGCGGAAAACCGGGATATCAAGGTGAAAACCGTTGCCCTGATCGTCCACCATTTCGTAGTGGCCCTGCATTGTGCCGAACGGCGTTTCAATGACCGCGCCGCTGGTGTACTGGTATTCGCCGCCGGGCTGGATATGGGGCTGAACCCCTACCACGCCTTCACCCTGGACTTCGGTCTCTTTACCGTTGCCGTTGGTGATAAGCCAGTAGCGGCCCAGCAGCTGAACAGGCGTTCGCCCCAGATTGCGGACGGTGACGGTATAGGCAAAGACGAAACGTTCATCCTCCGGTGAAGACTGGGCTTCGATATAAACGCTTTGTACCTGTACGCAAACGCGGGGTGAATCAGCCATGTTTAGCTCTCCTTCGAGGGCGGATTATCAGCTAAATAATTCGCCATCTGGCAATACTGCGCAACAGAAATATTCTCGGCGCGCATAGCCGGGTCGATGCCGAGCGACGTCAGAACCTCAGGGCTGAACACATTGCCAAGGCTGTTGCGAATCGTTTTACGGCGCTGGTTAAACGCTTCGGTGGTGAGACGGCTTAACAGACGCAGCTCTTTCACCGGATGCGGCGGCGTGGCGTGCGGCACAAGGCGCACCACGGCGGAATCCACTTTAGGCGGCGGCGTAAAGGCGGTGGGCGGCACTTCAAGCACAGGAATAACCTGGCAGAAATATTGCGCCATCACGCTTAAACGACCGTACGCCTTGCTGTTCGGCCCCGCCACCAGACGGTTGACCACCTCTTTTTGCAGCATGAAGTGCATGTCGGCAATCGCATCAGTATAGCTAAAGAGGTGGAACATCAGCGGGGTCGAGATATTGTACGGCAGGTTACCGAACACGCGCAGCGGCTGGCCCATCTTCTGCGACAGTTCGCCGAAATCCATGGTCATGGCGTCCTGCTGATAAATGGTCAGTTTCGGGCCAAGGAACGGATGCGTTTGCAGGCGCGCTGCCAGATCGCGGTCAAGCTCAATAACGGTAAGCTGGTCAAGGCGTTCGCCCACCGGCTCGGTTAACGCGGCAAGGCCCGGGCCGATTTCTACCATCGCCTGGCCTTTTTGTGGGTTAATTGCAGAGACGATGCTGTCTATAACGAACTGATCGTTAAGAAAGTTTTGCCCGAAGCGTTTGCGGGCTAAATGGCCCTGGTGGACTCGATTATTCATTGATTCTTACTGTTCACAATCATGCTGATGGCGAGATTAAGCGCCGTAATAAAACTGCCGACGCTGGCGTTTCCGGAACCTGCCAGTTCCAGCGCGGTGCCGTGATCGACCGATGTGCGGATAAAGGGCAGGCCGAGCGTAATGTTCACCGCGCGGCCAAATCCCTGGTATTTTAGCACGGGCAGGCCCTGATCGTGGTACATCGCCAGCACCGCATCGGCGTTTTCGAGGTATTTGGGCTGAAAAAGGGTATCAGCGGGCAGCGGGCCGGTGAGACGCATCCCTTTCGCGCGCATCGCTTCCAGCACAGGGATAATCGTATCGATCTCCTCGGTGCCCATATGACCGCCTTCGCCCGCGTGCGGGTTCAGGCCGCAGACCAGCACGTGCGGGTTCGCGATACCAAATTTGCTTTGCAGGTCGTGATGCAGCGTCGTGAGGATATGGCGCAGGAGATCCGGCGTAATGGCGTCCGCCACCGCTTTCAGCGGCAGATGTGTCGTGACCAGGGCGACGCGCAGCGCTTCGGTGGCGAGCATCATCACGACTTTTTCGCTATGACTGCGCGCTTCAAAGAACTCGGTATGGCCGGTAAACGGAATGCCCGCGTCGTTGATAATCCCTTTGTGCACCGGGCCGGTAACCAGCGCGTCGAATTCGCCGCTCAGGCAGCCATCGCAGGCGCGCGCCAGGGTTTCCACCACGTAACTGCCGTTCGCCGCATCGAGCGTACCGGGCACGACAGGCGCTTTTAGCGTAACGGGCAGGAGCGTGAGCGTACCTGCCGCCTGGGGAGCGGCGGGTTTATCAGACGAGAAGGGCAATAGCGTGAGCGGTAAACCGAGCTGCGCCGCCCGCGCGGTAAGGAGCGACGGGTCGGCGCAGACGACCAGTTGCGCAGGCCAGCTATTCTGGGCCAGCGCGACAACCAGGTCGGGGCCAATCCCGGCGGGTTCGCCGGGCGTAATGACCACGCGAGGGGTTTTTACCATCAGTTGCTCAGAATTTTCACGTAGGCGCTGGCGCGTTGTTCCTGCATCCAGGTCGCCGCTTCTTCGGAGAATTTGCGGTTAAAGAGCATGCGATAGGCGCGATCTTTCTGGGCCGCGTCGGTGCGGTCAGACTTGCGGGTATCCAGCAGTTCGATCAGATGCCAGCCGAAAGACGAGTGTACCGGCGTGCTCATCTGGCCTTTGCTGAGGCTCATCAGCGCATCGCGGAAAGCCGGATCGTAAACATCCGCTGCCGCCCAGCCGAGATCCCCGCCCTGGTTAGCAGAACCCGGATCCTGAGAGAATTCACGCGCGGCCTGAGCAAAGGTGGTTTTACCACTCTTGATATCAGCGGCGATCTCTTCAAGTTTCTGACGCGCCTGCTGATCGGTCATGATCGGCGACGGCTTGAGCAGAATGTGACGCGCATGGACTTCAGTGACCGACACGGTCTGAGACTGGCCACGCAGATCGTTCACTTTAATGATATGGAAGCCGACGCCTGAGCGGATCGGGCCAATCACGTCGCCTTTCTTCGCCGTGCTCAGCGCCTGGGCGAACACAGAAGGCAGCTCCTGAATACGGCCCCAGCCCATCTGGCCGCCTTTCAGCGCCTGCTGGTCTGCGGAATAGGTAATCGCAAGCTTACCGAAATCGCCGCCGTTACGCGCCTGATCGATAATCGAACGCGCCTGCGCTTCGGCTTCGCTCACCTGATCGGCGGTCGGGTTTTCCGGCAGCGGGATCAGAATGTGGCTCAGGTTCAGTTCGGTGCTGGCGTCGTTCTGGTTGCCGACCTGCTCGGCCAGGGTTTCCACTTCCTGCGGCAGGATAGTAACGCGACGACGCACTTCGTTATTACGCACTTCAGAGATGATCATCTCTTTGCGGATCTGGGCGCGATAGGTGTTGTAGTTCAGGCCGTCATAGGCCAGACGGCTACGCATCTGATCGAGCGTCATGTTGTTTTGTTTGGCGATATTAGCGATAGCCTGGTCAAGCTGTTCATCGCTGATTTTCACGCCCATTTTCTGGCCCATCTGCAACATAATCTGATCCATGATCAGACGTTCCAGAATCTGATGACGCAGCGTGCTGTCATCCGGGAGCTGCTGGCCTGCCTGGTTGGCGTTAAGCTTTACCGACTGCATGAGGCCATCAACGTCACTTTCCAGTACCACGCCGTTGTTCACGACGGCTGCAACTTTATCGACAACCTGCGGAGCAGCGAAGCTGGTATTCACCACCAGGGTGATACCGAGAAGCAGCGTTTTCCAGTTCTTCATACCTTTTCCATTTCGTTTAACCGCAAAGCGGAGGATGTTTCAAAATCTGAGCATTACATGGAGCGCTGATACGGCAGAATATTCGAGCGCAGCATCTGCTGAGTGCCGAGACCGTAGTTGGAGCTCAGGCCGCGCAGCTCAATGTTGAAGCCAATGACTTCATCGTATTTGCTCTTATCAATATCCCAGCCGTTGAGTTTCCGCTCATAACCGACGCGGATGGCATAACAGCAGGAGTTGTACTGCACGCCGAGCATCTGATCGGCCGCTTCGTTGGTATTGGTGTCGTAGTAATACGCGCCCACGACCGACCAGCGATCCACAACCGGCCAGCTCGCCGTCATGCCCACCTGATTAATACCGTCTTTATACTGTTCTGATCGCGCAAAAGTCGGCAGCGTCGCCTGGATATACTCCGGGCTTGCGTAACGGTAGTTCAGCTGCACCACGCGATCTTCATCACGACGGTACTCGATGACGCCGTTGCCAGTGGCAACGTTAGCAAGGCGCGCGTCATACTGCACGCCGCCGCGCAGGCCCCAGCGATCGCTGATGCGCCAGTAAGTATCACCTGCCCAGACCATCGAGCCCGTATCTTTATTCTTCTCCCAGTTGATGTTGTCATCGCCGGTACGGGACTGGGTGAAGTAGTAGATTTGACCTACAGAAACGTTAAAACGTTCAACCGCGGCGTCATCATAAATACGTGACGTCACGCCCGTTGTGACCTGATTTGCAGACGCGATACGGTCAAGGCCGCCGTAAGTACGGTCACGGAACAGGCCGGAGTAGTCGGACTGCAGCAGTGAGGAGTCGTAGTTGTTGATCGTGCTCTGATCGCGGTACGGCACGTAGAGATACTGCGCGCGCGGCTCCAGGGTCTGGGTAAAACCATCGCCGATAAGATTGGCGTCACGCTCGAAGACCACTTTACCGTCGAGCTTAAACTGCGGCAGAACGCGGTTAACGGAATCTTCAAGATTGTTAGCCGCTTCGTTATTGCCGCCAAGATAGTTCCGGTAACGTTCGAGATTGTCCTGCTGATAATGTGTCGCCAGCAGTTTTGCCTCGGCATTCAGGCTGCCCCAGTCGTTAGACATCGGCAGATTGATGGTCGGCTCAAGGTGCAGACGCGTCGCTTCCGGGTAATTCTCGTTCACGTTAGTGAAATGGACGGCCTGAGCGTAAAGATGCGTATCGAACGGCCCGACGTCGTTCTGGTAGAAATTGACGTCAAGCTGCGGCTCGGCACGATAGGAGCTCCCTCGGCTGGCATCGAACACCTGGAACTGGCGTGCGGAAACCGTCGCGTCGAAGTTCTGGACCGCATATCCCACGCTGAAGAACTGCGTCGCGTAGCCGTCGGTACTCGAGCCGTATTTCGAGTTGAAATCGTTAAAGTAATCGGTGTCGCTAACCTTGGTGTAGTTAACGTTAAAGCGCCACACCTGATCCATTACACCAACGTGCTGCCAGTAGTACAGCCAGCGGTGTTTAGAATCCATCTCCGGATGCTCATCCTGATAGACGTTATCCGACGGCAGATAGTCGAATTCCATCAGGCCCGCGCCTGCGTGCGTCAGATAGCGGAATTCATTCTGCCACTGCACGTTACCACGCTTATGCATGTAGTGCGGGGTAATGGTGGCATCGAAGTTCGGTGCGATATTCCAGTAATACGGTAAGGAGAACTCGAAATAGTTGTTCTTACTGTATTGCGCGTTCGGGATAAGGAAGCCGGAACGACGTTTATCGCCAACCGGCAGCTGCAAATAGGGGCTGTAGAACACCGGCACCGGGCCGAGTTTAAAACGGGCGTTCCAGATTTCAGCGACCTGCTCTTCGCGGTCGTGGATAACTTCACTACCGACCACGCTCCAGGTGTCGGAACCCGGCAGACAGGAAGTGAATGAACCGTTTTCCAGAATGGTATAGCGGTTTTCGCCGCGTTGTTTCATCAGATCCGCTTTACCGCGGCCCTGACGCCCTACCATCTGGTAATCGCCTTCCCAGACGTTGGTATCCTTAGTATTTAAATTTGCCCACGCTTTAGGACCTTTCAGGATGACCTGATTGTCATCATAGTGCACATTACCTAGGGCATCGACCGTGCGCACAGGCGTTGGCTGGCCTTCCACCTGCTTTTGATGAAGCTGTACTTCATCGGCCTGCAGGCGACCATTACCTTGCTGAATATCGACATTACCAGTAAATACCGCGTTGTCCGGGTAGTTACCTTTCGCATGATCGGCGTTAATGGTCACCGGCAACTGGTTAGGGTCGCCCTGTACCAGAGGACGATTATAGGTGGGTATGCCAAGCTTACATTGAGAAGCAAGATCGGCAGCCATGCCTTGTTGGCTGTAAAGGGCTGCGCCAATCATGGTGGCCAGCAAGGTGGGAATACGTTTTTTCATACGAGTTATTCGTGGTTCCATCATCAATGGCTTCGCGTCGGCAAACGGTCAGAGACTAACTTACTCATCACTACAGCGCCAGTGTTATCCTGTCTGCTTTTCTGCCTGCCGGTTAGGCACCGCTTTGAATGGCAGGTATGATAAAGGAATTTCTGGCTGACGGCATGACCATTTGGGGAGTATATGCAGTATTGGGGAAAACTGGTTGGAGGGCTCACCGGGCTGCTGGTCGGCGGTGGAGTCTGGGGCGTCATCTTAGGCCTCGTAATAGGCCATATGATAGACAAAGCGCGCAGCCGTCGTACCGTCTGGTTCACCAGCCAGCAGGAACGTCAGTCGCTCTTCTTCGCCACTACGTTTGAGGTGATGGGACACCTGACCAAATCGAAAGGTCGTGTCACGGAAGCCGATATTCAGGTGGCGACGCAGTTAATGGATCGCATGAACCTGCACGGCGCGTCGCGAGACGCGGCCCGCAACGCGTTTCGCGTGGGCAAGGAAAATGGCTATCCGTTGCGCGATAAAATGCGCCAGCTTCGCAGCGTCTGCTTTGGCCGCTTTGATCTGATTCGGATGTTTCTGGAAATTCAGATCCAGACCGCGTTTGCGGACGGCTCGCTGCACCCGAAAGAGCGCGACGTGCTGTATGTGATTGGCGAAGAGCTGGGGATTTCCCGCATGCAGTTCGATCAGTTCCTGCGCATGATGCAGGGCGGCGCGCAGTTTGGCTCCGGTCAGCAATCCTGGCACAACGGCGATGCGCAGCAGGCACCGCGCGGGCCGACGCTGGAAGACGCCTGCAACGTGCTGGGTGTCAAAACGACCGATGACGCCACGACCATCAAACGCGCGTACCGCAAGCTGATGAGCGAGCATCATCCTGACAAACTGGTCGCCAAAGGGCTGCCGCCGCAGATGATGCAAATGGCGCAGCAGAAGGCGCAGGAAATTCAGAAAGCCTACGACATGATTAAGACGGCGAAAGGGTTTCGTTAAGCAAAGCCTGAGCCAAACAAAAAGAGACGCGTCTGCGTCTCTTTTTGTTTATGGGTGACTAAGTACGGGTTAACGGGAGCGGCTCAGAAATCCGCAGGCGCCCGGAACGTCATCGGCGTGCCGTAGGCCGGATGCGTAATCGTGAGCTGCTCGGCGTGCAGCAGCAGACGCGGCGCGCGGGCGAACGCGTCGGGTGTCGCGTAAAACTTATCGCCCAGAATCGGGTGGCCAAGCGCCATCATATGCACGCGCAGCTGATGCGAACGCCCGGTAATCGGCCTGAGCAACACGCGGGCGGTGTTATCGTCCGCGTACTCCAGCACCTCATACTCGGTTTGCGCCGCTTTGCCCGTTTCATAGCAGACCTTCTGCTTTGGCCGGTTCGGCCAGTCGCAAATCAGCGGTAAATCCACCACCCCCTGCGCGTTTTCCGGGTGCCCCCAGACGCGCGCCACGTAATGCTTCTTCGGCTCGCGTTCGCGGAACTGCCGCTTAAGCTCGCGCTCCGCGGCTTTGGTGAGCGCCACCGCAATCACCCCGCTGGTGGCCATATCCAGCCGGTGCACCGATTCTGCCTTCGGGAAATCACGCTGAATGCGGGTCATCACGCTGTCTTTATGCTCCTCAAGCCGTCCAGGCACCGAGAGCAGACCGCTGGGTTTGTTGACCACCATAATATGCTCATCCTGATAAAGAATGAGCAGCCACGGGTCTTGCGGCGGGTTATAGGCATCCAGCATGTTTCGCTCCGGTTACTGATGAGTCACTACGATAAGACGCAGCGCATCCAGTCGCCAGCTCGCCTGGTTAAGATTCTCCAGCACCTGCTGACGGTTATGCTCAATCGCCGCCAGTTCGTCGTCGCGAATGTTCGGGTTCACGGCGCGCAGCGCTTCGAGACGCGACAGCTCGGCGGAGAGTTTGTCATCGGCTTCCTGACGCGCCGCGTCGATAAGCTCGCGCGCCGCTTTCTCCACCTGCGCTTCGCCGCCCTGCAGAATCGCATGCACTTCCTGCTGCACCGCGTTCACCAGCTTGCTGCCGGTATGACGGTTCACGGCGCTGAGCTGGCGGTTGAAGCTTTCAAATTCCACCTGGCCTGCCAGGTTATTGCCATTTTTATCGAGCAGCATGCGGACCGGCGTCGGCGGCAGGAAGCGGTTAAGCTGCAACTGCTTCGGCGCTTTGGCTTCGACCACGTAAATCAGTTCCAGCAGCAGCGTGCCGACCGGTAACGCTTTGTTTTTCAGCAGCGAAATGGTGCAGCTGCCGGTATCGCCGGAGAGGATCAAATCCAGACCGTTGCGGATAAGCGGGTGCTCCCAGGTGATGAACTGCGCGTCTTCGCGCGACAGCGCCACATCGCGGTTAAACGTAATGGTGCAGCCATCTTCCGGCAGGCCGGGGAAATCCGGCACCAGCATGTGATCGGATGGCGTCAGCACAATCATATGTTCGCCGCGATCGTCCTGATTGATGCCGACGATGTCGAACAGATTCATGGCGAAATTCACCAGGCCCGTATCGTCATCCTGTTCAGCGATGGCATCAGCCAGCTGCTGGGCTTTTTCGCCGCCGTTAGAGTGGATCTCCAGCAGGCGGTCGCGGCCCTGCTCAAGCTGCGCCTTCAGCTCATCGTGCTGTTTACGGCACGCCTGAATCAACGCGTCAAAGCCTTCGGTGTTCTCCGGGGCGGCCAGATAACCAATCAATTGCTCATAGACGCTGTCGTAAATCGCGCGTCCGGTAGGGCAGGTGTGCTCGAACGCGTCCAGGCCTTCGTGATACCAGCGCACCAGCACGGATTGCGCGGTTTTCTCAAGGTACGGCACATGGATCTGGATATCATGCGCCTGGCCGATACGGTCCAGACGGCCGATACGCTGTTCCAGCAGATCGGGGTTGAACGGCAGATCGAACATTACCAGCTGGCTGGCGAACTGGAAGTTGCGGCCTTCGGAGCCGATTTCCGAGCACAGCAGCACCTGCGCGCCGGTATCTTCTTCGGCAAACCAGGCTGCCGCGCGGTCGCGCTCGATAATCGACATGCCTTCATGGAACACGGCGGCGCGAATGCCTTCGCGCTCGCGCAGCACCTGCTCCAGTTGCAGCGCGGTGGCGGCTTTGGCACAAATCACCAGCACTTTCTGCGAGCGGTGGCTGGTCAGATAGCCCATCAGCCACTCCACGCGCGGGTCGAAGTTCCACCAGGTGCCACTGTCGCCTTCAAACTCCTGGTAAATCTGCTCCGGGTAGAGCATATCGCGCGCGCGCTCTTCGGCAGATTTACGCGCGCCCATGATGCCGGAGACTTTAATCGCGGTCTGGTACTGCGTCGGCAGCGGCAGCTTAATGGTGTGCAACTCGCGCTGCGGGAAGCCTTTCACGCCGTTGCGGGTATTACGGAACAGCACGCGGCTGGTGCCGTGGCGGTCCATCAGCATGGAGACCAGCTCCTGACGCGCGCTTTCGGCGCCGTCGCGGTCGCTGTTGGCGGTTTGCAGCAGCGGCTCGATATCCTGTTCGCCAATCAGTTCGCTTAAGGTGTTGAGCTGTTCATCGCTCAGATGCGTGCCCGCCAGCAGCAGCGCCACGGCGTCCGCCACCGGGCGATAATTCTGCTGTTCTTCGACAAACTGCGCGAAATCGTGGAAACGATTCGGGTCCAGCAGGCGCAGACGCGCGAAGTGGCTCTCCATACCGAGCTGTTCCGGCGTCGCGGTCAGCAGCAGTACGCCTGGCACGCGTTCGGCCAGCTGTTCAATCGCCTGATATTCACGGCTCGGGGCATCTTCGCTCCAGACCAGGTGATGGGCTTCATCCACCACCAGCAGATCCCACTCGGCGTCGCACAGATGCTCAAGGCGCTGCTTGTTGCGGCGCACGAAATCCAGCGAGCAGATCACCAGTTGTTCGGTGTCGAACGGGTTGTCGGATTCATGCTGGGCTTCGGCGTAACGCTCGTCATCAAACAGCGAGAAGCGCAGGTTGAAGCGGCGCAGCATCTCCACCAGCCACTGGTGTTGCAGCGTTTCCGGCACGACAATCAGCACGCGCTCGGCCGCGCCTGCAAGCAGCTGCTGATGAATGATCATCCCGGCCTCGATGGTTTTGCCGAGACCCACTTCATCGGCCAGCAGCACGCGCGGCGCGTGGCGGCGGCCCACGTCATTGGCGATATTGAGCTGGTGCGGGATAAGGTTCGTGCGCTGGCCGCGCAGGCCGCTCCACGGCATCCGGTACTGTTCGCTCTGGTACTTGCGGGCGCGATAGCGCAGGGCGAAGCGGTCCATTCTGTCAATCTGACCGGCGAACAGGCGGTCCTGCGGTTTGCTGAACACCAGTTTGCTGTCGAGGAACACTTCGCGCAGCGCGACATTTTCCTCAAGCGTATCCAGACGGGTGCCGATATAAATAAGTAAGCCGTTTTCTTCCTTTACTTCATCCACTTTCAACTGCCAGCCTTCGTGGCTGGTCACGGTATCGCCCGGGTTGAACATTACGCGGGTGACCGGGGAGTCATTTCGGGCATACAGACGATTTTCACCGGTAGCCGGGAAAAGCAGAGTCACCATGCGGGCATCAATCGCCACCACGGTGCCCAGTCCCAGTTCGCTTTCCGTATCGCTGATCCAGCGTTGACCAAGTGTAAAAGGCATATATATCGGCTCTATTCTCTTATCAGATTTGCAGGCAATAGTATGACTCCCGCCTGCGTGCAGGCGGGGGGTCGCAATCAGGGTGATGTGAAAAGGGCGCTATGGTACTGGATGGCAGGACGTTCGTCACGTGTCAAAAAAGCCCCATCTGCCCTGTCATGAGTGTAGCAAAGTCATCCTCCATAAAAGGCAGGATGCCGTCCGCGACGGGCTGTAACTGCTTCGTTAAATAGTGATCGTAGTCGGGCGCGCCCTGCTGATAATCCACCGGTTCCGGGCCGTTCATCGTCCAGACATATTTAATCGTGCCGCGGTTCTGGTACTGCGCCGGACGCCCGAGGCGCGCGTTATGCTCATCGGCAAGCCGTGCGGCGCGCACGTGCGGCGGCACGTTACGCTGGTATTCGCTGAGCGGGCGGCGCAGGCGTTTGCGGTAGACCAGTTGATCGTCCAGTTCGCCCGCCATCAGCCGCGCGATAGTGTCGCGAATGTAATCCTGGTACGGCTCGCGGCGAAAAATACGCAGGTAGAGATTTTGCTGGAACTGCTGCGCGAGCGGCGTCCAGTCGGTGCGCACCGTTTCCAGCCCTTTAAAGACCATGCGCTGGTGGTCGCCCTCCTGAATCAGCCCGGCGTAGCGCTTTTTGCTGCCCATCTCCGCGCCGCGAATGGTCGGCATCAGAAAACGGCTGAAGTGGGTTTCGTATTCCAGCTCCAGCGCGCTCTCAAGGCCCATACTCTCTTTAAGGTAACGCTGCCACCAGGCGTTAACGTGTGCAATCAGCCGCTGGCCTATCTCTGCGGCCTCGTCTTCTTTATGCGCCCGCTTAAGCCAGACGAACGTGGAGTCAGTATCGCCGTAAATCACCGTATAGCCCTGCGCTTCGATCAGCGCTTTGGTCTGACGCATGATCTCGTGGCCGCGCATGGTAATAGAGGAGGCGAGGCGCGGATCGTAGAACCGGCACGCGCTGGTGCCGAGCACGCCGTAAAACGCGTTCATAATGATCTTTAGCGCCTGGGAGAGCGGCTTGTTGCCGAGGCGTTTAGCCTCTTCGCGCCCCTGCCAGATCTGCGTGACGATCTCCGGCAGGCAGTGCGTCTCGCGCGAAAACCACGCGCCAATAAAGCCTTCCACGCTTGCCGCGGGTTCCGGCGCGCCCAGCCCTTCCACCAGTCCTACCGGATCGATTAAAAAGGTGCGGATGATCGACGGATAAAGGCTTTTGTAATCGAGCACCAGCACCGAATCATACAGGCCGGGCTGCGAATCCATCACATAGCCGCCGGGACTGGCCTGCGGCGGCACCGCGCCGAGATTGGGCGCGACAAAACCCGCGCGGTGCATGCGTGGAAAATAGAGGTGGCTGAACGCCGCGACCGAGCCGCCGTGGCGGTCCACCGGCAGGCCGTTCACCGTGGCGCGTTCCAGCAGAAACGGCATGATCTCCGTTTTATGGAAGATGCGCGTTACCAGCTCGCAGTCTTTCAGGTTGTAGGTGGCGAGCGCGGGTTTATCCTCCGCGAAGCGCCGGTCGATTTCATCCATGCGCTGCCACGGGTTGTCGATGGCTTTGCCTTCGCCGAGCAGCTCCTGAGACACCGCCTCCAGCGAAAACGATGAAAAATTCCAGAAGGCGGATTTCAGCGCTTCAATGCCGTCGATGATTAACCGCCCCGCGGCCTGCGCGAAAAAGACGCCGTTTTTAAAGCCGTGCTCACGCCACTCCAGCTCGCTGTTGCCGCGCCCAAGCCGTAAGGGCACGCCGTAGCGCTCAGCATGTTTTTGCAGCATCCGCAGATCGAACTGGATAACGTTCCAGCCGATCAGCACATCCGGGTCATGCCGTGCAAACCAGGCGTTGAGTTTTTCAATCAGCTGCGGGCGGCTTGCGACATATTCCAGTTCGAAATCAAGGCCGCGAGCGTCGCCGTTTTCCGGCCCGAGCATGTAGACCACGCGTGAGCCGCAGCCTTCAAGACCAATGCAGTACAGCTCGCCGTGGCGGTTGGTTTCGATATCCAGCGACACCCATTTGAGCGGCGGGCGATAGTGCGGGCTCGGCTTCAGGCGTGCGTTAATCAGCCGCTCGCCCTGACGCTCGCCGCTGACCCACACGGGTGCCGTGATAAACCGCTCCATCAGAAAGCGCTCCGGCGGGCGAATATCCGCCTCATAGACCGTGACGCCGTTTTCGCGCAGCAGCTTTTCAAGCCGCATCAGCTGGCGGTGCGAGCGGCAATAAAGGCCGCACACAGGCTGACGCTGAAAATCTTTCAGTGAAAGTGCCGCGAAGCGCGCGTCGTTCTCCTGCGCAAGCAGGCTTTCGGCGCGCGCGCGTTCGGCTTCGGGAATAAACGCGACGGACTCCTGCGGCGGCAGGCAGACGCGCAGCGGCCCGGCATCTGTCGCAAGCCAGAATTCGATCTCCGTTCCCTGCGGTGTATCCCGCCAGTGACGGCTTAAAATAAACCCCTGATGCGCTTCAGACACGCGGCGTACTCACATAAAAAACCAGGCGTGATTATAGCCTGGTTGCGTCTGTTTTGCTGGGGTTTTATACAGGTGTGCGATAGCAATGCACCTTGCCCGCAAGCCCGGTAAGCGTCGCGCCACCGGGCGCGGTTTACTGCCCGTAATACGCTTTCGCGCCGTGTTTGCGCAGATAATGTTTATCCAGCAGCGTCTGCTGCATTGGCGGCAGTTCCGGGGCGAGCTGGCGGCAGAAGATCCCCATATAGGCGATCTCTTCCAGCACGATCGCGTTATGCACCGCGTCGACCGCATCTTTACCCCAGGAGAACGGGCCGTGGGAGTGCACCAGCACGCCGGGCATCTGAGCCGGATCGATATCGCGCTGGCGGAAGGTTTCGGCGATCACCACGCCGGTTTCCCACTCATACGCGCCGTTGATCTCGTCATCCGTCATTTTACGGGTGCAGGGGATCTCCCCGTAGAAGTAATCGGCATGCGTGGTGCCGGTCGCCGGGATCGGCAGTCCCGCCTGCGCCCAGATCGTCGCGTGGCGCGAATGGGTATGCACAATGCCGCCGATCGTCGGAAACTGCTGATAGAGCAGGCGATGGGTGGGCGTATCGGACGACGGCTTTTTCGTGCCTTCGACGACTTCGCCGGTCTCGATGCTGACCACCACCATATCTTCTGCGGTCATCACGCTGTAATCGACGCCCGAGGGCTTGATAACAAACAGGCCGCGCTCGCGGTCAACGGCGCTCACGTTGCCCCACGTGAGCGTCACCAGATTATGCTTTGGCAGCGCCAGATTGGCTTCCAGCACCTGACGCTTGAGTTCTTCTAACATACCTCTCTCCACGCCGGATGACGTGTCGCGAGCGAGCCTGCGAAGTCACAGGCCCGGCGCACGACGCGTCACCGGGCACTGGGGGTTAACGTTTGAAGCCGTAATAGACTTCGTTCCAGCGCAGCGCGTCTTTAAACGCGGGCAGGCGGGTCTCGTTGTCGATCACGGCGAGTTCAAGGTCATGCATCTCCGCGAACAGGCGCATATCGTCGAGCGTCAGCGCCTGGCTGAAGACGGTGTGGTGCGCGCCACCGGCGAGGATCCAGGCTTCAGACGCGGTCGGCAGATCCGGCTGCGCTTTCCACAGCGCGTTGGCCACCGGCAACTTCGGCAGGTCGTGCGGGGTTTTTACCGCGTCGACGCAGTTCACCAGCAGGCGGAAACGATCGCCCAGATCGATAAGGCTGGCGTTGACGGCAGGACCGGTGGAGGTGGAGAAGATCAGGCGCGCCGGATCGGCTTTACCACCAATGCCGAGGTATTGCACGTCGAGGATCGGTTTTTCCGGCGTGGCGATGGTCGGGCAGACTTCCAGCATGTGGGAGCCGAGCACCATGTCGTTGCCGTTCTCGAAGTTATAGGTGTAGTCCTCCATAAAGGAGGTGCCGCCTTCAAGGCCAGTCGACATCACTTTCATGATGCGCAGCAGCGCGGCGGTTTTCCAGTCGCCTTCGCCCGCAAAGCCGTAGCCCTGCTGCATCAGACGCTGTACCGCGAGGCCCGGCAGCTGTTTCAGCCCGTGCAAGTCTTCAAACGTCGTGGTGAAGGCGTGGAAACCGCCGTCCTCCAGGAAGCGCTTCATGCCAAGCTCAATGCGCGCCGCATCAAGAACGTTCTGGCGTTTATCGCCGTTAATTTGCGCGGCAGGGGTCAGGCGGTAGCTGCTTTCATATTCATCCACCAGCGCGTTGATATCGCCTTCGCTGACGTCGTTAACCACGGCTACCAGATCGCCCACGCCCCAGGTGTTCACCGAGAAGCCGAACTTGATCTGCGCGGCGACTTTATCCCCTTCGGTCACGGCGACTTCACGCATGTTGTCGCCAAAGCGCGCCACTTTCAGGTGACGGGTATCCTGTTTCGATACCGCCTGGCGCATCCACGCGCCGAGACGCCCCTGAGACTGTTTGTCCTGCCAGTGGCCGGTTACTACGCTGTGTTGCAGACGCATGCGCGCGCCGATGAAGCCGAACTCGCGGCCGCCGTGTGCGGTCTGGTTCAGGTTCATAAAGTCCATGTCGATGCTGCCCCACGGGATCTGCGCATTGAACTGGGTATGGAATTGCAGCAGCGGTTTGTTAAGGATGGCAAGGCCGTTGATCCACATCTTCGCCGGCGAGAACGTATGCAGCCAGACCACCAGACCCGCGCATTTGTCGTCATAGTTGGCGTCGCGGCAAATGGCGGTGATCTCGTCCGGTGTGGTGCCGAGCGGCTTCAACACCAGTTTGCACGGCAGCTTCGCTTCAGCGTTCAGCGCGTTCACCACCTGTTCGGCGTGCTGGTTGACCTGACGCAGCGTTTCAGGGCCGTAAAGGTGCTGGCTGCCAATCACAAACCACACTTCATACTGATCGAAAATTGTCATCATCGTGTCCTTAATGTGTCAGGGCCGCCTGGCCTGCGCGCTCGGCAGACTGCGGGGTGGCGGCTGAAGGGAGATAGTGTTGTTCCGCGCTTTGCGACCATTGCTGGAAGCGGCGGTAGAGTTGTTCGAAGCGCGCGGCGCTCTCAGGCTGCGGCTGAAGCGTGCTTTCAATCTGGCTTGCCATCGCCTGCTGCGCCTGCAGGATATCGGCATGGGCGCCTGCGGCGACGGCGGCGAAAATGGCCGCGCCCAGCGCACAGCACTGATCGGAGGCGACGATTTGCAGCGGGCGGTTCAGCACGTCGCAACAGACCTGCATAATCACCGGGTTTTTACGGGCGATGCCGCCGAGCGCCATCACGTTATTCACCGCGATGCCCTGATCGACAAAGCACTCCTGAATGGCGCGCGCGCCAAAGGCGGTGGCGGCGATAAGCCCGCCGAAGAGCAGCGGCGCGTCGGTGGCGAGGTTAAGATCGGTAATGACGCCTTTCAGGCGCTGGTTGGCGAACGGCGTGCGGCGGCCGTTAAACCAGTCGAGGATCACCGGCAGATGATCGAGCGACGGATTTTTCGCCCAGGCTTCCGTAAGCGCAGGCAGCAACTGTTTTTTGCTGGCTTCAATCTGGGGTTTCAGTTCCGGGTGCTGCTTCGCGAGCGTATCCAGCGGCCAGCCGAGCAGACGACCAAACCAGGCGTAGATATCGCCGAAGGCGGATTGCCCGGCTTCGAGGCCGATGAAATCCGGCACCACGCTGCCATCCACCTGACCACAAATACCTTTCACGGCGCGCTCGCCGACGTCTGCTTTCTCCGCCACCAGGATGTCGCAGGTGGAGGTGCCGATCACTTTCACGAGCGTGTTCGGCTGTGCGCCCGCGCCGACCGCGCCCATATGGCAGTCAAACGCGCCGCCGGAAATCACCACGCTCTCCGGCAGGCCGAGGCGCTGCGCCCAGTCGGCGCACAGGTTGCCCACCGGAATGTCGGCGGTGAAGGTGTCGGTGAACATCGGGTAATCGAGATGCTGGTTAATCAGCGGATCAAGCTCATCGAAGAAGCTTGCCGGCGGCAGGCCGCCCCAGCTTTCGTGCCACAGCGATTTATGACCGGCGCTGCAACGGCCGCGGCGAATATCCGCCGGGCGGGTGGTGCCGGAGAGCAGGGCAGGCACCCAGTCGCACAGCTCAATCCATGAGGCGGCGGCCTGCGCGACGGCGTTGTCCTGGCGCGTCACATGCAGGATCTTGGCCCAGAACCATTCGCTGGAGTAAATCCCGCCGATGTAGCGCGAATAGTCCGTTTTACCGGGCGTATGGCACAGGCGGGTGATTGCTTCCGCTTCTTCCACCGAGGTGTGATCTTTCCACAGCACGAACATCGCGTTGGGGTTGTCGGCAAACTCCGGATTAAGCGCCAGCACGTTACCGTCGGCGTCAATCGGGGCGGGCGTGGAGCCGGTGCTGTCAACGCCGATGCCAACCACGGCGGCGCGCTGCTCTGGCGAGAGCTCCGCCAGCACGGTTTTTAACGCCGCTTCCATTGATTCAATGTAATCCCGCGGATGATGGCGGAACTGGTTACGGGCCGCGTCGCAATAGCGCCCTTCCTGCCAGCGTGGATACCACTCCACGCTGGTGGCAAGCTCGGCACCGGTGGTGCAGTCCACCGCCAAAGCCCGAACCGAATCGCTGCCAAAATCGAGTCCCAGCGCAATAGCCATCTTCATACTCCATGCGATAAACAAACATGGAGAGAACATTAGTTTTACCCCGCCAAAAGGGTCAGGGTGGATCCGCTGAACTTATGGACGAAAATGCTGTGAAGCGAGAATTTGTGACGCCACGCAAATATTCGATGTGGACATTTCTGCCGCGCTTATAGACACTTCGGTTATGGATTAAAAAGCCTGACAGCGAAGGCAATACAGGTTATTTTCTGTAATAAAGCGGGCTTAAGCCGCCGCCGCTGTTGTGCCAGGCGCTCAGGTGCCTGCCGCTGCTGGCGAAAATAACGATATGGACAAATGGTTTCTTCACTCTCGCTTCGGAGCGCCGTGAAAATGGCTGAAACGCAAAACGATCCTCTGCTGCCTGGTTACTCGTTTAACGCCCATCTCGTGGCCGGACTGACGCCGATTGAGGCCGACGGCTGGCTCGATTTTTTCATTGACCGGCCGCTCGGCATGAAAGGTTATATTCTCAACCTGACGGTGCGCGGCGAAGGGGTGGTGAAAAATCAGGGTAAAGAATATCTCTGCCGCCCCGGCGATATGCTGCTGTTTCCGCCGGGCGAAGTGCACCACTATGGCCGCAACCCGGAGGCGAAAGAGTGGTATCACCAGTGGGTCTATTTCCGCCCGCGCGCCTACTGGCACGAGTGGCTGAACTGGCCCGCCATTTTCGCCAATACCGGTTTTTACCGCCCGGACGAGGCGCATCACGAACAGTTTTCTTCGCTGTTTCAGGCGATTATCGACGCCGCGCAGGGGCCGGGGCGTTATGCCGAGCTGCTGGCGATAAACTTGCTGGAGCAGTTGCTGCTGCGCCGCGTCGAGGCTATCAGCGAATCGCTGAAAGCGCCGCTCGACAGCCGCGTGCGCGACGCCTGCCAGTACATCAGCGATCACCTGGCCGACAGCCATTTTGATATTGCAAGCGTCGCTCAGCATGTCTGCCTGTCACCGTCGCGCCTGTCGCATCTCTTCCGTCAGCAGTTGGGCGTCAGCGTGCTGAGCTGGCGCGAAGATCAGCGCATCAGCCAGGCGAAGCTTCTGCTCAGCACCACACGCATGCCGATAGCGAGCGTCGGGCGCAACGTGGGCTTTGAAGATCAGCTCTATTTCTCGCGTGTGTTTAAGAAATGCACCGGGGCGAGCCCGAGTGAATTCCGCGCCGGATGCGAATAACGCAACGTGGGTTTCGTGTCATGCCCGGTAAAGTAAAGTATGGTTAAAGAAGGATGGCTTGACGCAGGGCATAGCGCTCAGGAGAATCCTCTGTTCCACACTTTACCGGATGCGTTATGGAAGCCTTTCTGGAACACTTTATCACTCAGTCAGTCGCCTATTCGCTGATTGCTATTGCGCTGGTAGCGTTCCTCGAATCCCTGGCGCTGGTCGGGTTACTGCTGCCCGGCACCGTGCTGATGGCGGCGCTGGGCGCGCTCATCGGCAGCGGCGAGGTCAATTTCTATGAGGCCTGGGCCGTGGGGATTATTGGCTGCCTGCTTGGCGACTGGATCTCGTTCTGGCTCGGCTGGCGCTTTAAAAAGCCGCTGCACCGCTGGTCCTTCCTTAAAAAACACAAGGCGCTGCTCGATAAAACCGAACACGCGCTGCATCAGCACAGCATGTTTACCATTCTCGTCGGGCGCTTTGTCGGGCCAACGCGCCCGCTGGTGCCGATGGTGGCGGGAATGCTCGATCTGCCGGTGCGTAAATTCCTTCCGCCGAATATCGTCGGCTGCCTGCTCTGGCCGCCGTTTTACTTTCTGCCAGGCATTCTCGCGGGCGCCGCTATCGACATTCCGCCGGAGATGAAAAGCGGTGCGTTTAAATGGCTGCTCGGCGGCGTGGCGCTGCTGGTCTGGCTGGCGGCGTGGCTGCTCTGGCGCTGGTGGCGCAGCGGTAAAACGCAGGATCGCCTCACGCGCTATCTGCCGCGCGCGCGTCTGCACTGGCTGGCTCCCGGCGTGGCGGCCGCGGCGGCCGTGGCGCTGTTCGCCATTCAGAGCCACCCGCTGATGCCGGTGTATCGCAGCATTCTGTGGAAAGTGGTGACCGGCGCTCAGTGAGGCGTAATGCCGAGCAGCGCCGACGCGCTGGCCTCGCCGCTCAGCAACTGCGCGGTGGGGCCGTCCCAGACGATGCGTCCTTCAACGACCACCAGACTGCGCGCGGCGATGCGCGCCGCATCCTCGACGCTGTGCGACACCATAAGCAGCGTTGTGCCTTCCTCCTCGCACAGTTTTTCCAGCAGCGTCAGCATCTCCTGACGCAGCGCCGGATCGAGCGCGGAAAAGGGCTCATCCAGCAGCAGAACGGGGCGCTTTCGCACCAGACAGCGCGCCAGCGCCGCCCGCTGACGCTGGCCGCCGGAGAGCGCGCCCGGCAGCCGCTCCAGCAGATCGCCAATCGCCATGTTGTCGGCTATCGCCTCAACCTGACGCTTCTGCTGCGCGTTCAGCCGCAGGCCGGGCGACAGCCCGAGAGCAATGTTCTGGCGCACCGTCAGATGGTTAAAGAGATTATTTTCCTGAAACAGCATCGACACCGGGCGTTTTGACGGCGGCGTGCGGGTGTGATCCGCGCCGTTGATAGTGAGCGTGCCGCTGGCGGGCGCGAGAAATCCGGCAATCAGATTGAGCAGCGTGCTTTTACCCGCGCCGCTTGGCCCCAGCACCGCCACGCGTTCGCCCTCGCGCACGTCCAGCGTAAAGCGCATCGGCAGGTGGTGATACAGCCAGGTGAGATCAGTCAGTGTCAGCATGGCGCCCCGGAAGTTTTTCAATCAAGGTGAACAGCAGGAAACAGAGTAACAGCAGCAGCAGCGCCGTGACCGCGCCGGCGTCGCTGCGATACGCGCCGATCTGCTGGTAGAGATAAAAGGGCAGCGTGCGGAAATCCTCATTGCCAAACAGCGCCACGACGCCGAAGTCGCCAATCGACAATACGCAGGCGAACGCCATCGCCTGGGCGAGCGGCACCCGCAGCGCGCGAGTTTCCACCAGTCGAAGCCGGTTCAGGCCGCGTATGTCAAGCGACGCGCAGAGCGCGCCGTAACGCGCGGCGATATCGCGCATCGGGTTATCGAGCACTTTCAGCGCGTAAGGGATAGCCATCAGCGCATTGGTGAAAATCACAATCGCATCGGCGCGCTCTGGCAGACCGAGGGTGGCGTTCAGCAGCAGGAAAAACCCGGTCGCCAGCACGATGCCCGGCATCGCGAGGATCAGCACACCGCAGAGCTCAAGGCTTTGCCCGGCAAGACGACGCTGGCGCAGGTACAGCTCGCGTGTGCTCCAGAGCAGCATCATGGTCAGGATGACGCACAGCACTCCCGCGCAGAGCGCGATACGCAGCGACGTCCAGAGCGTGCCCCACAGCGCCGGGTCGGCCAGCGCATGGCTAATGTCGCCGCGCAGGCCATCCACCAGCACCGCCAGTAGCGGCGGCAGGAGAAGCATCAGCGCGGCACCAATCAGCAGTGAATCGATGAGTTTGCTGCGCCATGAATCCTCCGGGTTGCGCCAGCCGCGTGCCAGCGTCGCGCCGACCGGAATTGCTTTGCTGAGCCGCTGGCTAAGCAGGATAAGCGACAGGCAGCAGCCCATCTGGATAAGCGCCAGGAGCGCCGCGCGGCCCGGATCGTAGTCATAGCTCAGCGCCTGGTAGATGGCGAGCTCAATGGTTGTCGCCTGCGGCCCGCCGCCGAGCGCCAGCACCGTGGCGAAACTGGCGAAGCAGAGCATAAAAATGAGCGCCGCCACCGGCGGGATCTGGCGGCGCAGCCAGGGCCACTCCACCAGCCGGAAGAAGTCCCAGCCGCGCATACCGAGCTGCGCCGCGAGCTGGCGCTGTTCGCCGGGGATCTGCGTCAGCGTCTGGTACAGCAGGCGGGTCGCCATCGGCATATTAAAAAAGAGGTGTGCCAGCAGGATGCCCTGTAATCCATAAGGCGAAAACGTCCATTCAATACCGAGCGTCGCGCAGAGCGCGGCAAGCCAGCCGCTGCGCCCGTAGACGCTAAGCAGGCCGAAAATCGCCACCAGCACCGGCAGGATAAGCGTCATGGCGCACAGTCGCAGCAGCATTCGCCGCCCTGGAAAGCGGCGGCGGTAGAGCGCGCGGGCGAGTGGGATCGCAGGCACGACGGAAAGCAGCGCGGAGAGAAACGCCTGCCAGAACGAGAAGCGCACCACGTGCCACAGATAGCTGTCGTGCAGCAGCGCGCGTGCATCGGTGTGCGGCGCGTGTGTCCAGAGTGCTGCGAACGCCGCCAGCGCCACCGCCGCCATCAGCAGGGCAGCGGTGAGGCCGGGCCAGAGCCAGCCGGGGATCAGCGGCTCACGGCGCGTTGCCATTCACTCGTCCATTGCGCGCGCTGTGCGGCCACTTCCTGTGAGGTGAATTGCAGGGTGGTCTGCGGCCGGGTCAGCGCGTTAAAGCCTTCCGGCAGCGCGACGCTGGTCACCGGGTACATCCAGTTGCCGGCAGGAATTGCATTCTGGAACGCAGGCGAAACCATGAACTTCAGGAATTTCTCCGCCAGCGCGGGCTGTTTGCTGGCGGCGGTGCGTGCGGCGACTTCCACCTGCAGGTAGTGGCCTTCGCTGAAATTCGCCGCCGCGTAGTTCTCTTTTTTCTCTTCAATAATGTGGTAGGCGGGCGAGGTGGTGTAGCTCAGCACCAGATCGCCTTCGCCTTTCAGGAACAGGCCGTAGGCTTCGCTCCAGCCTTTGGTGACGGTAACGGTTTTTGCGGCGAGCTTCTGCCAGGCGTCCGGCGCGTTATCGCCATAGACTTTCTGCATCCACAGCAGCAGGCCGAGCCCCGGCGTGCTGGTGCGCGGATCTTCATAGATGACGCGCCATTTCTGATCGCTCTCAACCAGCTCTTTGAGGCTTTTCGGTGGGTTTTTCAGTTTGTTTTTGTCATAAACGAAGGCGAACCAGCCGTAGTCGAACGGCACAAAGGTGTCGTTGTTCCAGCCGCCCGGCACGTTAACCTCACCCGCCGGAACGCCGCTTTTGGCGAACAGCCCGGTTGCGGTCGCGGCCTGGAGCAGGTTGTTATCCAGGCCCAGCACCACATCGGCTTTGCTGTTTTTGCCTTCCATGCGCAGACGGTTAAGCAGCGAGACGCCATCCTCCAGCGCCACGAATTTCAGCTCGCAGCCGCAGTCGGCTTCAAAGGCGGTTTTAATTTTCGGGCCAGGGCCCCACTCCGAGGAGAAAGAGTCGTAGGTGTAGACGGTCAGAACGGGTTTGGCGAAAGCCGGAGCGGCGGCGAGCGCCAGCAGAGGAAGCAGTTTTTTTAACACTTTGCACCTTTATCAAATGGGGGCAAAGGATTTTGAGCGGTAGCCTCAAATCCCTTCGCCGGCGTTATCCGGATCAGGTTCGACGGGTATTATCTCAGCGCACCGGTCAGCCGGCAGCACCCCGTTGAGAACGGCCCATTGTAATGATTTGCGTAATGTTGCGAAAGGGTTACGGCTCCGGCGGCGCAAACCAGGCGGATTTAAAATCAAACCAGCCGAGCGTGTTCATGCGCACGCCGCGCATACTGCGCTGGCCCTGGAGCATCAGCCAGTGATGGATCAGCGGCAGAATGTCCTGACGCTCCAGCATCGTGCGGCACCACTGCGGCAGGTTCAGCGCGCCGGTGCGCCAGCGCTGGGCGTCGCCCTGCCAGTCGAGCGGGATGCAGCGCTGAATGAGCGGCACTTCGCACAGGTGCGCGAACAGCGAGAAATCGAGCGGCAACGTAAAGTTGGCGCTGTTAAGCCACAGATCGCTGGTGATATCGCCCTGATACCACTCCTCATAGCTCACTTCCCGCAGCTCCAGCTCCACCTGCTCCTGCGCCAGAATGTCGCGCAGCAACGCGCCGATAATGCGGTTTTCATTGTGGTCGCCATAAAAGGTGAGCGTCAGACGCTCCAGCCCGGCGGGTTTCTGCGCCTCAGGAATTTGCGGCGCGTGGTGCCAGCGCGGCAGCAGGCCGTAAGCCGGAAACCAGAGGCGCTGATAGTGCGGCGCGGCGCGGTGCAGCAGGCGGGCAGGCGTAAAGCGCGAGCTTATCCAGCGGCGCACCTCCGGCATCGCGCCGACGCGCGAGCGGGAATCAAATAAGAGATAGTAGCAGCCCTCTTCGAGGCGGCTCTCCACGGCTTTTTCGTCGGCGTCGCGCGTCGGGCCTTCAAGCTGAACGGCGCAGCTCAGCTCTTCGCCTATCTCCGGCAGCACCCAGAAATTCACTTCATCAATCAGCGCGCGATAGCCAAAGTAGTCATCAAAAGCGTGGATCTTAAGCTGGTTGCTGTTATTGCGTACCACCGCGTACGGGCCGGTGCCGACGGGCTGGCTCGCGAATTTCGGCAACTCCGGCCACTCTCGCGGCAGGATCATCGCCGGCACGCTACCCATCAGCCACGGCAGCCAGTCGTCGGGCTCGCTCAGATGAATATCCAGCGTCCAGGCGGTGGGAGAGACCACTTCACGGATATGCGCGTAGAGCGGCAGGGCGCAGATGCGCTGGAGCGAGCTGATGACATCGAGCATGTCCAGCTCGCGGCCATGATGAAAATGGATGCCGGGGCGTAAGAAAAAGCGCCAGTGGAAAGGGGAAATACGCTGCCAGTGGTGCGCGATATCGGCTTCCAGTTCCCCGTTTTCCTCGTTTATGCGCGTCAGGCCGTTGAAAATCTGCCGGGCGATGTGGGTTTCTGAACGGCGCAAGGCGCTGCCGGGCAGCAGATTTTGCAGCGGGCGGTAATAGAGCACGCGCAGAATATGGCGTCCCTGACGGAAACTGCGGCCCAGGTGTGAAAGTAACATCTGACGCACCGTGGATTTGTCGCCGACGATCTGCACCAGCTGATCGATTCTGTCCTGCTCCAGCAGATCTTCCGCCCGCTGCTGTTGCAGCGCGAGCCCGGTATAGAGGAACTGGAGCCTGGAGCGTTTGCCGCGTCCGGCCTCGGCTTCCCATGTCAGCCAGCCGCGCGCCTGCATGGCGTTCAGCAGTGTGCGCATGTGGCGGCGCGAGCAACTCAGCAGCTCGGCCAGTTCGTTGAGCGTCGTTTCCTGCGGCTTGCCATCACAGCATTGCCACAAACGGATGAACTGCTGTTGCAGACGACCTGAAGGCATAAAAGGGGAACTCCCGCTCGAAACTCATCAATTTAATATTCCCTATATTACGGCAATACTTCTCTTCGATGAAAGCAGAGGGGCTTATGAAAACGTCGTCAACATGCAGGTTTTATCAGCAGTATTTCAGCGCAACGCAACGTCTTTCCGGCTCATGGCTGGCCCGCCTGAACGGTAAAACGCCGCAACGAATGCTGGATGAGATCATGCAGTGGGATGTGACATTCCCGGTGACGTTTAAGCGCCGCTAAGCGGACATCACGTGTAACTGAGTATTGGTGCTTTTCACCTGCCAGCAGTGTGCTACTGCTGGCTTTTTTCGTCTATCATGAGCACGATTTCGCCCGCCTCAACTGAAAGGATGCGCCCGATGCTGTGGTTTCTTACGTTTGTCCGACGGCTTAATGTCGTCTATCTCGCTTTTATGGTCGTCGCGTTCATGATGGGCGTAGCGGGCGCGCTGCAGGCGCCGACGCTGAGCCTGTTTTTAAGCCGCGAAGTCGGCGCGCCGCCGTTCTGGGTCGGGCTGTTTTATACGGTGAACGCGATTGCCGGGATTGCCGTCAGCCTGCTACTGGCGAAGCGCTCCGACAGCCGGGGCGACCGACGCAAGCTGATCCTTTTTTGCTGCCTGATGGCGGTCGGCAACTGTGTGTTATTTGCCTTTAACCGTCACTACCTGACGCTGATTACCGCAGGCGTGCTGCTGGCGTCGCTCGCGAATACCGCCATGCCGCAGCTTTTCGCGCTGGCGCGTGAGTATGCCGATAACTCTGCCCGCGAGGCGGTGATGTTCAGCTCGGTCATGCGCGCGCAGCTCTCGCTCGCGTGGGTTATCGGGCCGCCGCTGTCGTTTATGCTGGCGCTGAGTTTCGGCTTTACCACCATGTTTTTAATCGCCGCCGGGATTTTTATCCTGAGTCTGGTGATTATCTTTTTCGCGCTGCCCTCGGTGGCGCGTATTGAACAGCCCGCCGATGTGGCCATCACGCAGGTGAGCGGCTGGAAGGACAAGAACGTACGGATGCTGTTTATCGCCTCCGTGCTGATGTGGACCTGCAATACGATGTATATCATCGATATGCCGCTGTGGGTGAGCCAGGAGTTGGCGCTGCCGGAGAGTCTCGCGGGCGTGCTGATGGGCACCGCGGCGGGGCTTGAGATCCCGGCGATGCTGCTGGCCGGGTTTTACGTGAAGCGGTTCGGTAAAAAGCCAATGATGCTGCTGGCGGTGGCTGCGGGCGTGCTGTTCTACGCCGGGCTTAATCTCTTTCACAGTCGCGAGGCGCTGCTTGGGTTGCAGCTCTTTAACGCGCTGTTTATCGGGATTGTCGCCGGGCTTGGGATGATCTGGTTTCAGGATCTGATGCCGGGGCGCGCGGGTTCCGCTACCACGCTTTTCAGCAACAGTATTTCGACGGGTGTGATCCTGGCGGGTGTGGTGCAAGGGGCGCTGGTGGAGAGTTTCGGGCATTACGCGGTATACCCGGTGATGACCGGGGTTGCGCTGGTGGCGCTGTGGCTGACGAGTCGGGTTAAAGACGTGTAAGTCATTGTCTGATGGCGGGTGCGCTGCGCTTACCCGCCCTACGGTTAAACGGGTGAGGGAAGGGGGTGGCGGGTGCGATGCGCTTGCCCGCCCTACAAACTCTTAAACGTATTTTCGTAGGGCGGGTAAGCCACGCGCACCCGCCGTAAACACCAGGTAAACCGCAAAAACTCACCCCATAAACGCGGGCTGTTTTTTCTCATACGCCGCGATGGCGTCCTCGTGCTGCAACGTCAGGCCGATACTGTCCAGTCCGTTCAGCATGCAGTGGCGACGAAACGCGTCGATGCTGAAGCTGTAAGACTTGTCGCCCGCTTTCACCACTTGCGCTTCTAAATCCACTTCAAAGCGAATGCCGGGGTTGGCCTTCACCAGCGCAAACATCTCATCCACTTCTTCATCGCTGAGCGTCACCGGCAGCAGCTGGTTGTTAAAGCTGTTGCCGTAGAAGATATCGGCGAAACTCGGCGCAATCACCACTTTGAAACCGTAATCGGTCAGCGCCCACGGCGCGTGCTCGCGCGACGAGCCGCAGCCGAAGTTTTCACGCGCCAGCAGGATAGACGCGCCCTGATACTCCGGGAAATTCAGCACAAATTCCGGGTTCGGCTGCTCGCCTTTGTCATCCAGAAAGCGCCAGTCGTTAAACAGATGCGCGCCAAAGCCGGTACGCGTCACCTTTTGCAGGAATTGCTTCGGGATAATCGCGTCGGTATCCACGTTCGCCGCATCCAGCGGAACCACCAGACCGGTGTGTTGGGTAAATTTCTCTGCCATGGTGTTCCCCTTATTTCAGACTACGGATATCGGCGAAACGGCCGGTTACAGCGGCGGCGGCGGCCATCGCCGGGCTGACCAGGTGCGTGCGCCCGCCGCGGCCCTGACGGCCTTCAAAGTTACGGTTGCTGGTGGACGCACAGCGCTCGCCCGGGTTCAGGCGGTCGTTATTCATCGCAAGACACATCGAGCAGCCAGGCAGACGCCATTCAAAACCAGCCTCAATGAAAATCTTATCCAGCCCTTCGGCTTCCGCCTGCGCTTTCACCGGGCCTGAGCCTGGCACCACCAGCGCCTGAACGCCGGGTGCCACTTTACGACCACGGGCAATTTCAGCCGCGGCGCGCAGATCTTCAATGCGCGAGTTGGTGCAGGAGCCGATAAACACTTTATCGATAGCCACATCGGTCAGCGGCACGCCGGGCTTGAGGCCCATATAGGCCAGCGCTTTCTCGGCGGAGGCGCGCTCAACCGGATCGGCGAACGAGGCCGGATCGGGAATGGCGTCGCTTACGGCGATCACCTGGCCTGGGTTGGTGCCCCAGGTGACTTGCGGGGCGATCTCTTCGGCATTGAGCGTGACAACCGCGTCAAACTGCGCGCCGTCGTCGGTTTTCAGGGTTTTCCAGTACGCCACGGCCTCGTCGAAATCCTGGCCTTTCGGCGCATGCAGACGGCCTTTAACATAATTAAATGTGGTTTCATCCGGTGCCACCAGGCCCGCTTTGGCACCCATTTCGATCGCCATGTTGCACAGCGTCATGCGGCCTTCCATGCTGAGCGCGCGGATAGCGTCGCCGCAGAATTCCACCACATAGCCGGTGCCGCCGGCGCTGCCAGTTTTACCGATAATCGCCAGCACGATATCTTTCGCGGTGATACCCGGTGCGGCGCGGCCGTTGACCTCAATTTTCATGGTCTTTGCACGGCCCTGTTTGAGCGTCTGGGTTGCCAGCACATGCTCCACTTCCGAAGTGCCGATGCCGAACGCCAGCGCGCCAAACGCGCCGTGGGTCGCGGTGTGGGAATCGCCGCAGACGATGGTCATGCCCGGCAGGGTGATGCCCTGTTCCGGGCCCATCACGTGCACGATGCCCTGATACGGATGGTTCAAATCGTACAGCTCAACGCCGAACTCGTTGCAGTTCTTAATCAGCTCCTGCATCTGAATGCGGGCCATTTCGCCGGACGCGTTGATGTCTTTGGTCTGGGTGGAGACGTTGTGATCCATGGTGGCGAAGGTTTTACGCGGCTGGCGCACCGGGCGACCATGGGCGCGCAGGCCGTCAAACGCCTGCGGCGAGGTGACTTCATGCACCAGATGACGGTCGATGTAGAGCAGCGGCGTTTCGTTCGGGGCCTCATGAACCACGTGAGCGTCAAACAGCTTCTGATATAAGGTCTTTGCCATGGTTACACCCCTTCGGCCACATAGCGGGCAATGATATCGCCCATTTCATCGGTGCTGACAGCCTGGCCGCCGCGGGCCAGATCGCCGGTACGCACGCCTTCTGCGAGCGCGCGGTTAATCGCGTTTTCAACCGCCGTCGCCGCGTCGTCGGCTTCCAGGCTGTAGCGCAGTAGCAGCGACAGCGAGAGGATCTGAGCTATCGGGTTGGCGATGTTTTTCCCGGCGATATCCGGTGCGGAGCCGCCTGCCGGCTCGTACAGGCCGAAGCCCTGCTCGTTGAGGCTCGCGGAAGGCAGCATCCCCATAGAGCCGGTAATCATCGCGCATTCGTCAGAGAGAATATCGCCGAACAGGTTGGAGCAGAGCAGCACGTCGAACTGCGACGGATCTTTAATCAGCTGCATGGTGGCGTTGTCGATATACATGTGCGCCAGCTCGACATCCGGATACTCTTTGCCGATTTCATTGACGATTTCGCGCCACAACAGCGAGGTTTGCAGCACGTTCGCTTTATCAATCGAGGTGACTTTATTACGGCGTTTACGCGCCGACTCAAACGCGATGCGGGCGATACGTTCGATTTCAAAACGGTGGTAGACCTCGGTGTCGAACGCTTTTTCATGCATGCCGCTGCCTTCGCGGCCTTTCGGCTGGCCGAAGTAAATACCGCCGGTCAGCTCGCGCACGCAGAGGATGTCAAAACCGTTGGCGGCGATATCGGCGCGCAGCGGGCAAAATTCTTCCAGACCTGGATAGAGCTTCGCCGGGCGCAGGTTGCTGAACAGTTTAAAGTGTTTACGCAGCGGCAGCAGTGCGCCGCGCTCCGGCTGCTGCGCTGGCGGCAAGTTTTCCCACTTAGGGCCGCCGACCGAGCCAAACAGGATGGCATCGGCCTGCTCGCAGCCTTCTACGGTTGCCTGCGGCAACGGGTTGCCGTGGCGATCGATGGCGATGCCGCCAACGTCGTAATGGCTGGTGGTAATACGCATATCAAAACGACCACGAACGGCATCCAGTACTTTCAGGGCTTGCGCCATTACTTCCGGGCCAATACCGTCGCCCGGCAAAACTGCAATATGATAATTTTTAGACATCACACGGTTTCCTGATTGTGTTCTTTATTCTGTGCTTTGCGTTGCAACTCTTTCTCGACTTCGCCGGCGCGCCAGATGTTATTCAGCACGTTGATCATCGCGCGGGCGGAGGATTCGACAATATCGGTCGTCAGCCCCACGCCGTGGAAGTGACGGCCGTTGTAGCTGACCACGATATCCACCTGGCCCAGCGCGTTTTTGCCGTGGCCTTTTGCGCCTAACTGATATTTCACCAGCTCAATGTCGTAATCGGTAATGCGGTTGATGGCCTGATAGACGGCATCGACCGGGCCGTTGCCGTTGGCGGCTTCGGCTTTGATCTCCTCGCCGCAGGCGAGCTTCACAGAGGCGGTCGCCATGGCGTTTGAGCCGGACTGCACACTGAAATATTCCAGACGGAAATGCTCCGGCTCTTCCTGCTGTTTATTGATAAAGGCCAGCGCTTCCAGATCGTAATCAAACACCTGACCTTTTTTGTCGGCCAGTTTCAGGAAGGCATCGTACAGGTCATCCAGGTTGTAGTCGTTTTCGTGGTAGCCCATCTCTTCCATGCGGTGCTTCACGGCGGCGCGGCCGGAGCGTGAAGTCAGGTTCAGCTGCACCTGATTCAGGCCGATGGATTCCGGCGTCATGATTTCGTAGTTTTCGCGGTTTTTCAGGACGCCGTCCTGGTGGATGCCGGACGAGTGGGCGAAGGCGCCAGAGCCGACCACCGCTTTGTTCGCCGGGATCGGCATGTTGCAGATCTGGCTCACCGTCTGGCTGGTGCGCCAGATCTCCTGGTGATTAATGCGGGTGTGGACGTTCATCAGGTTCTGGCGCAGCTTGATAGCCATAATGACTTCTTCCAGCGCGCAGTTGCCCGCGCGTTCGCCGATACCATTTAACGTACCTTCCACCTGACGCGCGCCCGCCTGCACGGCGGCCAGGGCGTTGCCGACGGCCATGCCCAGATCGTCATGGGTATGAACGGAGATAACCGCTTTATCGATGTTCGGTACGCGCTCGTACAGGCCGCTGATGATATTGCTGAATTCGAAAGGCAGGGTGTAGCCGACGGTGTCCGGGATATTAATGGTGGTGGCACCCGCGTTGATGGCGGCTTCCACCACGCGTGCCAGATCGGCAATCGGCGTGCGGCCTGCGTCTTCGCAGGAGAATTCGACGTCATCGGTATAGTTGCGGGCGCGCTTTACCATATAAACGGCGCGCTCAATCACTTCATCCAGGGTGCTGCGCAGTTTGGTCGCGATGTGCATCGGCGAGGTGGCGATGAAAGTGTGAATACGAAACGCCTCGGCAACTTTCAGGGATTCGGCGGCCACATCGATATCTTTTTCCACGCAGCGCGCCAGGGCGCAGACGCGGCTGTTTTTTACCTGACGGGCAATGGTCTGGACCGACTCGAAATCGCCCGGCGAAGAGACCGGAAAACCGACCTCCATGACATCGACACCCATGCGCTCAAGCGCCAGCGCGATTTGCAGTTTTTCCTTTACGCTCAGGCTCGCCTGGAGCGCCTGCTCACCGTCACGCAATGTGGTATCAAAAATAATGACTTGCTGGCTCATGGTTGGTGTCCTTTTTTATCCTGGGGCGCCTTGCGTGAGCATAAAAAAACCCGCGCAGCGGCGCGGGTTTTTTATTTCTGATGACCTGACTCAAGCGTTACCGCTGAACGTCGCGCACCAGTCTACCGCGCACTGAGGATGCGTTTAGTAGTAGTAGACCAGCGAAACGAACGATGCGAATCATGAATCATGTCCCGAATAAATGCGTTAACAGGCTTTTAGTGGTACTTGATACCACAGACCATGTCAACCCCCTGTCCGTAATTCTACAGTTAACCCAAACGGGCGACGCCAGATGCGGATTTAGTGGATTATGCTGAGTAATCGCAGTTATATAAAATATATGTATACGTTAAGCGAGGCGTAAGTGTTGAAGCCCTTCGGATGCGCATTTTTAGTTCCTTTTTATCGGCTTAATTGCGTTAGATTATTTATCATATCAATGAATTAAAAGCGCGAGTGAGGATGTGATGACATTTGAGCGTGAATAATTCAAAGCACGCCGTCGCATTTATTAAAAAAGTGAAGTATTTACGAAAACTTAATTGATAATTCATTAAGTGAATTGTTGTTTATTCGTCTTTTTTATGATTTGATCGGGCTGTAAGAAAAGTACCATGATAAACAAAGTCCTAAAATATCAGGAGATTTATTTTTATTGTCTATTAATGAACTTTTAATTCAAAACAGCAACTTTTTATGAGTTTTTGAACCTCCTCTTTTGCCTGAAATTGCTACATGATAAACGGAATGTTCTGGGTAATGCATGCAAAGGGAATAATGTATCAGTGGAGTAGATTATGTCTGGTGAGCATATTGAACACTTGCCCGCGTCTGAAGGGCTGAAACCGCAATTACGCACGGTCGATCTGAATTTATTGACGGTTTTTGATGCGGTCATGCAGGAGCAAAACATCACCCGCGCCGCGCATATGCTGGGAATGTCTCAACCCGCTGTCAGTAATGCGGTCGCGCGCCTTAAAGTGATGTTTAATGACGAACTCTTTGTACGCTACGGGCGCGGTATTCAGCCCACGGTCAGGGCGTGTCAGCTGTTCGGATCGATTCGTCAGGCGCTTCAGCTGGTGCAAAATGAGCTGCCTGGCTCTGGTTTTGAACCGCTCAGCAGCGAAAGACTGTTTAATCTTTGCGTGTGCAGTCCGCTGGATAATCTTCTGACGTCTATTATTTACAACAGCGTAATGAATATCGCGCCCAATATTCATTTAGTCTTTAAATCTTCTTTAAATCAGAATATCGAACATCAACTGCGATACCAGGAGACAGAATTTGTCATTGGTTACGATGAATTCCGTCGCCCGGAGTTTACCTGCGTACCGCTATTTAAAGATGAAATGGTGCTGGTAAGCAGTAAGAGCCATCCGCGTAAAGATAATTTGTTACGTGAAAGTGAAGTATTTAAAGAGCAGCATGCGGTGGTGGCGTTAGATCGTTTTAGCTCTTTTAGTTTGCCGTGGTATGACACCGCAGAAAAACAGGCCGCCATCGCTTATCAGGGTATGGCACTGACCAGCGTATTAAATGTCGTATCGCGCACGAATCTTATTACCATCGCGCCGCGCTGGCTGGCGCAGGATTATGAGCAGTCGCTGCAACTGCAAATTATGCCGCTGCCGTTTAAATTAAACAGCCGTACCTGTTATCTCTCCTGGCATGAAGCGGCCGGGCGCGATAAGGGCCATCAGTGGATGGAAGAGCTGTTATCAAACGTCTGTCGGCGATAACCGACGCTGAAAAAAAACGGGTGGCAGTAGCCGCCCGTTTTTCTGTAGATGCTCTCTTTCGTGATATTTTATTCTGTTATTAATCCCTGCTTCGTGGCGCATTCCCTTCCCGCCGTTTTTTTTGATTTATCACTGTCAGAAATGGGCGTTGCGAAATTAACGGTCATAAGCGCCGCTTATATTCAGCATATCTCTCCGTTTAATCGCTTTTCTTCAGCGTCGCGCCGCCATTTGGCGCGCCCGGCGACGCCTGATTGTTAATTGCCTGCCTCATTTTCAGCGGTTATGTTAGGGGAAACTCATAACGATAATTAACGACAGGGCATCACACCTGTACCAGTGACCGTGCGGAAAATGACTTCTGCCGTCAGTCCGTAAACAAAAGCCTGGAGGCAAACCATGGAGATGTTGTCTGGAGCCGAGATGGTCGTCCGATCGCTTATCGATCAGGGCGTAAAGCAAGTATTCGGTTACCCCGGTGGCGCGGTGCTTGATATTTATGACGCGCTACATACCGTTGGCGGTATTGATCATGTGCTGGTGCGCCATGAGCAAGCCGCGGTGCATATGGCGGATGGTCTGGCGCGCGCGACCGGTGAGGTGGGCGTGGTGCTGGTGACTTCCGGCCCTGGCGCCACCAACGCGATTACCGGTATCGCTACGGCTTATATGGACTCCATTCCGCTGGTGGTGCTGTCAGGCCAGGTCGCAACCTCGCTGATTGGCTACGATGCATTTCAGGAGTGCGACATGGTGGGGATCTCCCGCCCGGTGGTTAAACACAGTTTCCTGGTGAAGCAAACCGAAGATATCCCGACGGTGCTGAAAAAGGCGTTCTGGCTCGCCGCCAGCGGCAGACCAGGCCCGGTGGTGGTCGATTTGCCGAAAGATATCCTCAACCCGGCGAAAAAGCTGCCGTATGTCTGGCCGGAAACCGTCAGCATGCGCTCTTACAACCCGACAACGCAGGGCCATAAAGGGCAGATCAAACGCGCCCTGCAAACGCTTATCGCCGCGAAAAAGCCGGTCATGTACGTGGGCGGCGGCGCGATTACCGCCGCCTGTGAAAATGAACTGCGCGCCGTGGCGGAAAAACTCAACGTGCCGGTGGTCTCTTCATTAATGGGGCTGGGTGCGTTTCCGGGCACGCACCGTCAGGCGCTGGGGATGCTCGGAATGCACGGCACCTTTGAAGCGAACATGACGATGCATAATGCGGACGTTATTTTCGCAGTCGGCGTGCGCTTTGACGATCGCACGACCAATAACCTCGCGAAGTACTGCCCGAACGCCACCGTGCTGCATATCGATATCGACCCGACGTCTATCTCTAAAACCGTGGCGGCGGATGTGCCGATTGTCGGCGACGCGCGCCAGGTGCTGAGTCAGATGCTGGAACTGCTGGGCCAGGAAGAGAGCCAGCAGCCGCTGGACGATATTCGCGACTGGTGGCAGCAGATTGAACAGTGGCGCGCCCGTCAGTGCCTGAATTACGACCGCGAAAGCGGCAGCATTAAACCGCAGGCGGCTATCGAAACGCTGTATCGTCTGACCAAAGGCGATGCCTACGTGACGTCCGATGTAGGCCAGCATCAGATGTTTGCGGCGCTCCATTACACCTTTGATAAACCGCGCCGCTGGATAAACTCCGGCGGGCTTGGGACGATGGGCTTCGGCTTGCCGGCGGCGCTCGGCGTGAAGCTCGCGTTACCGGAAGAGACCGTCGTGTGTGTGACCGGCGACGGCAGTATCCAGATGAATATTCAGGAGCTTTCCACCGCGCTGCAATATGAGTTGCCGGTACTGGTGCTTAACCTCAACAACCGCTATCTGGGCATGGTGAAGCAGTGGCAGGACATGATTTACTCTGGACGCCACTCGCAGTCCTATATGGAATCGCTGCCGGATTTCGTCAAACTGGCGGAGGCTTACGGCCATATCGGGATTTCCATCACTCGCCCGGAAGAGCTGGAAAGCAAACTCAGCGAGGCGCTGGAACATGTGCGCAATAACCGGCTGGTGTTTGTCGATGTCACCGTGGACGGCACCGAGCACGTTTATCCGATGCAGGTTCGCGGCGGTGGAATGGATGAAATGTGGTTAAGCAAAACGGAGAGAACCTGATTATGCGCCGGATATTATCAGTATTGCTGGAAAACGAATCGGGCTCGTTGTCTCGTGTGATTGGGCTTTTCGCACAGCGCGGCTATAACATCGAAAGCCTGACCGTAGCACCGACCGACGATCCGACACTCTCCAGGATGACCATCCAGACAGTCGGTGACGAAAAAGTCCTTGAGCAGATCGAAAAGCAGCTGCATAAGCTGGTGGACGTGCTGCGCGTCAGCGAGCTGGGGCAGGGCGCGCATGTCGAGCGCGAAATCATGCTGGTGAAAATTCAGGCGAGCGGTTACGGGCGTGAAGAAGTGAAACGCAGCGCGGAGATTTTCCGCGGGCAGATTATCGACGTCACGCCGTCGCTTTATACCGTGCAGCTGGCGGGTACCAGCGAAAAGCTCGACGCGTTTCTCGCAAGCATTCGCGATGTGGCGAAAATTGTGGAAGTGGCGCGCTCTGGCGTAGTGGGCCTCTCCCGCGGCGAAAAGATCATGCGTTAGTCTTGTTATTGCCTTGTTATGCATCCGCCCGGCACCTGCCGGGCTTTTTTTTGCAGCAGGCGCGACAGGCGCGCGCAAAAGCAGTTGCTCAGGGTACTATTCTGCGCTTAGATGTTAAGGATTTTAACTTATAACCCTTGAAAGGTTATGGAGTAACACTCTTGTTAAGGGGTAAACGTGAAACTGGATGAAATCGCGCGGCTGGCTGGCGTGTCGCGCACCACGGCGAGCTACGTCATTAATGGAAAAGCCCGGCAGTACCGTGTGAGTGATAAAACCGTTGAGAAAGTGATGGCGGTGGTGCGTGAGCATAATTACCACCCGAACGCCGTCGCCGCAGGCCTGCGCGCAGGAAGAACACGCTCGATTGGCCTTGTTATCCCCGATCTTGAAAACACCAGCTATACCCGCATCGCCAACTATCTTGAGCGCCAGGCGCGCCAGCGCGGATATCAGCTGCTTATCGCCTGTTCTGAAGATCAGCCCGATAACGAAATGCGCTGCATTGAGCATCTGCTGCAACGCCAGGTTGACGCTATCATCGTTTCTACTTCTTTACCGCCTGAACATCCGTTTTACCAGCGCTGGGCGAACGACGCATTTCCGATCGTGGCGCTGGACCGGGCGCTGGATCGCGAACACTTCACCAGCGTCGTCGGTGCCGATCAGGACGATGCGGAAATGCTGGCAAGCGAGCTGCGCACGTTCCCGGCTGAAACCGTCCTCTATCTGGGCGCGCTGCCGGAGCTCTCGGTAAGTTTTCTGCGCGAGCAAGGCTTCCGCACCGCGTGGAAAGATGACCCGCGCGAAGTGCATTTCCTTTATGCCAACAGCTACGAGCGTGAAGCCGCCGCCGCGCTGTTTGAAAAATGGCTGGAAACGCACCCGATGCCACAGGCGCTGTTCACCACCTCTTTCGCTTTATTGCAGGGCGTAATGGACGTGACGCTGAAGCGCGAAGGGCGCTTGCCGTCAGAGCTCGCTATCGCGACGTTTGGCGATAACGAACTGCTCGATTTCCTGCAATGCCCGGTTCTTGCCGTGGCGCAGCGCCATCGCGATGTCGCGGAGCGCGTGCTGGAGCTGGTGCTGGCAAGCCTCGATGAGCCACGCAAACCTCGGCCTGGTCTCACCCGTATTCGCCGTAATCTATACCGGCGTGGCAGTTTAAGCCGTCGTTAAAGCTAAGTACAAAAAGACAAAAAGGCAGCTTCGGCTGCCTTTTCTTTGGATTCAGATAATTCCGGCACCTTTTTACACATTCTGACACTCCCTCTCCTGACGATGAAGAAACGGTGCGAGCTACCGTATAAGTGGTAACCAATCATTTCTTGTGTGTAAATTTGTAACCGGGCAGATGTCTTAAGCCGCAGGCGTATGGTTTTTGTTTTCAGGCGTTTCCCGAACGGTTGAGAAAAGCGCGCTAAACCACAGCAGACGCTGTTAACTCCAGGGCTTTTCCCTTAAAATGCCGCTCGCGTCGCAAACTCAACACTTAGTCCTCTTCACCGATCGTATTAAGTGGTTTTTAACGGTCCTGTGTGTATTCGTCTTTTTTCTTACAAATATTCATAGCGTTAATTTTGCCTCGTTAGCATGGCAGGGATTTTATTTGCCGCTTTCTCTTTGTCAGCGCCGAATCTTTTGTTGAAGGCTGCCCCGGTGCTGGCTTGACAAGCTTTTCCTCCGCTCCGTAAACTCCGGTGGGTGGGATTTTGTGGGATAAAGTGGTGAAAAAGGGCAGAGCTCAGTGAGGCTTTAATGTTTCGTGGCGCAACGTTGGTGAATCTCGACAGCAAAGGGCGGTTATCCGTTCCGACGCGCTATCGCGATTTATTGAACGACGCCTCGTCCGGCCAGATGGTTTGCACCATTGATATTCACCATCCCTGCCTGTTGCTTTATACCCTGCCCGAATGGGTCATTATTGAACAAAAATTGTCGCGTCTGTCGAGCATGAACCCCGCAGAACGTCGCGTGCAGCGCCTGCTGCTGGGCCATGCCAGCGAATGCCAGATGGACAGTGCGGGCCGTCTTTTATTAGCACCCGTTTTACGGCAACACGCCGGATTGACCAAACAAGTGATGCTGGTCGGGCAGTTCAATAAGTTTGAGCTGTGGGACGAAGCGACCTGGCATCAACAGGTCAGGGAAGATATCGACGCTGAGCAGTCATCTTCTGAAGTGTTGTCGGAACGGCTGCAGGATTTGTCTTTATAAAATATGATGGAAAATTATAAACATACGACGGTGCTCCTGGACGAGGCCGTCAATGGCCTGAATATACGTCCGGACGGCATTTACATTGACGGCACTTTTGGCCGCGGCGGACACTCGCGCCTTATCCTTTCACAGCTGGGCGAACAGGGCCGATTACTGGCGATCGATCGCGATCCGCAGGCGATCGCGGCGGCCGCTGCCATTGACGATCCGCGTTTCTCCATCATTCATGGCCCTTTCTCGGCGCTCGGCGATTACGTTCGCGAACGCGAGTTACAGGGCAAAATCGACGGCATCCTTCTCGATCTCGGCGTTTCATCGCCGCAACTTGACGACCCTGAGCGCGGCTTCTCCTTTATGCGCGATGGCCCGCTCGATATGCGCATGGATCCTACCCGTGGGCAATCTGCCGCCGAATGGCTGCGCAACGCGGAAGAAGCGGATATCGCCTGGGTGCTGAAAACCTTCGGCGAAGAGCGCTTTGCTAAACGTATCGCGCGCGCCATTGTCGAGCGCAACCGCGAACTGCCCATGACCCGCACCAAAGAGCTGGCAGAAGTCGTGGCAGCCGCGACGCCGGTGAAAGATAAGTTCAAACACCCCGCCACCCGCACCTTCCAGGCGGTGCGCATCTGGGTGAACAGCGAACTTGAAGAGATTGAGCAGGCGCTGAAAGGCGCGGTCGAGGTGCTGGCGCCGGGCGGACGGCTTTCGGTTATCAGCTTCCACTCGCTGGAAGATCGCCTGGTGAAACGCTTTATGCGCGAGCAGAGCCGCGGCCCGCAGGTGCCGGCCGGTTTGCCGATGACCGAAGCGCAGCTGCAAAAGCTCGGTGGTCGCGAACTGCGCGCGCTTGGCAAGCTGATGCCGGGCGAGGCGGAAGTGGCTGAGAACCCGCGCGCGCGCAGCTCCGTACTGCGCGTCGCCGAGAGGACGGGCGCATGATAAGCCGGGTGACAGAGACCTTAAGCAAAGTAACCGGATCGCTTAGCAGCACGGAACGTCATGCGCTGCCTGCCGTGATCGGCGGCGATCTTCTGCGCTACGGGAAACTGCCGCTCTTTCTGTTTATTGCCATTATCGTGACCGCGATTTTCGTGGTCACCACCGCGCACCACACTCGCCTGCTGACCGCGCAGCGCGAGCAACTGGTGCTGGAACGCGATGCGCTGGATATCGAATGGCGCAACCTGATCCTTGAAGAAAACGCGCTCGGCGATCACAGCCGGGTAGAACGGATCGCAACGGAAAAGCTGCAAATGCAGCATGTCGATCCCTCGCAGGAAAATATTGTGGTGCAGAAATAAGGACTGACCAGGCGAATGAAAGCAGCAGCAAAGACGCTTAAACCAAAACGTCAGGAAGAACAGGCCAACTTTATCAGTTGGCGTTTTGCGTTGCTTTGCGGCTGCATTTTGCTGGCTCTGGCGTTTCTGCTGGCGCGCGTCGCCTGGTTGCAGATTATTGACCCGGATATGCTGGTGCGTCAGGGGGATATGCGCTCGCTGCGCGTGCAGGAGGTTTCTACCGCGCGAGGCATGATAACCGACCGCTCCGGCCGACCGCTCGCGGTCAGCGTGCCGGTAAAAGCTATCTGGGCTGACCCGAAAGAGCTGCACGACGCAGGCGGTATTACGCTCGACAACCGCTGGAAGGCGCTCTCCGACGCGCTGAAAATTCCGCTCGATCAACTGGCCGCGCGCGTCAATGCCAACCCGAAAGGCCGCTTTATCTATCTCGCGCGCCAGGTCAACCCGGACATTGGCGATTACATCAAAAAGCTTAAGCTCCCTGGTATTCACCTGCGCGAAGAGTCGCGCCGTTACTATCCTTCCGGCGCAGTGACCGCTCACCTCATCGGCTTTACCAACGTCGACAGCCAGGGGATTGAGGGTGTCGAAAAAAGCTTTGATAAATGGCTCACCGGCCAGCCCGGCGAGCGTATCGTGCGTAAAGACCGCTATGGCCGCGTCATTGAGGATATCTCCTCGACCGACAGCCAGGCGGCGCACAACCTGGCGCTCAGCATTGACGAACGCCTCCAGGCGCTGGTTTACCGTGAGCTTAACAACGCCGTCGCGTTCAACAAGGCGGAATCCGGCAGCGCCGTGCTGGTGGATGTGAATACCGGCGAAGTGCTGGCGATGGCCAATAGCCCCTCTTATAACCCGAACAACATCACCGGCACGCCGAAAGACGTAATGCGTAACCGCACCATTACGGACGTTTTCGAGCCAGGTTCTACGGTGAAACCGATGGTGGTCATGACGGCGCTGCAACGCGGCGTGGTTCAGGAAAATACGGTGCTCAACACCGTTCCGTACCGCATTAACGGTCACGAGATTAAAGACGTCGCCCGCTACAGCGAGCTGACCCTTACCGGGGTGTTACAGAAGTCGAGTAACGTCGGGGTTTCTAAACTGGCGTTAGCGATGCCCTCCTCAGCGTTAGTAGATACTTACTCACGCTTTGGACTTGGAAAGTCGACCAATCTGGGGCTGGTCGGAGAGCGCAGTGGCTTATTCCCACAAAAACAACGGTGGTCTGACATAGAGAGGGCCACCTTCTCATTCGGCTACGGGCTAATGGTAACGCCGTTACAGTTAGCGCGAGTCTACGCAACCATCGGCAGCTACGGCGTCTACCGCCCGCTGTCGATTACCAAAGTCGATCCGCCCGTGCCGGGCGAGCGCATTTTCCCGGAATCTATCGTGCGCACCGTGGTGCATATGATGGAAAGTGTGGCGCTGCCTGGCGGCGGCGGCGTGAAGGCGGCGATCAAAGGCTACCGCATTGCGATTAAAACCGGTACGGCGAAAAAAGTCGGGCCGGACGGGCGTTATATCAACAAATACATTGCTTACACCGCAGGCGTTGCACCTGCCAGCAATCCGCGTTTCGCGCTGGTGGTGGTGATTAACGATCCGCAGGCGGGCAAATACTACGGCGGCGCCGTTTCCGCGCCGGTCTTCGGTGCCATCATGGGCGGCGTGCTGCGCACCATGAACATCGAGCCGGATGCGCTGACAACGGGCGAAAAAAGTGAATTCGTAATTAATCGAGAAGAGGGAACAGGTGGCAGATCGTAATTTGCGCGACCTTCTCGCTCCGTGGGTAGCTGGTCTGCCTGCGCGAGCTCTGCGGGAGATGACCCTGGACAGCCGCGTGGCGGCGGCGGGGGATCTCTTTGTGGCGGTGGTCGGTCATCAGGCGGACGGGCGTCGGTATATCCCGCAGGCGATAGCGCAAGGTGTAGCTGCCATCGTCGCCGAAGCGAAAGGCGAGGCGACGGACGGCGAAGTCCGTGAGATCCACGGCGTGCCGGTTATCTATTTAAGCCAACTGAACGAGCGTCTCTCGGCGCTGGCGGGGCGTTTTTATGATGAGCCATCCGAGCGTCTGCGCCTGATTGGCGTGACGGGCACCAACGGTAAAACCACCACCACGCAGCTTATCGCGCAGTGGTGCCAGCGGCTGGGCGAAACCAGCGCCGTGATGGGCACGGTAGGCAACGGGTTACTTGGCAAAGTGATGCCGACGGAAAACACCACCGGCTCTGCGGTGGATGTTCAGCATGTGCTGTCAGGTCTTGCGGCACAGGGCGCGACCGTGGCCGCGATGGAAGTCTCTTCCCACGGTCTGGTACAGCATCGCGTGGCGGCACTGAAATTCGCCGCCACGGTATTTACCAATTTAAGCCGCGATCATCTCGACTATCACGGCGATATGGAACATTACGAAGCGGCAAAATGGCTACTGTTTTCCGCACACCATTACGGACAGGCGGTGATCAACGCCGATGATGAAGTGGGCCGCCGGTGGCTGGCGAAGCTGCCGGATGCCGTCGCGGTGTCGATGGAAAACAACATTAATCCGGGCTGTCACGGCCGCTGGCTGCGCGCGGATGCGGTGGAGTATCACGACCGCGGCGCGACGCTGCGCTTCAGCTCCTCATGGGGCGATGGCGAAATCGAAAGCCGCCTGATGGGCGCGTTTAACGTCAGCAATCTATTGCTGGCGCTCGGCACGCTGCTGGCGCTCGGTTACCCGCTCGCCGCGCTGCTCGAAAGCGCGCCGCGCCTCCAGCCGGTTAACGGGCGCATGGAAGTCTTCAGCGCGCCGGGCAAACCGACCGTGGTGGTTGATTACGCCCACACGCCGGATGCGCTCGAAAAAGCGTTGCAGGCCGCGCGTCTGCACTGTGCGGGCAAGCTGTGGTGCGTATTCGGTTGCGGCGGCGATCGCGATAAAGGCAAACGCCCGCTGATGGGCGCGATTGCCGAGCAATTCGCCGATGTCGTGGTGGTCACAGATGACAACCCGCGCACCGAAGATCCGAAGGCGATCATCGCCGATATCCTGACCGGCATGCTGGATGCGGGCCGCGCGCGGGTCGTTGAAGGCCGCGCCGAAGCCGTGACCAACGCCATTATGCAGGCGGCGGAAAACGACGTCGTGCTGCTGGCGGGCAAAGGCCATGAGGATTACCAGATTGTCGGCACCCGCCGACTTGATTATTCCGATCGCGTCACTGCGGCGCGTCTGCTGGGAGCAGTGGCATGATTCGCGTATCTCTGAGCCAGCTTGCCGCCATTCTGAATGGCGAGCTGCACGGCGCCGATGCTGATATCGACGCGGTTACGACCGACACCCGCAAACTGACGCCAGGCTGCTTGTTTGTGGCGCTGAAAGGCGAGCGTTTCGACGCGCACGATTTTGCAGGCCAGGCGCAGGCGGGCGGCGCGGGCGCGCTGCTGGTGAGCCGCAAGCTGGATATCGACCTGCCGCAGCTGGTGGTCGCCGACACGCGTCTGGCGTTTGGCGAACTGGCGGCGTGGGTCAGACAACAGGTGCCCGCGCGGGTGGTCGCGCTGACGGGTTCTTCCGGCAAAACCTCGGTGAAAGAGATGACCGCCGCCATTCTTGGCGAGTGCGGCAACACGCTCTACACCGCAGGCAACCTGAATAATGACATCGGCGTACCGATGACGCTGCTGCGTCTCACGCCAGAGCACGAGTACGCGGTAATTGAGCTTGGCGCGAACCATCAGGGCGAAATCGCCTGGACCGTGAGCCTGACGCGCCCGGAAGCCGCGCTGGTCAATAACCTGGCGGCGGCGCATCTGGAAGGCTTCGGCTCGCTCGCGGGCGTGGCAAAAGCTAAAGGTGAAATCTTCACTGGCTTGCCGGCAAACGGCATCGCGATTCTGAACGCTGATAATAACGACTGGCTGAACTGGCAGAGCGTCATTGGCGATCGCAAGGTCTGGCGCTTCTCGCCGAACCTCGATACCAGCGATTTCAGCGCCACCAATATTCATATCACCAGCCACGGCACCGAATTTACGCTGCGTACGCCAACGGGCGACGTGGACGTTCTGCTGCCGCTGCCAGGGCGTCACAACATTGCTAACGCGCTCGCCGCCTCGGCGCTGGCGATGGCCGTCGGCGCGCCGCTTCAGGCGATTAAAGCCGGTCTTGCGAAGCTCAAAGCAGTGCCAGGGCGTCTGTTCCCGGTGCATCTCGGTGAAAACCAGCTGTTGCTGGATGACAGCTACAACGCCAACGTTGGCTCTATGACCGCTGCCGCGCAGGTGCTCTCTGAAATGCCCGGCTATCGCGTGATGGTGGTGGGCGACATGGCGGAGCTTGGCGATGAAGCCGAAGCCTGCCATCAGCAGGTGGGCGAAGCGGCGAAAGCCGCAGGCATCGATAAAGTCCTGAGCGTCGGCACCCTCAGCGAAGGCATCAGCCGCGCCAGCGGCGTAGGCGAACATTTCCGCGATAAGCAGGCCGTGATTGCACGCCTGAAGACGCTTATCAACGAGCATTCCATTATTACCCTTTTAGTGAAAGGTTCACGTAGTGCTGCCATGGAAGAGGTGGTGCGCGCATTACAGGAGAACAGGACATGTTAGTGTGGCTGGCCGAGCATCTGGTCAAATATTATTCCGGCTTTAACGTCTTTTCGTATCTGACGTTTCGCGCCATCGTCAGCCTGCTGACCGCGCTGTTTATTTCGTTATGGATGGGACCGCGCCTGATCGCGCATTTACAGAAGCTTTCCTTCGGGCAGGTTGTGCGTAACGACGGCCCGGAGTCGCATTTCAGCAAACGCGGCACGCCGACCATGGGCGGCATCATGATCCTCACCTCTATTGTGGTGTCGGTGCTGCTGTGGGCTTACCCTTCCAACCCGTATGTCTGGTGCGTGCTGTTTGTGCTGGTCGGTTACGGCGCGGTGGGCTTCGTTGATGATTACCGCAAGGTGGTGCGTAAAGACACCAAGGGCCTGATCGCCCGCTGGAAATATTTCTGGATGTCGCTGATTGCCCTGACGGTGGCGTTTGCGCTTTACATCACCGGTAAAGGCACGCCTGCAACAGAACTGGTGGTGCCGTTCTTTAAAGACGTGATGCCGCAGCTCGGCATTTTCTATGTGCTGCTCGCTTATTTCGTTATTGTCGGCACCGGCAACGCGGTAAACCTGACCGACGGTCTGGACGGCCTCGCCATTATGCCTACCGTACTGGTGGCAGGCGGTTTCGCGCTGGTGGCGTGGGCGACCGGTAACATGAATTTCGCAAGCTACCTGCATATTCCGTATCTGCGTCACGCGGGTGAGCTGGTGATTGTCTGCACCGCGATTGTCGGCGCGGGTCTGGGCTTTCTGTGGTTTAACACCTATCCGGCGCAGGTCTTTATGGGCGATGTCGGCTCGCTGGCCTTGGGCGGCGCGCTCGGCATTATCGCCGTGCTGCTGCGTCAGGAGTTCCTGCTGGTGATTATGGGCGGCGTTTTCGTGGTGGAAACCCTGTCGGTCATCCTGCAGGTAGGCTCCTTTAAGCTGCGCGGACAGCGCATTTTTCGCATGGCGCCGATTCATCACCACTATGAACTGAAAGGCTGGCCGGAGCCGCGCGTGATCGTGCGCTTCTGGGTGATTTCGCTGATGCTGGTGCTGATTGGCCTGGCTACGCTTAAGGTACGTTAAACATGGCAGATTATCAGGGTAAAAAAGTCGTCATCATCGGGCTTGGGTTAACCGGCCTTTCCTGCGTGGACTTTTTCCTGGCGCGCGGCGTGACGCCGCGCGTGATGGATACCCGAATCTCCCCGCCGGGGCTGGATAAGCTGCCGGAAGAGGTGGAGCGCCATCTCGGCTCGCTCAATGAAAACTGGCTGATGAACGCCGATCTGATCGTCGCAAGCCCTGGCATCGCTCTCGCGCATCCGGCGCTGAGCGCGGCGGCAGAAGCAGGCGTTGAGATTGTTGGCGATATCGAACTGTTTTGTCGCGAAGCGCAGGCACCTGTCATCGCCATTACCGGCTCGAACGGCAAAAGCACCGTAACGACGCTGGTGGGCGAAATGGCGAAAGCGGCGGGTGTTAACGTGGGCGTGGGTGGCAATATTGGCCTGCCCGCGCTGATGCTGCTGGAAGAGGGCCGCGAGCTGTATGTACTTGAGCTTTCCAGCTTCCAGCTCGAAACCACCTTTAGCCTGAAGGCCGCCGCCGCGACCATTCTTAACGTCACCGAAGATCATATGGATCGTTATCCGCTCGGGTTGCAGCAGTATCGTGCGGCGAAGTTACGGATATATGAAAACGCGACGGTGTGCGTGGTAAACGCCGACGACGCGCTGACCATGCCGGTACGCGGCGCGGACGAGCGCTGCGTGAGCTTCGGCATTGATGTCGGGGATTATCACCTTAACCGTCAGCAGGGCGAAATCTGGCTGCGCGTGCGGGGCGAGAAAGTCCTTAACGTGAAAGAGATGAAGCTCGTTGGCCAGCACAACTACACCAACGCCCTGGCGGCGCTGGCGCTGGCGGATGCCGCAGGCCTGCCGCGTGCCAGTAGTCTGAAAGCGCTGACGACGTTTGGCGGGCTGGCGCACCGTTTCCAGCTCGCTTATGAGCATAACGGCGTGCGCTGGATTAACGATTCCAAAGCCACCAATGTCGGCAGCACCGAGGCGGCGCTCAACGGCCTGCATCTCGACGGCACGCTGCATTTACTGTTGGGTGGCGACGGCAAATCCGCCGATTTCTCACCGCTTGCGCATTACCTGACGGGCGATCGCGTGCGTCTCTACTGCTTTGGCCGTGACGGCGACGCGCTGGCGGCGCTGCGCCCTGAAATCTCCGAGCGCATGGACACCATGGAAGAGGCGATGAAAGTCATCGCCGGACGCGTTCAGCCAGGCGACATGGTCTTGCTCTCGCCCGCCTGCGCGAGCCTCGATCAGTTTAAAAACTTCGAACAGCGCGGCGACGTGTTTACGCGTCTTGCGAAGGAGCTTGGCTGATGCGCTTATCGCTCCCACGCCTTCGCCTGCCGCGGTTCCCCGGAATGGGCATTCTTGCCTGGATTTTCCGGGCGCTTCGCGGCTGGGTGATGGGCTCTCGCGAGAAAGACACCACCAGCCTTGTGATGTACGACCGTACGCTGCTCTGGCTGACGCTGGGGCTGGCGGCGATTGGCTTCATCATGGTGACGTCAGCGTCAATGCCGGTTGGTCAGCGTCTGGCGAACGATCCGTTCCTGTTCGCCAAGCGTGACGGTATCTATCTGCTGCTGGCGTTTGGCCTGGCGCTGATTACGCTGCGCCTGCCGATGGAGTTCTGGCAGCGCCACAGCGCGGCGATGCTTATCGCCTCAATTGTGATGCTGCTTATCGTGCTCGTGGTGGGCAGTTCGGTGAACGGTGCGTCGCGCTGGATTGCGCTCGGCCCGCTGCGTATTCAGCCAGCGGAATTCTCTAAGCTGTCGCTCTTTTGTTATCTGTCGAACTACCTGGTGCGTAAGGTCGATGAAGTGCGCAACAACCTGCGCGGCTTCTTAAAACCGATGGGCGTCATTCTGGTGATGGCGGTACTGCTGCTGGCGCAGCCTGACCTCGGTACGGTGGTGGTGCTGTTCGTGACAACACTTGCGATGCTCTTTCTCGCAGGCGCCAAGCTCTGGCAGTTCATCGCGATTATCGGCATGGGCATTTCGGCGGTCGTGCTGCTGATCCTCGCCGAACCTTACCGTATTCGCCGCGTCACCTCGTTCTGGAACCCGTGGGAAGATCCCTTCGGCAGCGGCTACCAGCTGACCCAGTCGCTGATGGCGTTTGGCCGCGGCGAGTTGTGGGGGCAGGGGCTTGGGAATTCGGTGCAGAAACTGGAGTATTTACCCGAAGCGCATACCGACTTCATCTTCTCCATTATTGGGGAAGAACTGGGATATATCGGTGTGGTACTGGCGCTTTTGATGGTATTCTTCGTGGCTTTTCGCGCCATGTCGATAGGGCGTCGCGCGCTGGAAACCGATCAGCGTTTCGCGGGCTTTTTGGCCTGTTCTATCGGTATCTGGTTTAGTTTCCAGGCGCTAGTTAACGTCGGCGCGGCGGCGGGTATGCTGCCGACCAAAGGCCTGACGCTGCCGCTTATCAGTTACGGCGGTTCGAGCCTGCTGATTATGTCGACGGCGATTATGTTGTTGTTACGCATAGATTATGAAACGCGTCTGGAGAAAGCGCAGGCGTTTACACGAGGTTCACGATGAGTGGTCAACCAAAGCGGCTGATGGTGATGGCGGGCGGAACGGGCGGACACGTCTTTCCAGGACTTGCCGTAGCGCACCATCTGATGGCGCAGGGATGGCAGGTTCGCTGGCTGGGGACCGCCGATCGCATGGAAGCAGACCTGGTGCCGAAACACGGCATTGAGATCGATTTTATCCGGATCTCCGGCCTGCGTGGAAAAGGCGTGAAAGCGCTGCTGCTGGCCCCGGTGCGTATTTTTAACGCCTGGCGGCAGGCGCGGGCGATCATGAAACGTTTTAAGCCCGATGTGGTGCTGGGCATGGGCGGCTATGTATCCGGCCCTGGCGGGCTGGCGGCGTGGTCGCTCGGTATTCCTGTCGTCCTGCATGAGCAGAACGGCATCGCGGGACTGACCAACAAATGGCTCGCGAAAATCGCGAGCCGCGTGATGCAGGCGTTCCCCGGCGCGTTCCCGAAGGCGGAAGTGGTGGGCAACCCGGTGCGCACCGACGTGTTGGCGCTGCCGCTGCCGCAGGCGCGTCTCGCGGGCCGTGAAGGCCCGGTGCGCGTGCTGGTGGTTGGCGGCTCGCAGGGCGCGCGCATCCTGAACCAGACGATGCCGCAGGTCGCGGCGCGTCTGGGCGATGCCGTGACTATCTGGCATCAGAGCGGTAAAGGCGCGCAGGCGGAGGTTCAGCAGGCGTATGCCGCTGCGAGCCAGCCGCAGCATAAAGTGACCGAATTTATCGATGATATGGCGGCAGCCTACGCGTGGGCGGATGTGGTGGTATGCCGCTCCGGCGCGCTGACGGTGAGCGAAATCGCTGCTGCGGGTCTGCCGGCCCTGTTTGTGCCGTTCCAGCATAAAGACCGGCAGCAATACTGGAACGCGCTGCCGCTTGAGAAAGCGGGTGCGGCGAAGATTCTGGAGCAGCCGCAGTTTACCGTCGACGCGGTAAGCGAGACGCTGAAAGGGTGGGATCGCGCTACGCTGCTTGAAATGGCTGAGCGGGCAAGAGCGGCCGCCATTCCCGACGCGACCGAAAGGGTCGCAGATGAAGTACGCGCGGTCGCCCGCGCGTGACGATTGCGGATAATGTTTGTTCCGCGTGATTGATGATGTTATGGCGTTTGCCAAAGGCTTTTAAAGAATGAATACACAACAACTGGCGAAACTGCGTTCTATCGTGCCCGAGATGCGTCGCGTCCGGCACATTCACTTCGTTGGCATCGGCGGCGCCGGTATGGGCGGTATTGCGGAAGTGCTGGCGAATGAAGGCTACCAGATCAGCGGGTCCGATCTGGCGCCGAACGCTGTCACGCAGCAGTTGACGGCGCTGGGCGCCACCATTTATTTCAACCATCGCCCGGAAAACGTGCTCGACGCGAGCGTGGTGGTGGTGTCGAGCGCTATCTCTGCGGATAACCCCGAGATCGTGGCGGCGCATGAGGCGCGTATTCCGGTTATCCGCCGCGCCGAGATGCTGGCGGAGCTGATGCGTTTTCGTCACGGTATCGCGGTTGCCGGCACTCATGGCAAAACGACGACCACTGCGATGGTATCGAGTATTTATGCCGAAGCGGGCCTCGACCCGACGTTCGTTAACGGCGGTCTGGTGAAAGCGGCGGGGACGCACGCGCGCCTCGGCAACAGCCGTTATCTGATTGCCGAAGCCGACGAGAGCGACGCGTCGTTCCTGCATTTGCAGCCGATGGTCGCGATTGTGACCAATATCGAAGCCGACCATATGGACACCTATCATGGCGACTTCGAGAACCTGAAGCAGACGTTTATTAACTTCCTGCATAACCTGCCGTTTTATGGCCGTGCGGTGATGTGTGTTGATGACCCGGTGATCCGCGAGCTGCTGCCGCGCGTCGGGCGTCAAATTACCACTTATGGTTTCAGCGAAGATGCCGATGTACGTGTGGAAAATTATCGCCAGACCGGCGCGCAGGGGCACTTCACGCTGGTGCGTCAGGACAAGCCGGAACTGCACGTAACGCTGAACGCGCCAGGCCGCCATAACGCGCTGAACGCGGCGGCGGCGGTGTCCGTAGCGACGGAAGAGGGAATTGAAGACGATGCCATTCTGCGCGCGCTGGAAAGCTTCCAGGGCACCGGACGTCGTTTTGACTTCCTGGGCGAGTTCCCGCTGGCAAACGTCAACGGTAAATCCGGCACGGCGATGCTGGTCGATGACTACGGCCATCATCCGACAGAAGTGGATGCGACCGTGCGCGCCGCCCGTGCAGGCTGGCCGGAGAAAAATCTGGTGATGATTTTCCAGCCGCACCGTTATACCCGCACGCGCGATCTCTATGACGATTTCGCTAACGTGCTGTCGCAGGTCGATGTGCTGCTGATGCTGGATGTCTATCCGGCGGGCGAAGCGCCGATTCCGGGGGCCGACAGCCGTTCGCTGTGCCGTACTATCCGCGCGCGCGGCAAAGTGGACCCGATTCTGGTCTCCGATCCGGCGCAGGTCGCCGCCATGCTGGCACCTGTGCTGTCGGGCAACGATTTGATTCTGGTTCAGGGCGCGGGCAATATCGGTAAAATCGCGCGCCAGCTGGCGGAAGCGAAGCTGCAACCCGAGGAGAACGCGCATGGCTGAAAAAATCGCTGTACTGCTGGGCGGTCACTCGGCGGAACGTGACGTCTCCCTGCAATCCGGCAGCGCGGTGCTTGCGGGCCTGAAAGAGGCGGGCGTTGACGCGTACGCTGTCGATCCGCGCGATGTGTGCGTGACGACGCTGAAAGAAGAAGGTTTCGATAAAGTCTTTATCGCGCTGCATGGTCGCGGCGGTGAAGACGGCACGCTGCAGGGGATGCTGGAGTATCTCGGCCTGCCTTATACCGGCAGCGGCGTGATGGCGTCGGCCATCACCATGGATAAATTGCGCACCAAACTGCTCTGGCAGGGCGCGGGTTTACCGGTAGCGCAGTGGGTGGCGCTGGAGCGTCAGGACATCACCGGCGGCCTTAGCGAGGCATTAAGCGCGCGTATCGCGGCGCTGGGCCTGCCGGTTATCGTGAAGCCGAGCCGCGAAGGGTCAAGCGTTGGCATGTCGAAAGTCGACAGCGCAGAAGCGTTACTGCCCGCGCTCGAACTGGCGTTTGAACACGACAGCGAAGTGCTGGTGGAGAAATGGCTGAGCGGCCCGGAATTTACGGTCGCCATCCTCGGCGATGAAATTCTGCCTTCGATCCGCATTCAGCCTGCTGGCGTGTTTTACGACTACGAGGCGAAGTATCTCTCGGACGAGACGCAATATTTTTGTCCGGCGGGCATTGATGCCGGGCGCGAGCAGGCGTTACAGGCGCTGGTGATGGACGCCTGGCGTGTGCTGGGCTGCCGGGGCTGGGGCCGCGTGGACGTGATGCAGGACAGCGACGGTGAGTTTTATCTGCTTGAGGTAAACACCGCGCCTGGCATGACCAGCCATAGTCTGGTGCCAATGGCGGCGCGTCAGGCGGGCATGAGCTTCTCGCAACTGGTGGTGCGTATTCTGGAGCTGGCGAACTGATATGTCGCAGGCTGCGCTGAACACGAAAAATCGTCCTGAAGAAAATACGGTTTCGCGCCGTAATAATGGGACCCGTCTCGCAGGTATCGTCTTTCTGCTGGCGGTCGTGTTAACCGTGATATTCGGCGGCTGGATGGTGCTGGGGTGGATGGAAGACGCCCAGCGCCTGCCGCTTTCAAAGCTGGTGGTAACGGGCGAGCGCCATTACACCCGCAATGATGATATTCGCCAGTCCATCCTGGCGCTGGGCGCGCCAGGCACGTTTATGACGCAGGACGTGAATATCATCCAGAATCAGATAGAACGTTTGCCGTGGATCAAGCAGGCAAGTGTAAGAAAGCAATGGCCGGACGAATTGAAGATTCATCTGGTTGAATATGTGCCGATAGCACGCTGGAATGACCAGCACATGATCGACACCGACGGTACGTCCTTCAGCGTGCCGTCCGATCGCGCCAGTAAGCAGACCTTACCTCTGCTCTATGGCCCTGAAGGTAGTGAGAACGAAGTGCTGCAAGGTTTTCGCGCGATGGGGCAGGTGCTGGCGAAAGATAAATTTACACTGAAGGAGGCGGCGATGACCGCGCGTCGCTCCTGGCAGGTGACGTTGAGCAATAATATCAAGCTCAATCTTGGCCGGGATGACACAATGAAACGCCTGGAACGCTTTGTAGAGCTGTACCCGGTTCTGCAACAGCAAGCGCAAACTGACCATAAGCAGATAAGCTATGTCGATTTACGCTACGACTCCGGCGCGGCGGTCGGCTGGGAGCCGGCCCCCACTGAGGAAACTAATCAGCAACAGAATCAGGCACAGGCAGAGCAACAATGATTAAGGCGACGGACAGAAAACTGGTAGTTGGACTGGAGATTGGCACTGCGAAGGTCGCCGCTTTGGTAGGGGAAGTTCTGCCCGACGGTATGATCAATATCATTGGCGTGGGAAGCTGTCCGTCCCGCGGGATGGACAAAGGCGGCGTTAACGATCTGGAATCGGTGGTGAAGTGCGTTCAGCGCGCGATAGACCAGGCCGAACTGATGGCGGATTGCCAGATATCTTCCGTCTATCTGGCGCTTTCCGGCAAGCATATCAGCTGCCAGAACGAAATCGGTATGGTACCGATCTCCGAAGAGGAAGTGACGCAGGAAGATGTTGAAAATGTTGTCCATACCGCAAAATCAGTACGCGTACGCGATGAACATCGCGTATTGCATGTGATTCCTCAGGAATACGCTATTGATTACCAGGAAGGGATTAAAAACCCGGTTGGCTTATCCGGCGTTCGCATGCAGGCGAAAGTACATTTAATCACCTGCCACAATGACATGGCGAAAAACATCGTCAAGGCAGTGGAACGTTGCGGCCTGAAAGTTGACCAACTTATTTTCGCGGGCCTGGCCTCAAGCTACTCCGTCTTAACGGAAGATGAGCGTGAGCTGGGCGTCTGCGTGGTGGATATCGGCGGTGGTACAATGGATATCGCGGTCTACACCGGCGGTGCGCTGCGTCATACTAAAGTGATTCCGTATGCCGGTAACGTGGTGACCAGCGATATCGCATATGCTTTCGGCACACCGCCGAGCGATGCCGAGGCGATTAAAGTGCGCCATGGCTGCGCGCTCGGGTCGCTGGTCGGTAAAGACGAGAGCGTTGAAGTGCCGAGCGTGGGCGGTCGTCCGCCGCGCAGCCTGCAGCGCCAGACGCTGGCAGAAGTGATTGAACCGCGTTATACCGAGCTGCTTAATCTGGTCAACGAAGAAATTTTGCAATTGCAGGAGCAGCTTCGCCAGCAAGGCGTGAAACATCATCTTGCGGCGGGGATTGTATTAACCGGCGGCGCGGCGCAAATTGAAGGTCTGGCGGCGTGTGCGCAGCGGGTGTTCCATACGCAGGTGCGTATCGGACAACCCTTAAATATTACTGGCCTTACCGATTACGCCCAGGAGCCTTACTACTCCACGGCGGTGGGTTTACTTCACTATGGTAAAGAATCGCATTTAAGCGGTGAGGCGGAAGTGGAAAAACGGACTTCAGTCGGCTCGTGGATCAAACGGATCAACAGCTGGCTGCGAAAAGAGTTTTAATTTTTTTCAGAGACCAGACAAAATTATCGGTCTCAGGCGAAAGGCACAAAACGGAGAGACATTATGTTTGAACCTATGGAACTGACCAACGACGCGGTGATTAAAGTCATCGGCGTCGGTGGCGGCGGCGGTAATGCCGTAGAACATATGGTGCGCGAGCGCATCGAAGGTGTTGAGTTCTTCGCAGTCAACACCGATGCCCAGGCGCTGCGTAAAACCGCAGTCGGCCAGACCATCCAGATTGGTAGCGGCATCACTAAAGGTCTGGGTGCGGGCGCAAACCCGGAAGTCGGTCGTAACGCTGCGGAAGAAGACCGCGAAGCGCTGCGTGCCGCGTTAGATGGCGCTGACATGGTGTTTATCGCAGCCGGTATGGGCGGCGGTACAGGCACCGGTGCTGCGCCGGTTGTCGCTGAAGTGGCGAAAGACCTCGGCATTCTGACCGTGGCTGTCGTGACCAAGCCGTTTAACTTTGAAGGCAAGAAGCGTATGGCTTTTGCCGAACAGGGTATTGCCGAGCTCTCCCGTCATGTCGACTCCCTGATCACCATTCCTAACGACAAGCTGCTGAAAGTGCTGGGTCGTGGGATCTCTCTGCTGGACGCGTTTGGTGCTGCGAACGACGTGCTGAAAGGCGCGGTGCAGGGTATCGCCGAGCTGATTACGCGTCCGGGTCTGATGAACGTCGACTTCGCGGACGTGCGTACCGTGATGTCTGAAATGGGCTACGCCATGATGGGTTCGGGCGTGGCAAGTGGCGAAGACCGTGCGGAAGAAGCGGCCGAAATGGCCATCTCCAGCCCGCTGCTGGAAGATATCGATCTGTCCGGCGCGCGCGGCGTTCTGGTCAACATCACGGCGGGCTTTGACCTGCGTCTTGATGAGTTCGAAACCGTGGGTAACACCATTCGTGCCTTCGCATCGGATAACGCGACCGTGGTTATCGGTACGTCTCTCGACCCGGATATGAACGACGAACTGCGCGTGACCGTAGTTGCGACCGGCATCGGCATGGATAAGCGTCCTGAAATCACGCTGGTGACCAATAAGCAGACGCAGCAGCCTGCAATGGATCGTTATCAGCAACACGGTATGGCGCCGCTGACCCAGGAGCAGAAACCGGCTTCTAAAGTGGTTAACGACCCGACGCCGCAGACGGCAAAAGAGCCAGATTATCTGGATATTCCGGCGTTTCTGCGTAAGCAGGCTGATTAAGAATAAGCCGGAATTTGGGCATATTCGCTCTTTGTGCTAAAATGGCCCACCGGTTGTGATGTACACTATCGGTAAGGTGAATTATTTGGCGAGATTATACGATGATCAAACAAAGGACTCTTAAACGTATCGTTCAGGCGACTGGCGTCGGTTTACATACCGGCAAAAAAGTCACCCTGACGCTGCGCCCTGCGCCGGCAAATACCGGGGTCATCTATCGTCGCACCGACTTGAATCCTCCGGTAGACTTCCCGGCCGATGCCAAATCTGTGCGTGATACCATGCTCTGTACGTGCCTGGTGAATGAGCATGATGTGCGGATTTCTACCGTTGAGCACCTGAACGCCGCGCTGGCTGGCCTCGGTATCGACAACATCATCGTCGAAGTGGATGCGCCTGAAATCCCGATTATGGATGGCAGCGCTGCACCGTTCGTTTACCTGCTCGTTGACGCAGGTATTGATGAGCTGAATGTGGCGAAGAAATTCGTGCGCATTAAAGAAACCGTGCGTGTTGAAGATGGCGATAAGTGGGCGGAATTTAAGCCGTACAACGGTTTTTCGCTGGACTTCACCATCGACTTCAACCACCCGGCGATTGATGCGAGCAACCAGCGCTACTGCATGAATTTCTCTGCAGACGCGTTTATGCGCCAGATTAGCCGCGCTCGTACTTTCGGTTTCATGCGTGATATCGAATATCTGCAGTCCCGCGGCTTGTGCCTGGGCGGCAGCTTCGATTGTGCCATCGTTGTTGACGATTATCGCGTACTGAACGAAGACGGCCTGCGTTTTGAAGACGAATTTGTTCGTCACAAAATGCTGGATGCGATTGGTGACCTGTTCATGTGTGGCCACAACATTATCGGCGCGTTTACCGCCTATAAGTCTGGTCATGCGCTGAACAACAAATTGCTGCAGGCGGTTCTTGCGAAACAAGAAGCCTGGGAATATGTCACCTATGAAGACGAGGCTGAACTGCCTCTGGCCTTCAAAGCGCCGTCGCTGGTGCTGGCGTAACAGCATAGTCTGACTAAAGACGACTGGTAGACCAGGTACTCTCTCCGGCCTGTGTTCACCAGTCGTTTTTTATTGCTCTTAAACAGCCATTTTTCTCTTCGCCTTTTACCCTGCTTTACCATCTCCCTCTTGATGATTAACTGCTGGTTTCTTGTGCGGATTGCGTAAGGTATCGCAGTGATACTGCTGCCGCCTCGCGGGAAAGATGGTAATATTTATCCCCTTATTAACAGACAACATAACGCGGGCAAAAGCCGGCGTTATCCGGTGGGTTACAGTGCCTGGTATATTCACGCGTTGGCGACAGTTTGGAAGACGCTATTTTTGGCCGCATCTCCTTTTGGGGATGGTCGCGGCCAGTCTTGGCCTGCCTGCGCTTAATAACAACGCTGAACCCGCCGCGCCTGCCGAGGCCAGCACCAGCCATACCGGTACGCTACGCAGTTTTGATTCACTGGCGCTGATTAGTGAAACCTCGCGTCGCTCTGCGTCATTCGGGGTGGATTACTGGCAGCAGCACGCCATTCGCACCGTTATCCGTCATCTCTCTTTCGCCATGGCGCCGCAGGCGCTGCCGATGGCGATGGAAGAAAGCCTGCCGCTAAATGCACAGCATCTCGCGCTGCTGGACACCCTGAGCGCGATGCTAACGCAGGATTTACAGCCTGCCGCCGCGCAGGTGCAGCCCGCACCGCGTTTGCTTCCTCCTCTTTCTTTTACGGTCTCTGCCTGGATTCGCCAGGTACAGGGTATCCGCGCCGGTCCTCGTCTCCTCGCCTGAGTATTTTCATTCTTATTCACTTACTTTTTGCCTGTGCGAGGCTTCAGAGAATTTATTATGTTGATCAAAATGTTAACCAAGGTATTTGGGAGTCGTAACGATCGTACTTTACGTCGTATGCGTAAGGTCGTTGCGCTTATTAACGGCATGGAACCGGCGCTGGAGAAACTCTCCGATGAAGAGTTGAAAGCGAAAACCGCAGAGTTCCGCGCGCGTCTGGAAAAAGGCGAAACGCTGGAAAACCTGCTGCCGGAAGCGTTCGCGGTGGTGCGTGAAGCAAGCAAGCGCGTCTTCGGCATGCGTCACTTTGACGTTCAGCTGCTGGGTGGCATGGTGCTTAACGATCGCTGCATCGCGGAGATGCGTACCGGTGAAGGTAAAACCCTGACCGCGACGCTGCCAGCCTACCTGAACGCGCTGACCGGCAAAGGCGTTCACGTGGTCACCGTCAACGACTATCTGGCGCAGCGTGACGCCGAAAACAACCGCCCGCTGTTTGAATTTTTAGGCATGAGCGTTGCGGTTAACATGTCCGGCATGCCGGCACCGGCAAAACGCGAAGCCTACGCTGCGGATATCACCTACGGCACCAACAACGAATATGGTTTCGACTATCTGCGCGACAACATGGCGTTCAGCCCGGAAGAGCGCGTGCAGCGTAAGCTTCACTACGCGCTGGTGGATGAAGTTGACTCCATTCTTATCGATGAGGCGCGTACGCCGCTGATTATCTCCGGCCCGGCCGAAGACAGCTCCGAGCTTTACAAGAAAGTGAACAAAATTATCCCGCATCTGGTACGTCAGGAGAAAGAAGACTCCGATACGTTCCAGGGCGAAGGCCACTTCTCTGTGGACGAAAAAGCGCGTCAGGTTAACCTGACCGAGCGCGGTCTGGTGTTAGTCGAAGAGCTGCTGGTGAAAGAAGGCATCATGGATGAAGGCGAATCGCTCTACTCGCCGGGCAACATCATGCTGATGCACCACGTGACTGCCGCGCTGCGCGCGCACGTGCTCTTTACCCGCGACGTTGATTACATCGTCAAAGATGGCGAAGTCATTATCGTCGATGAACACACCGGTCGTACCATGCAGGGTCGCCGCTGGTCTGATGGTCTGCATCAGGCGGTGGAAGCCAAAGAGGGCGTGGAGATCCAGAATGAAAACCAGACGCTGGCTTCTATCACCTTCCAGAACTATTTCCGTCTCTATGAAAAACTGGCGGGGATGACCGGTACGGCAGATACCGAAGCGTTTGAATTCAGCTCTATCTATAAGCTCGATACCGTCGTGGTACCGACCAACCGTCCGATGATTCGTAAAGACCTGCCGGATCTGGTCTACATGACCGAAGCCGAGAAAATCGACGCAATCATTGAAGATATCAAAGAGCGCACCGCCAAAGGCCAGCCGGTTCTGGTGGGGACCATCTCTATTGAGAAATCTGAAGTTATCTCTCAGGCGCTCACCAAAGCAGGCATCGAACACAACGTCCTGAACGCCAAATTCCACGCCCGCGAAGCGGATATCGTTGCGCAGGCGGGCTACCCGGGTGCGGTCACCATCGCCACCAATATGGCAGGCCGTGGTACCGACATCATGCTGGGCGGTAGCTGGCAGGCGGAAGTCGCCGAGCTGGAAGCGCCGAGCGAAGAGCAGATCGCGCAGATCAAAGCCGACTGGCAGAAACGCCACGACGCGGTGCTGGCCTCAGGTGGCCTGCATATTATCGGTACCGAGCGCCACGAATCGCGTCGTATCGATAACCAGCTGCGTGGCCGTTCTGGCCGTCAGGGCGATCCGGGTTCTTCCCGTTTCTACCTCTCCATGGAAGATGCGCTGATGCGTATTTTCGCCTCGGATCGCGTCGCCAACATGATGCGTAAACTGGGCATGAAGCCGGGCGAAGCGATTGAACACCCGTGGGTGACTAAGGCCATCGCCAACGCGCAGCGCAAAGTGGAAAGCCGCAACTTCGATATCCGTAAGCAACTGCTGGAATATGATGACGTGGCCAACGACCAGCGTCGCGCTATCTACACCCAGCGTAACGAACTGCTGGATGTGGCGGACATTAGCGAAACCATCAACAGCATCCGTGAAGATGTCTTCAAGGCGACCATTGATGCCCATATCCCGCCGCAGTCGCTGGAAGAGATGTGGGATATTCCGGGTCTGGAAGAGCGCCTGAAAAACGACTTCGATCTGGAACTGCCGATTGCGCAGTGGCTGGATAAAGAGCCAGAGCTGCACGAAGAAACGCTGCGTGAACGTATTCTGGAAAGCGCGAAAGAAGTGTATGCGCGTAAAGAGGAAGTCGTAGGCGCAGAGATGATGCGTCACTTCGAAAAAGGCGTGATGCTGCAAACCCTGGACTCCCTCTGGAAAGAGCACCTGGCGGCGATGGACTACCTGCGTCAGGGTATTCATCTGCGCGGTTATGCACAGAAAGATCCGAAGCAGGAATATAAGCGCGAATCGTTTGCCATGTTTGCGGCTATGCTGGAATCGCTGAAATATGAAGTAATCAGCACCATCAGCAAAGTGCAGGTGCGCATGCCGGAAGAAGTGGAAGCGATGGAGCAGCAGCGCCGCGAAGAGGCCGAGCGCCTGGCGCAGATGCAGCAGCTCAGCCATCAGGACGACGAAACCGCTGCCGCTGCAGCACTCGCTGAGCAGACCGGCGAGCGTAAAGTCGGCCGCAACGATCCTTGCCCGTGCGGCTCCGGTAAAAAGTATAAGCAGTGCCACGGCCGCTTAAGCTAACCGGTTGTTAACCGACATAAAAGGCGCAGATATCTGCGCCTTTTTTACAGGAAGAAATGCATGAAAAAATTACAGATTGCGGTAGGTATCGTGCGTAACGCAAAAGGCGAAATCTTTATTACGCAACGTGCCGCCGATGCGCATATGGCGAATAAATGGGAATTTCCTGGCGGTAAAATTGAAGCGGGCGAAACGCCTGAAGCGGCGCTTCGCCGCGAGCTTCAGGAAGAGACCGGCATAACCGTAACTTCCGCCACACTGTTTGAAACGCTGGATTATGAATTCCCGGACCGCCACATCAGCCTGTGGTTTTACCTGGTAGAAAGCTGGGAAGGGGAGCCGTGGGGCAAAGAAGGGCAACCGGGGCATTGGGTGCATCAACAGGCTCTGGATGCGCAGGCGTTTCCGCCCGCCAACGAGCCTGTGATTGCTAAGCTTCGCGCGCAGTCTTAAGGCTGGTTTTCTTCTTCGCTCCAGCCGTCGGTGTCGGAGCGATCGCCGCTGCTGGGAATACGTTTCTCTTCAGCGGCCCATTCACCCAGATCGATAAGCTGGCAGCGTTTTGAACAGAAAGGACGAAACGGACTCTTTTCGCCCCAGATAACTTCTTTGCCGCAGGTCGGGCAGTTAACAATAGTAGCGTCTGACATCATAATTCCTTAACAGCAGGCCAGTTCAAAATCGAACCGTTCCGGTACGCGGCCATGCTCGCTGTCGAGCGGCATAAAGCGGATCGCAAAACGGCTCTTGTGGCCGGAAATCTGTGGGTAAAGCGCTTCCTGAAGCGGAAGTTGCAGGCGCAGCAGGTCGGCATCATCGCCGTTATCCTGATAAAACCCATTCAGGCTGGTTTGTTTGCGAAACGGCGCTGACTGGCGAATAAGATCGAGGATCATATCCAGTGTATACGTCAGCGGTTGTAGCGTGGCCAGCCAGCTATTGACCTGAACGTCACGTTCTTCCTGCGGCGAGCAGAGCCAGACGTGCAGCAGTGGTAAATCGAAGCTGCAACAGCCGCCCGGAATGCTCAGTCGCTGGCGCACCAGAGCGATAAGACGATCTTCACGCAATGTTTGCCCGAGGCGAGGGGCGGCCATCAGCATACTGCTGCGTGCTTTCAGTTCGTGGCGCAGTGACTCAATGCGCTCGTTATCCACCCCCGGCACTTCTGCCCAGCTTTGCAGTTTACGCTGCTGACGTTCCAGCTCTTTTAAGAGCTCAGTGCGGGTATCACCACGCTCAAAGACGTCCAGCAAATCGCCGACATTGCGAAAGAAGTGCAGCGCAGAGGCATGATCGCTGACAGGCAGCAGCGCTTTCATTTGCTGGATGAGAAATTCGATACGCAGCCAGGTGCGCATTTTTTCATTCAGGGGATGTTCAAAAAGAACGTGAGTCTGCATTACTTATTTTCCTGTGGTACGGCCTGCGCCGCCAGTTGCAGATAGCGCTGATGCAGGCGCGCCACATCAGCCTCTATCGTTTCCGGCGAGCCGTTATTATCTATGACGTCATCAGCGACCGCTAACCGGGCTTCACGTGTGGCCTGTGCATTAAGGATAAGCTCAGCATGCTCGCGAGAAACCCCATCGCGCTGCATAGTGCGCTGTATCTGTGTTTCGGGGGTGACATCCACCACCAGCACACGGTTAGCTTTGCTGTGTAATTGGTTTTCAATCAGCAGCGGAACGACCCACAGCACATAGGCCGACGTGGCGCGCGCTATTTCAGTCTGCGTCTGTTGATGAATAAGCGGGTGCAGGAGGCCATTCAGCCAGGCTTTTTCCTGCGGGCTTGAGAAGATGATTTCGCGAAGTGCGCGGCGATTAAGCGTGCCGTCGGCGTGACAAATGGTCGAGCCGAAACGCGCAATAATGGCCTGTAATCCGGGCGTACCAGGCTCCACCACCTGGCGTGCGATGATGTCAGCATCAACAACGGTTACACCGAGATGGGCAAAGGCGTCAGCGACTGTGCTTTTGCCGCTTCCGATACCGCCCGTCAGTGCTACCGTATAAACCATAAAGCCATCATCCCAAAGTGTTGAAGTCTGCGTGAATAGTATAAAAAACAGTCTTTTCAAAAGGTTACGCAGAACGAATTAACGTCACTAGCGGGCTCGCTTATCGACCCGGCGCGCAAGGTAAATTTATAGGATTGTAGCGTAAAAAAGCGCGCTTTCGCAGTCTTGCAGCGCCATTATTAGTGCGTATGATAACGTCACTGGAGTTGGCTGTTGTCCCGCCGCACATGTTCTGTGCTCATCGCCATTAACCAGGAATCGCACATGCGTATTGAAGAAGATTTGAAGTTAGGTTTTAAAGACGTTCTTATCCGCCCGAAACGCTCCACTCTCAAAAGTCGCTCTGACGTTGAACTTGAGCGCCAGTTCACTTTTAAACATTCCCGCGTTCAATGGTCCGGTGTTCCGATCATCGCTGCCAATATGGATACCGTCGGGACTTTCGCAATGGCGCAGGCGCTGGCCGGTTTCGATATCCTGACGGCGGTGCATAAACATTACAGCGTTCAGGACTGGGCAGGGTTTATTGACGCCGTTTCTCCGGATGTGCTGAAGCACGTCATGGTATCTACGGGCACTTCCGACGCTGATTTTGAAAAAACCAAGGAAATCCTCGCGCTTTCTGCGTCCTTAAAGTTTATCTGTATTGACGTTGCGAACGGCTATTCAGAGCATTTCGTGCAGTTCGTTGCTAAAGCACGTGCCGCCTGGCCTGATAAAGCGATTATCGCCGGTAACGTCGTCACCGGTGAAATGTGCGAAGAACTGATCCTCGCGGGTGCCGATATCGTTAAAGTCGGTATTGGTCCGGGGTCTGTCTGCACCACACGCGTAAAAACCGGTGTGGGTTATCCGCAGCTTTCTGCGGTAATCGAATGTGCGGATGCTGCACACGGCCTCGGCGGCCAGATCATCAGCGATGGTGGCTGCACTGTACCAGGAGATGTGGCCAAGGCCTTCGGCGGCGGCGCAGATTTTGTCATGCTGGGCGGAATGCTGGCCGGTCATGACGAAAGCGGCGGTACGGTCGTTGAGCAGAATGGTGAAAAATTCATGCTCTTTTACGGTATGAGCTCTGAGTCCGCCATGAATCGTCACGTTGGCGGTGTAGCGCAGTATCGTGCTGCAGAAGGCAAAACGGTTAAACTACCTCTGCGTGGGCCGGTAGAAAACACCGCGCGCGACATCCTGGGCGGTCTGCGTTCTGCCTGTACCTATGTCGGTGCCTCTCGTCTGAAAGAACTGACCAAGCGCACCACGTTTATTCGTGTGCTGGAGCAGGAAAACCGCGTATTCAACAGTCTCTGAGGGGCTGAACATTATGCTGGCGCACTTCTTGCGCCAGCATTAATTCATTCCACTCATCGCATCCCCGAGCCGGAAAATCGGCAGATACATCGCCACCACCAGCGTACCGACGATTAATCCGATAACCATCATCATGAGCGGCTCCAGCGTGGCCGCCAGCGTTTGTGCGCGCTCAGAGGTTTGACCGAGATGCCATTCGGCAAGTTTCTCCAGCATCAGATCCAGCGAGCCGGTTTCTTCGCCAGTGCGAACCAGTTGAATACACAGGGCGGTAAAAACGGATTCCTGTTCCAGAGCCTTCCAGAACGGCAGGCCACCGGCGATGCTTGCTTTAACACGCCCGACAGCCTGTTGCCACAGCGGCGATGCCAGCGTCTCTTCTACACTTCCCAGGCTTTGCAGTAACGGAATACCGGCGCGCTGCATGAGTGACAGCACCGTATAGATTTGGCTTAACTGCTGGCCGCTAATCAGCGCGCCAAAAAGCGGCATCTTCAGCAGCCATGCGGCCTCACGTAGCTGCCATTGTGGTCTGCGGCGAAGCCTGATAATGACCACAGGCGTAATCACCAGAACACTGAGCCACAAGGCGGCGTGCTGTATCAAAGCTTCAGACAATGCGATAACAGCGCGCGTCACCAGCGGCAGCGGCGTGTTGAAAGAGCGGTAGATAGCCGTGAATTGCGGGAGAACAAAGCAGGTCATCCCGAGTGTCAGCAACAGCGCGACGTTAAAAATAAAGGCCGGATAGCGCAGCGCTTTAATGACCTGTTTACGCAGTTTTTGCTGATCTTCCTGCTGTTGCGCCAGCTGCTGGCAGCATACGTCAAGCTTCCCGGTCATTTCACCGGTGCGCATAAGCAGGATATAAAGTGGTGGAAAAACGGCCGGCCACTGGCGCAAGGTTTCAGAAAAGGCGACGCCTCGACCGAGCTGTTTCGCAAGCTCCCCAAGAAGTGCGCGCCATTGTGCGATGGGATGCTGGCTTGCCAGCATCATCAACCCTTGCGTCAGGCTGACGCCTGCCTGGAGCAGGGCCGCCAACTGGCGGATTGCCAGAATTTTATGTTCGCTGCCCCAGTGGCGTGGGTTTATGCTGGCGCGCTTAAGCATGAAATGTTGCACCTCGTCATCCATCAGCTGCAGCGATGCGTTGATTTTATCTGACGCCCAGACCATGCCTTCGCAGCTTGCGCCTTCTTTATTAACGCCGCGCCAGCGCCATAACAAGTTATCCATGCGGCATACCCGAAACGCGATAAAGCTCTTCAGGCGTCGTCAGCCCCGCTTCAACAGCCTGTAACCCATGCTCAAACAGAGTGGTCATGCCCTGCGCCCGCGCTTGTAAAGCGATCTCTTCAGGCGGTGCGCCGCTGGCGATAGTCTGGCGCAGCGCGGCATTAATGCTGAGCAGCTCGAAAAGCGCGATACGCCCGTAATAACCGCCGTAACAGCGCTCACACCCACAGGCCTTATAGGGATGAATCGGGCGCGGCCAGAGCGAAGCCGGGAGCGTCACTGGTTCCTGTGAAAAGACGCGGCAGTAAGGACAAAGCTTCCTGACCAGCCGTTGTGCGATGACCAGCTCAAGTGCGGAGGCAAGCATCCAGCGCGGCAAACCCATCTGTTCAAGCCGCACCAGGGTTTCGGTTGTAGAGTTAGTGTGAAGCGTGGAGAGCACCAGATGCCCGGTCTGCGCCGCTTTAACCGCAATTTCAGCAGTTTCGAGATCGCGAATCTCACCAATCATGATTACGTCAGGATCTTGCCTGAGCAACGCCCGTAGCACCGCCTGAAAAGTCAGTCCGGCCTTCGGCAGCACCGGCGTCTGGTTCAGGCCCGTTACAGGAATTTCGACGGGGTCCTCCACGCTACAGATATTTACCTGTGGTGCATTAAGTGTATTGAGCGCAGTGTACAACGTGACGGTTTTACCGCTCCCTGTCGGGCCAGTCACCAGGATTAACCCTTGAGGGCGCTGTAACGCCTGACAAAAAAGTGTCTGCTGCGCCTGCGACAGCCCCAGTGCCTGGACTTCCAGTGGTTGTTCCGTTTGCTGTAACAGACGCAAAACCACCTTTTCGCCACAGCGGCAAAGCAGGGTAGAGATGCGAAAAGAGACTGTTCGCCCGCCAAGCTCGATGCTGAATTGTCCGTCTTGCGGGAGCCTGCGCTCCGCAATGTCAAGATTACCCAGCACTTTCAGACGCGCCGTCAGCGCATCCGCAAGCGCTGCAGGTAGCGGCGGCAATGGATGTAAAACGCCGTCGATACGAAATCTTACCTGGTAGTGCGCTTCGGCAGGCTCAAAGTGGATATCGGAAGCGCGCCGCTGTAGCGCCTGTTGCAGCGTCTGGTTAACCAGCTCCACCACAGAAGCGGTTTCCTCCTGAGCTGTCTGGCGTAACGGCTCTGCCGCCAGTTGCCGTTCTTTTTCCAGCCGTTCAGGGCTCCAGCATTCAATATCAATATGCCGGTGCGTGGAAAAACGTAGCGCATCCATCAGCTCATTACTGGGTTCGCCCGCCACGGCGATATGCACCGTGGCGTCATCGATATCCAGTACCAGAGCGTTATAGCGCTGGCATAACGTATGCAGGTAATCGATTAGCATTGCAGCGTCCTCGCTTAAGGTAACGAGCTGCGAAAGACGTCTTCGCAGGCCTGCTTCAATGCGGTATCGCTGGTATCACAGGTTCGTTTCCAGCCTTCCATACCGTTAGTGGTGTTCCACTGCGGTGTGAGCGTTACCGATAAGCCGTTAAGGCTATCCTGCCCGGTAGCGCTTATCACGCCTTGTGCGATAGTCATTTCGCTCACATAACGGGTGGTTTTGGGGGCCGGAATGCCGTTTACGCCTGCATCACAGCTGCTAAGCCCACCGCGATCGATAGCGCACAGCTCAATAGCGGTGCGATAAGGGATAACGGTTTGCAGCATGTCCGTCAGCGCTGCTTTGCGCAGGTAATTCTGATATGCCGGTACGCCAATGGCGCTAAGTATGGCGATGATGCCGATCACCACCATCAGTTCAATGAGTGTAAAGCCGCCCTGTCTGTTCATGGTTCCTCCTTGTTTGGGTGACGCCACTCTGGCAGGCCGTAAAAGGCGGCTCCAGACAAAGAAACCGATTCAGGAATCTGTCTTCAGAAGAAGATTATGTTGTTACATGAAACTGCAACGCGGTTGCGTAATATCTCGCAAATCCTTTTATAAACAACAGAGTGTTGAAAAAACACGGAGACAAAAAAGAGAGGACACAGGAAGATAACGACAAGAAAAGGAGAGGGCAGGCGAAAACCTGCCCGGTATGAGTCAGCGAAAACGCATGGAGAGGTCGAGCGCGCGAATATGTTTAGTCAATGCACCCACAGAGATGAAATCCACGCCGGTTTCTGCGAATTCGCGCAGCGTTTCCAGCGTGACGTTGCCGGAAACTTCCAGCCGTGCCTGGCCCGCAGTACGTTTTACCGCTTCACGCATCTGATCGACGGTAAAGTTGTCGAGCATGATGATATCGGCACCGGCTTTCAGCGCGGCGTCCAGCTCATCAAGCGATTCCACCTCGACTTCTACCGGCACGTCAGGGTGCAACCAGAACGCTTTCTCCACCGCCTGGCGCACCGAGCCGGAAGCGATAATATGGTTTTCTTTGATAAGAAAGGCATCAGAAAGCCCAAGACGATGGTTAGCGCCGCCGCCGCACAGTACCGCGTATTTCAGCGCGCTGCGCAGGCCCGGTATGGTTTTACGGGTGTCGAGCAGTTGTGTGTGCGTACCTTCCAGCAGCGCCACATAGCGGCGCACTTCGGTAGCCACACCGGAAAGCGTCTGTACGAAATTCAGCGCGGTGCGTTCGCCCGTCAGCAGAACACGGGAGGTGCCTTCAAGCTCAAAAAGCGGCTGATCGGGCTGCACGTCGTCACCATCCTTTACGTGCCACGTGACGCGGACATCGCCGCCAAGCTGGATAAACACCTCATCCACCCAACGCTTACCGCAGAATACGCCCGCCTCGCGCGTAATGACGACCGCATGCGAGCGACTGTCTGGCGGTAACAACTGCGCGGTAATATCGCGGCTGGCATCGGTCTCGCCGCCAAGATCTTCACGCAGAGCCTGAGCGACGGTAAAGGGGATATCCAGGGCGATTCGTTCCAGTAGCGCGTCACGTCGATGGTCCGGATTGTAACGGCGAGGTGGCATGATATAACTCCAGATTGGTGGCTAATCAAAAGAATGAAACATGCTACTCTGAAGCGAGTTTGAGTACCACAGAAAGGAGAATTGCACATGCAGGTGAAAGATGGCTGGCTGGTGGATGCCCGGCACGCGCCCTCGCCGCATCATGACTGCCGGCCTGAGGATGAAGCACCTTCGTTGCTGGTGGTGCATAACATCAGCCTGCCGCCGGGCGAGTTCGGTGGCCCGTGGATCGATGCGCTGTTCGCCGGTACGCTTGACCCACAGGCGCACCCTTATTTCGCGGGCATCGCCCACCTGCGCGTTTCGGCGCACTGCCTGATTCGTCGCGATGGTGAAATTGTGCAGTATGTGCCTTTTAATAAACGCGCCTGGCACGCTGGCGTATCCTGCTACCAGGGGCGCGAGCGCTGCAACGACTTTTCTATTGGCATTGAGCTTGAAGGAACGGATGTACAGCCCTACACCGATGCGCAGTACCGGCAACTGGCCGCTGTGACGCGCACGCTGATAAGCCTTTACCCGGCGATGAAAAGTCATATGACTGGCCACAGCGATATCGCGCCTGAACGTAAAACCGATCCCGGTCCGGCTTTTGACTGGCCGCGCTTTCGCGCGCTGGTGGCCGACCCGTCTGATAAGGAGATGAGATGACGCTTTTCACCCTGCTGCTGGTGCTTATCGCCGAACGGCTTTTCAAACTGGGCGAGCACTGGCAACTGGATCATCGCCTTGAGCCGCTGTTTCGCCGCGTGCGCCACTTTTCGCTGTTCTTTACGCTCGGTATGGCAGTGCTGGCAATGTTGGTGGTCTTTCTGTGCCTGAACGCGCTGGAAGGCTGGTTTTTTAATGTGCCGCTGCTGATCTTCTGGATCTTAATCGGCGTGCTGTGTATCGGGGCGGGCGGGGTGCGCAGGCACTATCATGCTTACCTTAAAGCGGCGAGCCAGGATGACAGCCACGCGCGCGAAAACATGGCGTATGAGCTGACGCTTATTCACGGCGTGCCGCCGGGTTGCGATGAGCGTGAGTATTTGCGCGAACTGCAAAACGGTCTGTTGTGGATTAACTACCGCTTTTATCTGGCACCGATGTTCTGGTTTGTGGTGGGCGGTATGTGGGGGCCGGTGACGCTGACGGGTTATGCTTTCTTACGTGCCTGGCAGAGCTGGGTTGCCCGTCATCACACCCCGCACCAGCGATTGCTTTCGGGCATCGACGCCATATTGCATGTGCTGGACTGGGTGCCGGTGCGTCTTGCGGGCGTGGTGTATGCGCTCGTCGGGCATGGTGAGAAAGCGCTGCCTGCGTGGTTTGCCTCACTGCTCGATCGCTATACCTCGCAGTATCAGGTATTAACGGGCCTGGCGCAGTTTGCGCTGGCGCGTGAGCCACACGTGGATAAGGTGGCAACGCCTAAGGCGGCGGTGTCGATGGCGAAGAAAGCGACGCTGGTAATTGTGGTGGTGGTGGCGTTGTTAACGATTTACGGCACGCTCATGTGAGCGTGCCGCTGAAGATACCTCAGGGGTGATCGGCGGGCGGAGTGCCAAACTGCGGCATGCCGTCGTCATCCCAGGTGATCAGCTTCACGCGGGTATGGCGGTTCGGGTCCCAGAGCGGATCGCCTTCAATTTCCGTATAGTTGCGCGCATGGTAGACCAGCACGTCCTGACCATCCGGTGTGGTGGTGAAGCTGTTGTGGCCCGGTCCGTACTGCCGGTTTTCATAGCTGGTGGTGAAAACCGGCCGCAGGGATTTATGCCAGTTACGCGGTTCACGTAAATCCGCCGCCTGATCTATCCAGAGCAGCCCCATGCAGTAGTTTTCATCGGTTGCACTCGCAGAGTAAGTCACGAACAGGCGTTCGCCGTGTTTCACCACTGCCGGGCCTTCATTGACTAAAAAGCCGCGGCACTCCCACTCGAGCTCAGGCTTGCTCAGCATCACCGGCTCGCCTTTCAGCGTCCACGGGTTTTCCATTTCGCACAGGTACAGATTGGAATTACCCGGAATAGTCGGCGCTTTTTGCGCCCACAGATACCAGAGCTTGCCCTGATGTTCGAAGGTCGTAGCGTCCAGTGAGAAGGTATCGTAAGGCGTCTGAATCTGGCCTTTATCCGTCCAGGTGCCGGTCAGCGGGTCGCTGTCTGCACATTCCAGCACGTACATCCGGTGCTGAAACATATTGTCTTTCAGCGCGCGTGTCGGGGCCGCGGCGAAGTAGATGTACCATTTGCCATTGATGTAATGCAGCTCCGGCGCCCAGATGAGCTCGCTCATCGGCCCGGTATCCGGCTTACGCCAGACCACCACCGGTTGCGCCTGGCGCAGCGATTCAATCGACGGCGCGCGGCGAATTTCCAGCCGGTCATACTCCGGCACAGAGGCGATAAAGTAGTACTGGCCCTGATGGCGCAGGATAAACGGATCGGCGCGCTGCTCAATCAGCGGGTTTGGCCAGGGTGAAGTATTCATCATCGCTCCTTACGATTTTGCTTCCACAGGTTTGGTCTGCGGGTATTCAGACAGCTCGCGGTAGTTTTCGCGGCGTTTTTCGAGGTCGCTCTGAATACGCGCCATCAGTTCACGGTCCACTTTCAGCAGGCGCACAACGCCCGCGGTAATCAGATACCCGACGCCCGGGATCACGGTAAAGAGCATGACGATGCCGTTAAGCGCTGTGGCGCTCTGGGCTTTGGCACCCGCGTCGTAGCCATACCAGGAGAGCAGAAAGCCTACCAGCGCGCCAGCAATCGCCAGCCCTAATTTCAGGAAAAAGAGGTTGCCGGAGAAGCTGATACCGGTAATGCGCTTGCCGGTTTTCCATTCGCCGTAATCATCCACGTCTGCCATTAACGACCAGTGCAGCGGCGACGGGATCTGATGCAGCACGTTCAGCAGGAAATACATCACCACAATCAGCACCGTGGCGTGCGGGTTAAGGAAATAGAAGCCGCTGGAGAAAATCGCCAGCACAATATTGGTCCAGAAGAAAACTTTCAGCTTGCACCAGCGGTCGGTCAGCACTTTGGCAAGCGTGCTGCCAATCATCATGCCGATCACGCCGAGGCTGATAAACATCGTGGCGAAGCTGGTGCTCTGCTGCATGACCCAGGTGACGTAATACATGGTCGCCGCCATGCGGATAAAACCCGGGCAGACGTTGCAGATGGTCAGCAGCAGAATGCGCACCCACTGGTCGTTTTTCCAGACATCTTTCAGATCGGCTTTTAAGTCGTCATTGGTCGGTACCGCCGGGCGGATACGCTCGCGCACCGTAGCGAAACTGAACAGGAACATGCACATGCCAATCAGCGCCAGAATGGTCATGGCGATTTGATAGCCTTTGGCTTTGTCCCCGCCGCCGAAGTAATCCACCATCGGCAGCAGCGTCAGGGAGAGGAGCAGCGTGGCAATCCCTACCATCACAAAACGATAAGACTGGCAGGCGACGCGCTCTTTCGGATCATTGGTTATCACGCTGCCCAGCGAACAGTAGGGAATATTGATGGCGGTGTAGGTAATGGAAAGCAGGAAGTAGGTCACAAAGGCATAGACAACTTTGCTGCTGTAGCTCCAGTCCGGTGTGGTAAACATCAGCACGCTGAATAACGCATAGGGGAACGCTATCCACAGCAGCCATGGACGAAAACGCCCGAAGCGGCTGCGGGTGCGGTCGGCGATGGCACCCATAATCGGGTCGGTCACTGCGTCAATCACGCGAATCGACAGAAGCAATACGCCAACCAGCGCCGGGGCCAGGCCAAAAATATCGGTATAGAAGTAATTAACAAACAACATGATGGCGCCAAAGATAATATTGCAGCCGGCGTCACCCATTCCGTAGCCGATTTTTTCTTTGACAGAGAGTCTGCTGTTTTCCATCGACACATCTCCGGTGAATGATATGGACGGAAGTATCATTCGGCCTAAGCAAAACTGCGCAGCAGTAATAAGTCGCAGAGATGGATAATCGTGTTGTGCGAAGGAATTTGTGAGGAAGGTAACAACCCTCACCCGGACGAGTGAGGGTTTGATAGCTTAGCGGGCGTGCGCCGCTTTCGCTTTTTTCTCTTTAATGAAGTAACCGATAGCCAGGATAAGCAGCCATACCGGGATCAGCCACACGGAGATCGCCATACCCGGCGTCATCAGCATAATGACCAGCACCGCAGCCATAAAGAGCAGGCATAGCCAGTTGCCGAGCGGGTAGAAGAGCGCCGGGAAGCGCGGCGTCACCCCCTGTTGCTGTTTGGCGCGGCGAAAACGCATATGGGCAAGGCTAATCATCGCCCAGTTAATCACCAGCGCGGAGACCACCAGCGCCATCAGCAGGCCAAAGGCTTCCTGCGGGGCCAGGTAGTTAATCAACACGCACAGCGCGGTAAAGGCGGCGGAGACCAGAATGGTGTTGACCGGCACGCCGCGCTTGTCGACTTTTTGCAACGCTTTCGGGGCGTTGCCTTGTCTGGCGAGGCCAAACAGCATACGGCTGTTGCAGTAAACGCAGCTGTTATAGACGGAGAGCGCCGCAGTCAGCACCACGATGTTGAGCGCGTTCGCCACGAGAGAGTCGCCCAGTTCATGGAAAATCAGGACAAACGGGCTGGTATCGGCCGTGATACGCGTCCACGGCAGCAGGGAGAGCAGCACCGCCAGCGAGCCCACATAGAAGATCAGAATGCGATAGATAACCTGGTTGGTGGCTTTCGGAATGCTTTTTTCCGGCTCGTCGGCTTCCGCCGCCGTAATGCCGACCAGCTCCAGACCGCCGAACGAAAACATGATGATCGCCATCATCATGACCAGCCCTGAGACGCCATGCGGCAGGAAGCCGCCATGTTCCCACAGGTTGCGCACCGTGGCCTGCGGGCCTGCGGTACCGCTAAAAAGCAGCCAGGCGCCGAACAGGATCATCGCGACCACCGCGATAACTTTAATGATGGCGAACCAGAACTCCATCTCGCCAAAGACTTTTACGTTGGTCAGGTTGATGGCGTTGATAACCACAAAGAATACGGCGGCGGAGGCCCAGGTCGGGATTTCGGGCCACCAGAACTGGATATATTTACCGACCGCGGTCAGCTCCGCCATCGCCACCAGCACATACAGCACCCAGTAGTTCCAGCCGGACGCGAAGCCTGCGAAACCGCCCCAATATTTATAGGCAAAATGGCTAAAAGAGCCTGCCACAGGTTCTTCCACGACCATTTCGCCAAGCTGGCGCATGATCAGAAAGGCAATAAACCCCGCGATGGCGTAACCGAGAATAATCCCCGGCCCTGCGGACTGGATTACGGAGGCGCTGCCCAGAAACAGGCCCGTACCAATAGCACCACCCAGCGCGATAAGCTGAATATGGCGGTTTTTGAGGCCGCGCTTCAGCGTGTCGCCGTGCTGTTGACCTTCCATCATAAAACCTCGTTTGTGGTTATTTTTAATCCGCAGCGTGGCGCTGCTGTAATGTTGTTATGTCGCTGTGTGTAGTCTTTTCTTTACAGCCAATAAGGATGAAATTTCTAATAACGACTACCGCAGCGCCAAGAATAGTGATAAGCGCTGCCAAATGCACCTGCTTTCTCAGCGGGCACTCGCGGAGTGAATAAAAAGAAACCATTTGTAAATCGCTGTGGTTATTTCACGGACGGGCGCGCGTATTGATCTTAAGCGCAGATATTGAATAGATATTCATATTTTAAACTAATGAATCGGTTCAGGTTGCACGCCTTTACGTTTCATTTGAGTTAAAACTACCGCTTTTGAGGTAACGGGTTCATTTGTGCGGAGTTACATTTCTGAAACGTTATTTCTTTATCATTGTTAAAATATGCGGGCTTTCCTGATTTCAATCAAAACCAGGATGGACAGAAGGTGAATACTTTGTTACTTTACCAACACGAACGTTAAATTGGTCATACCAATTGACTCCGGGCGAATGGCAGAGACAGGGAATAATGGCCTACAGCAAAATCCGCCAACCAAAACTTTCCGATGTGATTGAGCAGCAACTGGAGTTTTTGATCCTCGAAGGGACGCTGCGTCCCGGCGAAAAACTGCCTCCTGAACGCGAGCTGGCTAAACAGTTCGACGTTTCCCGACCCTCCCTGCGAGAGGCGATTCAGCGTCTCGAAGCGAAGGGCCTGCTGCTTCGTCGCCAGGGCGGCGGTACTTTTGTTCAGAGTACGCTCTGGCAAAGCTTCAGCGACCCGCTGGTAGAACTCCTCTCTGACCACCCCGAATCCCAGTTTGATCTTCTTGAGACGCGTCACGCGCTGGAAGGCATCGCTGCGTACTACGCGGCGCTGCGCAGCACCGACGAAGACAGAGCGCGGATGAGCGAATGTCATCAGGCTATCGAGCGCGCTCAGGAGTCCGGCGATCTGGACGCAGAATCAAACGCGGTGGTGCAGTATCAGATAGCGGTCACGGAAGCCGCGCATAATGTAGTGCTGCTTCATCTGCTACGCTGCATGGAGCCGATGCTGGCGCAAAACGTCCGTCAGAACTTCGAATTGCTCTACGCGCGACGTGAAATGCTGCCGCTGGTCAGCGGCCATCGCACTCGGATTTACGAGGCGATTATGGCGCGGGAGCCGGAGCAGGCGCGGGAAGCCTCGCATCGTCACCTGGCGTTCATTGAAGAAATTTTGCTGGACCGCAGCCGTGAGCAGAGCCGTCGTGACCGCTCGCTGCGTCGTCTGGAGCAACGTAAGAATTAATGTTTTTCCGGCTTGTGCCGGAAGATTTGTACCAAAAGCGCCATTGAAGCGCGGCAACTAAACCCAGAACCTGTCTTATTGCGCTTTGTTAAGTGCCCGTAGTTCAGGTTGCATCGCGGCGGCAAGATGAAGCCCTTGAAAAGAAAGGGGGCGCACAGCCGCTACAGACGCAGCCGGACGCTGTAAGAGCACAGAGTGCAATGGGACAGGTTCCAGATAAATCAACGTATTAGATAGATGATAAGGAATACCCCCATGTCAGAACGTTTACAAAATGACGTGGATCCGATCGAAACTCGCGACTGGCTACAGGCGATCGAATCGGTAATCCGTGAAGAAGGTGTTGAGCGTGCTCAGTATCTGATCGATCAGCTGCTTTCCGAAGCCCGTAAAGGCGGCGTGAACGTAGCGGCGGGCAGTGCCGCCCGTCAGTACATCAATACCATCCCCGTTGAAGAAGAGCCGGAATACCCGGGTAATCTGGAACTGGAGCGCCGTATTCGTTCTGCTATCCGCTGGAACGCCATTATGACCGTGCTGCGTGCGTCCAAAAAAGACCTCGAGCTCGGCGGCCACATGGCGTCCTTCCAGTCTTCCGCGACCGTCTACGAAGTGTGCTTTAACCACTTCTTCCGTGCGCGCAACGACAAAGACGGCGGCGACCTGGTGTACTTCCAGGGCCACATCTCTCCGGGCGTTTATGCGCGTGCGTTCCTTGAAGGCCGCCTGACCGAAGAGCAGATGAACAACTTCCGTCAGGAAGTTCACGGCAATGGTCTGTCTTCTTACCCGCACCCGAAACTGATGCCGGAATTCTGGCAGTTCCCGACCGTATCCATGGGCCTTGGCCCGATCGGCGCTATCTACCAGGCGAAATTCCTGAAATATCTGGAACACCGCGGCCTGAAAGATACCTCTGAACAGACCGTTTACGCGTTCCTCGGCGACGGTGAAATGGATGAGCCGGAATCTAAAGGCGCCATCACCATCGCGACCCGCGAAAAACTGGACAACCTGGTCTTCGTCATCAACTGCAACCTGCAGCGTCTGGACGGCCCGGTCACCGGTAACGGCAAAATCATCAACGAACTGGAAGGCATCTTCGAAGGCGCTGGCTGGAACGTTATCAAGGTGATGTGGGGTTCCCGTTGGGACGAGCTGCTGCGTAAAGACACCAGCGGCAAACTGGTTCAGCTGATGAACGAAACCGTTGACGGCGACTACCAGACCTTCAAATCCAAAAACGGCGCATACGTGCGTGAGCACTTCTTCGGTAAATACCCGGAGACCGCAGCGCTGGTTGCAGACTGGTCTGACGACGAGATTTGGGCGCTGAACCGTGGCGGCCACGATCCGAAGAAAATCTACGCGGCATTCAAAAAAGCGAAAGAAACCAAAGGTAAAGCGACCGTTATCCTTGCTCACACCATTAAAGGTTACGGCATGGGCGACACCGCCGAAGGTAAGAACATCGCTCACCAGGTGAAGAAAATGAACATGGACGGCGTTCGCTACGTCCGCGATCGTTTCAGCGTGCCGGTGGCCGACGAAGACCTGGAAAAACTGCCGTACATCACCTTCCCGGAAGGCTCTGAAGAGTACAAGTACCTGCATGAACGCCGTCAGGCGCTGCACGGTTACCTGCCGTCTCGTCAGCCGAACTTCACCGAGAAGCTGGAGCTGCCGACGCTTGAAGATTTCCGCTCCCTGCTGGATGAGCAGAGCAAAGAGATCTCCACCACCATCGCTTTCGTACGCGCCCTGAACGTGATGCTGAAGAACCCGTCTATCAAAGACCGTCTGGTTCCTATCATCGCGGACGAAGCCCGTACCTTCGGTATGGAAGGTCTGTTCCGTCAGATCGGTATCTACAGCCCGAACGGCCAGCAGTACACCCCGCAGGACCGTGAGCAGGTGGCGTACTATAAAGAAGACGAGAAAGGCCAGATTCTGCAGGAAGGGATCAACGAGCTGGGCGCAGGTTCTTCCTGGCTTGCCGCTGCGACCTCTTACAGCACCAACAACCTGCCGATGATCCCGTTCTACATCTACTACTCCATGTTCGGGTTCCAGCGTATCGGCGACCTGTGCTGGGCAGCTGGTGACCAGCAGGCGCGCGGCTTCCTGATCGGCGGTACTTCCGGTCGTACCACGCTTAACGGCGAAGGTCTGCAGCACGAAGATGGTCACAGCCACATTCAGTCGCTGACTATCCCGAACTGTATCTCCTACGATCCGGCTTACGCTTACGAAGTCGCTGTCATCATGCATGACGGTCTGCAGCGTATGTACGGCGAAGCGCAGGAAAACGTGTACTACTACATCACCACGCTGAACGAAAACTACCACATGCCGGCGATGCCGGAAGGTGCCGAGGAAGGTATCCGTAAAGGTATCTACAAACTCGAAACCCTCGAAGGTAGCAAAGGTAAAGTTCAGCTGCTGGGCTCCGGCGCTATCCTGCGTCACGTCCGTGAAGCGGCAGAGATTCTGGCGAAAGAGTACGGCGTGGGCTCCGATGTCTACAGCGTGACCTCCTTCACCGAACTGGCGCGCGACGGCCAGGACTGCGAGCGCTGGAACATGCTGCACCCGCTGGAAACTCCGCGTGTACCGTACATCGCTCAGGTGATGAACGACGCACCGGCAGTTGCTTCCACCGACTACATGAAACTGTTCGCCGAGCAGGTTCGTACTTATGTACCGGCTGATGATTATCGCGTACTGGGCACCGACGGCTTTGGCCGCTCTGACAGCCGCGAAAACCTGCGCCACCACTTCGAAGTTGACGCTTCTTACGTGGTTGTCGCTGCGCTGGGCGAACTGGCTAAACGTGGTGAAATCGATAAGAAAGTGGTGGCTGACGCTATCACCAAATTCAATATCGATGCAGAGAAAGTCAACCCGCGTCTGGCATAAGAGGTAAAGAAAGAATGGCTATCGAAATCAATGTACCGGACATCGGGGCGGACGAAGTTGAAGTCACCGAGATCCTGGTCAAAGTGGGCGACAAGGTTGAAGCTGAACAGTCGCTGATCACCGTAGAAGGCGACAAAGCCTCTATGGAAGTCCCGTCTCCGCAGGCGGGCGTGGTCAAAGAGATCAAAGTGTCCGTGGGCGACAAAGTCGAAACCGGCAAACTGATCATGATTTTCGATTCCGCCGAAGGTGCAGCAGCCGCTGCACCTGCGAAGGCTGAAGAGAAGAAAGAAGCCGCTCCGGCAGCAGCACCTGCAGCCGCGGCAGCAAAAGACGTTAACGTACCGGATATCGGCGGCGACGAAGTCGAAGTCACCGAGATCCTGGTGAAAGTGGGCGACAAAGTTGAAGCCGAGCAGTCTCTTATCACCGTAGAAGGCGACAAAGCCTCTATGGAAGTCCCGGCGCCGTTCGCGGGTACCGTGAAAGAGATCAAAATCAACACCGGCGACAAAGTTTCCACTAGCTCCCTGATTATGGTCTTCGAAGTGGCGGGCGCTGCGCCTGCGGCTGAAGCCAAACCGCAGGTTACCGAGCAGGCGGCATCTGCACCGGCGGCAGCCGCTGGCGCGAAAGACGTCAACGTGCCGGATATCGGCGGCGATGAAGTCGAAGTGACCGAAGTGCTGGTGAAAGTGGGCGACAAAGTCACCGCTGAACAGTCTCTTATCACCGTAGAAGGCGACAAAGCCTCTATGGAAGTTCCGGCACCGTTCGCAGGTACCGTGAAAGAGCTGAAGGTGAACGTGGGCGATAAAGTCTCCACCGGGTCGCTTATCATGGTCTTCGAAGTAGAAGGCGCAGCGCCTGCGGCGGCTCCGGCGGCGAAACAGGAAGCGGCGGCTCCGGCTCCGGCGGCGAAAGCTGACAAACCGGCTGCGGCTCCGGCGAAAGCCGAAGGCAAATCTGAATTTGCTGAAAACGACGCTTACGTCCACGCGACGCCGCTGATCCGCCGCCTGGCGCGCGAATTCGGCGTGAACCTCGCGAAAGTGAAAGGCACCGGTCGTAAAGGCCGCATCCTGCGCGAAGACGTTCAGGCTTACGTGAAAGACGCCGTTAAACGTGCAGAATCCGCACCTGCCGCTGGCGCGACCGGTGGTTCTCTGCCGGGTCTGCTGCCGTGGCCGAAAGTGGACTTCAGCAAGTTTGGTGAAGTGGAAGAAGTGGAACTGGGCCGCATCCAGAAAATCTCTGGCGCGAACCTGAGCCGTAACTGGGTGATGATCCCGCACGTTACGCACTTCGACAAAACCGATATCACCGATCTGGAAGCGTTCCGTAAGCAGCAGAACGCCGAAGCTGAGAAGCGTAAGCTGGATGTGAAGATCACCCCGGTTGTCTTCATCATGAAAGCCGTTGCCGCTGCCCTTGAGCAGATGCCGCGCTTTAACAGCTCGCTGTCTGAAGACGGTCAGCGTCTGACGCTGAAAAAATACATCAACATCGGCGTGGCGGTGGATACCCCGAACGGCCTGGTTGTACCGGTGTTCAAAGATGTGAACAAGAAAGGCATCATCGAGCTTTCTCGCGAGCTGATGACCATCTCCAAAAAAGCGCGCGATGGCAAGCTGACCGCCGGCGAAATGCAGGGCGGCTGCTTCACCATCTCCAGCATCGGCGGCCTGGGCACCACCCACTTCGCGCCGATCGTGAACGCGCCGGAAGTGGCTATCCTCGGCGTCTCCAAGTCTGCGATGGAGCCGGTGTGGAATGGTAAAGAGTTCGTGCCGCGCCTGATGCTGCCGATCTCCCTGTCCTTCGACCACCGCGTGATCGACGGTGCTGATGGTGCGCGTTTCATCACCATCATCAACAACACCCTGTCGGACATTCGCCGCCTGGTGATGTAAGCGAAAAGCCGGCCTGACGGCCGGCTTTTTTCTGGTAATTCCGCCTGACTGTGCGAAATTATCAGGTGCCAAAAGGATTCGTCTGCCGTTTGTTGTTTCAAAATTGTTAACAGTTTTGTAAAATGCGAGCGGATAGAACGTCCCGGTGGATGATGGGCGTTAAAACTTAAGCGTCAGACCCGCCGGAAAATTACAAAGAGGTCATGATGAGTACTGAAATCAAAACTCAGGTCGTGGTACTTGGGGCAGGCCCGGCAGGTTACTCTGCAGCCTTCCGTTGCGCTGACTTAGGTCTGGAAACCGTAATCGTCGAGCGTTACAGCACCCTGGGCGGTGTTTGCCTGAACGTAGGCTGTATCCCTTCTAAAGCGCTGCTGCACGTAGCGAAAGTTATCGAAGAAGCCAAAGCGCTTGCCGAGCACGGCATCGTTTTCGGCGAGCCGAAAACCGACATCGATAAAATCCGCACCTGGAAAGAAAAAGTCATCAATCAGCTGACCGGCGGTCTGTCTGGTATGGCCAAAGGCCGTAAAGTGAAAGTGGTGAACGGCCTGGGTAAATTCACCGGCGCGAACACCCTGGAAGTGGAAGGCGAGAACGGCAAAACAGTGATTAACTTCGACAACGCGATCATCGCGGCGGGTTCTCGTCCGATTCAGCTGCCGTTTATTCCGCATGAAGATCCGCGCGTATGGGATTCCACCGACGCACTGGAACTGAAAGAAGTGCCGAAGCGTATGCTGGTTATGGGCGGCGGTATCATCGGTCTGGAGATGGGTACCGTTTACCACGCGCTGGGTTCAGAGATCGACGTGGTTGAAATGTTCGACCAGGTTATCCCGGCTGCCGACAAAGACGTAGTGAAAGTCTTCACCAAGCGCATCAGCAAGAAATTCAACCTGATGCTGGAAACTAAAGTGACTGCCGTTGAAGCGAAAGAAGACGGTATTTACGTTTCTATGGAAGGCAAAAAAGCGCCGGCGGAAGCGCAGCGTTACGACGCGGTGCTGGTAGCTATCGGCCGTGTGCCGAACGGCAAAAACCTGGATGCAGGCAAAGCGGGCGTGGAAGTGGACGACCGTGGCTTTATCCGCGTTGACAAACAAATGCGCACCAACGTGCCGCACATCTATGCGATCGGCGATATCGTCGGTCAGCCGATGCTGGCGCACAAAGGCGTTCACGAAGGTCACGTTGCCGCTGAAGTTATCGCGGGCATGAAACACTACTTCGACCCGAAAGTGATCCCGTCTATCGCTTACACCGAGCCGGAAGTGGCATGGGTGGGTCTGACCGAGAAAGAAGCGAAAGAGAAAGGCATCAGCTACGAAACTGCCACCTTCCCGTGGGCAGCCTCTGGCCGTGCTATCGCTTCCGATTGCGCAGACGGTATGACCAAACTGATTTTCGACAAAGAAACCCACCGTGTCATCGGCGGCGCGATTGTCGGCACCAACGGCGGCGAGCTGCTGGGTGAAATCGGTCTGGCTATCGAAATGGGTTGTGACGCGGAAGATATCGCGCTCACCATCCACGCGCACCCGACCCTGCACGAGTCTGTAGGCCTAGCGGCAGAAGTGTTCGAAGGCAGCATTACCGACCTGCCGAACCCGAAAGCGAAGAAAAAGTAAGTTTTCTCGCTACATAAACGCCTCTTCGGAGGCGTTTTTTATGGCTGTTATTCAGCAGTGCGTCTTCCCTTATTCTTTAACTACCTAATCTGGTAGGAAATTTTCGCTAATCTTCTTCCTTGTATCGCCGATAACAACGTAATAAAGGCGTTTTTGCCGCCGACGGCACGCTCTGGATGCTCAGGACTGTGTGGACAAGGAACGTATTCATCCCCGCTTTGCTTTGCTCATCTCAACACGGTGACGGTGTCTTGCTGTCAACGGCGTGTCTCTTTTTTTCACTCTGGTGACTTTCAATAAAAAAGGAAAAGGTATGTCTGTAAAAAAACTGGCTGTCGTTGGCCTGGTATTAGCCGCGTTTACCCTCACTGGCTGCGGGGCAATGACCACCGCTATCAAGAAACGCAATCTTGAGGTGAAAACCCAGATGAGCCAGACCATCTGGCTTGAGCCGTCTTCTGAGAAAACCGTGTATATCCAGGTGAAAAACACGTCAGACAAAGACATGAGCAACCTGCAAACCCTGCTGGCGAACGATCTCTCCGCCAAAGGGTACAAAGTCACCAGCTCGCCGGACTCTGCCTACTACTGGATCCAGGCGAACGTCCTGAAAGCCGACAAAATGGATCTGCGTGAAGCGCAGGGCTACCTGAAAACCGGTTATGAAGGCGCCGTCGCGGGCGCAGCGCTGGGTGCGGGCATCACCGCGTACAACAGCAACTCTTCCGGTGCGGCGTTAGGCGTTGGCCTGGCGGCGGGGCTTATCGGCATGGCGGCTGACGCGATGGTCGAAGATGTGAACTATACAATGGTCACCGACCTGCAAATTTCCGAGCGCAGCAAAGCGACAGTGACGACGGATAATATTGCTGCGCTGCGTCAGGGCACCTCCGGCGTGAAGCTGCAAACCAGCACCGAGCAGGGTAACCGTGCGAAATACCAGACGCGTGTGGTGTCCAGCGCCAACAAAGTTAACCTGAAATTTGAAGAAGCTAAGCCTGCGCTGGAAGCGCAGCTGGCGAAATCTGTCGCCAGCATTCTGTAAGCGGCATAACGATGGGCCGTCAGTACACGGCCCATCGGTTTTTTGCGTAAAACCCTTACGGAGCGACGGGGTCCCACGTGTTATCGAGATGAGCCGGGTCAATAGCGCTGGCGCGCTGCGCCGTATCCGTCCCCAGGTTTGCCTGAAGCACCCGATCGTCCTGCTTTACAATAAAACTCATCACGCCCGTTTCACCGTAACTGACAGGCCAGGCTAACATCGCAAAACCGTTGTCGTGAGTGGGCAAAAGACGGAAATGGTAACCGTGATAGCCCATATCCTGCCTTTGCGGGCTGAACGCCGGGCCGAGCGGGCTCGGTGCCTCGCCGGGTTTGACCGGCCAGTAAAGACCATCTTTCTTCCCCTCGCTGCTGATGATTTTCTCTGCGTAACGCTGATTCAGGGCGTAATAGCTCAGCTGTGCATCGACGCCGGCATGGAGTGCGGCAATCGCGGCGAGTTCGTTGCGTCCGATCGTGCGGGTGAGGATTTCCTCCGCTGCGCCCTGCATGTCGAACTGCCAGCCCTGCGCGTGTTTGACGAGAGGAACGGGCAATTGCCAGTCCTGCGCGCCCACTTGCAGATGCGCCGTATCACCCTGCAGGACGATATGATGATTTACTTTCCAGTCGCGCAGAAAACGGCTGACTTCCTCAGGATCGGCACCTTCGGGCGGCAAAATCTCGCGCCACTCATCGCCAAGAAGATGATTTAAGGCCGCCTCGTCGTGTGTCGAAATCGCCTGCGTCAGGGCGTCAGCGGCCTGATCCGGCGTGCTGAATTGCGCCTGCGCAAAGGCGTGCGATGCGGACAACCCGAACGCCAGCGCGGCGAGAAATGTCGATTTCACCTTTTTCTCCTTCTTAGTGATGGCGCTCATGCTGACGATGCTCAATGTGCCGCTCTCTTACCGGCGTGTCCGGGCGGTGGGCTGCCGCCAGATGCCGGCTTTCGATACCGCGCTGCTGTTGCACCTGCCAGCGGGCGGAACGGCTGTCGTTACCGCTGAACGCGCTGGCGTGCAGATCGTGATAAGGCGCATGTTGTGTCGCGTCATGGAAAGGGCGTTCCGACGCGTTATGCGCGTGTCTGGCCAGCCGTGCGCTTTCGGGTTTGATATCGTAACCGCGATAGTTGCTACGCTGGGCGCGCGCCTGCAACGACTGTCGGGCGGCCTGGTGCGGGGTATTCACCGTGGCGTTGTGCCCCGTGGCCTGCTGAAAGCGCGCGGCCGCCGCCTGGCGCTGTGAGGCCCGGTTGTCGGCAATAGGGTCTGTTGCGCTGGCAGGGCGGTGAAGCGGTGTGACGACACGGGTATGGGGATTGTCCATACCGTTGCGATACGCCGGATTGGGGTGCCAGGGCATCGTGTTCCCGCGCCGGTTTTCACCGGTGATTCGGTTGTAGTTATTCACGTTAATATTGATGTTATCGCCATTGTGCCAGTAGCCGCCGTCGTGGCGATCGTGATGGTGGTAGTCATCGTCATGATGATGGTGGTGGTCATCATCATCCCAGTCAATGGCGCTGAAAAGCGCATACGTTGTGGCGACACCGAGACTGTATCCCAGCCCTCTGACAAAACTGTTGCCGAACTGCTCGCCGGGCGTTGGTGGTAAATAAACAGGCGGGTACGCCGGGTTCTGCCAGGTGCCGTAAACCGTCGCCGGGTTATAAGTGGGCACGTAAACCACGTTGGGTGTCGCCGGTTCAATTTCGATAACGGTTGAACTGCGCGGCGCGGCGGCAGGTTTTTCCGGTGAGACTGGCGGCGCGGTTCTGGTGATGGTCGTTACCTTTTGCTGTAGCGAAGAGGTGAGCGCGCCAGTCTGTTGAGCCAGCGCGCGCAGGCGCTGTACCGACGCCATGACGTCATCAGGCTGTGCCAGGAAGGCATCGCCCAGGTTTTGTATCCACGACGGGTTCTGCCCCAGCAGCGCCATTAATTGCGGGAACGCTACCAGCGATTTGACGCTGGCGTCCCACGGTTGCCCGGCGACTGCCTGAATGGCAGCGTCGCCCTGTAGGGTGGGATGGTCCTGTGACCACTGCGCGGCCTGCACCATATTCATCGGGTAAGTAGAGGCCATCAGGATCTGCGACAACAGCGCATCAGGGTAGAGCGCGATGGGCGCGACCCACTGGTCAATTTGCGCGGCGGAATATGTCGGTGTGGTTGCGGGCGCAGGCGTGGGTTGAGGCGGCACCGGCGCGGTGGGTGGTGCCGCGACAGGCGCTTCGGCGGCGGAAGGCACCTGACTTTTCACAAACAGGACGCCTGAGGCGCCGAACAGCCCGGCGCTGCACAGCAACGCGAGCAGGTGTGGCTTTAAAGGCAACTTCATAGATGACTCCGGGGCTCATGGCGCCATACGGGCGCTGACGTTGCCGCGAGTATTATCTACCCGAGTTTTCCTTTTTTAACCTTAACAGGGAAAGGGACGCGTGAGTCCGGAATAAGAGTGTGAGTATTTATTACGCAATTATAACTGATAACGAAGCGCAGGGTGGAGAGATGTAGAAGACCGCCCTTGCGGGCGGTCAGCAGCTTAATTGCCCAGATTCAACACCAGCAGCACCGTGATGTCGGAAATATTCCAGCCACCGTGTGATGCCGCCAGCAGTGAACCCAGCGCAACGATGAGCGCAAAAAGCCAACGCATCTCCATTGCGAGTAGTCCCGAAGGCGCTACGTTGATCCTCTCTTCACCGGGAAAGGCAGAACCAGGCAAGTGTGTTATACCTGCCACGTAGGTTGTTGGAACTGCTTCCAGGCCCGGTGACTGGCTGCTACACCAGCGAAGCAGGCCAGGCGCTACTGTAGCGAGCCGGAGAAAAGGCTCAAAGGGCTTTTCGGCGTTTGCAGCGACTTACATGTAAATTCTGAAAGCGGTACGCAAAACGTACATCCGGGCTTGCGGGCCTGTCTTTCTGATGTCACTATTTGCCCTGTGTTATACCTGCCATATAATCTGTGCAACGGTGTCTGCTACCACTCGCGCACAACAGAGAAACCGCCACCCGGCGGTTTTTTTGTGCCCGAAAACACACTTCTGAAACGCGTTCTGCGTAGCTTAACGATTCAGCAAAGATTTAATGTTGCTTTTTTGTAAACAGATTAACACCCCACCAAATTCCTGCTATTCTGCCCGTCGCGGATCCGGGCATTTACCCTACAAACTGCTGTCTCACAGGAGCGTGAAGAGAGAAGCCTGGCTCCCACTATGACAATGAGAGCGAGGAGAACCGTCGTGCTAGAAGAATACCGTAAGCACGTAGCTGAGCGTGCCGCCGAGGGGATTGTAGCCAAACCCTTAGATGCAACCCAAATGGCCGCACTCGTCGAGCTGCTGAAGAACCCGCCCGCGGGTGAAGAAGAGTTTCTGTTAGACCTGCTGACCAACCGTGTACCCCCAGGCGTTGACGAAGCCGCCTATGTAAAAGCAGGTTTCCTTGCCGCTGTCGCCAAAGGCGAAGCCACCTCCCCGCTGGTCACCCCTGAAAAAGCCGTTGAACTGTTAGGCACCATGCAGGGCGGTTATAACATTCATCCGCTGATTGAAGCGCTGGATAACGACAAACTGGCACCGATCGCCGCCAAAGCGCTGTCCCACACGCTGCTGATGTTCGATAACTTCTACGATGTCGAAGAGAAAGCGAAAGCGGGCAACGCTTACGCGAAGCAGATCATGCAGTCCTGGGCGGACGCCGAATGGTTCCTGTCGCGCCCGGAGCTGGCAGAAAAAATCACCGTCACCGTGTTTAAAGTGACCGGTGAAACCAACACCGACGATCTCTCACCTGCGCCGGATGCCTGGTCGCGTCCGGATATTCCGCTGCACGCTCTGGCGATGCTGAAAAACGCCCGCGAAGGCATTGAGCCGGATCAGCCGGGCAGCGTTGGCCCGATCAAACAGATTGAAGCGCTCCAGCAGAAAGGTTTCCCGCTGGCCTACGTCGGCGACGTCGTGGGCACCGGCTCATCGCGTAAATCCGCGACTAACTCCGTGCTGTGGTTTATGGGCGACGACATCCCGTACGTGCCGAACAAACGCGGCGGCGGCGTGGTGCTCGGCGGCAAAATCGCGCCGATTTTCTTCAACACGATGGAAGATGCGGGCGCGCTGCCGATCGAAGTGGATGTGTCAAACCTGAACATGGGCGATGTGATTGACATCTACCCGTTCAAAGGTGAAGTACGCCACCACGAAACCGGTGAGCTGTTGGCGAATTTTGAACTGAAAACCGACGTGCTGATCGACGAAGTGCGCGCGGGCGGCCGTATTCCGCTGATCATCGGCCGCGGCCTGACTACCAAAGCGCGTGAAGCGCTGGGCCTGCCGCACAGCGACGTGTTCCGTCACGCGAAAGATGTGGCTGAAAGCAATCGCGGCTACTCGCTGGCGCAGAAAATGGTCGGTCGCGCCTGCGGCGTCGCGGGTGTCCGTCCGGGTGCCTATTGCGAGCCGAAAATGACCTCCGTGGGTTCTCAGGACACCACCGGTCCGATGACCCGTGATGAACTGAAAGATCTGGCGTGCCTCGGCTTCTCCGCCGATCTCGTGATGCAGTCCTTCTGCCACACGGCGGCGTATCCGAAGCCGGTTGACGTCACCACGCATCACACGCTGCCGGACTTCATCATGAACCGCGGCGGCGTGTCGCTGCGCCCTGGCGACGGCGTGATCCACTCCTGGCTGAACCGTATGCTGCTGCCGGATACCGTCGGTACCGGCGGCGACTCCCACACCCGTTTCCCTATCGGGATTTCGTTCCCGGCGGGCTCTGGCCTGGTGGCGTTCGCTGCCGCGACTGGCGTCATGCCGCTCGATATGCCGGAATCGGTGCTGGTGCGCTTCAAAGGCCAGATGCAGCCGGGCATTACGCTTCGCGATCTGGTGCATGCGATCCCGTATTACGCCATTCAGCAGGGCCTGCTGACCGTTGAGAAGAAAGGGAAGAAAAACATCTTCTCGGGCCGCATTCTGGAAATCGAAGGCTTGCCGGATCTGAAAGTGGAGCAGGCGTTTGAGCTGACTGACGCCTCTGCCGAGCGTTCTGCGGCGGGCTGCACCATCAAGCTCAACAAAGAGCCGATCATCGAGTATCTCAACTCCAACATCGTGCTGCTGAAGTGGATGATTGCGGAAGGCTACGGCGATCGCCGTACGCTGGAGCGTCGTATTCAGGGCATGGAGAAGTGGCTTGCCGATCCGCAACTGCTGGAAGCGGATGCTGACGCGGAATACGCGGCGGTGATCGAGATCGATCTCAACGAGATCAAAGAGCCGATTCTCTGTGCGCCGAACGACCCGGACGACGCACGTCTGCTCTCTGACGTGACCGGCGATAAGATTGACGAAGTGTTTATCGGTTCGTGCATGACCAACATCGGTCACTTCCGTGCGGCCGGTAAGCTGCTGGATACCCATAAAGGCCAGCTGCCGACCCGTCTGTGGGTGGCGCCGCCGACCCGTATGGACGCCGCGCAGCTCACCGAAGAGGGCTACTACAGCGTCTTCGGTAAGAGCGGTGCGCGTATCGAGATCCCGGGCTGCTCGCTGTGCATGGGTAACCAGGCGCGCGTGGCGGACGGCGCGACGGTGGTGTCCACCTCGACCCGTAACTTCCCGAACCGTCTTGGTACCGGCGCGAACGTCTACCTGGCGTCTGCCGAACTCGCCGCCGTCGCGGCGCTGATTGGCCGTCTGCCGACGCCGGAAGAGTATCAGCAGTTCATGTCCCAGGTGGATAAAACCGCCGTGGACACCTACCGTTACCTGAACTTCGACCAGCTTGATCAGTACACTGAGAAAGCGGACGGCGTGATTTTCCAGACGGCGGTATAACGCACCTCTGCCCGGCGTTATTCGCGTCGGGACAGACAGTAAAAAGGGAAGCCACTGGCTTCCCTTTTTTATTGCGGTTAACGGCTCACGACTCCGCTTTGCCGTCGTAGCGCGGCAGGCTCACCACCGGATAAGTAAACTCGCCTTCCACCTGACAGCGCTCCGGTTTCTGCTTACCGGCGTCAAACAGCACATAGCGCTCTTTGTCGGGGAAATAGATCAGATCGTCGCCGTTACGAAACGAAATCATTTCATAAGGTACGCCGTTGTCGGTTTTGCTCTTTTCAATGCCGGAGGCTATCTGGAAGTGATCTTTCCACTTCATCGTGGAGAGGTGATATTTAAAAAACGAGACCAGCACATTGCCGCGATTAACGCATTCAAGGCGAACCGCTTCACCGGCATACGCGTGGGAGAGCGGCAGCGCGACGAGCAGCAGCGCGCGGCGCAGAAGAGTAAAGTTCACAGGCAACCTCAATACAACAGCACTTAAGATAAACCAAGAGTAACACAGCTCATGCAACGGCTTGTCTACAGGGGTGTTGTCAGTTTCGTCGGCGGCTGCGCTTTTCTTTCCGTTTCATGCTGCGATAATAACAAGAGATAAACAAAGCAGCGGCCAGGCGACGCCCGGCCAGAGGAAAACACCATGGATTATGAATTCTTGCGCGACATCACCGGCGTGGTGAAAGTCCGCCTCTCAATGGGCCACGAAGCGCTCGGGCACTGGTTCAACGAAGAGGTGAAAGGCAATCTGGCGCTGCTGGATGAAGTCGAAGCGGCGGCGCGCGACGTCAAGGGCAGCGAGCGGCAGTGGCAGAAAACCGGCCATGAATACACGCTGTGGCTGGATGGCGAAGAAGTCATGGTGCGCGCCAATCAACTGGAATTCTCCGGCGACGAAATGGAAGAAGGAATGAGCTACTACGATGAAGAAAGCCTGTCGCTCTGCGGCGTTGAGGATTTCCTTCAGGTGGTGCAGGCGTACCGCGATTTTCTGGCGCAATACGGATAACGGCGGCGCTTCCGTGCGCCGCGCAGGATCATACGGACGGGATATTGCGTCCGTAATAGATTTCACGCATCTCTTTCCAGAGCTGGTCGGTAATGACCTTGCGCTCTTCTTCGGTTAACTCTTCCGGCCGGGTGTGGAACATGTAGTGCTTAAGGTCGAACTCTTTAAGCAACATTTTGGTATGGAAGATATTTTCCTGATAAACGTTCACATCCATCATGTCATACAGCGATTTAATGTCGTCTGACATAAAGTTCTGTATCGAGTTAATCTCATGATCGATAAAGTGTTTCATACCGTTGACGTCGCGGGTAAAGCCGCGCACGCGGTAGTCGATAGTCACGATATCGGACTCAAGCTGATGGATTAAATAATTCAGCGCCTTCAGAGGCGAAATCACGCCGCAGGTTGACACTTCAATGTCGGCGCGGAAAGTGCACAGGCCGCCTTCCGGGTGGCTTTCCGGGTAGGTGTGGACGCAGATATGGCTCTTGTCGAGGTGCGCGACCACGGTCTCCGGCAGCGGGCCGGGGTGCTCGGTTTTGTCGATAAGCTGCGGGTCGACCGGCTCTTCGCTCACCAGAATCGTGACGCTGGCACCCTGTGGCTCATAGTCCTGGCGTGCGATATTCAGAATATTGGCACCGATAATCGAGCAGGTTTCCGTCAGGATTTCCGTAAGACGGTTGGCGTTATAGAGTTCATCGATATACGCGATATAGCCATCGCGTTCTTCCGCCGTTTTGGCGTAGCAAATATCGTAAATACAAAAACTCAGGCTTTTGGTCAGGTTGTTAAAGCCATGCAGTTTCAGCTTTTTCAATTTTTATCACCTCCTTAGGATGCCTGAGACGCCAGGGCATCTTGCAAATATTGCGGCAGAGCGAATGCTGCCGTATGAATGGCCGGATTGTAATAACGGCACTTCAGCCCCGCGGTGTGAAAGCGCGCCTGTAAGGTTTCGAGCGGGAGTTTGCGCAGGGCGTCGTTATCGGTCGCCCAGGCGAACGTCATGATGCCGCCGTAGTAGGTGGGGATTGCCGCCTGATAAAAGCTCACATCGCCAAAGTAGTGGCTGAGCTTTTTATGGCTGTCGATGGCTTCATCCTGCTGGAGAAAGCAGACGCCGTTCTGCGCGACGAAAATCCCGCCCGGATTCAGGCAGCGCTTGCACCCTTCATAAAACGCCGACGTGAACAGGCTCTCTCCCGGCCCGATGGGATCGGTGCAGTCGGAGATAATCACATCAAACTTCTGGGTGGTCTGGTTGACGAAATTCACGCCGTCGTCGATCACCAGCGTAAAGCGCGGATCGTCATAGCTACCGGCATTGTGGTTAGGCAGATGCTCGCGGCAAAACGCCACCACGCCGGCGTCGATTTCCACCATCGTGATGGATTCCACGCTCTGATGACGCGTCACTTCACGCAGCATCGCGCCATCGCCGCCGCCGATGATCAGCACGCGCTTCGCGTGGCCGTGGGCCAGCAGCGGCACATGCGTCATCATTTCGTGATAGATAAACTCGTCGCGTTCGGTGGTTTGCACCACGCCGTCCAGCGCCATCACCCGGCCAAAGGCGGAGTTTTCGAAAATAATCAGATCCTGATGATCGGTCTTTTCGCGATAGAGCACTTTGTCGACGGCAAAGTATTGACCAAACTGATCGTGCAGCGTTTCGTGCCACATAGGATTCTCGGTCACGGGCTGATTCCTCCTTCGTTAACACCCCATAAAAACGGGCGCAACATCATAGCTAACTATGACCGTAGATGCACGGTCACCATTTCACCAAAGGAGCGGGGGAGGGGATTACTTCACGTAGGCAAGCAGGCTTAGCGAATCACGCGCCAGGGCTTTGCACTTTTTAGCGGTAGGAATAGCGATGCCGCTCAGATCGCGGTAACTGTCCTCGCCGAGCGCCTTCATATTAAAGCTGTCGTAATTGCTTAAATCCCACTGATTCTGCTGGGCGAAAAAGACCAGCGCGCGACGGATCTGCCCGTTCGGCAGGTTCTGGTAGCCACAATCATTTTTCAGAAAAACAAAAACCGCCGTCAGGTCGGCCATGTCTTCCGCTTCTGATTCACTGAGCGCAAAACTGTTAGTGGAAAAGGCCAACAGACAGCCCAGAAACATTAGCCTGACTACTTTTCTCATCACGTCTACCACTCGCCAACCAATACCCAACGATAGCACATTTCGTTCAGGCGCGACGAGGAGATTTCTTGCCTTTAACGCGCGGATAACTGCCTGTTTCAGGCGATGTTGTACGAACATCATCGACCAGAAAGCAGCAGAAAAATCCCTCTATACGATACGGCAATCGCGCACGTTAACGCACCGAAGAGCAAACCACTGAACGAATGAAACGATAAAAGTGATGGGCGTTGCGCCTGGGCGTCTAAACCCTTTTTTATGCTCCGCTTGTAAAGTGTTGATTTTTAATACGTGCAGTTGTGGTGATAAAAAAGGGTTTCAGGCGTTAAAAAGCAAAAATTTGTTTTCAATTCAGGCATTCCGGTAATATTCGCTCTTGTTCACTGCCGTACAGGCAGCTTAGAAAGCTCCCGTCTTTCACGTTGAGGCGTTTCCCCAGTTCACTGCCGTACAGGCAGCTTAGAAAGTCCATCACCATCACGTTGACTGCGCCGCTGGGTTCACTGCCGTACAGGCAGCTTAGAAAGGATCGCCCGGCCCAGCCCCCTCCCTGCAAAGGTTCACTGCCGTACAGGCAGCTTAGAAAGCAAGGCCGCTAAAAATTTCGGCGGCTCTGTTAGTTCACTGCCGTACAGGCAGCTTAGAAAAATGAAACCATAGACGGTAAAGAGCATATTGTGTTCACTGCCGTACAGGCAGCTTAGAAACTGAAAGTTGACAACGCTTACCTGATGTATATGTTCACTGCCGTACAGGCAGCTTAGAAATGGCACAAACGACTATGGCGCAGCGTGGGAGAGTTCACTGCCGTACAGGCAGCTTAGAAAGTCGTGCTCAGGGTGGGTGTGAGCGGCACCGGGTTCACTGCCGTACAGGCAGCTTAGAAAGCACTGCTGCGCTGAAACGCGACCGCGGATTGGTTCACTGCCGTACAGGCAGCTTAGAAAGCGCGAGAGGAACAGTTCCCACGGCGCAGCCGGTTCACTGCCGTACAGGCAGCTTAGAAATCCCAGTCGTCGTTAACAATCGCGTAGTGGAAGTTCACTGCCGTACAGGCAGCTTAGAAAGCCTGCGCCTGGAGCGCGGTAAACGTCTGCCGGTTCACTGCCGTACAGGCAGTCTCATATCCAATTCCCTCGCCGCCAGACTTGACCTTCCCGCAAGGGGAGGGTTTAAGCTCAACGGGTGCACGTTGACGATAAGGACGGGAAGATGCAACGCCGAGAGTTTATCAAGTACACCGCCGCGCTGGGGGCGCTCAGCGCGCTGCCGACATGGAGCCGGGCCGCATTTGCCGCAGAGCAACCCGCGCTGCCTATCCCCGCGCTGCTGACGCCGGACGCCCGCAGCAGCATTCAGCTTACGGTTCTGGCGGGCAAAACCACATTTGCCGGTAAAAATGTCACGACCTGGGGCTATAACGGCTCGCTGCTGGGCCCGGCGATTAAGCTGCGCCAGGGCACGCCGGTCAATATCAATATCCGCAATAACCTCGCCGAAGAGACCACGGTGCACTGGCACGGTCTGGAAGTGCCGGGTGCGGTGGACGGCGGGCCGCAGGGCATTATCGCGCCGGGGCAGACGCGCAGCGTAAGCTTCACGCCTGAGCAGCGCGCCGCGACCTGCTGGTTCCATCCGCATCAGCACGGCAAAACCGGGCATCAGGTGGCGATGGGGCTGGCGGGGCTGGTGCTTATCGAAGATACCGAAAGCCTGCAACTGATGCTTCCCAAAATCTGGGGCGTTGACGACGTGCCGCTGATTATTCAGGACAAAAAATTTACCGCCGACGGCGAGGTCGATTATCAGCTCGACGTGATGACCGCCGCCGTCGGCTGGTTTGGCGATACGCTGCTGTGCAACGGCGCGGTGTATCCGCAGCATACGCCGCCGAAAGGCTGGCTGCGTCTGCGCCTGCTGAACGGCTGTAACGCGCGCTCGCTGAAGATTGCCGCGAGCGATAACCGTCCGCTGTATGTTATCGCCAGCGACGGCGGTCTGCTGGCGGAACCGGTGAAAGTGACCGAACTGCCGATGCTGATGGGCGAGCGTTTTGAAGTGCTGGTGGATACCAGCGACGCGCGGCCTTTCGATATCGTGACGCTGCCGGTCACACAGATGGGCATGACGGTCGCGCCGTTTGATAAACCGCAGCCGGTGGTGCGCATTCAGCCCATCGTGGTGCCCGCCTCAGGGACGCTGCCGGATAAGCTGGTGGAGGTTCCGCCGCTGCCTTCGCTCGACGGGCTTCAGGAGCGCTGGCTGCAATTAATGATGGATCCGATGCTGGATATGATGGGCATGGACGAGCTGGTGAAACGCTACGGTAAGCAGGCGCTCGCGGGCAATGCGCACGGGCAGATGATGGGCCCGATGGGGCACGGGAAGATGTCGCATGGCGGCATGAACCACGGCGGCCACGGGTTCGATTTCCATAACGCCAATAAGATTAACGGCAAAGCGTTTGATATGAACGCGCCCGCGTTTGGGGCGGCGCTCGGCAAATATGAGCGCTGGACCATTTCCGGCGAGGGCGACATGATGCTGCATCCGTTCCATATCCACGGTACGCAGTTCCGTATTTTGACTGAGAACGGCAAGCCGCCCGCCGCGCATCGCGCCGGATGGAAAGATACCGTATGGGTGGAAGGCGCGCGCAGCGAAGTGTTGGTGCGGTTTGATTACGCGGCGTCAGCCGAGCACGCCTATATGGCGCATTGCCATCTGTTAGAGCATGAAGACACCGGGATGATGTTAGGGTTTACGGTGGCGTGATGGATGTTTGGCGGAGGTGTTAACGGCGGGTGCGCTGCGCTTACCCGCCCTACGGGTTGGGCGGTGAAATTTAAACGGCGGGTGCGCTTACCCGCCCTGCGGTAAGGGCGGTGAGATTTAAACGGCGGATGCGCTGCGCTTACCCGCCCTACGGTAATGGCGGTGAGATATAAACGGCGGGTGCGCTGCGCTTACCCGCCCTACAAAAGGGTTACGGTGAGCGCTGTGTAGGGTGGGTAAGCGAAGCGCACCCACCTGTCCCCCCAATAAACCACACTGCAAAAACACCTGCTCCCACATAACACACCCCGGCATCATCAAATAAAACCCCGCCCATAAAAAAAGCCCCTCGATGAGGGGCTTTTTGCTTTCCGATACGGTTTTACTTCGCATCATCCGGCAGGGCATAGGCAACGATATAGTCGCCCATTTTGGTACCGAACGAGCCGTGGCCGCCTGCGGAGATCACGACATACTGCTTGCCGTTCACTTCATAGGTCATCGGCGTCGCCTGGCCGCCAGCCGGCAGGCGAGCTTCCCACAGCTTCTCGCCGTTGGTCACGTTGTACGCGCGCAGATAGTTATCCGCGGTTGCACCGATAAACAGCACGTTACCGCCGGTGGTGATCGGGCCGCCAAGCATCGGCATACCCATGTTAAACGGCACCGGGAACGGCATCGGGAACGGCATGCTGTCGCGCGGCGTACCGATACGTTTTTTCCACACCACGTCGTTGGTCTTCAGATCCAGCGCGGAGATATAACCCCATGCCGGCTGCTTACACGGCAGACCAAACGGAGAGAGGAACGGGTTCAGGGTCACGCCATACGGCACGCCGTACTGCGGCTGGATACCGGCTTCTGTACCGGTGCCCTTCGCGTCTTTCGGCTGTTCCATCGGGTTGCCCGGACCACGCGGGATAAGCTTCGAGACGAACGGCAGCGCCATCGGGTTGGCAATCGCCACCTGACGGTGCGGGTCAATGGCCAGGCCGCCCCATTCGAACATCCCCAGGTTACCCGGGAACACCAGCGTGCCCTGCTCGGACGGCGGCGTGAAGATGCCTTCGTAACGCAGGCTATGGAACATCACGCGGCAGACCAGCTGGTCATACATCGTGGCGCCCCACATATCCGCGCCGCTCAGATCTTTCTTCGGACGGAAGGAAAGGTCAGAGAACGGCTGCGTCGGCGTCACGTAGTCGCCTTTCGCGGCACCCTGCGGAACCGGTTTTTCCGGTGCCGGGACGACGAGCTTACCGTTGCGGCGATCCAGTACGAAAATGTTACCGGTTTTCGCTGGCGCGTAGATGACCGGAACGGTTTCGCCTTTCACGGTAATGTCGGCAAGCGTCGGCTGCGCCGGCAGGTCCATATCCCACAGGTCGTGGTGAACGGTCTGATAAGACCACACCAGCTTACCGGTGGACGCGTTCAGCGCGACGATAGAACTCGCAAAGCGCTCCTGCTCCGGCGTGCGGTTACCGCCCCAGATATCCGGCGTGGTTACGCCCATCGGCAGGTAAACCATGTCGAGCTTCGCATCATAAGACGCCGGTGCCCAGGAGTTCGGGGAGTTCAGCGAGAAATGATGCTCGTCAGCCGGGATCGCGTTCGGGTCTTTCGCACCCGGATCGAAGGCCCACAGCAGTTTACCGGTGTTGATATCAAAACCACGGATGACGCCAGACGGCTCACGGGTGGAGAAGTTATCGGTCACCGCGCCGGCAATCACAATCACCTTATCGGTAACGATCGGCGGCGAAGTCGGCTCATACATACCCGGCGTAGTGACCGGCATGTTGGTCTGCAGGTTCAGAATGCCTTTATTGGCGAAGCTTTCACACAGCTTGCCGTTATCCGCATTCACCGCAAACAGACGACCGTCGTTCACCGGCAGGATAATACGACGCGGACAATCCGCGACGACATCCGGGCTGGCATTCGCGGCAGTCGCTTCGTGATACGACACGCCGCGGCAGGTCACATGCTGGAATGACGGATTAGTATTCAGCTGCGGATCGAAGTGCCATTTCTCTTTACCGGTTGCGGCATCAACGGCGAAAAGACGCTGGTGTGCGGTGCAGAGGAACAGGGTGTCACCGACTTTAATCGGCGTCACTTCGTTGGTTATCTCACCCGGATCGGTCGGCAGCTTCAGGTCGCCGGTGCGGAACACCCAGGCTTCTTTCAGCTTGTGAACGTTGTCGGTGTTGATCTGCTTGAGCGGAGAGTAACGCTGGCCTTCCTGGTTACGCCCGTAAGCCGGCCAGTCGCCGTCAGGAATGCTCTGGCTGCCGTTCACAGCGGCAGGAGTGCTGTCCGCGCTAAGGGTGCCGTTGATTTCCTGCGGATCGTTAAAGCCTGCCCAGAAGAGCAGCCCCGCGGTGATGATAAGCGAGACCAGCAGCGCCGGTACGCCTGCGCGGGACGGCGTGCTGAGGCGACGCCAGACGAATGGCAGAATCAGCCATACGCCGAAGAACACCAGGACGTCGCAGCGCGGCGTCAGCGCCCAGAAGTCGAAGCCGACTTCCCAGATGCCCCACGCCATTGTGCCTAATAAGATGATAGCGTAGAGCCACAGCGCCGCAGCGTTACGTCTCCACAGCAGCCAGGCGGTCGCCAGCATACCCACCCCGGCGATGGGGTAGTACCAGGAACCACCAATTGAAACCAGCCATATACCACCAACCAATAAATACAGCCCTGATAATGCTGCGAACAGGGCTGTGAGCATCACGAGAAGTCGTGATTGTGTCTTTTTTGTTTCTGCCATAACCACACTCTTAATTTTTAAGTAGCAAGTTATTATAGTTGTTAACATATGTGATCTTAATCACAAAAAGAGCTTTTCGCACTTTTCTGTCGGACGGGCGTTTTACTGGTATACTGCCCCGCTTATCGAGCGTTACCGGCGGCAGGCGCGGCAGGTAACGCTGATTTATTTTTAAATCAAACGGTTAGCGATATGAAACATACTGTTGAAGTGATGATTTCCGAGGCGGAAATTAAGGCGCGCGTTGAAGAACTGGGGCGTCAGATTACTGAGCGTTATCAGGACAGCGGCAGCGAAATGGTGCTGGTAGGGCTGCTGCGCGGCTCTTTTATGTTCATGGCGGACCTGTGCCGTCAGGTTCATGTGGCCCATGAAGTCGATTTTATGACCGCCTCCAGCTACGGCAGCGGCATGTCTTCCACGCGCGATGTCAAAATCCTCAAAGATCTGGATGAAGATATCCGCGGTAAAGATGTACTGATCGTCGAAGATATTATCGACTCCGGCAACACGCTCTCCAAAGTGCGTGAAATCCTGAGCCTGCGCGAGCCGAAATCGCTCGCCATCTGTACGCTGCTCGATAAACCGTCGCGCCGTGAAGTGGACGTCGAAGTGGAGTATATCGGCTTCTCGATCCCGGATAAATTTGTGGTGGGCTACGGCATCGATTATGCCCAGCGCTATCGTCATCTGCCGTATATCGGCAACGTGGTGATGCTGGAAGAGTAAATCCGGCGCACAAAAAAAGGGGCCACCGGCCCCTTTTTTTATATCACGCTCGCCCTTATTTATGGCTGGCGTGTGTTTTCTGGATGTTGGATACGCCTTTGCGGTAACCCTGTTCCAGCGTTTCGCGGTCGGTCGCGGTCACGTCCAGATCGCGCAGCAGGCCGTCGTGAATGCCATACGCCCAGCCGTGCAGCGTGACGTTCTGGCCGCGTTTCCAGGCGGACTGCATGATGGTGGAGTGGCCAAGGTTATAGACCTGCTCCATCACGTTCAGCTCGCACAGAGTGTCGAGACGTTTTTCCTGCGGCAGCTCGCTCAGCAGGGCGTTGTGTTTCAGCCAGATGTCGCGAATGTGCAGCAGCCAGTTGTTAATCAGGCCCAGCTCCGGGTTTTCCACCGCCGCCTGCACGCCGCCGCAGCCGTAGTGACCACAGATGATGATGTGCTCCACTTCCAGCACGTCCACCGCGTACTGAACGACGGAGAGGCAGTTAAGGTCGGTGTGGATAACCAGGTTCGCCACGTTGCGGTGAACGAAGATCTCGCCTGGCTCAAGGCCAGTGAGGCGTTCAGCCGGTACGCGGCTGTCGGAACAACCGATCCACAGGAAGCGCGGTTTCTGCGCTTTCGCCAGACGTTCAAAAAAGCCAGGGTCTTCTTTGACCAGCATTTTTGACCAGATTTCGTTATTACTAATAAGTGTGCTGATATCTTTCATAGAGGTTAACGACCTGTAACCAGACAATTGCGTTGGGGTAATATAGGGCAACTAAACTTTTTTTTAAACCACACAACTTCTGCAAGAAAATAAGGTGACTGTACTTTCATGACCATTGCACTGGAACTGGAGCAGCTTAAAAAGACATATCCCGGCGGCGTACAGGCGCTGCGCGGCATTGATTTACAAGTCGAAGCGGGAGATTTCTACGCGCTGCTGGGGCCGAACGGGGCCGGTAAATCCACCACCATCGGTATTATCAGCTCGCTGGTCAATAAAACGTCCGGTCGGGTGCGCGTGTTTGGGTACGATCTGGAACGGGATGTGGTTAACGCCAAACGCCAGCTTGGGCTGGTGCCGCAGGAGTTTAACTTCAACCCCTTCGAGACCGTGCAGCAGATCGTCGTCAACCAGGCGGGCTACTACGGCGTTGAGCGTCGCGAAGCGATTGCACGCAGCGAAAAGTATTTAAATCAGCTCGATCTGTGGGAAAAACGCAACGAACGCGCGCGTATGCTCTCGGGCGGGATGAAGCGTCGTCTGATGATCGCCCGCGCGCTGATGCATGAGCCGAAACTGCTGATTCTTGATGAACCGACGGCAGGCGTGGATATCGAACTGCGCCGTTCGATGTGGGGCTTTCTCAAAGATCTTAACGATAAAGGCACCACGATTATCCTTACCACCCACTATCTCGAAGAAGCGGAGATGCTGTGCCGCAATATCGGCATCATCCAGCGCGGCGAACTGGTGGAGAACACCTCAATGAAATCGCTGCTCTCTAAGCTTAAATCGGAGACGTTTATCCTCGATCTGGCGGCGAAAAGCCCGCTGCCGAAGCTCGAAGGCTATCAGTATCGTCTGGTGGATACCTCGACGCTTGAGGTGGAAGTACTGCGTGAGCAGGGCATTAACAGCGTCTTTAATCAGCTGACCGCGCAGGGTGTTCAGGTGCTGAGTATGCGCAACAAAGCGAACCGTCTTGAAGAGCTGTTCGTCACGCTGGTGAATGAAAAACAAGGAGAGCGCGCATGATGCAGCTTTACTGGGTCGCCCTGAAAAGTATCTGGGCGAAAGAGGTGAACCGTTTTGCCCGCATCTGGGTGCAGACCCTGGTGCCGCCGGTCATCACCATGACCCTCTATTTTATTATTTTCGGTAATCTTATCGGCTCGCGTATCGGCGAAATGCATGGCTTCACTTACATGCAGTTTATCGTGCCGGGCCTTATCATGATGGCGGTGATCACCAACTCTTACGCCAACGTGGCGTCGTCATTTTTCAGCGCCAAGTTCCAGCGCAATATCGAAGAGCTGCTGGTGGCACCGGTGCCGACGCATGTGATTATCGCCGGTTACGTGGGCGGTGGCGTGGCGCGCGGGCTGTGCGTCGGTATTCTGGTGACGGCGGTGTCGCTGTTTTTCGTGCCGTTCCAGGTACACTCGTGGCTGTTTGTCGCCCTGACGCTGCTGATGACCGCGATTCTGTTCTCCCTCGCCGGGTTGCTGAATGCGGTATTCGCCAAAACGTTTGATGATATCAGCCTGATCCCGACGTTCGTACTGACGCCGCTGACCTATCTCGGCGGCGTGTTTTATTCGCTGACGCTGCTGCCGCCGTTCTGGCAGGCGCTGTCGCATTTAAACCCGATTGTCTACATGATAAGCGGCTTCCGCTTTGGTTTCCTCGGGATAACCGATGTCCCGCTGCTGTTTACCGTTGCGGTGCTGGCGTGCTTTATCATCGCGTTTTATCTGCTGTGCTGGTATCTCATCAGCCGCGGACGCGGCCTGCGCTCCTGACAGACTCAGCGCGCTGGTGTGGAAACTTTCACGCCAGCGCGTCGCCCGCGACCCGTGCCCGGAATGTGTAAGGTGCAATAAATAACAACCGGGCTTGGTATTCATGTCACTTTTGTTAAAATGTGCATAATTTCACCTCTGGCAGTGACTGTTCCTTCATTCCTATGCTAAATCGTCTCTTTTTGTGTCTGCTCCTTCTGGTGGCAGGCGTCGCGCAGGCCAGCCTGCTTGGTAGCGAGCAACCCCCCCCGCAATATATGCAAATCACTGAAGACGCCGCGATCTGGGCGAAGGTCGGTGATAACGTGCAGACGGTTGGTATCATTCGTGAAGGGCAGTTGCTCGCCGTGATGCCGATTGCCGCGGATTATTATGAGTTCCGCTTTGGCTTCGGCACCGGGTTTATCGACAAAGCCCACCTGACCGACGTGCAGGGCAAAAAACGCGTGACGGACAGCCTGGGCGATCTGAATAAGCCACTCAGCAATCAAAATTTGCTGACCTGGCGGGATGTCACTATCTACAACGAACCGGACGTGAACAGCGAACCGTTCGGCACGCTGGCCGAAAATCTGCGTTATCCCATCGCAGGCAAGCTGAAAGACAGGCTGAACCAGACCTGGTATCAGATCCGCATCGGCGATCGGCTGGGCTATATCAGTAGCCTGGACGCGCAGGAGGATAACGGCATTCCGGTGCTGACGTACCATCACATTCTGCGCGATGAAGAGAACACCCGGTTTCGCCACACCTCCACCACCACGTCCGTGCGCGCGTTCAGCAACCAGATGACGTGGCTGCGCGATCAGGGTTATGCGACGATTAGCCTCTACGATCTCGACGGCTACGTGCATAACCGCATTAATCTGCCCGCCCGCGCGGTGGCCATCACGTTCGATGACGGCCTGAAATCGGTCTACCGCTATGCGTATCCGGTGATGAAAGAATATGGCTTTAAGGCGACGGCGTTTATTATCTCGTCACGTATCAAGCGCCATCCGCAGCGGTGGGACCCAAAAACGCTCCAGTTTATGAGCGTTTCAGAACTGAAAGCGATTCAGGATGTGTTTGATATCCAGTCGCACACCCATTTTCTGCACCGCACCGACGGCGCGCGCCATCCGATTCTGTTAAGCCGCACGTATCACAACATTCTCTTTGATTATCAGCGTTCGCGCCGCGCGCTCTCGCAGTTTAATCCGCACGTGCTGTTTCTCTCTTATCCGTTCGGCGGGTATGACGATAAAGCCGTGAAGGCGGCGGGCGATGCCGGGTTTCATCTGGCGGTGACGACGGTGAAAGGGAAAGTGAAACCGGGTGATAACCCGTATCTGTTAAAGCGGCTCTATATTCTGCGCACCGACTCGCTGGAAACGATGTCGAAAATCATCAGTAATCAGCCGCAGGGATAAAAAAAGCCCTCGCGAGGAGGGCTTTATTCTTGTGCGCGTAGCGCTTACGCCACCTGCACCGGCACCGCTTTGGCGAGACGTTTCATCTCGTTGTCGCCGTCGAAATAGGCAACTTTCGGCTGCCAGCTGCGCGCCTGCTCATCCGGCATGGTCACGTAGCTTGCAATAATCAGGATATCGCCGACATCCGCGCAGTGGGCCGCGGCACCGTTCACCGAAATGATCTTCGAGCCGCGCTCGCCCGCGATGGCGTACGTCGAAAAGCGTTTGCCATTGGTCACGTTGTAGATATCAATGGCTTCATATTCCAGAATGCCCGCGGCCTCGAGGAAATCCTGATCGATGGCGCAGGAGCCTTCATAATGCAGGTCCGCCTGAGTAACTTTGACGCGGTGCAGTTTGCCCTGCAACATGGTGCGAATCATAACTTGAACCCTGTTTACCTGAATGTCGTCAGAGCCGGGCGGTGACCCGGCTCCAGGAATTTATCCCGGGCAGTATTGCCCTTTTTACCCATGCTGTCTACTGGGTTAATTCCACGGTCTGATTGTCGATGAGCCGCGCCTGGCCGAGCCACGCGGCCATCAGAATCACCGCGCGCTGGCTTGCCGGTGAGAGCGCCTGCAGCGTGTCGGCATCGCGGATTTGAAGGTCGTCCGGGCGGAAGCCTTTCTCGCTAAGCGCTTCGCTTGCCGCGGCGATAATCGCCTCCAGATCACGCTCGCCCGCGCGCAGTTTCTCCGCCATCGTGTTCATCACTTTGCTCAAGCCCGGCGCGATTTTACGCTGGTCGCTGGTGAGATAGCCGTTGCGGGAGCTGAGCGCCAGCCCGTCTTTGGCGCGCACCGTCGGTACACCGATAATCTCGATGTCATAACCCATATCGGCCGTCATTTTGCGAATAAGCGCAAGCTGCTGATAATCCTTTTCGCCAAAGCAGGCGACATCCGGCTGAACAAGGTTAAAGAGCTTGCTCACCACGGTCGAGACGCCACGGAAATGCCCCGGACGGCTTGCGCCTTCGAGCATCGTAGAGAGGCCGGGAACGTCAACATAGGTCTGATCACTCATGCCCTGCGGATAGACCTCTTCCGGCGTCGGTGCGAATACGAAATCGGCGCCGCGTTTTTTCAGCTTTTCGCAATCTTCCTGAAGCGTGCGCGGATAGCGCGCCAGATCGTCGGCGCGATCAAACTGCATCGGGTTGACGAAAATACTTACCACTACCGCGTCGGCACTGGCTTTCGCCTCATCCACCAGCTTCATATGGCCGTCATGGAGATTCCCCATGGTCGGCACCAGGGCAATGCGTTTGCCCTCCATGCGCAGGCGACGGATCTGCTGGCGCAGCAGCGGCACGGTTTCAATAATCAGCACAATGACACTCCTTTAGTGAAAGCTGTGTTCTTCGCCCGGGTACGCGCCGGACTCCACTTCAGCAATATACTGGCGCACCGCGGCGCGCATATCGCCCGCTTCAGCCAGGAAGTTTTTGGCGAATTTCGGGATGTGGCCGCCGGTAATACCGAAGGCGTCATGCATCACGAGGATCTGCCCGTCAGTGACGTTACCGGCACCGATGCCGATAACCGGAATGGAAAGCGCGTTGGTGATGCGCTGCGCCAGCGCGACCGGCACACATTCCAGCACCAGCAGTTGCGCGCCCGCGGCTTCTAAAGCCAGCGCGTCGTTAAGCAGCGTCTGTGCGGCGGCTTCATCGCGGCCCTGCACTTTATAGCCGCCGAAAATATTCACGGATTGCGGGGTCAGCCCCAGATGCCCGCACACCGGCACGGCGCGCTCGGTCAGCATGCGTACTGTGTCGGCAAGCCACTGGCCGCCTTCAATTTTGACCATATTGGCACCCGCGCGCATAACCGCGGCGCTGTTTTCAAAGGCTTGTTCAGGCGTGGCGTAAGCCATAAAGGGTAAATCGGCGAGCAACAGACAGTGCGGTGCGCCGCGGCGAACGGCGCGGGTATGGTAGGCGATATCGTCAACGGTGACCGGCAGAGTGGAGTCGTGGCCCTGGACGGTCATGCCCAGTGAATCCCCCACCAGCATGACGCCAATTCCTTCTTCTTCAAAGAGTTTCGCAAAGCTGAAATCGTAGGCGGTGATAGTGGCGAATTTTTTGCCGGTTTCCTTCAGGCGTCGCAATTGAGAAATGGTTGTCGGTTTCATGGGTGTCCCGCAAACAGAAAAAAAGCAGTGTAAACGATGCGTTTACGGGAGGATACCGCGAGGAAATACGAAGGGGAACTTTTTGATTTACCAGTGGCGAATTGCTGAACAATCAAGGCGTTCGAGCACGTCGGCCAGGCGCTCGCCATCCGGGAAGCGCAGCGCGGGTGCAATCTCTGAAAGCGGCAGCAGCATAAAAGCGCGGTTTTTCATGTCGTAGTGAGGAACGATCAGGCGCTCGGTGTTTATCGTCGCATCGCCAAACAGCATGATATCAAGATCGAGCGTGCGTGGCCCCCAGCGCTCCGCTTTACGTACGCGCCCCTGCTCAAGCTCAATGCGCTGCGTGTTATCAAGAAGTGCTTCGGCGCTGAGCGTCGTCTCCAGCGCCACGGCGGCGTTCAGATAATCGGGCTGATCCTGCGGGCCAAGCGGAGGGGTGCGATAGAAAGAGGAGGTCGCCACAACGCGGCTACCCGGAATACGCGCCAGCGCAGCCAGCGCGTTATTGACCTGGGTAAGCGGCTCGGCGAGATTGCTGCCGAGCGCGATAAAGGCCAGCGTCACGCGTTACCCTCGCGGCGCGGGGAGGTGCGACGGCGTGGACGACGCGTGCGGCGACGCGCGGCCGGCTCGTCGCCCAGATCGTTGAGCATATCTTTTTGCATCGGCGGCGCGGCGGACTGGAATTCGCCCCACCAGTTCGTCAGACGTTGCAGCTCGCTGTTGTTTTCCGCTTCGGCGCGCAGCGCCAGCAGATCGTAAGCCGCGCGGAATTTCGGATGCTCCATCAGCTTCCAGGCGCGTTTGCCCTGGCGGCGCGACAGGCGCAGCTGCAGCATCCAGATATCGCGGATAAGCGTGGTGATGCGTTTCGGGATCGCGAGCGAGCGGCAGGCTTCATCCAGCACGTCGTTCATGGCGAGCGCGAAGGCGTCGTAGTAGGCAAGGCCGCTCTCCTGGGCGATTTTCTGCGCCATTTCGAGCTGCGGATACCAGTACATCGCGGCGAACAGGAACGCCGGGTTCACGCGCATATCATTATGAATGCGGTGATCGGTGTTCTTCAGCACCTGCGCGATGATGCGCTCCATCGGGCTGTCGCCTTTCTCGGTGAAATAGCGGCTGATACCGGGGAACAGCGGCTGGAACAGATTGTATTCGCACAGCAGGCGATAAGTCGCATAGCCGTAACCGGTCTGCAACAGCTTCAGCGACTCTTCAAACAGACGCGCTGGCGGCACGTCATTGAGCAGCGTGGCGAGGCGCGGGATAGGCTCGCCGGTTTCCGGGCTGATGCGCATATCAAGCCGGGCGGCGAAGCGCACCGCGCGCAGCATACGCACCGGATCTTCGCGGTAGCGGGTTTCCGGATCGCCGATAAGACGGATAATCCCTTCTTTAAGATCGTTCAGGCCGCCGACGTAATCACGTACTGTGAAATCGGCCACGCTGTAATAGAGGCTGTTGATGGTGAAATCGCGACGCTGGGCGTCTTCTTCGATAGAGCCGAAAATGTTGTCGCGCAGCAGCATGCCGTTCTGGCCGCGCTGGGAGGTGGCGCGATCGCCCGCGTTCTCTTCGTGATGGCCGCGAAAGGTGGCGACTTCAATGATTTCCGGCCCGAACATGACGTGGGCCAGGCGGAAACGGCGGCCAACCAGGCGGCAGTTGCGGAACAGCTTGCGTACCTGATCCGGCGTAGCGTTGGTGGTGACGTCGAAATCTTTCGGCTTTTTGCCAAGCAGCAGATCGCGCACACCACCGCCGACAAGCCAGGCTTCATAACCGGCTTTATTCAGGCGGTACATCACTTTAAGCGCGTTCTCGCTGATATCTTTGCGGGAGATAGCGTGCTGTTCACGCGGGATAATGGTTATGGCGGGCTGTGCGACGCCTTCGTCAACCACGCTCTCCTCGCGGTTTAACACCTTACGGCAAAAATTAGCGACTCGGGTAAAAATGGTGCACCTCGGTAGTGTCAGACTCTGGACAAAAAACAGCGGCTAATATAGCTCAGCGCAACGCATTTGAGAATGCCGGATTCGCGGCTGCCGCCGCAGGCACCGCGCTGAGATCCCATTTTTCCACCGCCTGACGCAACAGCGTTTCGGTGGAAAGCGCGCGCCAGTCGTCATCGACCGGCTGGTTTAAAAACGCCAGCGCCTCAACCAGCACCGGACGCGGGTCGCCTTCCGGCAGCGGCGGCGCGTGGTTCTGTTTGGAAAGCTTGTTGCCATCCGGGTTCACCACCAGCGGCAGATGAACGTAATCCGGTGCCTGCCAGCCAAACTGCTGATAGAGCGAAATCTGGCGCACCGTCGGCTCGATAAGATCCGCCCCGCGCACGATTTCCGTCACGCCCTGGAAATGGTCATCGACAACGACCGCCAGGTTATAGGCGAACAGCCCGTCGCGGCGGTGAATAATAAAATCTTCGCGGGCGAGCGCCGGGTCGGCGGTGATATCGCCACGCAGTTTATCGGTAAACGCCATGACCGGGTGCGTCTGCACGAGCCGCACGGCGGCGTTCTCCGGGCCGTGACGTAACGCGCGGCAGTGGCCATCATAAATGCCGCCCAGTTGCTGAATACGGCTGCGCGGGCAGGTGCAGTAGTAGCTTAGTCCGTGCTCGCGCAGGTACGCCAGCGCCTCGCGGTAGGCCTCGTGACGCTGCGACTGATACAGCACCTCGCCGTCCCAGTGCAGGCCGTAATGATCAAGCTGGCGCAAAATCGCGTCGGCGGCACCCGGTACTTCGCGCGGCGGATCGATATCTTCGATACGGACAAGCCACTGGCCTTTTAATGCGCGGGCCTGAAGATAGCTGCCGAGCGCGGCAATCAGCGAGCCGAAATGCAGTTCGCCGGAAGGAGAGGGGGCGAAACGCCCGATGTATGGCTTAACAGACATGGTGATGGCAGAGATAAAAGAATACGGCGGGAAAATCCCGCCGTAAGTGTGAGTAATTTGCGTCGGCGATTAGCCGGCCATCTGTTTTTCGCGGATTTCAGCGAGCGTCTTACAGTCGATGCACAGATCGGCGGTCGGACGGGCTTCCAGACGACGGATGCCGATTTCAACACCGCAGGATTCGCAGTAGCCGAAATCTTCGTCTTCCACTTTTTTCAGCGTCTTTTCAATCTTCTTGATAAGCTTGCGTTCGCGGTCGCGGTTACGCAGCTCAAGGCTGAACTCCTCTTCCTGGGCGGCACGGTCTACCGGATCCGGGAAGTTTGCAGCTTCATCCTGCATGTGGGTTACGGTGCGATCGACTTCATCCCGGAGTTGATTACGCCATGCCTCAAGAATACGCCTGAAGTGCGCCAGCTGGGCTTCGTTCATATACTCTTCGCCCGGTTTCTCCTGATACGGCTCCACCCCAGCGATGGCGAGAATACTCAGGGACGATGTTTTACGGTTTTGCCCTTCTTGCATGTTGCTTCTCCTTAACACGCACTATCGATCCCCTTCTCGGGGGAAAAATCAGGCCGCTATAAATAACAGAAGCTTTTCCGGATAGCAATTATCTAAACGTTACACTTGACAACCCTGTGAGGAAAAGCGTATTTACGCACGCGGCCGTATCATTATTAGTCGATTGCGGATCAACTGGTTATAAGCGAACCGGCAAAGGCGACGTCAGCGTTATCTCACTGGCGGAGAGCGAGGCCTTCCAGGCCAGCACTTCCACCCCCTTGCGCTGCGCCTCGCTTAACAGCTCAGCATAGCGCTCATCGATATGGCGCGCCGGGGCAACCTGCGTAATGGCGGAGTGCAGCACGGCGAACAGCAGCACGGCGCGATCCCCTTGTTCCACTACGCTCATCAGCTCCCGTAAATGCTTCTGACCGCGCGCGGTCACCGCATCCGGGAAGTAGCCTGAATCCTGCTCCGACAGCGTCACGGATTTCACCTCAATATAGCAGTTAACCTTGTCACTCGCCTGCAACATAAAGTCGATGCGGCTGCGTTCGGCCCCGTACTTGACTTCGCTCTTAAGGCTCTCGTAACCGGCGAGCGCAGGCAGGCGCTGCGCCTGCAACGCCTCTTTCACCACCGTGTTGGCGCGCAGCGTATTCACGCAAATCAGCGCGCCGTCACGGGTTTGGGTTAATTCCCACGTGTGCGGATATTTGCGCGTCGCGACGCTTGAGGTGGAATACCAGACGGTATCTCCGGGCGTCGCGCAGCCGGTCATCGCACCGGTGTTCGGGCAGTGCAGGGTTAAGGTTTCGCCTTGCGGCGTGACCACATCGGCGAGAAAGCGCTTATAGCGCTGAATCAACCGGGCCGGTTGCAGTGCGGGGGTAAATTCCATGTCGCTTCCTTATGGGTTCAGAGACCAGCGTTGCAGCGGCTGGTAACGGGTACGTCCCTGTTCAAATCGCGATTCATACAGCACAAACTCCCGCACCGGAAGCTGCCAGCCAAACCCTGGCGGCGGCAGCCTGACCGGGTGCTGAGCGTTACGCAGTAATGTGACATGCGGATGAAAGGGTTGCGCGCTTTGTGGGCAACCACTGCGCGCCGCCTGCGCGCGCAGTAAATTCGCGAGCTGCAACAGGCCGCGCGGCGGCTGACGGGAGCCAAGCCAGACGACCTGCGAGCGCGGCCAGTGTCCGGCGTCGTCCAGCGTAAGCGTAAACCCCGGCTGCTGAATGCGCCCCGCAAGCTCGCTTAACGTGCGCTGTTTCTGCGCGCTGACGTCACCTAAAAACGCGAGCGTGATATGCAAATTGGCGGCGGCAATCGGCCTGCCCGCGTCCGGCGCAAAGTGTGCGGCGCGCCACTCGATAATCTGTTGCTGAAGGTCGGCTGGCAGGGGCAGCGCGAAAAACAGCCGTTTCTGGTCTGACATAGCGGTAACTCGTAATGATCGGGCGGAATGCTACAATGCGTGCCTTTCATAGTAACCCTCTGGAGCCTGTCGTGTCGTCTTTACCGGTCGCCGCCGTTTTGCCTGAACTTCTCAACGCCCTGCAGCACGCGCCGCAGGTGCTGCTGTGCGCCCCGACCGGCGCGGGGAAATCGACCTGGCTGCCGCTGGAAATTTTAAAGTCCGGCGTGCTGGACGGGAAAATCATCATGCTGGAGCCCAGAAGACTCGCGGCGCGCAACGTGGCGCAGCGTCTGGCGGATCTGCTCGGCGAGCCGTGCGGCGAAACCGTGGGCTACCGGATGCGCGCTGAAAGCTGCACCGGCCCGGCCACGCGGCTGGAAGTCGTGACCGAAGGCATTCTGACGCGGCTGTTGCAGCGCGACCCGGAGCTTTCCGGCGTGTCGCTGGTGATCCTCGATGAATTCCACGAGCGCAGCGTGCAGGCGGATCTCGCGCTGGCGCTGTTGCTTGATGTCCAGCAGGGGCTGCGTGAGGATCTCAAACTGCTGATTATGTCTGCGACGCTCGACAACGCGCGCCTGCAGGCGCTGCTGCCGCAGGCGCCGACGGTGGTCTCCGAAGGGCGCAGTTTCCCGGTGGAGCGGCGCTATCAGGCGCTTTCCGCGCATCAGCGTTTCGATGAGGCGGTGGCGCAGGCGGTAAGCGGGCTGTTGCGTGAAGAACCTGGTTCGCTGCTGCTGTTTTTGCCGGGCGTCGGTGAGATCCAGCGCGTGCAGACGCAGCTTGCGGAGCGCGTGGGGCGCGACGTGCTGCTGTGTCCGCTCTACGGTGCGCTGCCGCTCGCGGAGCAGCGCAAGGCTATCCTGCCCGCGCCGCCGGGCTTTCGCAAAGTGGTGCTCGCCACCAATATCGCCGAAACCAGTCTGACCATCGAAGGCATCCGACTGGTGGTCGACAGCGCCCAGGAGCGCGTGGCGCGCTTTGACGCCCGCACCGGGCTGACGCGCCTTATCACGCAGCGCATCAGCCAGGCGTCGATGACCCAGCGCGCCGGGCGCGCCGGACGTCTTGAGCCGGGCATCTGCCTGCATCTTCTGCCAAAAGAGCAGGCGGAACGCACCGCCGCGCAGGCGGAAGCGGAAATCACGCAAAGCGATCTCTCCGGGCTGCTGCTGGAACTGCTGATGTGGGGATGCCGTGACGTGACGGATCTCCAGTGGCTCGATCTGCCGCCTGCGGTGAACCTTGCCGCCGCGCGCGAACTGCTCACGGCGCTGGGCGCGCTGAAAGAGGGCCAGCTTACCGCGCGTGGACGCCAGATGGCGCAGTTCGGCAACGATCCGCGCCTCGCCGCGATGCTGGCCTGCGCCGAAGGCGCTGACGCGCAGGCGACGGCGGCGCGGCTCTCCGCCATCCTTGAAGAGCCGCCGCGCGGCGCAGAGGCTGATTTGCGCAGCGCCTTTTCCCGAAGCCAGGGCAACTGGCAGGCGCGCAGCGCGCAACTCATGAAGCGGCTTAACGCCCGCGGCGGCACGCCGTCGCTCTCGCTGGCGCCCGCGCTGCTTGCCTGCGCGTTCAGCGACCGCATCGCGCGTCGTCGTGGGCAGGAAGGGCGTTATCAGCTCGCCAACGGCATGGGCGCGATGCTCAGTCAGGATGACGCATTGACGCGCTATGAGTGGCTTATCGCGCCGCTCTTATTGCAGGGCAGTAACAGCGCCGACGCGCGGATTTTACAGGCGCTGCCGCTGGATATTGACGCGCTCATTGATGAATGCCCGCATCTGCTGAGCCAGCGCGATTCGCTGGAGTGGAATGACGAACAGGGTACGCTGCGCGCGCAGCGCCGCTGGCAGGTAGGGCAACTGGTGCTGAAAACGCAGCCGCTCTCAAAACCCTCCGAAGACGAGCTTCATCAGGCGATGCTTAACGGCATTCGCGAAAAAGGGCTTTCTGTTCTTAACTGGACGCCAGAGGCGGAGCAGTTGCGCCTGCGTTTGCACTGCGCGGCGCGCTGGCTGCCGGAGCAGCCGTGGCCGGACGTCAGCGACGAGGCGCTGCTGGCGTCGCTTGATGTCTGGCTGTTACCGGCGCTTCACGGCGTGCATTCGCTGCGCGCGCTGAAAAATATTAATCTCGCCCAGGCGCTGCTGCATTTACTCGACTGGACGCAGCGGCAACGGCTGGATAGTGCGCTGCCGGCGCATTACACTGTGCCGACCGGCAGCCGGATAGCGATTCGCTATCATGAGGAAAACCCACCGGCGCTGGCGGTGCGCATCCAGGAGATGTTCGGTGAAGCCGAAACACCGGTTATCGCCGAAGGCCGGGTGCCGCTCACCCTTGAACTGCTTTCACCCGCCCAGCGGCCGCTACAGATCACGCGCGATCTCAGCGCGTTCTGGCGCGGCGCCTGGAAAGAGGTGCAGAAAGAGATGAAAGGGCGCTACCCGAAACATGTCTGGCCGGACGATCCGGCCAACGCGCTGCCAACCCGGCGCACCAAAAAGTATCAGTAACGGCGGCGTTGCCGTCGTGATGATTTGAGAGCTTTCTTCTTCCGCCTGCGTGCGGAAGAGCCAAGAATCTGGCCTTTGCGCCTGTACGTTGTGGAGAAAAAGCATGGCGGGGAATGACCGCGAACCTATCGGACGCAAAGGACGACCGACGCGTCCGGCAAAACAGAAGGTAAGCCGTCGTCGTCTCAGGGACGAGGATTATGACGATGAATATGAAGACGATGATGAGGAGCCGATGCCGCGTAAGGTAAAAGGCAAAAAAGGCAAAGGCGGAAAACAGGGCGGCAAACGCCGCTGGCTGTGGCTTCTGTTAAAGCTGTTTGTGATTTTTGTGGTGCTGCTGGCTATCTACGGCGTCTATCTCGATCAGAAAATCCGCAGCCGTATCGATGGCAAAGTCTGGCAACTGCCGGCGGCGGTCTACGGGCGCATGGTTAACCTTGAGCCGGATATGACCATCAGCAAGCAGGAGATGGTGAAGCTGCTGGAGGCGACGCAGTATCGTCAGGTGACGAAAATGACGCGCCCTGGCGAGTTTACCGTCCAGGCCAACAGCATCGAGATGATCCGCCGTCCGTTCGATTTCCCGGACAGTAAAGAAGGGCAGATCCGCGCGCGTCTGGAGTTTGACGGCGACCATTTGGCCTCTATCGAGAACATGGACAGCAACCGTAACTTCGGTTTCTTCCGCCTCGATCCGCGGCTGATTACGATGCTGTCATCGCCGAACGGCGAGCAGCGCCTGTTTGTGCCGCGCTCCGGATTCCCGGATCTGCTGGTGGACACGCTCGTCGCGACGGAAGACCGCCACTTCTACGAGCATGACGGCATCAGCGTCTGGTCGATTGGCCGTGCGGTGCTGGCGAACCTGACGGCGGGCCGCGCGGTGCAGGGCGGCAGTACGCTGACGCAGCAGCTGGTGAAAAACCTGTTCCTGACCAACAAGCGTACCCTGTGGCGTAAAGCCAACGAAGCGTACATGGCGCTTATCATGGACGCGCGTTATGACAAGGACCGCATCCTTGAGCTGTACCTGAACGAGGTGTATCTCGGCCAGAGCGGCGACGATCAGATCCGCGGCTTCCCGCTGGCGAGCCTCTATTACTTTGGTCGTCCGGTTGAAGAGCTGAGCCTCGATCAGCAGGCGCTGCTGGTGGGCATGGTGAAGGGTGCGTCGCTCTATAACCCGTGGCGTAACCCGAAACTGGCGCTGGAGCGTCGTAACCTGGTGCTGCGCCTGTTGCAGGAGCAGAAGGTTATCGACCAGGAGCTCTACGACATGCTGAGCGCCCGTCCGCTCGGGGTACAGCCGCGCGGCGGCGTGATCTCCCCGCAGCCGGCGTTTATGCAGATGGTGCGTCAGGAGCTGCAGGCGAAGCTTGGCGATAAAGTGAAAGATCTCTCCGGCGTGAAGATCTTCACCACGTTTGACTCGGTTGCGCAGGACGCGGCGGAGAAAGCGGCGGTGGAAGGCATTCCGGCGCTGATTAAACAGCGCAAGCTGAAAGATCTCGAAACCGCGATGGTGGTGGTGGACCGTTTCACCGGCGAAGTCCGCGCGATGGTGGGCGGCGCGAATCCGCAGTTCGCGGGCTATAACCGCGCGATGCAGGCGCGTCGCTCGATTGGCTCGCTCGCCAAACCGGCGACCTATCTGACTGCGTTAAGCCAGCCGAACACCTATCGTCTGAATACCTGGATCGCCGATGCGCCGATCTCCCTGCGCCAGCCGAACGGGCAGGTGTGGTCGCCGCAGAACGATGATCACCGCTTCAGCGGCCAGGTGATGCTGGTGGATGCGCTGACGCGCTCCATGAACGTGCCGACGGTAAACCTCGGTATGGCGCTCGGTCTGCCAGCCGTGACGGACACCTGGAAAAAACTGGGCGCGCCGGAAAATCAGCTGCATCCGGTTCCGGCTATGCTGCTCGGTGCGCTTAACCTGACGCCGGTAGAAGTGGCGCAGGCGTTCCAGACTATCGCGAGCGGCGGTAACCGCGCCCAGCTCTCGGTGCTGCGCTCGGTGATTGCCGAAGATGGCACCGTGCTGTATCAGAGCTTCCCGCAGTCGGAGCGCGCCGTACCGGCGCAGGCCGCCTACCTGACGCTCTGGACGATGCAGCAGGTTGTGCAGCGCGGTACCGGCCATGCGCTGGCGGTGAAATTCCCGAAACTGCATCTCGCCGGGAAAACCGGGACCACCAACAACAACGTCGACACCTGGTTTGCCGGTATCGACGGGCGTGAAGTGGTGATCACCTGGGTGGGCCGCGACAATAACCAGCCGACCAAGCTCTACGGGGCCAGCGGCGCGATGGCGATTTACCAGCGCTATCTGAGCAACCAGTCGCCGATCCCGCTGGATCTGACGCCACCTGAAGATATCGTCGACATGGGCGTTGACGATATGGGCAACTTCCTGTGCGGCGGCGGTGGCATGCGTACGCTGCCGGTCTGGACCAGCGATCCGAACGCGCTCTGCCAGCAGAGCCAGCCGGTCGCGCCGTCGGGCAATCCGTTCGATCAGTCCGCGCCGCAGCAGCCGCAACAGCAACAGCCTCAGCAGGCGCCGCAGCAGGAAGAGAAGAGCGACGGCGTCGCGGGCTGGATTAAAGACATGTTCGGCAGCAACTGACGCTCCGTTCGGGAACACAGGGCTTAGCGCCTCTCCGGCTTCGGCGGGATGAGGGCTAAGCCCTTTTTTATTGTCACCGCTTTTTAAAGTGCCGGTAACGATTCGCTATCCGCTGATTAACCAGATAATTTCCTCTGGTGATTAATTGGGCCATTGGCCGCCCGCGCTGCGCCAGGCGCTTGCTATATAAACAACCTTTCGCATATCATCTCGGGCGCATAATAATAATTCTCGTTTACGTTATCATTTGTCACTATCACTCAGAGAAATTAGCATGGCGCGTTCCACTCACACTCAGATCAATACCAGGATTTGCAGACTGGCGGTTGTTGTTGCAACGGCGTGCGGCGGCTTTGCCGCTTCCGCGTTAGCCGCCGACGGCCAGAAAGAGGAAACCATAACCGTTTCCGCTGCTGCTGCGCAGGAAAGCGCCTGGGGCCCGGCCCCGACCATTGCGGCGAAGCGTTCCGCCACCGCCACCAAAACCGATACCCCGATTGAAAAAACGCCGCAGTCCGTGTCCGTCGTGACGCGCGAAGAGATGGATACCCGTCAGCCGACCACCGTGAAAGAAGCGTTGAGCTATAGCCCGAGCGTTTTCTCCACACGCGGCAGCTCCTCAACTTACGATGTCGTGACCATCCGCGGTTTTACGACCTCAACCACGGTGAACACTAACCAGTACCTCGATGGAATGAAGCTTCAGGGCAACAACTACTCTGAAATTTCCATGGATCCTTATTTCCTGGAACGCGTGGAGCTGATGCGCGGGCCGACGTCCGTGCTCTATGGCAACAGCAACCCTGGCGGTATCGTCAGCATGGTCAGCAAACGTCCGACCACCGAGCCGCTGCGCGAAGTGCAGTTCAAAATGGGCAGCCATAATCTCTGGCAGACCGGTTTTGATTTCAGCGACGCGATTGATGACGCGGGCGTGTGGTCTTATCGTCTGACCGGTTTAGGCCGCAGCCAAAATGCTCAGCAGGAGATGGCGAAATCGTCGCGTTACGCGATTGCCCCTTCGTTCAGCTGGCGTCCGGATAACAACACCGATTTTACGTTCCTGAGTAACTTCCAGAGCGACCCGTACGCCGGTTTCTACGGCTGGCTGCCGCGCTCCGGCACGATCGTGCCGTATTACGATGCTAACGGTAAGGCGCATAAGCTGCCGACTGATTTCAACGAAGGCGAAGAAAATAACAAGATGTCTCGCCGTCAGCAGATGGTTGGCTACAGCTTCTCGCACGCCTTCGATGACACCTTCACGCTGCGCCAGAACCTGCGTTACACCCGCGAGCACACGCTTTACCGCTCGGTGTACGGCAATGCGTTTGTTGCGCCGTCCACGATTAACCGCGCGTATGTCCGTTCCGATGAGGACATGAACGCCTTCAGCGTCGATACGCAGTTGCAGTCTAATTTCGCGACTGGCGCGGTGGATCATAAGCTGCTGACCGGCGTTGATTACTCCCGCATGCGCAACGACATTAACGCGGACTACGGCACCGCCAGCCCGCTCAATATGCTGGATCCACAGTACGGCAACCCTGACATTAACGTGAACTTCCTCTATGACGTGATTAATCGTCAGGAGCAAACGGGCCTGTATGTGCAGGATCAGGCGGAGTGGAACAAGTGGGTAATGACTTTAGGCGGCCGTTACGATTTCGCGAAAACGTCCACTTATACCCGCTCCTCCGGCGCGCTTGCTGAGATTAACGATCAGCAGTTCACCTGGCGCGGCGGCATCAACTATCTGTTCGATAACGGCGTATCGCCGTACTTCAGCTACAGCGAATCGTTTGAGCCTGTCTCTGGTTCCACCTTAGGCCGCAAACCGTTCGAGCCCTCACGCGGCAAGCAGTATGAAGCGGGCGTGAAATATGTGCCGAAGGATATGCCGGTCGTGCTGACGGCCGCGGTATATCAGCTCACAAAAGATAAAAACCTGACGGCCGATCCGGCGAATAACAGCTTCAGCGTCCAGGGCGGTGAGATCCGTTCCCGCGGCATTGAACTGGAAGCGAAAGCGGCTGTGTCAGCGAATGTGAATGTGACCGCGTCTTATAGCTTTACCGATGCGAAATATACGCATGACACGCTCTTTGAAGACAAGCGTCCGGCGGAAGTGCCGCGCAATATGGCGTCGCTGTGGGCGGATTACACCTTCCACGATACCGCGCTGAGCGGCCTGACTGTCGGCGCTGGCGGCCGTTATGTCGGCAATACCGTCAGCTATTACGCCTACGGTGATAAACAGAATCAACCGTTTAACGTTGCAAGCTACACCGTGGCGGATGCGATGGTGAAATACGATCTGGCGCGTTTAGGCCTGCCGGGCTCGTCTGTCGCCTTAAACGTCAATAACCTGTTTGACCGCGAATATGTCTCTAGCTGCTACAAAGACTACGCATGCTACTGGGGCGCGGAACGTCAGGTTACGGCGACCGCCACATTCCGCTTCTGATCCGTCTTTGGGCACGCTTTGGCGTGCCCTTCAACAAGTTGGCTACCATGCAGGACAAAATTTCCCCGCCCGATGCTGGTTTTTCGTTAAAAGATGTCACTTTTCGCGTGCCCGGACGCACGCTGCTGCACCCCTTGTCGCTCACCTTTCCGGCGGGCAGAGTCACCGGCCTTATCGGCCATAACGGCTCCGGCAAATCGACGCTTCTGAAAATGCTTGGTCGTCATCAGAAACCCTCCGGTGGCGACATTCTGCTTAACGGCGAGCCGCTGGCGGGCTGGAACAGCAAAGCGTTCGCGCGTGAAGTCGCGTATCTGCCGCAGCAGTTGCCCGCCGCCGAAGGCATGACGGTGCGTGAACTGGTGGCGATTGGTCGTTACCCGTGGCACGGCGCGCTTGGGCGTTTTGGGGCGGAAGACCGCGAACGGGTGGAGGAGGCGATTAGCCTGGTGGGGCTTAAACCGCTTGCGCACCGGCTGGTAGACAGCCTTTCCGGCGGCGAGCGCCAGCGGGCCTGGATTGCCATGCTGGTGGCGCAGAACAGCCGCTGCCTGCTGCTCGACGAACCGACCTCAGCGCTGGATATCGCTCATCAGGTCGACGTGCTGGCGCTGATCCACCGTTTAAGCCAGCAGCGCGGGTTAACCGTGATTGCGGTACTGCACGACATCAACATGGCCGCGCGTTACTGCGACCATCTGGTGGCGCTGCGCGGCGGGGAGATGATAGCCCAGGGCAGCCCGCTGGAACTGATGAACGGCGAAACGCTCAAACAGATTTATGGCATTCCGATGGGCATCCTGCCGCATCCGGCGGGCCTCGCACCCGTGAGCTTTGTCTGCTGATGCGCGACGTTCTCTCAACCCCTTTCAGCCGTCGGCGTCTGATGACGGCGATGGCTCTCTCGCCGCTGATGTGGCACATGGCGAAAGCCCGTGCGGCATCGGTGGATCTCAAACGTATCGTGGCGCTCGAATGGCTGCCCGTCGAACAGCTGATCGCGCTTGGCGTGATGCCTTACGCGGTGGCGGATGTGCCGAACTACCGCCTGTGGGTTGATTATCCGCCGCTGCCGGATGCCGTCATCGACGTCGGGCTGCGTACCGAGCCCAATCTGGAGCTGCTCACTGAGCTTAAGCCGTCGCTGATGATCTGGTCGGCCGGTTATGGCCCATCGGAAGCGCAGCTTAAGCGTATCGCACCCGGCATGGGCGTGACGTTTACTGACGGTAAAGCGCCGCTCGCGATGGCGCGGCAGTCGCTGCTGACGCTGGCCGAACGGCTGGGCCTTGAGAAAGCGGCCCATGCTCACCTTGATGAATTCGAACAGTTTCTTACACAGATGAAAGCGCGCCTGGCGGGACGCGGGCAGCGTCCGCTGCTGATGATGTCGCTGCTGGACTCACGCCACGCGCTGACGCTTGGCACTAACAGCCTGTTTCAGCCGGTGCTGGACGCGGTGAAGATCCCCAACGCCTGGCAGGATAAGACCAACTTCTGGGGCAGCGCGATTGTCGGCGTCGAGCGGCTTGCGCAGTTCCGCGACGCTGACGTCATCTGCTTTGAGCATGGCGATGATCAGGCGATGCGCCAGCTTGCCGCCACGCCGCTCTGGCAGGCGATGCCGTTCGTACGCGAGGGCCGTTTTCAGCGCGTGCCCGCCGTCTGGTTTTACGGCGCGACGCTCTCGGCGATGCGCTTTGGCCGCGTGCTGGAAAACGCGCTGGGAGGCCGGGCATGAGGCGACATCATCTGCTTTTCCCGGCGCTGCTGCTGGGACTGCTGTTCGCGCTGGCGCTCGGCCTGAGCTGGGCCAACCTGAACGCCTGGCTGCCGCGCGCGCAGTGGCAAGAGGCGCTGTGGCGCCCCAATATCGACGCCATCGATCAGATGCTTTTCCATTACAGCCTGCTGCCGCGCTTTGTGGTATCGCTGTTGGTCGGTGCCGGGCTTGGGCTGGTTGGCGTACTGTTCCAGCAGGTGCTGCGTAACCCGCTGGCGGAGCCGACCACGCTCGGCGTGGCGACCGGCGCGCAGCTTGGCGTGACCGTGGCGACGCTCTGGGCGCTGCCGGGCGGCGTGTTGACCGCGCAGTTCGCGGCACTGGCCGGTGCCTGCGTGGTCGGGCTGCTGGTGTTTGGCGTCGCCTGGGGCAAACGCCTCTCGCCGGTCACGCTGATTCTGGCGGGCCTGGTGGTGAGCCTCTACTGCGGTGCCGTCAATCAGTTGCTGGTGTTGTTCCATCACGATCAGCTGCAAAGCATGTTTTTGTGGAGCACCGGCGCGCTTAACCAGAACGACTGGAGCGTGGCGGCGCGGCTGTGGCCACAACTGCTGGCAGGCTTCTTACTGACGCTGCTGCTGTTGCGCCCGCTTACGCTGATGGGGCTGGATGACGGCGTGGCGCGCAATCTTGGGCTTGCGCTGTCGCTGGCGCGGCTCGCGACGCTGACGCTGGCGATTGTTATCAGCGCGCTGCTGGTCAACTCGGTCGGGATTATCGGGTTTATCGGGCTGTTCGCGCCGCTGCTCGCGAAAATGCTCGGCGCGCGTCGGCTGCTGGCGCGGTTGCTGCTGGCGTCGTTCATCGGCGCGCTGCTGCTGTGGCTGTCGGATCAGTTTATCCTCTGGCTCTCCCGCGTCTGGCTGGAAGTCTCCACCGGGATGGCAACGGCGCTGTTTGGCGCGCCGCTGCTGCTGTGGCTCCTGCCGCGTCTGCGTACCATGAGCGCGCCGGCGATGAACGCGGGCGACACGATCCCGGCCGAGCGCGGCCATGTGGCGCGCTGGGCGCTGGCGGGGCTGTTACTGCTGCTGGGCGTGGCGGCGCTGGCGCTCTGTTTTGGCCGCGACGCGCACGGCTGGGTGTGGGCGCAGGGTGACGTGCTGCGCGAGCTGCTGGGCTGGCGCTGGCCGCGCGTGCTGGCGGCGCTATGCGCAGGCACGATGCTGGCGGCGGCGGGCTGTATTATCCAGCGGCTGACCGGCAACCCGATGGCGAGCCCGGAAGTGCTGGGCATTAGCTCCGGCGCGGCGTTCGGCGTGGTGTTGATGCTGCTGTTCGTGCCGGGCGACGCATTCGGCTGGCTGCTGCCGGCGGGCAGCGTCGGGGCGGCGGCGACGCTGATGATTATTCTGATTGCCGCCGGACGCGGCGGGTTTTCGCCGCACCGGATGCTGCTCGCGGGGATGGCGCTCAGCACCGCGTTTACGATGCTGCTGGTAATGCTGCAGGCGAGCGGCGATCCGCGTATGGCGCAGGTGATCACCTGGATCTCCGGCTCCACTTACAGCGTGACGCCGCAGCAGGCGCGAAATTCGCTGTGGGTGATGCTGATATTGCTGGCGCTGACGCCGCTGTGCCGCCGCTGGCTGACGGTGCTGCCGCTTGGCGGCGAGACCGCGCGTGCGGTCGGGATGGCGCTGACGCCGACCCGCATTGTGCTGCTGTTGCTGGCTTCAGCGCTGACCGCCGCGGCGACGCTGACCATCGGGCCGCTGAGTTTTATCGGGCTGATGGCACCGCACATTACGCGGATGCTCGGTTTTCGCCGCGCGTTGCCGCAGCTCATTATCGCTTCGTTGCTCGGCGGTATGTTGATGATGCTGGCCGATTGGGCAGGGCGGATGGTGATGTTCCCGTACCAGATCCCGGCCGGGCTGCTGGCGACGTTTATCGGCGCGCCCTATTTTGTGTATTTGTTGCGTAAGCAGAGCCGTTAATCAGAGGCAGGAAATCGTGGTGGGTTGCCTGGGGAACGGTGGGGCGTTTGATGGATGAAAGGTGGGTGCGCTGCGCTTACCCACCCTACGTGGGGCGTTTGGTGGGTGAACGGTGGGTGCGCTTCGCTTACCCACCGTACATTGACTCACCTTTCTCAATGCATCGTAGGGCGGGTAAGCGTATGCGCACCCGTCACGGTCAAAAAACGGTTACAGCTTCGCAAACACCCGGCGCGCGGCGTCGATGGTGTTGTTGATATCTTCTTCGCTGTGCGCGACAGACATAAAGCCCGCTTCAAACGCCGACGGCGCGAAATAAACCCCTTCTTCCAGCATCAGATGGAAGAAACGCTTAAAGCGCTCGACATCACATTTCACCACATCCTGATAGCAGGTCACGCTGTCGGCATCGGTAAAGAAGAAGCCGAACATCCCGCCGACGTGGTTCACCACCAGCGGCACGCCGGCTTCCTGCGCGGCGTCGAGCAGGCCTTCCGCCAGTTGGGTCGTCAGCGCGTCGAGGGTGCTGTGAACGCCAGGCTGCGCCACTTCGCTAAGACATGCGAAGCCCGCCGCCATCGCAATCGGGTTACCAGAGAGCGTGCCCGCCTGATAAACCGGGCCAGTCGGCGCCAGCGCTTCCATCACTTCGCGGCGTCCGCCGAACGCGCCCACCGGCATACCGCCGCCGATGATTTTGCCAAGACAGGTCAGATCCGGCACCACGTTGTAGTACGCCTGCGCGCCTGCCAGCGCGACGCGGAAACCCGTCATCACTTCATCGATAATCAGCAGCGCGCCGAATTCGTCGCACAGCGCACGCAGGCCCGGCAGGAAATCGGGCTGCGGCGGGATGCAGTTCATGTTGCCAGCTACCGGCTCAACGATAATGCAGGCGATATCCTGCGGGTAAAGCTCGAAGGCCTCGCGCACAGAGGCGAGATCGTTATAGGTACAGGTCAGGGTATGTTTAGCGAAATCTGCCGGTACGCCCGGCGAGTTCGGCTGGCCAAGCGTCAGCGCGCCGGAGCCCGCTTTCACCAGCAGGTGATCCGCGTGGCCGTGGTAGCAGCCTTCGAACTTGATGATTTTATCGCGACGGGTAAAACCGCGCGCCAGACGGATGGCGCTCATGGTCGCTTCGGTGCCGGAGTTCACCATACGCACCATATCCATCGTCGGCACCAGTTCGGTGACGAGCTGCGCCATTTTCACTTCCATTTCCGTCGGCGCGCCGAAGCTCAGGCCGCGCTCTGCCGCTTCAATCACCGCGTTGCGAATCGCCGGGTGGTTATGGCCGAGCACCATCGGCCCCCAGGAGCCAACGTAGTCGATATAGGCTTTGCCGTCGGCATCATAGAGATAAGCCCCGTCCGCCCGTTCGATAAACAGCGGCGTACCGCCCACGCCGGTAAAGGCGCGCACCGGTGAGTTCACGCCGCCTGGGATAAGTTCGCGGGCGGCGGCAAAGAGGTTTTCAGACTTACTCATGAATCGGCTCCTGATTCGGGGAAAAGAGGGATAACGGGTTATTCTAAGTCATCCCTTCCACGTTATGAAAGTTTTGCCCGATTAAACCCCGACAGCGGGCAGGGTTTTTTTGAATGACGCCGCCGCACGGCGTACAATGCGCAGCCTGAATGCATCCCGGAGAACTGTTCGTATGAAGTCGCAGACGATACCCACCCGCCGCGTCAGAGGATTTCGACGCGCCGCGGTTATCCGCCAGTTACTGTCGCGTGACAAAACGCCGCTGACGATTTTGCTGCTGGCGTCTCTCACTGGCGTACTGGCGGGGCTTGCGGGCGTAGCATTTGAAAAAGCGGTCGCCTGGGTGACGGCGCATCGCATTGAAGGCCTGGCGCAGGTGGCGCACATCCCGTGGCTCGTCTGGCTGCTGGCGTTTTTGTTTTCCGCGTTGCTGGCGATGGTGGGCTATTTTCTGGTGCGCCGCTTCGCGCCGGAGGCGGGCGGTTCGGGTATTCCTGAAATCGAAGGCGCGCTGGAGGAGTTACGCCCGGTGCGCTGGTGGCGCGTGCTGCCGGTGAAGTTTTTCGGCGGGATGGGCACGCTTGGCGCAGGCATGGTGCTCGGCCGCGAAGGCCCGATGGTGCAGATGGGCGGTAATATCGGGCGCATGGTGCTGGATATTTTTCATCGCCCGGATGCCGAGGCGCGCCATACGTTGCTGGCGACGGGGGCGGCGGCAGGCCTGGCGGCGGCTTTTAACGCGCCGCTCGCGGGCATTCTGTTCATTATTGAAGAGATGCGCACGCAGTTTCACTACAACCTGATTTCCATTAAAGCGGTGTTTACCGGGGTCATTATGTCGACCATCGTCTTTCGCATTTTCAATGGCGAAAAATCGGTAATCGAAGTCGGGCAATTGACCGACGCGCCAGTTTATACGCTCTGGCTCTATCTGCTGCTGGGGATTATTTTCGGTGCCGTGGGGCCGCTGTTTAACCGTCTGGTGCTCGGGATGCAGGATGTGTTCGCACGTATTCATGGCGGCAATACTACCCGCTGGGTGTTGCTCGGTGGCGCGATTGGCGGCGCGTGTGGTCTGCTTGCGCTGTGGGAGCCTGCGGCAGCGGGCGGCGGGTTTGGGTTAATCCCCATCGCCGCGGCGGGTAATTTTACCGTCGGGATGCTGCTGTTTATTTTCATTGCGCGCGTGGTGACGACGGTATTCTGTTTCTCCTCCGGCGCACCGGGCGGGATTTTCGCCCCGATGCTGGCGCTCGGCACGCTGCTTGGCAGCGCGTTCGGCATGGCCTGCGCCGCCTGGTTCCCGCAGTGGCACTTACAGGCGGGCACGTTCGCCATCGCGGGCATGGGCGCGCTGCTTGCCGCCTCGGTAAGGGCACCGATTACGGGTATCGTGCTGGTGCTGGAGATGACGGATAATTACCAGCTCATTTTGCCAATGATTATTACCTGCCTCGGCGCGACACTGCTCGCCCAGTTCCTCGGCGGCAAGCCGCTCTATTCCACTATCCTCGCGCGAACGCTTGCGAAACAGGAGGCGGAACGACAGGCACAGGCCGACGGGCGGAATACTTGAACGATTTACCAGGGTAATAGATAATGGCCCTAAAGATCGGGTTATTCTTTGCCCGATTGCTGGTTTCAACGGGAGCAAAAAATGAGTGATGACGTAGCGCTGCCGCTGCAGTTTACCGACGCAGCCGCCAATAAAGTAAAAAGCCTGATCGCAGACGAGGACAACCCGAATCTCAAGCTGCGCGTCTACATCACCGGTGGTGGGTGCAGCGGCTTCCAGTATGGTTTTACCTTTGATGACCAGATTAACGATGGCGATATGACTATCGAGAAGCAGGGCGTGTCGCTGGTCGTAGACCCGATGAGCCTGCAATACCTGGTGGGCGGCGCGGTGGATTACACCGAAGGCCTCGAAGGCTCGCGCTTTGTGGTGAATAACCCGAACGCCACCAGCACCTGCGGGTGTGGTTCTTCCTTCAGCATCTGATTGCCTTGCTGAAATAAAAAAGCCGTGTTTTGCGACACGGCTTTTTTTATGGCTTACGCTTTTTCGTCCAGCGCGAAGGTGGGGAGCTTCAGGTGCCAGCGGATCGCGGCAAGACGGATCGCAAGCGTCACCACCATGCCCATCATGCTTGCCTGCTCCAGCGGCACTTCAAAGGTGTAAAACGCCGTCGCATGGACGATGCCGCCCACGATGCACGCGGTGGCGTAGATTTCGGTTCGCAGGATCATCGGGATTTCGCGCGCCAGCACGTCACGAATAATACCGCCGCCGACGCCCGTTACCACGCCCATGCAAATCGCCACCAGCGGCCCGGTGCCAGCCATAAACGCTTTATTCACGCCGATGCCGACAAACACCGCGAGGCCTACCGCGTCCAGCACCGGTAGCACCCACTTCGGCAGGCGACGCGGCTGGCGCACCAGCGCAATCGTCAGCAGACACGTCACCATCGCCACCACCAGATCGGTGGGATCTTTCACCCAGAACACCGGGCCATGATCGAGCGCCATATCGCGGATCGTACCGCCACCCACCGCGGTGACGACGCCCAGCACCAGTACGCCGAAAGGATCCATACGCAGTTTGCCCGCCAGCAAAACGCCGGAGATGGCAAACACCGCGGTGCCAATAATATCCAGCCAGTAAACCAGCATGATGTTCCTCGACTCGTTATTTTACCTCTGCCAGCGCCTGACAGAGCTGATTCGCGGCGAGGATAATACGCGGGCCGGCGCGCTCAAACCAGTCATCGTTAATGCTTATGACAGGAACATTTTGCAGAGGCTGCCAGAACTGCCGCGTGGCAGCGATGGACTTCTCGCCGCCGGTGACGACAACGGCCTCGGGATGGCGCGCCAGCACCTGTTCGCGGCTCACCTGCGGCCAGGGAACGGGGCTGTCGGCGAAGATATTCTCGCCGCCGCACGCCGCGACGATTTCATTCTGGATAGAGGCTTTGCTGGTGGTAAAAAGCGGGCGCATGCCGAACTGCAAAAACACGCGCTTTTTCGGCTGGCTTTTATATCGCGCAGTAAGCGCTTGCCAGCGCTGTTCAAGCTCGCGCGCCGCGGCCTGTGCCTTTTCCGGCGTCGGGCTGTAGGGGGCGAGCGCGCGCAGCGCGTCGGCCACCTGCGCGACATTTTGCGGATCGAGCCAGAGCACGTGAATGCCGAGCGATTTGAGCTGGTTTATCTGCCGTTCCGGGTTGCCGCCGCGCCAGGCGACCAGCAGATCGGGTTTAAGCGCCGCGATACGCTCCACGTTCATCCCCTGCCAGTTCGCCACCTGTTCGCGCTGACGCGCGGCGTCGGGGTAGTCAGAGTAAGCGCTTACCGCAACCGGCGTGATCCCGGCGGCAAAGGCGAGTTCGGTATTGGCAGGAGAGAGGGTAATAACCCGCGGCGCGGCAAAAAGCCACGCCGGGAGAACCAACAGGGCGACAAGCGCCCCGGTAAGCCAGCGTTTAGCCACGGTTCAGGCTCGTGAGCAGCGTCTCGACCATCAGGCTCGACTGCTTCGCCGCCACCGCCAGGAACTCTTCAAAGCTCAGGTGCGACTGCTGATCGGCGACGTCAGAGATAGCGCGCACCACCACAAACGGCACGCCGAAGTTATGACAGACGTGGCCAATGGCGGTCGCTTCCATCTCAACGGCAATCGCCTGCGGGAAGTTGTGGCGGATTTTAGCAAGGTTCACGGAACCGTTGATAAAGGCGTCGCCGCTCACCACCAGCCCGCGCACCGCGTGCAGGTTCAGTTTTTCGATGGTTTCCTGCGCCGCCGCGATCAGTTTTTCATCGGCTTTGAACGCCGCCGGGCAGCCCGCCATCTGACCATATTCGTAGCCGAACGCGGTGACGTCGGCGTCGTGGTAGCGCACTTCGTCGGAAACCACGATATCGCCCACTTTCAGCGACGGCGCGAGACCGCCCGCCGAGCCGGTGTTGATAATCACGTCAGGTTTGCAGTGCTCCAGCAGCAGCGTCGCGCCCATCGCGGCGGAAACTTTACCGATGCCCGATTTCAGCAGCGCCACATCCACGCCGTTGAGGGTGCCGGTGTAAATTTCGCAGCCGGCGATAGTCAGGGTCTGGCGGTTGTCGATTTTGTCACGCAGCAGCGTCACTTCTTCTTCCATTGCGCCAATAATGCCTGCTTTCATAGAGATACTCGCTAAATGATGGATTCAGAGGCATAGTCTATCATGGCAGACAGCAAGGATTTAATTCGCGTGCGCGCAGACCGGGAGGGCGGATGGAGAAAATCGATTTCCGAAACAAAATCAACTGGCATCGCCGGTATCGCTCGCCGCAGGGCGTGAAGAGTGAACACGAGATCCTGCGTATTTTTGAAAGCGATCGCGGCCGTATTATCAACTCGCCCGCGATCCGCCGCCTGCAACAGAAAACCCAGGTTTTTCCCCTTGAGCGCAACGCCGCGGTGCGCACGCGCCTTACGCACTCTCTGGAAGTGCAACAGGTGGGGCGCTATATCGCCAAAGAAGTGTTGAGCCGCCTGAAAGAGCAGGGGCTGCTTGAGGCGTATGGCCTCTCGGAGCTGACCGGGCCGTTTGAGAGCATTGTTGAGATGTCGTGCCTGATGCATGACATCGGCAATCCGCCGTTTGGCCACTTCGGTGAGGCCGCGATTAACGACTGGTTCAGCCAGCGGCTCTTTCCGGCTGATGCCGAAAACCTGCCCGTAAGCCAGGACCGCTGCACGGTGCAGACGCTGCGCCTGCAGGAGGGCGAAGAGGCGCTTAACGCCCTGCGCGGCAACGTGCGCCGCGATCTGTGTCATTTCGAAGGGAACGCGCAGGGTATTCGGCTGGTGCATACGCTGTTGCGCATGAATCTCACCTGGGCGCAGGTTGGCGGTATCCTCAAATATTCGCGCCCGGCCTGGCACCACGGCCCGGTGCCGGAAACCCATAGCTACCTGATGAAAAAGCCGGGGTTTTATCTCTCCGAAGATCAATATATTTCGCGGTTGCGTAAAGAACTGCAATTAGACACTTACAGTCGCTTCCCGCTTGCCTGGATTATGGAAGCGGCTGACGATATTTCTTATTGCGTGGCGGATCTCGAAGATGCGGTTGAAAAACGTATTTTCAGCGTTGAGCAGTTATATCAACATCTCTATGACGCCTGGGGTGAACATGCGCCGGGCGATCTCTTTAATCTGGTCGTGCAAAACGCCTGGGATAAATCGGGAACCAATCAATTGCACCACAGCGCGGAAGATCAGTTCTTTATGTATCTGCGCGTGAATACATTAAATCGGCTGGCACCTTACGCCGCGCAGCGCTTTATTGATAATTTGCCGGACGTCTTTAACGGTTCGTTTAATCACGCGTTGCTGGAGGATGACAGCCCGTACAGCCGCCTGCTGGAGCTGTATAAAAATGTCGCGGTGCGTCATGTATTTAACCACCCTGACGTCGAGCAACTGGAGTTGCAGGGCTACCGGGTTATTAGCGGGTTGCTGGATATTTACAGCCCGCTGCTTGCGCTGACGCTCGCGCAATTTCGCGAGCTGGTGGAAAAAGAGAGCGTACGGTCGCTGCCGATTGAATCGCGTCTTTACCATAAACTTTCCTCCCGTCACCGGCTGGCTTATATCGAGGCCGTGAGTCATCTACATCCGCAGGCGGCAGATTTCCCGGTTTGGGAATATTATTATCGTTGCCGTCTTATCCAGGACTATATCAGCGGCATGACCGATCTCTACGCCTGGGATGAATATCGCAAACTGATGGCGGTAGAATAAGCCGCTTCGTTTTGTAAAGACGGACAATAAATTTTTACTTTTTTCAGAAAATTAACGACGGAACTTCGCGCTATAAATCGACTCTGACAGACACCTTCACAGCAATTTATTTGCGTTACTTGTTAGTTGAGAATGAATCGATGAAAAAAACCACGTTAGCAATGAGTGCGCTGGCCCTGAGCCTGGGGCTGGCTTTAAGCCCGGCTTCCTTCGCCGCTGAAACCGCGTCCGCCGTGACGTCGCAGGCGATGCCGAGCCTGGCGCCGATGCTGGAAAAAGTCATGCCTTCTGTCGTCAGCATTAGTGTTGAAGGCAGCACCACGGTGAATACGCCGCGTATGCCGCGCAACTTCCAGCAATTCTTCGGTGATGATTCGCCGTTCTGCCAGGAAGGCTCACCGTTCCAGAGTTCGCCTTTCTGCCAGGGCGGCCCTGGCGGCGCGGATGACGGCGGCCAGCAGCAGAAATTTATGGCCCTCGGCTCCGGTGTGATTATCGATGCCGCCAAAGGTTATGTGGTTACCAACAACCACGTAGTGGATAACGCCACCACCATTAAAGTGCAGCTGAGCGATGGCCGTAAGCTGGACGCGAAAATCGTGGGTAAAGATCCGCGCTCCGATATCGCGCTTATCCAGATTCAGGATCCGAAAAACCTGACGGCGATTAAACTTGCCGACTCCGACAGCCTGCGCGTCGGCGACTACGCCGTGGCTATCGGCAACCCGTTCGGGCTTGGCGAAACGGTGACCTCCGGTATCGTCTCGGCGCTGGGCCGCAGCGGCCTGAACGCGGAAAACTATGAGAACTTTATCCAGACCGATGCGGCAATTAACCGCGGGAACTCCGGCGGCGCGCTGGTGAACCTGAACGGTGAGCTTATCGGTATTAACACCGCGATTCTGGCGCCGGACGGCGGTAACATCGGTATCGGCTTCGCTATTCCGAGCAATATGGTGAAAAGCCTGACGTCGCAGATGGTCGAATATGGCCAGGTGAAACGCGGCGAGCTGGGCATCATGGGCACCGAGCTGAACTCTGAACTTGCCAAAGCGATGAAAGTGGACGCCCAGCGCGGCGCGTTTGTAAGCCAGGTGCTGGCGAACTCTTCCGCCGCCAAAGCGGGTGTGAAAGCGGGCGACGTGATTGTGTCGCTGAACGGCAAACCGATTAGCAGCTTCGCCGCGCTGCGTGCGCAGGTCGGCACCATGCCGGTCGGCACGAAACTGACGCTCGGTCTGCTGCGCGACGGTAAACCAGTGAATGTCGATCTGGTGCTGCAGCAGAGCAGCCAGACGCAGGTAGATTCGTCTTCCATCTTTAGCGGTATCGAAGGGGCGGAGATGAGCAACCGCGCCGGTAAAGAGAAAGGCGTGGTGGTGAACAGCGTCAAAGCGGGCTCGCCTGCGGCGCGTATCGGCCTGAAGAAAGGCGATGTTATCGTCGGCGCGAACCAGCAGCCGGTGAGCAATATCGCTGAACTGCGCAAAATCCTCGACAGCAAGCCGTCGGTGCTGGCGCTGAATATTCAGCGTGGCGACAGCTCTATCTATCTGCTGATGCAGTAACACCTGATGTAAAAACAAAAGGCCGCGATTGCGGCCTTTTTTACGTCTGATGCCCGGCGCGAAACCCGCGGGCGACGCTTATTTGTTGCGGGTGAGCTTTTCGAGGTCGGATTCGATCTCTGAGATCTTGTTCGCCACGACGCTTTCCAGATGGCGCAGATCGTCCAGGATTTTGCGTTTGAGATCCACTTCGGTGCGGTCGCGCTGGCAGAGTTGATCCAGCTCGTCTATCACGTAGCGCAGGTTAGGGCTGATCTCCTGCACTTCTTTATAACCCTGACCCACGCCGTCGGCGACCACGGTTTTGCGCTGGCGTGGGTATTTAAACTTCACGCTCTTGGCGAAGAACTCGCCCTTATCCTTATGGAAGTAGATCTTCAGGATATCGTTGTTCGCTTCCTGGCGCAGACTGTAACGGTCGATTTCATCAGGATTGGTTATGCCAAGACTCTTAAGGTTGTCGTACATAGCGATCCCCCTGGGGAAATATTAACCTTTAGATAATTAATGAAAAGATCCCATCGCGCCACCCTCAGATGCGAAAAAGGCGGGTCAGGCCCGCCTTTTTTCGTTCTGCTTAGTCGATGGTGCGCAGCAGTTCGTTGATACCGACTTTACCGCGGGTTTTCGCGTCGACTTTCTTCACGATCACCGCGCAGTAGAGGCTGTATGAGCCATCTTTCGACGGCAGGTTGCCGGAAACCACCACGGAGCCTGCCGGCACGCGACCGTAGAAGACTTCGCCGGTTTCGCGATCGTAAATTTTGGTGCTCTGGCCGATGTAAACGCCCATCGAGATAACAGAGCCTTCTTCAACGATAACGCCTTCCACCACTTCGGAGCGCGCGCCAATAAAGCAGTTGTCTTCAATGATGGTCGGGTTGGCCTGCAGCGGCTCCAGTACGCCGCCGATGCCGACGCCGCCGGAGAGGTGAACGTTTTTACCGATCTGCGCGCAGGAGCCGACGGTCGCCCAGGTGTCCACCATGGTGCCTTCGTCGACATACGCGCCGATGTTGACATATGACGGCATCAGCACGGTGTTGCGGGCGATAAACGCACCCTGGCGCACGGCTGCAGGCGGCACCACGCGAAAGCCTTCTTTCTGGAAGCGCGCTTCGTCGTAGTTAGCGAATTTCATCGGCACTTTGTCGAAGTAGCGGCTTTCCGCGCCTTCAATCACCTGGTTGTCGTTAATGCGGAAGGAGAGCAGCACCGCTTTTTTCAGCCACTGGTGGGTGACCCACTCGCCGTTGATCTTCTCTGCGACGCGCAGTTCGCCACTGTCCAGCAGGGCGATAACCTGGTTGACCGCCTCGCGGGTGACGGCATCGACGTTCGCCGGCGTGATGTCGGCGCGGCGCTCGAAAGCGGATTCAATAACGTTCTGTAGCTGCTGCATAATTAGCTTCTTTCCTGATAACTTTTGGGTATTAAAAATTCACTACACTTTATCGTTTGGATTGAGGTCCTCTGTCAACCGTTGTCTCACCTCTTGCTGGAGCAGATTATTAAGCCCACGCCGGTCCGCTGTCGCGATTATAAATAAATCTTCTACTCGCTCCCCGATTGTACTGATTCGGGCCCCGTGCAGCGAAATGCCGAGGTCGGCGAAGACCTGCCCGACGCGCGCCAGAAGGCCGGGCTGATCGAGCGCGATAAGCTCCAGAAACGATTTTCTGTCGGTGTGCGTTGGCAGGAAATTGACCTCGGTTTCCACCGTAAAGTGCCGCAGTTTGGCCGGCTGACGGCGCGGCTGCGGCGGCTGCCAGGTGCGCTGGGTGATCGCCTGCTCAAGACCGTGGCGAATCGCCTCGTGGCGGTCGGGAGAGAGCGGGCTGCCGTCCGGCTCCAGTACAATAAAGGTATCCATCGCCATGTCGTCGCGGGTCGTGAAGATCTGCGCGTCGTGTACGCTCAGATTGCGCCGGTCAAGCTCGGCGCAGACGGCGGCGAAGAGGTAAGGGCGGTCCGGGCTCCAGATAAATATCTCGGTGCCGCCGCGCGTCGCCTGCGGGCTTAACAGGATAAGCGGCTTGCTGAGATCGTGACGGAGCAGATGCCGCGCGTGCCAGGCGAGCTGATTGGGACTGTGGCGCACAAAGTAGTTGGCGCGACAACGTCCCCAGATGTGATGCAACGCCTCTTCGTCGATGTTTTCCATACGCAGCAGCGCCAGCGCCTGAAGCTGGTGATGACGCACCCGCTCGCGCATGTCGGGCGTGCTTTGCATGCCGCGACGCAGCTGTTTTTCGGTCGCGAAGTAGAGTTCGCGCAGCAGACTCTGCTTCCAGCTGTTCCAGAGCGTTTCGTTGGTAGCGCAGATATCCGCCACCGTCAGGCAGACAAGGAAACGCAGCCGGTTTTCGGTCTGCACTTCTTCGGCAAACTGCTTAATGACTTCCGGGTCCTGAATGTCGCGGCGCTGCGCCGTGACCGACATCAGCAGATGGTGGCGCACCAGCCAGGCGACCAGCTGCGTTTCACGCGAGTTGAGGCCGTGCAGCTCGGCAAATTTCAGGATGTCCTGCGCGCCCAGCACCGAGTGATCGCCGCCACGGCCTTTGGCAATATCATGGAACAGCGCGGCGATGAGGATCAGTTCCGGGTGCGACAGGCGCGGCCAGAGATCCACGCAGAGCGGGTGTTTCGCGCGCGTCTCTTCTTTGGCGAAGCTTTCCAGCTTCAGCAGCACGCGAATGGTGTGCTCATCCACCGTATAGGCGTGGAACAGGTCGAACTGCATCTGGCCGACAATATGCGACCACTGCGGCATGTAAGCCCACAACACGCTGTGGCGATGCATCGGCAACAGGCCGCGGCTTACCGCGCCCGGATGGCGCAGCATCGCCAGAAACAGTGAACGGGCTTCCGGGATGTAACACAGCGGCTGTTTAAGATGGCGGCGCGCGTGGCGCAGATGGCGCAACGTGGTGGAGTAGATCCCGGTGATGTCGCGGTTACGCACCATCATATAAAACATGCGCAGAATAGCCTGCGGCTCGCGAATAAACAGCGTCTCGTCGCGCAGATCGATAAGCGTGCCGCGCAACTGGAAATCGTCATCCAGCACGCGCGGCTTTTCATCGGTGGTGAGCGCGAGAATCGCTTCGTCGAACAGTTGCAGCAGCATCTGGTTGAGCTCGCCGACGCGGCGCGTGACGCGGTAAAAATCCTTCATCATATGCTCAACCGGCTCGTTGCCTTCGCCTTCATAACGCAGGCGCTGGGCCACGCTCAACTGGCGATCAAACAGCAGACGGTTGTCGTAGCGGTTGAGTTCCAGATGCAGCGCAAAACGAATGCGCCACAGCAGATGCTGACACTCGTCGAGCTCGTTGCGCTCGGCTTCCGTCAGAAAGCCGAAGCCGACCATTTCACGGAGCGATGTGGCGCCAAAGTGGCGGCGCGCCACCCATTGCAGCGTGTGGATATCGCGCAGGCCGCCAGGGCTGCTTTTGATGTCCGGCTCCAGGTTGTAGCTGGTGCCGTGATAGCGCTGATGGCGCTCGTTCTGCTCTTCCACTTTGGCGGCGAAGAATTTTTCCGAAGGCCAGAAGCCGTCGCTGAAAATATGCTTTTGCAGTTCGAGAAAGAGCGCCACGTCGCCAATCAGCAGGCGTGATTCGATAAGGTTTGTGGCGACGGTGAGATCCGAAAGCCCTTCCAGCAGACACTCTTCCAGCGTGCGCACACTGTGGCCCACTTCCAGCTTCACGTCCCACAGGAGCGTCAGCAGCTCGCCCACTTTTTGCGCCTGCGCTTCGCTTAAGCGCTTGCGGCTCAGGATCAGCAGATCGATATCGGATAGCGGGTGCAGCTCGCCGCGCCCGTAACCGCCGACCGCGACCAGCGCGGTGTCCGGAGTGTCGCCGAAGCCTGCGGCAATCCACAGCCGTTGCAGGAGCTGGTCGATAAATTCAGTGCGGGCTTCAATGAGTTGTTCGGCGGTGTAGCCGTCGTCAAACGCCGCGCCCAGCCACTGCTGAAAAGCGTCGAGATGCTGTTTGATTTGCGCGCAGTTAAGCGCGTCGGCAGGCCAGGTGGCGGGGTAATCAGGCTGTCCGGGAAGAGGAGCAAGCGTGGTATTCACAGACTGCTCGGGTAATGTGTTACTCATCATGCGCCACCCATAAAAAAAGCCGGCGTTTGCCGGCTTCTTATTAGTCGTTATGCGAAATGATGTTGGGTATGGTGTCGTCTTTACGCAACGTCAGAATTTCGCAGCCGTTATCCGTCACCACAATAGTATGCTCGTACTGTGCAGACAAGCTGCGATCCTTGGTTTTCACCGTCCAGCCATCCTTCATGGTGCGGATGCGGTAGTCGCCGGCGTTCACCATCGGCTCGACCGTAAAGGTCATGCCCGGTTGCAGCACCACGCCGCCGTCATCGGCGTCGTAATGCAGCACTTGCGGCTCTTCATGGAAGCCGCGGCCAATGCCGTGTCCGCAATACTCGCGCACCACAGAAAAGCCTTCCGCTTCGACGAATTTCTGAATGGCGGCACCGAGCGTGCGCAGGCGGATGCCGGGTTTCACCATACGCAGCGCCAGATAGAGGCTTTCCTGCGTAATGCGGCACAGGCGCTCGCCCAGAATGGTCGGTTTGCCGACGATAAACATTTTGGACGTGTCGCCGTGGTAGTCATCTTTAATGACGGTCACGTCGATGTTAACGATGTCGCCATCTTTCAGCAGCTTGCCGTCATCAGGGATCCCGTGGCACACCACTTCATTAATAGAGATGCACACGGATTTCGGAAAACCGTGGTAGTTCAGACACGCGGAGATGGCATGCTGGTGATTGGTAATGTAATCGTGGCAGATACGATCCAGCTCGCCCGTGCTGACGCCCGGCTTCACATGTTCTTCGATCATTTCAAGCACTTCAGCGGCAAGCCTGCCCGCGACGCGCATTTTTTCGATTTCTTCAGGGGTTTTGATTGAAATAGCCATAATCTGGTCCGCTGGTGCCGGAAAAGTCGGCAATACTGATAAATGTAAAACAATGGTATCAGGGCATCAGGAAGGTGCCAAATTGAGAATCATTAAGGGCACGTCCTGTGAACAACTATTGGAGTCCTGGCCGAATTTGTGATATAAAGCGCGCCGGACTTCTGTACCAGAATCCTGGCACAGAGGCGACTACTCTCACTTTGTGTAATAACACACACGTATCGGCACATATTCCGGGGTGCCCTTCGGGGTCGGTAATATGGGATACGTGGAGGCATAACCCCAACTTTTAAACAGAGGTTTTAAATCATGGCAACTGTTTCCATGCGCGACATGCTCAAGGCTGGTGTTCACTTCGGTCACCAGACCCGTTACTGGAACCCGAAAATGAAGCCGTTCATCTTCGGTGCGCGTAACAAAGTTCACATCATCAACCTTGAGAAAACCGTACCGATGTTCAACGAAGCCCTGGCTGAGCTGAGCAAAATTTCTTCCCGTAAAGGTAAGATTCTGTTCGTCGGTACCAAACGCGCTGCAAGCGAAGCGGTGAAAGAAGCTGCTAACAGCTGCGACCAGTTCTTCGTGAACCATCGCTGGCTGGGCGGTATGCTGACTAACTGGAAAACCGTTCGTCAGTCCATCAAGCGCCTGAAAGATCTGGAAACTCAGTCTCAGGACGGCACCTTCGATAAGCTGACCAAAAAAGAAGCGCTGATGCGCACCCGTGAGCTGGAAAAGCTGGAAAACAGCCTCGGCGGTATCAAAGACATGGGCGGCCTGCCGGACGCACTGTTCGTTATCGACGCTGACCACGAGCACATCGCTATCAAAGAAGCAAACAACCTGGGTATCCCGGTATTTGCTATCGTTGATACCAACTCCGATCCGGACGGTGTTGACTTCGTTATCCCGGGTAACGATGACGCCATCCGTGCCGTCAGCCTGTACCTGAATGCTGTTGCTGCAACCGTTCGTGAAGGCCGTTCTCAGGATCTGGCTGCTCAGGCGGAAGAAAGCTTCGTAGAAGCTGAATAATAAGGCATGCTCGTTTAGAGCCCTTATTAACCAGGTAGTAACAAGTTTGGTTAGGGGGCCTGTCTCAGGCTCCCTTTTTTGTTTGAGTCGGGTGTGTCGATAGTATCCGACAGGCCTGGACTTATCTCCCCGCACGAGATAACCGAGGATTATAGAATGGCTGAAATTACCGCTTCCCTGGTAAAAGAGCTGCGCGAACGTACTGGCGCAGGCATGATGGAATGTAAAAAAGCTCTGGTTGAAGCTAATGGCGACATCGAGCTGGCTATCGAAAACATGCGTAAATCTGGCGCGATCAAAGCGGCGAAAAAAGCAGGCAACGTAGCTGCTGACGGCGTGATCAAAACCAAGATCGAAGGCAACTACGGCGTGATCCTGGAAGTTAACTGCCAGACCGACTTCGTTGCTAAAGACGGCGGTTTCCAGGCGTTCGCTGACAAAGTGCTGGACGCGGCTTTTGCGGGCAAAATCACCGACGTTGAAGCACTGAAAGCGCAGTTCGAAGAAGAGCGCGTTGCACTGGTTGCTAAAATCGGCGAGAACATCAACATCCGTCGTATCGCATCCCTGGAAGGCGACGTTCTGGCGAGCTACCTGCACGGCGCGCGTATCGGCGTTCTGGTTGCGGCTAAAAACGCTGACGAAGAGCTGGTTAAACAGCTGGCGATGCACGTTGCTGCAAGCAAGCCGGAATTCGTTAAGCCGGAAGACGTGTCTGCTGACGTGGTAGAAAAAGAGTACCAGGTACAGCTGGACATCGCCATGCAGTCTGGCAAGCCGAAAGAAATCGCAGAGAAAATGGTTGAAGGCCGCATGAAGAAATTCACCGGCGAAGTTTCTCTGACCGGTCAGCCGTTCGTTATGGACCCGAGCAAAACTGTTGCTCAGCTGCTGAAAGAGCACAACGCTGACGTCACTAACTTCATCCGCTTTGAAGTGGGCGAAGGCATCCAGAAAGTTGAGACTGACTTTGCAGCAGAAGTTGCTGCCATGTCCCGCCAGTCTTAATGGTGTAAAAGAGCCGCCTGAGGGCGGCTCCTTTTTATCCGTCATTCATAAATTTCGGCCTGCTCTTATATAGCCGGAGCCGGAATGCGACGCATCATGTCGCCTGAATTAACCATCCCATTCGTTGACAGTTCCAGGAAAGAAACATGGCTACCAATGCAAAACCCGTCTATAAACGCATTCTGCTCAAGCTGAGTGGCGAAGCGCTGCAAGGAGCAGAAGGCTTCGGTATTGATGCGAGCATTCTGGATCGCATGGCGCAGGAAATTAAAGAGCTGGTGGAGCTGGGCATCCAGGTCGGGGTGGTGATCGGCGGCGGCAACTTATTCCGCGGCGCTGGCCTTGCCAAAGCCGGTATGAACCGTGTCGTGGGCGACCACATGGGTATGCTCGCGACCGTAATGAACGGCCTTGCGATGCGCGACGCGCTGCATCGCGCCTATGTTAACGCCCGCCTGATGTCTGCCTTCCCGTTAAACGGCGTGTGCGACAACTATAGCTGGGCTGAAGCTATCAGCCTGCTGCGTAACAACCGCGTGGTTATTTTCTCCGCCGGTACCGGCAACCCGTTCTTCACCACCGATTCCGCCGCCTGCCTGCGCGGCATCGAAATCGAAGCGGAAGTGGTGCTGAAGGCGACGAAAGTAGACGGCGTCTACTCCGCAGACCCGATGAAAGATCCGACCGCGACGCTCTACGATCAGCTTTCCTATCAGGAAGTGCTCGAAAAAGAGCTGAAAGTGATGGATCTGGCGGCCTTTACGCTCGCACGCGACCACAAATTGCCGATTCGTGTTTTCAACATGAATAAGCCGGGCGCGCTGCGCCGCGTGGTAATGGGCGAAAAAGAAGGCACTTTGATTACGGAATAATTTTCGTTTGAAGGGAATCAGGGTAAGATTCCGCTTTAAAATCAGTTTCCGTGACCAGGCGACCCGTCGGGTGCCGCAAGATAAAGAAGGCTATACTTAGCACGCAGCCGCAAGGCATCGTGGCGCGGGTGTGGTCTGCCTGATAACCAGTTTTCAAGGATTCGTAACGTGATTAGCGATATCAGAAAAGATGCTGAAGTACGCATGGACAAGTGCGTTGAAGCATTCAAAACCCAAATCAGCAAAGTGCGTACCGGCCGCGCTTCCCCGAGCCTGCTGGACGGGATCGTAGTGGAATACTACGGCACGCCGACGCCGCTGCGTCAGCTGGCTAACGTCACCGTAGAAGACTCCCGTACGCTGAAAATCAACGTGTTCGATCGCTCCATGGGCCCGGCCGTTGAGAAAGCGATCATGGCATCTGACCTCGGTCTGAACCCAAGCTCCGCAGGCAGCGATATCCGCGTTCCGCTGCCGCCGCTGACCGAAGAGCGTCGTAAAGACCTCATCAAAGTGGTGCGTGGCGAAGCTGAGCAGGCGCGCGTCGCTATCCGTAACGTCCGTCGCGACGCGAACGATAAAGTCAAAGCGCTGCTGAAAGATAAAGAGATCGGTGAAGATGAAGATCGCCGCTCTCAGGACGACGTTCAGAAACTGACTGACGCCGCCATCAAGAAAGTGGACGCGGCGCTGGCTGATAAAGAAGCCGAGCTGATGCAGTTCTAAGCCCTTTCTGATGATACTGTAAACGCCGTACAGGAGAGCCGCATCGCGGTTTTCGCTGGCGGCGTTTTGCATTGGATCGCGCGCCTGCGCGATGCGTTTATTCTTATTTCACGTTGAGCGCCTCATGAAGCATTTAACCATTCTCGGCTCAACCGGCTCTATCGGTTGCAGCACCCTTGATGTTATTCGCCATAATCCGGAAGAATTTTCGGTGACCGCCCTGGTGGCGGGAAAGAATGTCGCCAGAATGGTTGAGCAATGCCTGGAGTTTAGCCCCCGTTTCGCGGTAATGGATGATGAGGTGAGCGCCCGTGAATTGCGTGAAACGCTGCGCCAGCACGGCAGCCGCACTGAAGTATTAGCAGGGCGCGACGCCGCCTGCGAGATGGCTGCGCTCGACGACGTGACCCAGGTGATGGCGGCCATTGTCGGTGCCGCCGGGCTTCTGCCGACGCTTGCGGCTATCGCTGCCGGTAAGCAAGTGTTACTGGCGAATAAAGAATCGCTGGTGACCTGCGGGCGACTTTTTATGGACGCGGTCGCGCAGAGCGGGGCGCAACTGCTGCCGGTGGACAGCGAGCACAACGCGATTTTTCAGAGTTTACCGGCAACAATTCAACACAACCTGGGGTACGCTAAACTTGAGGAAAGCGGAGTTTCTTCGATTATCCTCACCGGATCTGGTGGACCGTTTCGACAGACGCCTTTGCCTGAACTGGCCGCAATGACGCCAGACCAGGCGTGCCGTCATCCTAACTGGTCGATGGGGCGTAAAATATCCGTCGATTCGGCTACCATGATGAATAAAGGTCTCGAATACATTGAAGCTCGCTGGCTTTTTAATGCCCGGGCAGACCAGATGGAAGTATTGATTCATCCACAGTCGGTGATTCATTCCATGGTGCGTTATGCCGATGGCAGCGTGCTGGCACAACTGGGCGAACCCGATATGCGCACCCCCATCGCGCATACGATGGCCTGGCCGGCGCGCGTTCCTTCCGGCGTACAGCACCTGGATTTTTGCAAGATAGCGACGTTGAGCTTCGGTGAGCCGGATTATCAGCGTTATCCCTGTCTGAAGCTTGCCATTGATGCCTTCGAAAAAGGGCAGGCGGCGACGACAGCGCTTAACGCGGCGAATGAAATTACGGTCGCCGCTTTTCTTGCCGGAGAGATTCGTTTTACGGATATCGCAGCGCTTAATCAGGCGGTGCTGGATGAAATGGATCTTCGCGAACCGCAAAGTGTGGATGAAGTGCTCACCGTCGACGCCGAAGCGCGTGTTGTTGCGCAGAAACGGGTGACGCGTCTCGCAAGCTGATGATTAATCATACGGTGAAGGCGAGGTTATTTGTGAGCGCTCTGCTTCGGTGATATAGTCTGCGCCACCTGAATACGGGTGGGTGAGCCTGGCCTGTCGGGCGAGCCGTGGTTGTCACGGCTTTTTTATGCAAAGGCTTCAGTATTCCTGAGTACCGCTTAATCCTTATCAGGGAATAAATACGCGTTATGTTGTCTGTAAACCTTCCATTAAGCGAAAACTTGCCCGCACATGGCGCGCGCCATGTTGCCATTATTATGGATGGCAACGGCCGCTGGGCGAAAAGACAAGGGAAAATCAGAGCCTTTGGTCATAAAGCGGGGGCGAAGTCGGTTCGCCGCGCGGTTTCTTTCGCTGCAAACAATGGTATTGAGGCACTGACGCTTTACGCATTCAGCAGCGAAAACTGGAACCGTCCTGCCCAGGAAGTCAGCGCGCTGATGGAGTTATTTGTCTGGGCGCTCGACAGCGAAGTCAAAAGCCTGCATCGCCATAATGTGCGTCTGCGGGTTATCGGCGATATTAGCCGTTTCAATACTCGTTTGCAGGATCGTATCCACAAAGCCGAAGCGTTAACCAGCCAGAATACTGGCCTGACGCTGAATATCGCCGCGAATTATGGCGGACGTTGGGATATTATTCAGGGAGTGCAGCAGCTAGCGGCGCAGGTCCAGGAAGGATTATTACGTCCTGACCAGATTGATGAAGAGATGCTCAGTAAGCAAATCTGCATGCATGAGCTGGCTCCCGTAGATTTAGTGATTAGGACAGGGGGAGAGCATCGAATCAGTAATTTCCTGCTGTGGCAAATTGCCTATGCAGAGCTCTATTTTACCGATGTTCTCTGGCCTGATTTTGATGAACAAGACTTTGAAGGTGCGCTAAATGCCTTTGCCAACCGGGAAAGACGGTTCGGCGGCACGGCACCTGGCGGCATCGATGCCTGATGGGGGTAGCTTTTGCTGAAGTATCGCCTGATTTCTGCGTTTGTTTTAATACCGGTTGTTATCGCCGCGCTGTTTTTGTTGCCGCCGATGGGGTTCGCGATTGCGACGCTGGTCGTCTGCGTGCTGGCCGCCTGGGAATGGGGACAACTGAGCGGTTTTACTTCCCGAACTCAGCGGGTATGGCTGGCGCTGCTTTGCGGGCTGCTTCTGGCGCTGATGCTCTTTTTTCTGCCGATTTATCAGGCGCCAATTAGCGTTCCGCTGGTCGAAGGCGCGCTCTGGGCGTCGCTGGGCTGGTGGGTGGTCGCGCTGTTGTTGGTGTTGTTCTACCCGAACTCCGCCACCTTCTGGCGGCATTCAAAAGCGCTGCGTCTGGTGTTTGGCTTGCTGACGATTGTCCCGTTTTTCTGGGGCATGGTGGCGCTGCGCGCCTGGCATTACGAAGCGAATCACTACAGCGGCGCGCTCTGGCTGCTGTATGTCATGTTCCTCGTCTGGGGAGCGGATTCCGGCGCGTATATGTTCGGTAAAATGTTCGGCAAGCATAAACTTGCGCCGAAAGTCTCTCCGGGGAAAACCTGGCAGGGCTTTATCGGTGGCCTCGTAACCGCTGCGATCATCTCCTGGATTTACGGCGCGTGGGCGGATCTGAACGTTGCGCCGGTTACGCTGTTGACCTGTTCTATTGTCGCTGCGCTGGCCTCTGTACTGGGTGACCTGACCGAGAGCATGTTTAAGCGCGAGGCGGGCATTAAAGACAGCGGACATCTGATCCCAGGCCACGGCGGCATTCTCGATCGCATCGACAGCCTGACGGCAGCGGTGCCGGTTTTCGCCTGTCTGCTGCTGTTGGTCTTCAGGACGATTTAACGGAATAAATTATGTTGAGCATACTCTGGAATCTGGCGGCTTTTATTATCGCACTGGGCGTTCTTATCACGGTGCATGAGTTCGGCCATTTCTGGGTTGCCCGTAAAGTCGGCGTGCGTGTAGAGCGCTTCTCCGTCGGCTTTGGTAAGGCGTTGTGGCGGCGCACTGACCGCCACGGCACCGAATATGTCATCGCCCTGATCCCGCTCGGCGGCTATGTCAAAATGCTCGACGAGCGCGTGGAGCCGGTTGCGCCGGAACGACGCCACGAAGCCTTCAACAATAAATCTGTGTCGCAGCGTGCGGCAATTATCGCCGCCGGACCCATCGCCAATTTTCTCTTCGCTATTTTCGCTTACTGGCTCGTTTTCATGATGGGTGTGCCGGGCCTTAAACCGGTGATTGGTGAAATAACGCCCAATTCCATCGCGGCGAAGGCACAAATCGAACCTGGCACGGAACTAAAAGCCGTAGATGGCATCGAAACGCCAGACTGGGATGCTGTGCGTCTTGAGCTGGTTGGCCGTATCGGCGACAAGAACGTGACGCTCAGCATTGCCTCGCCAGGCGACACGGCGACCACGGATAAAGTGCTCGATCTGCGTCAGTGGCAGTTCGAACCGGATAAAGAAGATCCGGTCACGTCGCTTGGTATCAGGCCGTTTGGTCCGAAGATTGAACCGGTGCTTGCACAGGTTCAGCCGAAGTCGGCCGCCAGTAAAGCGGGTTTGCAAGCCGGGGACAGGATCGTTAAAGTCGATGGTCAGCCGCTCAGTGAGTGGTCGACCTTTGTGACGATGGTGCGCGATAATCCGGCGCGCCCGCTCGCAATCGAAATAGAAAGACAGGGCAGCCCCTTGTCTTTGACGCTGATACCGGATACAAAACCCGGTAATGAAAAGGCGGAAGGGTTTGCAGGCGTAGTGCCGAAAATTGCGCCGCTGCCCGATGAGTACAAAACAGTGCGCCAGTATGGGCCGTTTAACGCGATAGCAGAAGCCACGGAGAAAACGTGGCAGCTGATGAAGCTGACGGTCAACATGCTGGGAAAATTACTGACCGGCGACGTTAAACTGAACAACCTCAGTGGGCCAATCTCGATAGCCCAGGGAGCAGGGATGTCAGCGGAGTTCGGGTTGATTTACTACCTGATGTTTCTGGCGCTGATCAGCGTGAACTTAGGGATTATCAATCTGTTCCCGCTACCCGTACTCGACGGGGGGCATCTGCTGTTTCTGGCGATTGAGAAGCTTAAAGGCGGGCCGGTTTCCGAGCGAGTTCAAGACTTTAGTTATCGCATTGGCTCAATGTTGCTGGTGCTGTTAATGGGGCTTGCACTTTTCAATGATTTCTCTCGGCTATAGAGAGCAGGTTAGGAAGAACGCATAACAACGATGGCGATGAAAAAGTTGCTCATAGCGTCGCTGCTGTTTAGCAGCGCCACCGTATACGGTGCAGACGGGTTCGTAGTGAAGGACATTCATTTCGAAGGCCTGCAGCGAGTCGCCGTTGGTGCGGCCCTCCTCAGCATGCCGGTTCGCGTTGGCGACACGGTAAATGACGAGGATATCAGTAATACTATCCGTGCGTTGTTTGCCTCTGGCAACTTCGAGGATGTTCGGGTGCTGCGCGACGGCGATACGCTGCTCGTTCAGGTGAAAGAGCGCCCGACGATCGCCAGCATTACTTTCTCCGGCAACAAGTCGGTGAAAGATGACATGCTCAAGCAGAACCTCGAGGCCTCCGGCGTGCGCGTGGGTGAATCCCTTGACCGCACCACGCTTTCCGATATCGAAAAAGGTCTGGAAGACTTTTACTACAGCGTCGGTAAATACAGCGCCAGCGTAAAAGCCGTGGTCACGCCGCTGCCGCGTAACCGCGTTGACCTGAAGCTTGTCTTCCAGGAAGGCGTCTCCGCCAAAATCCAGCAGATCAACATTGTCGGCAACCGTGCGTTCAGCACCGAAGAGTTGATTTCCAACTTCCAGCTGCGTGACGAAGTGCCGTGGTGGAACGTGGTGGGCGATCGCAAATACCAGAAGCAAAAACTTCAGGGCGATCTCGAAACGCTGCGTAGCTACTACCTCGATCGCGGTTACGCGCGCTTCAATATCGACTCCACGCAGGTCAGCCTGACGCCGGATAAAAAAGGCATTTATGTCACCATCAACGTAACCGAAGGCGATCAGTACAAGATTGCCGGCGTTGAAGTGAGTGGCAACCTGGCCGGCCACTCCGCTGAAATTGAGTCGCTCACCAAAATGCAGCCGGGCGAGCTTTACAACGGCACGAAAGTGACCCGTATGGAAGACGACATCAAAAAACTGCTTGGCCGTTACGGTTATGCGTATCCGCGCGTACAGACGCAGCCGGAAATCAACGACGCCGATAAGACCGTTAAGCTGCATGTGAATGTCGATTCCGGCAACCGTTTCTATGTACGCAAAATTCGCTTTGAAGGTAACGACACCTCCAAAGATGCCGTACTGCGCCGTGAGATGCGTCAGATGGAAGGCGCGTGGCTTGGCAGCGATCTGGTCGATCAGGGTAAAGAGCGTCTGAACCGTCTCGGCTATTTCGAGACCGTGGATGTGGATACCCAGCGTGTTTCCGGCAGCCCGGATCAGGTTGATGTGGTCTACAAAGTTAAAGAACGCAACACCGGCAGCTTTAACTTCGGCGTGGGCTACGGCACCGAAAGCGGCGTCAGCTTCCAGGTTGGCGTGCAGCAGGATAACTGGCTCGGTACCGGTTATTCCGTCGGTATCAACGGCACTAAAAACGACTACCAGACATATTCTGAGTTCTCCGTCACCAACCCGTACTTTACGGTTGATGGTGTGAGTCTCGGTGGGCGCATTTTCTACAATGACTTTAAAGCGGACGATGCGGACCTCTCCTCCTACACCAACAAAAGCTATGGTGTGGATGGCACGCTGGGCTTCCCGGTTAACGAATACAACACGCTGCGCCTCGGCTTAGGTTACGTACACAACGACCTGTCGAATATGGAACCGCAGGTGGCGATGTGGCGTTACCTGGATTCTTTAGGCCAGAGCGCGAAAACGACCTCCGATGACAACGGTTTCTCGGCGGACGATTTCACGCTGAACTACGGCTGGACTTACAACCACCTTGACCGCGGCTTCTTCCCGACGTCCGGCTCTCGTGTGAACCTTAACGGTAAAGTGACGATTCCGGGCTCGGATAACGAGTTCTATAAAGTCACGCTCGATACAGCAACCTATGTGCCTATCGATGACGACCATAAGTGGGTGGTTCTGGGTCGTACGCGCTGGGGTTACGGGGATGGCCTGGGCGGCAAAGAGATGCCGTTCTATGAAAACTTCTATGCAGGTGGTTCAAGCACCGTGCGTGGTTTCCAGTCCAATAACATCGGTCCTAAAGCGGTGTATTACAGCGGTCCGGGTCTGGATAACTGTGACAAAGCGGTGGGTGGCTATTGTTCTTCCGATGATGCCGTCGGCGGTAACGCGATGGGCGTCGCAAGCCTTGAGTTTATTACTCCGACGCCGTTCCTGAGCGAGAAGTACGCGAACTCCGTTCGTACCTCGCTGTTTGCCGATGCGGGTTCCGTCTGGGATACCAACTGGAAAAACACCGCAGCAATGCGTGCGGCAGGCGTGCCGGATTATAGCGATCCAAGCAACATCCGTATGTCCGCGGGTATTGCGTTACAATGGATGTCTCCACTTGGGCCGCTGGTGTTCTCTTATGCCCAGCCGTTCAAGAAATACGAGGGAGACAAAGCAGAACAGTTCCAGTTCAATATTGGCAAGACCTGGTAATGTTCATTACAAGGGAATGCGTTTAGCAGTCGCGATGACTTTCGGTGCGTGCGCATAGCACGCATCCGGGCCACGCAAAGAATAGTGCTCTCGGGCACATATGGGATGGTAAGGAGTTTATTGTGAAAAAGTGGTTATTCGCTGCAGGTCTTGGCCTGGCAATGGCAGCATCAGCTCAGGCTGCTGACAAGATCGCTGTAGTTAACATGGGTAATCTGTTCCAGCAGGTTGCACAGAGCACTGGCGTTTCTAAAACGCTGGAAAATGAGTTCAAAGGCCGTGCCGGCGAACTGCAGCGCATGGAAACCGACCTGCAGGCTAAAATGCAGCGTCTGCAGCGTGACGGCTCTACCATGAAGGCGAGCGAGCGCAGCAAACTGGAGAAAGACGTCATGGCGGGTCGCCAGGAGTTCTCCAGCAAAGCGCAGCAGTTCGAACAGGATCGTGCACGTCGTTCTAACGAAGAACGCGGCAAGCTGGTGACTCGTATCCAGAGCGCTGTGAAAAAAGTGGCTGCTGACCAGGATATCGATCTGGTGGTAGACGCCAATACGGTGGCTTACACCAGCAACGATGTAAAAGACATCACCGCCGATGTGCTGAAACAGGTTAAATAAGTAATGCCTTCAATTCGACTGGCTGATTTAGCCCGGCAGTTGGATGCGGAGTTACACGGTGATGGCGATATCGCCATCACCGGCGTCGCTTCCATGCAATCTGCGCAGGAAGGGCAAATCACGTTCATGGTAAACCCGCGTTACCGTGAACAACTGGCGCACTGCCAGGCCTCAGCGGTCGTCATGACCGAGGCCGATCTTCCTTTTGCCAACAGCGCCGCGCTGGTAGTGAAAAATCCCTACCTGACTTACGCGCGCATGGCTCAGATTCTCGATACCACGCCGCAGCCTGCGTCCAGCATCGCGCCGAGCGCGGTGATTGACGCCTCCGCACGGCTTGGCAATAACGTGGCCGTTGGCGCTAACGCTGTGATTGAATCCGGCGTAGAGCTTGGCGACAACGTCGTTATCGGCCCAGGCTGTTTTGTCGGTAAGAACAGCAAGCTCGGTGCCGGTACTCGCCTGTGGGCGAACGTCAGCATTTATCACGATATTCAGATTGGCGAAAACTGCCTGATCCAGTCCAGCACCGTTATCGGCGCGGATGGCTTTGGCTACGCCAACGATCGCGGCAATTGGGTTAAAATTCCGCAGCTTGGCCGTGTCATTATCGGTGACCGCGTTGAGATTGGTGCCTGTACCACGATCGACCGTGGCGCGCTTGATGACACCATTATCGGCAATGGCGTGATCATTGATAATCAGTGCCAGATTGCACATAACGTCGTGATTGGCGACAATACGGCGGTCGCAGGCGGTGTCATCATGGCTGGTAGCCTGAAAATCGGCCGCTATTGCATGATTGGCGGCGCCAGCGTGATTAACGGCCATATGGAAATCTGCGACAAAGTAACGGTAACAGGGATGGGGATGGTTATGCGTCCTATTACTGAACCTGGGGTCTACTCTTCAGGCATACCGCTGCAACCGAACAAAGTGTGGCGCAAAACGGCGGCGCTGGTGATGAATATTGATGAAATGAACAAACGCTTAAAAGCAGTTGAGCGTAAAGTCACTCAGCAAGACTAACTCGCCGGTATATAAAGCCTGCCCGCCAACAGAACCGCGGCCTGCAAGCGATCCAGAATCGCCGCAGGCCGTGTTATTATTGCCCATTCAGTATATTTTTAGACAGGAAGAGTATTTTGACTACTGAAACTCATACTCTGCACATTGAAGAGATTTTAGAGCTTCTGCCGCACCGTTATCCATTCCTGCTGGTGGATCGCGTGCTGGATTTTGAGGAAGGTCGTTTTCTACGCGCAGTAAAAAATGTCTCTGTAAACGAGCCTTTTTTCCAGGGTCACTTTCCTGGTAAACCCATTTTTCCGGGCGTGTTGATTTTAGAAGCCATGGCGCAGGCCACCGGTATTCTGGCATTCAAAAGCGTTGGCAAACTGGAACCGGGTGAACTTTACTATTTTGCAGGCATCGATGAAGCGCGCTTTAAGCGCCCTGTCGTGCCAGGCGACCAGATGGTGATGGAAGTTACCTTTGAAAAAACGCGCCGTGGAGTGACACGCTTCAAAGGCGTCGCGCTGGTTGACGGTAAAGTGGTGTGTGAAGCCACCATGATGTGTGCACGGAGCCGGGAGGCCTGATACGTGATTGATAAGACCGCCTTTATTCATCCCACCGCCATTGTGGAAGAGGGTGCCGTCATCGGCGCTAACGCCCACATTGGTCCGTTTTGTATTGTCGGCCCTGATGTCAAAATCGGTGAAGGTACCGTACTGAAATCGCACGTTGTCGTGAATGGTCATACTACGATCGGCCGCGATAACGAGATCTATCAGTTCGCCTCTATCGGCGAGGTAAACCAGGATCTGAAATATGCTGGCGAACCGACCCGCGTTGAAATTGGCGATCGCAACCGCATCCGCGAAAGCGTCACCATTCATCGCGGCACGGCACAGGGTGGTGGTCTGACGAAGGTGGGCAGCGATAACCTGCTGATGATTAATGCGCACGTCGCGCATGACTGCACAGTAGGCAATCGCTGCATTCTTGCCAATAACGCTACGCTTGCCGGGCATGTTTCCGTGGATGATTTCGCAATCATCGGCGGCATGACGGCCGTGCATCAGTTCTGCATCATCGGGGCGCACGTGATGGTCGGCGGCTGCTCCGGCGTCGCGCAGGACGTGCCGCCTTACGTCATCGCGCAGGGCAACCACGCGACCCCGTTTGGTGTGAACATTGAAGGGCTTAAGCGTCGCGGCTTCAGCAAAGAAGCGCTGCACGCTATCCGTAACGCTTACAAGCTGCTTTATCGCAGCGGTAAGACGCTGGACGAAGTGAAGCCGGAAATCGCAGAGATTGCCGCAAAACATCCTGAAGTGCAGCCGTTCTACGATTTCTTCGCCCGTTCCACGCGTGGTCTGATTCGTTAATGACCCGCCCGCTGACGATTGCCCTGGTCGCCGGAGAAACCTCCGGCGACATTCTTGGTGCTGGTCTCATCCGTGCCCTCAAAGCGCGCGTGCCGAACGCGCGTTTTGTCGGCGTCGCGGGCCCGCGTATGCAGGCCGAAGGCTGCGAAGCCTGGTATGAGATGGAAGAGCTGGCCGTGATGGGGATTGTGGAAGTGCTGGGCCGCCTGCGCCGCCTGCTGCATATCCGCGCCGATCTCACCGAGCGCTTCACCGCGCTGAAACCGGATGTGTTTGTCGGTATCGACGCGCCGGATTTCAACATCACGCTGGAAGGCAACCTGAAACAACAGGGTATTCGCACCATTCACTACGTCAGCCCTTCAGTCTGGGCCTGGCGTCAGAAACGCGTTTTCAAAATAGGCAGAGCCACCAATCTGGTGCTCGCGTTTCTGCCTTTCGAAAAAGCGTTTTATGACAAATTTAACGTGCCGTGTCGCTTTATCGGCCATACCATGGCGGACGCGATGCCGCTGGACCCGGACAAAAACGCGGCGCGTGATGTGCTCGGTATCGCCCACGACGCCCGTTGTCTGGCCCTGTTGCCGGGCAGTCGCAGCGCGGAAGTCGAGATGCTGAGTGCCGACTTCCTGAAAACCGCGCAGCGTTTACGCGAGCATTACCCGGATCTCGAAATTGTCGTGCCGCTGGTCAATGCAAAGCGGCGCGAGCAGTTCGAGCGCATCAAAGCGGAAGTCGCGCCAGAGCTGACCGCGCATCTGCTTGACGGTCACGCGCGCGAAGCGATGATCGCAAGCGACGCGGCGCTGCTTGCCTCTGGCACCGCCGCGCTCGAATGTATGCTGGCGAAATGTCCGATGGTCGTCGGTTATCGCATGAAGCCGTTCACTTTCTGGCTGGCGAAACGGCTGGTGAAAACTGAATTTGTGTCGCTGCCTAATCTCCTGGCGGGGCGCGAGCTGGTGAAAGAGCTGCTCCAGGATGACTGCGAGCCGCAGAAGCTCGCCGACGCGCTGTTGCCGCTGCTCGCTGACGGCAAGCAGAGCCATGAGATGCACGACACTTTCCGTAAACTGCATCAGCAGATCCGCTGCAATGCCGATGAACAGGCGGCGGACGCGGTGCTGGAACTGGCGCAATGATGGAATTTATCTATCCCCACACGCACCTGGTGGCGGGCGTTGATGAAGTGGGCCGTGGCCCGCTGGTCGGCGCTGTAGTCACCGCTGCGGTGATCCTCGATCCGCTCAAGCCCATCGTCGGGCTGGCGGATTCCAAAAAGCTGTCTGAAAAACGTCGCCTCGCGCTGTTTGATGAGATCAAAGAGAAAGCGATCGCCTGGAGTCTCGGGCGCGCGGAACCGCACGAGATTGACGAGCTCAATATTCTTCACGCCACGATGCTCGCCATGCAGCGCGCCGTGGCGGGGCTTGCCGTTACGCCGGAATATGTGCTGGTAGACGGTAACCGCTGCCCGGCCCTGCCGATGCCGAGCATGGCCGTCGTCAAAGGCGACAGCCGCGTGGCGGAAATCAGCGCCGCGTCGATACTGGCTAAAGTAACGCGCGATGCGGAAATGGCTGAACTGGATCTCACCTTTCCTCAATATGGATTTGCTCAGCATAAGGGCTATCCGACCGCCTTTCACCTTGAGCGGCTTGCCGAGCACGGCGCGACGGCGCATCATCGGCGTAGCTTTGCGCCGGTCAGACGCGCGCTGGGCATTGCCTCTTAACGACGAAACAGAGTTAACCGGAAACAGAAATGGCTGAACCGCGTTTTGTGCACCTGCGAGTGCACAGTGACTATTCCATGATTGATGGACTGGCAAAAACGGGGCCGCTGGTAAAAAAGGCGGCCGCACTTGGCATGCCTGCCTTTGCCATTACTGACTTCACCAACCTGTGCGGGCTGGTCAAATTCTACGGCGGCGCGCATGGCGTCGGTATCAAGCCGATTATCGGCGCCGACTTCAACATGCAGTGCGAGCTGCTGGGCGACGACTTCTCGCATATCACCGTGCTGGCGGCGAACAATACCGGCTATCAGAACCTGACGCTGCTTATCTCACGCGCCTACCAGCGCGGTTACGGCGCGGCTGGCCCGTGGATAGACCAGCAATGGCTGGCGGAGCTGGGCGAAGGGCTGATCCTGCTCTCCGGCGGTCGTCAGGGTGATGTTGGTAAGTGTTTACTTCGTGGTAATAACGTTATGGCCGAGCAGGCGCTGGCGTTTTATCAGGAGCATTTCCCTGACCGCTACTATCTGGAGCTGGTGCGTACCGGCCGTCCGGATGAAGAGCGGTATTTGCATGCTGCCGTCGCGCTGGCGGAAGAAAAAGGCATACCGGTCGTCGCCACCAACGACGTGCGCTTTATTGAGCCTGGCGATTTTGACGCGCACGAAATCCGCGTCGCCATCCACGACGGCTTTACGCTCGATGATCCGAAAAGGCCGCGCCACTATTCGCCGCAGCAATATTTGCGTACCGAAGAGGAGATGTGCGAGCTGTTCTCCGATCTCCCGGAGGCGCTGGAAAACAGCGTGGAGATCGCCCGTCGCTGTAACGTGACGGTTCGTCTTGGCGAATATTTCCTGCCGAAATTCCCGACCGGCGACATGACCACCGAAGATTTCCTGGTCATGAAATCGAAAGAGGGCCTGGAAGAGCGTCTTGAGTTCCTGTTCCCCGATCCGGAAATCCGCGCGCAGAAACGCCCGGAATATGATGAGCGCCTGGATATTGAACTCCAGGTGATTAACCAGATGGGCTTTCCTGGTTACTTCCTGATCGTCATGGAGTTTATCCAGTGGTCGAAGGATAACGGTATTCCGGTAGGGCCAGGCCGTGGTTCGGGCGCGGGGTCGCTGGTGGCGTATGCGCTGAAAATCACCGATCTCGATCCGCTGGAATTCGACCTGCTGTTCGAACGTTTCCTTAACCCGGAACGTGTCTCCATGCCCGACTTCGACGTCGACTTCTGCATGGAAAAACGCGACCAGGTGATTGAGCACGTGGCCGACATGTATGGTCGCGACGCGGTTTCCCAGATTATTACCTTCGGCACCATGGCGGCGAAAGCGGTGATCCGCGACGTAGGCCGCGTGCTCGGGCATCCTTACGGGTTTGTCGATCGCATCTCTAAACTGGTGCCACCCGATCCGGGCATGACGCTTGCCAAAGCGTTTGAAGCCGAACCGCAACTGCAGGAAATTTACGATGCCGATGAAGAGGTCAAAGCCCTCATCGACATGGCGCGCAAGCTCGAAGGCGTAACGCGTAACGCCGGTAAACACGCCGGTGGCGTGGTGATCGCGCCGACGAAAATTACCGATTTCGCGCCGCTCTATTGTGACGAGATGGGCCACCATCCGGTCACTCAGTTTGATAAAAACGACGTGGAATACGCGGGGCTGGTGAAGTTCGACTTCTTAGGTCTGCGCACGCTTACCATTATCAACTGGGCGCTGGAGATGATTAACGCCCGCCGCGCGAAGCAGGGGCTTGAGCCTATCGACATCGCGGCCATTCCGCTGGATGACAAGAAAAGCTTCGACATGCTTCAGCGCTCGGAAACCACCGCGGTCTTCCAGCTTGAATCGCGCGGCATGAAAGATCTCATCAAGCGTCTGCAGCCAGACTGCTTCGAAGATATGATAGCCCTGGTGGCGCTGTTCCGTCCGGGGCCGCTGCAGTCGGGCATGGTGGATAACTTTATCGACCGTAAACACGGACGCGAAGCTATCTCTTACCCGGATATTCAGTGGCAGCACGAGAGCCTGAAACCGGTGCTGGAGCCGACCTACGGCATCATTCTGTATCAGGAACAGGTGATGCAGATAGCCCAGGTGCTCTCAGGGTATACCCTCGGCGGCGCGGATATGCTCCGTCGTGCGATGGGTAAAAAGAAACCCGAAGAGATGGCCAAGCAGCGCTCCATCTTTGAAGACGGCGCGAAAAACAATGGCATCGACGGCGAACTGGCGATGAAAATCTTCGACCTGGTGGAAAAATTCGCCGGGTACGGATTTAACAAATCGCACTCTGCCGCCTATGCTTTGGTGTCATACCAGACGCTGTGGCTCAAAGCCCACTATCCGGCGGAGTTTATGGCAGCGGTTATGACCGCCGATATGGACAACACCGATAAAGTGGTGGGGCTGGTGGATGAGTGCTGGCGCATGGGGCTTAAGATCCTGCCGCCGGATATCAACTCCGGGCTGTACCATTTCCACGTCAACGACGACGGGGAGATTGTCTACGGTATTGGCGCGATCAAAGGCGTTGGCGAAGGCCCTATCGAGGCCATCATCGAGGCGCGTAATAAAGACGGCTACTTCCGCGAGCTGTTCGATCTCTGCGCCCGTACCGACACCAAAAAGCTTAACCGCCGCGTGCTGGAAAAACTGATCATGTCCGGGGCGTTTGACCGCCTCGGGCCGCACCGCGCCGCGCTGATGAATTCGCTCGGCGACGCGCTGAAAGCGGCGGATCAACATGCGAAAGCCGAGGCCATCGGCCAGGCGGATATGTTCGGCGTGCTGGCGGAAGAGCCGGAGCAAATCGAGCAATCCTACGCCAGTTGTCAGCCGTGGCCGGAGCAGGTGGTGCTGGATGGCGAGCGCGAAACGCTGGGGTTGTATCTCACCGGTCACCCCATCAACCAGTACCTGAAAGAGATCGAGCGTTATGTCGGCGGCATGCGCTTAAAAGATATGCATCCTACCGAGCGTGGCAAAGTGACCACGGCGGCGGGTTTGATAATTGCCGCGCGGGTTATGGTCACCAAGCGCGGCAATCGTATCGGCATCTGTACGCTGGATGACCGTTCCGGACGTCTTGAAGTGATGTTGTTCACCGACGCTCTGGAAAAATACCAGCATCTGCTGGAAAAAGACCGAATCCTTATCGTCAGCGGACAGGTCAGCTTTGATGACTTCAGCGGTGGCCTTAAAATGACCGCCCGCGAAGTCATGGACATTGACGAAGCCCGCGAAAAGTATGCGCGTGGGCTTGCTATCTCGCTGACGGACAGGCAAATTGATGACCAGCTTTTAAACCGACTCCGTCAGTCTCTGGAACCCCACCGTTCGGGAACCATTCCAGTACATCTCTACTATCAGAGGGCGGATGCACGCGCCCGGCTGCGCTTTGGCGCGACGTGGCGTGTCTCTCCGAACGATCGTTTACTCAACGATCTGCGTGGCCTGATTGGTTCAGAGCAGGTGGAACTGGAGTTTGACTGATGCGTTGCATCAGGTGCCAGGCCCCTGAATCGCTGGATTCAATCCGCGTGGCCTGCCAGGTTCGGAGCAGGTGGAACTGGAGTTTGACTAATACAGGAATACTATGAGTCTGAATTTCCTTGATTTTGAACAGCCGATTGCAGAGCTGGAAGCGAAAATCGATTCCCTGACTGCGGTTAGCCGTCAGGATGAGAAACTGGATATTAACATCGACGAAGAAGTGCATCGTCTGCGTGAAAAAAGCGTAGAACTGACGCGCAAAATCTTTGCCGATCTCGGCGCATGGCAGATTGCCCAGCTGGCGCGTCATCCACAGCGTCCGTACACCCTGGATTATGTCCGCCTGGCGTTTGACGAATTTGACGAACTGGCAGGCGATCGCGCTTACGCTGACGACAAAGCAATCGTCGGCGGCATCGCGCGTCTGGATGGGCGTCCGGTGATGATCATCGGCCACCAGAAAGGCCGTGAAACCAAAGAGAAAATCCGTCGTAACTTTGGTATGCCCGCCCCGGAAGGTTACCGTAAGGCGCTGCGCCTGATGGAAATGGCTGAGCGTTTCAACATGCCCATCATTACTTTCATCGACACCCCTGGCGCATATCCGGGTGTGGGCGCGGAAGAGCGCGGTCAGTCGGAGGCTATCGCCCGCAACCTGCGTGAGATGTCTCGCCTGAAAGTGCCGGTTATTTGTACCGTTATCGGTGAAGGCGGCTCCGGCGGCGCGCTGGCCATCGGTGTTGGCGATAAAGTGAATATGCTGCAATACAGCACCTATTCCGTTATCTCGCCGGAAGGCTGTGCTTCCATTCTCTGGAAAAGCGCCGATAAAGCGCCGCTTGCGGCAGAAGCGATGGGCATCATCGCGCCGCGCCTGAAAGAGCTGAAGCTTATCGACAGCGTTATCCCGGAACCGCTGGGCGGCGCGCACCGCAATCCGGAAGCCATGGCGCAGTCGCTGAAAACCCAGCTGCTTGCCGATCTCGCCGATCTCGACGTGCTGAGCAAAGACGATCTGCTCAACCGCCGTTATCAGCGTCTGATGAGCTACGGTTACGCCTGATAAACGGCAGATAAAAATCTCAATGAGGGTCGCGATAGCGGCCCTTTTTTATGGTCGCTCATCGCTGATGAAATGTGATTTTTGCAATGAGTTAACGTGAGGTGACGCGTCTTTCTCCCTTCCTACACTGGCTTGTGAACCACAACCACAAGGGGACACCGGAATGGAAATAGCAAAAATCGCGGCGATTGGTGCCGCAGGGGTTCTTGCAGGCGCTCAGGCGCTGGCCGCGCCGCTACTCAGCAGCAGCACGCCTTACACCCTTAACGCCAGCGACCTCACTAAAAAAGAGCAGGAGCTGACCAATTTTCCACTGATGCAGTCGGTAAAAAGCGCTATCCGCACGCTGGATAACGCGCAGGTCGAGCAGATAGCGCCGGGGCGCGCCGCGAACCCGGATAACGTTAAGCGGGTCGAGAAAATCCTGAGCGCGCAGGACTGGGAATATCTCTTTCCGCTGCGTGCGCCGGAATATACCTACATCAACTTTCTGAAAGCCGTCGGCAAATTCCCGGCGGTGTGCGGTAGCTACAGCGACGGACGCGACGCCGACGCCATCTGCCGCAAATCGCTCGCCACCATGTTTGCGCACTTCGCGCAGGAGACCGGCGGTCATGAGAGCTGGCGCGAGCAGCCGGAGTGGCGGCAGGCGCTGGTTTATCTGCGCGAAATGGGCTGGACCGAAGGACAAAAGGGGGGCTATAACGGCGAATGTAACCCGGACACCTGGCAGGGGCAGACCTGGCCCTGCGGTAAAGATAAAGACGGCGATTACATGAGTTATTTCGGGCGCGGCGCCAAGCAGCTCTCCTATAACTACAACTACGGGCCGTTCTCTGACGCCATGTATGGCGATGTCCGTCCGCTGCTTGATAAACCAGAAATGGTCGCCGATACCTGGCTGAATCTCGCCAGCGCGATCTTTTTCTTTGTTTATCCGCAACCGCCTAAGCCTGGCATGCTGCATGTGATTGATGGCACCTGGGTGCCGAACGAACACGATAAAGAGAACGGGCTGGTGCCCGGCTTTGGCGTGACCATCCAGATAATCAACGGTGGTGTCGAGTGTGGCGGCGACGCGGAAAACGCCCAGTCGCTGAACCGTATCGCGTATTACAAAGAGTTTGCCAAATACCTGAAAGTGCCGGTGCCGGCAGATGAAGTCCTCGGCTGTAAGAAAATGAAGCAGTTTGACGCGGGTGGCGCAGGTGCGCTGCCAATTTACTGGGAAATGGACTGGAGCTGGAGCACCACAACGCCGGATGGTCAGGCTTATGCCTGTCAGCTGGTGGGCTACCAGACGCCGTTCAGCGCGTTCAAAGAGGGGGATTATGCCAAATGTGTGCAGAATCACTTTAACGTGAATATCGTTAACGACGCCTCCGGCGGCACTACGCCCGCGCCGCAGCCTGAGCCGCAACCACAACCGTCTCCGACGCCTTCAGGCAATGTCGCGCCGGTTGCGCGTATCAGCGGTCCGGTGGGCGCGGTTGAGTCGGGCAGCAAAGTCTCGCTGAGCGCGACGGGCTCCAGCGATGCGAACGGCGACGCGTTGACCTACACCTGGATGGCGCAAAACGGGCAGACGTTGAGCGGTAAAGACAAGAGCGTAGTGACCTTTAACGCGCCAGAAAGCACCAGCGACGCGCAGTACACCATCAGCCTGAAAGTGGACGACGGTAAACTGAGCGACACCACCAGCTATATCCTCAACGTGAAAGCGAAAACGCCGGATGCTGGCCCCGTGAGCTACCCGTCATGGACCGCGAGCCATAGCTGGAAGCCGGGCGACATCGTCCTCAACCAGGGCGCGCTTTATCAGTGCAAGCCGTTCCCGGCTGGCGGCTGGTGCAGTGTGGCGCCTGCTTACTATGAGCCAGGCGCGGGCCTTAACTGGCAGGATGCCTGGAACGCGCTGTAAGCGTAAAAAGCCAGTCTGCGGGCTGGCTTTTTGGATTATTACCGCGAGAAGGCAAACGGCGGATTGCAGGTTTTTTGCCTTCTCGCCCGTCGTTCCGCTTCGCTCAACTATGCTTACCAGACGGTTTTTTTGCCAGGGGGTAAGCAGTGAATATCATCGCCATCATGGGGCCGCACGGCGTTTTTTATAAAGACGAGCCGATGAAAGAGTTGCAGGCGGCGCTCCAGCAGCAGGGCTTTCAGCTAATCTGGCCGAAAAACAGCAACGATCTGCTGAAGTTTATCGAGCACAACCCACGCATCTGTGGCGTCATTTTCGACTGGGATGAGTACAGTCTCGATTTATGCTGTGAAATCAATCAGCTCAACGAATATTTGCCGCTGTACGCGTTTATCAATACGCACTCGACGCTGGATGTCAGCGCCAACGAGATGCGCATGGCGCTCTGGTTTTTCGAGTATTCGCTGGGCATTGCTGATGACATCGCGACGCGCATTCGCCAGTACACCCAGGAATATCTCGACAACATCACGCCGCCGTTTACCAAAGCGCTGTTTACCTATGTGAAAGAGGGCAAATATACGTTCTGCACGCCAGGGCATATGGGCGGCACGGCGTATCAGAAAAGCCCGGTCGGCTGCCTGTTTTACGATTTTTTTGGCGGCAACACGCTGAAGGCGGATGTTTCGATCTCCGTCACCGAGCTTGGATCGCTGCTCGATCACACCGGGCCGCATCTGGAGGCGGAAGAGTATATCGCCCGCACTTTCGGGGCCGAGCAGAGCTATATGGTGACCAACGGCACATCCACGTCGAATAAAATCATCGGGATGTACGCCGCGCACGCTGGCAGCACGGTGCTTATCGATCGCAACTGCCATAAATCGCTGACGCATCTGCTGATGATGAGCGATATTGTGCCGCTGTGGCTCAAGCCCACGCGTAATGCGCTCGGTATTCTCGGCGGCATTCCGAAGCGGGAATTTACCCGCGAGTCGATCGCCCAAAAAGTGGCGCAGACGCCGGACGCGAGTTGGCCGGTCCATGCGGTCATCACCAACTCCACCTACGACGGGCTGCTGTATAACACCAACTGGATCAAGCAGACGCTGGACGTTCCCTCGATCCATTTCGACTCCGCCTGGGTGCCTTACACCCATTTTCACCCGATCTACAAGGGCAAGAGCGGCATGAGCGGCGAGCGTGTGCCGGGGAAAGTGTTCTTTGAAACTCAGTCGACCCACAAAATGCTGGCGGCGCTGTCGCAGGCGTCGCTTATCCATATTAAGGGCGACTATGACGAAGAGACGTTTAACGAAGCGTACATGATGCACACCACCACCTCGCCGAGTTATCCGCTGGTGGCGTCGATTGAAACTGCCGCGGCGATGCTGCGCGGTAATCCGGGCCGCCGCTTGATTAACCGCTCGGTGGAGCGCGCGCTGCATTTTCGCAAAGAGGTGCAGCGTCTTCGCGAGGAGAGTGACAGCTGGTTCTTTGATATCTGGCAGCCAGAGGAGATTGACGAAGCGGACTGCTGGCCGATTACGCCCGGCGACGACTGGCACGGTTTTACCCATGCCGACCGCGATCATATGTATCTCGATCCGGTGAAGGTGACGATCCTGACGCCGGGCATGGACGCGCAGGGCAATATGGAGAAAGAGGGGATCCCCGCGGCGCTGGTGGCGAAGTTTCTTGACGAGCGCGGCGTGGTGGTCGAGAAAACCGGCCCGTACAATCTGCTGTTCCTGTTTAGTATCGGCATCGATAAAACCCGCGCGATGGGCCTGCTGCGCGGCCTGACGGAGTTTAAGCGCGCCTACGATCTCAACCTGCGGGTGAAAAACATGCTGCCCGATCTCTGGGCGGAAGATCCCGATTTCTACCGCAACATGCGCGTGCAGGAGCTGGCGCAGGGGATCCACAAACTTATTCAGCAGCACGATCTGCCGGATCTGATGCTGCGGGCGTTTGATGTGCTGCCGGAGATGAAAATGACGCCGCATGAAATGTATCAGCAGCAGGTGAAGGGCAATGTCGAAACGGTGGAGATCGAAAAACTGATCGGGCGAGTGTCTGCCAATATGATCCTGCCATATCCGCCCGGCGTGCCGCTGGTGATGCCTGGCGAGATGATCACCGAAGATTCGCGCGCGGTGCTCGATTTCCTGCTTATGCTCTGCTCCATCGGCAGGCACTATCCCGGTTTTGAAACGGATATCCACGGCGCGAAGTGCGGCGAAGACGGCGTCTATAGGGTACGTGTCCTAAAAAGCGAGTAACCCCTTGTTTTGCCGCATGAGGCTCAGTAACGTGCCAGACAATCATAAGGAGGGATTATGCTGGGTTTAAAACAGATTCACCATATCGCCATTATCGCGACGGATTACCACCGCAGCAAAGCGTTCTACTGCGATACGCTGGGCTTTACCCTGCAGTCAGAGGTTTATCGTGAGGCGCGCGATTCCTGGAAGGGCGATCTGGCGCTGAACGGACAGTACGTGATCGAGCTCTTTTCGTTTCCGTTTCCGCCCGCGCGACCGAGCCGCCCGGAAGCCTGCGGTTTGCGCCATCTCGCATTCAGCGTGGACGACGTCGAGAGGGCGGTGGCGTTTCTGGAAAGCCGTGGCGTGACGTGCGAGGCGGTACGCGTGGATCCGCTCACCGGCAAGCGCTTTACGTTCTTCAACGATCCGGATGGCCTGCCGCTGGAACTCTACCAGCAGTAACGCTTGCTCCCGACGCCATTGCCCGGTAAGTTGCCCGGCAATGGCTCTTCTTTCTTGCGATGCAATGGACACTTCTCTGCTCTCAGCCCTGCGGGGCCGACGCCAGCTGCTGGTGGCTTACAGCGGCGGGCTCGATTCGACGGTGTTACTCCATCAACTGGTGCGGCTGCGCGAGACGCATCCTGAACTGCGCCTGCGCGCCATTCACGTTCATCACGGTATCAGCCCGAACGCTGACCGCTGGGCGGCGCATTGTCAGGCGCATTGTCACCGCTGGCAGGTGCCGTTTGAGCTGGCGTATGTGGAGCTGGCGCAGGACGGTCTCGGTCTTGAGGCGCAGGCCCGCAAGGCGCGCTACCAGGCGTTTGAAGCCGCACTTCTGCCGGGCGAAGCGCTGGTGACGGCGCAGCATCTCAATGACCAGTGCGAAACCCTGCTGCTGGCGCTAAAGCGCGGCAGCGGCCCGGCGGGGCTGGCGGCGATGCCTGCCGAACTGCCGTTTGCGGATAGCGTTCTCCTGCGCCCGCTGCTGAACACGCCGCGTGCGCAGCTGGAGGCGTGGGCCTCTCGCCACCAGCTTGTGTGGATCGACGATGAAAGCAACGAGGACGATCGCTTCGATCGCAACTTTTTACGCCTGCACATTCTGCCTGCGCTGGAAGCGCGCTGGCCGCACTTCACCCAGGCGGCGGCGCGCAGCGCACAACTCTGTGGCGAGCAGGAGCAACTGCTGGATGAGCTGCTGACGCCGGAGCTTGCCGCGCTGATGGATGGCAAAACGCTCGCGATTGCGCCGCTTGAAACCATGAGCGCGCTGAAACGCGCCGCGCTGCTGCGCCGCTGGCTGGCCGCGCTGAACGCGGCGATGCCTTCGCGCGCCACGCTGCAACGGCTCTGGGATGAAGTGGCCCAAAGCCGTGAGGATGCCGCGCCGCGCCTGAAATGCGGCGATTATGAAGCGCGGCGCTATCAGGGGCGGCTGTGGTGGGTGAGAGCGCGGCAGGGGCAGCGCCAGACGGTGCTTGCCTGGCCCGATCCGCATAAGGCATTGCTCCTGCCGGAATCGCTGGGCTGCCTGCGTTTCGGTGAGGCAGGCGACGCCGTGCGTCCACCGCGCCCCGGCGAAACGGTCTCGGTGCGCTTCAGCGCACCAGGGATGTTGTATATCGTCGGGCGCGATCGCGGACGCACGCTTAAAAAACTCTGGCAGGAACTGCAGGTGCCGCCCTGGCAGCGCGAGATAACGCCAATTCTGTTTTATGATGAGCAACCCATTTGCGCCCCCGGCCTGTTCATTACCCGTGAAGGCCAGGCGCAGAACGAACCGGGCTGGAGTCTGGCCTGGCACAAGGAGCACAACGATGATTAAACATGGCGTATGGCTGGCGAGCCTGATGGCGTTAAGCGTGACGGCGCAGGCCAAAGGCGACGCGGCGGCAGGCGAAGAGAAAGCAGTCATGTGCCTCGCCTGCCACGGCGCGTCCGGCAAAGCCAGCGCGCCCATTTACCCGAATCTCGCCGGGCAAAATGAGGCGTATCTTGAACATGCGCTTCAGGCGTACAAAAAAGGCGAGCGCAGCGGCGGGCAGGCGGAAATCATGAAGGCGTACGTGAGTGGGTTGTCGGATGAAGATATCGCAAATCTGGCGGCTTACTACGCCGGGCAGAAGCCCTGAAAAAAAACGGGCAGCCGCCAGGGCTGCCCGTCAGGGTGGCGTGCGTGTCAGGATTCGCTGACAACCACCGTACCGATTTGTGGATGGCTGAAGCTCGCAATTTTGTCGAGACGTACTTCGCGTACGGCACCGGCTTCATCGGCAATCAAATATTCGACGTTTTTGCGCGTAACCAGATCCTGCGCTTTGGCCTTCATGACCTCGCCGCTTTTGAGTTCCAGCGTCAGTAATAAGTGATGCTGGCAGGCGAGCTCGAGGTTGTCATAGTCATCGCAGTTGATGGGTTGATAGGCATCATTCATTGACATAATCGCTCACCAGTAAGTTCGCGGCAGCATACGCCGCCTGTTCCCTGACCGACTCCGAGAGGGCTTCGTCAGAGGCCACCTCATTCAGAGCCCTTAATACGCAGCCCAGCGCGTCGGGAATGTACCCCAGTTCGCCGCTGGCTATCTGCGAATAGCGCTGTCGTATTAATTCACAATATTTATCCACATGCCCTCCTGTCAGAGCCTGACGACAGACTTCACCGCGGGATGCAAGTCTAAGCCTACGTAGTTAAACTCTGTTTAGCAAGGTGACTATACCATAGTCATCAGAGCCATAGCGCAGGCTCTCGCAGCGTTACCGCGCTGCGCTTGAAGCGGCAGCCAGCCGACACGTATTACGCTACAATACCCCCCAACTTTTCAGGGGGCCCTATGGCGTTAAAAGCAACCATTTATAAAGCGGCGGTCAATGTGGCCGACCTCGACCGGCAGCAGTTTCTCGACATCAACCTGACGCTGGCGCGCCATCCTTCGGAAACGCAGGAGCGGATGATGCTGCGCCTGCTGGCCTGGATGATGTACGCCGACGAGCGGTTGCAGTTTACCCGCGGCCTGTGCGCCGATGACGAGCCGGAGATCTGGCTGCGCAACGATCATCTCGGCATCGATCTCTGGATTGAGCTCGGGCTGCCGGAAGAGCGACGCCTTAAGAAGGCGGTGAGCCAGTCGCAGCAGGTGGCGCTGTTTACCTATAATGATCGCGCCGCGCAGATCTGGTGGCAGCAGAATCAGGACAAACTGCGGCAGTATAAGAACCTGACTATCTGGTATATCAATGATGAACAGCTCGCGCAGCTGAGCGCGCTGGCACAGAGAACCATGACGTTACAGGTCACGTTGCAGGAAGGCGTTATCTGGCTTTCCGGCGGCGAGGAAAACCTGGAGCTTCATCCGACCGTCTGGCAAGCTCAGGCATGATTACGTTTTCACGAAGCGTGGCGGTGCCCGATGACGAGGTGACGTTCAGCGCCATCCGGGCGCAGGGCGCGGGCGGGCAGCATGTGAATAAAAGCTCGACGGTCATTCACCTGCGGTTTGATATCAACGCCTCCAGCCTGCCGGATGAGTGGAAAGCACGCCTGCTGGCGGCGAGTCACCACTTGATTACCGCCGAGGGTGTGGTGGTTATCAAGGCGCAGGAGTATCGCAGCCAGGAGATGAACCGCGAGGCGGCGCTGGCGCGTCTTGTGATGCTGGTGCGGGAACTTACCGCCACCCAAAAGCGTCGAAAGGAGACTCGCCCGACGCGCGCTTCGAAAGTGCGCCGCCTGGAGGCGAAAACCCATAAATCCGCCACCAAAGCCCTGCGGGGAAAAGTGCGCGGTATGCCGGATTAAAAGCACCACGAACAATAAGGAAATACGGTGAAAAAAATCATATTTTGCGCAGCGGCGGCGTTAAGCCTGTTTACGCTGTTTGGCTGTAACAACCGGGCAGAAATGCAGACCTTAGCGCCGACCAGCGCCGCGGAGCTGAAGCCGATGCAGCAGAGCTGGAAAGGCGTGCTGCCCTGCGCCGATTGCGAAGGCATCGAGACCGCGCTGTTTTTAGAAAAAGACGGCACCTGGGTGATGAATCAACGTTATCTGGGGGCGAAGGGGCAGGCGGTGTTCGCCGCTTACGGCACCTGGGCGCGTACCGCCGATAAGCTGGTGCTCACTGACAGCGCGGGCGAGAAAACCTATTTCCGCGCGCGCGGTGAGGCGCTGGAAATGCTTGACCGGGAAGGCCACCCGATTGAGTCGTCGCTGAATTACCGGCTGGATCCGGTGAGCGATCCGCTGCCGAAAACGTCAATGACCATGACGGGGATGTACCAGCACAATGCAAGCGCCGCCACCTTTACCGACTGCGCCACCGGGCGCGAGACGAACGTAGAAAATCATGCCGCGCTGGCGCATGACTATCAAAGCGCGGGTGGCGTGAGCCAGAAACCGGTGCTGCTGGTGGTGGAAGCGCACTTTACCATGACGGTCGATCCGGCGAGCGGCGCGGTGCAAAAGCGTCTGGTCGCCGATCGCAAAGTGGCGTTCAGGCCCGGTAAAGATTGCGATCATCCGTAACGGAGACAGGTAAGCCAATAAGAAAAAGGCCCTCTACTGAGGGCCTTTTTAATGCAATGTGGAGAGCGCTTAGCGCTTCACATTCGCGACCAGGTAATCGAGGATGTCACCGGTTTTGATCATCTTTTTCTCGCCGTCGCGACGGTATTTGTATTCAATCTCGTCGTTGTCGAGGTTGCGATCGCCAATCACCACGGTGTGCGGAATGCCGATAAGCTCCATATCCGCAAACATCACGCCCGGACGCTCTTTACGGTCATCCATCAGCACGTCGATGCCTTTGGCGCGCAGCTCAGCGTAGAGTTTCTCCGCCAGCTCCTGCACGCGGAAGGATTTGTGCATGTTCATCGGCAGAATCGCGACCTGGAACGGCGCAATGGCGTCCGGCCAGACAATACCGCGTTCATCATGGTTCTGCTCAATCGCCGCCGCCACCACGCGCGTAACGCCGATGCCGTAGCAGCCCATCGTCAGCACCTGGTTACGGCCATCTTCGCCTTGTACGGAGGCTTTCAGCGCGTCGGAGTATTTAGTGCCAAGCTGGAAAATGTGACCCACTTCGATACCGCGTTTGATAAGCAGCGTGCCCTGACCATCCGGGCTTGGATCGCCGGCTACCACGTTGCGGATATCCGCAACCTGCGGAGTCGCCACGTCGCGATCCCAGTTGATGCCGAAGTAGTGTTTACCGTCGATGTTCGCACCTGCGGCGAAATCGCTCATCGCGGCCACGCTGCGGTCAATAACGACCGGAACCGGCATATTCACCGGGCCAAGCGAACCCGGACCGGCGTTAACTGCGGCGCGGATTTCGGCTTCTGTCGCGAACGTCAGCGGGCTGGCGACCTGCGCCAGTTTTTCGGCTTTTACTTCGTTCAGTTCGTGGTCGCCGCGCACCAGCAGCGCCACCAGCGGGAACTCGCTGCCTTCAGCCGCTTTCACCAGCAGGGTTTTCACGGTTTTTTCAATTGGCAGGTTGAACTGCTCAACCAGCTCGGCGATGGTTTTCGCGTTCGGCGTATCGACCAGCGTCATCTCCTGGGTTGCCGCCGCGCGTGGGGTCAGCGGGGCGACCGCTTCGGCAAGCTCAATGTTAGCCGCGAAGTCAGAGGTGTCAGAGAAGACGATATCGTCTTCGCCGCTCTGTGCCAGCACCTGGAATTCGTGCGACGCGCTGCCGCCAATTGAGCCGGTATCTGCCTGCACCGGGCGGAAATCGAGCCCCATGCGGGTGAAGATTTTGCTGTAGGCCTCATACATCGCGTCGTAGGTCTGCTGCAGCGATTCCTGCGTGGTATGGAAAGAGTAGGCGTCTTTCATCAGGAACTCGCGCGAGCGCATCACGCCGAAACGCGGGCGCACTTCGTCACGGAATTTGGTCTGGATCTGATAGAAGTTGAGCGGCAGCTGTTTATAAGAGCTCAGCTCATTGCGGATCAGATCGGTGATGACTTCTTCGTGCGTCGGGCCGAGCACAAACGCGCGATCGCCGCGATCGACAAAACGCAGCAGTTCCGGACCGTACTGTTCCCAGCGGCCGCTCTCCTGCCACAGTTCAGCGGGCTGAACCACTGGCATCGACACCTCGATAGCACCGGCGTTGTTCATCTCTTCACGCACGATATTTTCGACTTTTTTCAGGACGCGCAGGCCGGTTGGCAGCCAGGTGTATAACCCAGAGGCCAGCTTGCGGATCATCCCGGCGCGCAGCATCAGCTGGTGGCTGATAACCTCCGCGTCGGCAGGTGTCTCCTTCAGAGTGGAGAGCAGATATTGGCTAGTACGCATGTTGTTACGGTTCCGTTTGAACGTGTGAATTCAGGCACGCTAAAGCCTGACACAAAAAAGTGGTTTAGTGTACCAGTGAGAATGGGCCGCCAAAAGAGAGGCTATGGAAATTAACGCGGCTCCAGGGCATAGACCTCAAAGCCCTGCGGCGTTACGCGCCAGCGGACGTTGAAATCAAGCAACCAGACGGCGTAGCTCTTGCCGGTTTCTTCCTCTTTACGATAAGCCGGACGCGGATCCTGGGCGAGCACTTCACAGATGAACTGGCCAAGCCGTGGGTAGCGTTTCTCAAGCGGCGGCAGGGCCTTCGCAATCTCATCGGTAAAAAAGACGGATATCGCCGCCTCCGGTGCTTCTCGTGCATAGCCCGCGCGCGCATCGGGCAGCGCTTCGGCGAAGGGCAAATACGGTTTGATATCGATGACTGGCGTGCCGTCCACCAGATCCAGCCCGCCGAGCGTCAGGATCACGCGGTCTTTTTCGCAGCGGATGCCCTGAAGTTCCACCAGCGACATGCCAACGGGGTTCGGGCGAAAGGTAGAGCGCGTGGCGAAAACGCCCATTCTGGCGTTGCCGCCAAGCCTTGGCGGACGCACGGTAGGCCGCCAGCCGCCTTCCATCGTCTGATGAAAAACAAACACGACCCAGATGTGGCTAAACGCGTCCAGCCCGCGCACGGCGTCAGGCTGGTTATAAGGCGCGATTAAATGCAGCTCGCCGCGCGCGCTGTTAACCAGTCCTGGCTGGCGCGGCACGGCGAATTTTTCTTTATAAGGCGAGCGGATGACGCCGATTTGCTCAAACGCAAAAGTCGTCATTTGGTCGGAACGCTAAGGGCTGACCCTAAGCAAACTGCCTGGCGGTAGCAGCCCGGCGTGCCGCTGGTCACTTCACAGCTGTGCAGCAGAACGGCGTTCGCTTTCATTTTAGAGGCGTTAATCTGCAGGCGCTTACGGGCCGTCGGGATATTCGGCGGAGAATCCTGGTTAGAAGCCTGGCAGGATTCGCCACTCACTTCGCCCAGATCGCGGAAGGGTTTACCAACCAGATCGGCTGCGTTGGTGTAGATTTTTACCGGAGCAGGGCGAACCGTCTTCTGGCGAACTGGCTCGGATTTTTGCGGCGACGCGGTGCTTTGAACAGGTTCTACGGGGGATCTGCTTAGCACGGAGCAGCCGCTCAGGATGAATGCTAAAAGACAGATCGGTAAAGCACGCATAATAATTCCTCGTCGGTGATAAAAACGTGGCTTATTGAATCAGGAGCTTGCAGAAATAACAAGACGGGCTTAAGCCCGTCCTGAAATTATAACCACTGGCAATCAAATCGGCTTACCAGCCTTTGACGGCACCGCCGTTGAAGACTTTGTTCGCGGCTTCATTCACTTCGTCAGACTGATAAGCCTTAACGAATTTCTTCACGTTTTCCGCGTCTTTGTTATCTTCGCGGGTCACAATCATGTTCACGTACGGGGAATCTTTGTCTTCCACAAAGATGCCGTCTTTCGCTGGCGTCAGGTTGATCTGGCTGGCGTAAGTGGTATTGATCACCGCAAGGGCAATCTGGTCGTCATCCAGCGAGCGCGGCAGCTGCGGCGCTTCCAGTTCGACAATCTTCAGGTTTTTCGGGTTTTCGGTGATATCCAGCACGGTCGGCAGCAGGCCGATATCGTCTTTCAGCTTGATAAGACCGACTTTCTGCAGCAGCAGCAGGGAACGGCCAAGGTTGGTCGGATCGTTCGGCACGGCAACCTGCGCGCCCGGTTGCAGCTCATCCAGTGATTTGATTTTGCGGGAGTAACCAGCGATCGGGTACACGAAGGTGTTGCCGACGGAAACCAGCTTGTAGCCACGGTCTTTGATCTGCTGATCCAGATACGGTTTGTGCTGGAACGCGTTCGCGTCGATATCGCCTTTGCTCAGCGCTTCGTTCGGCAGAACGTAGTCGTTAAAAGTCACCAGCTCGACATCGAGACCATATTTCTCTTTGGCGACTTTTTTGGCGACTTCAGCAACCTGCTGTTCCGCACCCACAATTACGCCCACTTTAATATGGTTCGGATCTTTTTCTTCCTGACCGCAACCTGCCAGAGCCAGTGTGCCGAGAAGGGCGCCTACTGCCGCAAAGGTTTTAAACTTGAAAGACATAATCATTCCTTAACTGAAAGTATATTGATGTTGTGTGTAACGTTACTTGTGAGTGACAGCCCGGACGATGCGATCGCCTGAGAACTGAATTAAATACACCAGTACGACCAGTAAGACTAATACGGTGTTCATCACGGTCGCGTTGTAGCCGATGTAGCCATACTGATAACCGATCTGGCCCAGACCGCCTGCGCCGACCGCGCCGCCCATAGCGGAATAGCCGACAAGCGTAATCAGCGTAATGGTCGCGGCGTTCACCAGGCCCGGCAGGGCTTCAGGCAGCAGCACCTTGCGAACAATCTGCATCGGCGTGGCACCCATCGCGCGTGAAGCTTCAATAAGACCTGACGGGATCTCCAGCAGGGCGTTTTCCACCATACGGGCGATAAACGGCGCGGCACCCACGGTCAGCGGGACGATAGCCGCCTGCAGACCAATGGAAGTACCAACGATGGCGCGGGTAAACGGGATCATCCATACCAGTAAGATAATAAAAGGAATGGAACGGAAGATATTCACCAGCGCAGAAAGAATGCGATAGAGCTTTGCGTTTTCGATAATCTGGCCCGGACGCGTTACGTACAGCAATACGCCAACCGGCAGGCCAATCACAAAACCAAAAAAGCCGGAAACAAAGGTCATCGCCAGCGTTTCCCAGATGCCGCGCACCAGTAACCACATCATTGCTTCAGACATAACCCAGAACCTCTACTTTTACATGATGTTGTTGCAGGTAAGCGATGGCCGCTTGCGTTTCTTCCTGTGTGCCGTGCATTTCTGTCAGCATAATGCCGAATTTCACGCCGCCGGCGTAATCCATCTGCGCGCTGATAATGTTGTTGTTCACGTTATAGCGACGCGCGGTTTCGGAGAGGAGCGGTGCGTCAACCGACTGGCCGGTGAATTCAAGGCGCAGCAGCGGTACGCGGTTATCACCGGATTGCGCCTTAAGACGCTCGGCGTAATCTTCCGGGATATCCAGATGCAGTGTGGACTGAATAAACTGCTGGGCCAGCGGGGTTTTCGGGTGCGAGAACACTTCGCTGACGCTGTCCTGTTCAATAAGCTCGCCGTTGCTGATCACTGCAACGCAGTCGCAGATACGCTTCACAACATCCATTTCATGCGTAATGAGCAGAATAGTCAGGCCCAGACGGCGGTTAATGTCTTTTAACAGTTCCAGAATCGAGCGGGTGGTGGCCGGGTCCAGCGCGCTGGTGGCTTCATCGCACAGCAGCACTTTCGGGTTGCTGGCAAGCGCTCGGGCAATCGCCACGCGCTGTTTCTGACCGCCAGAGAGGTTTGCCGGATAGGCGTCCTGCTTTTCACTCAGGCCAACCAGATCCAGCAGCTCGGTTACGCGGCGTTTGATTTCGTCACGCGGCGTGTTATCAAGCTCCAGCGGAAGTGCGATGTTGCCAAAAACAGTTCGTGATGCCAGCAGATTAAAATGCTGAAAAATCATGCCAATCTGGCGACGGGCTTTGGTCAGTTCTGATTCGGAAAGCGCGGTCAGCTCCTGGCCGCCGACCAGCACGCTGCCCTGAGTCGGACGTTCAAGTAGATTGACGCAGCGGATGAGCGTACTTTTACCGGCGCCTGAGGCACCAATCACGCCATAAATCTGTCCTGCCGGGACATGCAGGCTGACATTATTCAGTGCCTGAATGGTGCGGTTTCCCTGCTGGAACACTTTGGTGATATTCGACAGTTTGATCATCTGGTTATTTATTATCTTATAGGAGTTAGCCGTGGCATTTTGTTCTGCCTTATACGGGTGTTGGCCGTAAACAGAATGGATGTTAAGGCATCCAGACGTCTAAATCAATCTGGCTGTCTGCAATGAGCACTTTCTCCGTCCAGGAATCATGCGATACTAGGCGGCATTATTTAAGGCAGGAGTTTTTCAGGTGGCTAAATCTGTACCGGCAATTTTTCTCGACCGTGACGGCACTATTAATATCGATCACGGTTATGTCTCTGAGATTGACCGCTTCGAGTTTATCGATGGCGTTATCGATGCGATGCGCGAGCTTAAAGCCATGGGCTTTGCGCTGGTGCTGGTGACCAATCAGTCCGGCATCGCGCGGGGTAAGTTTACCGAAGCGCAGTTTGAGCAACTGACCGAATGGATGGACTGGTCGCTGGCGGACCGCGGCGTCGACCTCGACGGCATCTATTATTGCCCGCATCACCCGGAAGGGGCAGTGGAGGAGTTTCGCCAGAACTGTGACTGCCGCAAGCCGCAGCCGGGCATGTTAATCTCCGCGCGCGATTTTCTGCACATCGATATGGCGGCTTCTTATATGGTGGGCGATAAATTAGAAGATATGCAGGCGGGTGCCGCTGCGGGTGTAGGCACCAAAGTGCTGGTGCGAACCGGCAAACCTGTGACGCCAGAAGCCGAAGCGGCGGCCGATTGGGTGTTAAATAGCCTCGCTGCGCTGCCTGAAGCGATCAAAAAGCGCTAAAAATACGCGTTATGATGAAAAGGTGAGCGGTCGTGATTTTTTTTAAGTTTTCCGCTTGCCATTACTTCTGAGCTCCCTATAATGCGCCTCCATCGACACGGCGCTGATGAGAAACATCCCACAGCGACGGTGAGTCGGGAAGAGAAAAATCCTGAAATTAAGGGTTGACTCTGAAAGAGGAAAGCGTAATATACGCCACCTCGCGACAGCAGGCTGAATGCCGCGTCGCACCGCTCTTTAACAATTTATCAGACAATCTGTGTGGGCACTCGGGGCACTGATATCTTAACG
>NZ_JAANQO010000020.1:0-651 GCF_011605905.1 Cronobacter sp. HA18003 | reverse complement strand
TAGGGGTAGGCGTCTCAAATCCTATTTGGATTATGAAAATGCGCTAGGTGACGGCATAGGAGTGGGCTATGGCCAAAGTTATCAGCCCTGGCTTAGAGCTCAGGACGTTAAATCCCGTGGAAACCGTTCGATAGTCTTTGGCCTTAAGACGTTTCGAAACCATCATCTCCTTTCTTCTGTCGAAAGTAACTTTTTCTATCTGGCTGAGTTTAATGACTCGGTGATTGATATCCGGGAACAATTCCCACTCTTTCCTCTCCGGCTTACCCAACAAATAGCAAATCATCTACATTTTCAACATCCTATGGTGAGGGGAGTAAGAGGAGTACCTGTCGAAGTTCTGAATGTTATGACAACCGATTTTTTACTGACCTTGAGAACTCCTGAAGGCGGACTTCGATACAAAGCTATAGCAGTAAAACATAACGAGAGCATACCTGAACGCGAAGCCCAAAAACTTGAAATAGAGAGGATGTTTTGGCAGTTGATTGATGTTGAGTTTCAAATTTATGTTGGCTCGGAACTCAATAACGTCGTCGGTAAAAACATTTGCTGGGCTACTTCTGTATTAAGAGATGGTTCTGAATTTTATGATAAATATCCTCTTGATAAAATCCTATGGAAGCTTAAACCAGATGTTTATCCCATAGT
>NZ_JAANQO010000019.1:0-652 GCF_011605905.1 Cronobacter sp. HA18003 | reverse complement strand
GCGTAATATACGCCACCTCGCGACAGCAGGCTGAATGCCGCGTCGCACCGCTCTTTAACAATTTATCAGACAATCTGTGTGGGCACTCGGGGCACTGATATCTTAACGTCTACGGACGATAAACGAATATCAAGTCTCAAGTGAACAACAGTTAATTCATTACGAACTAACAGTTTAATTCTTTGAGCATCAGACTTTTAATTGAAGAGTTTGATCATGGCTCAGATTGAACGCTGGCGGCAGGCCTAACACATGCAAGTCGAACGGTAACAGGGAGCAGCTTGCTGCTCTGCTGACGAGTGGCGGACGGGTGAGTAATGTCTGGGAAACTGCCTGATGGAGGGGGATAACTACTGGAAACGGTAGCTAATACCGCATAACGTCTACGGACCAAAGTGGGGGACCTTCGGGCCTCATGCCATCAGATGTGCCCAGATGGGATTAGCTAGTAGGTGGGGTAACGGCTCACCTAGGCGACGATCCCTAGCTGGTCTGAGAGGATGACCAGCCACACTGGAACTGAGACACGGTCCAGACTCCTACGGGAGGCAGCAGTGGGGAATATTGCACAATGGGCGCAAGCCTGATGCAGCCATGCCGCGTGTATGAAGAAGGCCTTCGGGTTGTAAAGTACTTTCAGCGGGGAGGAAGG
>NZ_JAANQO010000018.1:0-679 GCF_011605905.1 Cronobacter sp. HA18003 | reverse complement strand
CAGATTAGCACGTCCTTCATCGCCTCTGACTGCCAGGGCATCCACCGTGTACGCTTGTTCGCTTAACCTCACAACCCGAAGAAGTCTTCGTGCTGCGAGTTTGAGAGACTCTGACACACCGCGCATTTCTTATTACGGAGAAATGCAGCAGCATGTCTGTTTCAATTTTCAGCTTGTTCCGGATTGTTAAAGAGCAAATACTTCGCAGTATACTCATCGAGTACACTCTGAAGTGATGGTGGAGCTATGCGGGATCGAACCGCAGACCTCCTGCGTGCAAAGCAGGCGCTCTCCCAGCTGAGCTATAGCCCCATCGTAGTAGTCAGAACCTCTTTACCGATAATTCGTTCTGAGACAGGGCGTGGTAACGCGATGCATACCGCAGTATGTGAGCGTTGCCGCAACGCAGTATCAGAAGGAATCTGGTAGGCCTGAGTGGACTTGAACCACCGACCTCACCCTTATCAGGGGTGCGCTCTAACCACCTGAGCTACAAGCCTGTAGAGGTTTTGCTTCTTTACTTTCTATCAGACAATCTGTGTGAGCACGCGGGGTTGTATCTTGCAGGTAAGGAGGTGATCCAACCGCAGGTTCCCCTACGGTTACCTTGTTACGACTTCACCCCAGTCATGAATCACAAAGTGGTAAGCGCCCTCCCGAAGGTTAAGCTACCTACTTC
>NZ_JAANQO010000017.1:0-757 GCF_011605905.1 Cronobacter sp. HA18003 | reverse complement strand
CGCCATGAACGTTTATCCGTCACAAGCTGAATATTGTCTCTCTACTCGCCAGACTTCTTTGGCGTTGTAAGGTTAAGCCTCACGGTTCATTAGTACCGGTTAGCTCAACGCATCGCTGCGCTTACACACCCGGCCTATCAACGTCGTCGTCTTCAACGTTCCTTCAGGAGACTTACAGTCTCAGGGAGAACTCATCTCGGGGCAAGTTTCGTGCTTAGATGCTTTCAGCACTTATCTCTTCCGCATTTAGCTACCGGGCAGTGCCATTGGCATGACAACCCGAACACCAGTGATGCGTCCACTCCGGTCCTCTCGTACTGGGAGCAGCCCCCCTCAATTCTCCAGCGCCCACGGCAGATAGGGACCGAACTGTCTCACGACGTTCTAAACCCAGCTCGCGTACCACTTTAAATGGCGAACAGCCATACCCTTGGGACCTACTTCAGCCCCAGGATGTGATGAGCCGACATCGAGGTGCCAAACACCGCCGTCGATATGAACTCTTGGGCGGTATCAGCCTGTTATCCCCGGAGTACCTTTTATCCGTTGAGCGATGGCCCTTCCATACAGAACCACCGGATCACTATGACCTGCTTTCGCACCTGCTCGAGCCGTCACTCTCGCAGTCAAGCCAGCTTATGCCATTGCACTAACCTCCTGATGTCCGACCAGGATTAGCTGACCTTCGTGCTCCTCCGTTACACTTTGGGAGGAGACCGCCCCAGTCAAACTACCCACCAGACACTGTCCCCACGCC
>NZ_JAANQO010000016.1:0-996 GCF_011605905.1 Cronobacter sp. HA18003 | reverse complement strand
GGCGCCAGGTTAGAACATCAAACATTAAAGGGTGGTATTTCAAGGTCGGCTCCACGCAGACTGGCGTCCACGCTTCAAAGCCTCCCACCTATCCTACACATCAAGGCTCAATGTTCAGTGTCAAGCTGTAGTAAAGGTTCACGGGGTCTTTCCGTCTTGCCGCGGGTACACTGCATCTTCACAGCGAGTTCAATTTCACTGAGTCTCGGGTGGAGACAGCCTGGCCATCATTACGCCATTCGTGCAGGTCGGAACTTACCCGACAAGGAATTTCGCTACCTTAGGACCGTTATAGTTACGGCCGCCGTTTACCGGGGCTTCGATCAGGAGCTTCTCTTGCGATAACCCCATCAATTAACCTTCCGGCACCGGGCAGGCGTCACACCGTATACGTCCACTTTCGTGTTTGCACAGTGCTGTGTTTTTAATAAACAGTTGCAGCCAGCTGGTATCTTCGACTGACTTCAGCTCCACCCGCAGGGGCTTCACCTACATGTCAGCGTGCCTTCTCCCGAAGTTACGGCACCATTTTGCCTAGTTCCTTCACCCGAGTTCTCTCAAGCGCCTTGGTATTCTCTACCTGACCACCTGTGTCGGTTTGGGGTACGATTTGATGTTACCTGATGCTTAGAGGCTTTTCCTGGAAGCAGGGCATTTGTCACTTCAGCACCGTGGTGCCTCGTCATCACGCCTCAGCCTTAACCTTCCGGATTTGCCTGGAAAGTCAGCCTACACGCTTAAACCGGGACAACCGTCGCCCGGCCGACATAGCCTTCTCCGTCCCCCCTTCGCAGTAACACCAAGTACAGGAATATTAACCTGTTTCCCATCGACTACGCCTTTCGGCCTCGCCTTAGGGGTCGACTCACCCTGCCCCGATTAACGTTGGACAGGAACCCTTGGTCTTCCGGCGAGCGGGCTTTTCACCCGCTTTATCGTTACTTATGTCAGCATTCGCACTTCTGATACCTCCAGCATGCCTCACAGCACACCTTC
>NZ_JAANQO010000014.1:0-1088 GCF_011605905.1 Cronobacter sp. HA18003 | reverse complement strand
CTGACCGCTGCCATCACTACCGTTCTGGCGAAAACCTACGGTGGTTCTGCTCGTGCATTCGACCAGATCGATAACGCGCCGGAAGAAAAAGCTCGTGGTATCACCATCAACACCTCTCACGTTGAATATGACACCCCGACTCGCCACTACGCGCACGTTGACTGCCCGGGCCACGCCGACTACGTGAAAAACATGATCACCGGTGCTGCTCAGATGGACGGTGCTATCCTGGTTGTTGCTGCGACTGACGGCCCGATGCCGCAGACCCGTGAGCACATCCTGCTGGGTCGTCAGGTAGGCGTTCCGTACATCATCGTGTTCCTGAACAAATGCGACATGGTTGATGACGAAGAGCTGCTGGAACTGGTTGAGATGGAAGTGCGTGAGCTGCTGTCTCAGTACGACTTCCCGGGCGACGACACCCCGATCGTTCGTGGTTCTGCTCTGAAAGCGCTGGAAGGCGACGCTGAGTGGGAAGCGAAAATCATCGAACTGGCAGGTCACCTGGATTCCTACATCCCGGAACCGGAGCGTGCGATTGACAAGCCGTTCCTGCTGCCGATCGAAGACGTATTCTCCATCTCTGGTCGTGGTACCGTTGTTACCGGTCGTGTAGAGCGCGGTATCATCAAGGTTGGTGAAGAAGTTGAAATCGTGGGCATCAAAGACACCGCGAAATCCACCTGTACCGGCGTTGAAATGTTCCGCAAACTGCTGGACGAAGGCCGTGCGGGCGAGAACGTAGGTGTTCTGCTGCGTGGTATCAAACGTGAAGAAATCGAACGTGGTCAGGTACTGGCTAAGCCGGGCTCCATCAAGCCGCACACCAAGTTCGAATCTGAAGTGTACATTCTGTCCAAAGATGAAGGCGGCCGTCATACTCCGTTCTTCAAAGGCTACCGTCCGCAGTTCTACTTCCGTACAACTGACGTGACTGGCACCATCGAACTGCCGGAAGGCGTGGAGATGGTAATGCCGGGTGACAACATCAAAATGGTTGTTACCCTGATCCACCCGATCGCGATGGACGACGGTCTGCGTTTCGCAATCCGCGAAGGCGGCCGTACCGTTGGCGCGGGCGTGGTTGC
>NZ_JAANQO010000013.1:0-1231 GCF_011605905.1 Cronobacter sp. HA18003 | reverse complement strand
AATGCGCGGTGTGTCAGAGTCTCTCAAACTCGCAGCACGAAGACTTCTTCGGGTTGTGAGGTTAAGCGAACAAGCGTACACGGTGGATGCCCTGGCAGTCAGAGGCGATGAAGGACGTGCTAATCTGCGAAAAGCGCCGGTAAGGTGATATGAACCGTTATAACCGGCGATGTCCGAATGGGGAAACCCGGTGCACTTCGGTGCATCATCGTTAGCTGAATACATAGGCTAACGAGGCGAACCGGGGGAACTGAAACATCTAAGTACCCCGAGGAAAAGAAATCAACCGAGATTCCCCCAGTAGCGGCGAGCGAACGGGGAACAGCCCAGAGCCTGAATCAGCTTGTGTGTCAGTGGAACGGTCTGGAAAGGCCGGCGATACAGGGTGACAGCCCCGTACACGAAGGCACACAGGCTGTGAGCTCGATGAGTAGGGCGGGACACGTGATATCCTGTCTGAAGATGGGGGGACCATCCTCCAAGGCTAAATACTCCTGACTGACCGATAGTGAACCAGTACCGTGAGGGAAAGGCGAAAAGAACCCCGGCGAGGGGAGTGAAACAGAACCTGAAACCGTGTACGTACAAGCAGTGGGAGCCTTCGTAAGAGGGTGACTGCGTACCTTTTGTATAATGGGTCAGCGACTTATATTCTGTAGCAAGGTTAACCGTATAGGGGAGCCGAAGGGAAACCGAGTCTTAACCGGGCGTTAAGTTGCAGGGTATAGACCCGAAACCCGGTGATCTAGCCATGGGCAGGTTGAAGGTTGGGTAACACTAACTGGAGGACCGAACCGACTAATGTTGAAAAATTAGCGGATGACCTGTGGCTGGGGGTGAAAGGCCAATCAAACCGGGAGATAGCTGGTTCTCCCCGAAAGCTATTTAGGTAGCGCCTCGTGAACTCATCTCCGGGGGTAGAGCACTGTTTCGGCTAGGGGGCCATCCCGGCTTACCAACCCGATGCAAACTGCGAATACCGGAGAATGTTATCACGGGAGACACACGGCGGGTGCTAACGTCCGTCGTGAAGAGGGAAACAACCCAGACCGCCAGCTAAGGTCCCAAAGTCATGGTTAAGTGGGAAACGATGTGGGAAGGCCCAGACAGCCAGGATGTTGGCTTAGAAGCAGCCATCATTTAAAGAAAGCGTAATAGCTCACTGGTCGAGTCGGCCTGCGCGGAAGATGTAACGGGGCTAAACCATGCACCGAAGCTGCGGCAGCGACAC
>NZ_JAANQO010000012.1:0-3394 GCF_011605905.1 Cronobacter sp. HA18003 | reverse complement strand
TCTCCCTTCATCAGACTGCTTTCCCGGATCACACCATCAAGCTGTTCGGCGATGCAGGCGAACAGGGCCGCCGCCCCTTCCGCAGAAACCTCCCTGCTGCCTGCTGGTCCTGAACAGGACAGAACATCGGCAAGAAACTCGCTGGCCATGGCCGCACGCAACAGCCGGTTTTCGCCCTGTTCACTGAGAGTACAGACAGGTTGCTGATACGTTTTCATGCCCGAACCTCCCGGCGCTGGCAGACAGGAAGCCGTCCTGCAAAACACAAGACATAATCCGAAATGAGTTGCGCACGTGCAGCATGTTCAGTACCGGCATTTACACGAACAGCTAAAGGCTGCGCACCGCAGTCAGCACGGCGAACGGCAAGAAAGAGAAAGGTAAATTCAGGATGTGATAAAGCGGAGACAGTAGCCATGGCGGCAACCTCCTTCAGATAGCGGGTAACGCTACCACCGGAGTTTCCACGCTCACTGGTGGTAGCCCAGACGGGGGTGGAAATACCGGCTCTGAAGGATACCGGCCTGACCGAAGTCAGCCCCGCCTGAGCCACCATTACACGATAGCCACAACGGCAAAGAAACCGCAGTGCAAGTAACAGATGCGCAAAGGCAATGACACAAAAAAAGACGCATAGCGCGTCTCGTGTCGCCTCCAGATTACTCGGGTTTCCACGCCCGGCTGCCGATTTTGCGGCAGCGGGAAAACTATAGCCCGCGCATTCGTTCAGGCGCAAGGGTTTTATAACCGAATTTTGTTGATTGATTATGCAGTTACGTCCTGCCATTCTGTCATTCCTCCGGCGTACCGCCAGACGTTACGGGGATTTCCTGAGTAAGTTTCCATCCGGCCCGCTGAATCACAGCGGGCTTTTTTATACCTGTTAAACCAGAGTAACGGCGCTTTCATCGACAGCGGCATAAAGCTCAGGATTACCCAGCGCGTAGCCTTCATTACGCAGGCATGAACGCACGTATTCAGCATTTTCCTCATCAAACTCAACCCGGAAATAGCGGGTGTTTGCCTGCGTGTAGATATGCAGGTTACTCAGGGTGGTGACGGCCAGACGCCTGCCGGGCATAAAGGGCGGAATAAAGGCAAAGCGCCCGGCCACTGAACTGCCCGCCAGCTGGGCTGCACTGATATCTGCCGGACGGTCTGCGGCGTTAAACAGTTTCAGGCGCTGCTGTGCGGCAAGCTCCGCGCCCACCAGGACAACCAGACGCGGGTCTTCCCGGAATGGCTCAGCAATGATATTGGTAATAAGATGGTTGGCGAGCAGGTCGATATTTTTCCATTCACCCGTCTCACCCAGCGTAAGAGGCTCAGCCATAATCTGCTTACCGTTCTCATATTGCTTCGCCAGCGCATGCCAGCCGATATTGACGTCCTCACCTTTTTTACAGGTTTCGGGATCGGTGGTGTCAGCTATTGCCGTTCCGTTGAACCCCGTACGCAGCATATCCAGCGCAAGCGCCTCAGCAAAAAAAGCATCCATTGCTTTATCAAAATCGCCCGCCGCGCCAAGATTATAAATATCAGCCATTTCGCCATAGCTGATACTGGCGCACGTATCCGTTTCCGACAGCCAGAATTCACTGCCATTAATGGCAACCCTTTTACTAAAACGTCCGCCCGCCGTTCTGCCGGTATGAAGCTCACTGGCTCCGATATTAATGGCATTACCTGACTGCGCATTTACATCCCGCAGCGTGATGTTATTCATCATCCAGCCCGATTCGAGAATGGCGGCACGCAGCATATTTTCGGCAGGTGGCGCTAAAGCAAAGCGACGGTTTTCACCCTCCCTGTAAGCGGTGTCTTTAGTCATTTTTTTATGATAGCGGGCAGCCGCATCCGGCTTCTGGAATTTAAAAGCAAACATAGTTATTAACCTGATTAATTAACGGGAGAATAATTTATTTTTGAGTTCGTCAGTTTTGCTGTAAACCGCCATATAATCTGCATAATCCTGGTCACTGATAATCAGGCGTAAAAGTGTGTTCTCCGCCCGGTAATATTTACGGTAAGCCTCGGTACGACTCTTCCCGCCGTTATTCAGCAAATACCTGTCAGTAGGGTAAGAGCAAAGCCGGATAATTGCTCGCGTTGCAGCAGTGAGGGCATTCAGGCCGTCTGTAAGCCCGGTAACGGCACTTTGCATAACGGTATCCGTAAAGAACTCCGCCACCCCGGACGGAATACGCAGCGTGCGCGGGAAGGTATTCAGCAGGCGGGTATCAATACCTTTCCCGATATACTGCGCCTCAGCTGACAGCAGACCGGGTAATGCCCTTGCCAGCTCCAGCCGTGACTGTTGCCGGGTCTGATATGTCAGGGCCGCCTGATAACGGCGCTCGGCATCCTCCCGCGCCATACTGCCCCCCCTGCGGGTTCGCGCTTCAGACACCGTGTTACTTTTTCCGCTTGCCTGATTCATGACTGCCAGCGCCTCTGCGGCTTCGCGCTGGCGGAAAGAAAATTCATCTTCTTCCCGGCGGCAAATCTTCACGCAGCGGGCAACAAGCGCATTTATTTCTTCGGCCACCGCTTCAGTATCAGGAACCGTCAGCCCGGTAAGGGAAAAAAGCGTCTCGCCTTCTTCCCGCAGTTTATTGAGCGTGTGGATTTCAATAATACGTGCCACACAGGCTGCATCGCTGTCATTTTCGGCAAAAGGAATAACTTTATATGCCTGAAGCGTTGCGACATTATTATTTTTTAGTGACGGAACGGCGAGAGAATGCCTTCCCGTGATAATGGGATTATTCAAAATTTATCCTTATGATTTTAAATTAGTTAATCAAGAACCCTAAATACACACCTAATATAAAATTCTGAAAGCATTAACTTAATCAATCCCTTCTCTGAATGTTATTTTTAATCCATTCCTGAATTTCATTTTCTACCCACGCAACGGATCTTTCTCCTATTGGCACCTGTGATGGAAATTGATTCTTTTTAATTTTGAGATAAATTGTCGATTTTGGTAGCCCAGTCATACCTATAACGTCAGCAATCCTCAAAAGGCGGTTATTTATTTGTTCATTTCGTTCCATATATCTCCTTAACAAGTATGGATGCAGCCTTATTGGTTGTGCTTAATTAGATGTATATATCCTTACATGGAATACTTTATACGTAAAGTTCAGGAACTTTGGAGTTCTTCAATAAAATTGAAGGACTAATATTAGTCAATATAGGCCTTTGTTCACCAATGTTAATGACTGATCATTATTGCCAATCATTGCTAACCGCTGATATTACGGAAATTTGAAGAATAGAATGTGTAACATTTTGTAAACCACTTGGTTGGGTTGGGTTGGGTTGGGTTGGGTTGGGTTGGGTTGGGGCAGTTCGCTGAACCCGGTGAAAACCATCGGCGATCAGGTCG
>NZ_JAANQO010000021.1:0-627978 GCF_011605905.1 Cronobacter sp. HA18003 | reverse complement strand
GTGTAAGCGCAGCGATGCGTTGAGCTAACCGGTACTAATGAACCGTGAGGCTTAACCTTACAACGCCAAAGAAGTCTGGCGAGTAGAGAGACAATATTCAGCTTGTGACGGATAAACGTTCATGGCGGAAGCGGTGAACGAAACAGAATTTGCCTGGCGGCTGTAGCGCGGTGGTCCCACCTGACCCCATGCCGAACTCAGAAGTGAAACGCCGTAGCGCCGATGGTAGTGTGGGGCCTCCCCATGCGAGAGTAGGGAACTGCCAGGCATCATATAAACGGAAAAGCCTCATGCGAAAGCATGGGGCTTTTTTGTATGCCGGTCAGCAACGGTGAGTGTCTGCGGGCAGAGTAAACCCGGTGCAGACCGGCAAATCGTCCCGCAACGGTAACGGGCAGCGACCCGCCGGCAGGACGTCTGTCCTTCACCACCAGATGCCGGCGAAAAGCCCCCGCTTTTGTTCTGTTGCAGTTCAAAAATCCCGCCGCAATTCTCTTTGATACAATTCCAGCCCCATACCCCGTGAAACATTTTCACCTTTCGTACTCCTGCTCGACATTCTCGCCATTCCTGGTTATTGTTGGCTGTCTGGATGTCTAAACGTATAAACGTATGTTGTGAGGAAAAGGTTATGCCGATTCGGGTGCCTGATGAGTTACCAGCCGTCAATTTTCTGCGCCAGGAAAATGTCTTCGTGATGACGACATCACGCGCCAGCGTTCAGGAGATCCGTCCGCTTAAGGTGCTGATCCTGAATCTGATGCCCAAGAAAATCGAAACGGAAAATCAGTTCCTGCGCCTTCTTTCCAACTCACCTTTGCAGGTGGATATCCGTCTGCTGCGCATAGACAGCCGTGAATCACGCAACACGCCTGCGGAGCATCTCAACAACTTCTACTGTAATTTCGAAGATATCTGCGACGAAAACTACGATGGTCTTATCGTTACCGGCGCGCCGCTGGGCCTCGTTGAGTTTAACGATGTTGCGTACTGGCCGCAGATCCAGCAGGTGCTGGAGTGGGCAAAAGAGCATGTTACCTCCACGCTTTTTGTCTGTTGGGCCGTCCAGGCGGCGTTAAATATCCTCTATGGTATCCCCAAGCAGACGCGCCAGGAGAAAATCTCCGGCGTTTACGAGCATCACATCACGCAGCCACATGCACTGCTGACAAAAGGGTTTGACGATACTTTTCTGGCACCGCATTCACGCTATGCCGATTTCCCGGCAGCGCTCATTCGTGACTACACCGATCTCGATATTCTGGCCGAATCGGAAGAGGGCGACGCCTACCTGTTCGCCAGTAAAGACAAGCGCATCGCGTTTGTTACAGGTCATCCTGAATACGACGCCCTGACCCTTGCCGGCGAATACTTTCGCGATGTTGAAGCAGGTCTGGCACCGCGCGTGCCGTATAACTATTTCCCGAATAACGATCCGACCAAAACGCCGCGCGCCACCTGGCGCAGCCACGGCAATCTGCTCTTTACTAACTGGCTCAACTACTACGTGTATCAGATCACGCCATACGATCTGCGCCATATGAACCCCACGCTCGAGTAATCTTCCGCGCATACGATCCTTAAGCGTTTCAGCATACTTTATAAGGCACCTTCGGGTGCCTTTTTTATTTCCGAAAACCTCTTCATTATAAAAAATCACTTTATTTGTATGCTAATCAAAAGCTTATAATGATAAATAAATTAAAATGGAAATTGTTTTTGATTTTAGAAAAAGAATGAGTAGTCTTAATTGTGCTGTACGAAATCTGAACGTAAGAGATCGCGTACGTCTGCTATGGGGAATCTTTTGGATCAAAACCGAGGAGCGCTGCTATGAATCAACAGGCTATTACCGCAGAACTGGCTTTCAGCCAGCCTTTTGGCGAGCAGGAACGGCAGATCCTGACGCCGGAGGCCGTCGAGTTTCTTACTGAACTGGTGGCGCGTTTCACGCCACAACGTAACGATCTGCTCGCCGCACGGCAACAGGTGCAGAAAGAAATTGATGGCGGAAAGCTGCCAGACTTTCTTTCGGAAACGGCTTCCATAAGAAATAGCGACTGGAAAATTCGCGGCATTCCTGAAGATTTGCAAGACCGTCGCGTCGAAATCACCGGCCCGGTCGAGCGCAAAATGGTCATCAATGCGCTGAATGCTAACGTCAAAGTATTCATGGCGGATTTTGAAGATTCCCTGGCACCCGCCTGGAACAAAGTCATCGAAGGGCAGATCAACCTGCGTGATGCGATAAAGGGCACAATTACCTGGACCAACGAGGCGGGCAAAATTTATCAGCTCAAGCCTGACCCTGCTGTGCTTATCTGCCGTGTACGCGGCCTGCATCTGCCTGAAAAACATGTTACCTGGCGCGACGAGCCCGTGCCTGGCGCCCTGTTCGATTTCGCGCTCTACTTCTTCCACAACTATAAAAATCTGCTGGCCAAAGGCAGCGGCCCCTATTTCTACCTGCCGAAAACGCAGTCCTGGCAGGAGGCGGCCTGGTGGAGCGACGTCTTCAGCTATGCCGAAGATCGCTTTAACCTGCCGCGCGGCACCATCAAAGCCACGCTGCTTATTGAAACGCTGCCTGCCGTTTTCCAGATGGACGAGATCCTGCATGCGCTGCGTGACCATATCGTCGGCCTCAACTGCGGGCGCTGGGATTACATCTTCAGCTATATCAAAACCCTTAAAAATCACCCCGACCGCGTCCTGCCGGACAGACAATCCGTCACCATGGATAAGCCTTTCCTGAGCGCTTATTCGCGGCTGCTCATTAAAACCTGTCACCGCCGCGGCGCATTCGCGATGGGCGGCATGGCGGCGTTCATCCCGAGCAAAGATACCGAGCGCAATAACTGGGTGCTTAACAAAGTGAAGGCGGATAAAGAGCTGGAAGCCGCGAACGGTCACGACGGCACCTGGATTGCTCACCCCGGTCTTGGCGATACGGTCATGGCGGTTTTTGACGCCGCGCTTGGCGAGCATAAAAATCAGCTGCATGTACTGCGTGAAAACGACGCGCCCATCACCGCCGCGCAACTGCTTGAGCCATGCCCCGGCGAGCGCACGGAAGAGGGGATGCGCGCCAATATTCGCGTGGCAGTGCAGTACATCGAAGCCTGGATTTCCGGCAACGGCTGCGTACCGATTTATGGCCTGATGGAAGATGCCGCGACGGCGGAAATCTCACGCACCTCCATCTGGCAGTGGATACACCATCAGAAAACGCTCAGCAACGGCAGCACAGTCACCAAAGATCTGTTCCGCCAGATGCTGGCCGAAGAGATGCGCGTCATTCAGGAGGAGCTTGGCGAGCAGCGCTACAGCCACGGCCGTTTTGACGAGGCCGCGCGGCTGATGGAGCAAATCACCACGTCTGATGAACTCATCGACTTCCTGACGCTGCCGGGCTATCGCCTGCTGGCCTGACCCTACACTACACCACCACAACAACACGGAGCATCTGCCATGACAACAACACGTACCCAACAGATTCAGCAGTTAGAGCAGGAATGGACAAACCCGCGCTGGGAGGGCATTCGCCGCCCTTATAGCGCGCAGGATGTGGTGAAATTACGCGGTTCGGTCAATCCGGAATGCACGCTGGCGCAGCTTGGCGCGGCAAGAATGTGGCGTCTGCTGCATGGCGAGTCGAAAAAGGGCTACGTCAACAGCCTGGGCGCGCTGACCGGCGGGCAGGCATTGCAGCAGGCGAAAGCGGGGATCGAGGCCATCTATCTCTCCGGCTGGCAGGTCGCGGCAGACGCCAACCTTGCCGCCAGCATGTATCCGGACCAGTCGCTCTATCCGGCGAACTCCGTACCTGCGGTGGTTGAGCGGATCAACAACACGTTTCGTCGCGCCGATCAGATCCAGTGGGCTGCGGGCATTGAGCCTGGCGATCCGCGTTATGTCGATTATTTCCTGCCGATCGTGGCCGATGCCGAGGCGGGCTTCGGCGGCGTGCTCAATGCCTTTGAGCTGATGAAAGCGATGATTGAGGCCGGTGCCGCGGCGGTTCACTTTGAAGATCAGCTCGCCTCGGTGAAAAAGTGCGGCCATATGGGCGGCAAAGTGCTGGTGCCCACGCAGGAAGCTATCCAGAAGCTGGTTGCGGCCCGGCTCGCGGCAGACGTTATGGGCGTTCCGACGTTGCTGATTGCGCGCACCGACGCCGATGCGGCGGATCTCATCACCTCCGACTGCGATCCGTATGACAGCGAATTCATTACCGGCGAGCGTACCAGCGAAGGTTTCTTCCGTACCCGCGCGGGCGTCGAGCAGGCGATCAGCCGCGGGCTCGCCTATGCGCCGTATGCGGATCTGGTGTGGTGCGAAACCTCCACGCCGGATCTCGACCAGGCGCGACGCTTCGCCGAAGCTATCCACGCGCGCTTCCCCGGCAAGCTGCTGGCATATAACTGCTCGCCGTCGTTCAACTGGAAGAAAAAGCTCGATGACAAAACCATCGCGTCTTTCCAGGAGGAGCTCTCGGCGATGGGGTACAAATACCAGTTCATTACGCTCGCGGGCATTCACAGCATGTGGTTCAACATGTTTGATCTCGCTCACGCCTACGCGCAGGGCGAAGGGATGCGGCATTACGTCGAGAAAGTGCAGCAGCCGGAATTTGCCGCTGGCAAAGAGGGCTACACCTTTGTATCGCACCAGCAGGAGGTGGGCACGGGTTACTTTGATAATGTCACGACCATTATCCAGGGCGGCGTGTCATCCGTGACGGCGTTAACCGGCTCGACCGAAGAAGCGCAGTTCTGACGCTGCTTTAAGCGTCGCATCCACCGGTTGCCAGCGGCGGGTGCGCCGTTTACCCGCCCTGCAACTCACATGGCGCTATACGTAGGGTGGATAAGCGCAGCGCATCCACCGTTTACGAATGGCGGGTGCGCGTCGTTACCCGCCCTACCACCGCTTTGATCCTGTGTAGGGTGGATAAGCGTAGCGCATCCACCGATCGTAAGCTGTGGGCGCGCGTAACTTATCTGCCATATCTTTTATTTTCACACACGGAGCCTGCCTATGCCGCCGCGTGGACTGGAGCTACTCATCGCCCAAACCATCCTGCAGGGGTTTGACGCGCAATATGGTCGTTTTCTGGAAATTACCGCGGGCGCGCAGCACCGCTTCGAGCAGGCCGACTGGCACGCCGTCCAGCAGGCGATGAAAAGCCGTATCCATCTCTACGATCACCATGTCGGGCTGGTGGTGGAGCAGTTGCGCTGCATTATGGAAGGCAAGGCTACCGACCCCGATTTTCTGCTGCGCGTGAAGCGTCACTACACCGACTTGCTTCCCGATTATCCACGCTTTGAAATCGCTGAAAGCTTTTTTAATTCGGTCTATTGCAGGCTTTATGATCACCGCTCGCTGACGCCAGACAGGCTGTTTATTTTCAGCTCCCAGCCCGAGCGACGTTTTCGCACCATGCCGCGACCGCTCGCGAAAAATTTTTTCCCGGAGCAGGGCTGGCAGCCGCTTCTGACCACCTTGCTCACCGATCTCCCGTTGCGCCTGCCGTGGCAGGATCTGGCGCGCGACGTGCGCTACATCATCGCACATCTCAATGAGACACTCGGCCCGGCGCGCCTTGCGCAGGCGCATCTGGAAATGGCGAACGAACTCTTCTACCGCAACAAAGCCGCGTGGCTGGTGGGCAAACTGCGCCTGCCTGACGCCACGCTGCCTTTTCTGCTGCCTGTCCACCGCAGCGACGACGGCGAACTGTTTGTCGACACCTGCCTTACCGGCAGCGCCGGGGCGAGCATCGTTTTCGGCTTCGCCCGCTCTTATTTCATGGTGTATGCGCCGCTGCCCGCCGCGCTTGTCGAATGGCTGCGCGAAATCCTGCCGGGCAAAACCACGGCTGAGCTCTATATGGCGATTGGCTGCCAGAAACACGCCAAAACCGAAAGCTACCGCGAATATCTCCACTATCTGCGTCACGCCGACGAGCAGTTTATCGAGGCGCCAGGCATTCGCGGCATGGTGATGCTGGTCTTCACGCTGCCGGGGTTTGATCGCGTCTTTAAAGTCATCAAAGACCGCTTCGCCCCGCAAAAAGAGATGAGCGAAGCGCACGTGCGCGCCTGCTACCAGCTGGTCAAAGAGCACGACCGCGTCGGCCGCATGGCGGATACCCAGGAGTTTGAAAACTTCGTCATTGAAAAACGCCGTATCAGCCCGGAACTGATGGCGCTGCTGCAACAGGAGGTCGGGCAGAAGCTCACCGACATGGGCGATAAAATCTCCATCAGCCATCTCTATATTGAGCGCCGGATGGTGCCGCTCAATATCTGGCTGGAGCAGGCGACGGGCCAGCAGCTGCGCGACGCCATCGAAGAGTATGGCAACGCCATCCGCCAGCTCGCCGCCGCCAACATCTTTCCCGGCGACATGCTGTTTAAAAACTTCGGCGTCACGCGCCACGGGCGGGTCGTATTCTACGATTACGACGAGATCTGCTACATGACCGAAGTAAACTTTCGCGATATCCCGCCGCCGCGCTACCCGGAAGACGAGCTCAGCGCCGAACCCTGGTACAGCGTGGCACCCGGCGACGTCTTCCCGGAGGAGTTTCGCCACTGGCTCTGCGCCGACCCGAAAATCGGCCCGCTGTTTGAGGAGATGCACAGCGATCTGTTCAGCGCCAGCTACTGGCGCGCGCTACAGACGCGCATTCGTGAAGGGTATGTGGAGGATGTGTACGCGTACCGCCGCCGCCAGCGCTTTTGCGTGCGCTGGAAAAACCACAACGGCCACCCGGAGGCAGCCGTTTCAGCGATTGCGCCCTCTGCGGTGGGCGAGGGCTAAAGCGAAGGCGTCAGGCGGAGAACCTCTGACACCCGCAAGCCATTTAACGAACGCCGCCGAAAGCCTGCGTCACTTCTTTTGCCGCGCGGATCACCATCGCGCCTAACTCCGTCACGCGATCGTCCGTCATGCGTGAAATCGGGCCGGAAATAGAGATCGCGGCGAACGCCTCGTGGTGCTCGTCGTAAATGCAGGCCGCCACGCAGCGCAGGCCAAGCGCGTGCTCTTCATCATCAAACGAATAGCCGCGCTTGCGCGTCTGGGCGAGATCGTCTTTCAGATGCGCAGGCGCCACCAGCGTCGCGTGCGTATAGGCTTTAAGCCCCTGGCGATGGAGCAGCGCGGAGACATCTTCATCGCTTAACTGCGACAAAAACGCTTTACCGGCACCGGACGCGTGCATCGGCAGCTTGCCGCCAATCGGCGCGGACATGCGCATCAGCTGGGTACACTGTACCTGGTCGATAATAATGGCCTGATGGTCGCTTTTATCCAGCACGGCGAGGTTCACGGTTTCGCCGGACTCTTCCATCAGTTTGCGCAGAATCGGGTGCACAATCGCCAGCAGGTTGCGGCTTTGCAGAAAACTGCTGCCGATAATAAAGGCGTGCGCGCCGATAGCCCAGTGGCCTAAATCGCCAACCTGGCGCACAAAGCCCAGCTGCTGCATAGTCGTCAGCAGGCGGTGAGTGGTGGAATTCGGCAATCCGGCCTGCTGCGCCAGCTCCGTCAGCGCCACGCTACCCTGCGATTCAGCTATCCACTCCAGCAGTTTCAGGCCGCGCGTGAGCGACTGCACCTGGCCCGTCGCCGGCGGGGCGGCGGCAGCGGCGGCGGCGTTACGGGGCTTTTTGCCACGTTTAGCGGGTACGGTAGCGACCATAGCGGCCTCCTTTTCTGTATCGTGGAAATCATTTTCGTTTTATTTGGCGATAATGCAACCGCCAGGCAACTCATCGGAGCAGTCAATAATGAACATGTCTCAAGTTGCCGTCGCTCGCCTTCCCCGGCCGATCGCTTTATGCCAGTATGGTTTGCTGGCCTTTCCGGCCTGGGTTTTGTCGAGTATCAGGAGCACATGTGAGTAGCAAATCTGAACAGCTGCACCGGCAATTAGCGGAACGCATTATGGTGCTGGACGGCGGTATGGGCACCATGATCCAGAGCTACCGTCTGGATGAAGAGGATTTCCGCGGCGAGCGTTTCGCCGACTGGCAGTGCGATCTTAAAGGCAACAACGACCTGCTGGTACTCACTAAGCCAGATATCATCGCCGCTATCCATTACGCCTACTTTGAAGCGGGCGCTGATATCATCGAGACCAACACCTTTAACTCGACGACCATCGCGATGGCCGATTACCAGATGGAATCGCTGTCGGCGGAAATCAACTACGAAGCCGCGAAGCTGGCCCGCGCCTGCGCCGATGAATGGACGGCGCGCACGCCGGAAAAACCGCGTTACGTGGCAGGTGTGTTAGGGCCAACTAACCGTACAGCCTCGATTTCTCCTGATGTTAACGACCCGGCCTTCCGTAATATTACTTTTGATCAGCTGGTGGAGGCTTACCGCGAATCCACGCGCGCGCTGATTGAAGGCGGCGCAGATCTCATTCTCATCGAAACGGTTTTCGATACCCTTAACGCCAAGGCCGCGATTTTCGCCGTGAAGGCAGAGTTCGAGGCGCTCGGCGTCGAGCTGCCCATCATGATCTCCGGCACAATCACCGACGCCTCGGGCCGTACGCTGTCGGGCCAGACCACCGAAGCGTTTTATAACTCGCTGCGCCACGCCGATGCGCTCACCTTCGGCCTTAACTGTGCGCTGGGCCCGGACGAGCTGCGCCAGTACGTGGCGGAGCTGTCGCGCATCGCGGAATGCTACGTCACCGCGCACCCCAACGCGGGCCTGCCCAACGCTTTTGGTGAATATGATTTAGACGCCGATGTGATGGCCGCGCAAATCCGCGAGTGGGCGCAGTCGGGCTTCTTAAATATCGTCGGCGGCTGCTGCGGCACCACGCCGGAACACATCGCCGCCATGAGCCGCGCGGTGGACGGTTTACCGCCGCGTAAACTGCCGGATATTCCCGTCGCCTGCCGTCTGGCGGGCCTTGAGCCGCTCAACATCGGCGACGATTCGCTGTTTGTGAACGTCGGCGAGCGTACCAACGTCACCGGCTCGGCCAAATTTAAGCGCTTAATCAAAGAAGAGAAATACAGCGAAGCGCTGGACGTGGCGCGCCAGCAGGTCGAAAACGGCGCGCAGATTATTGATATCAACATGGATGAGGGGATGCTCGACGCCGAAGCGGCGATGGTGCGTTTCCTCAACCTTATCGCGGGTGAGCCAGACATCGCCCGCGTGCCGATTATGATCGACTCGTCGAAGTGGGACGTTATCGAAAAAGGTCTGAAATGCATTCAGGGCAAAGGCATCGTTAACTCGATCTCCATGAAAGAGGGCGTCGAGGCGTTTGTGCATCACGCGAAGCTGGTGCGCCGCTATGGCGCGGCGGTGGTGGTGATGGCGTTTGACGAAGTGGGCCAGGCCGACACCCGCGAGCGTAAAATTGAAATTTGCCGCCGCGCCTACAAAATCCTCACCGAAGAGGTCGGCTTCCCGCCGGAAGATATTATCTTCGACCCGAACATTTTCGCGGTCGCGACCGGCATCGATGAGCACAACAACTACGCGCAGGATTTTATCGGCGCGTGTGAAGACATTAAACGCGAGCTGCCGCATGCGCTGATCTCCGGCGGCGTCTCTAACGTCTCGTTCTCGTTTCGCGGCAACGACCCGGTGCGCGAGGCGATCCACGCCGTGTTCCTCTACTACGCCATCCGCAACGGCATGGACATGGGTATCGTTAACGCCGGGCAGCTGGCGATTTACGACGATCTGCCCACCGAGCTGCGCGACGCGGTAGAAGACGTCATCCTTAACCGCCGCGCCGATGGCACCGAGCGGCTGCTGGCGCTTGCCGAAAAGTACCGCGGCAGCAAAGCGGATAACGCGGCAGATGCCCAGCAGGCGGAATGGCGCACGTGGGATGTCAAAAAGCGCCTTGAGTATTCACTGGTCAAAGGCATTACCGAGTTTATCGAGCAGGATACCGAAGAGGCGCGCCAGCAGGCGGCCCGCCCGATTGAGGTAATTGAAGGCCCGCTGATGGACGGCATGAACGTGGTCGGCGATCTGTTCGGCGAGGGCAAAATGTTCCTGCCACAGGTGGTGAAATCGGCCCGCGTGATGAAACAAGCGGTGGCGTATCTTGAGCCGTACATCCAGGCCAGTAAAGAAGTGGGCAAGAGCAACGGCAAAATCGTGCTCGCGACCGTGAAAGGCGATGTCCACGACATCGGCAAAAACATCGTTGGCGTGGTGTTGCAGTGCAACAACTACGAGATTATCGACCTCGGCGTGATGGTGCCGACGGATAAAATCCTCAAAACCGCGCGTGAAGTGAACGCCGATATTATCGGACTTTCCGGGCTTATCACGCCGTCGCTTGATGAGATGGTCAACGTGGCGAAAGAGATGGAGCGCCAGGGCTTTACGCTGCCGCTGCTTATCGGTGGCGCGACCACGTCTAAAGCCCATACGGCGGTGAAAATCGAGCAGAACTATAGCGGGCCGACGGTCTATGTTCAGAACGCCTCGCGCACCGTGGGCGTAGTCTCTGCGCTGCTCTCCGACACGCTGCGTGACGATTTCGTCGCGCGCACCCGCAAAGAGTATGAAACCGTGCGCATTCAGCACGGGCGTAAAAAACCGCGCACGCCGCCGGTGACGCTCGCCGCCGCGCGTGAAAACGATCTGGCGTTCGACTGGGAAAGCTATACGCCGCCCGCCGCACACCGTCTGGGCGTCGAAGAAGTAACGGCAAGCATCGAGACGCTGCGTAATTACATCGACTGGACGCCGTTCTTTATGACCTGGTCGCTCGCCGGGAAATACCCGCGCATTCTGGAAGATGAGGTTGTGGGCGAAGAGGCTCAGCGGTTGTTTAAAGACGCCAACGAAATGCTCGACAAACTGAGCGCCGAAAAATCCCTGACGCCGCGCGGCGTGGTGGGGCTTTTCCCGGCGAACCGCGTGGGTGACGACATCGAAATCTACCGCGACGAGACCCGTACGCATGTGTTGTCAGTAAGTCATCACTTACGTCAGCAGACCGAGAAAGTGGGCTTTGCGAACTACTGTCTGGCCGATTTCGTCGCGCCAAAACACAGCGGCAAAGCAGACTACCTCGGCGCGTTCGCCGTGACCGGCGGGCAGGAGGAAGACGCGCTGGCGGAGGCCTTCGACGCGCAGCATGATGATTACAATAAAATCATGGTCAAAGCGGTGGCCGACCGTCTGGCGGAAGCGTTCGCCGAGTATCTGCATGAGCGCGTGCGTAAAGTGCTGTGGGGCTACGCGCCGTATGAAAACCTCAGCAATGAGGAGCTCATCCGTGAAAATTATCAGGGCATTCGCCCGGCGCCGGGTTATCCGGCATGCCCGGAGCACACCGAGAAATCGGTTATCTGGGATCTGCTGGACGTGGAAAACCGCATCGGCATGAAACTCACGGAGTCCTACGCCATGTGGCCAGGCGCGTCAGTCTCCGGCTGGTATTTCAGCCACCCGGAAAGCAAATATTTCGCCGTGGCGCAGATCCAGCGCGACCAGGTGGAAGATTACGCGCAGCGCAAAGGGATGAGCGTGAGCGAGGTAGAGCGGTGGCTCGCGGCGAACCTTGGCTATGACGCCGATTAGTTTCGGATTAGGCCTGTAAGACGAACACGCTGGTGGGTGCGCGTTGCTTACCCACCCTACAACCGAAGCGTAGGGCGGGTAAGCGCAGCGCACCCGCCGTTCCCGGCATCCTCCAACAACCGCTATTTCCGCGCTCATCAACGCGCCGGTGGGTGCGCACGGCTTACCCACCCTACAACTGAAACGTAGGGCGGGTAAGTGCAGCGCACCCGCCGTTCCCGTCATGATCCAACAACCGCTATTTCCGCCCTCATCAACGCGCTGGTGGATGCGCGCGGCTTACCCACCCTACAACCGAAACGTAGGGCGGGTAAGCGCAGCGCACCCGCCGTTCCGTCATGATCCAGCACCCATCATTCCCGCCTAATTCAACTCCCGGTTGACCCTTCATATACCCACCCGCCAATACTTCCTCCGGTTAATTACTTATACTCATCAAAGGAGCAGCATCGCGCCTGCTTCTTAGGAAAACACAACGATAAGGAGAAGCCGTGTTAACGCTGTTACACCTGCTTTCTGCTGTGGCGCTGCTCGTCTGGGGCACTCACATCGTGCGTACCGGCGTCATGCGCGTCTTCGGCGCGCGCTTAAGAAGCGTGCTCAGCCGCAGCGTTGAGAAAAAACCGCTCGCCTTCTGCGCGGGCATCGGCGTGACGGCGCTGGTGCAGAGCAGCAACGCCACCACGCTGCTTGTCACCTCGTTCGTCGCGCAGGATCTGGTGGCGCTGACGCCCGCGCTTGTCATCGTGCTTGGCGCGGATGTCGGTACGGCGCTCATGGCGCGCGTGCTTACTTTCGATCTCTCGTGGCTCTCGCCGCTGCTGATTTTTATCGGCGTCATCTTCTTTCTTGGTCGTAAACAGAGCCGCGCCGGCCAGCTCGGGCGCGTCGCTATCGGCCTTGGGCTGATTTTGCAGGCGCTGGAGCTCATCGTGCAGGCGGTTACGCCAATCACCAACGCCTCCGGCGTACAGGTCATTTTCGCCTCGCTCACCGGCGATATCATGCTCGACGCGCTGATAGGGGCGGTGTTCGCGGTCATCAGCTACTCAAGCCTGGCGGCGGTTCTGCTCACCGCGACGCTCACCGCCACGGATGTCATCTCCTTTCAGGTGGCGCTCTGTCTGGTGATTGGTGCGAACCTCGGCTCCGGCCTGCTCGCGATGCTCAACAACGGTGCCGCCAGCCCGGCGGCGCGACGCGTGGCGCTCGGCAGTCTGCTGTTTAAGCTGGTGGGCAGCGTGCTGGTGCTGCCTTTCGTGCCGCTGCTGGCGCAATCCCTGCACAGGCTGCCGGTAGAGGAATCGGAGTTGGTTATCTATTTCCACGTCTTCTATAACCTCATCCGTTGCCTGGTGATGGTGCCCTTCGCGGGCATGATGGCGCGTCTCTGTCAGCGCATCATCCCGGACGCCCCGGAAACCGATCTGCGCATGAAGCCCCGGCATCTTGACCCGAGCGCGCTGGACACGCCAGCGCTGGGCCTCGCCAACGCCGCGCGCGAAACGCTGCGCATCGGCGACGTGCTGGAGCAGATGCTGGAGGTCTACGGCAAAGTGATGCATGGCGAACCGCGTCAGGAGAAGACGCTGCGGCGGCTCGCCGACGACGTGGATGTGCTCTACACCGCCATTAAGCTTTATATGGCGCGCATGCCGAAAGAAGATCTGGCGGAAGATGAGGCGAAGCGCTGGGCGGAAATCATTGAAATGTCGCTAAACCTTGAACAGGCGGCGGATATTCTGGAGCGTATGGGCAGCGAAGTGGCGAATAAATCGCTGGCCGCGCGCCGCGCGTTTTCACCGGAAGGCGTGAAAGAGCTGGATACGCTGCTGGAGAAACTGACCGCCAACCTGAAGCTCAGCCTGTCGGTCTTTTTCGCGGGCGACGTGCAAAGCGCTCGCCGTTTGCGACGCCATAAGCACCGTTTTCGCATTCTCAACCGCCGTTACGCGCACGCGCATGTGGACCGGCTGCATCAGCAAAACGTGCAGAGTATTGAAACCAGTTCGCTGCATCTGGGGTTGCTTGGCGATATGAAGCGCCTCAACTCGCTGTTCTGCGCCGTGGCCTACAGCATCCTCGAACAGCCGGATGACGATGAGGAGCGGCTGGAAGAGTAGCCTTACAAAGCCGCTTTTATGATTTAACCGTTAAACCGAGACCCAACGCTTTCATCACTGCCAGCGTGGTTTTAAGCGTTGGGTTGCCTTTATCACATTATCTCCACCGGTTCTCTGGCAGGTCAGCCAGCATTTTCGTAAGAAGAAGGCTTAGCGCCGTCCCCGCACGGGCGTGCTGGCGGACCATGAAAAAGTCGCGTCGCTGTCCGGTTTATACGCCTGCGCTTTTTTCTGTTTGCGCGTCTGCTTCGCCGCTTGTTCGCGCTGCGCCATCAGCTTGTCGATATACTCTTTTTTGACGTGGTTGGCTTCGGAATTGGTAAGCGGGCGACCATGGGCGATGCGGGCGCGGTCGAGCAGGGTTTTTAATTCGCGCTGTTCGCTTTCCGTCATCTCTTTCTGGGTCAGTCGGGGCAGGGACATAGTGGCGACTCCTCAGGGGGTGAACCGCCAGTGTAACGCAACGCCGCCGCTAACTCAGTAAATAAGCCCGGTTTCGCCGGGCTTATTTGATTAGCGTCCGGAACGCCGCGCGTTTTTGTCGACCGGTTTGCCGGACCAGTAGCCCGCGAGCAGCGAGCCGGAGAGGTTATGCCACACCGAGAACAGCGCGCCGGGCAGGGCCGCGAGCGGCGAAAAATAGAGTTTGCCGAGCGCGGCGGCAAGCCCGGAGTTTTGCATCCCGACTTCAATCGCCAGCGTCCGGCAGGTGGATTCGTCAAACCCGAAGAGACGCCCGCCCCAGTAGCCGCCGAGCAGGCCGATACTGTTATGCAGAATCACCGCCACAATCACCATCAGCCCGACGGACGCGATATGCGAGGCAGAACCCGCCACCACGGCGCTGATAATCGCCAGAATACATACCATGGAAAACGCGGGCAGGTATGGCTCCACCGCTTTCACCACGCGCGGGAACAGGTGATGCACGATAAGCCCGAGCGCAATCGGGATCACCACGATTTGCAGAATGCTCAGCAGCATCCCCATTACATCGACCTGAATATGCGCGTCAACATAAAGGCGCGTCAGTAATGGCGTGGCCACCACGCCCACCAGCGTTGAGACCGACGAAATGGTCACCGACAGCGCCACATCGCCTTTCGCCAGATAGATCATGACGTTAGACGCCGTACCGCTCGCCACGCTCCCCACCAGCACCATACCGGCGGAGAGATCCGGCGGCATATGAAACAGCATCGCCAGCAGCCAGGCGGCCAGCGGCATCACCAGATAGTGCAGGAAAATCCCTGCGGCCACCGGCGCGGGGCGCGACAGCACGCGTTTAAAATCATCGAGTTTCAGGTGTACGCCCATACCAAACATAATCAGCATCAATAATGTGCTGACCCACGGGCCGATGGGGGTAAACGTGGCGGGCGTGTAATAAGCAATAACCGAGAGCAGCAGCGCCCAGAGCGGGAACAGCCGGGTGAGTGTCGCGAGCATCGTGTTTTCCTTGCACCCCGTGGCGAACCGTCGTTGTAACGCGGCATCGCCGGGGAGAATGTTGTGTTTTGTAATTATAAAAAAGGCCGGGATCGAGCCCGGCCATTGATATTGTTTATCGTGCGAAGGAAAGTTATTCAAACAAATTATGATGAAAAGGCCTCATTCAGGGGCTTTAACCTGTTCCCAGCTCAGCCCAAAGCGCGCCAGATATTTACGCAGGCGGTCGGCGTCGTTCGGGTTGGCTTTCTTCTGGCGCGAAACGGCAAACAGCGTGCGTCCGGCTTCAGAGAGCGAGGCGCTACGCCTGCACACGGCAACAACCGCCGCCAGCTGGTCGCGGTCGAAGAGATCGAGCGTTGCGGTATCAACAGGCAGCGCGGCGGCAGCAGTGGTGATTGGCCGCCAGCTCGCGGTAAGACGGGCGATCTCTTCCTCGACTAACGCGTCGGTAATGCGACCCTGCTCGGCAAGCGTCGCCATGCGCGCCACCGAGCTGCCCAGTTCGCGAAAGTTGCCCGGCCAGCGCGCCTGCGGCGAGCAGGCGAAGGCGAGATAATTTTCGCGCGCCGTTTTATCAAAGCGGATCTGCGTCTGCTGCTGCGCCGAGAAGCGCTGTAGCTCATACTCCACGTTTGGCGCGATATCCTCGCGGCGCTCGGCGAGGCCCGGCAGCGCGAAGGCCCACATATTAATACGCGCATAGAGATCTTCGCGAAAACGGCCTTCAGCGACCCATCGCGCCATGTCGCGGTGCGTACCGGCGATCAGCTGAAAATCGCTCTGCACTTCTTTATCCGCGCCGAACGGGAAAAAGGTCTTTTCCTCAATAGCTTTCAGCAGCATCGCCTGTTCATCGAGCCCCAGCTCAGCGATTTCATCCAGAAACAGCACGCCGCCGTCGGCCTCGCGCAGAAGCCCTGGCCGCGCCTGCTGCGCTCCGGTAAACGCGCCCTTCACGTGGCCAAAGAGCGTCGACATCGCGTTATCGCCGCGAAGCGTCGCGCAGTTCACGGAGACCAGTTTTCCCTGCACCAGATGCCGCGCCTGGCGCAGCTGGAAAATGCGCTTTGCGAGAAACGATTTCCCCGCGCCGGTCGGCCCCGTCAGCAGAATCGGCGCGGTGGATCGCAGCGCCACGCGCTCGATCTGGTCGATCAGACGGTTAAACGTGGCGTTGCGGGTGTCGATGCCGGATTTGAGGAACGACACCGACTGCTGCTGCTCGCGCTGGAAGCGGCTGGTCAGCGTCGCATAGCGGCTTAAATCGAGATCGATGACCGACGCCGTGCCGATGGTTTTCTGCGCTTCATCGTCGCCCTGACGATCGGGGCTGGTCTGTAACAGCGCCGCCGGGAGATACCGCGCTTCGGTCAGCAGGAACCAGCAGATCTGCGCCACGTGCGTGCCGGTGGTGATATGCACCAGATACTCTTCGTTATCGGTATCAAAGGGATAGCGCGTGGCGAAATCCAGCAGCGCGGCGTACACCTCCTCGAAATCCCACGGATCGTCCATCACCACGGTGTGCGGGCGTACTTCGGTATGCGGCGAGACGGCGGCGATATCTTCTGTGACCCGCTCTGCGAGCGACGCGTCGCGCGCCTGGTACAGCAGTTCAAAGCGGTCGACAGGCAAACCGGGCTGCTGGCACAGCGCGACGGACGGACGCCATTTATTCCAGCGGTTGGTGCGCTTACCGCGCCGGTCCAGTACGGTGCCCAGCATGCCAATCACCACGCGACGCTTTTGCATCTCTTATCCTTAAAGATAAATAACGATATTAAAAGATAAATCATACGCCTTTCTGTTATAGCCGTCGCGTATCGAATAAAAAATTTATCTCTTAATAATCAACATATTAAAAATTTATTTTCACCTTAAACGAAACTGGCACGCTTCTGGCAATTATCACTTCGTCAGCACGCTGGGTATGCAGGGGTTTATAGCCCCGCCGGCGCACCGGGAACGGTAACACGTTATCCAGGGGGCGTTCCGCCAGTGCAATGACGTGGAAAACGGTCGGTTTATCAGGTTCGACTCCTGAACTTTCTTTCTCCTTCCAGAGAAACGTTAAAAGCAGTACCCCGGCGGTTGAGTCGTTAGCGACCGCCACACACTGACGCCGGTAACGGCGCCGGGCGGCAGGCAGAAAAGACCGGAACAGAGGTGGCTTCCCCCTCCCGCTTCGCGCCGTTATCCGCGTCAGCCACAACAGTAAGGGAAAAAAATGAATAACAAAGTGACGATTCGTAAGGGCCAGCTGGGTTTACTGGCAAAACAGGGCGATTTTTATCAGGTGCTGGAAGCGGGCGAACATCGCCTGCCGTGGTTCAACAAACCGGACATGACGCTGGTGGAGATGAACAGCGGCGACGTCGCGCCGGCGCTGGCCGACTATCTGCGCCGTTTTCAGCCAGAATGGGTAGAGAAATATTGCCTGGCGGTTGATACCGCCGATAACGAAACCGCGGCGCTGTGGCGTAACAACGTGCTGGTGGAAATTATCCCGCCGGGCGCGCGGCGTCTCTTCTGGCGCGATGGCGACAGCCTGCGCGCCGTACTTATGGACACCCGCGACGTACAGGTGCCGACGGAGATAATGACCGCCGTGTTGCAGCCGCGCGGCCGCGATGCCGTAGTGAAAGGGCGCGACGCTATCCTGACCGTCAATGTGCCCGCCTGGCATGTGGGCGTGCTGAAAATCGACGGCGTTACGCAGCCGCTGCTGCCGCCAGGCTTAAGCGCGTACTGGAAAATCAACCATCTGGTGGAAGCGGAAGTGGTAGATACGCGCCTTCAGGCGATGGAAGTCTCCGGGCAGGAGATCCTGACCAAAGATAAAGTGAACCTGCGCATTAATCTGGGTGCCAACTGGCGCTATCAGGACGTGTTGCAGGCGTACAGCCAGCTTGCCAAACCGCTGGAGCATTTATACCGCGAATTGCAGTTTGCGCTGCGCGAGGCAGTCGGCACCCGCACGCTCGATGAGCTGCTGGAAAATAAACAGATTATCGACGACGTGGTGAGCGCGCAGGTTATCGCACGCATGGCGCCGTTTGGTATCGACGTGGCGTCGACCGGCGTGAAAGACATCGTGCTGCCGGGCGACATGAAAACGATTTTGTCGCGGTTGGTGGAGGCGGAGAAATCCGCGCAGGCGAACGTGATTCGTCGCCGTGAAGAGACCGCCGCGACCCGTTCGCTGCTGAACACCGCAAAAGTGATGGAAAACAATCCGGTCGCGCTGCGACTCAAAGAGCTCGAAACCCTGGAAAAAGTGGCGGAGCGTATCGATAAGATCTCCGTATTCGGCGGCCTGGATCAGGTGCTGCAGGGGCTGGTACAGATTAAAGGGGTATAACAATGCAAGAGAATAGCTATCAGACGCTGGCGCAGGCTAACGGCGCGCCGGTAAAAATGTGGACCCACGGCGTGCCGGTAGAGCCGGAAGCGCGTGAGCAGCTGCTGAAAACGGCGAAAATGCCGTTTATTTTTAAACACCTGGCGGTGATGCCGGATGTGCATCTGGGTAAAGGCTCGACCATCGGCAGCGTGATCCCGACCAAAGGGGCGATTATCCCAGCGGCGGTGGGCGTGGATATCGGCTGCGGGATGATCGCGGTGCGCACGTCGCTCGTGGCGCGCGATCTGCCGGATAACCTGAGCGGGCTGCGCAGCGCCATCGAACAGGCCGTCCCGCACGGGCGCACCACAGGGCGCGGCCAGCGTGATAAAGGCGCGTGGTCGAACACGCCGCAGGATGTGGATCACCACTGGGCATCGCTTGCGCCGCGCTTTAAACGCCTGACGGATAAATACCCCAACCTGTTGAAGACTAACAATCATCAGCATCTGGGAACGCTCGGAACGGGTAATCACTTTATCGAGATCTGCCTTGATGAACAGGAGCGCGTGTGGGTGATGCTGCACAGCGGATCGCGCGGCGTGGGTAACGCCATCGGCACCCATTTCATCGGGCTTGCGCAGAAAGATATGCAGCGCCATATGGCGAATCTGCCGGACCGCGATCTCGCCTATTTTGAAGAAGGCAGCAAGCACTACGCCGATTACATCGAGGCGGTGGAGTGGGCGCAGGATTTCGCGCGCCAGAACCGCGAAGTGATGATGAACCGCGTGCTGGCGGCGCTTTCCTCGATTATCACGAAGCCGTTTATGACGCAGCAGGAGGCCGTGAACTGCCACCATAACTATGTGCAGAAAGAGACGCATTTTGGTGAAGAGATCCTGGTGACGCGCAAAGGCGCGGTGTCGGCGCAAAAAGGCCAGATGGGCATCATTCCGGGCTCTATGGGTGCCAAAAGCTTTATCGTGCGCGGGCTGGGAAACGAAGAGAGCTTTTGTTCATGCAGTCACGGCGCAGGGCGCGCGATGAGCCGTACCGCGGCGAAAAAACGCTTCACGGTGGAAGATCAAATCCGCGCCACGGCGCACGTGGAGTGCCGTAAAGACAGCGATGTCATTGATGAGATCCCGATGGCGTATAAAGACATCGACGCCGTGATGGCCGCGCAGTCGTCGCTGGTGGAAATTGTGCATACGCTGCGTCAGGTCGTGTGCGTGAAAGGATAATTTTTAAGGAAAAATGATGGAACTGAACGGGGTGGATGCCGCTATGCGCGAGCGCGTGCGGCAGGTGTTAAACGAGGTGGAAACAAAGTATGGCGTGAAGGTGCTTTACGCCTGTGAATCGGGCAGCCGGGGCTGGGGTTTTGCCTCGCCGGACAGCGACTATGACGTGCGCTTTCTCTATGTGCATCCGCCTGAGTGGTATTTACGGGTCGATGCGCCGCGCGATGTCATCGAACTGCCCATCGACGACACGCTTGACGTCTGCGGCTGGGAGTGGCGCAAGGCGCTCGGGCTGCTCAAGCGGGCAAACCCGACGCTTATCGAGTGGCTCGACTCTCCCATCGTCTACCGGCAGGATGAGACCGCCATCGGCGCGCTGCGCGACCAGGTGCCGCAGTGGTTCTCCGCTGAGCGTGCGCGCTGGCACTACTACTCGATGGCCCGCAAAAACTTTCACAGTTATTTGCAGGGCGAGACGGTGCGGCTGAAGAAATATTTCTACGTGCTGCGCCCGCTGCTGGCGGTGCGCTGGGTGGAAGCGGGTAAGGGCGCGCCGCCGATGCGCTTTCGCACGCTGCTGGAGGGCACGGTGAACGATCCGCTGCTGCGGGCGGAAATCGACACGTTGCTTGCCGCCAAACAGCGGGCGGGCGAGGCCGAGTACGGCGCACCGATGCCGCGGATACACGCGTTTATCGCCGCAGAGCTGGCGCGCGGCGAAACGCCGCCGGAGCTGCCGCAGAGTGAAAAGGCGCAGGCGAGTCTGTTAGATAAGCTGCTTTATGAAACGGTGATGGCCTGACAATGTCAGGCCATTTTTTTGGCTTACTCGAAGAGATTGTGGTGCAGCTTCTGGACGACCTGTTCGGCGTCGTTGCCCGGCACCAGGAAGCAGAGGTTATAGCTCGACGCGCCGTAGCAAATCATGCGGATGTTAAACGGCTCCAGCACGCCAAACACCTCTTTGCCGACGCCGCAGGCTTTGGAGAGGTTATTGCCAATCAACGCCACCAGCGCCAGGTTTTCTTCCACCTCCACGCGGCAGAGCGAGGAGAGCTCGGTCAGCAGCGCCTGCGTCAGCAGCGTATCGCCGGTTGACGTGGAGCCGGTCGTGTCGAGCGTCAGCGCCACGCTCACTTCCGACGTGGTGATCAGATCGACCGAAATATTATGCCGCGCCAGGATGCTGAACACTTCCGCGAGGAAACCGCGCGAGTGCAGCATGTTCAGGCTGTGGAGCGTCAGCAGCGTCTGCTTGCGGCGCAGCGCCAGCGCGCGGAACAGCGGCGGGTTAGTGGTTTTGTTGCACACCAGCGTGCCGCCTGCTTTAGGGTCTTTGCTGGAGCCGACAAACACCGGAATGTCGCTGCGCACGGCGGGCAGCAGCGTCGCCGGGTGCAGCACTTTCGCGCCGAATGTCGCCATCTCGGCGGCTTCTTCAAAGGCGATTTCATCAATGCGTTTCGCGGCGGGCACCACGCGTGGATCGGTGGTGTAAATGCCCGGCACGTCGGTCCAGATATCCACGCGACGCGCTTTCAGCGCCTCGGCGAGCAGGGCGGCGGTATAGTCGCTGCCGCCGCGGCCAAGCGTGGTGGTGCGTCCTTTGGCTTCGCTGCCGATAAACCCCTGGGTGATAACCAGCCCTTCCGCCAGGCGCGGCGCGAGCTGCTGCGTGCAGAGTTCGGCGAGCGCCGCGACATCCGGCTCGGCGCGGCCAAAGCGGTCGCTGGTGCGCATCACTTTACGCACGTCAAACCATAGCGCATCCACGCCGCGCTCGCGCAGGATCTCGACAAACAGCAGGGTGGACATCAGCTCGCCGTGGCTGACCAGCTCATCGGTAAGCGCGGTGGAGGTCGCAAGCGACGCGGCTTCGGAAAGCGTGGCGATGTTTTCCAGCAGGCGATCAATCTCTTCGCGGATCACCGTCGGGTTTTGCAGGCGCTCCAGAATGTCGTACTGAATTTTGCGAATGGCGTCGAGCTTTACATAGCGCTCGGTCGCTTCGAGCCCTTCTGCCAGCGCCACCAGCAGGTTGGTGATCCCGGCGGAGGCGGAAAGCACCACGAGACGGACGTGAGTGTCGTCCAGGACGACATCGGCGCTGCGGTTCATGGCGTCGAAATCCGCCACGCTGGTGCCGCCAAATTTAGCGACCACTAAAGAATCTGTCATAACAACCTCGTGTCAGGGCGCCATTCATCATGTATGGCGGAATCTGTTCAGCCTGGGCACAAGGAAAGCGCAGTAAAGGGGCGGACGCAGGAGGATAAAACCAACGTTACGATACACCCAGAAGCGCTCCACCTTGCGAAACGTTCGACTGCCGTCGTTTCGGGTGACAGCCCAGGGGATTCAGCCCCTGCAGCCGATGACGCGCCTTACCAGACAGCGCGCCATCTCGGCGTCGTTCCCCCTCGCGTGTGGTCGTAGGACGGGTTCCTCGCACACGTTACCTGGCCGACGCGCCTCTTCCGGTTTTCCTTCATATTTCAGGCTGTGGCGGCGTTGGTTGCGCTTGCTCACCCCAGTCACATACTTTTGTATGCTCCTGGGGATGCGCGCGCTTACCGCCTTGCCACACCCCGAACTGCTCTGAAAAACACGGGCGGCTTCAGGTTGCGTAAACAACTAACTAAAGCCGCAGAAAAAAACAGGCCAGGCGTGCGCAGGGCGCGTCGGGCCGGTACTTATTCATAAATAAAGGGTTGGCCGGGGGATTGTCAACGATACGGTCATGGGGATTTTTCATATTACGCAGGCTGCCAGGAAAATAACTTATAACGACTATACTTTTCTCTTGTCGCCGGGGAGGCTGGCGTCCGGCCTTATGATAAAAATCATCACAATTTCAGCGACTGGCGCTACAATCGACCGCAGTCACAATTCTCAAATCACAAGAGTATTGCTATGAAAAACATCAACCCAACGCAGACTTCTGCCTGGCAGGCACTACAAAATCACTTCGACGCGATGAAAGAGGTCACCCTCGCGGAACTCTTCGCGAAAGACGCTGACCGCTTCGGTAAATTCTCCGCCACCTTCAACGATCAGATGCTGGTGGACTACTCCAAAAACCGCATCACGGAAGAAACCCTCAGCAAGTTGCTGGATCTGGCAAAAGAGACCGATCTGGCGGGTGCCATTAAATCGATGTTCTCCGGCGAGAAGATCAACCGCACTGAAGACCGCGCCGTACTGCACGTCGCACTGCGCAACCGCAGCAATACGCCGATTCTGGTAGACGGCAAAGATGTGATGCCGGAAGTGAACGCCGTGCTGGAGAAGATGAAAAAATTCTCCGAGGCCATTATCTCCGGCGAATGGAAAGGCTATACCGGCAAACCCATCACTGACGTGGTGAACATCGGTATCGGCGGCTCTGACCTCGGCCCGTTCATGGTGACCGAAGCGCTGCGCCCGTACAAAAACCACCTCAACATGCACTTTGTTTCTAACGTCGACGGCACCCACATCGCCGAAGTGCTGAAAAAAGTGAACCCGGAAAGCACCCTGTTCCTGGTGGCGTCTAAAACCTTCACCACCCAGGAAACCATGACCAACGCCCACAGCGCGCGTGACTGGTTCCTGAAAACCGCCGGTGACGAAAAACACGTGGCGAAGCACTTCGCGGCGCTCTCCACCAACGCCAAAGCGGTCGGCGAATTTGGCATTGATACCGCCAATATGTTTGAGTTCTGGGACTGGGTCGGCGGCCGTTACTCCCTGTGGTCGGCGATTGGCCTCTCCATCATTCTGTCCGTGGGTTACGACAACTTTGTCGAGCTGCTCTCCGGTGCGCACGAGATGGACAAACACTTCTCCACCACGCCGTTTGAGAAAAACCTGCCGGTGCTGCTGGCGCTGATTGGCATCTGGTACAACAACTTCTTTGGTGCCGAAACCGAAGCGATTCTGCCGTACGACCAGTACATGCACCGTTTCGCGGCGTACTTCCAGCAGGGCAATATGGAATCCAACGGCAAATACGTTGACCGCAACGGCAACGCCGTGGATTACCAGACCGGCCCGATTATCTGGGGTGAGCCGGGCACTAACGGCCAGCACGCGTTCTATCAGCTGATCCACCAGGGCACTAAACTGGTGCCGTGCGATTTCATCGCGCCGGCGATTACGCATAACCCGCTCTCTGATCACCATCAGAAATTGCTCTCGAACTTCTTCGCCCAGACCGAAGCGCTGGCGTTCGGTAAATCCCGCGACGTGGTGGAACAAGAGTTCCGCGACCAGGGCAAAGATCCGGCTCAGCTGGAAAACGTGGTGCCGTTCAAGGTGTTTGAAGGCAACCGCCCGACCAACTCTATTCTGCTGCGTGAAATCACTCCGTTCAGCCTGGGCGCGCTGATTGCGCTCTACGAGCACAAAATCTTCACCCAGGGCGCCATTCTGAACATCTTCACCTTCGACCAGTGGGGCGTGGAGCTCGGCAAACAGCTTGCTAACCGCATTCTGCCGGAACTGGGTGATAACAAAGAAATCGCCAGCCACGACAGCTCCACCAACGGCTTAATTAACCGTTATAAAGCCTGGCGCGGTTGATTTTAAATAAGCGTGTCAAATAAGCGTAATGATGCCGGCAATATGCCGGCATTTTTTTCTCAGATAAATCTTGTTGTTCGCCCGCGTCCCGCTACTCTTTAATCTTGAGGTTAATCCGAAAATCGCCGTGCCCGTCTTCTGCACGCCTGAAATGTTTCAGATAAACCGGATTTCCATTTTGCAGGGATATATTATAACAAATTGAAAAACAGGCGATTTATATAAAATCTATTACGCCATCCTTCACTGTTTGTCTAATTATCCTAAAACCCTGTGCCTATTTCCCTGTGTCGTAAACCGGCAGGGGTTGTTGTGTATACTCGGAAGCGCCTGAAAAGCTTTTCAGGTAAATCTCCATTCATTCAATGAAGGGAAATTGATATGAAGAAAATCCTTAGTGGCGTTTTCGCCATTGCAGCGCTTGGCGCTGTCTCAGCCCAGGCTGCACCGGTTAGCGTCGGTGAAGCGGCAGGCTCGGCAGCGACCTCCGTGTCGGTTGGCAGCTCCAGCGCCACCGCGTCAAGCACTGTAGGGTCGGTTGTTGGTGTGGCGCTTGCCGCCACCGGCGGCGGCGATGGTTCCAACACCGGGACCACGACCACCACCACCACCAGCACTGCCACCCAGTAAACCCTTCGGGGGCTTTAACCATAACCACACTACGGTGTGGTTATTTTGACTTTTTTTGGGGAAATATCGTGAAGCGACTCGCGATTGTGTTGATGTGCCTGATGATTCAGGCCTGCTCCACCACGACCAAGGGACTCGGCAATTCACTCAGGCAAAGTATTTTCGGCCCGGATGGCGTGCAGCTCACGGATGACGATATCCAGAACATGCCCTACGCCAGCCAGTACATGACGCTGAATAACGGCCCGCAGCTTTTTGTGGTGCTCGCTTTTTCTGAAAACGGCCAGCAAAAATGGGTGACGCAGGACCGCGCGACGATCGTGACGCAGCATGGCCGCGTCGTGAAAACCTTAAGCCTCGCCGATAACCTGATAGACATTAACAACCTGGCGGCCGATCCGCTGGCGCACGCAAATCAGATTATCGACGGCGCAAGCTGGACGCGCACGATGGGCTGGACGGAACGCCATCAGGTGCGTTACGCCACCGCCCGCTCCACCTTTACCTGGGATGGTACCGATACCCTGAAAGTGGGCAGCGACATCACGCCGGTGCGCATTCTGGATGAAGAAGTGACCACAGAAGCCGCCACCTGGCACAACCGCTTCTGGGTGGACAGCGATGGGCAGATTCGTCAGTCAAAACAATATCTGGGTGCGGGGTATTTTCCGATCACCACCATTCTGTTGAAGGCAGCGAAATAATGAAAACCACACTTATCGCTTCGCTGATTTTTAGCCTCGGCAGCTTTTGCGCTTTCGCCGACGGCACCATTACCGTTTATCGGGACCATGCACAGCCGCTAAAAGTCTCCGGCGCGAAACATCTCGCCGATCTGGTTTCTCAACCGCAGTTAGCCGGCAGCTGGTGGCTGGGTGCGGTTATCAGCGAACGTCAGGCAAGCGTTGAGGCGCAGGCGCAGCATCAGGTGCTGTTAAATCGCCTCGCGTCTCTTGCCGCCGAAGAGGGCGGCGATGACGGCGCGGCGATTAACCGCGTGCGCCAGCAGTTACAGGCCATCAAAGTGACAGGCCGTCAGAGAGTGATCCTCGACCCGGACCGCGTGCGGGTGCGTCCGCACAACAACCCGCCGCTGGAAGGCGATTACGAGCTGTGGGTGGGCCCGCAGCCGTCCACCATTACGCTGGTCGGGCTCGTCAGCGCGCCGGGCAAAAAAACGTTTACGCCCGGCAAACCGGTGACCGATTACCTGGACGACGTCAGCCGTCTGAGCGGTGCCGAGCGCAGCTACGCGTGGCTGATTCAGCCGACCGGGCGCGTGGAAAAGGTGCCGGTGGCGTACTGGAATAAGCGCCACGTAGAGCCGATGCCCGGCAGCATTCTGTATGTCGGCTTCGCTGACCATACGTTTACCTCAGCGTATGACGGGCTGAACGAGCAAATCATCTCTTCTCTGACGCATCGGATACCGGATTAATGAAAAAACATTACTACTTCAGCCTGCTGGCGCTGGCGGTCGCTTCCGCCTGTCATGCCGAAACGTATCCGGCACCGGTAGGCCCTTCGCAGTCAGATTTCGGCGGCGTCGGCCTGATGCAGACGCCGACGGCGCGCATGGCGCGCGAGGGCGAGCTGAGCCTGAACTATCGCGATAACGATCAGTATCGTTACTACTCCGCGTCCATTCAGCTCTTTCCGTGGCTGGAAACCACGCTGCGCTACACCGACGTGCGTACCCGCGAATACTCTAACGTTGACGCGTTCTCCGGCGACCAGACCTATAAAGATAAAGCGTTCGATCTCAAGCTGCGCCTGTGGGAAGAGGGCTACTGGCTGCCGCAGGTGGCGGTGGGCGCGCGCGATATCGGCGGTACGGGGCTGTTTGACGCCGAATATCTGGTCGCCAGCAAAGCCTGGGGGCCGTTTGATTTCTCGCTCGGTCTGGGCTGGGGCTATCTCGGTACGAGCGGCAACGTGAAGAACCCACTCTGTCAGTACGACGATAAATTCTGCTACCGCGACCCGAGCTATCAGCGCGCGGGCTCCATTGACGGCAGCACCATGTTCCACGGCCCGGCGGCGATTTTCGGCGGTATCGAATACCAGACGCCGTGGCAGCCGCTGCGCCTGAAGCTGGAGTATGAAGGCAACAACTATACCCAGGACTTCGCGGGCAAAATCGATCAGAAAAGCAAATTCAACGTGGGCGCGATTTACCGCGTCGCCGACTGGGCGGACGTTAACCTGAGCTACGAGCGCGGCAACACCGTGATGTTCGGCTTCACGCTGCGCACCAACTTTAACGATCTGCGCCCGTCTTACACCGACAACCGTCGTCCTGAATATGATCCGCAGCCGCAGGACGCGGTGTTGCAGCACAGCGTGGTGGCGAACCAGCTCACTTCGCTGAAATACAACGCCGGGCTTAACGATCCGCAGATTCAGGTGAAGGGCGATACGCTTTACGTGACGGGCGAGCAGTATAAATACCGTGATTCGCGTGAAGGGATCGAGCGCGCCAACCGCATCATCATGAATGACCTGCCGCAGGGCGTGAACCGTATCCGCGTGACCGAAACGCGCCTTAACATGCCGCAGGTCACAACAGAGACTGACGTGGCGAGCCTGAAACGTCATCTGGAAGGTGAGCCGCTCGGCCATGAGACGCCGCTCGCACAGCAGCGCATGACGCCGGTCGTTGCCGAGAACCCGGAACAGGGCTGGTATATCGAGAAATCGCGCTTTAATGTCGCGATAAACCCGGTGCTGAACCAGTCCATCGGCGGCCCGGAAAACTTTTACATGTACCAGCTGGGCCTGATGGGCACCGCCGACTGGTGGATGACCGACCACCTGCTGACGTCCGGCAGCGTGTTTGTGAACCTCGCGAATAACTACGACAAGTTCAACTACACCGACCCGAAAGATAATTCGCCGCTGCCGCGCGTGCGTACCCGCGTGCGTGAATATGTGGAGAACAACTATTACGTTAACAACCTGCAGGCGAACTACTTCCAGCATCTGGGCGGCGATTTCTACGGCCAGATCTACGCGGGCTATCTGGAAACCATGTATGCCGGCGCGGGCGCGGAAGTGCTGTGGCGTCCGGTGGACAGCAACTGGGCGTTCGGTATTAACGGCAACTACGTGAAACAGCGCGACTGGACCAGCCCGCAGAATATGATGAAATTCACCGATTACAGCGTGAAAACCGGTCATCTGACCGCGTACTGGACGCCGCCATTTGCGCAGGATGTGCTGATTAAAGCGAGCGTCGGGCAGTATCTGGCAGGCGATAAGGGCGGCACGCTGGAGGTCGCGAAACACTTCGACAGCGGAATTGTGGTGGGCGCGTACGCGACTATCACTAATGTGTCGCCGGAGGAGTACGGCGAGGGCGATTTCACCAAGGGCGTGTATGTGTCGGTGCCGTTTGATCTCTTCACCACCAGCCCGACCCGCAGCCGCGCGGCGATCGGCTGGACGCCGCTCACCCGTGACGGCGGCCAGATGCTGGGCCGTAAGTTTGATCTCTATAGCATGACCAGCGATAAGAGCCTGAATTTCCGGTAATCGTGCGGTGGTTCCGGTTACGGAGCGGTGGGGGTTATGTGGGATGGTGGGTGCGCTTCGCTTACCCACCCTACGGACGGCCCATGTTCAACGGCGGGTGCGCTTCGCTTACCCACCCTACGGGTGATTCATGTTTAACGGTGGGTGCGCTTCGCTTACCCACCCTACAGATGATTCATGTTCAACGGCGGGTGAGAGGTTGTAGGGCGGGTAAGCGCAGCGCACCCGCCACACCACGCAATGTAATGACTACAATCGCCGCAACAACCGCGCCGGGTTACCGGCGTAAACGCCTTTCTCGGTAATCGACCTCGTCACCACGCTGCCTGCGCCAATCACCGCCCCGTCACAAATCGACACCGCGAGAATGGTCGCATTACTGCCAATCGACACCCCATTACCAATCACAATCCGCCCCCAATTCTCGCTGTCCGGGTCCGGCTTGCCGTCGCGAAACATATCGTTGGCGAACATCACCCCATGGCCGATAAAACAATCTTCGCCGATGGTCACATACTCGCAAATAAACGTATGCGACTGCACCCGCGTACCGCGACCGATGCGGGAATGGCGCTGGATCTCCACAAACGGGCCGACAAACACCTCGTCGCCCAGCTCGCAGCCATACACGTTGGCAGGCTGATAAATCACCACGTCGCGCCCGACGGTCACATCGCGCACGGCCACTTCACGCCATTCCGGCACGGGATTCGTCATCACGCACGCTCCCGCGCAATACGCGCGGCAATCTGCACCAGCGCGGCGCGCGGGCTGGTGAGCAGTTTAGGGTGGCTGAAATAACGCTCCGCGCCCGCCATCGAAGCCTGCGCCAGCGCCACGCAGCCCGCGCCGCGCGCGAAGGCCTGCTGAGCGGCTTCGGCGACGCGCTGGTGAAAGGCGTCATGCTGGCCGCTCTCAAACAGCGCCCAGGCGTCGGGAATAAGCTCAACACCGAGCGGCGTGGTCTGCGGGAGTGTTGCACGAAACAGCGCGGCGGTCGGGTGTAGCGTGGTTGGCGCGGCGCAGAGCACCACGACAGGCTGTCCGGCGGTCACCGTCGCCTGCGCCAGCGCGCGGTCGACACGCATAATGCCCGGGTCCTGCGCGAGGAAATCGGCGGCACCGCCGAGCGTAGAGCAGGTGAGCAGCACCACATCGGCGTCGGTACGCAGATCCGCGAGCGCCGCTATCGTCTCTTTTTCAATCTCAGGCGTGACGCCACCTGCGGCTTGCGCCTGTTCGAGCAGGTGCGGCATCACTTTATGGGTTAAGGCGTCTTGCGGGAGATCCAGCGCACGGGCGGCCTCATCAAAAATCGCCACGTTGCTTTGCGCCGTATGCAGGCAGGCTATTTTCATCTTCTTTCCCTGTTATCAGTAAGCGTTACGGTGCCAGCCTCTCGCGGGCCGGGCAAAACCTGAACCTTTAACTATAGACGCTCGCTGCGTTTTTAGTCTTGCCACAGCCCGAGCGCCCATAAAAAAAGGCGGCCCGCGGGCCGCCGAAAACAACTTCTTAGTCAGGGATACAATGGTACTACAGTGGCAAAATAACGATGAAGAGACTTAACCTTTAACCCCGCCCGCCGTGAGGCCGCTTACCAGCCAGCGCTGCGCCAGCAGGAAGACCACGGTAATCGGGATAGCTGACAGCACGGCCGCCGCCGCGAAATCGCCCCACAGGTAGTTTTGCGGGTTGAGATATTGCTGCATGCCGACCGCCAGGGTGTAGCTGTCGACATCGCGCAGCAGCAGCGAGGCGACCGGTACTTCGGTAATCGCGCCGATAAACGAAAGAATAAAGACCACCGCAAGAATAGGCACCGACAGCGGCAAGAGCACCAGCCGGAACGCCTGCCACGGTGTCGCGCCATCCAGCGCCGCCGCTTCTTCAAGCGAGCCGTCGATGGTTTCGAAATAGCCTTTGATCGTCCAGACATGCAGCGCGATGCCGCCCAGATAGGCGAAGATCACGCCGCCATGCGTATTAAGCCCGATAAACGGAATGTACTGGCCGAGACGGTCAAACAGGGCGTAGAGCGCCACCAGCGACAGCACCGCCGGGAACATCTGGAAAATCAACATGCCTTTCAGCAGCGCGCCTTTACCCGGGAAACGCATACGGGCGAAGGCATAGGCGCAGGTAGTGGAGAGTGCCACGATGCCTGCCGCGGTAATACCCGCGATTTTCACGGAGTTCCACAGCCACAGCAGCACCGGGAACGGCGGCGGCGTGACGCGGCCGTCGGCGTGCTCCACGCTGAAACCGAGCGCCAGCCGCCAGTGCTCCCAGGAGATTTGATCCGGGATGAGGCTACCGGTCGCGAAGTTGCCGGGGCGCAGCGAAATCGCCACGACCATCAACAGCGGGAACATAATGGCGGCGATAAACGCCAGCAGCAGCAGGTGAGTTGCCAGCAGACGCAGCTTTTGCGATTTGGGTTGCACCATAGCCATGTGGGATCTCCTTAATCAAACTTAATGCGCGTGGCTTTGAGGTTCACGACCGCCAGCGCACCCACCAGCAGGAAGATAAGCGTGGCGATAGCCGCCGCGAGGCCAAAGTCCTGACCGCCGCCGCCTTCAAAGGCGATACGCCAGGTGTAGCTCACCAGCAGGTCGGTATAGCCCGCAGGCGTGGTGGTGCCGATACGGTCCGGGCCGCCGTTGGTCAACAGCAGGATCAGCACGAAGTTATTAAAGTTAAACGCGAAGCTTGCGATCATCAGCGGCGTCAGCGGTTTGATAAGCAACGGGAACGTGATTTTAAAGAAGTTCTGGAACGGGCCGGCGCCGTCCATCGCGGAAGCCTCATAAAGATCGTCCGGGATCGCTTTCAAAAGCCCCATGCAGAGGATCATCATGTACGGGTAGCCAAGCCAGGTGTTAACAATGATGATCATGGTGCGCGCGGTAGTCGGGTCGGTAAACCACGCCGGTTTGATGCCAAACAGCGCGCTCAGCATCATGTTGATTTCACCAAAGCTCTGGTTAAACAGCCCCTTGAAAATCAGAATGGAAATAAACGACGGCACCGCATACGGCAGGATGAGCAGCACGCGGTAGATGGCTTTGCCCTTCAGCGATTCCCACTGCACCAGGCATGCCAGTACCATGCCGACCGCTACCGTCAGCACGACGGTCAGCGCCGCGAAAACAACGGTCCAGACGAAGATGGCCATAAACGGTTTCTGGATGCCTTCATCGGCAAAAACGCGCAGGAAGTTATCCCAGCCGATCGTCACGGTATAACCCGGGCTCAGCTTCTCATCGCCCCACTGGCCGTCGGCGTTCACCGCCTGATAAAAGCCGATGTCATTATTCGGGCGGTATTTCACGCCGCTCTGGTTGTTAGTGAGCGTGCCGTCATCGGCGAGCGTATAGAGCGGACGGGTGCCGGAGAACTGGCGCAGCGAGCTCATAACGAGCTGGCTTTTGTCCGGCAGCTCAGCGGTGAGCTGGTTCAGTGCCTGACGATTTTGCGTGATGACGCGCAGGCTGGCGCGTTCGCCTTCTGGCAGGGCTGGGGCGGTTGTGAGCTTCAGCGTCTGCTCGCCGCCAAATTTAAACGGTTCAGAGACATAATAGTTGCCGCTGGCACCGTCCGAGAGGGCGAGACGCCACTGATCGCCTGCGGGATACAGGCCAAAGGTATAGCTTTCGCCCGCCTGATATTTACGATCCATCAGCACTTCACGCGCGCGCTCCTGCGTGAGCTGGTTGGTGCTGCTGTAGTTGGTAAAGGCGATGGCGATGGTGCAGGCGAGCGGAAAGAGCACGAACAGCCCCATGCCCGCGAGGCCCGGATAAACATAACGCCACGCGTAGGCGCGGCGATTCGCGAAGATGTAGAGGCCAATTGAGCTTAAAATCAGCGTCATGATGGCGAACAGGTATTCCCCCTGTGCGTACATTAAAACGACAAGGTAACCCACCAGTAAGCCCAGCAGACCAATCGCCGACCATTTCAGCGCGTCGCTTTGCCACCAGTGTTTCTTTTTAATGACATCCATGGGGATAATCCTCAACAACGATGAAAACGTAGGTGTGGCCGTGCCACGGTGTAACTCTTTACAGGGTGTGGTGGGCGCGCTGCGCTAACCCACCTGCTTTTTTTTGTGGGGGCGCGTCGCTTACCCACCCAACATGGTGTTTGTGGGTGCGCGTCGCTTACCCACCCTACCTAGTGTTTGCGGGTGCGCTGCGCTTACCCACCGTAAATTTCTGAGAATGGTGTTGTAGGGCGGGTAAGCGAAGCGCACCCGCCATTAACAACGGTTACTTCGCGATACGGCCCTGCGCGTCTTTCAGCGCGGCGTCCACGGTCTGACGACCGGTTACGGCGTTGATGACGGCGGTACGTACGGCATACCAGAATGCGGACATTTGCGGCACGTTAGGCATAATTTCACCGGTTTTCGCGTTCGCCATGGTGGCGGCGATGCGCGGATCTTTCTCCAGTTTCTCCTGGTAAGATTTCAGCGCGACGGCGCCCAGCGGCTTGTCTTTATTTACCGCTTCCAGACCCTGGTCGGTCAGCAGGTAGTTTTCCAGGAACTCTTTCGCCAGCTCTTTGTTCGGGCTGGCGGCGTTGATACCTGCGCTCAGCACGCCCACGAACGGTTTAGACGGCTTGCCTTTGAAGGTTGGCAGCTGCGCCACGCCGTAATTGACTTTGCTCTTGTCGATGTTGGCCCACGCCCACGGACCGTTGATGGTCATGGCGGTTTCGCCTTTGTTAAACGCCGCTTCCGCGATGGAATAATCGGTGTCGGCGTTCATGTGTTTATCTTTGATAAGCTGAACCAGGAAGTTCAGGCCCGCTTTCGCGCCCGCGGTATCCACGCCGACGTTTTTCACGTCATACTTGCCGTTTTCAAACTTAAACGCGTAACCGCCGTCCGCCGCGATGATCGGCCACGTGAAGTACGGCTCCTGCAGGTTGAACATCAGCGCGCTCTTGCCTTTCGCCTTCAGTTCTTTATCGAGTTTCGGGATCTCTTCCCAGGTTTTCGGCGGGTTCGGTACCAGGTCTTTGTTGTAAATCAGCGACAGCGATTCCACGGCAACCGGGTAGGCAATGATTTTGCCGTTATAGCGCACCGCATCCCACGTGAACGGGTAGAGCTTGTCCTGGAACGCTTTCTCCGGCGTGATTTCCGCCAGCAGGCCAGACTGCGCGTAGCCGCCAAAACGGTCGTGCGCCCAGAAAATAATGTCCGGACCGTCGCCGGTCGCGGCCACCTGCGGATATTTCTCTTCGAGTTTATCCGGGTGCTCAACGGTCACTTTGATGCCGGTGTCTTGTTCAAACTTCTTACCCACTTCGGCCAGGCCGTTATAGCCTTTGTCGCCGTTGATCCAGATAACCAGCTTACCTTCTTCGATCTTGGCCAGAGCAGAGGCAGAAAAGAGCGCCGTCGTCAGCGCTGAGAGGGCGAGGAGGCGTACGCCGCTTTTAATTTTCATAACTCCTATCCTTTTAGTGGTTTGCGCGTGGATACACGTGTTGGCTTTACGTGTAACAGTCTGGGCATCTGACAAGCGCTTCTCATCCTCCTTTCCTCTACGCCCCACCGCCTCGTAGTGTGATCTGCATAACATAAGTGGATTTTCTGTGGCCTCGCGCACAGAAAACCGCTGCGTTTTTTGCCGGTTACATCACGAAAATCGCCGCGAGCCGCCCGGCCGCAGGACGGCTGACAACCCCTCATCCTCCCGTCTCCTCCCCCATAAAAAAGGCGGGGGTGGAGGATGGCTCGCCCTCGCGTAAGGCGCATAGTGCCGTCAACGTGTTTTTCCCGCGGCAAGCGGGTGAAGTAGACAAGGGAGAAGGGAATGGCAGGCGTTCAGCTTCGCAACGTAACAAAAGCCTGGGGCGATGTGGTGGTATCAAAGGATATCAATCTCGATATCACCGAAGGCGAGTTTGTCGTATTTGTCGGGCCGTCGGGCTGCGGAAAATCCACGCTGCTGCGTATGATTGCCGGGCTTGAGACCATCACCAGCGGCGATTTGCATATCGGCGGCAAGCGTATGAACGACGTGCCGCCCGCCGAGCGCGGCGTGGGGATGGTGTTTCAGTCTTACGCGCTCTATCCGCATCTGTCCGTGGCTGAAAACATGTCTTTCGGCCTGAAGCTGGCAGGCGCTCGCAAAGAGACCATCAACCAGCGCGTCACTCAGGTGGCGGAAGTGCTGCAACTGGCGCACCTGCTGGATCGTCGTCCGAAAGCGCTCTCCGGCGGTCAGCGTCAGCGTGTGGCGATTGGCCGTACGCTGGTGGCGGAGCCTTCCGTATTCCTGCTCGATGAGCCGCTCTCAAACCTCGACGCCGCGCTACGCGTGCAGATGCGTATTGAGATCTCCCGTCTTCACAAGCGCCTTAAGCGCACCATGATTTATGTCACCCACGATCAGGTCGAAGCGATGACGCTCGCCGACAAAATCGTGGTGCTGGACGCAGGCCGCGTCGCCCAGGTGGGCAAGCCGCTGGAGCTTTATCACTACCCGGCAGATCGCTTCGTCGCGGGCTTTATCGGCTCGCCGAAAATGAACTTCCTGCCGGTGAAAGTCACCGCCACCGCTATCGATCAGGTGCAGGTGGAGCTGCCGAACCGCCAGCTGGTCTGGCTGCCGGTGGAAAGTACCCATGTTCAGGTGGGTGCCAATATTTCTCTTGGCATTCGCCCCGAACACCTCCTGCCGAGTGATATCGCCGATGTGACGCTGGAAGGCGAGGTGCAGGTGGTCGAACAGTTAGGTCATGAAACTCAGATTCATATCCAAATCCCTGCGCTGCGTCAGAACCTGGTCTACCGCCAGAATGACGTCGTGCTGGTAGAAGAGGGCGCCACATTCGCTATCGGCTTGCCGCCGGAGCGTTGTCATCTTTTTCGGGAAGATGGCACCGCCTGTCGTCGGTTGCATAAAGAGCCGGGCGTTTAAGCGCCCCCGCTTACAAAGAAAAGCAATGATCTCAGGAGATAGAATGATGATAACTCTGCGTAAACTCCCTCTGGCTGTGGCCGTGATGGCGGGCATTTTCGCCGCTCAGGCCTCGGCTGTGGACTTCAAAGGTTATGCCCGTTCCGGCATCGGCTGGACCGGCAGTGGCGGCGAACAGCAGTGCTTCCAGGCGACCGGTGCCGGCGCTAAATACCGTCTGGGTAACGAATGTGAAACCTATGCGGAACTTAAATTAGGCCAGGAAGTATGGAAAGAGGGCGATAAGAGCTTCTACTTCGATACTAACGTAGCGTACTCCGTTGCTCAGCAAAATGACTGGGAAGCCACCAGCCCGGCGTTCCGTGAAGCTAACGTTCAGGGTAAAAACCTGATTGACGCACTGCCGGGTTCAACCATCTGGGCCGGTAAACGCTTCTATCAGCGTCACGACGTTCACATGATCGACTTCTACTACTGGGATATTTCCGGCCCGGGCGCAGGTATTGAAAACGTCGATCTGGGCTTTGGTAAGCTCTCTGTTGCGGCAACCCGTTCCTCTGAAGCTGGCGGTTCTGCGACTTTCCAGAGCGACAGCATTTATGATTACAACAAGAGCACGGCTAACGACGTCTTTGACGTACGTTTAGGCAGCCTGGAAGTGAACCCGGGCGGCACGCTGGAGCTGGGTGTGGACTATGGCCGTGCCAACGCGCGTGACGACTACTATCTGGCTGACGATGCGACCAAAGACGGCTGGATGTTCACCGCTGAGCACGTTCAGACCATCGGTACTGGCTTCAACAAATTTGTGGTTCAGTATGCGACAGATGCGCTGACCTCTCAGGGCAAAGGGCTGTCTCAGGGCTCTGGCATTGGCATCAGCGATACCGATCCTAAGTTTGCGTATGCTCAGAACAACAACGGCCACATGCTGCGTTTAATCGATCACGGCTCAATTTCTATGGGCGATCGCTGGGACATGATGTATGTCGGTATGTATCAGGACATCGACTGGGATAACAACAACGGCACCCGCTGGTGGACCGTGGGTGTACGCCCGATGTTCAAATGGACGCCTATCATGAGCACCCTGCTGGAAGTTGGCTATGACAACGTGAAATCCCAGCGTACTGACGAAACCAACAACCAGTACAAAATCACCCTGGCGCAACAGTGGCAGGCAGGCGACAGCATCTGGTCTCGCCCGGCGCTGCGCGTCTTCGCAACCTACGCCAAGTGGGATGAAAAATGGGGTTATGACAAAACGGGTAACCCGAGCAACAACGCCAACTATGGCTACGCCGTTAAAGATGGCTTTAACGGCGGCAGCTTCGGCCGTGGCGACAATGATGAGTGGACCTTCGGTGCCCAGATGGAAATCTGGTGGTAATCACGCGTTAGTGTTGTAACAAGAGGGGCGAAAGCCCCTCTTAACCCTCATTGAAAAGTACAGATTTGCGGGAAGCGCGCTATTGCCTGGCTACCGTTTCCCTCTCCACCCGAGGTAATAAAAATGAAAAAACGTCTCGTCGCATTATGCTTAAGCGCAGGGCTGCTCGCAGGCCTGCCCGCCGTCAGCTTCGCTGATGTGAATATCGTGCCGCAGAATACCGCCGCGGCACCATCCATTCCGGCCGGTGAATTACAGCGCCTGACCTGGACGCCCGTCGCGCAGTCGCAAACCCAGACCACCGATCTTGCCGCCGTGGGGCAAACCCTCAACGTACCGGGCATTAGCGGTAAAGTCGCCGCGTATAGTGTGCCGGCCAATATCGGCGAACTGACCATTACGCTCACCAGCCTTGCGAACAAACAGACCGGTATTTATGCCCCGAACGTGCTGGTGCTGGATCAAAACTTAACGCCAGCCGCGTACTTCCCGAGCAATTACTTTACTTATCAGGAACCGGGCGTGGTCTCTGAAGACCGCCTCGAAGGGGTTATCAAGCTGACCCCTGCGCTGGGGCAGCAGAAACTGTACCTGCTGGTTTTCACCACGCCGCAGGATCTGCAGAAGACCACCACCATGACCAACCCGGCGAAGGCGTACGCCAAAGGCGTGGGTAACGCTGTGCCAGATATCGCCGATCCGGTGGCGCGCCACACGCCTGACGGCAAGCTTAAACTGAAAGTAAGCACGAACTCCTCCTCCAGCGTTCTGGTCGGCCCGCTGTTTGGTTCTTCCGGCCCGTCGTCTGTGACGGTCGGCAACACCGCAGCACCAGCTACGGCCTATACCGCGCCAGCGCCTGCCGCACCGGCGGCTGCGCCCGCTCCTGCCGCGAAGCGCGAGCCGGTACTTAACGACACCGAAGCCTATTTCAACCGCGCCATTAAAGAGGCGGTCGCGAAAGGCGATGTCGATAAAGCGCTGAAACTGTTGGATGAAGCGGAGCGTCTCGGCTCCACCACGGCACGTAAGACTTTTATCAGCAGCGTAAAAGGCAAGGGGTGACAGTCTCCCCACGCTGCTGATGTTTGCAACACCTGGTGCGCTTGCGCGCACCTTTTTTCCTGGCGCAGCATGCCGTCCTGTTGCACCCATGTTGCGCTTTTGTTCGTACTCCTTGTTTCCCCGCCCCCGTTTTGCTGGTTCTGCGTTACAATACGTCCACTTTTGGCCCCGGAGAGTCACGCATGTCCCATCCCGCGCTGAGACAACTGCGCGCGTTGTCCTTTTTTGACGATATCAGCACGCTTGATAGTTCGCTGCTCGACTGGCTGATGCTGGAAGATTCCATGACCCGCCGTTTCGAAGGCTTTTGCGAGCGCGTGACGGTCGACATGCTGTTTGAGGGCTTTGTCGGCCCCGAGGCGCTGGAGGAAGAGGGCGAGTTTTTGCCTGATGAGCCGCGCTACTGGCTGCGCGAAATCCTGCTGTGCGGCGACGGCGTACCCTGGCTGGTCGGGCGCACGTTGGTGCCGGAGTCTACACTTTGTGGGCCGGAGCTGGCGTTGCAGCAGCTCGGTACCACGCCGCTGGGCCGTTATCTGTTTACCTCATCCACCCTCACGCGTGATTTTATCCAGCCGGGCCGCAGCGACGAACTCTGGGGACGCCGCTCTCTGCTGAGGCTTTCCGGCAAACCGCTGCTGCTGACTGAACTGTTTTTACCTGCATCACCTTTGTACGGAGAGGAAAAATAATGGAGTGGAGCCTGACGCAGAATAAGCTGCTCGCCTATCACCGCCTGATGCGCACCGATAAGCCGATCGGCGCGTTACTGCTGCTCTGGCCGACGCTGTGGGCGCTCTGGGTGGCATCGCCCGGCGTGCCGCCGCTGTGGATACTCGCGGTGTTTGTGGCAGGCGTCTGGCTGATGCGCGCCGCAGGCTGCGTGGTGAATGATTATGCCGACCGCAAATTTGACGGGCACGTGAAGCGCACCGCGCACCGGCCTCTGCCAAGCGGTGACGTGACCGAAAAAGAGGCGCGAAACCTGTTCGTCATCCTGGTGCTGCTGTCGTTTTTGCTGGTGCTGACGCTGAATGTGAAAACCATTCTGCTCTCGGTGGCGGCGCTGGCGCTGGCCTGGATGTATCCGTTTATGAAGCGCTATACCCATCTGCCACAGGTGGTGCTGGGCGCGGCGTTTGGCTGGTCGATTCCCATGGCGTTTTGCGCGGTGAGCGAGTCGCTGCCGTTAAGCTGCTGGCTGATGTTTTTCGCCAATATCTGCTGGGCGGTGGCGTACGACACGGAATATGCAATGGTCGATCGTGACGACGATGTGAAAATCGGCGTGAAGTCGACAGCCATCCTGTTCGGACGCCACGACAAGCTGATAATCGGACTGCTGCAGATAGCCGTGCTGGCGCTGCTTGGCACAGTCGGCTGGCTGAACGGTCTGGGGGCGTTTTACTATGCCGGTCTTGCAGGCGCGGGTGCGCTGTTTATCTGGCAGCAAAAAATCATCGCCGGGCGCGATCGCGACGCCTGTTTCCGCGCGTTTTTGAATAATAACTATGTCGGGCTGCTGGTGTTTATCGGCCTGGCGCTAAGTTATCTGAAGTTCTGATAAAAGCGGGGAAACCCGCTTTTTTGTTATTAGCGGTGGTGGAGTGACGGCGGGTGCGCTGACGCTTACCCGCCCTACATTTTTTCGGCGATCAAGGTTATGAGTAAAGTGGGTAAGCACAGCGCACCCATCGCGTTAAAGGCATGTCTGCCGGGCTAATGTTGTAGGGTGGGTAAGCGCAGCGCACCCACCACTCGCATTGTTATCAGCCATTACCCCTGTTTTTCGCCAATAAAAAAGGCGGGTTTCCCCGCCTTTTTACTGTCTGTCGCCAGACTCAATCACGCGCCCGCTTGTGCCGCCGCGCTCTCGATAGTCAGCCTCACATCGGAGGTCATCAGCTCTGCCAGCATCTGGTAAACCTTCATGGTTTCCGCCGGTTCGGCATCGCCGGTATCGCTGATGTAGCCTTCATCACGCAGCGTCAGCACCAGCGTTGAGAACACCGCTTTATCGAAGAACTCCGGCGCGTTAATGCCGTGCAGTACGGAAAGACGCTGCGCCACCGTGCGGCTCTCTTTCTCAAGCGTACCGCGGTTGATGGACGGATTCGCGCTCAGCAGCCAGAAGGTAATCGCGTAGCGTTGCAGCGTTTCGCGCACGCCAGCGGCGAGCAATTGCAGCGTACGGGAGCGCGCCGGGTTCACCTGAAGCCATTCGTCATCAGCAAGAATAAGCCCCTGCTGCGCCAGCTCGTTAACCAGCGCGTCGACGACCGCCGACACTTCTTCTTTTTCCCAGCGCAGGAACAGCTCCGTCTTCAGCATCGGGAATAACAGTTCCACCTGCTGCTGCACCGCCTCGCGGCTGATGCGACGATGCTGGGTGACGATAGCGGCGATAAGCGACGGCAGCACCAGCATATGCATGATGTTATTGCGGTAGTAAGTCATCAGCACCGCTTGTTCGCGCGGCAGCACGATGATGTCGCCGATGGTGTCCTTCTCGACTTCAAACTTATTCATCTGCAACGCGTGCTCAATAAGCTGCGTCGCCGTGGCATCCGGCACCGTGGCATCTGCGGCGTAAGGCACATTACGCAGGAGATTCAGGTAGCAGTCGAGCTGCTCGGTAAGCTGCTCGCGCGTTAACGAACGCTGGCGCGAGGCCAGCAGCGCGGTGCAACACAGGTTCATAGCGTTAGCCGCGCCCGCGTTGTTGATACGCACCATCAACTGAGCGGCAATCTCGTTCACCGTTGGCGTCAGCCACGCCGGGCGTACCGCTTCGATAGGATCGATAGCATCACGCCATTCCGGCACGTGCTGGTTCAGGAAGGTGATGAGCGGCAGCGGCTCGCCGAAGTTCACATAACCCTGACCGAGGTTACGCAGCTTGCTTAAGCCGCGCAGCATCTGCAGTAGGCTCTCTTTCTCTTTGGTGGCACCGCGCAGCTCTTTGGCATACGTGCCCACTTCCATCACATGCTCATAGCCAATGTAAATCGGCACCAGCGTAATCGGGCGGGTGCCGCCGCGCAGCATGGCCTGAATGGTCATGGAGAGCGTGCCGGTTTTCGGGTCAAGCAGACGACCAGTACGTGAACGCCCGCCTTCAACGAAATATTCCACCGAATAGCCGCGGCTGAAAAGCTCGCCGAGATATTCGCGAAACACCGTCGAATAAAGCTTATTACCCTTAAAGGTGCGGCGGATAAAGAACGCGCCCAGGCGGCGGAAAATCGGCCCGGCGGGCCAGAAGTTCAGGTTGATGCCCGCGGCGATATGCGGTGGCACAAGCCCCTGATGATAGAGCACATACGAGAGTAGCAGATAGTCCATATGGCTGCGGTGGCAGGGCACATAGACAATTTCGTGGCCGTCGTGGGCAAGCTGGCGCACACGCTCGGCGTTATGCACGTTAATGCCCTGGTAGAGGCGGTTCCAGGTGAAACCAAGCACGCGATCGGTAATGCGAATCGCCTCGTAGGAGAAGTCGGCGGCGATCTCTTCCATCAACGCGACAGCATTCTGCTGGGCTTTCTCGTGCGAGATTTTTTTAGTGCGCGCCTCGTCTTCGACGGCGCGGGCAATCGCTTTTGACGAGAGTAGTTTGTTAAAGAGATCCTGGCGCGCAGGCAGGCGCGGGCCGACGGCGGCGAGGCGCTGGCGGGCGAAGTGCATGCGCGCCACACGGGCCAGTTTCTGAGCGATACGTTTGTCGGTGCCGTGCTCGGTTGCCATACGGCGCAGCGATACGGGCGGTGAGAAGCGCACAAAGCTGTCGCGGCCAAGCCACGAGACCGCGAAGAATTTCTGAATGCCGTTCAGCATGCGCAGCGGCGGGTTTTCCTCGCCTTTTTCGCGCCCAGGCGAGCGGCCAAACATAACTGACACCGGTACCATCTGGACATCGAGATCCGGGTTGCTGCGGTGCAGATCGAGATAGTTGTGGAAGAGTTTGATCGATTCTTCTTTCGGCGTGTAGTAAGTGAACACGCGGGGGCCGCCATGGATAAACACATAGCGCGGCAGTTCGGTGCCGTCGATGACCAGCGGATCCAGCGGATCGGGCAGATCGTGCTCCAGGCACTGCGCCCGTAGCGTCAGGAGATCCGCCTTCGAGTTATACGGCAACACATACATGATAGGGCGTGACGTATCCAGCCCAAGTTCGGGGCAGGGCGCCGCCGGGATGGACTTGCTTTTTACCAGCACGCTTAATGGTAAATTAAGTAATTTGTAGTAAATTCGTGGCCAACCGGACATAAACGATGTAAAGCCTCTGGTTAATAATGCAATTGCGGCGCAAGAATATCAGAAACTCCGTAGAATTTCTGTGGTGCTTCTTTATCGAAGCGCATTAGCATTGACGCCTGAATTTAAAAAAGGTTTCTTGTCATGGCCAATAACACCACGGGGTTAACCCGAATTATTAACGCTGCCGGCTATTCCTGGAAGGGATTACGCGCCGCCTGGAAAAATGAAGCGGCGTTCCGCCAGGAAGGGGTCGCCGTGATAGCGGCTATTCTTATCGCCTGCTGGCTGGATGTCGATCCGATCACGCGCGTGCTGCTGATTGGCTCCGTTACGCTGGTAATGATTGTCGAAATTCTCAACAGCGCCATCGAAGCGGTGGTGGATCGCATCGGCCCTGAATTTCATGAGCTTTCAGGCCGCGCCAAAGATATGGGCTCCGCCGCCGTTCTGCTGTCGATTATCCTCGCGCTGGTCGTGTGGGTCACGCTGCTCTGGCAGCATTTGCGATAAGTTTTCCAGAAATCGCGAAAGAAGCGCTTTTTTAACCGGTTATGGTTTTAAAATCACCTTTAGCTGTATATACTCACAGCATCACTGTATATGCACCCAGGGGGCGGAATGAAAGCATTAACTACCAGGCAACAAGAGGTGTTTGATCTCATTCGGGATCACATCAGCCAGACCGGCATGCCGCCTACGCGTGCGGAAATCGCGCAACGTCTGGGTTTCCGTTCGCCGAACGCGGCGGAAGAGCACCTTAAAGCGCTGGCGCGTAAAGGGGTGATTGAGATTGTCTCCGGCGCGTCGCGCGGTATCCGTCTGTTGCAGGAAGAAGAAAACGGGCTGCCGCTGATAGGGCGTGTGGCAGCGGGCGAACCGCTGCTGGCTCAGCAACATATCGAAGGGCATTATCAGGTTGATCCTGGCCTGTTTAAGCCAAACGCCGATTTTCTGCTGCGCGTAAGCGGAATGTCGATGAAAGATATCGGAATTATGGACGGCGATCTGCTGGCGGTTCATAAAACGCAGGATGTGCGCAATGGCCAGGTTGTCGTCGCGCGCATTGATGATGAAGTAACGGTAAAACGCCTGAAAAAACAGGGTAATACCGTTGAGCTGCTGCCGGAAAACAGCGAGTTTAAACCGATCGTTGTGGATCTGCGCGAGCATAACTTCTCTATCGAAGGTCTGGCGGTCGGCGTTATCCGCAACGGCGAATGGCTCTGAGCCCTTTTCCGGCTCACTGACGCCGCATTACCGTAACTGGCCCGCCCCGGTTACGGTAATGACCTCTCCCGTCTGCTAAAGACTGCATATTTTTTCATCTTCGCGTAACGGCATCGGAACGCCATATGCCCTTTCTCACTTCTACCGATAAAGCTCTCTGGCGCCTCGCGCTGCCAATGATTTTCTCCAATATCACCGTGCCGCTCTTAGGCCTGGTGGATACCGCCGTTATTGGTCATCTCGACAGCCCCGTCTATCTGGGCGGCGTCGCGGTGGGCGCTACCGCTACCAGTTTCCTGTTTATGCTGCTGCTTTTTTTACGGATGAGCACCACCGGCCTGACCGCCCAAGCGTTCGGCGCGCGCGATCCGGTAGCGCTGGCCCGCGCCCTGGTGCAGCCCATGGCGCTGGCGCTGATTGCCGGTATGCTGATCATCGCCCTGCGCGAGCCGCTGATACATCTGGCGCTGCATGTTACCGGCGGCAGCGACGCGGTGCTGACGCAGGCCCGACGGTTTCTTGAAATCCGCTGGCTCAGCGCGCCTGCCTCGCTCGCTAATCTTGTCCTGCTGGGCTGGCTGTTAGGCGTGCAGTACGCCCGCGCGCCGGTGATCCTGCTGGTGGTCGGCAATCTGCTCAATATCGCGCTCGATCTCTGGTTCGTGATGGGGCTTGGCCTTAACGTCCAGGGCGCGGCGCTGGCGACGGCGCTGGCAGAGTACGCGACGCTTGGCATCGGTCTTGTGATGGCGGCCCGCGTGCTGCGCCTGCGCGGTATTACCCTTGCGATGCTAAAAACCGCGTGGCGCGGCGGCGTTGGCCGACTGCTTGCGCTTAACCGCGACATCATGCTGCGCTCGCTGCTTTTGCAGCTCTGCTTCGGGTCTGTCACGGTTTTTGGCGCGCGGCTCGGCAGCGATATCGTCGCGGTGAACGCCATTCTGATGACACTCCTGACCTTCACCGCCTATGCGCTTGATGGCTTCGCCTACGCTGTTGAAGCCCATGCCGGGCAGGCCTTCGGCGCTCAGGATAAATCGCAGCTGAGCAGCGTCTGGCGCGCGGCATGCAGACAAGCGGGGATGGTGGCGCTGGCGTTCGCGTTGCTGTATGCCGTGGCGGGGCAGTACATTGTGTCACTGCTCACGTCATTACCTTCGCTTCAGGCGCTGGCGCAGCCCTATCTCTTCTGGCAGGTGATCCTGCCGGTGGTCGGCGTCTGGTGTTATCTGCTGGACGGTATGTTTATCGGCGCGACGCGCGGGGCGGAGATGCGTAACAGCATGGCCGTCGCGGCGCTCGGTTTTGGCCTGACGCTGCTCACCTTGCCAGAGCTTGGCAACCACGGCCTGTGGCTGGCGCTCACCGTTTTCCTGGCGCTGCGTGGGTTGTCGCTCGGCTATTTATGGCGCCGGGGGCGTCTTTTGCACTGAATATCCCTGATACAGCGCCTCACCAGTAAAAGAAAATTTGTCGGTGTCAGCGCTTCGTTATGGTTAAAGATTCTGAATATCCCGCCAGGTTTAAAATTGACGTCTAAAATGGATAGTACGTTCAGCAAATGATGAAGATGACTCGGGCTGAACCCCCACAGGAAAACCTGTGAGACTGATTCACTACCGAATGTTAAGGAGACGTCTATGAACAGAGATGAAGCTGGCGGTAACTGGAAACAGTTTAAAGGTAAAGTGAAAGAGCAATGGGGTAAATTAACCGACGATGATATGACCATCATCGAAGGGAAACGTGACCAACTGGTAGGTAAAATCCAGGAACGTTACGGTTACGCGAAAGATGAGGCCGACAAGGAAGTGACTGACTGGGAAAGCCGCCACGATTACCGCTGGTAATCGGGCCACCACCTCAAACGGTATTTTCCCTCTGAGGCTGCCCTGCCCACCGGTACAAGGATGTACCACCCAACCTGATTCAACGTCCTTTCTTTTTCACCGTAATGCTGTGGTCGTGACCACACTGCCCCTGATGGCGACACGCCTCAACTTCTGCACACGCCGCACACAACCCATGCGCTTCAATCACGTTATGGCGTAACGCAAAGCCCATCCTGGCCGCCAGCGCATGCATTATATCTTCCACACCTTCCGCTGCCTCTTCTTTTACCACCCCACACCTGTCGCAAATAAACATCGCGGAAGTATGCGCCGGATTATCAAATAAGTGGCACAGCACATAGCTGTTGGTAGATTCCACCTTATGCACGAACCCCTGCTCCAGCAGAAAATCAAGCGCGCGGTAAACGGTGGGCGGTTTCGCCTGCGGTTCGCTTTCGCGTAATAAATCGAGCAGATCATAAGCGCTGATCGCGCCCGGCTGGATGGTCATCAGGCGCAGCACTTCGAGGCGCTGCGGAGTCAGGCGCACATTACGTTGCTGGCAGAGCTTTTCAGCCTGCGCCAGAACTTCCTGCGAAATCGTCGTATCCATCGGCATCCTCTATGAATCGTGTTGATGTCATCACTTTATCATGAACTGGCTGAAACACCGACATCCCGCCTGTGTTATACCTTTCAGTGAACATTAACCGGAGGTTTATATGCATACGCGCCCTGAATGTATTTGTCACTGGCAGGAAGTCGAAGGCAACGATGACGCCTGTTATCCGGACAGCAACGAACTGATGTCTATCGGCGCGCCGCTGGCGAAGCGTACCGGGCTCACGCGGCTCGGCATTCATCATGAGCGCCTGCCGCCGGGGCGTCGTACGTCTTACCCGCATGCGGAAAGCAGCGAAGAAGAGTTTGTTTATGTGCTCGAAGGGTTTCCGGATGTCTGGCTCAACGGCGAGCTGTGGCCGTTAAAACCGGGCGACAGCGTCGGCTTCCCGGCAGGCACCGGCCTTTGCCACACCTTTATCAATAACACCGACAGCGACGTCCGGTTACTGGTGGTGGGCGAGGCGAACAAACCGGAAAACCGCATTTACTATCCGCTTAACGGCCCTTACGCCGCCACGCGCCCGGATCGCTGGATAGACCACCCGCCACAATTTTTTGGCCCACACGACGGCTTACCTACACGAATTAAGAACCCTAATCTATAAATAATGAGGGCGATCACGAAACGAGCCCGGTAGTGCCGTTGAGCTTTTAGCCTCAACCTCTGGCGTAGTGCGTTCTTCACAACAGAAATCGTCTCTGTCATGAGCTGACAGAGGATGTCCTTGATGTTGCTAATAAGCAGGGTAAACAGTGAAAAATATAATCAAACCTTCAGTGGCAGCCGTCGCCCTTTCTCTGGTGATGGCCAATCAGGCGAGTGCAGCCAATACCTGGGCGCAGGCGCGTAACGATGCGATGGGCGGCACCGGCGTGGCGTCAGCCGATTACGGCAGCGGCGCGTTAATTAACCCGGCATTACTGGCACGTTCACAGCCAGAAGATGACATTACGGTAATTTTGCCTGCATTACAGGCACAAATTACCGATAAAGACAATCTCGAAGATGAGATAGATCATATCAGCGACCGCGTCGATTATTATCGCGATGTGGTCAACAGCCTGACGCCGGGCGATATCGCGGCGAACCCGATTGGCACGCTGCGCCAGTTCCAGGGCGCAGCACGGGAACTTGGCGACGAGCTGGAATACCTGCGTGGTAAAACGGCAAGCGCACGCGCGGCGGGCGGCATCGCGGTGAGTATTCCAAACGACGTGCTGGCGGTGGCGTTTGTGGCGAAAGCCTATGCGCATGCGCGTGTCAGCACCCGTGTGGACCAAAGCGACATCGACTATCTGCGCCGCATCCAGAACGATGATATTTACGCAGGCACACAGATCATCAACGCCGCGATTAACGGCTCTGACGCTATCACCGATCGCCTGACGTCTACCGCGTTTGGCCGCGCGGCGATCGTTTCTGATTACGGCGTGGCGTTCGCGCATCGGTTCCAGGTGGGCGACGTGCCGGTTTCCGTCGGCGTTACGCCGAAGCTGCAGAAAACCTGGCTCTATAACTACACGGCCTCGATTTATAACTACAACAGCAGCGACTGGAACAGCTCGCGCTATCGCAACGACGACACTGGCTTCAACGTTGATGCGGGTGTGGCAGCGGATTTTGGCCCGAACTGGACCGTGGGCGTGAGCGGGCAGAACCTGATGTCGCGTGATATCGATACCAAAGAGGTTAACGGGTATAAAGATACTTATCAGATCTCGCCGCTGGTGACGGCGGGCGTGGCCTGGCATAACGATCTGGTGACCCTGAGCGCCGATGGCGATCTGACGGAAACCAAAGGCTTTAAGAGCGAAGAAAACTCGCAGTTCGTCGGCGTGGGTGCCGAGGTGCGTCCGCTTAGCTGGCTGGCGGTGCGCGCCGGTTATCGCGCGGACGTGAAAGATAACGAGAGCAACGTGTTTACTGCGGGCGTCGGTTTCGCGCCGTTTAACCGCGTGCATCTCGATCTGACCGGCATCGTTGGTGAAGACGAAACCTGGGGCGCAGGCGCGCAGTTGAGCCTGACCTTCTGACCATGTGCAGGGGCGCAATGCGCCCCTGCCTGAAGTTTGTGCTATAGTAGCGCCCCTTTTTCAGCCCGAACTTCGACTCGCTTAGCTATTATGACGTCCACATCCCGTAACGCTTTTCCCGCCCATCGTTTTTCCATCGCGCCGATGCTCGACTGGACCGATCGCCATTGCCGCTATTTCCTGCGCCAGCTCTCATCGCAGGTGCTGCTCTATACCGAAATGGTGACGACCGGCGCGATCATTCATGGCAAAGGGGATTACCTCGCCTATAGCGAAGAGGAACATCCGGTGGCGTTACAGCTCGGCGGGAGCGATCCGGCGGCGCTGGCGCACTGCGCGAAGCTTGCCGAGGCGCGCGGCTATGACGAGATAAACCTTAACGTCGGCTGCCCGTCCGACCGTGTCCAGAATGGCCGCTTCGGCGCCTGCCTGATGGGCGAGGCGCAACTTGTCGCCGATTGCATTAAGGCGATGCGCGACGTGGTCTCCATTCCGGTGACGGTGAAAACCCGTATCGGCATCGACGACCAGGACAGCTACGAATTCCTCTGCGATTTCGTCGGCACCGTGGCGGAGCAGGGCGGCTGCGACACCTTTATTATTCATGCGCGCAAGGCGTGGCTCTCTGGCCTGAGCCCAAAAGAGAACCGCGAAATCCCGCCGCTGGATTACCCGCGCGTTCATCAGCTCAAGCGCGATTTCCCGAAGCTTACGATGTCGATTAACGGCGGCATCAAAACGCTGGATGACGTGAAAACGCACCTTGAACATATGGACGGCGTGATGGTGGGCCGCGAGGCGTACCAGAATCCTGGCATACTGGCGTCGGTCGATCGCGAAATCTTCGGGCTTGATGTGCCGGATGCCGATCCGGTGGCGGTAGTGCGCGCCATGTATCCGTATATTGAGCGTGAGCTGGCGAAAGGCACATATCTGGGTCACGTCACCCGCCATATGCTCGGCCTGTTCCAGGGCATTCCCGGCGCGCGGCAGTGGCGTCGCTATCTCAGCGAAAACGCCCATAAGCCTGGCGCGGATATTAACGTGCTGGAGCAGGCGTTAAAGCTGGTGGCCGACAAACGTTAAGTTCACCAGAATATCGTCAATTTCACTAACGCCCCGGATGACATGCCGGGGCGTTTCTTTTTAATTCAATGATTTAATTCTGGCACGAAACTTGTAATAGCAGGGCATAACGTTTTTAAGGAGAACGAGAATGTTTGAACTGCTGTTTGTGGTGGCTTTCTTTCTGATGCTGCTGGCGACCGGCGTGTCGCTTATCGGGATTATCGCCGCGCTAATGGTAGCAACCCTGGTGATGTTTTTCGGTGGCGTGTTCGCGCTGATGATTAAAGTGTTGCCGTGGCTGTTGCTGGCGGTGGCAGTGGTGTGGGTGATCCGCAGCGTGAAGGCCCCGAAAGTGCCGGAGTATCGTCGCACCTCACGTTACAGCCGGGCGAATCGCTGGCGTTACTGATAAGTTGCGGGGTTGATCACAACCTCGCAACTTTCCATGTTACTTTGCGCGCTAAGCCATGTTTTTTAACGGGCCTGTCTGGCACTATGTCAGCCGTGTTACCGAATTCATCAGCGCTGTACCCTACATATAGCGCAAACAATAAAAAGAAAGGGCTTCCTGCGGGAAGCCCTAATTCTTTCAGGGAATCAACAGACTGGAGCCTTGCGTGCTGCGGCTCTCCAGCGTCTTATGGGCGCGCGCGGCGTCTTCGAGCGCAAACTTCTGGCTCTGCGCCACCTCCACTTTAATCACCCCGCTGGCGATAAGCGAAAAGAGCTCGTTACTGGCTTCTTCCAGCTCGGCACGGTTGGTCAGATAGCCGTTCAGCGACGGGCGGGTCACGTAGAGCGAGCCTTTCTGGTTAAGAATGCCGAGATTCACGCCCGTCACCGGGCCGGAGGAGTTACCGAAGCTCACCATCAGGCCGCGACGTTGCAGGCAGTCGAGCGACGACTCCCAAGTCTCTTTGCCCACCGAGTCATACACGACGCGCACTTTTTTCCCGCCGGTCAGTTCACGCAACCGCTCCGGCACATTCTCTTCACGGTAGTTGATGGTTTGCCACGCGCCCGCCTGTTTCGCCCGCTGGGCTTTCTCGGCCGAACCGACCGTGCCGATAAGCCGCGCGCCCAGCGCTTTCGCCCACTGGCAGGCGATAAGCCCGACGCCGCCCGCGGCGGCATGGAACAGAAACATCTCGTCGGGTTTAATTTCATACGTTTTGCGCAGCAGATAAAACACCGTCAGCCCTTTTAAAAAGCAGGCCGCCGCCTGTTCAAACGAGATAACATCCGGGAGCACAACGGCTTTTTCTGCCGGCACGTTATGCACCGAGCTGTAGGCGCCGAGCGCCGACTGTGCGTAGACGACGCGATCGCCAGGTTTCAGGTGCGTCACGCCGCTGCCGACTTTCGTGACGATGCCCGCCGCTTCGGTGCCAAGGCCCGCCGGGAGCGCCGGTGGCGGGTAAAGACCGCTGCGAATATAGGTGTCGATATAGTTGATGCCGATGGCTTTGTTTTCCACCTGCACTTCCAGCTCGTCCGGGGCGGCCGGGGTAAAGGTCACCGCTTTTAACACTTCTGGTCCGCCATGCTGGCTGAACTCAATACGCGTCGCCATAGGAACTCCTTGTTAAGGGTCGGGCATGAAAGCAGGAGCGCGCAAACTGAGTACAAAACGACTCAGATCAGATACACTCCTCATTCTCTCTGATGATGATTTTTGGTAACTCCATTCACTATGGCAGGAAATAAACCCTTCAACAAACCCACTGAACCTCGTGACCCGCAGGTCGCCGGGCTGAAAATGCCGCCGCATTCCATGGAGGCGGAACAGTCGGTGTTGGGCGGTTTGATGCTGGATAACGAGCGCTGGGACGATGTGGCCGAGCGCGTCGTGGCCGAGGATTTTTACACCCGCCAGCACCGCATGATCTTCACCGAAATGCATCGCCTGCAGGAGATGGGCAAACCCATCGATCTGATTACGCTTTCTGAATCACTTGAACTTCAGGGACAGCTCGAAAGCGTCGGCGGTTTTGCGTATCTTGCGGAGCTGTCGAAAAACACGCCAAGTGCTGCGAACATCAGCGCTTATGCTGATATCGTGCGCGAACGCGCGGTCGTACGAGACATGATTTCTGTCGCCAATGAAATTGCCGACGCCGGTTACGATCCGCAGGGCCGCACCAGTGAAGATCTGCTCGATCTCGCCGAATCCCGCGTCTTTCAGATAGCCGAAAACCGCGCCAATAAAGACGAAGGCCCGAAGAGTATCGATCAGATCTTAGAAGCCACCGTCGCGCGTATCGAAACGCTCTATCAGCAGCCGCACGACGGCGTGACGGGCGTGGATACGGGCTATCAGGATCTCAATAAAAAGACCGCGGGCTTGCAGCGCTCAGATCTGATTATCGTGGCGGCGCGTCCGTCGATGGGTAAAACCACCTTCGCGATGAACCTGTGTGAAAACGCCGCGATGCTTCAGGATAAACCGGTGCTGATCTTCTCCCTTGAGATGCCCGGCGAGCAGATCATGATGCGTATGCTGGCGTCGCTCTCCCGCGTGGATCAGACGCGCATTCGTACCGGCCAGCTGGATGACGAAGACTGGGCGCGTATTTCTGGCACGATGGGCATCCTGCTTGAGAAGCGCAATATGTATATTGACGACTCCTCGGGCCTGACGCCGACGGAAGTGCGCTCCCGCGCGCGGCGTATTTATCGCGAGCACGGCGGCTTAAGCCTGATTATGATCGACTACTTACAGCTGATGCGCGTACCGTCGCTCTCTGATAACCGTACGCTGGAAATCGCCGAGATTTCCCGCTCGCTGAAAGCGCTGGCGAAAGAGCTTCAGGTGCCGGTGGTGGCGCTCTCGCAGCTTAACCGCTCGCTGGAACAGCGCGCCGACAAGCGCCCGGTGAACTCGGATCTGCGTGAGTCCGGCTCTATCGAGCAGGATGCCGACCTTATCATGTTTATCTATCGTGACGAGGTGTACCACGAAAACAGTGACTTAAAAGGCATCGCGGAGATTATTATCGGTAAGCAGCGTAACGGCCCGATAGGCACGGTGCGCCTGACGTTTAACGGGCAGTGGTCGCGGTTTGATAACTACGCGGGTCCCCAGTACGACGACGAATAAAATCCCCGTCATCCTTCACGCCGCAGGTGCGTTGACTGCGCTCGCTCACCCCGGTCACTTAGTTTACTAAGCTCCCGGGGATTCACGAGCTTGTCGCCTTCCTGCAACGCGAATGATTTAGGGGATTTACGGTAACTCTTTAAATAAGCAAGGAAAGTCAATGCAAGCGGCAACTGTGGTAGTAAACCGCCGCGCTCTGCGTCACAACCTGCAACGCCTGCGTGAACTGGCGCCTGCCAGCAAGCTGGTTGCGGTGGTGAAGGCAAACGCCTATGGACACGGTCTTCTTGAGACCGCCCGCACTCTTCCTGATGCCGATGCGTTCGGCGTGGCGCGCCTCGAAGAGGCGCTGCGCCTGCGCGAAGGCGGCATTACCCAACCCATTCTTTTGCTCGAAGGTTTTTTCAACGCAGCCGATCTGCCCGCGATTGCCGCGCAGCGATTCCACACCGCGGTACACAGCGAAGAGCAACTGGCGGCACTGGAGCAGGCGACGCTCTCAGAGCCAGTCACCGTCTGGATGAAGCTCGACACCGGTATGCATCGCTTAGGCGTGCGCCCGGAGGCGGCGCAGGCGTTTTACGACAGGCTCGCGGCCTGTAAAAACGTACGTCAGCCGGTGAACGTGGTGAGCCATTTCGCACGTGCCGACGAGCCAGACTGCGGTGCCACCGAACGCCAGCTTGATATCTTTAACAGTTTCACACACGACAAACCGGGTAAGCGCTCGATTGCCGCCTCCGGCGGGATCCTGTTCTGGCCGCAGTCGCATTTCGACTGGGTGCGCCCCGGCATTATTCTCTACGGCTTGTCGCCGCTCGATACCCACCCCTGGGGCGCGGAGCTTGGCTTTCAGCCTGCGATGTCACTGACGTCAAGCCTTATCGCTGTGCGTGACCACAAAGCGGGCGAACCCGTCGGTTATGGCGGCACCTGGGTGAGCGAGCGCGATACGCGGCTTGGCGTGGTGGCGATGGGCTATGGCGACGGGTATCCGCGCTGCGCGCCGACGGGTACGCCGGTGCTGGTTAATGGCCGTGAAGTGCCGATTGTCGGGCGCGTGGCGATGGATATGATCTGCGTCGATTTAGGCCCTGACGCGGCGGAAAAAGCGGGTGATACGGTAATCATGTGGGGCGAGGCGCTGCCGGTCGAGCGTATCGCCGAAGCGACGGGAGTGAGTGCTTACGAACTTGTAACGCGGCTGACCTCCAGGGTGGCAATGCGTTACCTCGACTGAAGGTACGCATACGTTAATCCTCGTTTTTACTGACGGTGGGTGCGCTGCGCTTACCCACCCTACGGATACGTTAATCCTCGTTTTTACTGATGGTGGGTGCGCTGCGCTTACCCACCCTACGGATACGTTAATCCTCGTTTTTACTGACGGTGGGTGCGCTGCGCTTACCCACCTTACGGATACGTTAAACCTCGTTTTTACTGACGGTGGGTGCGCTTCGCTTACCCACCCTACCAACATCGACATGTCTTCTGTAGGGCGGGTAAGCGCAGCGCACCCGCCGTGTTTATTAACGCTGCGCGCCCGCCATCTTCCCCAGGGCATCGCACCCGTCACATTGCTCTCGATCTGCTGCGCTATCCGGTTTATTGTGAAGACACATCACACCGTAAATCTGGAGAACCAAGCGTGTTTCAGAATGTTGACGCCTACGCCGGCGACCCCATCCTCTCGCTGATGGAACGCTTTAAAGAAGATCCCCGCAGTGACAAAGTAAACCTGAGTATCGGCCTCTATTACAACGAACAAAATATCATTCCACAGCTGCAGGCCGTAGCGCAGGCGGAACAACGGCTGAACGCGCAGCCGCACGGCGCCTCGCTTTATCTTCCGATGGAAGGGCTCAACAACTACCGCAGCGCCATTGCGCCGCTCCTGTTCGGTGCCGATCACCCGGCGCTGGCCGCAGGGCGTATCGCCAGCATCCAGACGGTGGGCGGTTCCGGCGCGCTGAAAATCGGTGCGGATTTCCTTAAGCGTTATTTTCCGCAGTCCCGTGTCTGGGTGAGCGATCCGACCTGGGAAAACCATGTCGCCATCTTTAACGGCGCAGGCTTTGAAGTAAGCACTTACCCCTGGTTTGATGAAGAGACCAACGGCGTGCGTTTCGAAGCGCTGCTTGAAAAGCTCAACACGCTGCCTGCGCGCGATATCGTGCTGCTGCACCCGTGCTGCCACAACCCCACTGGCGCCGATCTGACTAACGCCCAGTGGGACGCCGTGGTTGACGTGCTAAAAGCGCGCGAGCTTATCCCGTTCCTGGATATCGCTTATCAGGGCTTTGGCGCGGGGATGGAAGAAGACGCGTACGCGATCCGCGCCATCGCCAGCGCGGGCCTGCCGATGCTGGTCAGCAACTCATTCTCAAAAATCTTCTCGCTCTATGGCGAGCGTGTGGGCGGGTTGTCTGTGGTTTGTGACGATGCGGAAACCGCTGCTCGCGTGCTCGGTCAGCTGAAAGCGACCGTGCGCCGCAACTACTCCAGCCCGCCGAATTTCGGCGCGCAGGTCGTGGCCACGGTACTTAACGACGCCACGCTGAAAGCGCAGTGGCTCGCGGAAGTGGAAGCGATGCGCCGCCGCATTCTGGAAATGCGCCAGGCGCTGGTGGACGTGCTCAAAACAGAAGTGCCGGGGCGCAATTTCGATTATCTGCTTAAACAGCGCGGCATGTTCAGCTACACCGGTCTCAGTGCCGCGCAGGTTGACCGCCTGCGTGATGAGTTCGGCGTGTATCTGATTAGCAGTGGACGCATGTGCGTGGCGGGCCTTAACAGCCGTAACGTAAAACAGGTGGCACAGGCGTTTGCCGCCGTGATGTAACGCCGTTTAAAAGCGCTGCCTGGCAGCGCTTTTGCTATTCTGTAACTCTGTTTTCGGATCTTCTTAAATGTGATTCGCCGATTTGTAAAATATCATTAGTTTTCACAAAGCAGCCGCCTTTTATACCTCCCCACCGTTAAAGCACAACATTACTTTTTTAAAACTTTAATGTGCTTTTCGTGAGTTATTTTCCATATTTGTTCATTAGTGGATGCCTTAACTGCGTACGCGTTTTTCTGCTATTTATTTCGGGAATGTGTAATTACTTTTTATTGACGGAAAGATTTGTATTCTTTTACAGGAATTTTTTGTGGAAATTGCATCGTGGCGATATAGGTAAAACTACTTTTATGTAGTCAGGTCGCGGGTACAACAACTATCAATTCGCAGCCTGTAAACAAGGATTGTTGAGGAATTAACGTGATTTTTTATCGTGCAACCGTATGTATAGCGATCCTGTCGTTGCTGGCGGCCGTTCGCTCCCAGGCTTTCGCCGATACTCCTGAAAATCAGCAGTCATTAAATCAAAAACAGCAGAACGAAGCCCGCCAGGAAAGCCTGGCTACGCAAAGTAAATCCTTACTTTCATCCACCAGTAATAAACCTGAAGAGGGGCTGAATTTACCTCAGGAAGCGCCCTGCTATCATGTTAACGCCATTGAGTTTGAGAATAAAAACGCGGTAGCGCACTGGATGACATTTCAGGATGTGATGCGCAGCGTGAGAGGGAAATGCGTTGGTATTAATGGTTTGAAAATGATCCATAAAGCGGTGCAAAACCGGCTGATAGAACATGGCTATATTACGACGCACGTATTAATTCCGGCGCAGGATCTCAAAAGCGGCACGCTCAAGTTTCAAATTGTTCCGGGCACGATTAGCGATATTGTTTTTAAAGGTGACGGTGAAGAATATATTCATGCAATAAATAGTTTCCCTGAACGTGAGGGCGACGTTCTCGATTTGCGTGGCCTTGAACAAGGGCTCGAGAATCTGCAACGCACGCCTGGCTCTGAGGCAACGATCAATCTGGTGCCCGGCGCGAAGCCTGGCGAAACGCGCGTTGAAGTCATGCGTACTCAGCCGAAACACTGGCGTCTCGGTGCCTGGGCGGATGACTCCGGCAGCAAATATACCGGGCGTTATCAGAGCGGTCTGGCACTTTATCTGGATAATCTCACCTCGTTTAACGATATGTCTTATATCGCTTATGGCGGCGGGCTTAAAAATGAGGATGGCAGGCGCAGCGATAACGTCTCGGCGTTTTACTCAGTCCCGTGGGGGTACTGGCAGCTTGAGCTGTATGGCAGCAAATACCGCTATACCCAAACTATTCATGACAGTGTCTCCCGCTATCTCTATAGCGGCATTGAAAAATACCTCAGCGCGCAGCTTAGCCGGGTTATTTACCGCAGCGCCAGCCAGAAAACCACGCTGGCGATAAAGGCTTTCCGCCGTCATTCCACCTATCTGCTTAATGATGTGGAAATTGAGGTGCAGCGGCGAAAAACCAGCAACTGGAAGCTGTCGCTGGAACATCTGGCATATCTCCCGTTCGGACAGATCAAAGGCAGTCTGGGCTACCAGAAAGCCGCGCACTGGTTTAATGAACAAGAGGATGCCGAAGAAATGGTCGGCAACGCCGATGCGCAGGCGCGCATTATTACGCTCGGCGTTGATGGCGCGTTCCCGTTCAGATTTGGCGATGTCGCGATGAGTTATGAGCCGCACTTTATGTCTCAGACATCGCCGGATCGCCTGACGCAGCCGGATAAATTCACGATCGGCAACCGCTGGACGGTGCGCGGTTTCGATGGCGAAACCACCATTTATGCTGATAAAGGCTGGTATCTGCGCAACGACATTAATCTCAATCTGCCGCAGTGGGGAATGCAGCCCTATCTTGGCGTTGATTACGGCGAAGTAAAAGGCTCGAAAAATGATTACTGGAGCGGCAAGCAACTGGCGGGCGCGGCGCTTGGCGTACGCGGCGTAAAAGGCAAATTTGGCTACGATTTCTTTGCCGGCGTGCCGCTTATGAAACCGCAGGATCTGCATACCAGTCCTTTCACGCTCGGTTTTGCCGTGCAGTGGCAATACTGACTCCATCTTGCTGGCGCGATGTGTAAAATTACAGCAGAACGCCAGCGAAATTTTGCCTTTTGCCGCTCAGCCTGCACACTTAGAAGATCACTATTTTTAAGGGGCAGCGTATGTGGTTTCAACAAACCCTGACATTAAAAGCCAGACCGCGGGGTTTTCATCTCATCACGGATGATATCATCAGCCAGCTTCCCGCGCTTTCACAGGTGAAGACCGGGCTGCTGCATCTCTTGCTTCAGCACACTTCAGCCTCTTTAACGCTTAATGAAAATTGCGATCCTTCGGTGCGTCGCGATATGGAGCGTTATTTTCTGGGCACTGTACCGGATAACGGGCATTACGAGCATGATGCTGAAGGACCAGACGATATGCCGGCGCATATCAAATCTTCCACGCTTGGCGTTTCCCTGACATTACCGGTTAAGCAGGGACGCCTGCTGCTCGGCACCTGGCAGGGTATCTGGCTTGGAGAACACCGTAACCATGGCGGTTCGCGGCGCATAGTCGCGACGCTTCAAGGAGAATCCTTATGACTAATTCTGATTTGCTGGATTACTGCATGAACAAACCGGGCGCTGAACAGAGCGAACATCGGGAGTGGAAAGCGGCGCAAATTAAAGTCGGCGATGTGATGTTTGCGATGGTGCACGAGGTTAACCAGCGTCCTGCCGTGTCACTGAAAACCAGCCCGGAGCTGGCGGAACTCTTGCGTCAGGAACACAAAGACGTGTTTCCCAGCGCACAGCTGAATAAAGCGCACTGGAGCACGGTCTTTCTGGATGGCGACCTGCCGGATTCGCAGATTTACTATCTGGTTGATGCGTCGTATCAGCAGGCGCTGGGTCTGTTGCCAGAGCATATTCGCCAGCAACTGTCGGTATGAACGCTGGCAAGCGACGCTATTTCGCGATGCCTGACAGCGCGTTATGTGATTGAGTGACTAAGGGTGCCGGTCACCAGATCCAGCAGCCTGATCGTCAGGAACTGAATGCGCGCGCGCAATGCGATCTCACTGCTGTTAGCGTGGATCTGCGCGATCGTTTTCTGTTTATTCAGCAGCGCAGTCATATCGTCTTCACTGATAAGCCCCTGCGCCCGATCCAGCAGCGCCTGAGCGGTTAACTCCGCGCTGGTTTTGATAAATGTCTCTCTGTCGCTCAGGCCCTGTTTCAGGAGGCCAAGACATTCATCCACCGCGATTTTCCCGGCCTGCTTCTGAAATGGCGGCGATGCCAGTAGCTGGCTGACGGCGTTAATTAGCGTACTCATGAACACTCTCCTCTACTCACAGGGCGAAGCGGGGCGTCTGCATTCGCCCCGGACCGCTTCGAGATAAGCCAGCCGGGCCTGATCACGCCAGAGCGCGGCCTGTGCTGGCGTAAAAGGGCGATGCTGTCTCAGTAGCCGGGCATGATCTTCCTGATAGACAGACTGCAACAGGCGCAAATTATCGGTGCGCAGCGGATCACCCAGGCTTTCGGCATACGTGAGGGCTGCAGCAAAGCGCAACTGCAGAGTGTGGTCAGCGTCTTCGAGCGCGGCGGTGTCCAGCACTCCCGAGGGCGCGGTAAAATCGTCGATAAACTGCAAATGTGCCGCCATCAGGTCAGTTAACTGCGCATGCGCGCGTGGTTGATAATTTCCTACCAGACTACACGCTGAAATGAGCACCGCCAGAAAAAGCAGCCACCCCGGAAGATAGCGCGTTAGCGTTGATATGCGCGGCATGAGATCCCCCTGCGTTTGCCCGCTCTGTATGAATTCAGCAGCAGACCGTGGCGCGCGCAAATCATCTTTGCTCACGCACTTCGCAAGAAACCTCATCAGAAATAAGTGAGGGGAAATGAGGCGCGTCGGGCCGGACGACCCGACGCGTAAGGGTTACTTCAGAAGCGGTTTCAGGAAGCGAGCGGTATGCGAGGCTTCGCACTCCGCCACGGTTTCCGGCGTGCCGGAAACGAGGATCTCGCCGCCGCCGCTGCCGCCTTCCGGGCCCAGATCGACGATCCAGTCGGCGGTTTTAATAACATCCAGATTGTGCTCAATCACCACGATCGTGTTGCCCTGATCGCGCAGCTGATGCAGTACCGCCAGCAGTTGCTGGATATCCGCAAAGTGCAGACCGGTGGTCGGCTCATCGAGAATATAGAGCGTCTGCCCGGTGCCGCGTTTTGAAAGCTCACGGGCGAGCTTGACGCGCTGCGCTTCACCACCGGAAAGCGTGGTGGCGGACTGGCCGAGACGAATATAAGTCAGACCGACATCCATCAGCGTTTGCAGCTTGCGCGCCAGCGCCGGCACCGCGTCGAAGAACTCACGCGCTTCTTCGATGGTCATATCCAGCACTTCATGGATGGTCTTGCCTTTATATTTGATCTCCAGCGTTTCGCGGTTATAGCGTTTGCCTTTGCACTGATCGCACGGCACGTAGATATCCGGCAGGAAGTGCATCTCAACTTTGATAACGCCATCGCCCTGGCAGGCTTCACAGCGGCCGCCGCGCACGTTAAAGCTAAAGCGCCCTGGCGTATAGCCGCGAGCGCGCGCTTCCGGCACGCCCGCGAACAGTTCACGCACTGGCGTAAAGACGCCCGTGTAGGTCGCCGGGTTCGAGCGTGGCGTGCGGCCAATCGGGCTTTGATCGATATCGATAACTTTATCGAAATGCTCCATGCCCTGAACGTCGCGATACGGCGCCGGTTCGGCGATCGTCGCGCCGTTGAGCTGGCGCTGGGCAATCGGGAACAGGGTATCGTTGATAAGCGTCGATTTACCGGAGCCAGAAACGCCAGTCACGCAGGTAAAGAGCCCAACCGGCAGCGTCAGAGTGACATCTTTCAGGTTGTTGCCGCGCGCACCGGTCAGCTTCAGCACTTTTTCCGGATCGGCTTTCACGCGCTCTTTCGGCACTTCAATCTTGCGCTTACCGCTCATGAACTGGCCCGTGAGCGATTCCGGCACCGCCATGATCGCGTCAAGCGGGCCTTCTGCGACGACCTGGCCGCCGTGTACGCCCGCGCCCGGGCCGATGTCGATCACGTGGTCGGCCGCGCGGATAGCGTCTTCATCGTGCTCCACCACAATCACGGTATTGCCAAGATTACGCAGGTGAATCAGCGTACCGAGCAGACGTTCGTTATCGCGCTGGTGCAGGCCGATGGACGGCTCATCCAGCACATACATCACGCCGACCAGGCCCGCGCCAATCTGGCTCGCCAGACGGATGCGCTGCGCCTCGCCGCCCGAGAGCGTTTCCGCTGAACGGGAGAGCGTCAGGTAGTTCAGACCGACATTCACCAGGAATTTCAGGCGATCGCCAATCTCTTTCAGCACCTTTTCCGCGATTTTGGCGCGCTGGCCGGAGAGCTTCATATTATTGAAGAACTCCATCGCGTGACCGATGCTCATATCGGAAATGGTCGGCAGCGCGGTGTTTTCGACAAACACGTGGCGCGCTTCGCGACGAAGACGCGTGCCTTCGCAGGTGGCGCACGGGCGGTTGCTGATAAATTTCGCCAGCTCCTCACGCACCGCGTTGGATTCGGTCTCTTTGTAGCGGCGCTCCATATTGTGCAGCACGCCTTCAAACGGATGACGACGCACGGACGTATCGCCGCGATCGTTCATATATTTGAATTCGATGGTTTCTTTGCCGGAGCCGAACAGCACCGCTTTCTGCACTTTATCGCTGAGCGTATTCCACGGCGCTTCGACGTCAAACTTATAGTGTTCCGCCAGCGAGCGCAGCATCTGGAAATAGTAAAAATTGCGGCGATCCCAGCCGCGGATGGCACCGCCCGCGAGCGACAGCTCGCCGTTCTGCACCACGCGATCCGGGTCAAAATATTGCTGCACGCCAAGACCATCACAGGTCGGGCATGCGCCAGCCGGGTTGTTAAACGAAAACAGGCGCGGCTCAAGCTCGCGCATACTGTAGCCGCAAATCGGGCAGGCGAAGTTGGCGGAGAACAGCAGCTCTTCCGCTTTTTCGTCATCCATATCCGCCACGACCGCCGTACCGCCGGAAAGCTCAAGCGCGGTTTCAAACGATTCGGCCAGGCGCTGCGCTAAATCTTCACGCACTTTGAAGCGGTCCACGACCACTTCGATGGTGTGCTTCTTCTGCAATTCCAGCTTCGGTGGATCAGAGAGATCGCACACTTCGCCATCGATACGCGCGCGGATATAGCCCTGGCTTGCCAGGTTTTCCAGCGTCTTGGTGTGCTCGCCTTTACGCTCTTTAATGACCGGCGCAAGCAGCATCAGGCGCTTGCCCTCAGGCAGCGCCAGCACGTTGTCGACCATCTGGCTGACGGTTTGTGCCGCAAGCGTAACGTCATGATCCGGGCAGCGCGGTTCGCCGACGCGGGCGTAGAGCAGACGCAGATAGTCGTGGATTTCCGTGATAGTCCCCACGGTAGAACGCGGGTTATGAGACGTCGATTTCTGCTCGATGGAAATAGCAGGCGACAGCCCTTCGATATGATCGACATCCGGCTTTTCCATCAGCGACAAAAACTGACGCGCGTAAGCGGAAAGCGACTCGACATAACGGCGCTGCCCTTCGGCGTAGAGCGTGTCGAAAGCCAGCGAAGATTTGCCGGAACCCGACAGCCCGGTCACGACGATCAGTTTGTCGCGCGGAATGACGAGATTGATATTTTTGAGATTGTGGGTGCGGGCGCCCCGAACTTCTATCTTATCCATTCACCTTTCCTGGATTTGAACGCTAATGCCTGGGTGTTTGAAGGACAACCGGTGGCCAGAAACGGTTAATTATGACACAATTTAACCTGAATGGATATCCAGTATTTATTTGCAACTGTGTATACTGTGTGAACATTTCCTGAAGCCGTCTCGCAGCTATCAACATTGAAGGCTGACGTGGTAGAATGGAATGTTTACACTATTAAGAAATGTTTTCAGGAGACACGATCATGGCCAGCAGAGGCGTAAACAAGGTGATTCTCGTCGGTAATCTGGGGCAGGACCCGGAAGTACGCTACATGCCGAACGGCGGGGCCGTGGCGAACCTGCGCCTGGCAACGTCCGAATCCTGGCGCGATAAGCAGACCGGTGAGATGAAAGAAGTGACCGAATGGCACAGCGTCGTGCTGTACGGCAAGCTGGCGGAAGTCGCTGGCGAATACCTGCGCAAAGGCTCGCAGGTGTACATCGAAGGCCAGCTGCGTACCCGTAAGTGGCAGGATCAGAGCGGTCAGGATCGCTACTCTACCGAAGTTGTGGTTAACGTCGGCGGCACCATGCAGATGCTGGGCGGCCGTCAGGGCGGCGGCGCAGGCGGCAACATGGGCGGCGGTCAGCAGCAGGGCGGTTGGGGTCAGCCTCAGCAGCCGCAGCAGCAGGGTGGCGGCGCGCAGTTCAGCGGCGGCGCACAGTCCCGTCCGCAACAGCAGGCGCCAGCGCCTTCTAACGAACCGCCGATGGATTTCGACGACGATATCCCGTTCTGATAGCGCGGCGTTCCGCACGGAATGCCTCCCTTCAGAAAGTGTTGAAAAGCTCTGCTCCGGCAGGGCTTTTTCTTTATGGTTTCGGCTGAGGCTGTTAAGTGCTTCGGGCCGATTCCCGCCAGGCACAGTTGTCTGTACCGTTGGCACAATGCTCCTCTTACTGACGATTAACGGCACCCGATTTTTCTCTGCTGGCACGATTAAACCGCCGACAAATGAAGGGCATGACGCTTTTCCGCGATGCGGCGCTAAATCTCGCCGCCGGAATGCCGATATAGGTTGCATGAAGTCTTCATACGTTCCGTACGTTTTCGGCAGGGATGATGCCCCACAGTGCAGGTTAGCCCATGTCAGAAAGAGATCGCGACCAACTCCTTAGCCAGGCGACCGACCAGTACTGGCAACACATTATTCCGATCGTCTGGCTGGCGTTGCTGATTCATGTCGGACTGATTTTCCTGTTTCTGTCGATGAGTATTCCGACGCTCGCCATTTTTAATATTTTCAGCGTGATGGTTTATATCCACTGTCTGAATGAAATAGAGCATTACCGGTATCTGTATGTCGGTACGCTGATGAGCGTGGAAATTCTGGCGCATGCCGTTGCCACTACGGCGTTGCTGGGCTGGGAGAGTAATTTTTACCTGTTTGTTTTTTCGCTGATCCCCATCGTGTCGTTCAGCTTTCAGCAGGTGCCGGTCCGGCGCGCGCTGTTCCTGGCCGCGATCGCGGTGCTTGGCACGGTGGGTTACGCGCTGCGACATTACACCGGTACGGCGTCCGGGTTAAGCCCGTCAGTGCTGAACGGCATCGGCATTGCGAACGCCGTGATGGCGATTGGGCTGTTAACGTACACCACGCTACGTTCGGTCGAATTCACCCACACGATGAAATTCGATCTCTTTAATACGGCGAGCCGCGACAGCCTGACGAACCTCTATACCCGGCGTCACTTTATGCATCAGGTTTCGCTGCTCGATAAACAGGTGGGCAGTCATAACGTAACGCTGTTGCTGCTGGATATCGATCATTTCAAGGCCATTAATGACAGTTGCGGTCACAGCTATGGCGACATGATTTTGCAGCGCATCGCGCGGGCGATTACCGACAACGTGCGCGAAAGCGACATCGTGGCGCGCTGGGGCGGCGAAGAGTTTCTGGTAATGATGCCGGATACATCACTGGCAGATGTCAGACGTGTGGCGGAGCGGCTGCTGACGCGCATTCAGGAGTGGGTTGGCCAGACGGATAAAAATCCGCGAGAAGTCACCGCGACGCTTGCGATCAGCGCTTTCGGCAAAGATGAAGAGTTTGAAAAAGCGCTCAATCGCGCTGACAAAATGTTGTACGCCGGTAAGCAACAGGGGAGAAACCGTCTGGTTATCGCCGATTAACATGCTGATTTTAAAATTAAAAAAAGCCAAAGATAACCCCGGGTTACTCCTTAGTTAGCATTTTCCTGATGGGGGTGAAGTGCCATGCTCTGCGATTCCTTCCTGTGCGACGGCGTTTATTGACGAGCCCGCCAGTTGCCGCCCGCAGGTGAATTTCACACAGGGAATGCAAGCGATGACACAGGAACCGAATCCGTTTACCGCCGCCTGGAGCCGTAACGGCAATCTGCTCTGCCACGGTCACTGGATTATTACGTTTGAAGAACGCCCGGTGACGCTGCCGCAACACTGGCAGGATAAGGCGATGAACACCTGGGGGATCTACTCGATTATCGATCCCGAGGACGAAACGTTCGCCGACGGGCTGGAAGAAGAGGAGTGGATTGTCGAGAACGTCGAGTGGCTGACAGACTGGTTTTTCGATAACCATATTCCGCTGGAGGAGCATTATTACCGCGCCTTCTGGCGGGCTATCAATAAAGCGGACTGGCGCTGTACCAGTTGCGCCGGTTGTATGTAAGGGCCTGGCAGAAAATAAAAAAGCCCCTGATACAGGGGCTTTAATGAAGACGGTGAGGTTATCAGGTCACGACCATCGGCCATTCTGGCGGCGTGTGGCTCATCACTTCCACCATTACGTCTTTCATATTGTGCCAGATGGCGTGGAAGTCGATGCTGACGCCGAGCAGGCCCGTCGCGAAGACGCAGGACGCGGCGATACCCAGCCCGCTGCTGATCACCGCCAGCGCCTGGTAGTCGGATTTGCGAAACTGAATATTAAGCGTGCTGGCAAGAAACATTAAAACCGCACCCAGAAGTTGCCAGCGCATCAGTACCATGCTGGCGGTAAGCGTAGCCATGAAACCAGTCCTTAAAAAGCGTTCTGCCGCGCGGTGGCCGGAACGCGGCAGGCCTGGCGCGGCGCTAAAATTTAACGTGACGGCAAGCATGTAAACTTGCACACTAAGTGTGAACTGTATCACATTTGTTGTTTTATTCGCCAGTCTGGCGGGCGCGCTTTGGTGAAAAAAAGCGCACGATCCACGAGATCGCCGGCAACCGTTCGCAATAAAAAATGGTCGAAAAGAAAGCAGTGAAAAAATCCACCAACGGATTTAACTAATGCATAAATTTTCATTTCGACACAAAAAAACGCCGCCCGTACATTTTTTCGGCAGCTTTGATTAATTTAACTTAAAACGCTTTCTGAAGTGGTTGATGAATTTTTAGCACGGTTATCAACGCGGATATTTCACTTAAGAAAAATTAAATAGCCATTCCCTATTTTCCTTATGGCAAATTTTAATGTTTCGCGTGAAATATTGGATGGATAACTGGAAATGGCTATTGCCAATGCGTGCTGATTGATGCAACGTAAACACCTGTTTGCGATGTGTCTCATCAGGCGATTAATGTGACACAGAAAGCAGGGATATGAGGCCATAATGAATTTCAGGGCACGACGTCAGGCGTTGCGAATCTCAGGCATAATCATGGTGGTCTTACTGCCTGTGATGCTTGCGCTTTGGGCCGCCCATCATCGCGCGGTCAACGAGACGCGGGCGCACCTGGATACCTTCGCGCAGCTGGTCCTCAACCGTACCGAGCTGGTATTAAGCCATGTCGATGAAGCCCGTAATGAAGCCGAAAAATATCAGGGCGAAATATGCTCCTCTGCGCATCAGCGTAATATGCTGGATATTTCACGCGGGCAAATTTATATCGAAGATCTCATTTACGCCCAGGGTGATGAACTATTATGTTCCCCTCTGTTCGATCAGCCTTTTATTCTCTCGCCTGCGAATTACACGCGCTCGCCGGATATCGCCATTTATTATTATCGTGACACGCCATTCTTTTCCGGTCACAAAATGGTTTATTTGCGTAAAGGGAATTATGTCGCGGTGGTTAACCCGCTCTCCTTTAGCGAAATATTATCTAATGATGACACTATCACTTATGGCGTGTATGACACCGTCACCCGGGAGTTTTTTTCGGTAAGTGACAAAGCTGACGCCCGTGCGCTCGCGCCTTTTGCGCGTTCAGAGAATACGGATTTCCAGAAAGATGGCCGTTTCTGGTCGATAGTGCTTTCTGGTAAGCGCCCGATTGCCGTCGCCGTTTCCACCAGCGACGCCTGGTTCTGGCAGGCGTGGCGGCATCAGATGTCGGTCATGCTGCCCCTTGGGCTTATCATGGGCGGTTTGCTGGTTTTTCTCGGCTCGCGCACCCGTCACCGTTTTAACTCGCCGAGCCGCCAGCTTCAGCGCGCGTTGCATAAACGCGCGCTGCGCCTGCATTACCAGCCGATTATGGATATCAAGCACGGCATGTGCGTCGGTGCGGAAGCGCTGCTGCGCTGGCCCGGCTATAACGGTCAGGTGATGAGCCCGGCGGAATTTATCCCGCTTGCCGAGAAAACCGGCATGATCGCGCAGGTTACGGATTATGTAGTGGAAGAGTTATTTAATGACCTGGGCCATTTCCTGGCGACCCACCCGCAAATTTATATTTCCATTAACCTTTCGGCATCCGATTTTCATTCGTCGCGCCTGATAGCGTTAATCGAAGGGAAAAATAACCAGCATGGCGTACGCGCGCAGCAAATCAAGATTGAAGTGACCGAGCGGGGCTTTATTGACGTGCCGCGCACCACCCCGGTTATTCAGGCGTTTCGCCAGTCAGGGTTTGAGATTGCGATTGACGATTTCGGCACCGGATATTCCAACCTTCATAATCTCTATTCGCTGAACGTCGATATTCTGAAAATTGATAAGTCGTTTATCGATACCTTAACCACCAACAGCACCAGCCATCTGATTGCAGAGCATATTATCGATATGGCCCAGAGCCTGCGGCTGAAAATTATCGCCGAGGGCGTGGAAACCGCCGAACAGGTGGGCTGGTTGTTAAAGCGTGGAGTGCAATATTGTCAGGGGTGGCATTTCTCAAAAGCGCTGCCGCGTCAGGAGTTTGTCGCCTGGCTGCAACAGGATGACGCCCGGGCGATGCCGGGCTGGCAGAACTGCGCCGTTAATCGTCAGGCGCTCTGACGATAATCGCTCGGCGTGCGGTCGAACTGACGGCGGAATATCCGCGAAAACGTCTGTTGCGACACATAGCCATAATCCATCGCAATATCAAAAATCGGTCGCCGGGTCGTACGCAACTCCTGCGCCGCCAGTTGCAAACGCCGCTTGCGAATATACTCACCCAGCGTCTGATGCATCACAGTGCGGAACATCCGCTGTAAATACCATTTCGAATAGCCCGACTTCTTTGCCACCACATCGATATTCAGTGGCTGGTCAATATGCTCATCAATCCATTGCGTCAGTGCGTGGATAATTTCCTGATGTGACATAAGCCGTCCTCTTCCTCTGTTTTGGGTTAGCCGTTCTTCTGGTCGGCGAGTATAATTCCTCAAGTTAACTTGAGGTAAAGCCCCCGATGGAAAAGAAAGCACCCAGAATCAAATCGCTGCTGACGCCGGGCGAAGTCGCGAAGCGCAGCGGTGTTGCCGTCTCCGCGCTGCACTTCTATGAAAGCAAAGGGTTGATTAAAAGCACCCGCAACAGCGGCAACCAGCGGCGTTACCGGCGCGACGTGCTGCGTCAGGTGGCGATCATTAAAATCGCCCAGCGTATCGGCATTCCGCTGGCGACGATTGGCGAGGCTATCGGCGTGCTGCCTGAAGGGCATAATCTGAGCCCGAAGGCCTGGAAGCAGCTCTCCACGCAGTGGCGCGAGGAGCTGGACCGGCGTATTAAAACGCTAACCGCGCTGCGTGACGATCTGGATGGCTGCATTGGCTGTGGTTGCCTGTCGCACCGCGATTGCCCGCTGCGCAACCCCGAAGACCGTCTGGGCGCGCAGGGCAGCGGGGCACGTCTGCTGGAAGATGAATAAGCGGCGCGCAAACAAATTCGGTGCGCCGCCGGTGGATTCTCTATAGTTAATGCAATGAAAAGCGAAAGGAAAACGCCATGCTGACGGTCCACCATCTGAATAATTCCCGCTCGCAGCGCATTCTTTTTGCGCTTGAAGAGCTTGGCAAGCCTTATGAACTGGTGCGCTACCAGCGCGAGCCGACTATGCTTGCGCCACCTGCGCTTAAGAAAGTGCATCCGCTCGGTAAGTCGCCGGTGCTGGAGGATAACGGCCAGAAAATTATCGAATCCGGCGCGATTCTGGAATATCTCCAGGAGACCTATGACACTGAACAACGCCTGAAGCCGCAGAGTGCGGAGGAGAAAATTCAGTACCGTATCTGGCTGCATTACGCCGAAGGCTCCCTGATGCCGCTGCTGTTGATGAAGCTGGTGTTTGGCAGTCTCGGGAAAAAGCCCGTTCCGTTCGGGCTTCGCACCCTCGGCAAAGCGCTCGGGCAGGGCGTTCAGAAAGCCTGGCTTAATAAGCAGCTCGCCACCCACACCCGCTTTATGGAAGATCACCTGACGCAGCATCCGTGGTTTGCCGGACAGACGTTCAGCATGGCGGATATTCAGATGAGCTTCCCGGTGATCGCCCTGCTGGCGCGCAATGATTCCGGCGAGTTCCGCCAGCTACGTGCCTGGCTGACTAATCTTCAGGCTCGCCCGGCCTGGCAGCGCGCTATCGAAAAAGGCGGCCCGCTGGAGATCCCCGGCAGCTAATCGTTATGGCCTTCCTCTGAAGGCCCTATTTTGCGCATCAACGATATCGTTTGCGCAGCCTGCGCTGAATTATTCATCAGCCAGCGCAACTTTTTGCCAAAAGGCTTAAAGTTCTGTTGAAAATCCCCGTCCTAAGGCTGGATAATCGTTTGCCTTAAAATTTTGCCGTTTTTTGCGCGTGGAGTTAAACGTTTGCTTTTGTGGCCCCTCCAAAACCACAAACAGAACGCAGGGAGTTAACGTTTGATCCGCAGCGGGTTGTTTGCCACGCGCGAGCTTTAAAAACTCACACTTTTCAGGGGATGTCTCATTATGTCTACGCCTTCTGCGCGTAACGGCGGTTCGCTCGACGCCTTTTTTAAAATTTCCGCGCGCGGCAGTAACGTGCGTCAGGAGATTGTTGCTGGTCTCACCACGTTTCTCGCGATGGTCTATTCGGTGATCGTCGTACCAGGAATGCTCGGCAAAGCGGGCTTCCCGCCTGCCGCCGTGTTTGTCGCCACTTGTCTGGTGGCAGGCGTTGGCTCCATCGTGATGGGGCTGTGGGCGAATCTGCCGCTGGCGATTGGCTGCGCCATCTCGCTGACCGCCTTTACCGCGTTCAGCCTGGTGCTCGGGCAGCACATCAGCGTACCGGTCGCGCTCGGCGCGGTCTTCCTGATGGGCGTGCTGTTTACCGTTATTTCCGCGACCGGCATTCGTAGCTGGATCCTGCGCAATCTGCCGCAGGGCGTGGCGCACGGCACCGGCATTGGTATCGGTCTGTTCCTGCTGTTGATCGCCGCGAACGGCGTGGGCCTGGTTATTAAGAACCCGCTCGACGGCTTGCCGGTGGCGCTCGGCCATTTCGCGAGTTTCCCGGTGATCATGTCGCTGATTGGCCTTGCGGTCATTATCGGCCTTGAGAAACTTAAAGTGCCGGGCGGCATTCTGCTGACCATCATCGGTATTTCCATTGTCGGCCTGATTTTCGACCCGACGGTGAAATTCACCGGCCTGTTCGCCATGCCGTCGCTGAGCGATGAGAAGGGCAATTCGCTGATTGGCAGCCTGGATATCATGGGCGCGCTCGATCCTGTGGTGATTCCGAGCGTGCTGGCGCTGGTGATGACCGCCGTGTTTGACGCCACCGGCACCATTCGCGCGGTCGCGGGCCAGGCGAATCTGCTGGATAAAGACGGCCAGATCATCGACGGCGGCAAAGCGCTGACCACCGATTCCCTCTCCAGCGTCTTCTCAGGCCTGGTGGGCGCGGCACCGGCGGCGGTGTATATCGAATCTGCCGCAGGCACCGCGGCGGGCGGTAAAACGGGCCTGACGGCGATTACCGTCGGCGTGCTGTTCCTGCTTATCCTGTTCCTCTCGCCGCTCTCGTACCTGGTGCCGGCGTATGCTACAGCGCCCGCGCTGATGTATGTTGGCCTGCTGATGCTGAGCAACGTGGCGAAAATCGACTTCGCCGATTTCGTGGACGCGATGGCGGGGCTGATTACCGCGGTGTTTATCGTGCTGACCTGCAACATCGTGACCGGCATCATGATAGGCTTTGCGTCGCTGGTCATTGGCCGCGTCGTTTCCGGCGAGTTCCGCAAGCTCAATATCGGTACTGTCGTCATCGCCATCGCGCTGGTCGCTTTCTACGCGGGCGGCTGGGCAATCTAAACCTTTCTTTAACGAAGCGGGCTGCGGCCCGCTTTTTTCCTGCTTTCAGGGCACAACCTGATTCCTTTTCCGGCGCGTCAGTGTTCTATTATCAAAGGTGAGTCTTTCATCACAGATAATAAGGAGCCGCTCAGACCGCATGGAAATCTTTTTTACCATCCTCATCATGACCCTTATGGTATCGCTCTCCGGGGTCGTCACTCGTATGCTGCCCTTCCAGATCCCGCTGCCGCTGATGCAGATAGCCATCGGGGCGCTGCTCGCCTGGCCTACGTTCGGTCTGCACGTCGACTTTAACCCCGAGCTGTTCCTGGTCCTGTTTATTCCGCCGCTGCTGTTCGCCGACGGCTGGAAAACCCCGACCCGCGAATTTCTCGATCACGGCCGCGAAATTATCGGCCTCGCGCTGGCGCTGGTGGTGGTCACCGTTGTCGGCATCGGTTTTCTGATCTACTGGATGGTGCCGGGCATTCCGCTGATCCCCGCCTTCGCGCTGGCGGCGGTGCTGTCGCCAACCGATGCGGTGGCGCTTTCCGGTATTGTCGGCGAAGGCCGCATCCCGAAAAAAATCATGGGAATTTTGCAGGGCGAGGCGCTGATGAACGACGCCTCCGGCCTGGTGTCCCTTAAATTCGCCGTCGCGGTCGCGATGGGGACGATGGTCTTTACCGTGGGCGGCGCGTCGCTGGAGTTTTTAAAAGTGGCGATTGGCGGCCTGCTCGCCGGGATCGCGGTAAGCTGGCTGTATGGCCGCTCGCTGCGCCTGCTGAGCCGCTGGGGCGGCGATGAGCCCGCTACGCAGATAGTCCTGCTGTTCCTGCTGCCGTTCGCCTCTTATCTGATTGCCGAACATATCGGCTTCTCCGGCATTCTCGCCGCTGTGGCCGCCGGGATGACCATCACCCGCTCCGGCGTGATGCGCACCGCGCCGCTGGCGATGCGTCTGCGCGCCAACAGCGTCTGGTCGATGCTGGAGTTTGTGTTTAACGGCATGGTGTTCCTGATGCTTGGCCTGCAACTGCCGGGGATTATGGAAACGTCGCTTGCCGCCGCGGAGAAAGATCCGAACGTCGAGACCTGGATGCTGTTCATGGATGTCGTTCTGATCTACGGCGCGCTGATTGGCGTGCGTTTCCTGTGGCTGTGGATCATGAAGCGCTTTAGCCTGCGTTTTCTGAAGAAAAAACCGCTGACGTTTGGCGAGTACTCGACGCGCGAGCTGCTGGTGGCGTCGTTCGCGGGCGTGCGCGGGGCGATTACGCTTGCGGGTGTGCTCTCTATTCCGCTGCTGCTGCCAGACGGCTCGCCGTTCCCGGCGCGCTATGAGCTGGTGTTCCTGGCCGCGGGCGTCATTCTTTTCTCGCTGTTTGTTGGTGTGATCCTGCTGCCGATTCTGCTGCAACAGGTCGAGACGCCGGATCACGGCCTGGCGCATAAAGAAGAACGGATGGCGCGTTCGGTGACGGCGGAAGTCGCGATTACCGCCATCCAGAAAATGGAAGAGCGTCTGGCTGCGGATACCGAAGAGAACATCGACGACCAGTTGCTAAGAGAGGTTTCCGCGCGTGTGGTGGGGAACCTGCGCCGCCGCGCCGACGGGCGCAACGATGTCGAAAACAGCGAGCTTGAGGAAAATCTTGAGCGCCGTTTCCGCCTGACCGCACTGCGTGCCGAGCGCGCCGAGCTGTATCACCTGCGCGCCACGCGGCAAATCAGTAACGAGACGCTGCAAAAAATGCTGCACGATATGGACCTGCTCGAAGCGCTGCTGATGGAGCGTAAATAACCGTAACCGCCGGAGTTTTCCGGCGGTTTTTTTTACCGTCCCGTCAGCCGTCGCACCAGTTCAAACTCGCTAAAATTCACCGGCCGCTGTTGCTGCATCGAGATATTCCCGGCAATGCCTGTGAGAATGGACATCGCGCCCGCACGGTGATCGGCGGCGCGTTGCAGCGGGTCGTCGCCCGGCTCGCCGAAGAGGTCCGCCAGCATCGCGTTGTCGCCGCCGCCGTGTCCTCCTTCGCCCAGCGTGAAATCCGCCTTCCAGGGGGCCGCGAACATCGGGTAAACCGTGATATCGCAGCGGTCGAGACTGCCCTCGGCCTCACGCAGCCCGCCGCCGTTAACGTAAGAGTTTTCCACCAGTTTCATTTCAAGCCGACCGCGGCTGCCGTTGAACACCACGTTGAGTCCCTCCTGCGGCAGATACGCATTGAGTGAATAGGTGAGCTGCGTCTGGTTCTGGTATTTCACCAGCACCGACAGCGTATCCTCAATGGTAATGCCGTCGCCAAAAACGCTCTGATCGCGAAAGTAGCTGTCCTCGTGTTCGGCATCCAGATACAGCGCTTTAAGCTGCGCGCTCTCCTCCATGTGCAGCGCGAACGGATCGTCTTTCGCCGCCGCATAGCCGTGGGCGCGCGGATAAAATTGTGAAACGCCGCGCTTTTCGGCGTTTTCACGCCCATAAAAACGCAGCGCGCCTTCGGCGTAAACCCGTTGCGGGTAGCTGCCGAGCCAGAAATTCATTAAGTCGAAATGATGGGTGGATTTATGCACCAGCAGGCCGCCGCTGTTGCGCTTCTCCCGGTGCCAGCGGCGGAAATAGTCCGCGCCATGTTCGGTATTCAGCAGCCATTCGAAATGCACCGAAAACACCTCGCCGATGGTGCCGTTCATCAGCAGTTCGCGCACTTTGCTGTGGTGCGGCGCATAGCGGTAGTTGAAGGTCACGCGCACCTCGCGGCCCGTCTCTTCAATGGCGTTGAGGATGCGCAGCGCACGCGCTTCGTCGATGGTCATGGGTTTTTCGGTGATAACATCGCAGCCCGCATGAAGGGCGCGGACGATATAATCTTCGTGGGTCCGGTCCATCGTGGTGACGATGACCGTATCGGGCCGGGTGTTGCGGATCATCGCTTCAAACTGCGCGGCGACGAAACAGGGCACTGGCGGCGCGCCTGCGTTTTCCAGCAGACGATTAGCGTAGCGCATGCGGGTCTGGTTGGTGTCGCAGAACGCGACCATCTGCGCGGTGTCGCGAAACGTCTTACCGATAGCCTCGATATACATACCGGCGCGCCCGCCGGTTCCCACCAGGGCGTATTTTTTCATCGCCATGCTCCTCTCAGCCAAAATGACATGTTGTATGCATAAAATAAAAACAATGTTTCATTTTGCTAATGTAGCGCGACCAGAGACACGGAACAGGGCGGGAGAGGAAAAGTGTGATCCCCGGCCGTAATAGCCGGGGAGAAGAGGCTTAGTGCGCGCGGCCCTGTTCGATACCAAGACCGGTTTGTGAGCGGATAAACTGCGCGCGGAACTGCTCGCGCTCCAGATTGCCCTCCGGGCTGTTGTCGGTTGCCGAGAAGACCCAGATCCCGATAAACGCCACGGCGATGGAGAATAGCGCCGGATACTCATACGGGAAGACCGGCGCGGCGTGGCCAAGCACCTGCACCCAGACGGTCGGGCCGAGGATCATCAGCACCACGGCGGTGAGCAGGCCGAGCCAGCCGCCAATCATCGCGCCGCGCGTAGTGAGCTTCGACCAGTACATCGAGAGTAAAATAATCGGGAAGTTACAGCTCGCCGCAATCGAGAACGCCAGGCCCACCATGAACGCGATGTTCTGCTTCTCAAACAGAATTCCGAGCAGGATAGCCACCACGCCGAGCACCAGTACGGTGATTTTAGAGACGCGCAGCTCATCGCGCTCGGTTGCGCCTTTGCGGAACACGTTGGCGTAGAGATCGTGCGACACCGCCGACGCGCCCGCGAGCGTCAGGCCCGCCACAACCGCCAGAATCGTGGCGAAGGCGACCGCCGAGATAAAGCCCAGGAACAGGTTGCCGCCCACGGCATCGGCCAGATGTACCGCCGCCATGTTGTTGCCGCCAATCAGTGCGCCAGTGGCGTCTTTAAACGCCGGGTTCGCGCCCACCAGCATGATGGCGCCAAAGCCGATGATAAAGGTCAGGATGTAGAAATAACCCATAAACCCGGTGGCGTAGAACACGCTTTTACGCGCCTCACGGGCGTCGCTGACGGTGAAGAAGCGCATCAGAATATGCGGCAGACCAGCGGTGCCGAACATCAGGCCGAGGCCGAGTGACAGCGCGGAAACCGGATCTTTCACCAGACCGCCGGGGCTCATGATAGCGCTGCCTTTCGGGTGAACCGCCATCGCTTCCGTAAACAGATTGTTGAAGCTAAAGCCCACATGCTTCATCACCATGAACGCCATAAAGCTTGCGCCGAACAGCAGCAGTACGGCTTTGATGATCTGCACCCAGGTGGTGGCCAGCATGCCGCCGAACAGCACATACATCACCATCAGCACGCCCACCAGCACCACGGCGATGTGGTAGTTCAGGCCGAACAGCAGCTCGATAAGCTTGCCTGCGCCGACCATCTGCGCGATGAGATAGAGCGCGACCACCACCAGCGAACCACAGGCGGAGAGCAGACGGATAGGGCGCTGCTTCAGGCGGTAGGAGGCGACGTCCGCAAAGGTGTAACGCCCGAGGTTACGCAACCGCTCGGCGATTAAAAACAGAATAATCGGCCAGCCCACCAGGAAGCCCAGCGAGTAGATAAGCCCGTCGTAGCCGGAGGTATAAACCAGCGCGGAGATGCCGAGGAACGACGCGGCGGACATAAAATCGCCCGCAATGGCAAGCCCGTTCTGAAAGCCGGTAATGTTGCCGCCTGCGGTGTAGTAATCGCTGCGCGAACGGGTGCGTTTGGAGGCCCAGTACGTGATGCCAAGCGTCAGCGCCACGAAGATCAGGAACATGATGATGGCCTGCCAGTTGGTCGGCTGGCGCTGCACATCACCGGTCAGCGCATCGGCGAGAGCGGCGGGCGAAAGCAGAGTCAACAGCGGGAAAAGCACCTTTTTCATGATGACTGCACCTCTTTCAGCACGGCGTTATTCAGCCGGTCAAATTCGCTGTTGGCGCGCCAGACGTACACGCCGGTGAGAATAAACGAAATCACTATCACGCCGATGCCGATGGGAATACCGCGCGTCACGCTGCTGCCGGGCGAGAGCGGCGTACCGAGCCAGCCCGGGGCGAACGCGATAAGCAGGATAAAACCGACGTAAATAATCAGCATGATGAAGGAAAGGGTGAAGGCAAACCGTTGCCGCTTATGCACTAACTCCCTGTAAGGCGCACTGCTCTCTATCTGCTGACAAATATCGTTATTCATCATCGCAGTCTCCAGAAGTAAGGTAGGGGTTGTTATTATTCCCTCTCCCTTTGGGGGAGAGGGTTAGGTCGAAAGGTCAGTATGCAGGCGTGGTTATGATGGCATCGCGATGGACTGCTTCTCTTCGAGCAGTTTTTCCACCACACCCGGATCGGCGAGCGTTGAGGTATCGCCAAGGTTGCTGGTATCGCCCGCCGCGATTTTGCGCAAAATACGGCGCATGATTTTGCCGGAGCGGGTTTTCGGCAGCGAATCGGTCCAGTGCAGCACGTCCGGCGTCGCCAGCGGGCCAATCTCTTTACGCACCCAGTTACGCACTTCGCTGTACAGCTCGGCTGACGGCTCTTCGCCGTGGTTCAGCGTCACGTAAGCGTAGATAGCCTGGCCTTTGATGCTGTGCGGAATGCCCACCACCGCGGCTTCGGCGATTTTCGGGTGCGAGACCAGCGCAGATTCAATCTCGGCAGTGCCAAGACGGTGCCCGGAGACGTTGAGTACATCGTCCACGCGCCCGGTTATCCAGTAGTAACCGTCTTCGTCACGGCGCGCGCCATCGCCGCTGAAGTACATGTTTTTAAACGTTGAGAAATAGGTCTGCTCGAAACGTTCGTGATCGCCAAACAGCGTACGCGCCTGGCCCGGCCAGGAGTCGGTAATGACCAGATTGCCTTCCGTCGCACCCTGTTGCGGATTGCCTTCGTTATCCACCAGCGCTGGCTGCACGCCGAAGAACGGACGCGTGGCGGAACCGGCTTTTAGCTCGGTCGCGCCTGGCAGCGGCGTAATCATGAAGCCGCCGGTTTCGGTCTGCCACCAGGTGTCGATTACCGGGCATTTTTCATTACCGATTTTCTTCCAGTACCACTCCCACGCTTCCGGGTTGATAGGCTCACCGACCGACCCGAGAATGCGCAGTGAGGAACGGTCAGTCCCGTCGATAGCCTTATCGCCTTCCGCCATCAGCGCGCGAATGGCTGTCGGCGCGGTATAGAGAATATTCACTTTGTGTTTATCCACCACCTGCGCCATACGGTTAGCGGAAGGCCAGTTCGGGACGCCTTCAAACATCAGCGTGGTCGCGCCGCAGGCGAGCGGCCCGTAGAGCAGATAGCTGTGGCCCGTCACCCAGCCCACATCGGCGGTGCACCAGTAGATATCGCCAGGATGGTAGTCAAAGGCGTAGAGGAATGTGGTGGCCGCATAAACCAGATAGCCGCCCGTGGTATGCAGCACGCCTTTCGGTTTACCGGTCGAGCCGGAGGTGTAGAGAATAAACAGCGGATCTTCGGCGTTCATCTCGACGGGCTGATGGTGCGCGCTGGCTTTCTTCACCAGCTCGCTCCACCAGAGATCGCGTCCTTCATGCCATTCGATGTTTCCGCCGGTGCGCTTAAACACCACCACATGCTCCACGCTGGTGACGCCGGGGTTTTTCAGCGCGTCATCGACGTTTTTCTTCAGCGGAATCGCACGACCAGCGCGCACGCCTTCATCCGCGGTGATAACGAGACGCGCGCTGGAGTCGATAATGCGTCCGGCGACGGCTTCCGGCGAAAATCCGCCGAAAATGACCGAGTGCACCGCGCCAATGCGGGCGCAGGCGAGCATCGCAACGGCGGCTTCCGGCACCATCGGCATATAGATAGCGACCACGTCGCCTTTCTTAATGCCAAGAGAGGTCAGTGTGTTTGCAAAACGGCAGACGTCGCGGTGGAGTTCGCGGTAGCTGATGTGTTTGCTCTGGGTCGCGTCATCGCCTTCCCAGATAATGGCGGTCTGATCGCCGCGCTCGCTCAGGTGCCGGTCAAGACAGTTTGCTGCCAGATTTAGCGTGCCGTCTTCATACCATTTAATCGAGACATTGCCAGGCGCGAAAGAGGTGTTTTTCACCGTCTGGTAAGGCGTGATCCAGTCGAGGATTTTGCCTTGTTCGCCCCAGAAGGCGTCAGGGTCATGCACGGATTGCTGATATTTCGCATCATATTGTTCCGGCGTAATCAGGCAACGTTCCGCAATCGCTGCGGGAATAGGGTGTTTATGGATTTGGCTCATGGCTTTTTTCTCCTTTTAGATGTTAATGATATGTCACGCAAAAGTTAAGAACAGGCTTGCGAATAGCTTTGTTTACTTTTTGGGCGGCAGATCACGCATTGCCGAAACTGCATGAAAATTCATCAAACGAATCTTTCAAGGAAAATAATTGCTGTTAAGTATTATTTGCTGACTCGATTTTATAATGTCTTAAATAACATTAACTTATAGATGATTAGCGCGATAAATTAGGGTTATTAAGGCAATTTTCAGTGAATATGCCTGTTCTTTAAGGGTTGCGCATGATGCCGTGCAAGTGGTACTGATTAAACGCGTTAAAAAACCCCACAATATCACCCAACGTTTGTCATACCCCTTTCAGCTTGCGTCGTTCTCATTCGAGCACGCGTGGGAATGGCGCTGTAATTTAGGAAGTAAAGTCGTTATGAAAAACAGTAAAATCAGCCTGGCCTGGCAGATCCTGCTGGCCCTGGTGCTGGGTATTCTTCTGGGCAGTTTTCTCCATTATCAGACGGATAGCCGCGAATGGCTGGTGACCAATCTCCTCTCGCCCGCTGGCGACATTTTTATTCATCTGATTAAAATGATCGTGGTGCCGATTGTTATCTCCACGCTGGTGGTGGGCATCGCCGGTGTCGGCGACGCCAAACAGCTCGGGCGCATCGGCGCGAAAACCATCCTCTATTTTGAAGTGATCACAACCGTCGCAATTGTCATTGGCATTACGCTTGCGAACGTGTTCCAGCCAGGGAGCGGCATTGATATGTCGCAACTGGCTGCCGTGGATATTTCAAAATATCAGCACACGACCGAAGAGGTGCAGAGCCATGCACACGGTCTGATGGGCACGATCCTCTCACTGGTGCCGACCAACATTTTCGCCTCGATGGCGAAAGGCGAGATGCTGCCGATTATCTTCTTCTCGGTGCTGTTCGGATTGGGGCTTTCTTCGCTCCCGGCCACGCACCGTGAGCCGCTGGTGACCGTCTTCCGCTCTGTCTCCGAAACCATGTTTAAAGTCACCCATATGGTGATGCGCTATGCACCGGTGGGGGTGTTTGCGCTGATCTCCGTGACGGTGGCGAATTTTGGTTTCGCCTCGCTGTGGCCGCTCGCGAAACTGGTGATTCTGGTTTATGTGGCGATTCTGTTCTTCGCGCTGATCGTGCTGGGCGCGGTGGCGCGGATGTGTGGGCTGCGCGTCTGGACACTGATCCGCATTCTTAAAGATGAGCTGATTCTGGCGTACTCCACGGCCAGCTCTGAGAGTGTGCTGCCGCGGATTATCGAGAAAATGGAAGCCTACGGGGCGCCTGCGTCTATCACAAGTTTCGTGGTGCCGACCGGTTACTCCTTTAACCTCGACGGCTCCACGCTCTACCAGAGCATCGCGGCGATTTTTATCGCGCAGCTCTACGGCATTGAGCTGTCGCTGGGGCAGGAGATTATCCTGGTGCTGACGCTGATGGTGACCTCGAAAGGGATCGCGGGCGTGCCTGGCGTGTCGTTCGTCGTCCTGCTCGCGACGCTTGGCAGCGTCGGCATTCCGCTGGAAGGCCTGGCGTTTATCGCGGGCGTGGACCGTATCCTCGACATGGCGCGCACTGCGCTGAACGTGGTCGGTAACGCGCTGGCGGTTCTGGTGATCGCCAAGTGGGAACACAAGTTTGACCGCAAAAAAGCGCAGGCTTACGAGCGGGAAATGCTGGGCCGTTTTGACAGCACCGCCAATAACTAATCTTCTGCGCATCTGTAGGTGTACAAACCCCGCTTCTGGCGGGGTTTTTTATGGCGACGGTGTAAGCCATGCGCCGGAAGCCGTAAAAAACGGGTGCGTTAAGCACTCAACGCCAGCAAGTCGGGCGGAGCGAACCCCGCCCGGAGAGCGTTACCGGTCAGAGCAGGAAAGCCGTGCCGCCACCTCCTTATTTCCTTGCTTTATCGTTAACTCACATAACGTGCCGTGGTTAATTAAAGCGAAAATTAATATCGTGACGCAAAATACAACAAAACATGCGAAAAGATATTTCAGTGGCTTCATGCCTTTTACTCCTTGCCTTTCGGCGAGTAAGCGGCTAATCTCAACTTGTGTGGAGTTGAGGGATAGCCTCGGGTTAATAGGAATATTGCCCGGGGCTTTCTTCTTTCTGTCCCTCGCGTCGGCTTAAGACAGAAAGTCTTAAGCACCCGGCGCTTATCATAATCATCTCTTATTAAAATGAGAATAAAAATCCCAATGTAATTTTCGTTGAGTTTGTTGCATTGGGTTGGCTTATAAATTAAATAATGCCGTTTGGTAATATGAATATTTAAAGCGTAAGGGGAAATAAATACTCGAAAGGGAAAAAGGATTGGGTGCGTTAAGACCTCCACTCCTGGCAAGCCGGGCGAGGAAACCCCGCCCGGGAGAGCCTTACTTGCCGGTACAGGCAAGCTTAGCCGCCACCTCCTGACTGCCGCTTCTGATGGTGAGCTCGCATAACGTACCCTGATTCATTAATGCAAAAATCAAAATAGTGATGCAGACCATGAATAAACAGGCCAGTAAATAATGCAGTGGCTTCATGCCTTTTACTCCTTGCATTCTGAAGAGTAAGAGGCTAATCTCAACTTGCTGGAGTTGAGGGATAGCCTCGGGTTAATAGAAATATTGCCCGGGGCTTTCTTCTTTCTGTCCCTCACGTTTGCTTAAGACAGAAAGCCTTAAGCACCCGCGCTTATAATAATCCTTTCGCCAAAAAATTAAATAAAAAGCCTGATGTAATTCATTTGTGATTTTTACATTAATTATGGAACCCTTCTCGCGAATTTCTGCGTTTAAATAACGAAAGCTGTAACAGGTAAATATAACGCTTTCCATTAATATGGGATTGAATGTCTCTTTTTTCTTTCTGCGCGCGCAGCAACGCCCGGGTTGTGTATCCTGATAATGAGAGAAAGCGTGACGGGCGCTGATCACGCCCGAAAACTATCGGGAATGATAGTATACCCGGCCGCCGTACACCCTTATCATCTCTCCCTTATGCCTGCGCGACAGTGAGCACGTACACGCGCCATCCGGGCAGGCTACCGACAACCACAGCCGGAATATAAAGAGAGTCACAGTGGATAACCTCATTAGCGCGCCATTAACAGGACAACACGAAACGCCGGTGAACCTGCCGGGGTTGATGCAGGTGCTCAGTAAACACCTTTACTCCACGCCGATGGTCGCCATCCGTGAGCTGGTGCAGAACGCGCACGACGCGATTGTCAGACGTCGACTGGAAGAGGGGGCGACGGGCCAGCTTGCGGAGATCCGCGTCACGGGCGATACCCAAACCCGTACCATCGTCATTCACGATACCGGCTCTGGCCTCACGGAGCAGGAGATCCACGATTTCCTGGCGACCGTCGGCGTCGGCTACACCCGCCATCTGCGCCAGCAGGACGATGAAACCGGGCTTATCGGCATGTTTGGCCTGGGCTTTCTTTCCGCTTTTGTGCTGGCGGAGCGGGTAACGGTACACACCACCTCCTGGAAAACGCCGGAGGAAGGCTGGCTTTACGCCTCCGCCAGCGGCGAAACCTACAGCGTCACGCCGGCAAGCCCGCGCGAGCCAGGGACGACCGTCACGCTGCATCTCAAAGACGAGTTTTTATATCTCGCCAACAACAAGTTGCTGGGCGATGTGCTGGGCCGCTACTGCATATTAATGAAAGAGCCGCTGTTTGTGGGTCAAGAGCAGACGGCGGTAAATCACCTGACGCCGCCCTGGCGTGTAACGTCGCAGGATGGCGTGGCGCTGCACCCAGCGCTGCGTCAGAAGCAAAATATTGAATTCGCCAGCCGCTTCGAGCGCGCGTTTACGCCGCTCTGTACCTTGCTGGTGGAGCCCTCGGGCGACAGCGACGCGGTGGGCATGCTCTGGCTTCAGGACGGCGCGACGTATGGCACCAGCGATAACCGTAATCTGTCGCTGTTTCTGCGCGGTATGCTGCTTGACGATCAGGCGCGCGAGCTGCTTCCGCCGTGGGCCGGGTTTGTCGGCGGCGTTATCGAATCGAATCGTCTTACGCCGACGGCCAGCCGCGAAGATTTACAGCGCGATGTCACCTGGTATGCCACGCAGGCGGCGCTTACCGAGGCGCTGATTAACGGCCTGGCCGATCTCGCGAAGCAGCAGCCTGCCGTCTGGCGTCGTGTGCTGGTGCGCCATAACGAAGCGCTGCTCGGCGCGGCCATCTGCGACGATCGCCTCTTCGATCTGCTGAAAGATGAACTGTTGATCCCGACGTCTCAGGGCGATCTGCCGGTTAAAGCGTTGCGCCAGAACAACACGCTGAACGTAATGCTCAGCGAAGAGGGCGGTTTTGAAGAGATGCTGTTCCGGCTTTCGGGCCGTCCTGTCGCGCTGGGCTATCGCTACGCGGTGGTGCCGTTCCTGCGACGCTGGGCGACGCTCTACGGCGCGCGGCTGGTGGAAGTGGGGACGTCAGCGGGTAACGAACAACTCTTTGCGCTGCATGACGTCAGCGCCGAAGAAGAGGCCTGGTGGAGCGAACAGCTGCGCGACGACGAAGAGTGCGTGATGTCCTCCTTCGAGCCTGCGACGCTGCCGCTGGTGATGGTGGTCAACCGTGACGCCGAGCTTAAAGCGCGTCTTGAGCAGGACGACGCCGATCGCCGCATGAGCACCGCCGCGCTGATGCTCGCCCGCCAGTTTGCCAGCAAAATCGAGCAGCAGGCACCGGTGCGCCTCTACATCAACTTTAACAATCCTGCGGTAAAAGCCTTATCACAGGCCTGGCGTGCCGGGCAGCCCATCGCGCCCGCCGCTACACAGTTACTGAAAAGCCTCAAAATTATTCTTGCTCTGGCCACGGGGGATTCCCGTGAGTACGACTTTCGCCAGGCGCTGGACACATTCAGTTGCATCACGGCGCAACTTATTACACCGACAACAGAAGGAAGCAACTAATGGATATCTGGGCATGGTATGAGCAATATGAGCGTGACCTGGCAGAAGCCGGTAAACCCTGGATCACGCAGCATGTTAATAAGCTTATCGAGTCTGTTGTTGAAGTGCAGACCGGTAAAACCGAAGCGCTGCTGCCGGAAGCGCGCGCGCTGAAAAAGACCGCGGGCAACCCGTGGATTGACGTGATGGTCGGCCACTGGGAGATGCGTCACCGCATCGGTAACCTTGGTGAAGGCGAAAAAGCGCTGGGCGATGTCGTGGCGCTGTTTGAGCGCGCTCACCAGGCCGATGCCGCAGAGTGCCCGCAGTCGATTTGCGTGACCCAGGATCTCAGCGCCTGCTACAGCAATGTGGACGGCCCGGGCTGGGCGGACGAGCGTATCGCCGTTTGCCAGGAGACGCTTTCGAAAATCACCCCGCTGCGCAGCTGCTTCCTGTGCCTTTCTGAAGAGCAGTTCTTCGCGATGGTCGATAAAGGCCAGGTTGAAGAGGCGCTGGCGTTTGTGCATCAGCAGATGGAGAAGCGCCGCGCGGCAGGCGAAGAGGACGTCAATGGCCTCAAAGAGAACGAAGCGCAGGCGCTGATGCTGCTTGGCCGTTATGACGAGGCGCTGGCGATTATTGATAAGCTTCATGAAGACGAGCTGGAAAACAGCAGCGAGCAGGTCCGCCAGGTCATGATGATGATGAAGGCGGAAGTGCTGGCGCTGATGGGGCGTGAAGAAGACGCTCGCGAATGGCTGCTGCCGTGGGATCGTCTCACCGCCTATAATCGTATGCGCTGGGTGCGCGTGGTGGAGCAACTGGTGCGCCTCAACCCGGCTTACAACAACTGGCAGACCGGCAGCGCGCTGCAGCTGATTCTGGAACAGCGTGTAGAAGCGCAGGCGTGGCGCGAAGCGGTGATGGTCGCGAAAAGCCATATTCGCCTCGCGCTGGCGCGTGGTGCTACCTGGGTCGCCCGTCGTGCCCTGATGCAGGCGAAACAGTGCGCAGCAAAACTGCGTAACCCGCACGATGAAGACGCCGCGCTGGCGGAATTCGCAAGCCAGTTAGCGGGCATGGAAACGCAGGTTGAGCTGCCGGTGCCTGCCGAATCGCTGATGGCATGGCTGGAAGAGCGCGGCCAGCAGGAAGGCGTGACGCGCGATCCGGAACAAGAGGCCCAGTGGCTGCTGCTCGCTTCCGCGCAGCGCCCTGATGATGAAGAACTGCTGATGCTGGCAGGTGCCGCGCTGGAAGCGTGCCAGGCGCAGGGCGAAGCGACGGATCTCCTGCTTGGCTGGCAGAAACGCCACCCGCAGGAAGAGGCCGCGCCGCTGTTCCATCTGCTCTCTGCGCTCCTGAACGCGCGCCGTTACGACGACATCTTAGCGCTCGCCGAAAGCTATCGCGACGCGCTGCCGCACGTGGCGCTGTGGTTTGAAGCTCAGGTGGCGCAGGCGCAGGAAGACTGGGAAAAACTGGAGTCCGTAAGCCAGGCGCTGCGCGCCACGCCGCAGGGGCAGCAGAAGATCGCGCCGCTGATGCTGGCGGGCCAGGCGGCAATGCGCCAGAAAGCCTATGACCGCGCCACGGCGTACCTGAAAGACGCGGTGGCGATGCTGGACGCGCGCGAAGAAGACGCCAGCAATGTTCTGTGGGATCTGCTGACCGCCGCCAGCGCCAGCGAAGACTGGTTGACCGTGCGCGAAGCCGGCGCGCGGCTAGGCATGAAGTTCAGCACCGATGAAGGCCCGGTTGAAGAGCAGTGGGGCACCGTTCGTCTGCGTTTCTTTGAAAACCACGACGAACATTATTACTTCGCTCAGCGTACCGGCCCGGTGACGGCGCGCGTGTTCCAGCCGTCCTGGCGTAAAGCCTTACAGCATATGAACGAGTCGGTGGTCTTTGACGCCAATCTGCTGAACACCCCGCCGGAAGATGAAAAAGAGCGCGAGAACTTCATCCCCGTGCATAACGTGGTGAAAACGCTTGAGCCGAGCGAATATGCGCCGAGCTGGTTTATCGACGGCGTCGATCCGGGCGAGGAGACCTTCAACGCGTTTGTGAATGGCGTGCGCCAGCGTGGCGGTGCCGTCTGGGTGCACTGCGAAGCTGATTATCAGGTGACGGACAGCGAAAGCGGCGAAACGCTGCCTGGGATCTACTTCATGCTGGCGATGCCACAGTCGGTCTCGCCGCTGGAAGTGGACGCGATGCTGCGTGAATTCACCCAGGGCTGGAAACACCCGATCCACTGGCTGGATGTTGCCATGACGGGCGGTCTTGATGAAACGCGTCACCGTCAGGTGATGGCGCGCTATCAGCTCTAGTCTTAAAACACGGGCGGCGTTCATCGCCGCCCGATTTGAGAATCCTCCGCTGTCTGCCTCTCTTCGCCCTCATTACTTTAAGACCAGTCAAACACAGGGCTGGCATTATGAAATCATCTCTTCGCGCTTTGCTTTTCGCCACACTTTCTCTTTCCAGCAGCCACGTGCTGGCAGATGGCCTGGATTCTGTCTTTAACGACACCATTAACTCGGTAACAGAAGCGATCAACGAGGCTTACCATCCGGATAGCAGCGAGGCGTCGGATGACCGTCGCTATGATGATGAAAGCCGCACGCGCTACGACGAGCGGCGCAGACGTCTGGAAGAGCGCCACCGGCAACTCGATGAGCGCCAGCGTCGTCTGGATGAAGAACGCCGTCGCCTGGAGGAAGAAGAGCAACGGCTGGAGGACGACGATTATCGTTAACGGCCGCTGTCGGCGATCTCGACATGCGTAGTGCGGGGGATAGCCAGCAGACGATCGCCGCAGGTCAGCAACAGATCAATGCCAAGCGATCCGGCATGCAGGCGATCGGCCAGTTGCGCAATCAGACACTCCGGCAGCTGTGGCGCTATCATGCGTTCCTCCGCAATACCTGTGCCTGTCAGGCGCAGCATACGCCCGCCGCTCAGACTGTTGACCTGTAACACCAGCGTGGCGCTGTGTTCTGGCGCGATCACGCTGCCGTGCGCCAGTCTGTCGGGAAGTAACGGATTCAGGTGTTGATCGGCAATGGCGAAAACTGCCTCGTCCGGCGTATCAGCAATCCGCGTGCCGGTGTGAAAGCGCAGATTAGAGCGCACGATATCATTTGCCAGCGAAGGCGACAGCCAGACGGGCGTATCGTTGTCGACAAGCGTAAGCAGCACGCTGGTGGTCGCCACGCCAAGCGGCTGCCAGCCATGGCGGAGCAACTGCAGTGAGACAATCACGCCGGGCTCGCTCATGGCTTTTAGCAGGCGACGAAAGCATTGCTGTGCATCATGCACGGGTGAATCAAAGGCGGTGTTTAACGTCATCAGAATCTCCATACTGCTGCGCAACGCGGCGGTACGTCCTGGACGTCGCCGGATGCAGGTTGCGGCACATCCTGACGGTCTAATATGACCTTGCTGTTAAACAAACATGACAGCCAGATGAAATGTGGCGCAATAAAAGGAGGAGATGAGCGGCCAGGCTTTAACGGAATCATCGATGAAAGAGGTTAATATTGGGCTTAAGTCAGGTAAGAAAAGAGGTGATATTTTTACGATAATAATCTTTTTATCCTGATAAAGATTATTATTACAGCGCGATTTTTTGTGTTTTTGATTTTGGGTTGTTATTTCTTTAATTATATTTATTGCCGGCGAGTTATATTTTATTTTGCGCTGATTAATAATATTCCTAAAAGAAACTGGCGAAAAGTTAAGCAGCGCTTAATTCAAGTGTAGTTATTATTTATTTCATTGATTTTTAAGGGTATTTATCTGGATTAACGCTCTGAATTCTATTTTACGCTGCTTTTCGTTTTTGTTTTAATCTTTTTTTAAAAGAAGCACAAAAATAAGCGTGAAATCACGTTAACGAAGCGTCATACCGGCAGTGTCGCCCATAAAAAACACAGGGGTAAATCGATCGAGCACGCTATTTTATTCTGAGCAGAGCTCCGTCCAGTTAGCGGGCAGCCGGACGGCCTGACGCTGGCAGCGCAGGCTGCCAGCCCAGGAAAAATGCGCCTTGTGGCTCCGTCAGCTTTTTTTGACGAACTCCGACTTGAGCTTCATCGGGCCAAAGCCGTCGATTTTGCAATCAATGTTGTGATCGCCTTCCACCAGACGGATGTTTTTCACTTTTGTGCCAATCTTCAGCATCGATGAGCTGCCTTTGACCTTGAGATCCTTAGCAATTGTGACGCTGTCGCCATCGGCCAGCAGGTTGCCGTTGGCGTCTTTAACGACCAGGGCGTCGCTCTCAACACCGGTTTCGCCTTCGCGCCATTCGTGGGCGCACTCCGGGCAGACGTAAAGATTATAATCCAGATAAGTATATTCTGAGCCGCATTGCGGGCAGGCTGGCAGTGACATGGTTTCTCCTTAAAATGAACCAACAGGGCAGCAAAAGAGGGCTGCAAAAGAAGCGGTCGCTTACGCGGCGCGCATGAAAGGCGGGATTATACCCTAAACCCTTACGTTTTACGGGCTTGTCTGTGGCGCAAACGCGCAGGCACCCGAAGCCGATAAACTTTTTTACTGCCAGGGATAAAACATATATCGTGATTTATTGCCAGGCGGTGTTATTCTGGAGTGGTTAATGTTGATCTGAATTATTAAAACCATCCCCTGAAGTCGGAACATTTTTGTCAAATGACCGATGTGAGGATATATTCTTTCGCTCTGAAAAATCGATCGGCCCACTGGTCTTACAGCGTGATTATTTGGTTTTTGACGAACAGGAAGGTTTGAAACGTTTCTCGTCGTCTCATACATATTTTACCACAACGATGGTATGGCATTTTTACGCCACTTTTCGTCATGTAGCCTCATGACGCGCAGGATATTTTCCACACGTAATTATAAAAGCCGCATTGAGCTAATAAAAAGATAAGGCAAAAGGTCATTTAATTTGTGTTAAGGAAAGATTTTTCATGCACACACAGACTGTATTTGAAATGAATCAGGAAGCGGAGCGGCTTCTTCAGTTGGCTCTGTATAATCTCAGCGCCCTGAAACAAATGCCGCTGGCGGTGCAGGATGACTGTGGGAACGTTGCCAGCCGCCAGACCGCCGCCGTGCATCCGCTTCATTTTTCCTTACGCGGCCTTGAGGCGCAGCAAGAGATGCTGCAGGCCGAATTGCGAAAAACCACCCAGCAGGAGATGGTCGTGGCGATTGTCGGCACGATGAAAGCGGGGAAATCGACCACGATCAACGCTATCGTCGGTAAGGAAGTTCTGCCAAACCGCAACCGCCCGATGACGGCGCTGCCGACGCTGATTCGCCACACGCCGGGCCAGAAAGAGCCGGTACTGCATTTCACCCACGCCGGACCCATAGAAACGCTGATGCAGGCGCTGCGCGCGCGATTAGAGAACGCTTCCCGCGAAAGCCTGGCGCTGCGTCTCGAAATCGATCGCGATATGGACCTCCTGCTGGCGCGCATTCTTAACGGCACCTCGTTTGAAAAACATTATCTCGGCGCTCAGCCCATTTTTCACTGTCTGAAAAGTTTAAACGATCTGGTACGGCTCTCGGCCGTGCTTGACGTGCCCTTCCCGTTTCGCGCTTACGCGGCCATTGAACATATTCCCGTGATAGAAGTGGAGTTTACTCACCTCGCGGGTATGGAGAGAGGGCTTGGCCAGCTTACGCTACTGGACACGCCAGGGCCGAACGAAGCCGGACAGCCGCACCTGCAAAAGATGCTGCAGGAGCAGATTGCCCGCGCCTCCGCCGTGCTGGCGGTGATGGACTATACCCAGCTGAAATCGACCTCCGATGAAGAGGTGCGTCTGGCCCTCGCGGCGGTGGGCGAATCCGTGCCGCTCTACGCGCTGGTCAATAAATTCGATCAACTGGATCGCAACAGCGACGACGAAGATCAGGTGCGCGCGCTGATCGCCGGCACGCTGATGAAAGGCGCTATCGATCCGACGCATATTTTTCCGGTTTCTTCCATGTGGGGCTATCTGGCTAATCGCGCGCGTCAGGAGCTTGACGAGCACGGCGCGCTGCCGCCGTATGACCAACAGCGCTGGGTGCAGGATTTCGCTGAAGCGGCGCTGGGTCGTCGCTGGCGAAACGCCGATTTCACCGACGCCGCGCATCTGCGCCACGCCGCCGACCTGCTGTGGGAGGATTCCCTTTTCGAAGCGCCTGTTCGGGCGATTCTGCACACCGCGCATGCCCACGCCTCGCTCTACGCGCTGCGCTCGGCCTGCGCAAAATTAACTCACTCTGCGCAATGCACCCGAGACTACCTGGACTTCCGCTGTCAGGGGCTCGATATCGCAAATGACCAACTGGTGGAGAGTATCTCTCAAATGAATAATGACATCGCACAGCTAAAACGTTGCCAGGCAGACGCCAGCAAAGCCATTCAGGAAGAGGTTGTTAAGGCGCTCGGGCGCGCGTCGGAAACTATTGCGGGTCATGAACAGAAAGTGCTGGCGGATATCGCCTGTTATTTTGATACCGGCAAAGTGCCCTCGCTGTCGCTCAGCAGCCCGGTGCGCCGCGCGGTGACCTGGGGAAGCGATTTTGACGCAGGCAGCGAGCAGCTGATTCTGGATCAGGAGAGCGACGCGCGGATGCTGCTGCACAAAATTCGTGCTTCCTGCGAGCTGATCCTGCTGTCGGTACAGGAAATTCTGACCCGCGATCTGGCGGCGCATTTCAGCGAGCTGGAAACCGCACTGGGAGATATCCTGCGCGCGGCCCTGGCGCCGCTTGAGCAGCGCGTCACGGAAGGTCTGCGTCGCACCGGTTTTCGCGCGCACATTACGCTGCCGGTGTTTCAACGCAGCCAGCTTAATTTCAACGCGCATCAGCTGTTTAACGACATTATTGAAGAAGAGAGCGTGCCGGTCGCCAGCGCCCCGCGCAGCGACGGCGTGCGCGGCACCGTGGCCCGCTGGCTTAACAGCAAAGATCTCGGCTGGGACGACTGTACGGCGATGCGCTCCCGCTATGTTATCAATCTGCTGCAACTGAAGCAGACGCTCAGCCGTTACGTCAGCCGCTTCTGCGCGCAGATCCGCCAGGCGATGAACGCGCAGGTGGATATCTCTGTTACGGCGGGCATGGCGACGTTTTTCGCCGAATTCCAGATGGCGATGGCGGCGATTGAGGCGAACCTTCAGCAGAGTCTTGCGGCGCGCCAGCAGAGTGAGTCGGCGCGTAACGCGCTGCGTGAGAAGCTGCAGCAGTGCGCCCGCACCGCGCGCGATATTAACGAAGACGCCCGTGCGCTGCGTGATGACATCCAGACGCTGTTTTCCGTGGAGCACTGAACGCCATGAACGGGTCACTGCTTGAAGGGCCGGGCCGACATTTACGCGCGCTGCGCGGGCGACTGATGGTGGATCTGGCGAAGGGCGAAGACGAAGAACGTTACGGTCGTTCGCATCCGCAGCATCAAAACATGCGAGAGCGGCTGCAAAAATCGCTGGCCGTCACGCGTGCGGAACCCATTGCGGCCACCCCGGAGGTAGCGGCGCTGCATCTGCTGGAGTCGCTCTCTCGCCAGAGCCCGCCGGGGCATCTGGCATTAAGCCTCACCGCGCAGGCGCTGGCGCGTCGCAGCCAGCGTCTTGCTGAGAAAGGCGTTTGCGCGCCCTTTGCACAAGCGCTTGAGGTGACGGCCGGGCAGTATCAGCACAGCGCCGCGCGGCTTGAGGCGCAACTGCGTCAGGGCGATTTACTGGCCGCGGCGCAGCGCCACGCCAGCGAGGTTATGGCGCGCTGGCAACGCGGTGAATTTAACGGCTGGTCGCCTGTCGGGCGCTGCTACGTGGCGCTTCAGGAGCTGCACTGGGGGGCGTTCGGCGATGCCCTGCGCTTAGGTGAACCCCAGTACAAAACCGCGTTGTTACCGCCGGTGTATGACGACACCGCCAGATTACTTGCGCACAGCGTTAACGCCTCGCCCGACACGCGGCATTTCTACCACCAGTGGCTGCATACGCCGCCACAGCCGGGCCTGCTTGAGCATAAAGATATCCTCTGCTGGCTGGGCGCGATGCATGACAGCGAGCGTCAGCCGGTCAGCTGGTCGGTGACGCAAACCTGGCAGAGCGTCTCGCTCGGGATGCCGCGGATCTGTTCCGCAAGGCGGCTGGTGAACGCGCTGGTGGAAGAGATTTTCCTGCTCTGAACGCCCAACCACACCCCGCCGATGCGGGGTGCTTTCTTCTTTACACGGACTTTACCGGTGCAGCGTGCTCGTACTGACGCTTTCAGCGTGTGCTACCGCTGGTGCCTGTTTCGCCACATGGCGGGCATAGAGCGCGGTGATGATGGGCACCAGAATCGCCGTCACGATAACGCTCGCGGCGACCAGGGCTGTGGCTTGCGCGGCCACCGGCTCAAACGCGGGGTTGATTTGCGCGATGATAACCGGGTTCGCGACCGCCGCCCCCGCCGCGGAAGAGGCCGCCACGCCAGCCGTACCGTTACCGCCGCCCAGAAACTTATCTGCCATGATCAACGGAATACCGGTAATAATGATGACGGCGACACCCAACACAATCCCCAGCAGGCCCGTTTCCAGAATCACGCGCAAATTAATGGTATTGCCGAGCGCGAAGCCAAAGAACGGGATCAGCACCGGCGTGGCTTTGCTGAAGAACGCGCGCAGATCGTGGTCAAGATTGCCGAGCGCGAAGCCTATCAGAAACGGCAGCACCGCGCCGATGAAGTGATGCGGCTCGAAAGAGGCGAGACCGGCAGAGCCCAGAATCACCATCGTCATCAGCGGGCCAGATTCCAGCGACATTAGCACAAACGCGCCGGACTCTTCCTTCGTGCCGTACTGATTCATCAGGCTGGCATACAGCCCGCCGTTGGTCATGTCCATCGCGGAAACGATAGCCAGTACCGACAGCCCGGCGAAAAAGCCGGTCTGAATGCCGGTGTCGGGAATAAACGAGGCCGCAATCATCGCGACAAGCCAGGCCACAGCGATTTTGGTCAGTACCAGCGTGCCAGATTTACGCAGTACCGTACCGGTCGCGCGTAAATCAATGGACGCGCCAATACAGAAAAACCAGACGGCGAGAACAGGTACCGTTCCGCTAATCATGCCTTTCGTAAACGAACCGAAATAATTCCCGGTTTCCGGAGCCAGCGTATTTAAAATGGCGCCAAGTAACAGCGGGATAAGCATCATCCCCCCGGGGATGCGTTCCATCGTAGCTTTAATCTTCATCATAAACCTCAGCGGTTTTATTCAGCCCAGGCTGAATTAAGGTTATAAGTGCCCACCGATAAAAATGATTATTTTTCATCGGGTTATGTTGGTGTTTTTTGTGGGGCAGCCGTGGCGAGGCAGCGGCGGCTGGCATCTTCGGTATAAGAATTGAGACTGGTCTGTGTGCGACTTATCCCGTTATTGAAGCGACTGGCGCTACTATTACTCTTGTGGAATAATGATTCAATAGAAATGAAACGATGTTTTAGTTACATCGATCACATTATTGATTCACGTGTTTGATAGCATCAAACGCAGCGAAAATTTATGTAAATCCACTGTTATTTAATTGGGGTTTTTACGCTTATCTGATACCGGGACTCGATCCCCGTAACGTCACGAGGAGTCAGAATGGACGTTCGTCAAAGCATTCATAGCGATCACGCGAAAACCCTGGATACCGCCGGGCTTCGCAGGGAATTTTTAATCGAGACGATTTTTGTGGCTGACGAGTACACCATGACGTACAGCCATATCGACCGCATCATTGTGGGCGGCGTGATGCCGGTAAACCGCACGGTGAGCGTGGGCAGTGAGGTGGGCAAGCAACTGGGCGTGAGCTATTTTCTGGAGCGCCGCGAGCTGGGGGTCATTAATATCGGCGGGCCAGGGCTTATCACGGTGGACGGCACGCGCTATGAAATGAACAGCCGCGACGGGCTGTATGTCGGCAAGGGCGCGAAAGAGGTGGTGTTTGAAAGCGCCGACGCGGCGAATCCCGCGCGTTTTTACTATAACTGCGCGCCGGCGCATACGACATTTCCAACCAAACGCGTGACGCCTGCGGATGTTTCGCCGGTGCATCTTGGCGAGGATGTGACCAGCAACCGCCGTACCATCAATAAATATTTTATTCCTGACGTACTGGAGACCTGCCAGCTCAGCATGGGCCTGACGGAGCTGGCACCGGGCAACCTGTGGAATACGATGCCGTGCCACACGCACGAGCGGCGCATGGAGGTCTACTTCTATTTTGGACTGGAAGAGAACAGCTGCGTCTTTCACATGATGGGCCAGCCGCAGGAGACGAGGCACATTGTGGTGCAAAACGAGCAGGCGGTCATTTCACCGAGCTGGTCGATTCACTCAGGCGTCGGGACGCGCGCGTATACGTTTATCTGGGGAATGGTGGGCGAAAACCAGGTCTTCGACGATATGGATCACGTTGCGGTGAAGGATTTGCGCTAACCGCACACGCATAAAAAAAGCCTCGTCAGTGACGAGGCTTTTTTGTTGGCTTACGCGCCGCGCTTGTCTTCGATATTACGCTCGAAATCAGAGGCGTCGTGGCGCTCGTGAAGCTGCTCGTTGAGCGGCCCCCAGGTGCGGTTAACGATGCGCCCGCGCTGCACGGCCGGACGTTGTGCGACCTCTTCGGCCCAGCGCTTCACGTTTTTGTATTCATCAACCTGCAGGAATTTACTCGCCTCATACAGCCCGCCGATAATCAGGTTACCGTACCACGGCCAGATGGCGATATCGGCAATCGAATAGGCGTCGCCCGCGATAAAACGGTGCTGCGCGAGCTGTCTGTCCAGCACGTCGAGCTGGCGTTTGGCTTCCATCGTGAAGCGGTTAATCGCGTACTCGATTTTCTGCGGCGCGTAGTGGTAGAAGTGGCCGAAACCACCGCCGAGATAAGGCGCTGACCCCTGTAACCAGAACAGCCAGTTCAGCGCTTCGGCGCGTCCGGCGTAATCTTCCGGCAGGAACTGGCCGAACTTATCGGCGAGATAAAGCAGGATCGCGCCGGATTCAAATACGCGCACCGCGGGCGTGACCGAACGATCCAGCAGCGCCGGGATCTTGGAATTAGGGTTCACCTCAACGAAGCCGCTGGAGAACTGATCGCCTTCACTGATGCGGATCAGGTGCGCGTCATATTCCGCGCCGCTGATGCCAAGCGCCAGCAGCTCTTCCAGCAGGATAGTGACTTTCTGGCCGTTCGGCGTGCCGAGCGAATAGAGCTGTAACGGGTGTTTGCCGACCGGCAGCGTTTTTTCATGCGTCGGCCCCGCGATGGGACGGTTAATGTTTGCAAAGGCACCGCCAGACTGCGGTTCCCAGGTCCAGACTTCAGGTGGCTGATATTCGTTTTGAGACATAATGTTATCCCGCGCGATGAGTAAGGAAGTAAACCGGCCGTCCGGTTCGCGTTTTCGAGTGTAGCAGGCGAGGGCGTACTCGCCTGTTATCCGGTTGTGGCATTACCCCACTCAACAGCCCGCGGCGATGTAGTCGCCGTTCTGGCTGACAGGAATCACCGTGAGGAAGAGAACGACCGCGAACAGCAGTAGCGCCAGCCCGCCTGCAATCCGCAGCAGCGCAGCGATACGCTGCGCCTGAGCGGCCGTGGTTTGCGTGCCAAAAAGCCGTGTGGTGGTGCGCCGGGCATATTGCACGCCAAGCGACAGCGCCATAATCGAGAGCGCCGTACCGAGCGCCATCGTCATCACCGCCGCCATTCCCCAGCTCGCCATGCCCAGCGCATTGGCAAACAGCATAATCATTATCGCGCCGCTACAGGGCCGCGCGCCGATAGCGGCGATAACGCCAAGCCGGGCGCGCCAGTCGCCACCATGATTTTCACGGCCGACACCATGATGGCCGCAGCCGCAGTTTTCCGGGTGCGATTGCACAGGCGTCAGCGAATGGATTTTCAGGCGCGGCGCACGCAGGCTTCTCGCGGCGCGCAGAATAAGAAACAGCCCGAACGCGCCGATAAGCAGCGCGCTTACCTTTTCGAGATACCAGCGGCTTTGGCTCAGATCGCCAGACGCCAGGTTAAAGCCGACCGCCAGGATAAACACAAACGCGATGGCGCTGACGCCCTGCATCAGGCTGCCCGCGAGCGGCACCACTCTTGCCGCGAAAAGGTTTTCGCGGTGGGTGGCAAGATACGCGCTGACGATAAATTTGCCGTGCCCTGGCCCGATGGCATGCAACACGCCGTAAATAAACGCGCCGCTGATAAGCCAGAGGCCGCCGGTGTACTGATGGTTATTGAGCTGCAACAGATAAAGCACCAGATAGCGGTGCAGCGCGATTTGCAGGCTGAACGCCCATTGTAAAAACGCGCCCCAGTGGCTGTAGAAGAAAAACGCCACGCCCAGCGCAAAGAGCGTTAACAGCAGCGCGCCGGGACGATGCCAGCGGCGGTTCAGGATGGCAGTCGACATGCAGTTATCCCGTGAATGAGCATTAAGCAAGTATAACGATGAAAGCGTTAGGGAGCAGCGGGACAAACAGGTGCAGCAATACCAACAATCGTTACCGCTTTCCGGTGGTATACAACTTACGTCATTCTTACACGGCCATCATTGTTGTTGAGTAATTATTCATAAAGCAAATGTGAAATAATAATACACTTACTAAATTAATATTCATTAAGCCATTTTAGACGACATTCTCCTCAGCGATTGATATCACCAATAATAAAGGTGCGCTTATGGTAAAGGAAAATTCATGTGCGGTTCGAAAATGTCCATGATGCCATATAAGTTTGTAGACTAAAATCGATGGCGTTTTCAAGGCGCTAATGGCAGCGCTTTATTGATGTTCGTTGGCGGGAGGCATTGGATACAGGCATTGTACATGTGCGTCTGTCATTATTAATATTACCCGGATGTCATTCTCTTACGTGCGAATGGTGGGTTTTATCTTCATATTGATGGGGATAGAAATTTTTGTGATGTAACTCTCTGAAATTGATTAATAAAAAATTAATTCCTTTATCTCTCTTTAATAAGCTAATTATATTAAACTATAAAATATATACCGGTAAATTATTCATTGTATGAATTTATATCGCTGGGGAACGATGCGCCATGAAATGGCAGGATAGATTTCCTGATATCAGTCAATATCAGATAAAATGCTGTTGTGAGAAAGTGAAGTTTCTTATCGATCATTATTTGTTACCTTTGAATTCATTGATCTGTTTTTAAAGTGGAATAAGCTTGGCGAAAACAGAACGCAGCACAGGATGTGACTTATTTTGGATTCACTCGCCCATTCATCTTATTTTTTATCTTCAGCCTCTGACGCCAGTGCTTATATAGATACCCTGCTGCAGGATACGTACCTGTTCGTGATGGATGTTCATCATCAGCCTGCGCTGGTACGTGACGAGGCGCTGTATCGCCGCGCGGTGAAGCTGGTGGAGGCTGTGCAGGAAAAACTGAACGCCAGAAAGGAAAGAGACGTTTTCATTCACCACGTTATTTATGCACAGTGCGCCATGATGGATGACGCGGTACTGAACAGCGCCTCTTCTGAGGATAACTACGTCTGGCTGCGAAACCCGCTGCAGGCGCTGTTTATCGGGCAAATGCGGGCCGGAGAAGTGATGCCAGAACGGACGCGGGCGCTGCTGCGGGAGGCCGCGCCAGATCCGCGTCTGCTGGTGCTCTACCAGCGTCTGTATGGCATGGGCTACAGCCAGCGGTGGATGGAAATATCTCCGGATCATGCCTTTCGGGAGAATACGGCTGAACTCACCGAGTCCCTGAATACGCTGGTGCCAGCCGGTGAACAGCCCTTGTCTGCTGCGCTGGTGGTGGAGCGCCACCCGACGATACGCGGCCGGTTACTCCGTTCCCGCATGGTCCATATCACGCTGGCATTTTTGCTGACTGCCGGGCTGATAGCGCTCCTGCAATCTTCATTACAACATTTACTTCAGTCAGCCCTGCCGGGCTGAGTATCGTCTATCCCGGCAAGGAACGCATCGGGTGCCGGGTCAGCATAAGGAAGCCATGATGACGACTACATCCCCTGTTCTGGATGCGCTAAGCCTCAATCGCTACCACCTCAAAATTAAGGGCTGCACTGCGCCGCTGGACGTGGAGTCATTTGAAGGTCGCGAAGGGTTAAGCACCCGTTATCGTTATGACGTGCGACTTACCAGCAGCGATAAGGATATCGATCCGGCGATGATGCTGATGAAGAATGTTACCTTCATCATGCAGACTCTGCCGCAGACGGCGTTTCGCCGTACCCTTGCCCCGGAAGTCCAGCGGACGCTGTATGGCGTAATCACTCACTTTTCCCGCCTTTCCGTTTCGCGTGATGAAGCCACATACAGCCTGACGTTTGAACCGCGCCTTTCGCTGCTTGATAACAGCCGCCGTAGCGCCATCTACCAGAACCTGTCCGTCCCGGAAGTGGTGGAGAAAATTCTGCGTGAACACCACAACTGGCCGGGTTGGCTGTTTGAGTTTCGCCTGAGTAATACGTATCCGTCGCGGGAAATTATTACCCAGTTTATGTTGTCGGATGCAGAGTTTATCGACCGTCTGCTCTCGGAAGTGGGCATCTGGTATAACTTTACCCAGGACATCGAGACCGGGCATGAAATGGTGGTGTTCGGCGATTCAGACCGGGGCTGGCAGTATGGCGTCACTGTTCCGGTGGTGAACCTGGCGGGCATGCACGATAACCGCGCGGAATCGGTGTGGAATTTACAGGCACACCATCAGGTGACGGAGCGCTCGGTCAGTACACACGATTACAACTACCGTACCGCTGATGTCATCATGAATGCGGATGCCGACCTGACTCACGATGACGACAAAACCACGTACGGTAATGACTACCACTATACCGATGGTTTTCTTAGCGAAGGCGAGCAGTACGCCACGGCGGGGAACCAGAGTGCTGAAAGCGGGTATTTTTATGCCCGCCTGCGCCACGAACGCCAGCTGAACCGCCAGCACCGCCTCAGCCTTGAAAGCAACTCCACGCTTATTGCCCCGGGCCAGGTGCTGAAGGCCCAGGGCGACAATTCCCGCGCCTTTGCCGAGGGCATGCTGGTGACCGCCATAGAAACTTCCGCCAGCCGGAGTTCGCACTATCGGCTTAAAGCTAAAGGGATAGCGTACCGGAGTACGGTCTGCTTCCGCCCGGTCCATCAGCCCCGCGCCCGTATTACCGTTCCGCTGACGGCGCGCATCACCAGTTCGCAGGCGGGTGATATCTACAGCCATATCGATAAACAGGGCCGCTACCGGGTTCGCTTCGATTTTGATAAGGACAGCTGGCCGCAGGGCGGTGAAAGCCCGTGGCTCAGACGCGCCCGCGATTACGCCGGAGATAACTTCGGGCTGCATCTGCCGCTGATACAGGGCACCGAAGTGGCGGTGATGTTCGACGGCGGTCACCCGGACTGGAAAATCTCCGCTGACCCGCAACTGGTCTCCATCACACGCAGCGCGCTGCTGCGCCTGATTGGTCAGCGTAACGCGGAATCGGCGCTTTATCAGAAGATGCTGCAACAGGTATCGCATAACTACGCCGATATGCGTCTCTCCGACATGACCGGCGATACCGATGCCTCGCGTCTGTTTACCACGGATGAAGTGGTGCCAGGGATGTTCACCCGCGACGCCTGGGACAACGCCGTACAGCCTGCCATTGATAAGGTGGTGAATGAGCGCCGGGATGAAATCGACTGGGTACTGACCGACAGCAAACACCAGGTGGCCTCTGATATTTCACCGGCGGCGCTTAAGGCCCGCCTGACAGAGCGCTACTTTACCGATTACGCCGGAGCCTGGCTTGATTTCCTCAACAGCCTGCACTGGCAGAATGCCGCCACGCTCTCGGATGCGATTGACCAGCTGACATTGCTCGCTGACGTGCGCCAGTCACCGCTGGTGGCGCTGATGAACACCCTGAACGTGCAGGGCCGTGCCGGTCAGACGCAGGAAGCGCTTTCTGATTCACTGGTGAAATCGGCACAAAACCTGCTGCACAGCGATGGCGCAAAGGCCATCGACCAGCAGGCGGGACCGCATGGGCCGCTGGAAGCGACCTTTGGCCCGACGCTTGCGCTACTCAGCAACCAGAACGGTGGCAGCGACAGCCTGAGCCTGCAGACCTTCCTCACCCGCGTGACCCGCGTTCGCCTCAAACTTCAGCAGGTAACCAATACTGCTGACCCGCAGGCGATGATGCAGGCGCTGGCGCAGACCGTGTTCCAGGGCAAATCGGTGGATGTGACCGACACCCGCGATTACGGCAGCCTGGTAGCGGCCAGCCTCGGTCAGGAGTGGGGCGGTTTTGGCCAGGCGCTGTTTGTTCAGCCGATGGAGCAGGCCTGGCAACAGGTGTTAGCCCCGACGGCAGAGAGCATTAACAGCCAGTGGCAGCAGACCATTGTGAACGACTGGGAACATGATTTTAACGACCGCTGGCCGTTCTCGCCTGACAAACAGAGTGAGGCTTCGCTGCCGCTGCTTTCGCAATACCTGCGTAACGACACCGGGCGTATCACTCAATTTGTGAAAACCAGCCTCGGCGGTGTGCTGCATAAAGAAGGCCGTCGCTGGGTGCCGGATGCCATCAGCAGCCAGGGGCTGCACTTCAATCCAGAATTTCTGGATGCGCTGAATGCGCTCAGCGAACTGGCTGATGTGGTGTTCACCAGCGGCGATGCCGGCGTGCATTTTCAGCTGATGGGTAAACCGGCCCGTGACGTGATGCAGACCACGCTGTTCCTCGACCAGCAAAAACTGGATTACCACAACCAGGTAGAGAGCTGGCAGCCGTTTGTCTGGCCGGACAGCCAGTGGAAGCCGCGCACCACGCTTACCTGGACCAGTGTGAACACTGGCGAGCGTATTTACGCTGATTACCCCGGAAGCTGGGGCTTTATCCGTCTGCTGGATAAGGCGCAGGTGAAGGCAACGGACAACAGTACCTATGTCCTGCGCTGGAAAACAGCAGACGGCGACACGCTGAACATGATACTGCGCACGGAGGCGGGCGTTGGCCCGCTGGCGCTGCTGAGACTGAAAGGGTTCAGGCTGCCGCAGCAGGTGTTTGAAACCACGGGCGCAATGGCAACCCGCCATACAGAGAGCGATGCCGGAAGTGAGGAGTAAATGGAAGATTTAACCCTCCGCTACTTTGACACCGAAATGCGCTATCTGCGCGATGCGGCACGGGAGTTTGCACAACAGCACCCAGAAGAGGCCCGCCAGATGGGGCTCATGAAGAACGGGGCGATGGACGAATCGGTTGAGCGCCTGTTCCAGGGTTTTGCTTTCCTGATGGGGCGAGTGCGTCAGAAACTGGACGACGATTATCCGGAACTCACCGAAGGGGTTATCAGCCTGCTGTGGCCGCACTACCTGCGTCCGCTGCCGTCGATGTGCGTGGTGGAAATCGCACCGGACCCCGATGCGCTTAAGCACAGTGACATCATCCCTGAACATACCGAAGTGATTTCTGCGCCAGTGGGAGACAATCACGTACGCTGCCGCTACCGCACCACACGACCGCTGACCCTGCAGCCACTCCTGATTGAGAAAGCGGGTATCTTTACCGAGCCGGACGGCGAGAATACCCTGCGCCTGCGCTTTCAGTGCGGTAACACCGCCGACTGGCAACAACTGGATCTTTCGGCTCTGCCGGTCTACCTGAATGGCGATGCGCCGCTGGCCTCGCTGCTGCATCTGTTTCTGACCCGGCTGGTGGGACAGGCATATATCCGCTTTCCTGGTAACGTGGATCGCCATCCTCTGTCGCTGCGTTTTCGCGCCAGCGCCTTTGATGAAGACGCGCATCTGTGGGATGTGGAGAAGAGTGAGTACAGCGGCTATCAGCATCTGCTGGAGTATTTCACTTTCCGCGAAAAGTTTATGTTCGTCTCCCTGGAAGGGCTGGAGCAGGCTGACTGGCCGGAAGCGTTGCCGTGGTTTGAGCTGGAGCTGCGCTTCACACGGCCCTGGCCGCATGATTTTAGCGTCAGCGAAGAGAACCTGCGCCTGCACTGCGTGACGGCGGTGAATCTGTTCCGCCTTGATGCACGTCCGCTGGCGATTAATTCAGAGCAGACCGAATACCGCTTACAGCCGCTGCGTGATGACGACCCGCATACTGAAATCTTTGCGGTTGAATCCGTGGCGGCCTCGTCTGAAGAGGATGCGCCGCGTTACACGTCGTTTCGCCTCTTTGAACAGCGTGGCGGGATGCTGCGGCGTGAACGGCCGCCCCGGTATTTTCATACCCGCGTGCTGCGTGGCCCCTCCGGGCGCACGGAAACCTGGTTGATTCCCGGCGGCGAAGCATTTGAGCGGGAACGTCAGCAGCCTGATGAAGCACTGGTGCTGAGCCTCACTGGCACCAATGGCAGTCTGCCGCGCAAAACCCTGCAGAGTATCCTTCTCAATCAGCTTGCCGGTACGCCGCAAACCCCGGTTCGCGTGCGTAACCTTTGTCGGCCATCGATGCCCTGTTACCCGCCCAACGAAAACCGCTTTCACTGGAAACTGTTAAGTCAGCTTGGGAGTCGTTTCCTGTGGATGATGAACGATGCAGAGATGCTGCGTAACGCGCTGGCGCTTTATAACTGGACAGAGGACGACACAAATCGCCGTCGGTTAAGCGGCATTATTAAAGTTCAGCACCATCGCCTTGAATACTGGAAACGCGGCCTGCAGCGTGGTGTGGATATTGAGGTTACGCTCGACACCACGATGTTCGCCGGAGAAGGCGATGTCTGGCTGTTTGGCAGCCTGCTGAACCGCTTTTTCGCGCAGTACGCCGATATGCACCTGTTTAACCGACTCACCCTGATACTACAACCGACAGGACACTGCCTGCGATGGAAAGAAAACCATCAGTCAGCTTCACGCGGCTGAATGACGCGTTCGGCACACGCCTGCCGTACAGCAGCTTTTACCGCTTTCTGCAGTGGCTGGAAAAAACGCACCCGGAATACCCGCCGCTGGGGAGCTCCTGGCGTATCAGCGATGACCCGCTGCGACTGCGCCCGTATGCCGGGATGGGTTTTCCGGCGAGCGAGTTTAAAGGCATCGAACCTCATTTTGATGAGAGCCAGGACTCGCCGCCGACGGTCAGAACCACCTTTATGGGGCTGTACGGTATTACGTCTCCGTTACCCACAGCCTATATCGATGATATTGCGCAGCGGCGTGACGGCCATGAAACGGTAGAGCACTTTCTCGATATCTTTAACCACCGCCTGATAACGCAGTATTACCGTATCTGGCGCAAGCACAGTTACCCGGCGTCGTTTGAGGACGGCGGTACGGACAGGATTTCGCAGTGCCTGCTGGGGCTGGCGGGGCTCGGTATTCCCGGTACGGCAGAGCATCTGGATACGCCGTTGTCGCGTTTTCTTGGGATGCTCCCGGCTCTGCAACTGCCGGGCCGGACCGCAGAAGGGATTGCCGCCGTGGTCAGCATGGTTACGCCGGATACATCGGTGACGGTGAGACCGCGCTATCAGCGGAAAGTGGATATCCCGGAGCTGAGCCTGAGCGCGAACGGGGAAGGTTTTTGTCTGGATGACCGTCCGGTGATGGGCGGTTTCGCCTGGGATATGAACAGTACCATTGAAATCCGGCTGTATACCGAAAGCAAGGCTGATGTACGGGGCTGGATGCCGCCGGGATACACGCTGTATCACGATTTACTCTCACTGCTGCGTGTCTACCTGGGCTGGCGCTATGACGCGTGTATCTCCCTGACGTTTCCGCGCAGGCTGCTGCCCGCACCGCGCCTGACCGCACGTGACCACAAGGACAGCGTATACATGGGGTACTCGTTCCTGCTGGGGCACGACCCTGACGATACGGGGCCGGACCCGGAAATGCCGGACGAAGTGACGATTAAACTCGGCAGATACGAAGGACTGAAAAAGAACCCCGTTCGCCGCGAGGTAACAGAGGTTGAAGACTGAAAGGACAATGATGAAACGACTTACTCTATTACTGTTACTGGCTTTTATGCTAACGGGCTGCGGTCTGACGCAGCGGGTCAGCGACAGTACGACTTCAGTGGCAAAAGCCATTTTCTACAAACAGGTCAAAACATTGCATCTTGACCTTACTGCCCGTGCGGCACTGAACCCTGATGAAGACGGCATGCCACTGGCGACTGACGTATGGGTGTATCAGCTGAAAGACCGACAGGCGTTTGAGAAAGCGGATTATGCAGCACTGCAGTCCGACGCTGACACTGTACTGGGCGCTGATCTGGTGGCTGAAAAAGAGGTGTGGATACGACCGGGCACCACCGTATCGCTGGATATGCCGCTCGATGAAGAGACGCAGTACGTGGCGCTGGTGGCGCAGTTTCGCTCACCGGATGCGCGTAAGAACGACTGGCGACTGGTGCTGATGCGGGATGATCTTGACCCGGATAAACCGCGCACTGTGCTGCTGAAAGGGCATTCGATGACACTGAAATCAACAGAAGATAAATGAGGGACTCGAAACGGAGTGTAGCCGGAATTTGCTGAACAACTGCTGATAAATATAGAGGAAGAATGGGCTCTTTTTGCTCACTTACCAGGTGAACTGCAACTGGATGATTCCGAAGGCGTATAAACATACGCCTGTGAACATGAAAGCGGGGTGTATCAAATTTAGAGGATGTCACGGACCCGGACTAACGCCGTGTGCGGCGAATCATGGAACGCAGTTCGATGAAGAGTCCGTCTCTCCAAAAGCAAAAAACCAGCCCGTAGGCTGGTTTCTTTAAATTAGTGGTGCCCGGACCGGACAAAAACGCCGGGAGCGTTTTTGCACAGCGCTGCACTCAGGGCGAGTCGCAGGGATGCGACGAGTGAATCGAACGCAGTTCGATGGAGAGTCCGGTTCGCCAAAAGCAAAAAACCAGCCCGTAGGCTGGTTTCTTTAAATTAGTGGTGCCCGGACTCGGAATCGAACCAAGGACACGGGGATTTTCAATCCCCTGCTCTACCGACTGAGCTATCCGGGCAACGGGGCGCATTAAACCGTAAAGGCCCGAAGGCGTCAACGGCTTTGTCATAAAAAATCCGTCAATCTGTGCTGACTGGCTGATTTTCAGACAAAAAGGCACCCGTTAATGGGTTGTCAGGTCAGCGCGCCACCCTGACGGCACTGGGCGAATCGCAGGATATCTTCGGCGAGACGGCGCGCGGTATCCACATCCGCCTGGCTGCGTTTGACCAGCAGGCGGCTCAGACAGCCTTCCAGCACCAGTTCCATCTGCTCGGCGACCATCGCCGGATCGTCCACTTCGAGCTGCGTTAACAGCTCATGCGTGTAGTGATACGCCGCGCGTTTTTGCTGATCCGCCAGTTGATTAATCGGGTGCGACGCCTCGGGGTAAAACGTACAAGCGGCGATAAACAGACAGCCCGGGTAGCGATCCTGGCTGACGCAATCCGTCAGCGCCTGATAGCGCGCCATGAGCTTTTGCTCGGCGCTTAGCTCTTCGTTGTAGATCAGCTGGCGGCGCCAGGCGTCCACACGCTGGCTCAAATAGCGCAATGCGTCATACAGCAGTGCCTCGCGATCCGGCCAGTAGCGCTGGATCTCTTCCGTCGGACACTGTGCCGCGGCGGCCACCATTTCCGGTGTGGTATTGGCAATCCCTTCCCGTTCAAGGACATGCAGGGCTTGCTCCAGAACTTCTTCACGTTGCACGGTCTACTCCTCTCCGTTTAGCCCAACGGTTTCTCCCACCCAAGTGTTGTTTACCGCAGGCGATTGTGCAAATGCGTTGCAAACGCGGGGGCGTCCATAAAACCGGTGACGCGGCCATTTGGGATCTCGTTACCCTGCGCATCGAAGAAAATAATCGTGGGCAGCCCGAGCACATTAAGGCGCTTCAGCAATGCCACATCGGCGGCGCTGTTGGCGGTGACGTCGGCCTGCAACAGCACCGCGCCATCAAGCGCGCGCTGCACCTCTGGCGCGCTGAACGTGTATTTTTCAAACTCTTTACAGGCGACGCACCAGTCGGCGTAGAGATCGAGCATCACCGGCTTGCCTTTGGCCTGCGCCAGCGCGCGGTCGAGATCGTCCACCGTGGCGATGCGGGTGAAGGCCAGATGCGCCTGGGATTCCGCGACAGGCGCGCCGAAAACCCAGTCCTGCAACGGACGGGCGCAAATCATTGCCGCACCCAGCAGGACGATTTGCACCGCGCGCATCCAGGAGCGGGTGGCGTTCAGGCTCGTGACAAACGCCCAGCCGAAGAACGCGACGCCAAGCACGCTCCAGAGACGCACTCCCCACGGCTCGCCCAGCACGCGCTCCAGCAGAAATACCGGTAGCGCCAGGATAACAAAGCCGAACGCGGTTTTTACCTGCTCCATCCACGGGCCGCTTTTTGGCAGCAGTCGGTTGCCGAAAACGGTAACCAGAATCAACGGCAGGCCCATGCCGAGCGCGTAGAGATACAACGTACCGCCGCCGAGCCACAGGTTCCCGCTCTGGGCGATATAAAGCAGAATGGCGCTGAGCGGCGCAGTGGTGCAGGGCGAGCAGATAAGCCCTGCAATCGCGCCCATCGCAAACACGCCGCCCGGCGAGCCGCCGCGCTGGCGGTTGCTCATTAGCGTCAGGCGCGTTTGCAGCGACGCGGGCAGTTGCAGCGTAAAGAGCCCAAACATCGAGAGCGCCAGCAGAACAAACACCGCAGAGAGCGTCACCAGCACCCACGGGCTTTGCAGCGCCGCCTGAAATTGTAGCCCCGCGGCGGCGACCACCAGCCCGAGCGCGGTGTATGTGAGCGCCATCCCCTGTACGTAGATAAACGCCAGCAGCAACGCGCGGCGGGTGGAAAGGCGTTTGTCGCCGCCAAGCACGATGCCGGAGATAAGCGGGTACATGGGGAGCACGCAGGGGGTGAAAGCGACGCCGATGCCGATGAGCAGCGCCCAGAACGCGGAGAAGGGCAGGGTGGCGGAAGGCGAATCGCTGTTAACGCGGGTTTGCTCGCCAGTGGCGGCCGAAGGCGTAGCGGCGTTGGCTTTAACACTCTCTGTCGGTTCGACGGCGCTCAGCGGCACCGTGCGGGTTTCCGGCGGGTAACAGAAACCGGCTTCAGCGCAGCCCTGGTACGTCACGCTCAGCGTCGCGCCCGGTGCCGCCTGCTCTACCGTGACCGGCACGCTGAGCGCGTCACGGTAGATTTCGCTTTTGCCGAAGAACTCATCTTCATGCGGCTCGCCAGTGGGTAGCGCAGGCGGCGCCACGCTGGCATTCGCAGGCGTTACGCGAATTTGCTGGCGGTAGAGATAGTAGCCGGGCTTAATCTGCCAGTTCAGCGTCAGCTGATGTTGCTGCTGCTGAAAATCAAAGGCAAAAGCCTGGTCTGCCGGCACAAACTGCGAGGCGTTTTGCTGGCCGAAGAGCGAGGCCGAAGCATGAGCGCTGCAAAACAGCAGGATCAGCGTAAGGATGCGGTGAGCCATGAGAGGTAATCGTTGTCTCCATGAATGACGGGGATCACAAGCAGTTCGGGTGTCTGGTACGGGTGATGGCTTTTAAGACACGTCAGCAGCGCCTGCTGACGCGCGGTATCGCTTTTTAACACCATCTGCACCTCGTACTCTTGCTCCAGTTTGCCTTCCCAGTAGTAGAGCGACGTGGCACCCGGCAGCAGCGTCACGCAGGCGGCGAGATTTTCCGCCAGCGCTTTGGCCGCCAGATCCTGCGCGGTGGCTTCGTCCGGCGCGGTGCAAAGCACAACGACGGCGTCCGGCGCGGCGTGAGTAACGGTATTTTCATCCAGCATAAAGCCCTCCTGCCTGAAAAGTGTGAACGGCTACTATACAACGGCAGAAGCGGGCGCGTTAGCCGTTGAGCACAGGTGTGAGGGGTTGTGACGTAAAAAGGGGCGCCGCAGCGCCCCGGAAGATCACAGCATGACGCTGCCCAGCAGGAAGCCAAAGCAGACGGAGAGCACAACGCCGAGCGTGCCCGGAATAAAAAACGGGTGGTTAAAGACGAAGCGGCCAATACGCGTGGTGCCGGTATCGTCCATCTGTACGGCGGCAACCAGTGTCGGATAGGTCGGCAGAATAAACAGGCCGGAAACGGCGGCAAAAGAGGCGACGGCTGTCAGCGGGGAGACGTTCAGCGCCAGCGCCATTGGCATCAGCGCTTTGGCGGTCGCCGCCTGTGAATAAAGCAGCGCGGAGGCGATAAAGAAAATCAGCGCCAGCAGCCACGGGTGGCCCTGAATCACGCTGCCCGCCGTGGCTTTGATCCAGTCGATATTGGCGGAAACGAAGGTGTCGCCAAGCCACGCCACGCCGAGGATACAGATACAGGCGCTCATCCCCGCTTTAAAGGTGCTGGAGTTCAGAATGGTGTCGGTTTCCACGCGGCAGAGAAGCGTGATAAGCGTCGCGACGCTCAGCATGATGATGAGGATAGCGCTGGTGGTGTTCATCAGCGGTTTTGCCACAAGACCGAGGCTCGGGCTGTTGATAATCGCATATGCAACAACGCAAACCACGCCCAGCAGGAACAGCCACACGGAGGTTTTGGCGCGCGGTTTGATGTCAATTTGCTTATCGCCGCGCAGCTCGATTAACCCCTCTTCAAGACGTTTGAGGTACACCGGATCATCGGAAAGCTTCGAGTTAAACAGGATGGAGACGAGAAAAGACATCACCAGCACCGCCGCGAGCGTAGAAGGGATAACGACCATCAGCAGATGAATGTAGCTGACGCCGTGACCTTCCATCACCGAGGACATATACACCACGGCGGCGGAAATCGGCGACGCCGTGATGGCTATCTGCGCGGCGACCACGGCGGTAGAGAGCGGACGGCAAGGTTTCACGCCCTGTTCTTTCGCCACTTCAGCGATAACCGGCAGCGTGGCGAGCGAGATATTCCCGGTACCGGCGAAAATCGTCAGAAAGTAGGTGACGATGGGAGCCAGTATCGTGATGTATTTCGGGTTTTTGCGCAGCAGCTTTTCCGTCTGGTTGACCAGGAAATCGAGCCCGCCCGCGACCTGCATGGCGGAGATAGCGGCGATCACCGCCATAATGATTGAAATAACATCAAAAGGGATATTGCCGGGTTTTACCCCGATGGCGGCGAGAACCAGCACCCCCAGCCCGCCGGCGTACCCAATCCCGATTCCTCCAAGCCTGGCGCCAAGAAAAATGGCCAGTAAAACGATGATAAGTTCGACGACTATCATGATGGCTTCCTTGATGGTTAATTGTTGGATAATTAAAAGTTATAATTTGGTATCCATTAAACGAAAAAGGCACGTCCGAAGACGTGCCTTTTCAGTGTACCGCGAAAGGGGATTACTGTTCGCTTTCATCGGTATAGCGTTTTGCTTTGTAGGCCGGATGCATCAGGTTCTGGACAGAGAAAATGTCGTCCAGCTCCGCTTCCGTCAGCAGACCGCGCTCCAGTACGACTTCACGCACGCTCTTGCCGGTTTCAGCACAAATCTTCCCGACGATATCGCCATTGTGGTGGCCGATGAACGGGTTGAGATAGGTGACGATACCGATAGAGTTGTAGACGTAGCCTTCGCACACTTCTTTATTGGCCGTAATGCCGTTGACGCATTTTTCCAGCAGGTTGTAGCAGGCGTTGGTCAGGATATGAATCGACTCAAACATCGCCTGGCCGATCACCGGCTCCATCACGTTCAGCTGCAGCTGGCCGGCTTCAGACGCCATGGTCACGGTGGTGTCGTTGCCGATGACTTTAAAGCAGACCTGATTTACCACTTCCGGCACAACCGGGTTCACTTTGGCTGGCATGATGGACGAACCCGCCTGCAGCTCTGGCAGGTTGATTTCGTTTAAGCCCGCGCGCGGACCGGAAGAGAGCAGACGCAGGTCGTTACAGATTTTGGAGAGCTTAACGGCCAGACGCTTGAGCGAACTGTGCACCATAACGTAAGCGCCGCAGTCGGAGGTCGCTTCGATCAGGTCTTCCGCCGGAACGACCGGCAGATTGCTCACTTCCGCGAGTTTCTGCACGGCCAGTTGCTGATAACCATCCGGGGTGTTCAGACGCGTGCCGATAGCGGTCGCGCCGAGGTTCACCTCAAGCAGCAGCTCCGCCGTACGCAGCAGGTTTTTGGTCTCTTCGTTCAGCAGCACGTTAAATGCGTGGAACTCCTGGCCGAGCGTCATCGGCACGGCGTCCTGAAGCTGGGTGCGGCCCATTTTCAGGATGTTTTCAAATTCCACGGCCTTGCGCTGGAAGCCTTCGCCCAGCTCTTTAATGGCGTCTACCAGTTTAACGATGGACGCGTAAACCGCGATGCGGAAGCCGGTCGGGTAGGCGTCATTTGTGGACTGGCATTTGTTCACATGATCGTTGGGGTTGAGGAACTGATATTCCCCTTTCTGGTGGCCCATCAGCTCAAGGCCAATGTTCGCCAGCACTTCGTTGGTGTTCATGTTAACGGAAGTGCCCGCGCCGCCCTGGTACACATCGACCGGGAACTGATCCATGCATTTTCCATTATTCAGCACTTCATCGCAGGCGGCGATAATCGTGTCGGCAATTTTGCGCGGGATGGTCTGCAACTCTTTGTTGGCCAGCGCCGCCGCTTTTTTCACCATCACCATGCCGCGAACAAACTCAGGGATGTCACTGATTTTGCTGTTGCTGATGTAAAAGTTTTCAATCGCTCGCAGAGTGTGAACACCGTAGTAGGCATCCGCTGGAACTTCCCTGGTACCCAACAAGTCTTCTTCGATACGAATGTTGTTTAACATGTGAACCTTCTTACTTAAGCTGACTAAGAATGCACCAAACTCACAGGATATATGTGGTTATGGAGGTAAAATGACCGACATTTATGTCCTTAATCGGTCTGGTGCCCACGATCATATGCTGATGATAGCGAAATGCAGTAACCTGGATCACTTATTCCCGGCCGCGTCTGATGACAATTATTAAACTGTGAAATGGGTCACCGCTTAAAAATTTCCAGAAAAAATGTCCGTGCAAAGTGATTGAACTTTGACTAAGGCGCCTCCATCTCAGTGTATATGCGTTCGCACATCCATTTCTAAGGCGCCAGAAGGCGCCTGCTTTTTACAGGAGAACCCGGTGCGCTGGATACCCTTTATCGCCTTCTTTCTTTACATCTACATTGAAATTTCCATCTTTATTCAGATGGCGCATGTGTTCGGCGTTTTTCTGACCTTAGTGCTGGTGATTTTCACCTCGGTCATCGGGATGTCGCTGGTGCGTAACCAGGGCTTTAAAAACCTGATGCTGATGCAGCAGAAAATGGAAGCGGGCGAAAGCCCGGCGGCGGAAATGCTAAAAAGCGTGTCGCTGATTATCGCAGGCCTGTTGCTGCTGTTGCCTGGCTTCTTTACCGATTTCCTCGGCCTGCTGTTGTTGCTACCGCCGGTGCAAAAACTCATCACGCTGCGCCTGATGCCGCACCTGCGCTTTGGGCGGATGCCGGGCGGTGGTTTTGGGGCTTCATCGCAGGGCGGCAACACCTTCGACGGCGAGTACCAGCGTAAAGACGACGGCCCCAAACGCCTTGAAGACCACGATCGCGACTCGCGATAAAAAATCCAAAAAATTTTTTTCTTTTCCCCCTTGAAGGGGGAAAACCCCAACCCCATCTCTCTGGGCACCAGCCGGAAACCTTCACGGGCCGGCTCAATCCCTAACTGATACGGACTTTCTCAAAGGAGAGCTATCAATGAATATTCGTCCATTGCATGATCGCGTGATCGTCAAGCGTAAAGAAATTGAATCTAAATCTGCTGGCGGCATCGTTCTGACCGGCTCCGCTGCGGGTAAATCCACGCGTGGCGAAGTGCTGGCTGTTGGCAATGGCCGCATCCTTGAAAATGGCGAAGTGAAGCCGCTGGATGTGAAAGTGGGCGACATCGTAATTTTCAACGATGGCTATGGTGTAAAAACCGAGAAGCTGGACGATCAGGAAGTGCTGATCATGTCTGAAAGCGACATTCTGGCAATTGTTGAAGCGTAATCTCACGCGCGAACAAAACTGAACGTACGAATTTAAGGGAAATAACGATATGGCAGCTAAAGACGTAAAATTCGGTAACGACGCTCGTGTGAAAATGCTCCGCGGCGTAAACGTACTGGCAGACGCAGTGAAAGTCACCCTGGGCCCGAAAGGCCGCAACGTGGTGCTGGATAAATCTTTCGGTGCGCCGACCATCACCAAAGACGGCGTGTCCGTAGCACGTGAAATCGAACTGGAAGACAAGTTCGAAAACATGGGCGCGCAGATGGTGAAAGAAGTGGCCTCCAAAGCGAACGACGCGGCAGGCGACGGTACCACCACTGCAACCGTACTGGCGCAGGCTATCATCACCGAAGGCCTGAAAGCTGTTGCGGCAGGCATGAACCCGATGGATCTGAAACGCGGTATCGATAAAGCGGTTGTTGCCGCTGTTGAAGAGCTGAAAGCGCTCTCCGTACCGTGCTCTGACTCTAAAGCTATCGCTCAGGTCGGCACCATCTCCGCTAACTCCGATGAAACCGTAGGTAAACTGATTGCCGAAGCGATGGAGAAAGTGGGTAAAGAAGGCGTTATCACCGTTGAAGAAGGCACCGGTCTGCAGGACGAGCTGGATGTGGTTGAAGGTATGCAGTTCGACCGCGGCTACCTGTCTCCGTACTTCATCAACAAGCCGGAAACTGGCGCTGTTGAGCTGGAAAGCCCGTTCATCCTGCTGGCTGACAAAAAAATCTCCAACATCCGCGAAATGCTGCCGGTTCTCGAAGCCGTGGCTAAAGCAGGCAAACCGCTGCTGATCATCGCTGAAGATGTTGAAGGCGAAGCACTGGCGACCCTGGTCGTGAACACCATGCGCGGCATCGTGAAAGTGGCTGCGGTGAAAGCACCGGGCTTCGGCGACCGTCGTAAAGCTATGCTGCAGGATATCGCAATCCTGACTGGCGGTACCGTTATCTCTGAAGAGATCGGTATGGAGCTGGAAAAAGCGACCCTGGAAGATCTGGGTCAGGCGAAACGCGTTGTTATCAACAAAGACACCACCACCATCATCGATGGCGTGGGCGACGAATCCGCAATCCAGGGCCGTGTTGGTCAGATCCGTCAGCAGATCGAAGAAGCGACCTCTGACTACGACCGTGAAAAACTGCAGGAGCGCGTAGCTAAACTGGCTGGCGGCGTTGCGGTTATCAAGGTTGGCGCTGCGACCGAAGTGGAAATGAAAGAGAAGAAAGCCCGCGTTGAAGACGCCCTGCACGCAACCCGTGCTGCGGTGGAAGAAGGCGTGGTTGCTGGTGGCGGTGTAGCGCTGGTGCGTGTTGCTGCGAAACTGACCGAACTGACTGGCCAGAACGAAGACCAGAACGTGGGTATCAAAGTTGCGCTGCGCGCAATGGAAGCTCCGCTGCGTCAGATCGTGTCCAACGCCGGTGAAGAGCCGTCTGTTGTCGCGAACAACGTGAAAGCTGGCGACGGTAACTACGGTTACAACGCGGCGACCGAAGAATACGGCAACATGATCGACATGGGTATCCTGGATCCGACCAAAGTGACCCGTTCTGCACTGCAGTACGCGTCTTCTGTGGCTGGCCTGATGATCACCACCGAGTGCATGGTTACCGATCTGCCGAAAGAAGATAAAGCCGACTTAGGCGCTGCAGGTATGGGCGGCATGGGCGGCATGGGCGGTATGATGTAATTTAATCTTCATACTTCAGGCCCAGGGCGTAGGCTGCATTCATTCACTCCCGTCACTTACTGAGGTAAGCGCCTGGGATTCATGAACTTGCCGCCTGCCTGCAACCTGAATTATTCGATTAAAAACAGAAAACCCCGGTCAGGAATGGCCGGGGTTTTTCTTTTGGTCATCTTTTTAGTATAAGGTCTTACCGGGCTTACGCAGCCCAGGCTATCACCAGCTATTCATAATGGGGAACAACATGCGCTTGAAAGTCACTACAGGAATGGTTGTCGCAGCGCTGCTGCTGGCGGGATGCAGCAACGGTAACTCACTCTCTGCCGCAGGCCAGAGCGTGCGTTTTGTTGAAGAGCAGCCAGGTAAAGAGTGCCGCTTACTGGGCACCGCGACCGGCGAGCAGAGCAACTGGCTTTCTGGTCAGCACGGCGAAGAGGGCGGCTCCATGCGCGGTGCGGCAAACGATCTGCGTAATCAGGCCGCAGCGATGGGCGGCAATGTGCTTTATGGCGTAAGCAGCCCGACACAGAACCTGCTTTCAAGCTTTGTTCCGACATCCAGCAAAATGGTCGGTCAGGTATATAAATGCCCGAACTGAAAGTGATATCACGCATTAACGGTTTTGAAAGATAAAAAGGCGGGTGCGCTGCGCTTACCCGCCCTACGATTTTAACGCCGCGCTGGGTTTGACTGTGGCGGGTGCGCTGCGCTTACTTGCCCTACAGGTTTTAACGCCGCTTTTGGTTTGACTGTGGCGGGTGCGCTGCGCTTACCCGCCCTACGATTTTAACGCCACGCTGGGTTTGACTGTAGCGGGTGCGCTTCGCTTACTTGCCCTACAGGTTTTATCGCCGCGTTGGGTTTGACTGTGGTGGGTGCGCTTCGCTTACCCGCCCTACAGGTTTATCGCTGCCGCTTTTTCTGCGTAGGGCGGGTAAGCGCCAGCGCACCCGCCGCCTCGCCATTCACGATAAAATCAATTCTGTCGCAGCTGCAAATCCAGCGGCGTTTTGCTCGGCTCGCCACCAATTTCACGCGCCAGCTTCGGCACCAGATAACCGGAAACCCGCGACAACAGCTCGCGCATAATCGCCCGCGCCTCGTCGTCGCTCACCATAAAATGCGCCGCACCTTGTACTTTATCCAGCACATGCAGGTAATAGGGCATCACGCCCGCATCAAACAGCGCATTGCTGAGCGCCGCCAGCGTCGCCGCGTTATCGTTCACGCCTTTCAGCAGCACGCTCTGGTTCAGCAGCGTAACGCCCGCCGCGCGTAGCTTCGCCATCCCCTCGCGAAACGCGTCGTCGATTTCCTGAGCGTGGTTGATATGGTTTACCAGGAGCACCTGCAAACGCGTCTCGCCGAGCAGCCGGACCAGCGCATCGGTAATACGCGCCGGGATAACAATTGGCAGACGGCTGTGGATGCGCAGGCGCCTGATATGTGGGATCGCCTCAAGATGCGCGACCAGCCATTCCAGCTCGTGGTCTTTCGCCATCAGCGGGTCGCCGCCGGAGAAAATAATTTCATCCAGCTCCGGGTGCGCGGCGATGTAATCCAGCGCGGCCTGCCAGTTGCGTTTATTCCCCTGGTTATCCGCATACGGGAAATGACGGCGGAAGCAGTAGCGGCAATTCACCGCGCATCCGCCTTTTACCAGCAGCAGCGCGCGATTGTGGTACTTATGAAGGAGGCCTGGCACCACACTGTTTTGCTCTTCCAGCGGATCGGTGGTAAAACCGGGCGCCGCGACAAACTCCTCACGCGCGGTTAATACCTGGCGCAACAGCGGATCCTGCGGGTTACCTTTCTCCATCCGCGCGGCGAACGCGCGCGGTACGCGCAGCGCAAATAACCGGCGCGCGTCGCGACCTGCCAGCAATTCTTCACTGGCGTCTATATTGAGAAGGTGCAGGAGCTCATCGGGATCGGTGATAACATCGGCAAGTTGCGATAACCAATCTTCTCGGGATGGGGTATTTAGGGTTACAATATGCGCCATTTTGTGGCTTAGCTACCAGTTAACAATTTCAGAGGGCCTTATGGCGACTTATTCTAGCAACGATTTTCGTGCCGGTCTTAAAATCATGATGGACGGCGAACCGTACGCCGTTGAATCCAGCGAATTCGTTAAACCGGGTAAAGGTCAGGCGTTCGCGCGCGTTAAGCTGCGCCGTCTGCTGACCGGTTCTCGCGTTGAGAAAACCTTTAAATCCACCGACTCCGCTGAAGGCGCAGACGTTGTGGATATGAACCTGACTTACCTCTACAACGACGGTGAGTTCTGGCACTTCATGAACAACGAAACTTTCGAACAGCTGGCTGCGGATGCCAAAGCCGTTGGCGACAACGCGAAATGGCTGCTGGATCAGGCTGAATGCATCGTGACCCTGTGGAACGGTCAGCCTATCTCCGTTACCCCGCCGAACTTCGTTGAGCTGGAAATCGTGGATACCGATCCGGGCCTGAAAGGCGATACCGCAGGCACCGGCGGCAAACCGGCGACCCTGTCTACCGGCGCTGTGGTAAAAGTACCGCTGTTCGTACAGATCGGCGAAGTCATCAAAGTGGATACCCGCTCTGGTGAATACGTTTCCCGCGTAAAATAATCTCGACTGATATCTGCGGCGTGGTGTCGCCACGCCGCATATTTGCAGAGAACGTCCCATGAAAACCCCGCTGTTACGTCCCCTTTTGATTCTGCTGCTGTGCTCGCTTGTCAGCGCCTGTAATACGGCTCGTGGCTTTGGTGAAGATATTCAGCATCTCGGCGGCGCGATTGAGCGCGCAGTAAAATAGTTCTTCTGTTCCTAAAAATCGTTTCCTTCCGGCAGCTTGTCAGTTTTTGTCTATGCTTAAAAAGCTATACACAAATAACTTAGGCTATAAAAGGAAGAGATTATGGTTAAGAAAACAATTGCGGCGCTCTTTTCAGCACTGGTCCTTTCTTCACTGTTGACGGCCTGTAACACCACGCGTGGTGTAGGCGAAGACATTCAGGACGGCGGTAGCGCAATTTCTGGCGCAGCGACTCGCGCATCGCAGTAAGCTTTGCGACGACGGTACGACCCCTCCCGGTGTCGTACCGTTATCTTGCGCACATCTCTGGCAGCGGCACGAACAGCGAAAAGCGGTTATCGGCACCGAGTTTCATGCGAATGTTGCGTTTATAGGTGTAAACCGTTTTAACGGCGATCCCCATTTTCCGCGCGATTTCTTCATTGCTCATTCCCACGCTCCACCATTCCAGAATGCGTTCTTCACGCAGCGTCAGTAGCGGCGTAATGGTTTTAGGCTCGCCGAACGGCGGACGCGACATCAGCGCTTTACCAATCATCTGGCCAAGCTCGCGCAGTGGAATAGTTTTATCCACGATGCGCCAGGTTATTTGCTGTGAGCAATAATCATTCAGCACGTCTGAACTACCGCTTTGTAATAAAATAAGGCGCGTAGTATTGCCGCAGGCGGCGAAAATCGAGGAGAACTGATTTACGTGGTGAATATCTCCCATAAACCCGTGAAGATCGGCAATCACCATATTGGGTTGCCATTGAATAAGAAGCTCGCGCGCGCGCAGCAAGTGATCGGTTGCCGTCACGTGAAACGGCGCCGCGAAATCTTCAGCGTGGTTAAGCCAGCTTTCGAGCCCGGTACGGCTGAAATGACAGCGGTCAACCAGTAAAATTTTATACATGCTCGGATTCATTATGGAGAGAAAGACGCACCTGCTGACGCCAGCAGGAAAGTGTTTCATCATAGGAAGATTTATCGCTAACTGAACCCGTGATGTACGCGCACAATCGCGGCTATTTCCTGGCTTAACTCACGAGAATCCGTTGGTTTAGGAAAAACCTGGTTGCAAAACGCACACTAAGCAGGGATGATCGCGCTGTTTATCACCTGGCCTTGCGGGACGACCTGCAAGCGCGTCATGTTGAACGGGGACGGCCCCAAATAACCTGGAGCTGAATATGTCCTGGTTCGTTCTGTTTATCGCTGGTCTTCTGGAAGTGGTCTGGGCCGTCGGCCTGAAATATACCCACGGTTTTACGCGTGTTGTGCCAAGTCTCATCACCGTTTCGGCGATGATTGTCAGCATTGTGCTGCTCTCATGGGCGATGAAAAGCCTGCCGACCGGCACGGCTTATGCTGTCTGGACGGGGATCGGCGCGGTGGGCGCGGCCATTACCGGCATTCTGCTGTTAGGTGAGTCCGCAAGCCCCGCGAGGCTGATAAGCCTGGGGCTTATCGTCGCGGGGATTATCGGTCTGAAACTCAGCACGCACTAACCGGCGCGCTGGTTTACCCAAATCAGTTTTTCCACCGCGAAGCCCTGACGGATCGCGGAATCCAGCAGATCCTCTTTCACTTGCTTACTGATGGTTGGCGTGCGGGAGAGGATCCACAGATAGCTGCGATCCGGTCCGCAGATCAGTGCGTGCTGATAATCTTTATCCAGAGCAATAATGTTATACCCGCCGTAGAACGGGCCGAAGAAAGAGACCTTCAGCGCGGCGCGGCGGGTATCGCCGGTGAAATAGGCTTTACCTTCGCTCTGCTGCCATCTGTTACGATCCGGGTTGAAACCGCGGTTAATCACGTTCAGGCCGCCATCGCCACGCAGGCTGTAGGTCGCGGTGACCTGCTCAAGTCCGCGCTCAAAGCGGTGATCGAAGCGGGCGATTTCATACCACGTGCCGAGATAGCGGTTAACGTTAAAATCTTCCACCACTCTGACACCGCTCGGCGGCGTCGGGGTACTGCAGGCGACCAGCAGTGCCGCAGTCGCGACGGTAGCTATAACAGGGAGTAGTCGAATACGCATGGCGGGATCCTTCTGTTTTTACTGCTAAGTGTAGATGCCCGTAGCGGTTTTGTAACATCAGAGAAGGGAAATAGTCAGGAAGAAAAGCGCCGCTTCGTGAGAAGCGGCGACAGGGTTCAGAGTGTAACTACGCCAATCAGCGTCACGACCGTCAGAATGGCGGCCAGACCATAGAACACCCATTTCCCGGCAGGAACGTGGATTTTCAGGTCGTGCATACCGTGATGAATGCGGTGCAGGCCGCACCACAGCGGCAGCACAATCATCAGGAACAGAAACAGACGGCCCACCCAGCTCTGGGCGAACGCCAGCACGCGCTCGTAGCTGAATGCGCCTTCCGGCCCTATGCCGAGCGGCAGCAGAATGCCCACCAGCATGATGATGACCGGCGCGATAATCGCGCACCACATGCCGCCTGCGCCAAACAGGCCCCAGAATACCGGCTCGTCGGAGCGTTTCGGGTGTTGATTAATCACGATATCCTCCTTACCAGACCAGGGCGATAAACAGCACGATAATCGTGACAAGCACCGTCACGCCCCACAGCCCGCGGATCACCGGCTCTGGCCCCATTTTTTCGTCTTTCACCACCACGATGGCGGCTTTCGGCGCCAGTTCAAACCAGGTTTTGGTGTGCAGCAGCGCCGCCAGCAACGTGATGATGTTCAGTAACACGACGACAGGGTTTTGCAGAAAACCGACAAAACCGGCCCAGCTCTCCGGGCCATGCTTAAGCGCGAACAGGCCATAAATCAGTACAAGGCTGAACCAGACGGCAGGCACCGAGGTGCCTTCGCGCAGCATGTAAAAGCGGTAGAAGGGCAGTTGCTTCCACCAGCCTGTTTCCATCGTCCGTACATAAGGCTTACGTTTCGAGGTCATCATTCACTCCTTGCGCCGGGTTTTAGCATGGCGATTAAGAAATCCTTCGAGCTCTCCACTTTGCTCTGCTGGATAGCCGCGGCCGGATCGACATGTTTCGGGCAGACTTCCGAGCAGAAGCCAACAAACGTACAGGTCCAGACGCCGTTCTGGCTGTTAAGCTGCGGCATACGCGCCTTCTGGCCCTTATCGCGGCTGTCGAGGTTATAGCGGTGCGCGAGCGTGATCGCCGCCGGGCCGATGAACTCCGGGTTCAGGCCAAACTGTGGGCAGGCGGCGTAGCACAGGCCGCAGTTGATGCAGCCGGAGAACTGATGGTATTTCGCCATCTGCGCCGGCGTCTGGGTGTTTGGCCCTTGTTCCGGCTTTCTCGGGTTGCCGATGATATAAGGCTTAATGGCTTCGAGGCTCTCAATAAAGTGGGTCATATCGACAACCAAATCGCGCTCGATCGGGAAATTCGCCAGCGCCTCGACTTTCATACCGGAAGTGTAATCGCGCAGGAACGTTTTACAGGCGAGTTTCGGCACGCGGTTGACCATCATGCCGCAGGAGCCGCAGATAGCCATGCGGCACGACCAGCGATAGCTTAAATCCGGCGCCAGGTTGTCTTTGATATAGCCGAGCGCGTCAAGCAGCGAGGTTTGCTCATCCCAGGGCACGTCGTAAAACGCGCTGTGCGGCGCGTTATCGGTTTCCGGGTTATAACGCACGACTTCAATGCGCAGCGTTTTCATCTCAGCCATTCGCCGTCTCCTTTTTATCGGCCGCTTCCGACTCCGCGCCATAAACGCGTTTCGCCGGAGGCAGAGTGGTAATCTTCACGTCGCTGTAATCGAGGCGGGTGGTACCGTCGGCGTCGCGGAAGGCGAGGGTATGACGCAGGAAGTTCACGTCATCGCGCTCGGTACAGCCTTCGTCAAGACGCTGATGCGCGCCGCGCGACTCTTTTCGCGCCATCGCGGAGTGCGCCATACATTCAGCGACGTTCAGGCCGTGGCCAAGCTCAATGGTGTAGAGCAAATCGGTGTTGAAGACGCTGGAAGTGTCGCTAATGCGCACACGTTTAAAGCGCTCCTGCAATTCAGCAAGTTTATCGATGGTTTTCTGCATCAGTTCCGGCGTGCGGTAAATGCCGCAGCCTTCTTCCATCGACAGACCCATTTCATCGCGGATTTTCGCCCAGCTTTCATTGCCGTCCTGGTTCACCAGTGCGTGCAGACGCGCTTCGACATCCGCTGCCTGTGCGTTCAGTGCGTCGTCACGGGTGAATGTCACTTCCATCGCGCGTTCCATCGCCTGCGTGCCTGCCAGTCGGCCGAATACGACCAGCTCCGCCAGCGAGTTTGAACCAAGACGGTTCGCGCCATGCAGCCCCACGGACGAGCATTCGCCCACGGCAAACAGCCCCTTGATGCGGGTTTCGCACTGCTGATTGGTTTCGATGCCGCCCATGGTGTAATGCGCCGTCGGGCGTACGGGAATCGGTTCTTTGACCGGGTCGACACCCACGTAGGCTTTCGCCAGTTCACAAATGAACGGCAGCCGCTCCAGCAGTTTTTTCTCGCCGAGGTGGCGCAGATCGAGATAGACCACATCGCCGCGCGGCGTGGAGATGGTGTTGCCTTTGCGCCACTCGTGCCAGAAGGCTTGTGACACTTTGTCGCGCGGGCCCAGCTCCATATATTTGTTCTTCGGCTCGCCGAGCGGCGTTTCCGGCCCCATGCCGTAATCCTGCAAATAGCGATAGCCGTTTTTGTTGACCAGAATGCCGCCTTCGCCGCGGCAGCCTTCCGTCATCAGAATGCCGGAGCCGGGCAGGCCGGTCGGGTGGTACTGCACGAACTCCATATCGCGCAGCGGCACGCCGTGCGCCAGCGCCATGCCCATACCGTCGCCGGTGACGATGCCGCCGTTGGTGTTATAACGATAGACGCGCCCCGCGCCGCCGGTCGCCATCACTACTGCGTTTGCGCGGATCTGCACGAGTGTGCCTTCCATCATGTTCATCGCCACCAGGCCGCGCGCCTGGCCGTCATCCACCAGAATATCGAGGACGAAATGCTCATCGAAGCGCTGGATTTGTGGAAATTGCAGGGAGGTCTGGAACAGGGTGTGGAGCATATGGAAGCCGGTTTTGTCGGCGGCAAACCAGGTACGCTCGATTTTCATGCCGCCAAAGCGTCTGACGTTGACCGACCCGTCCGGGCGACGACTCCACGGGCAGCCCCACTGCTCAAGCTGAGTCATTTCGCGCGGGCAATGTTTAACGAAATAGTCCACCACGTCCTGCTCGCACAGCCAGTCGCCGCCTGCGACCGTGTCGTGGAAATGATACTCAAAACTGTCATGATCCTGGGCAACGGCCGCCGAACCGCCTTCAGCGGCGACGGTATGGCTACGCATCGGATAGACTTTTGAAATCAGTGCGATTTTAGCGTTGGGATTACGCTCGGCCGCCGCAATGGCTGCCCGCAGTCCCGCACCGCCGGCACCGATAATGGCGAGATCGGCTTGAAAAGTATGCACGACATTCCTCCGGGTTTTAGTTATTCCCACCGCGCGGTAACAAAGGCGAAAACTCGGGGCTGCGCGGGGGTAAAGCATTCCCCTGCTCCTTTTTGGGTAGGTGAGTATAACCTTAGCCCTAAAGGGGAAATTTGATGTGTTCGATTTTTTGGGGCGGTGCGGCGCGTTTTACACGCCGGGTTAATTGAAGTGGCTCACAAAACGCAAATCTGGTGTTAATAAGAGAAAAAGTGCGCAAAATTTGTCTGGCGAACGGGATACGAGTAGACTTCGTGCCCTTGTTTGACGACGGAGAAAGTACCATGAGCGAGACGGCCACCTGGCAGCCGAGCGCATCCATCCCCAACCTGTTGAAACGCGCCGCCATCATGGCGGAGATCCGCCGTTTTTTCGCGGACCGCGGCGTACTGGAGGTGGAAACCCCCTGCATGAGCCAGGCGACGGTAACCGATATCCACCTGTTCCCGTTTGAAACGCGTTTCGTCGGTCCCGGCCATTCCCAGGGGATTAATCTCTATCTGATGACCAGCCCGGAATATCACATGAAACGACTGCTGGCGGCGGGCTGTGGGCCGGTGTATCAGCTGTGCCGAAGCTTTCGTAATGAAGAGATGGGGCGTCATCACAACCCGGAATTCACGATGCTGGAGTGGTATCGCCCGCATTATGATATGTACCGCCTGATGAACGAGGTGGACGATCTTCTGCAGCAGGTGCTGGAGTGCCAGCCCGCCGAGACCATTTCCTACCAGCAGGCGTTCCAGCGCCATCTGGAGATAGACCCGCTGTCGGCGGATAAAACGCAGTTGCGCGAGGTAGCGGCGAAGCTTGACCTGAGCAATATCGCGGATACCGAAGAAGATCGCGACACGCTCCTGCAGCTCTTGTTCTCTATGGGCGTTGAGCCGCACATCGGTAAGGATCGCCCGGTGTTTGTGTATCACTTCCCGGCAAGCCAGGCGGCGCTCGCGCAAATCAGCACCGAAGATCACCGCGTGGCGGAGCGTTTTGAGGTCTATTACAAAGGCATTGAGCTGGCGAATGGTTTCCATGAGCTGACCGACGCGCGCGAACAGCAGCAGCGTTTCGAGCAGGATAACCGCAAACGCCTTCAGCGCGGACTGCCGCAGCAGCCGGTGGATTACAACCTGCTGGAAGCGCTGAAAGTGGGCTTGCCGGATTGTTCCGGCGTAGCGCTGGGCGTCGATCGCCTGATTATGCTGGCGCTGGGCGCAGAGAGCCTCGCTGAAGTTATCGCTTTTACGGTCGACCGGGCGTAACGGCTGAATGCTTACTTGTGGCGGGTGCGCTTCGCTTGCCCGCCCTACAAAAAATGATATCAGCCTTTGTAGGGTGGGTAAGCGCAGCGCACCCACCTTTACTAAACGACTTCAACAACAGAATTGCCGCCATAAAAAAGGAGCCTTGCGGCTCCTTTTTCGTTACATACTGCCCGGCGCGCGGCTGGTGCGCCCGGCTGAACTTAACGTTCGCGCCATGCGCTTGCCGTCGAGGCTCTCCAGACGCATCTGGAACGGCGGGAACGGCATCTCGATGCCATGCTCGCGGAAGCCCTGCAAAATCAGCTGATGGATTTCGTGGCGCAGCGGCATGCGGTGTCCCATCTCGGCGGCGTGAATACGCAGTTCAAAGAGCTGAATCCCCTGCTGCAAATCGACCAGGAACACTTCCGGCGGCGGGTTATCAATCACATACGAACACTTCTCAGCGGCACGATAGAGGATCTGCGTCACCTCTTCGCTGTTAGCATCTGCCGGAGCAGGCACCGTCAGCACCACGCGCGTGACCGAATCCGAGAGCGACCAGTTAATAAACTGCTCGGTAATGAACGCCTTATTCGGCACGATTATCTCTTTACGGTCCCAGTCGCTGATGGTCGTCGCGCGCGTGTTGATGCGCGTCACGCTGCCGGTTAGATCGCGAATGGTCACGGTATCGCCGATACGAATCGGCTTTTCAAAGAGAATAATCAGGCCCGAAATAAAGTTGGCAAAAATCTCCTGTAAGCCGAAACCGAGCCCTACACCGAGCGCCGCCACCAGCCATTGCAGCTTCGACCACTCAATACCAATCATGGAGAAGCCGACCAGGCCGCCTATCAGCATCAGCAGATATTTGGTGATAGTGGTAATGGCGTAACCGGTGCCCGGCGTCAGCTCCAGATGTTGCAGGACAACCAGTTCCAGTAGCGCGGGCAGGTTACGCACCAGCTGCGTGGTGACGATAAACACCAGAATGGCGATCAGCACCGCGCCAAGCGTAATCGGTTCAATGCTCTCAACGCCCTGAACGGTCGAGGTGACATCCCACAGCGAAATATTCTCAAGGAACCCGAAGGCCGAGTGGATTTCCGACCACAGCACAATCACGGACAGCAGCGCGATAAGCGTCAGGATCGAGCGCACCAGGCGCAGCGACTGGGCGCTGATCGCATCCAGATCCAGCTCCGCGACTTCCACTTCCACGCTGCCTTCGGTGCTGTGCCCGTGGTGCGGTTCTTCTTCGCCGCGGGCGCGCTGGGCGAGAATTTCCGCGCGACGCGAGCGGGCGCGATCAAAGGCCAGGCGACGGCGCTGAATGAGCATCCAGCGGCGAATGATGTGGTAAATCACTAGCAGCAGGAACCAGATGGCCACAGACGTTTCCAGACGTGCCAGCAGCGCCTGCGCGGTGGCGAGATAACCGACGGCCGCAGCGAGGATTGCCGTTAACGGCGCGCACAGCAGCAGGTTCCACAGCAGCCGGTTGACCCAGTTATCGCCGTTGCCTTCTTTATCGAGAAAGAGCGGGAGGCCTGCACGCTTGAGGCTGAGCGTGACGATCGCCAGCGCGCCGCAGATAAGCACAAAGCAGAGCCGCCCCAGCGAGCCGGAGAATTCGCGGTCGTTGAGATTATCGAAGGTAATCAATGCCATGATGAGCGGCACGATAAAGCCGATGCTCATCAGGTAGTAGCGCATCGCGCGGGCGACCCGGTTGCGCGGCCAGCCGAAATGCGTGATAAACAGGCCGTTCGGGCGTGCGAAGGTCGCAGAAATCATCACGACCCACAGCAGCGGCACCGTGGCGGTGACGCCGTCGCCGACCGCCACGGCGATAGGCCAGGGCCAGGCTTCACGAAGGCCATAGCCAAGCGTCGCCCACAGCACGGGCAGGGGAGAGGCCACCAGAATCGACCAGAACACCGTGCGCATCGTGAGCCAGAAATGGTCCTGCGTTACCTTCCCGACCCGCGCGCTGGAGCGCTCCAGAAACGCTGTAAAGTGACGCCGCGAACTGATACTAAAGCCCACCAGCAGCAGCGCGCCGAAGAGCGGCAGCAGCGTCTCTTTGCTGGTCACCATCATTATGGCGGCTTTACCGAGCTGGCCGAAAAAGTCGAGCGAGATAAGACGGCGCAGATCCTGAACGATATCCACCGGCCAACTGATGGTGAGCGGGCTGACGTCAGAGGTCCAGAACAGGTAGCGGTGCGTCGCCTCGTTCACTTCTTTCAGCGCGTCTTCAAGCTGGCTGTTTGCCACTTTCAGCTTGGTAAGCTCAAGGATTAACGTATCGCCGCCCTGCAACAGCGAGTTGAGCAGTTCGCGTTGGGTGCGTAACTGCGCGTCGAGAATACGGCTCTGCTCTGCCGTCAGCGGCTTGCCGTCCGCCTGCCGCAGCTGGCGCAGTTGCGGCTGCTTGTTGAGCTGATCTTCATAGCGCAGCCGATGAACGCGCAGCTGCGCCATCTCGGTATCGAGCTGCTGAAGCTTCGGCATCTCCGGCAGGCGCGCCACCTGCGCGCGCAGCGCCTCGCCAAGCACGTTCGACACACCAAGCCACTGTGACTGTTCACGCAGCGTGGTTAACGCCTGACGCACCTGCATGGTCTGACTGGTGGCCTGCCGCTGCTGGGACGCCACCAGATCCATACGCTGCGCCTGCTGGTTTAGCGCGCGCGACAGCTCGCGGTTTACGTTGAACTGCTCGACAATCGCCGGCGGCAGGTTGGCGCTGTTCTCGGCAAGCAGTTCGGTGCTCTCCAGCGCGCGCTCAGCCTCCTGCTGGCGCTGGCTGTTAAGCTGATTGCGCAGCGCCTGGAGGTAAGCATCAAGCTGTTCGCTCTGTTTTTGCGCCAGTTCTGCGCGCAGGCGCGCCAGCTCCTGGCGGTTGCTGGCGGAGAGCTGGGCGAGTTCGAGTTCGTCAACGCGGGCTTTCAGTTGAGACGATTCGGCCTGCTGGCTAAGCAGCTGCGCCGCGCCAAGCGCATTTGAGCCGGTCGGCGCGCCTGCGCGGCGTTCCATCTCGTTAAGCTGGCGGCGCGCGTCGGTTTGCTGCTGGGGAAGCTGGCTTAAGGAGTCGGCGATTTCACGCGCGCGATCCTGCTCCTGCTGCGCCTCGCGGCTCTTCTCCAGCAACTGACTGCTGACCTGGAGGATCTCCTGATTGAGCGCGTCGGTGGTAAGCCCGGTAGGCACCCGGCGCGGCTCATCGCGCAGATTGTTGAGTTGCTGGCGCAGCGACTGCGAAAGCTTAGGGAAGTTATCGATAACCTCCTGATATTGCTTTGCGCGCTCAAGGGAAGCTTTTCGCTCCTCAAGCGCGTTTTGCGCCGCCTGCAGGGCTTCAACCACTTGCGCCTGATCGGGCTGGTTTTTGGCCGCTTTGGCCTGCTCCAGCTCCTGCGCTATCTGTTTTTCATCAGGCGCGGTTGCGGCGTTCGCCCAAAAGCTCAGGCTCCAGGCCAGCAGCACGTAAAGGATCAGGCGCACGTCATTTACCTTTGAATTAACGGTTTTGGTCGTTATCTACCAGCGGGTTGGCTTCACGCTCGGCGTCGGCTTCTTCTTGTGAGATAACCGCAGGGGCGACGTCGGCTGCGACCGCCTCAACAGAGACCGCCAGCGGCTCGCCGAGACGCGTGACGGAGAGGCTTTGCAGATGCTCAACCAGCTCCACTTTGCCCGGCGCGAAGAGGTTGATAACTGTTGAGCCGAGCTTGAAGCGGCCCATCTCCTGGCCTTTCAGCAGCGCCACGGCGCCGTCGCTTTCGCCTGCCGGGTACGTCCAGCGCTTGATGATGCCTTCACGCGGCGGGGTGATGGTGCCAGCCCAGACGGTTTCGATGCTCCCCACAATCGTCGCGCCCACCAGAATTTGCGCCATCGGCCCGAATTCCGTGTCGAACAGGCAGATGACACGCTCGTTACGGGCGAACAGGTTTGGCACGTTCTGCGCGGTCAGATGGTTTACCGAGAAGAGATCGCCCGGCACGTAGATCATTTCGCGCAGGATGCCGTTGCACGGCATATGGACGCGGTGATAGTCGCGCGGCGAGAGATAAGTGGTCGCGAAGGTGCCGTTACGGAACAGATCGGCCATCAGATAGTTGCCTGCCAGCAGCGCTTCCAGCGAGTAGTTGTGGCCTTTGGCCTGCAGAATTTTATCGCCTTCGATGCGTCCGAGCTGGCTGATTACGCCGTCTGCCGGCATTGCCAGCACGTTCGGATCGGTGTTCAGCGGGCGAACTTCATCACGCAGCGGACGCACAAAAAATTCGTTAAAGGTGCGATAGCTGGCGGTATCGGGCTTCTGCGCCTCGCTCATGTTGACCTTGTAGTACTTCACAAACAGATCGATGACTAGTTTAGTCAGCCAGCCTGCGCGTTTGCTCGCGCCCCAGCCAGCCAGACGGGTGAGCCACTGTTTGGGCAGAATGTATTGCAGCGAAAGTTTGATTTCGTTTAACAAGGTAGCCTCCAGGCCAGTGTTTCGTCATTCCTGGCCCGGTTATATGCCGGGCCTGTCAGAAAAAGGGGCTGATTCTAACGACGCCAAGCGTAATTGTCAGTCGTCGCTTTCGGAAAAGTTTTTACGCGTTTTTACCTGCGCCATGCTTTCCAGAATCCGGTGATAATTGTCGAAGCGGGTTTCGGCTATCTCGCCGCGCTCGACGGCCTCGCGAATGGCGCAACCCGGATCGCTGCCATGTTTGCAGTCGCGGAATTTGCACAGGCCGAGATAATCGTGGAATTCGATAAAGCCGCGGGTGATCTGCTCAGGCTCCAGATGCCACAGGCCGAACTCGCGCACGCCCGGGGAATCGATGACTTCGCCGCCGCCGGGGAAGTGATAGAGGCGCGAGGCGGTCGTGGTGTGCTGTCCAAGCCCGGAGTTATCGGACACGTCGTTAACCAGAATCTGGTTATCCTTGAGGCCCAGCAGATTATTCAGCAGGCTCGATTTCCCGACGCCCGACTGCCCGGCGAAGATGCTGGTGCGGCCAATCAGCGCCTCTTCCAGTTCTTTCAGCCCTTCGTCTTTGTAGCTGGAAACCAGCAGGACGCGATAGCCGATACGGCGATAGATATCCATCTGCTCGTTGACGAAGGCCAGGTCTTTTTCATCAAGCAGGTCAATCTTGTTGAGCACCAGTAATGGCTCAATATCCAGCGTTTCACAGGCCACCAGATAGCGGTCGATAATATTCAGCGACAGCTCCGGCAGGATGGCCGAGACGATAATGATTTGGTCGATATTCGCGGCGATAGGCTTCACGCCGTCGTAAAAATCCGGGCGCGTCAGGACGGAGGTGCGCTCGTGCACCGCATCGACAATGCCTTTGCCCTGCACGTTTTCTTTCGCCGGACGCCAGACGACGCGATCGCCAGTCACCAGCGAGCGGATAGTGCGGCGAATGTTGCAGCGGTGCACCCCGCCGTCAGACGATTCGACGTCGGCATGCTGACCAAAACGACTGATAACGCGGCCGTCGCGAGGCTCACCAAACTGCGAGTCGTCGGGATCGGCTTTCTCCGGAGTCTGTTTGAGCCGGCGCTGATGATTCGCTGAGACGCGGCGTTGCTGACCTTTGGAGAGTTTATTTTTGCTCAATCTTAATGGCTCCTGGTCGCCCCTGGTGGGCAAAACCTCTATGATACCAGCTATTGTAAATGAATTAACTGCCTGTCACCCCAGCGTGACGCGATACGGATGGAAAATAGCATGAGTGCCAATGAAAACAACCTCATTTGGATCGATCTGGAAATGACCGGGCTTGACCCGCGACAGGATCGCATCATCGAGATCGCCACTCTGGTGACCGACGCCAACCTCAACATTCTGGCGGAAGGGCCGGTTATCGCCGTGCATCAGTCTGACGAGCAACTGGCGCTGATGGATGACTGGAACGTGCGCACCCATACCGCCAGCGGGCTGGTGGATCGCGTGAAGGCGAGCACGATGGGCGATCGCGAAGCGGAACTGGCGACGATCGAATTTCTTAAGCAGTGGGTACCGGCCGGAAAATCGCCCATCTGCGGCAACAGCATCGGCCAGGATCGCCGCTTCCTGTTTAAATATATGCCGGAGCTGGAAGCGTATTTCCACTACCGCTATCTGGATGTCAGCACCCTGAAAGAGCTGGCGCGCCGCTGGAAGCCGGAAGTGCTCGATGGCCTTAAAAAACAGAATACCCACCAGGCGCTGGACGACATCCGCGAATCGGTAGCGGAACTCGCCTATTACCGCGAACATTTTATAAAATTGTGATGCAAGCGAGGGGCTAAGCCCCTCTTTTGTTGATAAAGTGATCGCTTTGGCGAATAAAAGCGCAGTCAGACAAAAATCACGAAAAAAAGCGTTTAAGGGGTTGCGGTAGAAATCATTTCTCGTATAATGCGCCTCCCGTAACGACACAGAAATGTGAATTACGCAGAGCGGGAATAGCTCAGTTGGTAGAGCACGACCTTGCCAAGGTCGGGGTCGCGAGTTCGAGTCTCGTTTCCCGCTCCAAAATTTGAAATCGCCGAAAGGCAGCACCACCCAAGCGGGAATAGCTCAGTTGGTAGAGCACGACCTTGCCAAGGTCGGGGTCGCGAGTTCGAGTCTCGTTTCCCGCTCCAAAATTTGAAATGCCGAAAGGCAACACCACCCAAGCGGGAATAGCTCAGTTGGTAGAGCACGACCTTGCCAAGGTCGGGGTCGCGAGTTCGAGTCTCGTTTCCCGCTCCAAATCTCCTCGATTGTACAAATTATCCACAGCGATAACGCGCGCTACGGCGGGTTTTTCACGTTTGTGCCACACTTTTCTAAACAGACTTATCCACAGAATGCATAAAGTTATCCTGTGAGCAGAAATGATAACTTTGTTCACATCTTTTCTTTATCTTATTGATATTGATAATAAATAATTTATTACCAAATGTTAATTTTGAGGCTTTTTGATAATCATCGCCTTTGAATGACAAGACTTTTTTAATTTTATTCACAGCGAAACGCGTCTAGGCGTCGCGCGGTAAGCCTTTTTCAATCACTCTGACCAGCCGCTGTTTCTGCGGGAGCTGCACTTCCACCACGCAGGCATTACGTTTGTCTGTTTGTTGCGCAATGGCCCAGTCAATATGTTCATCAAGAAGTGGGTGCTCACCCTTGCGCTGTTGCAGCGCCATGATATTGGCCTCGTCCCAGGGCGCGTTGCCGAGCGCGACCGCGATATTACGCAGCCAGCGTAAGTGACCAATGCGGCGAATCGCCGATCCTTCCGTGACTTTCAGAAAGTGCGCTTCGCTCCAGCTAAACAGCTCAATCAGCTTTGGCGCGTGCAGCGCCTGGCGCGGGCTGAAATCCGCTTCATCGGTGAGTTGTGAAAAACGGTTCCACGGGCAAATTAACTGGCAGTCGTCGCAGCCATAAATGCGGTTGCCCATCAGCGGGCGAAACTCTTCAGGGATCGCGCCTTCAAGCTCAATGGTCAGATAGGAGATGCAGCGGCGCGCATCGACCGTGTACGGCTCGACAATCGCGCCGGTGGGGCAGATGGTCATGCAGGCCACGCAGCGCCCGCAGCCTTCTTCGACAGGCTTATCCACTGGTAGCGGTATATCCACCAGCAGTTCGCCAAGAAAGAAAAACGACCCTGCGTCGCGACTTAAAATCAGCGAATGCTTGCCGGTCCAGCCGAGACCCGCTTTTTCGGCGAGCGGGCGCTCAAGGATGGGCGCGGAGTCGACAAAAGGTCTAAAATTCAGCGATGCGCAATGCTGTTGCAGCGTTTCGCCGAGTTTTTTCAGCCGGTTTCTCAAAAGCTTATGGTAATCGCGCCCCAGGGCGTAACGGCTCACGTAGCCGAGCGAGGGATCTTTCAGCGTGCTGGCAAAGGCCGCCCTTGCGGGCAGATAGTTCATGCGCACGCTGATAACGCGCAGCGTGCCGGGCAGCAGCTCATGCGGGCGGGCGCGCAACATACCGTGACGCGCCATCCACTCCATTTCGCCATGGTACTGTTTATCCAGCCACGCCTGTAACGCGCCTTCGCTGGCGCTGAGATCGGTATCGGTAATACCGACCTGCTGGAAACCGAGCTCGGCACCCCATTGTTTAATTTTTTGCGCTAACTGATTGAGATCGAGGGGTTCAGACATGACGGACCACGGGATGAACAAAAACGACGCCAGTATACCACACTCCATCTGGCCCGCAGACTGGCTGCGCACGGCGGAACGCGAGGCGGCGGACAGCCTCGGGTTGACGCTCTATGAACTGATGCAACGCGCGGGCGATGCCGCGTTCCAGGTGGCGCGCGCGGCGTATCCGCACAGCCAGCGCTGGCTGGTGCTGTGCGGCCACGGCAATAACGGTGGCGATGGTTATGTGGTGGCGCGTCTGGCGCAGGCGGCGGGCATTGACGTGACGCTGCTGGCGCTGGAAAGCGACAAACCGTTACCGGAAGAAGCACAGGCCGCGCGCGAGGCCTGGCTTAACGCAGGCGGTGAAATCCATGCGCCGCACACGCCGCTGCCGGAGACGTGCGATCTGATTATCGATGCATTGCTCGGCACGGGGCTTTCTCAGGCTCCGCGCGAGAACGTCGCCACGCTGATTGAACACGCGAATAAACACCGGGCACCCGTAGTGGCGCTGGATATTCCATCCGGCCTGCTGGCGCAAACCGGCGCTGCGCCGGGCGCGGTCATTCATGCCGCGCACACCGTGACGTTTATCGCGCTGAAACCGGGCTTGCTTACCGGCCGCGCACGTGACGTCGTTGGGCAGCTGCATTATCACGCGCTGGGGCTTGAGGCGTGGCTTGCCGGGCAACAGGCACCGTATGCGCGCTTTGACGAAACGCAGCTCTCCCGCTGGCTCCGGCCGCGCCGTCCTGGTTCGCATAAAGGCGATAACGGCAGGCTGGTGATTATCGGCGGCGATCATGGCACCGCCGGTGCCATCCGCATGACCGGCGAGGCGGCGCTGCGTGCGGGCGCAGGCCTGGTGCGAGTACTTACTCGCGCGGAAAACATCGCGCCGCTTGTGACTGCACGCCCGGAGCTGATGGTGCATGAGTTGACCCTCGACGCGCTCGACGCCAGTCTGGAATGGGCCGACGTCGTGGTTATCGGGCCGGGGCTCGGGCAGCAGGAGTGGGGCAAATCGGCACTGGCGAAAGTACGCCAGTGCGACAAACCGATGCTGTGGGATGCGGACGCGCTTAACCTTCTGGCAATCGCTCCCGATACCAGTCACAATCGCATTCTTACGCCGCATCCCGGCGAGGCCGCGCGGTTACTTAATCGTAGCGTGGCAGAAATTGAGAGTGACCGCTTACTTAGCGCCAGAGAACTGGCGCAGCGCTACGGGGGTTGCGTGGTGCTGAAAGGCGCGGGAACGGTGGTAACAGGGCCGCAGGATGAATGCGGCATTATCGATGCCGGCAATCCCGGCATGGGCACGGGCGGCATGGGCGACGTGCTTTCCGGTATTATCGGCGCGTTGCTGGCGCAGGGGCTTCGCCTTTTTGATGCCGCCTGCGCAGGCAGCGTGGCGCACGGCGCGGCAGCGGATGCGCTCGCGAAGCGCTTTGGCACGCGCGGCATGCTGGCAACCGATCTGTTTTCCACGCTCTATCGTTTTGTTAACCCGGATATAGACACAGACCAGAATCATGATTAATCGCGTTATACCTTTACCCGAAGAGCAGGCCACCCTCGATCTCGGCGCACGCGTGGCGCGTGCCTGCACCGGCGCGACCGTTATCCATCTGTATGGCGATTTAGGCGCGGGCAAAACCACATTCAGCCGTGGCTTTCTGCAGGCGTGCGGTCATCAGGGCAACGTGAAAAGCCCGACGTACACGCTGGTTGAGCCTTATACGCTGGAAAACAGAATGGTCTATCACTTCGATCTCTATCGTCTGGCCGATCCAGAAGAGCTGGAGTTCATGGGCATTCGCGATTACTTCACCGACGACGCCATTTGCCTTGTCGAGTGGCCGCAGCAGGGCGCGGGCGTGTTGCCGTCGCCCGATATCGAAATCCACTTGTCATGGCAGGAGCAAGGGCGAGAAGCGCGGGTGAAAGCGGTCTCCGCCGCTGGTGACGCGCTGCTGGCCCGCCTCGCCTGAACGCAAGGACGACAGGATGATCACACGCATGAAAAACTGGGTAGTGGCGCTTCTGCTGGCGGTATGCGCGCCCGCGTTCGGAGCGACGCTGTCTGATATTCAGGTGTCCAACGGCGACGGCCAGGCGCGGATCACCTTAAGTTTTATGGGCGATCCTGAATACGCTTACTCGCAGCAGGGTAAGCGCAGCGTCGCCCTTGATATTAAACAGACCGGCGTGATTCAGGGCCTGCCGTTGATCTTTAGCGGCGAAAACCTGGTCAAGAGCATTCGCGCCGGGCAGCCGAAAGATAATCAGTCGCTGCGTCTGGTGGTCGATTTAACCAAAGATGGCAAAGCGCGCGCGGTGAAGCAGCAAAAGGGCGCGGGCTATAACGTCGTCTTTACGATCGACGCCGACGAGCCGCCGCCGCCACCGCCGCCACCGGTTGTGGCGCAGCGCGAGCCCGTCGCCGCTCCCGTTCGATCGTCCGAGCCTGCGCGCAACCCGTTTCGCACCGATAACGACCGTATCACCAGCGTCGTCGGCAGCAATACCGTGACGCGGCCGGGGCGCAGCGTCAGTCGGACCGCGACATCCGATCGCGTGGTGGTGGCTATCGACGCCGGGCATGGCGGGCAGGATCCCGGCGCTATCGGCCCCGGCGGCGTGCGCGAGAAAAACGTCACCATCGCTATCGCCCGGAAGTTGCGTACGCTGCTTAATGACGATCCGATGTTTAAGGGCGTGCTGACCCGCGACGGCGACTATTTTATCTCCGTCATGGGCCGCTCCGATGTGGCGCGTCAGCAAAACGCGAATCTGTTGGTCTCCATTCACGCCGACGCCGCGCCTAACCGCGACGCCACCGGCGCGTCTGTCTGGGTGCTCTCTAACCGCCGCGCCAACAGCGAAATGGCGAGCTGGCTGGAGCAGCATGAGAAACAGTCGGAACTGCTGGGCGGCGCGGGTGACGTGCTCGCGAACAGCCAGGCGGACCCGTATCTGAGCCAGGCGGTGCTGGATTTGCAGTTCGGCCATTCACAACGCGTCGGGTATGATGTCGCCACCAGCGTGCTCGGGCAGCTTCAGCGGGTGGGCGCGCTGCATAAGCGCAGGCCGGAACACGCAAGCCTCGGCGTGCTGCGCTCGCCGGATATCCCGTCGCTTTTAGTCGAGACCGGTTTTATCAGCAACACCGGCGAAGAGCGTTTGCTGGCAAGCGATGATTATCAGCAGCAAATTGCCGAAGCGATTTATCAGGGGCTGCGCAACTACTTTATTGCGCATCCGCTCCAGGCCGCGCCAAAGGGTGACGGCGGAACGGGGCAGACCGCCCGCTCCGCTGACAACGCCACAAGTCAGGTCACCGTGATTCAGTAAGGAGAGTTCATGCCGATTCAGGTTCTGCCGCCGCAGCTTGCGAACCAGATCGCCGCGGGCGAGGTAGTGGAGCGCCCTGCGTCGGTCGTGAAAGAGCTGGTGGAAAACAGCCTTGATGCGGGCGCCACGCGCATTGATATCGATATCGAGCGTGGCGGCGCGAAGCTTATCCGCATCCGCGATAACGGCGCTGGCATTAAGAAAGATGAGCTGGCGCTGGCGCTGGCGCGTCACGCCACCAGTAAAATCGCCTCGCTGGACGATCTCGAAGCCATCATCAGCCTCGGCTTTCGCGGCGAGGCGCTGGCCAGTATCAGCTCGGTATCGCGTCTCACGCTCACCTCGCGCACCGCCGATCAGCAGGAAGCCTGGCAGGCGTACGCTGAAGGCCGCGATATGGAGGTGACCATCAAACCGGCGGCACACCCGGTCGGCACCACGCTGGAAGTGCTGGATTTGTTCTACAACACCCCCGCGCGGCGCAAATTCATGCGCACCGAGAAAACCGAATTCACGCACATCGACGAAGTGGTGCGGCGCATCGCGCTGGCGCGCTTTGACGTGACGATTAATCTCAGCCATAACGGCAAAATGATGCGTCAGTACCGGGCCGTGCAGGGCAACGCGCCGCGTGAACGCCGTCTTGGCAGCATTTGCGGCCCGGCATTTCTGGAGCACGCGCTGGCTATCGAGTGGCAGCACGGCGATCTGGCGCTGCGCGGTTGGGTGGCGGAGCCGAAAGGCACTACGGCGGCACTGGCCGAAATCCAGTACTGCTATGTAAATGGCCGTATGATGCGCGACCGGTTGATTAACCATGCGATTCGCCAGGCCTGTGAAGATAAGCTCGGCATCGATCAGCAACCTGCGTATGTGTTGTATCTGGAAATCGATCCGCATCAGGTGGATGTGAACGTGCATCCGGCCAAGCATGAAGTGCGTTTTCACCAGTCGCGCCTGGTGCACGATTTTATCTATCAGGGCGTGGTAAGCGTGCTGCAGCAGCAGGCGGCAAATCCGCTCTCTCTCAATGAACCGGCCGAGGACGCGCCACGCTTTCAGCCTGAAAACCGCGTCGCGGCGGGGAAAAATCAGTTTGCCGACCCAGCGCCGCGTGAGCGTGTGAGCGCACGCGAGAACGACGCGCCGCGCTATTCATCCGGCGGGGCGTCGGCAGGCAGCAACGCAGGGCGCAGCGCTGCCAGCAACGGCGGCTGGCCGCATGCGACACCGGGCTATCAGAAACAGCAGGGCGCGCTGTATAAACAATTGCTGGAGACGCCCGCGGTGACGCCGCCGCCTGCCGCGCCTTCGGTGACAAGCGCGCGTGAAGTTATGCCGTCCGCGCCTGCGCTGGACGGCCATTCGCACAGTTTTGGACGCGTGCTGACGCTGGTGTCTGAAAACGTGGCGCTGCTTGAGCGCGACGGTAAGCTCATGCTGCTGGCCTTAAGCGTGGCGGAGCGTTATCTCAAACAGGCGCAACTGTTGCCGCATGATGAAGCGCCCTGCGCACAGCCGCTGCTGATTCCGGTTCGTCTGAAAATTTCCGGCGACGAGCGCGATATTATGACCCGCGCGCAGCCGCAACTGGCGCGCCTGGGTATCGAAATCGTCCTCGACGGGCATCACGTGACAATTCGTGCAGTGCCTTTACCCTTACGCCAACAAAATTTACAAATCTTGATTCCCGAACTGATAGGCTACCTGGCGCAGCAACCAAATGCTGACGACGCCGCTATTGCCGGATGGCTTGCCCGCCATCTGGTTATCGCGCAACCGTGGAGTGTCGCGCAAGCCATCGCGACGCTGGCAGAGCTCGAAAGGCTGTGTCCGCAGATGGTGAAAACGCCGCCGGGTGGTCTATTACAACCTATTGATCTACAACCGGCGATGAATGCCCTGACACATGAATGATGTAAGTAAAACAGGCCTTCCGAAGGCGATTTTTCTGATGGGGCCGACGGCATCCGGCAAAACGGCGTTAGCCATTCGCCTGCGCCAGACGCTGCCGGTGGAGCTGATTAGCGTGGATTCCGCGTTGGTCTATAAGGGCATGGATATCGGCACCGCCAAGCCTGATGCGCACGAATTGTCGCAGGCGCCGCACCGCTTGCTGGATATTATCGATCCCGCGCAGGCGTATTCCGCGGCCGATTTCCGCCGCGATGCGCTACAAGCGATGGCGGAGATTGTCGCCGCCGGACGCATACCGCTGCTGGTGGGCGGCACCATGCTCTACTTTAAGGCGTTGCTGGAAGGGCTTTCGCCGCTTCCTTCAGCGGATCCGACCATCAGAGCGGAGATCGAACGGCAGGCAGCAGAGCAGGGGTGGGACGCATTACACCGCAAGCTTCAGGATATCGACCCTGTCGCGGCGCAGCGAATCCATCCCAACGATCCGCAAAGGCTTTCCCGGGCACTGGAAGTTTTTTTCATTTCGGGTAAAACTTTAACGGAACTGACGCAAACGTCAGGAGAAGCTCTGCCCTATCAGGTGCATCAGTTCGCCATCGCCCCGGCGAGCCGTGAACTGCTCCATCAGCGCATTGAGCAGCGTTTTCACCAGATGTTGGCTTCAGGTTTTGAGGCAGAAGTCCGGGCGTTATTTGCCCGTGGAGATTTGCATACGGACATGCCTTCCGTTCGTTGCGTGGGATACCGTCAGATGTGGTCTTATCTGGCGGGTGAAATCTCATACGACGAAATGGTTTATCGAGGTATTTGCGCCACGAGACAGTTAGCGAAGCGGCAAATAACCTGGCTGCGCGGTTGGGAAGGCGTACACTGGCTCGACAGTGAGAAGCCTGAACAAGCGTACAGCGATGTGTTACAGGTTATTGGTGCGAAGCAACAATGAATGTGTACAATTGAACCGTATCGTGCGCGGATTTTTACGCAGTTTTTCAGAGCCCAAGGGTTCAAGAGTATAAACAACAAGCATATAAGGAAAAGATAGAATGGCTAAGGGGCAATCTTTGCAAGATCCGTTCCTCAACGCGCTGCGTCGGGAACGTGTTCCAGTTTCTATTTATTTGGTGAATGGTATTAAGCTGCAAGGTCAGATTGAATCTTTCGATCAGTTCGTGATCCTGTTGAAAAACACGGTCAGCCAGATGGTTTATAAGCACGCGATCTCGACCGTGGTGCCGTCTCGTCCGGTTTCTCACCATAGTAACAACGCGGGTGGCGGTTCCAATAACTACCATCACAGCAACAACGCACAGCCATCTTCCGCTGCCTCTCAGGATAGCGAAGACGCCGAGTAAGGCCTGGCTGTTGCTCCATGTCGGGGGACCAGTTCGTCTGTGTTCCCCGCTGGTATTTTAAGAGGGTTTACGCTTGTTTGACCGTTATGATGCCGGTGAGCAGGCGGTGCTGGTACACATCTATTTTACGCAAGACAAAGATATGGAAGACCTCCAGGAGTTCGAATCTCTGGTCTCTTCCGCCGGTGTCGAAGCATTACAGGTGATTACCGGTAGCCGTAAAGCGCCGCACCCAAAGTATTTTGTTGGTGAAGGTAAAGCCGTTGAGATTGCCGATGCAGTCAAAGCCACTGGGGCGTCTGTTGTCCTTTTTGATCATGCGTTGACCCCGGCTCAGGAACGTAATCTTGAGCGCCTGTGCGAGTGTCGCGTTATCGACCGCACCGGCCTGATTCTTGATATTTTCGCCCAGCGTGCACGCACCCATGAAGGGAAGCTGCAGGTTGAGCTGGCGCAACTGCGCCATTTAGCCACGCGACTGGTGCGCGGCTGGACCCACCTTGAGCGCCAGAAAGGCGGTATCGGCCTGCGCGGCCCGGGTGAAACCCAGCTGGAAACCGACCGTCGCTTACTGCGTAACCGTATTACTCAGATCCTCTCGCGCCTGGAGCGCGTCGAGAAGCAGCGAGAGCAGGGACGTCGGTCGCGTACCAAAGCCGATATTCCCACCGTCTCTCTGGTGGGCTACACCAACGCCGGCAAATCCACCCTGTTTAACCAAATCACCACGGCTGAGGTGTATGCAGCGGATCAGCTGTTCGCGACACTCGACCCGACGCTGCGCCGCATAGACGTCGCGGACGTCGGCGAAACGGTGCTGGCGGATACGGTCGGGTTTATCCGCCATCTGCCGCACGATCTGGTCGCGGCGTTTAAAGCCACGCTGCAGGAGACGCGTCAGGCGACGCTGCTGCTGCATGTGATCGACGCGGCGGATGTCCGCATGGCGGAGAATATCGAGGCGGTTAATACCGTGCTCGAAGAAATCGACGCCCACGAGATCCCGACGCTGCTGGTGATGAATAAAGTCGACATGCTGGAGGATTTCGAGCCGCGTATCGACAGGAACGACGAGAATGTGCCCATCCGCGTGTGGCTTTCCGCGCAGACGGGGGCGGGCGTGCCACTGCTTTTCCAGGCCCTGACGGAACGTCTCTCCGGCGAAATAGTCCAGCGTGCGCTGCGTCTTCCGCCGGAAGCGGGGCGTCTGCGGAGCCGGTTTTACCAGCTTCAGGCGATCGAAAAAGAGTGGATGGAGGAGGACGGTTGCGTCGGACTGCAAGTTCGCATGCCGATTGTTGACTGGCGTCGCCTCTGTAAACAGGAACCGGCATTGGTTGACTACGTGGTCTAACCGGCCGGCCGAAGCCTGAAAATATTCCCCTTTGGGGGGTACCCGGATGAACTCAGGCGGCGTGATGACGCCTGCGCTTTTTCGCATTAGCACAATGAATGAAAGCGCACGCCATCACGCCATCTGAAGGACGAAAGGTATATCACCGCATAACAAATATGGAGCATAAACATGGCGTGGAATCAGCCCGGTAATAACGGACAGGACCGCGACCCGTGGGGAAGCAGCAAGCCTGGCGGCAACTCTGGGGGAAATAAAGGCGGTCGCGAGCAGGGGCCGCCGGATCTGGATGATATCTTCCGTAAACTCAGCAAAAAGCTGGGCGGCATTGGCGGTGGTAAAGGCGGCGGTGCTTCGCAGGAGCCACGTAGCCCGGTCGGCGGTCGTATTGTCGGTATCGTCGCGGTCGCTGCGGTTGTCTTATGGGCCGTCACCGGATTCTATACCATCAAAGAAGCTGAGCGCGGCGTTGTGACGCGTTTTGGCAAATTCAGCCATCTGGTTGAGCCGGGTCTTAACTGGAAGCCCACCTTTATCGATGAAGTGGTGCCGGTCAACGTAGAGGCCGTGCGTGAGCTGGCCGCCTCCGGCATCATGCTGACGTCTGATGAAAACGTCGTGCGCGTTGAGATGAACGTCCAGTACCGCGTGACCGATCCGCAGCGCTACCTGTTTAGCGTCGCCAACGCGGACGACAGCCTGCGTCAGGCCACCGACAGCGCCCTGCGCGGCGTCATCGGTAAATACACGATGGACCGCATTCTGACGGAAGGCCGTACCGTTATCCGTAGCGATACCCAGCGCGAGCTGGAAGAGACCATTCGTCCGTACAACATGGGCATTACGCTGCTCGACGTTAACTTCCAGGCCGCCCGTCCGCCGGAAGAGGTAAAAGCCGCGTTTGACGACGCGATCGCCGCCCGTGAAAACGAACAGCAGTACATCCGTGAAGCGGAAGCGTACAGCAACGAAGTGCAGCCGCGAGCGAACGGTCAGGCGCAGCGTATTCTGGAAGAAGCCCGCGCGTATAAAACGCAGACTGTCCTGGAAGCTCAGGGTGAAGTGGCGCGCTTTGCGAAGATCCTGCCGGAATATAAAGCCGCGCCGGAAATTACCCGCGAGCGTCTGTATATCGAAACCATGGAAAAAGTGCTTAGCCACACCCGTAAAGTGCTGGTCAACGATAAAGGCGGAAACCTGATGGTGTTGCCGCTGGATCAGATGCTGAAAGGCGGCTCCGCGCCTGCCGCGAGCGACGACAATAACAGCGGCAATCCGCTGCTGCGTCTGCCGCCGGCCTCCGGCAGCGGCAACAGCGGCGCGAGCAACAGCGCGTCCTCTGGCCGTGGCGATATTATGGATCAACGCCGTGCCAACGCGCAGCGTAACGATTACCAGCGCGAAGGGAGTGAATAACGATGCGTAAGTCAGTCATTGCGGTAATCATCATCGCGTTGGTGGTGCTTTACACCTCGATTTTTGTGGTGAAAGAGGGTGAGCGCGGCATCATCCTGCAGTTCAGTAAAGTGGTGCGCGACAACGATAATAAGCCGAAAGTGTATGAGCCTGGCCTGCACTTCAAGCTGCCGTTTATCGAGTCGGTGAAGACACTGGACGCCCGTATCCAGACCATGGATAACCAGGCGGATCGTTTCGTCACCAAAGAGAAGAAAGACCTGATCGTCGATTCTTACATCAAATGGCGCATCAGCGATTTCAGCCGTTACTACCTTGCGACAGGCGGTGGCGATCTCTCTCAGGCGGAAGTGCTGCTGAAACGTAAGTTCTCTGACCGTCTGCGTTCTGAAATTGGTCGTCTCGACGTGAAAGACATCGTGACCGATTCTCGTGGTCGTCTGACGTCTGAAGTGCGCGAAGCGCTGAACTCCGGTTCTGCGGGCACTGAAGATGAAGTCGAAACCCCGGCGGCGGATGACGCTATCGCCTCTGCGGCGAAACGCGTGACCGAAGAGACCAACGGCAAAGTGCCGGTGATCAACCCGAACAGCATGGCCGCACTCGGTATTGAAGTGGTTGACGTGCGTATCAAGCAGATCAACCTGCCGGCGGAAGTCTCGGAAGCTATCTTCAACCGTATGCGCGCCGAGCGTGAAGCGGTCGCCCGTCGTCACCGTTCACAGGGTCAGGAAGAGGCTGAGAAATTGCGCGCGGCGGCGGATTACGAAGTGACCCGTACGCTTGCGGAAGCGGAGCGTCAGGCGCGTATCCTGCGTGGTGAAGGCGATGCCGAAGCCGCGAAACTGTTCGCCGACGCGTTCAGCCAGGATCCGGATTTCTACGCCTTTATCCGTAGCCTGCGTGCCTATGAGAGCAGCTTTAACTCCAATCAGGACGTGATGGTGTTAAGCCCGGACAGCGATTTCTTCCGTTATATGAAAACGCCGGCCAATAGCACACGTTAAGCCATTATCCTAAACAAGAGCCGGTCATTGCCGGCTCTTTTTTTATGCAGGTTTTACGCACAATGAATACAACGGTTTTGCTGGCGCTGGGTCTGGTACTGGTCGTTGAAGGGCTCGGCCCGCTGCTTTTTCCACGTCTGTGGCGGCGGATGATCCTCTCTGTGGCGCAAATGCCGGACACCTTACTGCGCCGTTTCGGTGGCGGTCTTGTGGTTGCCGGGATTGTTATCTACTACATGTTGAGGAAAACGATTAACTGAATAAAAATCGGGCAAAATCGACGAAATTTGTATACAAAAAGGGCTGAACATCAGCAAAGCTGGTGTTAGAATCCTTTTTTAAGCAAACGGTGATTTTGAAAAATGGGTAACAACGTCGTCGTACTGGGCACCCAATGGGGTGACGAAGGTAAAGGGAAGATCGTCGATCTTCTGACTGAACGGGCTAAATATGTTGTACGCTACCAGGGCGGTCACAACGCAGGCCATACTCTCGTAATCAACGGTGAAAAAACCGTCCTCCATCTTATTCCATCAGGCATTCTTCGCGATAACGTCACCAGCATCATTGGTAACGGCGTTGTGCTGTCGCCTGCCGCGCTGATGAAAGAGATGAAGGAACTGGAAGACCGTGGTATCCCGGTTCGCGAACGTCTGCTGTTATCTGAAGCCTGCCCGCTGATCCTCGACTACCACGTCGCGCTCGACGTCGCACGTGAGAAAGCGCGCGGCGCTAAAGCCATCGGCACCACTGGTCGCGGCATCGGCCCGGCCTATGAAGATAAAGTCGCACGTCGCGGTCTGCGCGTGGGCGATCTCTTTGATAAAGCCACTTTCGCTGAAAAACTGAAAGAAGTACTGGAATACCACAACTTCCAGCTGGTGAACTTCTACAAAGTCGAAGCGGTTGACTACCAGAAAGTGTTGGACGACGTCATGGCGATTGCCGACGTGCTGACCAGCATGGTGGTGGATGTTTCCGATCTGCTGGATCAGGCGCGTAAACGTGGCGACTTCATCATGTTTGAAGGCGCGCAGGGTACGCTGCTGGATATCGACCACGGCACCTATCCGTATGTCACCTCCTCCAACACCACCGCAGGCGGCGTCGCGACCGGTTCCGGCATTGGCCCGCGTTATGTGGATTACGTGCTCGGCATCATCAAAGCCTACTCCACCCGCGTGGGCGCAGGCCCGTTCCCGACCGAGCTGTTCGACGATATCGGCGAGTTCCTGTGCAAAAAAGGCAATGAATTCGGTGCCACCACCGGTCGTCGCCGTCGTACCGGCTGGCTGGATGCGGTTGCGGTACGCCGTGCCGTGCAGATCAACTCCCTGTCCGGCTTCTGCCTGACCAAACTGGACGTCCTGGACGGTCTGGAAGAGGTGAAAATCTGCGTCGCTTACCGTATGCCGGATGGCCGCGAAGTCACCACCACCCCGATGGCGGCGGATGACTGGGAAGGTATCGAGCCGATTTACGAAACCATGCCGGGCTGGTCTGAATCCACCTTCGGCGTGAAAGAGCGCAGCGGCCTGCCGCAGGCGGCGCTGAACTATATCAAACGTATTGAAGAAGTCACCGGCGTGCCGATCGACATCATCTCTACCGGTCCGGATCGTACCGAGACCATGATCCTGCGCGATCCGTTCGACGCATAATATGACCAGGGGCGCGGCAAACGCGCCCTTTGTTTTCCCGGTTTTTACCCGCCTTTTTCAAATAAATTAGCCGCCTGACATGTGGCTGGTTTATCATCAATATATCGCCCACTGGGCGAACCGCGTTTTTCCCCTCCCATATTCTGAGGTTGATGTGCAGTTAACGAGTTTTACCGATTTCGGGCTACGGGCTTTGATCTATATGGCGTCCTTGCCGGAAGGCCGCATGACCAGCATTTCTGAAGTCACTGAGGTGTACGGCGTCTCCCGCAATCATATGGTCAAAATAATCAACCAACTTAGTCGTGCGGGCTATGTGACCGCCGTGAGGGGTAAAAACGGCGGGATCCGCCTTGGCAAACCAGCCGCAACCATCCGTATTGGTGATGTCGTGCGTGAGCTGGAGCCCCTGTCTATAGTGAACTGCAGTAGCGCGTTCTGTCACATCACCCCCGCGTGTCGCCTGAAACAGGTGCTGGGCGACGCGGTGGCGCGCTTTCTTCAGGAACTGGATAACTACACGCTGGCCGATTTAGTGCAGGAAAACCAGCCGCTTTACAAATTACTGCTGGTGGAATGACGCATTCGCGCCACTGATGACAACGGAGGAACCGCTATGTCACACGATCCTTTTCAGGAACGAGAAGCTGAAAAGTACGCCAATCCCATCCCGAGCCGGGAATTCATCCTTGAACATTTAACCAAACGTGAAAAACCGGCTAACCGCGATGAACTGGCGTCTGAACTCGGCATTGAAGGCGAGGAACAGCTGGAAGCGCTGCGTCGCCGCCTGCGCGCCATGGAGCGCGACGGCCAGTTAGTCTTTACCCGCCGCCAGTGCTATGCGCTGCCGGAACGTCTTGATCTGCAAAAAGGCACCGTCATCGGCCATCGCGACGGTTACGGGTTTTTACGCGTCGAAGGACGCAAAGACGATCTTTATCTCTCGTCTGAGCAGATGAAAACCTGCATTCACGGCGATATCGTGCTGGCGCAGCCGCTCGGTTCAGACCGCAAAGGCCGCCGCGAAGCGCGTATCGTGCGCGTGCTGGTGCCGAAGCAGAGCAATATCGTCGGGCGCTATTTCACCGACGCGGGCGTCGGCTTCGTGGTGCCGGACGACAGCCGCCTGAGCTTTGATATCCTCATTCCGCCGGAAGAGGTGATGGGCGCGCGCATGGGCTATGTCGTGGTCGTTGAGCTGACACAGCGCCCGACGCGCCGCACCAAAGCTATCGGTAAAATTGTTGAAGTGCTCGGCGACAACATGGGCACCGGCATGGCCGTCGATATGGCGCTGCGCACCCATGAAATCCCTTACGTCTGGCCGAAAGCCGTCGAAGAACAGATTGCGCACCTGAAAGAAGAAGTGCCGGAAGAGGCCAAAGTGGGGCGCGTCGATTTGCGCAACCTGCCGCTCGTCACCATCGACGGCGAAGACGCCCGCGACTTTGACGACGCCGTATTCTGTGAGAAAAAACGCGGCGGCGGCTGGCGCCTGTGGGTGGCTATCGCCGACGTCAGCTACTATGTACGTCCGCCGACTCCGCTTGATAACGAAGCGCGCAACCGCGGCACGTCGGTTTACTTCCCGTCGCAGGTTGTCCCGATGCTGCCGGAAGTGCTCTCCAACGGCCTGTGTTCGCTGAATCCGCAGGTGGATCGCCTCTGTATGGTCTGTGAGATGACGATCTCCGCCAAAGGCCGTCTCACTGGCTATAAATTCTATGAAGCGGTGATGAGCTCGCACGCCCGTCTGACCTACACCAAGGTGTGGCATATTCTGCAGGGCGATGAAGATCTGCGCAGCCAGTATCAACCGCTGGTGAAGCATCTTGAAGAGCTGCACACGCTGTATAAAGCGCTGGAAGAGGCGCGCACCGAGCGCGGCGGTATCTCGTTTGAGAGCGAAGAGGCGAAGTTCATCTTCAACGCCGAGCGCCGTATCGATCGCATCGAGCAGACCCAGCGTAACGACGCGCACAAGCTTATCGAAGAGTGCATGATCCTCGCCAACATTTCGGCGGCGCGCTTTGTCGAGAAGCACAAAGAGCCGGCGCTGTTCCGTATTCACGATCGCCCGACGAATGAAGCGATCACCTCGTTCCGCTCTGTGCTCGCAGAGCTGGGTCTGGAGCTGCCGGGCGGCAACAAGCCGGAACCGCGCGACTACGCCGAGCTGCTCGATTCTATCGCCGATCGTCCCGATCACGAGATGCTGCAAACCATGCTGCTGCGCTCGATGAAGCAGGCGATTTACGATCCGGAAAACCGCGGCCACTTTGGCCTCGCGCTGCAATCCTACGCGCACTTTACCTCGCCGATTCGCCGCTACCCGGATCTCACGCTGCACCGCGCGATTAAGTACCTGATCGCCAAAGAGCAGGGCCACGAAGGCAACACCACCGAGAGCGGTGGCTGGCACTACACCATGGAAGAGATGCTGCAACTGGGCCAGCACTGTTCCATGACGGAACGCCGCGCCGACGAAGCCACCCGTGAAGTAGCGGACTGGCTGAAGTGCGACTTCATGCAGGATCAGGTCGGCCAGACCTTCTCCGGCGTGATATCAAGCGTCACCGGCTTTGGTTTCTTCGTGCGCCTGACCGATCTCTTTATCGATGGCCTGGTGCATGTCTCGTCACTGGATAACGACTACTACCGCTTTGATCAGGTCGGTCAGCGGTTGATTGGCGAATCCGGCGGCCAGACGTACCGTCTGGGCGACCGCGTCGAAGTCAAAGTCGAAGCGGTTAACATGGACGAGCGCAAAATCGATTTCTCGCTCATCTCCAGCGAACGCGGGCCACGTAACGTGGGTAAAACCGCGCGCGAGCGCGAGAAGCGAGGCGGCGGCGCTAAAAACCGCAGCCGTCGTCAGGTCGGCAAACGTCAGAATTTCGAACCTAACGAGGCATTTCGCAGTGAGAAAGGCCGTGGAAAGGTGAAGAAAGACGGCGCGGCGCGGGCAGAGAAGAGCGACAAACCGGCGAAAAGCAGTAAAAAACCGTCGGCCAAAACGCAGAAAATCGCGGCCGCTACTAAAGCGAAGCGCGCAGCGAAGAAACAGCGCGACAACTAATCGCGGGGCCTGCGAGCCAGGCCCGATTTATTACGTATTGCCTAACACCGGGCGGCTTGCCGCCCATAACGAGTACCATTCATGAGTGAAATGATTTACGGCATCCACGCGGTGCAGGCCCTGCTGGAGCGCGCTCCTGAGCGCTTTCAGGAAGTGTTTATTCTGAAAGGGCGTGAAGATAAACGTCTGCTGCCGCTGATCCACGCGCTGGAAGCGCAGGGCGTGCCAGTGCAGGTGGCAAACCGCCAGTGGCTGGATGAAAAAGCGGATGGCGCGGTGCATCAGGGTATCGTCGCGCGCGTCAAGCCGGGGCGTCAGTATGGCGAAAACGATCTGCCGGATCTGCTGGCGGCGCACGCGCAGCCATTCCTGTTGATCCTGGACGGCGTGACCGATCCGCATAACCTCGGCGCCTGCCTGCGCAGCGCTGACGCGGCGGGCGTGCATGCGGTGATCGTGCCGAAAGATCGCTCCGCGCAGCTTAACGCGACCGCTAAAAAAGTCGCCTGCGGCGCGGCGGAAAGCGTGCCGCTGATCCGCGTGACCAACCTCGCGCGCACCATGCGTCTGTTGCAGGAAGAGAATGTCTGGATCGTCGGCACGGCGGGCGAGGCGGATCATACGCTCTACCAGAGCAAAATGACCGGCCCGCTGGCGCTGGTGATGGGCGCGGAAGGGGAAGGGATGCGTCGTCTCACCCGTGAACACTGCGACGAGCTTATCAGCATCCCGATGGCGGGCAGCGTCTCCTCGCTGAACGTCTCGGTGGCGACAGGCATCTGCCTTTTCGAGGCCGTGCGTCAGCGCAGCTAATCGTAAAACCCTCTGCGGAGGGTTTTTTATTGCCCCCGCTCCCTGTGTAAAGTTTTATTAAAGCGCCAGAAACCCTAAACTCCGCTGCTACTATAAGCGCCACAGGCTATTTGCCTGTTTAATCAATACCTCTAACTGGACTCAGGAGATGCAACCGTGCAGACATTCCACGGACTGATGGCGTTTTGCGCTTACTTTTTTATCGGGCTGGCGATGATCAACTGTTTCATGTTCATCTACACCCGCATCACCGCTCACGACGAGTGGAAATTAATCAAAGAAAATAACAGCGCGGCGGCGATTACCTTCGGCGGCGCGATTTTAGGCTACGTGGTGCCGCTCGCCAGTGCGGCGATCAACTCCGTCAGTATCACGGACTATCTGATTTGGGGGGCGATCGCGCTCGTCGTCCAGCTTATAATCTACGGCGGCGTGCGTTTATATATGCCGAAACTGAGCGAGAAAATCATTAACCGCAACGTCGCGGCCGCTATTTTCATGGGCGTGGCGTCGCTGGCGGGCGGTATTCTGAACGCGGCCTGTATGACCTGGTAAAACGAAATAACAAGGAAGGCTATGTCGGCAGCAAGGAAAAGACGTGGAAAGAAAAATGGCGGTCATCCGGTTGCGAATACCTCGGATCTGAAATTTCTTCCACGCCCGGAGCCGGAACGAAAAGGGCCGAAAATACTCACGCTCGCCATCATGGGCGGCGCGGCGTTTTTCGGCCTCAAAGCCTGTCAGGATACCGGCGATAACGACAATGACGGCGATGGCGTCTATTACTCGACGCCCGACGAGTGCCGTGAGGACGGGAACCCGGCAGATCTCTGCACCAACGCCTGGAATACCGCCAAAGCCGAGTTTGAAAAAGATATTCCGCCGAAGCTCACCTGGGACGCCTGTAGCACCGCGTATGGCAATAACTGCTATTACGACGGCGTGGCGAAAACCTGGGTGCCGATGATGGCGGGCTTCCTGCTGGCGAGCAACAGAGACAAAAAGCGCGAGCTGGATGACTCCTCGTCGTCGTATTACACCTCAGGCTCCGGCTATCACTACTACTACACGCGCCCCGTCTGGCAAAACGCGTCCGGTGATTATGTCTGGCGCGGCGGCAATCGCTCCGGTGCCAGCGCCAACAGTCACAGCCTCGTCACCCGCAGCGCCACGACGATTTCCCGCGGCGGCTTTGGCCGTTCATCCAGCTCCCGCAGTAGCTGGGGAGGCTAAATGCTGCGCCATCACACGCCGGTGCGCCCGGATCTCGCGCGTATCGCCCACGAGCACGGCTTTCACTTTCATATCATCGACGATGAAATCTACTGGGATGAAAGCCGCGCCTACCGCTTTACGCTGCGCCAGATTGAAGAACAGATAGAATCGCCCACCGCGGAGCTGCACGAGATGTGCCTTGACGTGGTGGATCGCGCCGTGCGCGATGCGCGCCTGCTTGAGCAACTCGCCATTCCTGAGCTGTACTGGGATGCCATCGCCCAAAGCTGGAAAGACCGGGATCCGTCGCTTTACGGGCGCATGGATTTTGTCTGGACCGGGCAGGGGCCGGTGAAGCTGCTGGAGTACAACGCCGATACGCCCACCTCGCTGTACGAATCCGCGTATTTCCAGTGGCAGTGGCTGGAGGATGCGCGCCGCCAGGGCGTTATCCCGCGCGATGCCGATCAGTTCAACAGCCTTCAGGAGAAGCTCATCGCGCGTCTGGCTGAGATAGCGACGCCTGAACCGTTCTACTTCAGCTGCTGCCAGGAGTCTGAAGAGGATCGCGGCACGGTGCTGTACCTGGAAGACTGCGCGCGCCAGGCGGGCCTTGAGACGCGTTTTATCTATATCGAAGAGATTGGCCTGGGCCTTGGCGGCGTGCTGACGGATTTGGACGATAACATTATCCGGCAGGCATTTAAGCTCTATCCGCTGGAGTGGATGATGCGCGACGACAACGGCCCGCTGCTCTGTAAGCGCGCCGAACGCTGGTATGAGCCGCTGTGGAAAAGCATTCTCAGCAATAAAGGGCTGCTGCCGCTGCTCTGGGCGCAGTTTCCGGGCCATCCGAATCTGTTACCGGCGTGGTTCAACGACGATTTCGCGCGCGAGCGGCATGATGTCGCGCAGGCGCTTGCGGGCTACGCAGGGTACGTTCGCAAACCGCTGTTCTCACGCGAAGGCGGCAATGTAACGCTGTTTGATAAAGAATCGCAGGTGCTGGCCCACGAAGAGGGTGATTACGGCAACGAGCCGGTTATCTGGCAGGCATTTCAGGCGCTGCCGCGTTTTGGCAACAGCTATACGCTCCTCGGCAGCTGGATTGTCGGCGATGAGCCCGCGGGTATTGGCATCCGCGAAGATGTCTCGCTTATTACCAAAGACACCTCTCGTTTCATTCCTCACTATATCGCCGGCTGACGGGTTTTCACTTTTGTGAAGCACGCAGGCGGTTTCTTTTTCCTCTCCTTCCATACTTAACGCGGTTGTCACAGGTAAGGAGAGGGATTTATGCACTGGCAAACCCATACGGTGTTTAACCAGCCCGTCGCGCTCAATAACAGCAATCTGTATTTATCCGATACCGCGCTGCGCGAGGCGGTGCTGCGCGAAGGCGCAGGCTGGGACGCTGAATTGCTCGCAAGCATTGGCCAGCAGCTCGGCACCGCGGAATCGCTGGAATTAGGGCGACTGGCGAACGCCAATCCGCCAGAGCTGTTGCGCTATGACGCGCGCGGCGAGCGTCTTGACGACGTGCGCTTTCATCCGGCGTGGCACCTGCTGATGCAGGGGCTGTTCGCTAACCGGGTTCATAATCTGCCGTGGCTTGAGACGGCGCGCGAAGGCGCGCTGGTCGCCCGCGCGGCGCGCTTCGTTCTGCACGCGCAGGTGGAAGCAGGCACGTTATGCCCGATTACCATGACGTTTGCCGCGACACCCCTGTTACAGGCTCATCTGCCGCCGCTGTTCGCCGACTGGCAGACCCCGCTGGCAAGCGATCGCTACGATTCCCACCTGCTGCCCGGCGCGCAGAAACGCGGACTGCTCATCGGCATGGGCATGACGGAAAAGCAGGGCGGTTCGGATGTGCTCAGTAATACCACCCGCGCGGAACCCGTAGCAGGGCGCGGCCCCGGCGAGGCGTACCGGCTGGTGGGCCATAAGTGGTTTTTCTCGGTGCCTCAAAGCGACGCGCATCTGGTGCTCGCACAGACAAAAGGCGGTCTTTCGTGTTTCTTCGTGCCGCGCTTTCTGCCGGATGGCCAGCGCAACGCGGTGCGCCTTGAGCGTCTGAAAGATAAACTCGGCAATCGCTCCAACGCCAGCAGCGAGGCGGAGTTTCTCGACGCGCTCGGCTGGCTGCTTGGCGAAGAGGGCGAAGGCGTGCGCCAGATCCTGCGTATGGGCGGCATGACGCGCTTTGACTGCGCGCTCGGCAGCCACGGACTGATGCGCCGCGCCCTGGCGGTGGCGCTTTATCACACCCATCAGCGTCAGGCGTTCGGCAAGAATCTTATCGATCAGCCGCTGATGCGTCAGGTGCTCGGACGCATGGCGCTGGAGCTGGAAGGGCAGACCGCGCTGCTGTTTCGTCTGGCGCGCGCCTGGGAGCAGCGCGAATCGCCGCATGAAGTGGCGTTCGCCCGCCTCTTTACGCCTGCCGCGAAATATGGCGTCTGCAAGCGCGGCATTCCGTTTGTGGCGGAGGCGATGGAAGCGCTCGGCGGCATCGGGTATTGCGAAGAGAGCGAGCTGCCGCGGCTTTACCGCGAAATGCCGGTCAACAGTATCTGGGAAGGCTCCGGCAACATCATGTGCCTCGACGTATTGCGCGTGCTGACGCGCCAGCCGGGCGTGCTGGAGATGCTGAGCCATGAATTTGATGCGGTAAAAGGGCAGGACAGGCATTTCGATCGCGCATGGCGACAGCTCGCCGGGCAGTTGCGCAGGCCCGATGAAGCGGCCGGGCGCGCCATTACCACGCAGCTCTTTTTACTGGCGAGTGGCGCTCAGGTGCTGCGCTCGCTGACACCGCCGCTGGCGCAGGCCTGGTGCCGGATGATGCTGGATACCCGTGGCGACAGCCCGCTACCAGAGCCGGTGCTGGCGCAGGCGCTACTGCGCGCCACGGGTGGGGCGGGCTGATTACGCCTTCAGGCGGAACAGGCTCACCAGTTCGTTCAGGTGGTTGCCTTTCTCACGCAACACCTGCGCGGTCTGCTCGCTGCGCGTCACGCGCTCGGCGTTGATGTGGGTGGCTTCGCCAATCTGGTGCATGGCGATATTCACCTGGCCAATACCGGCAGACTGCTCGTGCGAGGCATGGTTGATCTCAGTCACCAGCTGATTGATCTGACCGATGCGGCTGATGATCGCTTCCATCGCCTTACGTGTCTGCTCAGAAAGCGCGTGGCCTTCGCTGACTTTCGCCAGCGTGTCGCTGATGAGCTGCTCTATCTCTTTCACCGCATTGGCGCTGCGCGCCGCCAGCGCGCGGACTTCCTGCGCCACGACCGCGAAGCCTTTACCGTGCTCTCCCGCGCGGGCTGCTTCCACGGCGGCGTTCAGCGCCAGAATGTTGGTCTGGAAGGCGATAGATTCAATCACATGCGTGATATCCGCGATGCGCTGTGAAGCGCTGCGAATGTCGTTCATGGTGGTCACTGCGTTGCTGACCGTTTCGCCGCCGTGCTGCACGGCGTCAGACGCCTCTTTCACCAGACTCTGGGTCTGCTCCATGTTGGCGGCATTTTGCGACACCGTGGCCGCCAGCTGTTCCATACTTGCGGAGGTTTCCTCCACGCTGCTGGCTTGCTTGTTGATCTGCTCGCTGATTTCACCGCTGTCGGAGGCCAGCGCGCGGGTGCCGTGGCTGATATCGCCCGCGGCGTCGCGCACCTGGGTCACTATCTGCTGTAAGCCGTTGCCGATGCCGTTGATGGCGTCGATAAGCTGGCCGACCTCATCCTGGCGACGCGTGTCGATGGTCTCACGCAGATCCCCTGCGGCGTACTGGCGCGCAAGCGTAATGACATTACGCAGCGGCGCGGTAAGCCAGCGGCGAACGGTCCAGACAAACACGGCGGCAAACAACAGCGAGACGATAACGCCTGCGGCAAGGAACTGATTACGCATGCTCGTTACACCGCTCAGCAGCGTCGCTTTATCCACTTCGCCGACAATCACCCAGTTCCAGCCCGGCAGTTGCGTGAAGCTCAGCAGGGCGGTGCGGCCATCTTCTTTTTCCATCTCAAGCGTCCCCTGCGGCTCGCTCAGCACCGGTTTTAAAATAGCGTCCGGCCATGACGGGCGTTTGCCTTCATCGCTCGAATGGAAAAGGAACTGGCCGTAGGTTTTGCCCGGCGCGCGGTTAATGACATAAAAATGTCCGCTTTCGCCCAGACGGCGATTGAGGATTTTATTGCGCATCACTTGCCATGAGTTGGTGATATCCACCCCGACAAACAGAATCGCGATCACCTTGCCACTGGCGTCTTTCACCGGTTCGTATTGCGTGATGTAGCGTTTGCCGAACAGCAGCGCCAGGCCGCGGTAGGTTTCACCTTTCATCACAGGCGCGAACGCCGGACTTGCGGTATCGAGCTGCGTGCCGATAGCGCGGCTGCCATCCTCTTTACGCAGCGAGGTCGCCACGCGCACGAAGTTATCACCGCTGCGGACAAACAGCGTGGCGATAGCGCCGGTGCGGGTCAGGAAATCATCGGGCAGCGCGTTGTTTTCATGCAGCGACGTTTCGCCGCCTTTTAGCATTGGCACGCTGATGCCATTGATGCTTTGCATCTGGCTTTCGTCACGGCTGATGGGTTGCGGAATAAAACTGTTGAAGAGTTTAGTAAAGCTTGCCACTTCCTCACTGAGGCTGCTGTCGAACATCTGCGCCATATCCACCACGCTTGTGGTCTGGTTATGGAGATCTTCAAGCGCCAGCGCTTCCAGCTGTTCGCTGGCTTTGTGACTTAATGCAAACGTGAACAATAAAAAAAGGGCCGCGACCGCGACGCCTGTGAGGAATGAAAGCTTCGCGCCCAGTCCCCAGCGTTGAAATGAGAGTGTCATAAAAGAGCCCAAAAGTGCCAGTATTTGGCACCTTCAACGGCAGTTGAGCCCTAATATTTAGTGGGTAAATGTAACTATTTGTTTCAATCTATTTTGATTTGGATCATGGCAAGGCCAAATAAAAACCAGAATTTAGCTAAAGAACGTTCAACTATAGATAATTGCCTGCACGTGCCAGTTATCGGCCCGCTGATTTTCATGCATCTGAATAATTCGATAATACGCCGCGCCCTGTTCGTCCGCTTTATAGGCGATGACTTTTTCAATCTCCTGCGGCGTGCCGGAAATATCGTTTACCGAAATGACGCCAATTTCATTTAAGCCCGTCACTCTGTCAGCATTCACCTCTTCGGCAGACTGCGCAGAAGTGGAAATCAGACCCGCCGATAACAGCAGTGACGTTAAAGCCAGCGATCGTTTCATTGTCAGCTCCCTTACACCTTTTCGATAGATGCAGCGCGCCGGTTCCGGGCGCAGTCCGAAAGTTATTGTGCAGCAGGTACGATCAATGCACGCAAAGGCAGTGTAAATTTCGCTAAATAAAACGACGGCTTACGCTTACTTTCGGTACAAAATCGCGCGGGCGTGCCAGCGGCCAGGCAGCAGAGAGTCATCATTGGAGATGACCTGATAGTAATCTGCGCCTGCGGCACCTGCCTGTGCGGCGATATCGCGCAGCGCGTCATCCGGTGACCCATACTGCAGCGTCGTGACGGTGCCCATTTTGACAAGCCCCTGCGTCTGGTAGCGCTGGATCTCCTGCGGATGATCCGCCACCGGCGGCGCGGGCTGCGGCGTGCCTTCAAGCGCGCTACAGGCCGTCAGTGTCGCCACCATTAATAAAGGGATGAGCCGTCGCATATGCATTCTCGTTACCTCAGGGATTAATTGTAGTAAGTGTAAGGGGATAGGCGTTCGCTATATCCCGGTTCTGCCGACGAAGGCGCGCTTTTGGCCGTAGAAAATCGTAAAAGCGTAATCTGGCTCGCAACACGATAAAAATCCATGCGTTGCACGGGTTTTTGGCATCATGGCGTCTGTGCCTAAAGACGTTTTGCAGGAGATAAGTATGATCGAAATTTCGACCCGGCGTTTTGCGGGGATTGAGGCGCTGCACGCGGTGCCTGCGGGAGAGCATGACAAGCCGTTGCCGACGGTCATGTTTTATCACGGCTTTACCTCATCCAAAACGGTCTACAGCTATTTCGCCGTCGCGCTGGCGCAGGCCGGGTTTCGCGTCATTATGCCGGACGCGCCTGACCACGGCGCGCGTTTTAGCGGCGATGCATCACGGCGGATGACGCAGTTCTGGCAAATCCTGCACGCGACGCTGACAGAATACCCGGCGCTGCGCGACGCGGTTCTCAATGAAGGGCTGGTGGCGGACGGCAGGCTCGCCGTTGGCGGCGCGTCGATGGGCGGCATGACCGCGCTTGGCATCATGTCCCATCATCCGGAAGTGAAATGCGTCGCGAGCCTGATGGGCTCCGGCTGGTTTAGCTCGCTCTCGCAAACACTCTTTCCGCCGCAGGCCGCCGACGCTGACGCGGTGAGAGCCGCGCTGGCACCCTGGGAGGCGAGCGCGCGCCTGCCATCTCTTTCGGATCGCCCGCTGTTTTTATGGCATGGCGAAGAGGACGACGTTGTGCCGGCGGCGCAGAGCCTGCGTTTAGCCGACGCGCTGCGCGAACGGGCGCTTGATAACAATCTCACCTGCCAGTGGCAGCCTGGCGTGAAGCACCGCATCACGCCTGAAGCGCTCGATGCGACGGTTGCGTTTTTCCGCCGCTCTCTTTAAAAGCCGGGCAAACCGGGATTGCGGCTTTTTTTACCAGCGGCCTTGTGTTTGTCATGGTCCGCCATTAGAATGACGCGTCAATTTTTCAGCCGCCCTTTAATCACGTTCCTTGCCTCCCCGGGCCGCGGCTGACCCAGACAGGAGGCTGAATAATCCGTAAGGAGCAATTCGATGCGTCATTACGAAATCGTTTTTATGGTCCATCCTGACCAGAGCGAACAGGTTCCGGGCATGATCGAGCGCTACTCTGCTGCCATCACTGGTGCAGAAGGCAAGATCCACCGTCTGGAAGACTGGGGCCGCCGTCAGCTGGCTTACCCGATCAACAAACTGCACAAAGCACACTACGTTCTGATGAACGTTGAAGCGCCGCAGGAAGTTATCGATGAGCTGGAAACTACCTTCCGCTTCAACGATGCCGTTATCCGCAGCATGGTTATGCGCACCAAACACGCCGTAACTGAAGCCTCTCCGATGGTTAAAGCGAAAGACGAGCGCCGTGAGCGTCGCGATGATTTCGCTAACGAAACCGCTGATGATGCTGAAGCTGGGGATTCTGAAGAGTAATTCTGATGGCCAACCGTCTGGTGTTGTCCGGCACCGTGTGCAGGGCACCCCTTCGTAAGGTCAGCCCATCAGGAATTCCTCATTGCCAGTTCGTGCTTGAGCATCGTTCTGTGCAGGAGGAGGCCGGTTTCCACCGGCAGGCGTGGTGTCAGATGCCTGTAATAATCAGCGGGCACGAGAACCAGGCCGTTACTCACAGTATAACGGTCGGCACGCAAATCACCGTTCAGGGGTTCATCAGTTGCCACAAGGCAAAGAACGGACTGAGCAAAATGGTGTTGCATGCCGAGCAGATTGAATTGATAGATTCTGGAGACTAGCCAAATGGCACGTTATTTCCGTCGTCGCAAGTTCTGCCGTTTCACCGCGGAAGGCGTTCAAGAGATCGACTATAAAGATATCGCTACGCTGAAAAACTACATCACCGAAAGCGGTAAGATTGTCCCGAGCCGTATCACCGGTACCCGTGCAAAATACCAGCGTCAGCTGGCTCGCGCTATCAAACGCGCTCGCTACCTGTCCCTGCTGCCGTACACTGATCGTCATCAGTAATCGGTCACGGTCCATTAATACGACTTTGAGAGGATAAGGTAATGCAAGTTATTCTGCTTGATAAAGTAGCAAACCTGGGCAGCCTGGGCGACCAGGTAAACGTTAAAGCGGGCTACGCTCGTAACTTCCTGGTTCCGCAGGGCAAAGCTGTGCCGGCTACCAAGAAAAACGTTGAGTTCTTCGAAGCACGTCGCGCTGAACTGGAAGCCAAACTGGCTGACGTTCTGGCCGCTGCTGAAGCTCGCGCAGAGAAAATCAATGCGCTGGGCTCTGTTACCATCGCGTCCAAAGCGGGCGACGAAGGTAAACTGTTCGGTTCCATCGGTACTCGCGACATCGCTGACGCTGTAACTGCAGCTGGCGTTGACGTGGCTAAGAGCGAAGTTCGTCTGCCGAACGGCGTTCTGCGTACCACTGGCGAACACGAAGTGGACTTCCAGGTTCACAGCGAAGTATTCGCTAAACTGACTGTAAACGTGGTTGCTGAGTAAGTTTTTACTCAACTACACGTAAAGACGCCGGCCTTGTGCCGGCGTTTTGCTTTTCTGAGATGCTGAAAAGTCTCAGCGCACGCGCAGGAAACTGCCGTCCGGCTGGCGGATAAACAGCACCTGCTGGTTATCACCGGTATCAATGGTCAGCGCCGTCACCACGCCGCTGGCGTTCTGACGAACCTGCACCATCTGCCCCTGCTGAAGATTACTGAGCGGCTTGCCGTCGCCTTCCACTTTCGCCATCGCGTACACATCTTCCGGCGGCAGGCCGTGATCGCGGAACAGTTGCGCCAGCGTTTTGCCCGATTCCACGCGATAAGTGCGCCACTGCTGCTCGATGTCATTATTCTGGAACGGCTGCACCGGCGCGCTGGACGCAGGCTGCTGGACGTTCGCTTCCGGCGTTTCCACAGGTGCTACCGCCTGCGGCTGCATCGGCGCTTCCGGCGTAGGCGTTAAATCGAGCTGCGCGTCGCGACGCTGCGGCGTTTCCGGCTCGTTGGAAGAAGGCCATAAAAAGCACAGCGCGATAACGACCACGCAAAGAATAATGCCGCGTCGGTGCGCAGGCGGCAGCGGGTCCATCAGCCGGATATGATCCGGGGCGTGCCATACCTGCGCCAGCAGCGGTTTAATTCGTCCAGGCATGTCTTCTCCTCATTCACTCAAACGCATCGCCGCGCCAGTGTACCATTATAGCGTTCTAACTGTTTGATGCCGGTAGTAAAGCGCGCATTCGTGAGCGCGCTGACATCCCTGACCTTATCACCTTGCCGGAGGATTATTTTACCCAACGTGGCGCTGCTGTTATGCTGCCCGCTAATTTTCCCATTGAGAAAGGATAACCCCATGACAACCCCTTCTTTTGACACCATCGAAGCCCAGGCAAGCTACGGCATTGGCTTACAGGTCGGACAGCAACTGCGCGAGTCGGGCTTACAGGGTCTGCTGCCGGAAGCGCTGGTGGCGGGGCTGCGTGACGCGCTGGAAGGCAACCAGCCAGCCGTTCCTGTTGACGTGGTGCATCGCGCGCTGCGTGAAATCCACGAACGCGCCGACGCCGTGCGTCGCGAGCGCCAGCAGGAGATGGCGGTAGAAGGCCAGAAATATCTGGATGAAAACCGCGAGCGCGAAGGGGTGAACAGCACCGAATCCGGCCTGCAATTCCGCGTGCTGACGCAGGGTGATGGCCCGATCCCGTCCCGTAAGGATCGCGTGCGTGTGCACTACACCGGTAAACTTATCGACGGCACCGTGTTTGACAGCTCCGTCGCGCGTGGCGAACCCGCGGAATTCCCGGTCAGCGGCGTAATCGCAGGCTGGATCGAAGCGCTGACGCTGATGCCGGTCGGCTCCAAATGGGAACTGACCATTCCGCACAATCTGGCCTACGGCGAGCGCGGCGCGGGTGCATCCATTCCGCCGTTCAGCACGCTGGTCTTTGAAGTCGAACTGCTGGAAATCCTGTAAGGCTTTTCCTTTCCCCGCTGCGGCGGGGAATTGTTTTCCCGTAAGCGAAATGACGCGATTTTATTTTGATAATAAGCGGAATGCGGGTATTTTTGTGATGCATTTCGCGAAGTGAAAGTGATTTGCCACCCATTTTAAACATAAAATTAACATTATATTTAAATCTTAGTATTCAACCCTCCGATTCTTACCTAATATCGATGTTGCTTTCGCCAAGGACATCGTCATTTCAACACGTAAATAGAGGCCAGCAGAGCCTCCACAACACAGACAGGTACAGGAAACGAACATGTCAGAACAGATCAAAGTGGCTGATGCTGCTGAGGCACCGGCTGAGCAGTCGCTACGGCGCAATCTAACCAATCGTCATATCCAGCTAATCGCTATCGGCGGCGCTATCGGCACCGGGTTATTTATGGGTTCCGGCAAAACCATTAGCCTCGCCGGCCCGTCGATCATTTTTGTCTATATGATCATCGGCTTTATGCTCTTTTTCGTCATGCGGGCGATGGGCGAGCTGCTGCTCTCTAATCTCGAATATAAATCGTTCAGCGATTTCGCCGCCGATTTACTCGGCCCCTGGGCGGGGTATTTTACCGGCTGGACATACTGGTTCTGCTGGGTGGTCACCGGCATGGCGGATGTCGTGGCCATCACGGCTTATGCGCAGTTCTGGTTTCCTGGGCTTTCGGACTGGGTCGCGTCGCTGGCGGTGGTCGTGCTGCTGCTCTCCCTTAACCTCGCCACCGTGAAAATGTTCGGCGAGATGGAGTTCTGGTTCGCGATGATTAAAATCGTCGCCATCGTCGGGCTTATCGTGGTCGGGCTGGTGATGGTGCTGATGCACTTTAAATCGCCGACCGGCGTTGAAGCGTCCTTTACGCACCTGTGGAATGAGGGCGGCTGGTTCCCGAAAGGGCTGAGTGGGTTCTTCGCGGGCTTCCAGATTGCGGTCTTCGCGTTTGTGGGGATTGAGCTGGTGGGCACCACCGCCGCCGAAACCAAAGATCCGGAGAAATCACTGCCGCGCGCGATCAACTCGATTCCGGTTCGTATCATTATGTTCTATGTCTTCGCGCTGATTATTATTATGTCCGTGACGCCGTGGAGTTCCGTCGTGCCGACCAAAAGCCCGTTCGTGGAGCTGTTTGTGCTGGTGGGGCTGCCGGCGGCGGCGAGCCTGATTAACTTCGTGGTACTGACCTCTGCGGCCTCTTCCGCCAACAGCGGCGTCTTCTCCACCAGCCGTATGCTCTACGGTCTGGCGCAGGACGGCGTGGCGCCGAAAGCGTTCGCGAAACTCTCTAAACGCGCCGTACCGGCGAAAGGGTTGACCTTCTCCTGCATCTGCCTGCTGGGCGGTGTGGTGATGCTCTATATCAACCCGAACGTCATCACCGCGTTTACGATGATCACCACCGTGTCGGCTATCCTGTTTATGTTCGTCTGGACCATCATCCTGTGCTCTTATCTGGTGTACCGGAAGCAGCGTCCGCAACTGCATGAGAAATCGATCTATAAAATGCCGCTCGGTAAACTGATGTGCTGGGTCTGCATGGCGTTCTTCGTGTTTGTTATTGCGCTGCTGACGCTGGAAGACGACACCCGCCAGGCGCTGATGGTGACGCCGCTGTGGTTTGTGGTGCTGGGCGTGTGCTGGTTGTTTATCGGCAAGAAACGTCTGGCGAACTTCCGCCGCTAAGCCATAAAAAAAGGGCCCACGTATCGGGCCCAAAAGGTCAAGTTACTGAGGCGCTCGACAGGGCGCCTTTTATTTTTCGCCTGCGAGGGCACGCGGGAAAAGGGTGTTGTTCTCAAGGCTGATGTGGTTCATCAGATCGTCAATCAGCTCATTGATGCCGTTATACAGCGCGCGCCAGGTCGTGCAGGCCTCCGGCGGCGGCGTCACGTTATTCGTGGTGTGCTTAATCACCTCCAGCAATTCTCCCGCCTCGTCGTGCTCGCTCTCCATCACGCTAACCGGCCCCGCCGCCTGGCTGCCCATGCCCTGTTTAATCATCGGGAACAGTACGCGCTCCTCTTTCATCATGTGGCTCGTCAGCTCTTCATGCAGCAGGCTCAGATACTTCGCGAGCCCCTTCGGCACGCCCGGTTTATCAGCGTGAACACGTTCCACTTTGGTGGCCTGCAAAATCAGCTCTGGTAACTGCTCACGGTGGCGGTCGTGGTAGCGCACGAGGATGTGCTCGATGATTTCAGCAAGCGGCGCGGCTTGCCAGTCCTTCTCCAGCGGTGTTTCAGCCAATGCCGCCAGTTCGCTTTCAATCACATCCAAATCGAGCGCCTGGCGCGTCGCCGCGCGCAGCAGCGTCTGTTTGCCGCCGCAGCAGAAATCTAGGTTGTATTTACGAAACAGCGCAGAGGCGCGCGGGATGGTTAACGCCAGTTCGCCAAGGGGTTGGTCACGGAAGGCCATAGCAGTACCTCACTCAGGATTTATTAAGATGCATATTAAATGCATCTTTAAGGCGAGGCTATAACCCTTTCGGGGAGGGGGATTAAAATGTGAGGTGTGTCACAAAAATATTTTGCCAGCTAACTGGCTGATCGCTATCAGGAAATAACTGGAAACCGCGCTCCACGCCGCTTTGCTGATTAAACAACCTGAATGACCTGCCGATAGATACACCCTGGATTACACCTGCAAAAAGGTCTTTCATGTTTAAACGTATAAAAGTCATAACCCTTTTAATTACCGTATTGATCGTTCTGGGCGCGATGCAGCTTATCGCGGCAGGCGTTTTTATCTCTGCGCTCAATAACGACAAAGACAACTTTAACGTCTCGCAAATCTCCAGCCAGAACGTGGCGGAATTTACCGACGCCTGGATAAGCCTCAACCAGACGCGCGTCACGCTTAACCGCGGCATGCTGCGTCTGCAGGGCAACATGGCGAACCAGATTAACGGCGGCCAGCTCAGTCAACTGGTTGATACCGCGAATAAACTGCTGGCGGAAGCGCAGAGCCATTACGACAAATACTATGGCCTGCCGGAAACGCCGGGCATGGACGAGCGTCTGGTCGATCGTCTGGAAGAGCAGTACCGCGTCTACTCCTCAACGCTTGCGCAAATGAACAAATTCCTGGCCGAAGGCAATCTGGAAGGGATGTTCAAGCAGAATGCCGAGCAGAAGCAGAACGCCATGCAGGTCGTTTATCGCGAATGGCGCGCCGAGCAGGCGAAGCTTGCCAGTAAAGGCGTGAAAGACAACGAAAGCGACTACGAGCGCATTCTGTGGATCCTGTCGGCGATTATGGTAATGGTGCTGGCTGTGATTATTATCAGCTGGGTGGCGATGCGCCGTGTGCTGCTGCTGCCGCTGCATGACGTCATGGGTCACATTCGTGCGATTGCCGCAGGCGATCTGACGCAGCCTATCGATGCGCAGGGCCATAACGAAATGGCGCTGCTGGCGCGCAACGTTCACGAGATGCAGCAGGCGCTGGCCCGAACGGTCAGCACCGTGCGCGACAGTACCGACACTATCTTCACCGGTGCCAGCGAAATTTCCGCAGGTAGCAACGATCTCTCTTCACGCACCGAGCAGCAGGCCGCGTCGCTGGAAGAGACCGCCGCCAGCATGGAACAGCTGACCGCGACCGTGAAACAGAACGCCGACAACGCCCGTCAGGCGACGCAACTGGCGCGTACCGCGTCGGAAACCGCGCTGAAAGGCGGGGAAGTGGTGGATGGCGTCGTTCGCACCATGGACGAAATCGCCGCCAGCTCTAACCAGATCGCGCAGATAACCAACGTGATCGACGGCATCGCGTTCCAGACCAACATCCTCGCCCTCAACGCGGCGGTGGAAGCGGCGCGCGCAGGCGAGCAGGGCCGTGGTTTTGCGGTGGTGGCGGGCGAAGTCCGTACGCTGGCAAGCCGCAGCGCGCAGGCGGCGAAAGAGATCAAAGCGCTTATCGAAAACTCCGGCAACCGCGTCGATGCGGGCTCGCAGCTGGTGCGCGAAGCGGGCGAAACCATGAAAGAAGTGGTCGGCGCGGTGACGCGTGTGACCGATATCATGGGGGAAATCGCCTCGGCGTCCGATGAGCAGAGCCGCGGTATCGATCAGGTGGGCCTGGCGGTCTCCGAGATGGATAAAGTGACGCAGCAGAACGCCGCGCTGGTGGAAGAGTCCGCCGCCGCCGCAGCAGCCCTTGAAGATCAGGCCGGCAAGCTCAATGAAGCGGTCGCGGTGTTTAAACTCAACCGCGCCCAGGCGCGCGCGGCGAGCGTTGCGCCGCAGGCGTCATCCTTCAGCGCGCCAGCGCCGGTGGCGAGCCTCAAAGCCGCACCGGCTGGCGGCAGCGACAACTGGGAAACGTTCTAAGCCTGAAGGCCCGTCACCGACGGGCCTTTTTTTATGACGCCTCCTGCGTCACGCGCTCCGCGACCGGCACGATTTTCACCCGCACCGCCATCACCACGCCTGCGGCCAGCAGAGCGATGCCGGTCAGGGTCAGCAGTGGCGGCAGACTCTGGCGCAGCAAAAAGGTATAGAGCAGCCCGGCCAGCGTTTCAAAGACGATAAGCGGGCCGAGGATCACGGTCGGCAGGCGCTGGCTTGCGATATTCCAGCACAGCGCGCCAATCCACGAGCAGCAGAGCGCAATGGCGATCATCAGGCCAATAAACACGCCAGGACGCGGGCCGAAGGGCAGCGCGAAACCGCTGTTATTGGCCGAAAGCCACAGGCACGCGGCGATATAACCCACCAGCGAGACGGGCAATGTCACCAGCCCCTGCGCGGTCGCCCACATCATCGGGTGCTTGTCGGGGTTTTCCCGCAGCCAGCGGGCGTTACGCAGCGCATACCACGCCCAGCAGACAACCGACACGCTTGCCAGCGCGATGCCGCTTGCGTAACGGCCCGGCGTAAAGCCCGGCAAACCGTGGCGCAGCTCGGCGAAATTGACGCAGACCAGCCCGCAGAAAATCGCCGCCAGCGCCGGGCACAACCGCCGCCAGGGCAGCCTGCCGTCGCGACGGCTGTAGAGCAGATTGGCGAAGACCGGGATGACCACCGGCAGCGTGCCGATGATCATCGTGGAGACCGGCGCGCCGGTGCGCTGAATGGCGCTCGCAAGGCAGACGTAATAGATAAGATTGCCCATCATGGTCAGCGCCAGCGCGGTCAGCCAGTCGCGCGCGGTAAGCTGTTTTAACCGCCCGCGGCCGGCCCACGCCAGCGGCAGCGCCAGCAGGCCCAGCGCCAGGTAGCGCCCCATCGACTGCAATACCGCCGGGTATTCCGGCACCAGCAAAGGGCCGACGAAAATCAGCCCCCACATCATCCCCGCCAGCAGGGCATACAACACACCCGTTAACATCATCACCACCCACGTCGCTGTTTATTGCCTGAGTGTAGCGGCGGGTGAAAACGGGCGTCTTGTACCAGCTTGCTGCGCATCAGCTCAGATCGTGCAGATCTTTGCCGTTGGGTGGCCCGAGATGAAAATCGGAAAAGACGATCTCAAGCCCGGCGCGCGACGGCGAACAGCACATCGCGCCGAGGAAATAGCGCTCCGCTTGCGGAAACGGGCACAGGCGCAGCAGCGGCCAGGTGTCGCCGTCGGTGGAGTATTGCAGGCGCAGGCTCTGGTTCTGGTGCGTCAGGCGCAGCCAGAAGTGCTTCTGTGCGGCGGGGAAAATGCCGGTCGCCCAGTCGGAGCGCTCAAGCGTCAGCACGCTGCCTATCATCGGCTGCGCGTCGTTATACTCAATACCCGCTTTCAGCCAGTGTTGCTCATCCGCCATCAGGAACAGCCCCGCCTGATCATATAGCGTGGTGAAATCGCCCTCGACGCGCACCTGGAAGGTAAACTCACCGGCAACCTCCGTACCGAACACGTGCCCGGAATGGCGCTGAAAGCCATACCAGGTGGTTTGCCAGAAATCGGTTTGCGCATCGGTGGTGACATGCAGCGCGTCACTTTCGCGCCGCCAGCGTGCGGGTTCATTCAGCCAGCGCCAGTTCGCCAGATTTTCCATCACTCTTCTCCCTTACAACGGTGTCTGAATTATAGCCGGGCTGAAGATCTGGCGAGCCACCTGTTTCTGGTAGCGTGCGGGCGTAATGCCGTAGCGGCGGGTGAAGGCGCGGGTGAGGTGCGGCTGATCGGTAAGGCCCACGGCCGCCGCGACATCAGCGGCGGGCAGGCCAGCGGCGAGAAACTGCTTGGCGCGCCACAGGCGCACCGCCATCAGCATCTGGTGCGGCGTGACGTCATAGCACGCTTTGAACTGGCGCTGGAAATGATAAGGGCTTAACGCCGCTTCGGCGGCAATCTCATCGAGCGTCAGCGGCAGCATGTAGTTTTCGTAGAGAAACTCGCGTACCCGGTCGAAGCGGTGCGCGCCTTCGGCAGCCTGCGGCGCATGGCGCGCATACGGACGGAAGGTGTCGATAAGATCGAGCAGCAACCCCTGCTGCGCGAGCGTATCCGGCGCGGACCAGAGTGCGGCGATAAGCTGGCCGGTCTGGCGGGCGCGTAGCGGATCGTGACGCTCCACCTCGGCAAACCACCAGTGACGCTCGCCGGTGAGCTGCGCCAGCGTCTCGGGCTCCAGATAAATCATCCGGTAGCGCCAGCCCTGCTGGGTCGCCGCTTCGCCGGTGTGCAGTTCATCGGGGTTCATGGTGACGAGCGAATTCACCGCCGCCACGTGCTGCGCGCCGCGGTAGCGAAAGCGCTCGGCGCCAAGCTCAATCGCGCCGATGCCAAAGGCTTCATGGGTGTGGGGCTCAAAAGCGTAATGCGCGATATGGGCGTGATAAAGCTCCACGCCCGGCAGCGCAGGCAATTGCCGGAAGCGGGCGCTGTCGCGTTCGTCGGTGAACTGATCGGGTACGCCGTGCACAGGAGCTCTCCACGAAGGGTAAGTCCCCATTATAAGAACAACGGTGGCCTTCGCCACCGTAATTAACAATTAATTAACCTGGCGGTTATTCGATGCGGGAGAGGTCGGCGTCGTTGCAACCGGCGTTGCGGCACTCGCGCTCAATGCTTTTCAGCAGCGCAATACGAGCGGCCATTTTTTCGTTGGCGCAGCCGAGCAGCAGCGTGGAGCCTTCCGCGCACTCGTGATCGCGCACTTTCAGCCAGGAGATCTGGGCGTTTTTCACGACCTGTTTCTGCGCAGGCGAGAGCACGGACATGGTGTTTTTATATTGCTGGTTGAGGTCGCGGTCGCCCTGAACCATTTCCAGCGCGGCGCAGTAGGTGGTGTCATACGGGCTGCGCGGATTGTCACAGCTCATGGACCACGCGGCGGCGCTGCACAGCAGCAGCGGAAGTGCGAGAAGGTGTGCTTTCATGAGGATCCCTGTTTTCGGTTTATTGTTTTGAGCGCCTGTGGCAGGCGCTCGCATTGTATCCGGCAGGCACAGGGAAAGCAGCCTGCCAGATTTAATATTACGGTTTGAGGCTCTCACGCAGGCTCGCTTCAAGCGAGGTGGTCGGGCGGCCAATGAGCGCGCTGAGCTGGTGGCTGTCATCAAACAGGCCGCCTTTGGACGCGCCGATATCGGAATCCGCGAGCAGTTTCGCAAAGCCTTCCGGCAGGCCCGCGCCCGTGAGCGCCGCGGCGAAATCCGCCTCGCTCAAATTCTGATACGCGACCGTTTTGCCGGTCTCTTTACTTAACAGCGCGGTTAAATCGCGAAGCGTCCAGGCGTGGTCGCCCGCCAGTTCGTAGACGCGCCCGGCCTGGTTATCGAGCGTCAGCACTTTGACGGCGGCTTCGGCGTAATCCTGACGGCTGGCGGACGCAATTTTCCCGTCGCCTGCGCTGCCGATAAACACGCCGTGCTCAAGCGCGGGCGGCACGCTCGCCAGATAGTTTTCGGTGTACCAGCCGTTACGCAGCAGCACATAAGGAATACCGGCATCCGCGAGCATCTTTTCAGTAGCGACATGTTCTTCGGCAAGCCCCAGCGGCGAGCGATCGGCATGCAGCAGGCTGGTGTAAGCGATGAGTTTCACGCCTGCGGTTTTCGCGGCGTCGATAACATTACGGTGCTGCGTCGCGCGCTGGCCGATTTCACTTGATGAGATGAGCAGCAGCTTTTCCACGCCCGCGAGTGCCGCGGTGAGCGCCGCCGCGTCATTATAATCAGCCGCGCGGACCTGGACGCCTTTGGCGCTGAGCGCGGCGGCTTTCGCCGGGTTGCGGACAATCGCGACAATCTCCTGTGCCGCAACGGTGTTCAGCAGGGTATCAATCACGCGCTGGCCAAGCTGGCCGGTAGCGCCGGTAATCGCAATCATGGTCTTTTCCTTTGTCTCGGTTGGGTGTTGTGGCACACTATCACTCAAACTAACTTTTAGTAAGTACGTACAAAAAGGTAAGTATGAAATGACCCGTTCTACCCTGAGTGAGCAGTTACGCGACGGCAATCTGTTCGCCGAAGAATGCCCGTCACGCGATGTGCTGAAACATGTGACCAGCCGCTGGGGCGTGCTAATCCTGGTGGCGCTGCGCGACGGCACGCACCGTTTCAGCGATCTGCGCCGGAAAATGGGCGGCGTGAGCGAGAAGATGTTGGCGCAGTCGTTACAGGCGCTGGAGCAGGATGGTTTTGTCGATCGCGTCTCGTATCCGGTGGTGCCGCCGCATGTGGAATACAGCCTGACGCCGCTCGGCGTGGAGGTGAGCGAGAAGGTGGCCGCGCTGGCCGACTGGATTGAAGTTAATCTGCCGCAGGTGCTGGCGAACCGTGGGGAGCAAGCGGCCTGAGCGCCGGGTTTTGGCGATGAAAAAAAGATGCCGGGTGCGGCTGCGCCTTACCCGGCCTACGGGGGGAGTGGTTGGCCTGAGTGCCGGGTGCGGCTGCGCCTTACCCGGCCTACGGGGGGAATGGTTTGCCTGAGTGCCGGGTGCGGCTGCGCCTTACCCGGCCTGGGAGGGGATTGGTTGGCGTGAGTGCCGGGTGCGGCTGCGCCTTACCCGGCCTGGGAGGGAATGGTTGGCGTGAGTGCCGTTACTTCGACAGATCCAGCTGATACACCGCAAAACCGATATCGTCTTTGCCGACGCTGGTCATCGGGTATTGCGCTTTCTCTTTGATGAACGCCGCCGCTTTGTCAGAAGGCGAGGTTTCAAAGCGGATATCCAGCTTGTGGTTGCCTGCAATCGGCGCGAGACTCCAGTTGTTATCCGCCGCCGGGTGAATTTCACCCGCGCGTTTGGTTTCGGCACCAATCCACGCCGCCAGCACCGCGCGGTTCTCGTCCGGCGATGCAAACGCGATATGGCTGTCGCCGGTGCCGGCAAACTTGCCGCCATAAGCGCGATAGTTATTGGTGGCGACCAGGAACGTCGCGTTCGGATCGATAGGCTTGCCGTTAAACGTCAGGTTTTTGATGCGTTCCGCTTTCGGGTTGATCGTCTGGCATTCACCGTCATAGCGGGCGGGCTGCGTCACGTCTATCTGATAATTTACGCCGTCGATAACGTCGAAGTTATAGGTGCGAAAACCGTCCCAGTTCAGCAGCGACTGCGGCTTCGTGCTGTTGACGTCAATCTGATTAAACTGCCCGGCGGAGCACTCCAGCCACGCTTTTACTTCCGCGCCCGTTGCCTTCACCACCACCAGCGTGTTGGGGTAGAGGTAAAGATCGGCGGCGTTACGCAGCGTCAGCTGGCCTTTTTCCACTTCCACAAAGCTTGCCGGATCGTTTTTACGCCCGCCCACTTTAAACGGCGCAGCGGCGGAGAGCACCGGTAACTGCGCCAGATCCGGATCGCCCTGAATAAAGTGTTCCACGTAAGCTTTCTGCGCGTTGTTCACCACCTGCACGGTTGGATCGTCCTGCACCAGCGCCAGATAGCTGTACATCGGATCGGCGGATTTCCCGACCGGCTGGCTAACAAATTCGCGCGTGGCGTCGTGATCCGCTTTCAGCACTTTCACCAGCGCCGGATCTTCAGCGGCGAGCGATTTCTTCGCCTGGGTGTCGTAGATCGGGCGGGCTTCGGCTTTGCTTTGCGTCACTTTCCACTTGCCGCTGTCGTTATTCAGCACCAGATCGACTATCCCCAGATGATCGCCCCACATGCCCGGCATTACCGCCGGTACGCCGTTCAGCGTGCCTTTGGCGATATCCGCGCCTTTGATGGCGGCGAAATCTTTACCCGGGAACACCGCGTGCGCATGGCCGAAAAGAATGGCGTCCACGCCCGGCACCTGGCTTAAGTAGTAGACCGAGTTTTCCGCCATCGCTTTATATGGCTCGGCGGAAAGCCCCGAGTGCGCCACCACCACCACCAGATCGGCGCCTTCCGCGCGCATTTGCGGCACATATTTACGGGCGGTTTCGGTGATATCGTTGACGGTGACTTTGCCGCTGAGATTCGCCTTATCCCAGGTCATTATCTGCGGTGGCACAAACCCGATGTAGCCAATTTTCAGCGTATGCGGTTTGCCGTCTTTGTCCTTTACCTGAGTTTCTTTAATCAGATACGGCGTAAAAAGCGGCTTTTGGGTTTTGGCATCAATGATGTTCGCGTTGACGTAGGGGAATTTTGCGCCTGAAAGCGCTTTATGCAGGTAATCGAGGCCGTAATTGAATTCATGGTTGCCGAGGTTGCCGACGGCGTAATCCAGCGTGTTCAGCGCTTTGTAGACCGGATGCACGTCGCCGTCTTTCAGGCCCTTCGCGGCCATGTAATCGCCAAGCGGGCTGCCCTGAATGAGGTCGCCGTTATCCACCAGCACGCTGTTGGCGGCCTCCTGGCGCGCGGCTTTGATTAAGCTTGCGGTACGCACCAGACCGAATTTTTCAGTGGGCGCGTCTTTGTAATAGTCAAAGTCCATCATGTTACTGTGCAGGTCGGTGGTTTCCAGGATGCGCAGGTCCACCGTGGCGGCGTTCACGCTGGCGGCAACCAGCGTGGCTATCATCGTTGCACTAAACTTAATCATCAGGCAGGTCCTTTTTTTCAGAGCGAAGCCACAAAAGTTTATGTATCTATCGTTTGTTGCTTACAAAAATGTGAATCCTGCCAGAAAAACGGGCAGGGAAACCGGAATCGCTTCACAGATAGCGGAACAAGACGCAATGCGATATAAAAATCATATCGATAAAACAAGGTGTTAAATCCGCAGCCGGGACGGACTGCGAAACGAGAAAGAGGTGGATGACAATGTTAGAACAGATTTGCCAACTGGCGCGCGAAGCCGGCAGCGCCATCATGGAAGTCTACGAGGGTCACAAACCGCTGGAAGCCACCCAAAAGGTTGATGATTCGCCGGTGACGGCGGCGGATATCGCAGCGCACGCGGTGATTGTCGCCGGGCTGAAAGCGCTGACGCCGCAGGTGCCGGTGCTCTCCGAAGAAGATCCGCCAGGCTGGGACGTGCGCCAGCACTGGCGGCGCTACTGGCTGGTGGACCCGCTCGACGGCACCAAAGAGTTTCTCAAGCGCAACGGCGAATTCACCGTTAATATCGCGCTGATTGAAGACGGCAAGCCGGTGCTTGGCGTGGTCTACGCGCCGGTGCTGAACGTCATGTACAGCGCGGCGGAAGGCAAGGCGTGGAAAGAAGAGTGCGGCGTGCGCAAGCAGATCCAGGTGCGCGACGCGCGTCCGCCGCGCGTGGTGATAAGCCGCTCGCACGGCGATAACGCCGAATTGCAGGACTATCTGCAGCAGCTTGGCGAACACCAGACCACGTCGGTAGGCTCGTCGCTGAAGTTCTGCCTGGTGGCGGAAGGAGAAGCGCAGCTTTATCCGCGCTTCGGGCCGACGAATATCTGGGATACGGCTGCGGGTCACGCCGTGGCGGTCGCCGCCGGGGCGCAGGTTCACGACTGGCAGGGCAAAACGCTGGATTACACGCCGCGTGAGTCGTTCCTGAACCCCAGCTTCCGGGTCACTATTTACTGAGTAACTGTTGCAGCAGGTTCATGACCTGCTGCACTTCTTCCTGGGTCAGGCCGCCATCTTTCGCGTACCGTACGCGCCCGTCTTTATCCAGCACCACAATCGCCGAGCTTCCCGGCTCAAGCTTCCAGGCTTTCTGGGCCACGCCGTTACTGTCGACGATAAACTGCGACCACGGATACTGCTGTTTATTGCTCTCTATGCTGTTGCGAACAAACATGCCGGTGCCGGGAATGGCGTCGTCGCTGTTCACAATCGTTGTGGTCTGGTAGCGGTCGTGCGGGAATTTCGCGGCTTTGATGGCTTCAATCAGCCCCGCATTTTTCTCTTTTGCCGAGGTGCGCCCGGCAATATGTTGCAGCACTCGCACTTTTCCAGGTAACTGCGCGCTGTTCCAGTTTTTGTAGCTAAACTGATCTTTATTCAGCATCAGCTCGCCTTTGTCGTTAATGCCGATGGGCGGCACGCGGTCGTTCTCTTTGAAGTTATGTGCCGAGGCCATCAGCGGCAGCAGCAGGCAGCTCAGCGCCAGCATTCCGCGCAGGGTCATAGGTGGCTCCTTTTTCGATTTTGCAGGTGATCGGACCACTTGGGCCCATTGCTTTTTAGCTTAATTGTTAATTTTCTGTTTTCACGCAACCACAGTGCCAGTTTGCGGGCGAACGCACAGAAACCGTTAAAAAAAGCGGCATTCTCCTGCGCTCCGTAGAGTTTTGAAAAGAAAATTCTGAAAGAATGTAATAAAAGCGTAAATAAAGTCAGGCAGAGTGGGTGCTCCCGAACTTCTGGTCTATAGTCATCTGGCAACAAATTTTGCGTCTTAATCATGATGGTCCAAATGTGGCACCACGAGGGCGTAATTCAGCAGGAGAGAACAATGAAAATTTTCCAACGTTACAACCCGCTTCAGGTGGCGAAGTACGTGAAGATCCTGTTTCGTGGACGGTTGTATATCAAGGATGTTGGCGCTTTCGAGTTCGATAAAGGCAAAATCCTCGTCCCGAAAGTGAAGGACAAACAGCACTACTCCGTCATGTCCGAAGTCAACCGTCAGGTTATGCGTCTCCAGACCGAGATGGCGTAACGACAGCGTTGTACGTATGCAGTAAGACAAACGGCCCCGATGGGGCCGTTAGTGTTTTGAGGCTCAGGCGGCGTTCTGCTCGTCTGGCAGTTTGGGCGTCAGCACACCCGGCTTGTTGTCGATGCGCGTCACCAGCAACTGGTCGATGCGGTAGTTATCGATATCCACCACTTCAAACTTATACCCGGAGAACTTCACCGCGTCGGTGCGTTTCGGGATTTTGCGCAGCATAAACATCATAAAGCCGCCGATGGTTTCGTAGTTGCCGGACTGCGGGAACTCGTCGATATCCAGCACACGCATGACGTCATCGATCGGCGTGCCGCCGTCAATCAGCCAGGAGTTCTCGTCGCGCGCGACGATCTGCTCTTCCAGCCCCTGACCGACCAGATCGCCCATCAGCGTGGTCATCACGTCGTTCAGCGTGATAAGCCCTACCACCAGCGCATATTCGTTCATGATAACCGCGAAGTCTTCACCCGCCGTTTTGAAGCTTTCCAGCGCCTCGGAGAGCGTCAGCGTATCCGGCACGATAAGCGTGTTGCGGATCTGTACGCCGCTGGTCAGCGCCAGGCTCTGGTTGGCCAGCACGCGGTTCAGCAGGTCTTTGGAATCGACATAACCGATGATGTGGTCGATATCCTGATTACAGACCAGGAACTTGGAGTGCGGATGCTCCGCCACTTTGTTCTTCAGGCTCTGCTCATCTTCATGGAGATCGAACCAGACGATGTTTTCGCGTGAGGTCATGGAGGACGGCACGGTGCGCGACTCCAGCTCAAACACGTTTTCGATAAGCTCGTGCTCCTGCTTGCGCAGGACACCCGCGAGCGCGCCAGCTTCCACCACCGCGTAGATATCATCAGAAGTGATGTCGTCTTTACGCTCCATCGGCAGTTTGAAGAGGCGGAAAATCACATTCGCCATGCCGTTAAAGAACCACACCAGCGGGCGGAACACGAACAGACAGAAGCGCATCGGGTTGATGATGCGCAAAGCCACGGCTTCTGGCGCAATCATACCGATGCGTTTCGGGGTCAGGTCGGCGAAGAGAATGAACAGGCTGGTGACGAGCGTAAAGGAGAGGATAAAGCTCACCTGCTCGGCGGCCTCAGGGGAGATAAACCGCACCAGCAGCGTGTAGAACGCCGGGGAAAACGCCGCATCGCCCACGATACCGCCAAGAATGGCGACGGCATTCAGGCCAATTTGCACCACGGTAAAGAAGGTGCCGGGGTTTTCCTGCATCTTCAGCACCCGTTGGGCGTTGATGTTGCCGTCATCGGCCAGCAGCTTGAGTTTGATTTTACGGGAGGCGGCAAGCGAGATCTCGGAAAGCGAGAAAAAGGAGCTGACGCCAATGAGACAAAGTATCAGTAAAATACTGTTTAACATATCTTATCCAGCCATCGCCGGATCCTCGGAAGGGAAGTTGATTATTGTGTGAAAACACGGTGAATGCAGGCTGTAGAGAAGGAGGCCTGCAAATTCAAAGGGTAGTATAGCGTAAGCCCCGGCGTGGCTGCCAGAGGGCTTGCGCAACGGGTGAAGAAAGCGCCCGCCGCGTAGGGAAATTGCGGCGGGCGTAAACGGTCAGATCTCCGGTACGTTTTCGTAGCCTGTCAGCATCAGCAGCAGGTTTTCTTTGGTGCCTGCCGGGTTAAAGCTGTAATTGCCGCCCTGGCGGTCACCGCCAATGTACCAGGCGATTTCGGTTTTCCCGGCAGCCAGCGCGGCCCGCACGGCTTTATCAACATCCACGTAGCGATAGATTCGCGCGTTATCGAGATACAGAATGCCGTCAGATTTGTAGTTACACGCCGGACGATTATTCCAGTTCACCTGATGCTCATCCCACTGCGTATCGGCCGGGTAGAAAAAGATCTGATTCGCGCCTTCGCCGTTTTTCCCGCCATAAATGCGAATTTTATATTTAAACAGTGCGGCATCGGCGTCGGTATAGCCTTCAGGCAGCGGCGGGATGGAAAATTTCACCAGCGACATGACCTCTTTATTGGCGGTGCGTCCCCCGTTGCGCCAGTCATCCTGCACCTGCAGCGTCGCCTCGTCACCAAAGTTACGGCCCGGCTCCGCGCTGCTGACAAACGTATCGGCGCTGGCGCGTTGGTAACTGAACGGAATATTGGTGCCGCAGTCCATATTTTTGTTCATGCATTCTTCGGTCATAAACTGCGCCGATTGCACCGGCCAGCCATTCATAAAGTCGCCATGAGCGGTGTAGATACTGCCCCATTTCTCAATGCGGGTTTCGCCATCCATTTGTGGGTCCATCGACAGCTGAATTTTTGCGGTATCAAGCGAGGTAATCTGTGGCAGAACCCAGGCGACGTTCATATTCACCGTCGGGATTTTCACCGGGAAGTCCGCCGGGCACGCGCCTGCGTCGTTGGTGTAAGTGGCGTTCATCCTGCCGCGTGCGGGTTTGAGGTTGACGCCATCCCAGCAGTTCGGGAACTGGATACCGATATTAAACTGTACCGCATCGCCTTTCTGGCGTAACCCGCAGACTTCGCCTGCCGTATTGGTATACCCCTTGCCATTGGCGCACAGAAAGGTGATGTGCCGGTTAGGCCCGGTGCCGTAATGATCGCCCGCCAGCAGCTCAAGACCGGGCGGGAAGGGGGTCAGGGGGTAAGTATCTACACTGGTGCTTTGATAGTAGGTTTTCTGGTAGGCAGGTTTGACGATTTGTCCGTCGGGCAACTTCATGGTGGGAACCCACCAGGCGGAGCTGTCCGCTTTGTTATTACAGGTATTATCCGGCTGGTTTCGCAGCCGGACATAATCGGAATAAGCGTCGGTATGGGTATTGCCAAAGAAGTCATGCAGCATGGCGTGGTTTGGCATGCCATACATCATGATGGCATCGTCGCCAGCGGTATGGTGGTAAGCACAGTCAACATCCGCCTGGGGACCGGCCCAGGCGGAAAGCGCACTAAGACCGGTCACCACCGGGATCAACGAACGTAACAGCGTGATGAGTTTCATAGCAGTTCTCCGCAACCAGTGTCGGTTGAGGGATAGCATGGGCGCGCCGCTTAACGCCTCTCATCACTTATCACAAATCCTGATAATACAATGATTGATAAATTGTTACGCCTCGGGGGGCAGGCACACGCCGATGCCGCCGATGCCGCAATAGCCGTACGGATTTTTGTGCAGATACTGCTGGTGTTCGTCTTCGGCATAGTAAAACGGTTTGGCCGGGGCGATTTCTGTCGTGATATGGCGATAGTCGCCCGCCGCTTCCATCGCCGCGCGGAACCGTTCGAGGCTCGCCTGTGCCGCGGCCTCTTGCTCCGGCGTTAACGGGTAGATCGCCGAACGGTATTGCGTCCCGACATCGTTGCCCTGACGCATCCCCTGCGCCGGATCGTGGTTTTCCCAGAACACCTGTAACAGCTGTTCGTAGCTGATGACGTTCGGGTCATAGACCACGCGCACCGCTTCGGCGTGCCCCGTCTGCCCGCTGCAGACTTCGCGGTAGGTCGGGTTTGGCGTATAGCCGCCGGTGTAGCCCGCCGCGGTGCTGTAGACGCCCGGCAGCGCCCAGAAGAGTCTCTCCACGCCCCAGAAGCAGCCCATCGCGAATAACGCCACCTCCATTCCCTCCGGCACATTGGTCATTGAGTGTCCGGTCACGGTATGCAACGCTGCCACCGGCATACGGGTGTTACGCCCCGGCAGAGCCTCTTCTTCGGTAATCATTTGTTTCTTATCAAAAAAACTCATAGGGCCGACCTCCTGAAAAATGTTAAGCGTGCAAATTCTCGCCTGCGGTTGTCACGAAGCGGCTCTTTGCCCACAATAAACCTCTTAAATGCGACTAAATTAAACATAAGAAATATTTGGGTGATCGTCTTCATTTCAACTCCATTTACCGGAGTTTTGTCAGGCCGCGGAGCGGCATCAGGTTTCCTCCCGGGAGTGGGAATAAGGGATATTCAGGAGAGAACGTGCCATTAATCCGTAACTTGTGCTGGGCCACGCTGCTGGTGGCGGGCGCCTCGACCGCTGCGCCTGTCCGTTTGCAGGTGGAAGGGTTGACCGGCGCGCTACAAAAAAACGTTCGCGCTCAGCTTTCCACGATTCAGACGGATGAGGTCACGCCGGACCGCCGCTTTCGCGCGCGCGTCGATGACGCCATCCGCAACGGGCTGAAAGCGCTGGGCTATTACGAACCGACCATTGATTTCGAACTGCGTGAACCGCCGCCGGGCGGACGTCGCCAGGTGTTGCTGGCGCGGGTTAACGCGGGCAAACCGGTGCTTATCGCCGGAACGAATGTGATTCTGCGCGGCGGCGCGCGCGACGATAAAGAGTATCTGGCGCTGCTGAAAAAGCGTCCCGCCATCGGCACAGTGCTGAACCATAACGACTACGACAGTTTCAAAAAAGGGCTGACCAGCCTGGCGCTGCGTCGGGGCTATTTCGACAGCGAATATAAAAAGAGCCAGCTTGGCGTTTCGGTGGAGCGTCGCGAGGCGTTCTGGGATATCGATTACGACAGCGGGCAGCGCTACCGCTTCGGCGATGTCACCTTCAGCGGCTCGCAGATCCGCGAAGAGTATCTGCAAAACCTGGTGCCGTTTAAAAAGGGCGATTATTACCAGTCAAGCGACGTGGCGGAGCTGAGCCGCCGTTTATCCGCCACCGGCTGGTTTAACTCGGTCGTCGTGGCGCCGGAATTTGAAAAATCCCGGAAGACCAAAGTGCTGCCGCTGCGGGGCGTGGTCTCGCCGCGCATTAAAAATACCGTCGAAGTGGGCGCGGGGTACTCCACTGACGTCGGTCCGCGTCTCAAAGCGAACTGGCGCAAACCGTGGATCAACTCTTACGGCCACAGTCTTACCACCTCGACCAGTATCTCCGCGCCGGAGCAGCAGCTTGATTTCAGCTATAAAATGCCGCTGCTGAAGAACCCGCTGGAGCAATATTATCTGGTGCAGGGCGGCTTTAAGCGCACCGATCTCAACGACACCGAAGCAGATTCCACCACGCTTGCCGTCTCCCGCTACTGGGATCTCTCAAGCGGCTGGCAGCGCGCCATTAACCTGCGCTGGAGTCTGGATCACTTTACCCAGGCCAATGTCACCCATACCACGATGCTGCTCTATCCGGGCGTGATGCTAAGCCGCACTCGTTCACGCGGTGGCCTGATGCCGACGTGGGGCGATTCACAGCGCTATTCCATTGACTACTCTGACTCCGCCTGGGGCTCTGACGTCGATTTCGTCGTCCTGCAGGCGCAAAACGTCTGGATACGCACGCTCTATGACAAACATCGCTTTGTGGCGCGCGGCAACCTCGGCTGGATAGAAACCAACGACTTTGAGCGCGTGCCGCCGGACCTGCGCTTCTTCGCGGGCGGCGACCGCAGCATCCGCGGTTATAAATATAAATCTATCTCTCCCAAAGATGACGACGGCAAGCTGACCGGCGCCTCGAAGCTCGCTACCGGCTCGCTGGAATACCAGTACAACGTGACCGGCAAATGGTGGGGCGCGGTGTTTGTCGATTCCGGCGAAGCCGTCAACGACATCAAGCAAAGCAATTTCAAAACCGGCGCGGGCGTCGGGGTGCGCTGGCAGTCGCCGGTCGGGCCCATCAAGGTGGATTTCGCGGTGCCCGTTGGCGACAAAGAGGAGCATGGTTTGCAGTTTTACATCGGTCTGGGGCCTGAATTATGAGTCGTATGAAAAAAATCAGCCTCGCCGTTCTGGCCGTTGTCGTGCTGCTTATCGCAACCGTTGGCTTTCTGGTGGGCACCACGACAGGTTTACATCTGGTTTTTAACGCCGCTAATCGCTGGGTGCCGGGGCTGGATATCGGGCGCGTCACCGGCGGCTGGCGCGACCTGACTATCACCTCGCTGCGCTACCAGCAGCCGGGCGTGGACGTTAACGCTGGCGAAATTCATCTTTCCGTGAAGCTCGCCTGCCTGCGCGACAGCAGCCTGTGCGTGAATGATTTCTCACTGAAAGATATCAACGTGGTCGTCGATACCAAAAAAATGCCGCCAGCGGCGAAAGTGGAAGAAGAAGAGAGCGGGCCGCTTGATCTCTCCACGCCGTACCCGATTACGCTGAGCCGGGCGGCGCTGCATAACGTCAACATTAAAATCGACGATACGCTGGTGTCGGTGATGGATTTCAGCTCGGGCCTCGCCTGGGAGAGCCGCAATCTGACGCTCAAACCGACCTCGTTACAGGGGCTACTCATCGCGCTGCCCAAAGCGGCGGATGTGGCGCAGGAGGAGGTGATCGAGCCGAAGGTGAATAACCCGCAGCCGCAGGAGAAACCGCTCGGCGAGACGCTGCGTGAGCTGTTCGCTAAACCTGTCCTGCCGGAGATGACGGATGTCCATCTGCCGCTCAACCTGACGGTGGAAAATTTTCACGGCGAGCAGCTGCGCCTGACTGGCGACACCGATATTACGGTCAGTAATCTGCTGTTGAAAATCAGCAGCGTGGATGGCGTCACGAAGCTCGACACGCTGGATATCGATTCGAATCAGGGCACGGTTAACGCCACCGGCAGCGCGGAGCTGCGCAACAACTGGCCGGTCGATATTACGCTTAACAGCACGCTGAACGTGGAGCCGCTCAAGGGCGAGAAAGTGAAGCTCAAAGTGGGCGGCGCGCTGCGCGACCAGCTGGAGTTCGGCGTCAATCTTTCCGGCCCGGTGGATGTGGTGCTGCGCGGGCAGACGAAACTTGCCGAAGCGGGCTTGCCGCTCAATCTGGATATTACCAGCGAGCAGCTCTACTGGCCGCTCACTGGCCCGAAACAATATCAGGCTGACGATCTTAAACTGAAGCTTTCCGGCAAAATGACCGATTACGCGCTGTCGTTCCGTACCGCCGTGAAAGGCGATCAGCTGCCGCCCGCCACCATTACGCTTGACGGCAAAGGCAATGAACAGCAGATCAACATTGATAAGCTGGATGTCGCGGCGCTGCAGGGCCACACCACGCTGACCGCGTTGCTCGACTGGCAGCAGGCCATCAGCTGGCGCGGCGAACTGGCGCTGAAAGGCATTAACACCGCCAAACAGTACCCGGAGTGGCCGTCGAAGCTTGACGGGCTGATGAAGCTGCGCGGCAGCCTCTATGGCGGCACCTGGCAGCTTGATGTGCCGGAGCTGAAGCTTGCGGGCAACGTTAAGCAGAATAAGGTGAAGGTCGACGGGCAGCTTAAGGGCAACAGCTATCTTCAGTGGACCATCCCCGGCCTGCATCTGGAATTAGGGCGCAATAAAGCGGACGTGAAGGGCGAGCTGGGCGTTAAAGACTTGGCGCTGGACGCGACGATTGACGCGCCGGCGCTGGATAACGCGCTGCCGGGGCTTGGGGGCACAGCGAAAGGGCTGGTGAAAATTCGCGGTAACGTCGAGGCACCGGAACTTAACGCCGATGTCACCGCGCGCAACCTGCGCTGGCAGGAGCTCTCCGTCGCGCAGGTGCGCCTGCTTGGCGATGTGAAATCCACCGATCAGATCGGCGGCTCGCTGGATCTGCGCGTTGAGCGTCTGGTGCAGGGCGATATCAACCTGCGGCTGATTACGCTCGCCGCCAAAGGCAATGAAAAGTCACATCAGATGGCGCTGCGCGTGCAGGGCGAGCCGGTCTCCGGGCAGCTCGACCTGCGCGGCAGCTTTGACCGTCAGGCGATGCGCTGGCGCGGCGAGATTGATAATACGCGTTTCGCCACGCCAGTCGGCCCATGGGCGCTAAGCCGCGCGCTGACGCTCGACTATCGCGGGCAGGAGCAGAAAATCGCCATCGGCCCGCACTGCTGGCGTAACCCGAACGCCGAGCTCTGCGTTCCGCAAACCATCGATGCGGGCGCGACCGGCCGGGCGCAGGTGAATCTCAACCGTTTCGATCTGGCCATGATCAAACCGTTTATGCCGGAAGAGACGCAGGCGAGCGGGCTTTTCACCGGTAAAGCGGATGTCAGCTGGGATACCACAAAAGAAGGGCTGCCGCAGGGACAGGTGCAGCTCGCCGGGCGCGGGGTTCGCGTGACGCAACTGGTGAACGGCAATCCGCTGCTGGTGGCGTTCGACACGCTGAACCTGAACGCGGAGCTGCGTAATAACCGTGCGCGGCTCAACTGGCTGATTCGTCTCGCTAATAACGGCCAGTTCGACGGTGATATTCAGGTGGCGGACCCACAGGAGCGCCGCAATCTTTCCGGGAATATCAATATCCGTAATTTCTCGCTCGCTATCGCCAACCCGGTCTTTTCGCGCGGCGAGAAAGCGGCGGGTATTCTGAGCGCGAACCTGCGGCTTGGCGGCGACGCCCGCCAGCCGCAGCTGTTCGGCCAGATGCAGCTTAACGGTGTGGATATCGAGGGCAACTTTATGCCGTTCGATATGCAGCCGAGCCAGCTTGCCATGAACTTCAATGGCATGAGTTCGACGCTGCAGGGCGTGGTGCGCACGAAGCAGGGCGAAATCGCGCTGAACGGTAACGCCGACTGGAGCCAGATCGATAACTGGCGCGCCCGAGTGGCGGCGCGCGGCAGCCGCGTGCGGATCACCGTGCCACCGATGGTGCGCCTGGACGTTTCGCCGGATGTGGTGCTGGAGGCGACGCCAAGCCTGATTACGCTTGATGGCCGCGTGGATGTGCCGTGGGCGCGCATCGTGGTACACGATCTGCCGGAAAGCGCGGTGGGCGTCTCCAGTGATGAAGTTCTGCTCGATGAAAATCTGAAACCGGAAGAGGAGCAGCACGCTTCCATTCCGATCAATAGTAATCTCATCGTTCACGTTGGGAACAACGTGCGGATAGATGCTTTTGGGCTGAAGGCGCGTCTCACCGGCGATCTGAAAGTCGCGCAGGATAAACAGGGGCTGGGCCTGAACGGGCAGATTAATATTCCGGAAGGGCGCTTCCACGCTTACGGCCAGGATCTGCTGGTGCGTAAGGGTGAGCTGCTGTTCTCCGGCCCGCCGGACCGGCCACTCCTGTATATCGAGGCGATCCGTAACCCTGATGCCACCGAAAACGATGTGATCGCTGGCGTGCGCGTAACTGGCGAAACCGACGAGCCGAAGGTGGAAGTCTTCTCCGACCCGGCAATGTCGCAGCAGGAGGCGCTCTCTTATCTCTTGCGCGGGCAGGGACTTGAGAGCGGGCAGAGCGACAGCGACGCCATGACGTCCATGCTGATTGGCCTGGGGGTTGCACAAAGTGGTCAGGTTGTGGGTAAAATCGGCGAGACGTTTGGCGTAAGCAATCTGGCGTTGGACACCGAAGGGGTGGGCGATTCCTCCCAGGTGGTGGTCAGCGGCTATGTACTGCCGGGTCTCCAGGTGAAATACGGCGTGGGCATTTTTGACTCGCTGGCGACGCTCACGCTAAGGTATCGCCTGATGCCTAAGCTATATCTGGAAGCGGTGTCTGGCGTAGATCAGGCACTTGATGTGCTCTATCAGTTTGAGTTTTAGCAATGCGAATATTTGTCTACGGCAGTTTACGACGCAAACAAGGCAACAGCCACTGGATGACCAACGCCCAGTGGCTGGGCGATTATGACATCGAAAACTACCAGCTCTTCAGTCTGGGGCATTACCCTGGGGCAGTGCCAGGCGAAGGCTCGGTAGTCGGCGAAGTGTATCGCATCGATGCCACGACGCTTGCGGAGCTGGATGCGTTGCGCACCGCGCGCGGTGAATATAAACGCCAGCTTATCCAGACGCCGTACGGCAGCGCCTGGATGTATGTTTACCAACGACCAACTGAAGGGCTGACCCGCATCGAAAGCGGCAACTGGCTCGACAGGTAAAATCGTTCTTCCTCGAAAACCACGCTTCGGCGTGGTTTTTTAATGGGCGACGTTATACGCACGGACTTTTACCCCTGCCGTAAATCTGCGCTGTCATAAAACTGCCATAAAAGTTTTAGCGTGACTAATTAAGTACTTAACTGCTGCTACCATTTTCGCGTGTTTCCGTCCCATAAAGCTCGTATTTCGCAGGCCGATAGATCCGAAGCGCCCCTTTCAGGCGTGCCTACACCATGGGAAACAGAGTATGAAATTAAACCACCTGACAATCGGGCAACGACTCGGTCTGCTGGCGGCGTTACTGCTTGTCGCGGTGCTCTTTATCGGCATTCGCGGTCTGACTATCAACGCCGACGGGCTTGAGCAAAACAACAACATTATGGCCACGGAAAAGGTGATAGCAGAGAGCATCGACACCGCGCGGAACGCGCAGGTGCAGTTCAAAATCCAGGTACAGGAGTGGAAAAACACGCTGCTGCGCGGCACGCAGGGGCAGGCGGCGTTTGATAAATACAAAGCCGCGTTTGTCGATCAGAGCGATAAAACCCAGGCGCTGTTAAACCGTCTTGCGACGCTGCTGCCGCAGCTTGGCATGGGCGTGGATGAGGTGCGCCAGACTATCGCAAAGCACGAGGAGCTTGAAAAAAGCTATCTGGCGGCGATTGCGCAATACAATATCGCCGACCCGACGAGCGCCCAGCATGTCGATAAGCTGGTGAGCGGTATCGACCGCGAGCCGACCCGGATGATTGATGACGTCGTCGCGAAAACGCTGAAGCAGGCGGATGCGCTGACCCGTCAGACCGAGGCGCGCAACCTGGCGCAGTATCAGCAGACTCGCACGATGCTGCTTATTACGATGGCGCTGACGCTTATCGCGAGCATTCTGATCACCTTCTGGCTGGTGCGCAGCATCACGCGCCCGCTGGCGCAGGCCGTGATTATTGCTCGTAACGTTGCTGCCGGTGATTTGCAAACGACAATCACCGTCAGCGGCCGCGATGAGACCGCTGAGCTGATGGGCGCGCTCCAGGAGATGAACGGTAACCTCACCCGCATCGTCTCTGGCGTGCGCAGCGGCACAGAGACCATCGCCACCGCGTCGGCGCAAATCGCCACCGGCAGCCGTGAGCTTTCAGCACGCAACGAAGCGCAGGCGAGCGCGCTGGAAGAGACCGCGGCGTCGATGGAAGAGCTGACGTCGGTGGTGAAAAACAACGCTGAGAACTCGCGCTTTGCGAGCGATATCGCGCGCGATGCCTGCCAGGTGGCCGGGCAGGGTGGCGAAGTGGTTGAGCGCGTGGTGCAGACCATGAGCGAAATCCACCAGTTCTCTACCGAAATTAGCAACATTATCAGCGTTATCGACGGTATTGCCTTCCAGACCAATATTCTGGCGCTCAACGCCGCGGTCGAAGCGGCGCGCGCAGGCGCGGAAGGACGCGGCTTTGCGGTCGTGGCGGCGGAAGTGCGCGCGCTGGCGCAGCGTTCCAGCTCGGCGGCGCAGGATATCCGTAACCTGATTGACCGTTCCGTGAGCCGTATCGCCGAGGGCAACAGCCTGGTGAAAGGCGCAGGCAGCGCGATGGAAGATATCCTGAAAAGCGTGCAGCGCGTGAGCGAGCTGGTGGAAACCATTTCGATGGCGAACCGCGAGCAGAGCACCGGTATCGATCAGGTTAATATTGCCGTGACGCAGATGGACGCCTCGACGCAGCAGAATGCCGCGCTGTCGCAGGAGTCCGCCGCGGCGGCGCAGTCGATGCAGTATCAGGCCGAGAAGCTGCTGGATTCCGTCAGCGTCTTCCGTCTGGCGGCGCACCGGGACGAAGCGCTGGCGTAACGCCCATAAAAAAACACCGCCTTCGGGCGGTGTTTTTTCATTCGCGGCGAATTACTTCTTCGCGCGTTCGAAAGAGGCGCGGATCTCTTCTTTAGCGGCTTCGGCGTTATCCCAGCCTTCCACTTTGACCCACTTGCCTTTTTCCAGATCTTTGTAGTGTTCAAAGAAGTGGGTGATCTGCGCTTTCAGCAGTTCCGGCAGATCGTTCACGTCTTTGATGTGATCGTATTCTTTAGAGAGTTTAGTGTGCGGTACCGCAACCAGTTTGGCGTCTTCGCCAGACTCGTCGGTCATTTTCAGTACGCCAACCGGACGGCAGCGGATCACAGAGCCCGGCTGCAGCGGGTACGGCGTCGGGACCAGCACGTCAACCGGGTCACCGTCCAGAGACAGGGTGTGGTTGATGTAGCCGTAGTTGCACGGGTAGAACATCGCGGTGGACATAAAACGGTCAACGAACAGCGCGCCGCTCTCTTTGTCCACTTCGTATTTGATAGGATCAGCGTTAGCCGGAATTTCAATAATAACGTAGATGTCTTCCGGCAGATCTTTGCCCGCAGGTACGTTCAGTAAGCTCATGTCTGTTTCCTTAAAAATGTATGGCAAACAAGTGCCAGGTATTATAGCCAACTGCAATGGAAAGTCGTGGACTCTTTTGTTTCACCGGTGAGCCTGCTGCACCTTTCAGCGTTTTCCCATGACACGTTCATCCATAAAGCCAGCTGCATCCTCAATAAATTACTGAAAACGTTTACATTACGCCTCTGGCGACCGTTTTTACGCTAAATATTTTTGCCCGATGCCGCGCTGGCGCTTGCCGCGCCGTATCCCGGCTGGCGTTAAATCCCGCCCCTTCTGAATTTTAACTTTTTCGTTACTTTTTTGAATTGTGATGTAACGCATTCAGTTACATCCACGCTTGTCTATAGTTTCGCCACAGGTGGACTCTTACCCAACAATAACCCTACGAGGATACCCTTATGTGGAAGCGCTTACTTGTTGTCACAGCAGTTTCGGCAGCCATGTCGTCTATGGCATTGGCTGCCCCGTTAACCGTGGGATTTTCTCAGGTCGGCTCTGAATCGGGCTGGCGCGCGGCGGAAACCAGCGTTGCGAAAAGCGAGGCGCAGAAGCGCGGCATTACGCTGAAAGTCGCTGATGGCCAGCAGAAGCAGGAGAACCAGATTAAAGCGGTGCGTTCGTTTATCGCCCAGGGCGTGGACGCGATCTTTATCGCGCCTGTGGTGGCGACCGGCTGGGAGCCGGTGCTGAAAGAGGCGAAAGACGCGGAGATCCCGGTGATCCTCCTCGACCGTTCCATTGATGTCAAAGACAAGTCGCTCTACATGACGACCGTTACCGCCAACAACGTGCTGGAAGGCAAGCTTATCGGCGACTGGCTGGTGAAAACCGTCGCGGGCAAACCGTGTAACGTCGTGGAGTTGCAGGGCACCGTGGGCGCGAGCGTGGCTATCGATCGTAAGAAAGGGTTTGCCGAGGCGATTTCCAAAGCGCCGAACATCAAGATTATCCGTTCTCAGTCCGGCGACTTTACGCGCTCGAAGGGCAAAGAGGTGATGGAGAGCTTTATCAAGGCCGAGAACAACGGCAAAAACATCTGCATGGTTTACGCGCATAACGACGATATGGCGATCGGCGCCATTCAGGCCATCAAAGAGGCCGGGCTGAAGCCGGGCAAAGATATCCTGACGGGCTCCATCGACGGCGTGCCGGATATTTTCAAAGCGATGGCGGATGGCGAGGCGAACGCGAGCGTAGAGTTGACGCCGAACATGGCCGGCCCGGCGTTCGACGCGCTGGAGAAATTCAAGAAAGACGGCACGCAGCCTCCGAAGCTGACGATTACCGAGTCGGTGCTGTATCTGCCGGATACCGCCAAAGAGATGTTAGAGAAGAAGAAAACGATGGGGTATTGATTGACCAGCGTGACGGGTTTTTGAGGTGTTCTTACGGCGGCGGGTGCGCGTTGCTTACCCGCCCTACCTGTCAAAAAGCGGGCAATATGTAGGGCGGGTAAGCGTAGCGCACCCGCCAGCAGGCGTAAGTTTTGTAGGGCGGGTAAGCGTAGCGCACCCGCCGTGTCCAGGCAGCGCACCCGCCGCGCCAACCAACATCACGCTAACCGCAACACGCCAGGCTCAGGCAACAGGAGAGTCCGACCATGAATAACGACAACCATCAGGAAATCCTGCGAACGGAAGGCCTGAGCAAAACGTTTCCCGGCGTAAAGGCGCTCGACCATGTCGATTTCAGCCTGCGGCGCGGGGAGATCATGGCGCTGCTCGGGGAAAACGGGGCCGGAAAATCGACGCTGATTAAAGCGCTCACCGGCGTTTATCAGCCCGACGGCGGCACCATTTATCTCGGTGGCGAGGCCGTGCGGCCGCGCAACACCGCGCACGCGCAACAGCTTGGCATCGGCACCGTATACCAGGAAGTTAACCTGCTGCCCAACATGTCGGTGGCGGACAACCTGTTTATTGGCCGCGAGCCGCGCCGTTTTGGCCTGCTGCGCCGCAAAGAGATGGAAAAACGCGCCACGGCGCTGCTCGAATCCTACGGATTTCATCTTGACGTTCGCGAGCCGCTGAACCGCTTTTCGGTCGCGATGCAGCAGATCGTTGCCATTTGCCGCGCCATTGATCTCTCGGCGCGCGTGCTGATCCTTGATGAACCCACCGCCAGCCTCGACGCCAAAGAGGTCGAGATGCTCTTTACCCTGATGCGTCAGCTGCGCGCGCAGGGCGTCAGCCTTGTCTTCGTCACGCACTTTCTCGATCAGGTCTATGAAGTCACGGATCGCATCACGGTGCTGCGTAACGGGAAATTTGTCGGCACGCGCGACACCGCCGACCTGCCGCAAATCGAACTGGTGAAAATGATGCTGGGGCGCGAGCTTGAGAGCAACGCGCTGCAGCGCGCCGGGCGCACGCTGCTTAGCGAAAAACCGGTCGCGGCGTTTCACGATTACGGCAAAAAAGGCGTTATCGCGCCGTTTTCGCTGGAAGTGCGCCCCGGCGAAATCGTCGGCCTGGCGGGCCTGCTCGGCTCCGGGCGTACCGAAACGGCGGAAGTCATCTTCGGCATCCATCCGGCAGACAGCGGCACGGCGACCATTAAAGGCAAACCGCAAACGCTGCGCTCGCCGCAGCAGGCGTCACGGCTCGGGATCGGCTTTTGCCCTGAAGACAGGAAAACCGACGGCATCATCGGGGCCGCCTCGGTGCGCGAAAACATCATTCTGGCGCTGCAGGCCCAGCGCGGCTGGCTGCGCCCGATCCCGCGGCGCGAGCAGGATGAGATCGCCGCCCGCTTTATTCGCCAGCTCGGCATCCGCACGCCGGGCCCGGAACAGCCGATTGAATTTCTCTCCGGCGGCAACCAGCAAAAAGTCCTGCTGTCGCGCTGGCTGCTGACGAAACCGCAGTTTTTGATCCTCGACGAGCCGACGCGCGGCATCGACGTCGGCGCCCATGCGGAGATCATCCGGCTTATCGAAACCTTGTGCGCCGACGGGCTGGCTCTGCTGGTCATCTCGTCTGAGCTGGAAGAACTGGTGGGCTACGCCGACCGGGTGATTATCCTGCGCGACCGCCAGCAGGTGGCGGAGATCCCGCTTGAGGATCTCTCGGTCGGCGCCATTATGAATGCCATTGCGGCATAAGGAGCTACGCGTGATGCCTCGTTCATTACCGGATACGGGCGCGCCGAAGCGGCGCTTACGCTTCCCGCCCGGCATGCCGCAAATCGCGGCGCTGATGCTGGTGCTGCTGGTTGACGGCCTGGTGGCGGATCACTTTTTCCAGATTGTGTTGCAGGACGGGCGGCTCTTCGGTAGCCCGATAGATATCCTCAACCGCGCCGCCCCCGTGGCGCTGCTGGCGATTGGCATGACGCTCGTCATCGCCACCGGCGGGATCGACCTCTCCGTCGGCGCGGTGATGGCGATTGCGGGCGCGACCGCCGCGACGCTGACCGTAGGCGGGCACAGTCTTGCCGTCGTGATTCTGGCGTCGCTCGGCGTCGGCGTGCTGGCCGGTCTCTGGAACGGCATCCTGGTGGCGGTGCTGAAGATCCAGCCTTTCGTGGCGACGCTGATACTGATGGTCGCCGGGCGCGGTGTGGCGCAGCTCATTACATCCGGGCAGATCGTCACGTTCAACTCACCGTCGCTCGCCTGGCTTGGCAGCGGTTCGCTCTTTTTCTTCCCGACGCCGGTCATTATCGCGATTCTGACGCTGCTGGCGTTCTGGCTTTTTACCCGCAAAACCGCGCTCGGCATGTTTATTGAAGCCGTTGGTATCAATATTCGTGCGGCAAAAAACGCGGGCGTCAGTACGCGGCTTATCGTCATGCTCACCTATATGCTGAGCGGCCTGTGCGCGGCGATTGCCGGGATCATCGTCGCGGCGGATATCCGCGGCGCGGACGCTAACAACGCCGGGCTGTGGCTTGAGCTCGATGCCATTCTGGCGGTGGTGATTGGCGGCGCGTCGCTGATGGGCGGGCGCTTTAACCTGGCGCTGTCGGTCGTCGGCGCGCTGATTATTCAGGGGATGAACACCGGGATTCTGCTGTCGGGCTTTCCGCCGGAGCTGAATCAGGTGGTGAAAGCGGTGGTGGTGCTGTGCGTGCTGATTGTCCAGTCGCCACGATTTATTGGTCTGATTAAAGGAGTGCGCCGCTATGATAAAACGTAATCTGCCGCTGACCATCACGCTCGCGGTGTTTGTGCTCGGCTACCTCTACTGCCTGACGCAGTTCCCCGGTTTCGCCTCCACGCGCGTGATTTGCAATATCCTGACCGATAACGCGTTTCTTGGGATCATCGCCGTCGGCATGACGTTTGTGATCCTCTCGGGCGGGATCGATCTCTCGGTTGGTTCGGTGATCGCCTTCACCGGCGTGTTCCTCGCCAAAGCGATCGGCTTCTGGGGCATGTCGCCGCTGGTGGCGTTCCCACTGATCCTGCTGATGGGCTGCGCGTTCGGCGCGCTGATGGGCTGGCTTATCAATGCGCTGAAAATCCCGGCGTTTATTATTACGCTCGCGGGCATGTTCTTTCTGCGCGGCGTCAGTTATCTGGTGTCTGAGGAGTCGATCCCGATTAACCACCCGATTTACGACACGCTCTCAAGCCTCGCGTGGAAAATCCCCGGCGGCGGACGGCTTAGCGCAATGGGCCTGCTGATGCTGGGCGTGGTGGTTATAGGTATTTTCCTCGCGCACCGCACCCGTTTTGGCAACCAGGTGTACGCCATCGGCGGCAGCGCCACGTCCGCCAACCTGATGGGTATCTCCACCCGCAGCGTCACCGTGCGTATTTATATGCTCTCGACCGGGCTTGCCACGCTCGCGGGCATTGTTTTCTCCATTTACACCTCGGCGGGCTACGCGCTGGCGGGCGTTGGCGTTGAGCTGGACGCCATCGCCTCGGTGGTCATCGGCGGCACGCTGCTCTCCGGCGGCGTGGGTACGGTGCTCGGCACGCTGTTTGGCGTGGCGATTCAGGGGCTTATCCAGACCTATATTAACTTCGACGGCACGTTGAGCTCCTGGTGGACCAAAATCGCCATTGGGCTGCTGCTGTTTATTTTTATCGCGCTGCAGCGCGGGCTGACGGTCCTGTGGGAAAACCGCCAGAGCGCCGAGGTCACGCGTGTGACGCCGCGCTAACTTTTCAGTTATAAGATATTGATCTGACTAAACTGTATAAACTTTCCCCGGTAATTGCCGATAGTTTTTTCTTCAATGGATCAAGCTATCGCGATTACCGGGACCCCACCATGTTGAGAAATCTCTCTATCCGTACCGGCCTGCTGACGCTGTTGGCGGTTATGGCCGTTTTGCTTCTGCTCGTGAGCGCCATGGGCATCTATTCACTCACCCAAAGTTCGGCGTCCTTACAGCGCATTAACGCGTTGCAGGGCGAAAAAATGATGCGTCTGAACGAAGGCTATACGCTGCTGTTGCGCGCGCGCAACGAGGCAGGCCAGGCGGTGCGCCAGATGGAAATCGGCATGGTGGACGACGCGACGGCGTCCGTGAAAACGATCGCGGGCGAGCTGGTGCGCGGTCAGCAACTGCTGAAAACGGTGCTTACCAGCGAGGTGGACGACGAACAGGGCGCGCTGCTGCTCGGCAAGCTTAACCAGAGCTTTAACGCGCTGAACGGCCAGGGGCTTGCGCCGATGATGGCGGCGCTCAACAAGCAAAGCCCGGATGACTATTACGATCTGCTCGGCAACGGGCTTATCCCGCTGACCCGCGCGTTTGATAACGATGTGCAGGCGTTTCAGCGCTGGGGCGAGGCGCGTGGACGTCAGGAAGTTAACGGCGTGCTGACGCAGAAACAAGTGATGCTGGCGCTGATTGGTCTGGTGGCGCTGCTGACCGCGGCGGTGATGACGCTGGTCTGGCTGGCGCTGCGGCATTTGTTGCTCAAGCCGCTCGCGCAGTCGGTGGAGCAACTGGAGCATGTGGCGGCAGGCGATCTGACCCGTTCACTGGCGGCGACCAGCAATAACGAGCTGGGGCGGCTGGTGAATGCCATTGAGGCGATGCGTTTGTCGCTCGCGCAGTCGGTGATGCGCGTGCGTGACGCCAGCGCGCAGATCGACACCGGGAGCCGCGAGCTGGCGGCGGGCAACGTCGATCTGGCGCAGCGCACCGAATCGACGGCCACCTCGCTTGAGCAGACCGCGGCGAGTATGGAGCAGATCACCGCGACGGTGAAACAGAACGCCGACAACGCCGGGATGGCGCATCAGCTGGCGAAAGCGGTCTCCGATACCGCCGATCGCGGCAGCGAAATGGTCTGTTATGTGATTGAGAAGATGCGCGATATTTCCGGCAGTTCAAACCGGATTGGCGACATTCTGAGCGTGATTGACGCCATTGCGTTCCAGACCAATATCCTCGCGCTGAACGCGGCGGTGGAAGCGGCGCGCGCGGGTGAGCAGGGGCGCGGGTTTGCGGTGGTGGCGGGTGAAGTGCGTACGCTCGCGAGCCGCAGCGCCGAGGCGGCGAAGGAGATCCGCGCGCTTATCAGCAATTCACAAAGTCAGGTGGGCGAGGGCAGCGAGCTGGCCATGCAGGCTGGTGAAACGATGGATGAGATTGCCGAAGAAGTATTGCGGATGACGAAGCTGGTGCGCGAAATCGCCGACGCGTCGCTGGAGCAGAGCCGCGGTATTGAGCAGGTGAATATCGCCGTGAGCCAGATGGACGAAACCGCCCAGCAGAACGCGGCGCTGGTGCAGCAATCCTCCGCCGCCACCCGTTCGCTGGAAGAGCAGGCGCAGCAGTTGGTGGAAGCGATGGCGTCGTTCCGGTTGCAGACGGCGGGTTAAGTTTTCGCTGATAACCGGTGGGTGCGCTTCGCTTACCCACCCTACAAATAAGCGGCGAGAAAATCGGCTGGTGGGTGCGCTTCGCTTACCCACCCTACAAGGTGAGATGTGAGATGACGGTATGGTGGGTGCGCTGCGCTTACCCACCCTACAAGATGAGATGGGTTTCGTAGGGCGGGTAAGCGAAGCGCACCCGCCGTTTTTGCCTCAGCCCGCCATTTTCTCCCACCCGCCAACAAAAAAGGCAGCCGTGGCTGCCTTTTTCATCACTGACAAACGCGTTTACGCGTCCGGGAATTCGCGGATAAACCGCTCGACGTCGTTCACCATCTGCTCGGTGCCGACGAAGAACGGACGGCGCTGGTGCAGGCTGTCCGGTTTAATATCGAGAATACGCTGCTTGCCGTCGCTCGCCTTGCCGCCCGCCTGCTCGGCCAGAAACGCCATCGGGTTGCATTCATACAGCAGACGCAGCTTGCCTTCCGGGTGGCTCGCGGTGCTCGGGTAGAGATAAATCCCGCCTTTCAGCAGGTTACGGTGAAAATCCGCCACCAGCGAACCAATATAGCGCGAGGTATACGGGCGCTGGGTCGCTTTATCTTCTTCCTGGCAATATTTAATGTACTTCTTCACGCCCATCGGGAATTTAATGTAATTCCCTTCGTTAATGGAGTACGTATTGCCGCTTTGCGGGAAGCGCATACGCTCCTGGCACAGACAGAACACGCCGAGCGACGGATCGTAGGTAAAGGCGTGCACGCCGCAACCGGTGGTATACACCAGCATCGTGGAGGAGCCGTAAACCACATAACCCGCGGCGACCTGCTGGCTGCCCGGCTGCAGGAAATCTTCCATCGTGACCGGCGTACCTACCGGCGTCACGCGGCGATAGATAGAGAAAATGGTGCCGACAGAGACGTTAACGTCAATGTTTGACGAGCCATCCAGCGGATCCATCAGGACGACATACTTCGCGTGTTCGCAGCCTTCGAAAACGACAATCTCGTCTTCTTCTTCGGAGGCGATGCCCGCCACGATATCGCGTGCCTTAAGCGCGGCTTTGAGCTTTTCATTGGCGAACAGATCGAGTTTTTGTTGCGTCTCACCCTGCACGTTTTCGACGCCGCTGGCACCCAGGATATCGACCAGACCGGCCTTATTGATATCGCGGTGGATGATCTTAGCGCCAAGCTTTATTGCCGACAGCAGCGCCGTCAGTTCCCCGGTGGCGTGAGAAAATTCGTGCTGCTTTTCAACAATAAATTCACCTAACGTTTTCATAACACTTTCCCTGCATCCTGAAGTTGAGTAAAGCGATCGCAACAATCTTAACAAACATTCAAATTGTAGCGCACAGGTGAATCGCGCCAGCAAAATGCGGATTATCCTGAAATGCGTTTATTCGCCCCACGTCAAACAGGTAGAATGTGCGTCAGTTTTAATAAGGACTGTACCTATGCGTATTCATATACTGGGAATTTGCGGCACATTTATGGGCGGCGTGGCGATGCTGGCGCGCTCGCTGGGTCATGAAGTGACGGGGTCGGACGCGAACGTCTACCCGCCGATGAGTACCCTGCTGGAAAAGCAAGGGATTGACTTAATTCAGGGCTATGACGCCTCGCAGCTCGAACCGCGTCCGGATCTGGTGGTGATTGGCAACGCCATGACCCGCGGCAACCCGTGCGTCGAGGCGGTGCTGGAGAAGGGCATTCCTTATATGTCCGGCCCGCAATGGCTGCACGATTTCGTGCTGCGCGACCGCTGGGTCGTGGCGGTGGCAGGCACCCACGGCAAAACCACCACGGCAGGCATGGCCACCTGGATCCTGGAAGCCTGCGGCTACAAGCCCGGCTTTGTCATCGGCGGCGTGCCGGGCAATTTCGACGTCTCCGCGCGCCTTGGCGACAGCCCGTTCTTTGTGATTGAAGCCGACGAATATGACTGCGCGTTCTTTGATAAACGCTCCAAGTTTGTTCATTACGCGCCGCGCACGCTGGTGCTCAACAACCTTGAGTTCGATCACGCGGATATCTTTGACGATCTGAAAGCTATCCAGAAACAGTTCCACCACCTGGTGCGCATTGTGCCGGGGCAGGGGAAAATCATCTGGCCGGAAAACGACATCAACCTTAAACAGGTGATGGCGATGGGCTGCTGGAGCGAGCAGGAACAGCTTGGCGAGCAGGGCCGCTGGCAGGCGAAAAAACTCACTAACGACGCCTCGAAATGGGAAGTCTGGCTGGACGGCGAATGCGTGGGCCAGGTGGAGTGGCAGCTGGTGGGCGAGCACAACATGCAGAACGGGCTGGCGGCCATCGCCGCGGCGCGTCATGTGGGCGTGACGCCTGCCGATGCCGCACAGGCACTCGGCTCGTTCGTGAACGCGCGTCGCCGCCTTGAGCTGCGCGGCGAAGCCAACGGCGTCACGGTGTATGACGATTTCGCGCATCACCCGACCGCTATCCTCGCCACGCTTGCCGCGCTGCGCGGCAAAGTGGGCGGTACGGCGCGCATTATCGCGGTGCTTGAGCCGCGCTCTAACACCATGAAAATGGGCGTCTGCAAAGACGATCTGGCGCCGTCGCTCGGGCGCGCCGATGAAGTGTTCCTCTTCCAGCCGCACCACATTCCGTGGCAAGTGGCGGAAGTGGCGGATGCCTGCATCCAGCCCGCGCACTGGAGCGCTGACATCGACACGCTGGTGGAGATGATTGTCAAAACCGCACAGCCGGGCGATCACATTCTGGTGATGAGCAACGGCGGCTTCGGCGGCATTCATCAGAAACTGCTGGATGCGCTGGCGAAAAAAGCCGAAAAAGCGCAGGCGCTCTGAGCCGCTCCCGCTAATAAAAAAGCCTCCGCATGCGGAGGCTTTTTTTAAGGCCCGGCTCACTCTTTGGCGATGGGCGTCTCTTCCTGCGTAGTCTTCTTATCGCCCTGAATATCGGCGATGCGTTTTTCCACGTCAGAGACCTGCTGCGCGTTATGCAGCAGCGTGTAGGTCAGATCAAAGCGCGTGCTTTCGCCCGGGGCGAGCTGTTTCACGCGTTTCTGCTCGCGCTCAATAGTGACCGGGTAGGCGTAGCTGGTGCCAGGCTCAATGCCGGTCACATAGCCCTGTTTCAGCGTGTCGGTGTTTTTCCACATCGTCAGCACCGGCAGTTGCTGCAGGTTAAAGCTAATCGCTGCCCCTTTATCGCCCGCCTTGTTAACAACAGCCGCGACGGACTCCTGTTTCGCATCGCCGAGCGGCGTCAGGTTAAAGACCATCTCATCGAAGCCTTTGGTCGGCCCGCTGTAGGTATTCCACTCTTTCAGGCCGCCTTTGGCGTAATCGTTAAAGGGGCTGACTTTTTCCAGCGGCGCGATAAAGCGCGCGCCTTCTTCCAGAATCGGCTGGCCGAAGTTGCTGTGGTAGATAATCTGGTAGTCGTGCGGGTAATCCGCATGGTTGGTCAGTACATCGTTGATGCTGAAACTGTTGCTGCCCGGCACGTAGCGCAGCTCGGTCAGGGTCTGCAAATCCGCTTTTTTGAACGTGCTTTCTTTCAGCAGGCCGCGCACCTTGATCTCATATGGCGCTTTGTCGCTCACTTCCACTTCCACACGCGAGGCGGGCGTATTGCCCGCTTTGCCGTGCAGCGTGTAAAGCTGACCGTCAGCGGTGGTCGGGTGGCCGGTCCATTCATAACCGCAACGCACCATCATCTCGTTGAAGCCTTCCAGCCAGCCCAGCCCGTTGCGGCTTTCCAGGTTGATATACGCCGGGTTAACCACTTCTTTCACCGGCGAATCCCAGCCCATGCGCACGCCAAAACCGTCGGCGCGCAGCAGGTTCATACCGCGCGTCGGGCTTAATGTAATGGTCAGGCCGTCTTTGCTGGTAATGGTGATGATTTTGCTGCCTTCCTGCTTGCCGCCATGAAGCACTTTCTGCTCAATGCTGAACGGCGCGCCAGAAAGCTTCAGCTTTTGGCTGCTGATTTGCCAGTTTCCTTTCTCAACGCCCTGTTCAGCATCGGTCAGCACCCAGGTTTGCGCGCTCACCTGAGCAGAAATCAGCAGGGCAAGCGGGGTAAGCCATACGGTTTTATTCATCTTTTCTTCCTTTTAGCTGAATCGTTTTTAGCTTTGCCCGTGCAGCCTGGCGGATCGCAGGTTAAGAAAACGTGATCGTTTTCAACTGTCTAAAAAAAGCCGTTTTTTGCGAAGGTAATTGTGATGGATGATTTGTTATTGATGAAAATGTACGCAGAGCGGTAATTAAAGTTGTGAATATGAGCGGCTTTAGCTTTAACGATTCAGCCAATAAAAGCGAAGTCATGCCCGGTGTTAAGAGACGCCTTAAAAGCGGTCATAAACCATCACTAAAAGGAATAGAAAAGGGGAAACAGCTCAGGCAGCGCCTGAGCCGGGAGGGATTACTGCTCGCTTTCCGCCAGTTCGCGCAGATACTGGAAAATCAGGCGTGAGGATTTCGGCGGTTTATTGCCTTCTTTCTCTTTTTTGGCGTTACGGATAAGCGAACGCAGCTGCTGGCGATCCGCCTGCGGCCACAGGTTCAGCACGTCCGGCACCGCGTCGTCGCCTTCTTCGATCAGACGATCGCGCAGCTGTTCCAGCTTATGGAACAGCGCCACCTGCTGGTTATGGCGGTTTTTGAGCTTATCGAGCGCCTGGCGGATCGGCTCGTCGTCACGCTGACGCAACATTTTGCCGATAAGCTGCATCTGGCGGCGGCGGCCTTCTTTCTTAATGCGCTGCGCCAGTTCAATGGCCGCGCGCAGATCGTCGTCCAGCGGGATTTTATCCAGCGCGTTTTTACCGAGATCGACCAGTTCAGCGCCAAGGCGCTTCAGCTCTTCGGCGTCGCGTTTAATTTCACTTTTGCTGACCCAGATAATCTCATCATCGTCGTCATCGTTTTCGTTATCGGGCACTTCATCGAGCCAGTCATCGGGCTGCTTTGTCATCTCAGGCTCCTCAAAAAAAGAGGCTAATACTACCAGTTAAGGCGCGCACTGCGAAATGGTTCTCTGTTAGACTCACAAAATGTGGCTTTTCAGTTTCACCTTACATTATGGCACTCGCGATGAAAGTAATCACACAAGTTGAAGCGCAGCGCAAAGCGCTGGAACAGGCGGTTTCTCAGGCGCTGGAGCTGGCGTCCGGCAAGTCGGACGGCGCGGAAGTGGCGGTCAGCAAAACGACCGGCATCAGCGTCAGCACCCGCTACGGTGAGGTGGAGAACGTCGAGTTCAACAGCGACGGGGCGCTTGGCATCACGGTTTATCACCAGAATCGCAAAGGCAGCGCCTCCTCGACCGATTTAAGCCCGGACGCTATCGCCCGCACCGTACAGGCGGCGCTGGATATCGCCCGTTACACCTCGCCAGACCCGTGCGCGGGCGTGGCGGAAAAAGATCTGCTGGCTTTCGACGCCCCGGATCTCGATCTCTTCCACCCGGCCGAGATCGAACCGGAACAGGCTATCGACTACGCCGCGCGCGCCGAACAGGCGGCTTTAAAGGCCGATAAACGCATCACCAATACCGAAGGCGGCAGCTTTAACAGCCACTACGGCATCAAAGTGTTCGGCAACAGCCACGGCATGTTGCAGAGCTACTGCTCGACACGCCATTCGCTCTCCAGCTGCGTGATTGCCGAAGAGAACGGCGACATGGAGCGCGACTACGCCTACACCATTGGCCGCGCGCTGGGCGATCTGCAATCGCCTGAGTGGGTGGGCGAAGAGTGCGCCCGCCGCACGCTGTCGCGCCTCTCGCCGCGCAAACTGCCGACCATGAAAGCGCCGGTGATTTTTGGCCGCGAAGTGGCGACCGGGCTGTTTGGTCATCTGGTCGGCGCCATCAGCGGCGGCGCGGTGTACCGTAAATCCACGTTCCTGCTCGATTCGCTCGGCAAGCAGATCCTGCCGGAGTGGCTGACGATTGAAGAGCATCCGCATCTTCTGAAAGGCCTCGCCTCCACGCCGTTCGACAGCGAAGGGGTGGCGACCTCGCGCCGCGACATTATCAAAGACGGCGTGCTGCAACAGTGGCTGCTTACCAACTACTCCGCGCGCAAGCTGGGGCTGAAAAGCACCGGTCACGCGGGCGGCATCCACAACTGGCGCATTAAAGGCCGCGGCCTGAGCTTTGAGCAACTGCTGAAAGAGATGGGCACCGGCCTTGTGGTGACCGAACTGATGGGCCAGGGCGTCAGCGGCATCACCGGCGATTACTCGCGCGGCGCGGCGGGCTTCTGGGTGGAAAACGGCGAAATCCAGTATCCGGTGAGTGAAATCACCATCGCCGGCAACCTGAAAGAGATGTGGCGCAATATGGTTACCATTGGTGACGATATCGAAACACGTAGCAATATTCAGTGTGGTTCAGTACTGCTGCCGGAGATGAAAATCGCCGGTGAGTAAGGCAAGGGCGCCCGTTGTGGCGCTTTTTTTTCGTCATAACAATAAAAAGGTGAGTCAATGCGTAAGCAAGCATTAGCGATGTTAGCGGTCTCCTCTCTGTTGTTCACCAGCGCCGCGGCGTGGGCGGATCTGGAAGACAACATGGACACCCTCAATGAAAACCTGAAAGTCGTGCAGAAGACCAGCGATGCGGCAGAAATGAAAACCGCGCTGACAAAAATGCGCGAGGCGGCGCTGGACGCCAAAAAAGAAACCCCGCCGAAGCTCGAAGATAAGCCAGCTGACAGCCCGGAAATGAAAGATTTCCGCCACGGTCTCGATACGCTGGTAAGCCAGATTGACGGCGCGCTGAAGCTCGTTGATGAAGGCAAAATCAAAGAGGCCCAGGCGAGCGCCGAAGAGTTCAAAACCACCCGCAACACCTACCACAAGAAGTATCGCTAAGCCCTTTTTTGTGCGGCGGTTCGCCGCCGCACGTTCCCTCTGCGCCCGGTCATAAGCCACGCTTATTCTCCGCCGCCTTTTGCGCGCGGCGTCGCAAGCCCGTTATTTTCTTTTTTCCACGCCCGACATGACCGCCAGTGACATTCATCACAGTTATTTGGTGGTTTATATCCATTCACGGCTTTTATGTGGAACAGATCACTGCTGCCACTCTCCTTTCCACTTTGAAGTGGAAAACAACTCGCTACAAACCTTTAACACCCGCCGTTAGTGTTACCTCAGCGCAACTAATCAGGTATGCAGAGTGAATAACGGAGCGGTAATGAACAACGCCGGATGTCAACACGCGGATGAGACCGCGACGCTTGCCGGGCGGATGCTGGATGAAGTTTACGCGCTCCTTGAGCGCCACCAGATAACGCCTAACGCCGTACAGCGGCAGATGCTCAGCTCACACGTGCGGGCGATGGCGCACCGCTCGGTGACCGGCGAGCCGCTGCCCGAGGTGGAAGAGAGCCTGTTTGAGGAGATCTCCGAAAGCTCGATGGCGCTGGCGCGTGAAATTGTGGCGCAGTTCGGCAATCTGCCCGATGAAGAGGCCTGGCTGTTGTCGGTGCACTTCGAGGTGGCGAAAGAAAATCTTTAACCTTCAGGAGCGAACCATGGAACAGATTACGGTAGTGATTGGCGATCGTCTGGGCAAAGGCCAGAAAGTGGCGGCGGGCGCGGAAAAAGCGGGCGCGCGCGCGGTCGTGGTGCCGGGTGTCGCGGCGGATATGAAGCTTGGCGACGTAATGAAAACCGAAGGCGCGACGTTCGGCATCTCGTTTTGCGGCAGCGGCGGCGCGGGCGCTATCACCGCGCAGACCAAACATGGCTACAAGGCCAAATATGGAATGCGCTCGGTGGAAGAGGGCGTTACCGCCATCAACGAGGGCTGCAACGTGCTGGGTTTCGGCTTTATGGATAAAGAAGAGCTGGGCGAGCGTCTGGTGGAAGCCTGGAAAAAGAAATACGGCGCATAACGTATGAAAGAACAGTTCACCACCACGGTGAGAGTGAAAGGCAAAGGCGACACGCGCGCTCGCGCGTTCGCCGATGCCCTGAATCAGGTACAGGCGGCGGTGATGAAAGCCTCGCCGCACATCTTACTGCGTATAGAGCCACAGGATGTGCAGGTTGTTCATGCGCGGGAAACGGTGCGTAAAGAAGCGTTTCTGTTTTTCTTTTTGCGCCGGGAACGACGGGCTTTCAGCGTGGAGCTGGACGTGACCGTCAACGTGACCGCCATCAATCTCGATAAGGTGGATTTCGTCACGCAACACAGCTGATCGTTACTAAAAGGGCAGACCAATGTTCCTGATAATTTTAATAAAATCGCTCATCATCGGCGGCCTGGTTGGCGTCGGCGTGGGCGCCGGGGCCGCACGCATGTTCCATGCGCCCACCACGCAAGGGATGGGCGCCTTTCGTACGTTAGGAGAGCTGAACTCCTGCGAAGGCGATCCGGCTTCGCATTTCTCCTTTGGGTTAGGGTTTTTCTTTAACGCCTGGGCGTCCTCCGTCGCGGCGGGCGCGTTCACCCAGGATGTCGATCACCGCATTATTCCCAACTGGGGCGCGGCGGCGCTGATGGTGAAAAACCGCAATCTCGCCGACACCCTGCACAATCCGAAAAAAATGGCGGTCGCCTGCGGGCTTATCGGCATGGGGGTGGTGGCGTTTCTCAACACCACGGCCTCTGCCGTGCCGGAAGCGCTTCAGGTTACCGCCGTTAAAGTGCTGGTGCCTGCCGCTAACCTGCTGGTGAACACCGTGATGCCGGTGATTTTCTGGCTGGCCGCCATCGACGCCGGGAAAAAATCGGGCTTCTGGGCCACCGTCTTTGGCGGCGCGGCGCAGCTGATTATGGGCAATGCTGTGCCTGGCCTGGTGCTTGGCATTCTTATCGGCAAGGGCGTTGAAGAGAGCGGCTGGAACCGCGTCACCAAAGTCATGATGACCGCCATTGTGCTGCTGTTCGTGCTGAGCGCCTTCTTCCGCGGCTTCGACATGAAAATGATCGAATCTTTCCGTCTGACCGTGCCGGACTGGCTCAGTCTTATCCACAACTCGCTGAGCGGCAAATAAGGAGCGCATGATGGAAGAGAATAAAGGTTTCTGGTACGCCGACTGGTCATTCCCGATCTTCGTCGGCCTGCTCTCCTCCGGTGTGTTCGCCGGAACGCACATGTACTACCTCTACGGCATCGGCGCGTTTAACGAAGTGGCGTTTGTGGCGATGCTCAAAGCCGGCATCGACACCGGCGTCTATGGCGCGGTGGCCGCCTTCGGCGCGAGTTTCCTCTTTGCCCGCATTATCGAAGGCTCGCTGGTAGGCATTCTGGATATCGGCGGCGCCATCCAGACCGGCGTGGGGCTTGGCGTTCCGGCGCTGCTGCTCGGCGCGGGCTTCGTTTTCCCGGTGGCGAACTTCGCCGCCTCGCTGGTCACCGGCCTGCTGATTGGCCTCGCCATCGGCTACGTCATCATTCTGGCGCGTAAATTCACCATTAATCAGAGCGATTCCACCTACGGCGCGGACGTGATGATGGGCGCGGGCAACGCCTCCGGGCGTTTCCTCGGGCCGCTTATCATCCTGAGCGCCATGACCGCCTCAATCCCGATTGGTGTGGGATCGCTTGTGGGCGCGCTGCTGTTTTATCTCTGGCAGAAGCCGATCACCGGCGGGGCTATTCTCGGCGCGATGATCCTGGGTTCGCTGTTTCCTGTGGCGATCGGTTAACCGCACGGGCGCTCCGGCGCCCGCCTTCTGAGGAAACCCTATGTTTGACCTGATCCTGCGCCAGGCGCGGCTGGTGGACGACACGCTGGCGGATATCGCCATCAAAGACGGCAAAATCGCCGCGCTCGGCAGCGTGACCGGCGAGGCGCGCGCCACGCGCGATCTCAATGGCGAGCATTACGTCAGCCCCGGCTGGATCGATCTGCACGTCCACTGCTACCCGAAATCGCCGATTTACCACGACGAGCCGGACGCAGTTGGCGTTTCGACCGGCGTCACCACCGTGGTGGACGCGGGCAGCACCGGCGCGAACGATATCGACGACTTTTACGCGCTGACGCGCGGCGTGGCGACCGAGGTGCTGGCGCTGCTTAATGTTTCGAAGGTAGGTCTTATCGCGCAAAACGAGCTGGCGGATATGGCGAATATCGACGCCGCGGCGGCGCGCGAGGCTATCGCCCGTCACCCCGATTTTATCGTCGGCCTGAAAGCGCGCATGAGTAGCAGCGTGGTGGGGGAGAATGGCATCGCGCCGCTTGAGCGCGCCAAAGCTATTCAGCAGGAGAACGGCCATCTGCCGCTGATGGTACATATCGGCAACGGCCCGCCGCCGCTGGATGAGATCGCCGCGCGGTTGTCTCAGGGCGACATCATTACCCACTGCTTTAACGGCAAACCAAATCGCATCCTGACGCCGCAGGGCCAGCTTCGCGCCAGCATTAGCGACGCGCTTGAGCGCGGCGTGCGGCTTGATGTCGGCCACGGCAGCGCCAGCTTTAGCTTTGAGGTGGCGCGCCAGGCTATCGCGCTCGGCATTCTGCCGCACACTATCAGCTCTGACATCTACTGCCGTAACCGCATCAACGGCCCGGTGCGCAGCCTCGCCCATGTGATGTCGAAATTCCTCGCCATCGGCCTGTCGCTGCCACAGGTGATTGACTGCGTCACGCTGCACGCCGCGCAGGCGCTGCGTCTGGCCCATAAAGGGCGGCTGACGCCAGGGGCCGACGCCGATCTGACGATTTTCGACCTGCGCCGCCAGCCAGTGCTCTTTACCGATGCCGACGAAGAGACGCTACACGGCGACTATCTACTGGTGCCGCTTGCCGCCGTGCGGGCGGGCACCTGGCACATGACCGAACAAGGGAGCGCGGAACATGCCTTCAGTGTATGAAAAATATGAATTGAAACAGGTGATTAACGCCTCCGGGCGCATGACGATTTTAGGCGTCTCCACCCCGCGCCAGGAGGTGGTGGAAGCCGTCACGCAGGGGCTCAATCACTATTTCGAAATGAAAGACCTGGTGAATAAAACCGGCGCGTACATCGCCAGACTGCTGGAGGTGGAGGCCGCGACGATTGTCTCCTGCGCCTCGGCAGGCCTTGCGCAGTCGGTGGCGGCGGTGCTGGTCAAAGAGAGCGACTGGCTGCTTGAGAACCTGCATACCACTGCGATTGAGCAAAACGAAATTGTGCTGCCGAAAGGCCATAGCGTGAATTACGGCGCGCCGGTCGGCACGATGGTGGCACTCGGTGGCGGAAAGCTGGTCGAGGCGGGCTATGCCAACGAGTGTTCAGCACAGCAGCTGGCCGCCGCGATCACGCCGCGAACAGCGGCGATCCTCTATGTAAAATCGCACCACTGCGTGCAAAAAAGCATGCTGAGCGTGGCGCAGGCCGCAGCGGTGGCGCGTGAGCATCAGCTGCCGTTGATTGTCGACGCCGCCGCCGAAGAAGATTTGCAGTGCTACTACCACGCGGGCGCGGATCTGGTCATCTACAGCGGCGCGAAGGCGATTGAAGGGCCGTCGAGCGGTCTGGTGATCGGCAAAACGCAGTACGTGGAGTGGGTGAAGCGCCAGGCGAACGGCATCGGGCGTGCGATGAAAGTCGGCAAAGAGGGCATTCTCGGCCTCACCAGCGCCATCGAACACTACCTCAGCGCGCCCAAAGAGAGCGGCGCGCAGATGGTGGCCAAAATGACGCCGTTTATCGACCAGCTCAACACGCTGAACGGCGTGACGGCCCGCGTGGTGTGGGACAGCGCCGGGCGCGATATCGCCCGCAGCGAAATCACATTCGACGAAGCCGTCACCGGCATCAACACCGGCGAGCTGGTCAGCGCGCTGAAGCAGGGCGAATACGCCATCTATTTCCGCGGCTACAAAGCCAACGAAGGCATTATTGAAGCGGATGTGCGCAGCGTCAGCGCCGCGCAGCTGGAGATTGTGTTCCGCCGTATCCGGGACGTGCTGAATCAGGAGGCGCACGCATGAAACTGACCCCGAATTTTTACCGCGACCGTGTTTGCCTGAACGTGCTGGCAGGCTCGAAAGAAAACGCCAGCGCGATTTATGAAGCCGCCGAAGGGCATGTGCTGGTGGGCGTCCTCTCGAAAAACTACCCGGACGTGGCGAGCGCCGTCGAGGATATGCGGGACTACGCGAAGCGCATCGATAACGCGCTGTCGGTGGGGCTGGGCGCGGGCGACCCGAATCAGTCCACGATGGTCAGCGCCATCGCGCGCGAGCTACAGCCGCAGCATGTGAACCAGGTCTTTACCGGGGTGGGCGCAAGCCGCGCGCTGCTCGGACAGCGCGAGACGGTGGTGAACGGGCTGGTGTCACCAACGGGCACGCCTGGCCTTGTGAAAATCTCCACCGGCCCGTTAAGCAGCAGCGCGCCTGACGGTATCGTACCGGTGGAAACCGCGATTGCCCTGCTAAAAGATATGGGCGGCAGCTCGGTGAAATATTTTCCGATGGGCGGCCTTGCCTGTCGCGAAGAGTATCAGGCCGTGGCGGACGCCTGCGCGCGTCACGACTTCTGGCTGGAGCCGACCGGCGGCATCGATCTCGAGAACTTTGAAGCGATCCTGCGCATCGCGCTGGAGGCGGGCGTGAGCAAAGTAATCCCGCATATTTACAGCTCGATTATCGACAAAGCCAGCGGCGATACGCGCCCGGAGGATGTGCGCCGCCTGCTGGCAATAACGCGCAATCTGGTGGGGTAAGGCCGTTTTACGTTAAGGCTGGAGAATATATTCATCACCGTGATAAATATATTCTCTGGCCTGAAGCCGTCCGCGGGCGCGATGGCGCGCCCGTTTAACGAGAGGAAACCGGTGTGCGATTCCCGAGTCAACGTCTGTCCCGGCTGTTTGATCTGCTGCAAAACGAAACGCTGCCGCAGGATGAGCTGGCGCGCCGGTTAAACGTCACGACGCGCACCGTGCGGGCGGATATCAGCGCGCTCAATGAATTACTGCGTCAGCATGGCGTGCAGCTGGTGCTTAACCGCGGCAGCGGCTATCAGCTGACCGTTGACGATATGGGGCGCTATCAGGCGCTCCAGGCGAGCCGCCCGAAGGCGCTGCGCATCCCGCGCACCGCGCCGGAACGCGTGCATTATCTGGCGGTGCGCTTCCTGACCTCCGCGTTTTCCCTGAAGCTTGAAGACCTGGCGGAAGAGTGGTTCGTGAGCCGCGCCACGCTGCAAAACGACATGGCGGAAGTGCGCGAACTCTTTACCCGCTACAACCTCACGCTTGAAACCCGCCCGCGCCACGGCATGAAGCTGTTTGGCAGTGAAATGGCGCTACGCGCGTGCCTGACGGATCTGCTCTGGCAGCTCACTCAGCAGGACAGCGCTAACCCATTAATTACCGAAGAGGCACTGAACGCGGGCGTGCAGGAGCCGCTCGCAGAGCGCCTGCCGACGATTTTCGCGCACGCACGCCTGCGCTTTACCGATGAGGGCGAGCAGTTTATTCGTCTCTATTGCGCCGTGGCGGTGCGGCGCATCAGCGAGGGTTTTCCGCTGCCTGAATTTGTGGCCGACGATGTGGACGATAACGTGCGCGAGGCGGCGCGCGGCATCGCGGCGCTGCTGCAAACGCTGTGCGGCAAACCGCTGTCAGAGGCGGAAGAGAACTGGCTGCGGGTGCATATCGCCGCGCGCCAGGTGCAGGAGCTGGAGCCGAGCGCCATCAGCGCCGATGACGCCGAAGCGCTGGCGGGCTACATCCTGCGCTATATCAACACGCACTATAACTACAATCTGCTGACCGACGAACAGTTGCGCGCCGACCTGCTGACCCACATTCGCACCATGATCACCCGCGTGCGCTACCAGATAAATATTCCTAATCCGCTGCTCAGCAACATCAAACAGCACTACCCGATGGCCTGGGATATGACGCTGGCGGCGGTGTCCGGCTGGGGCAAATACACGCCTTACGCCATCAGCGAAAACGAAGTGGGGTTTCTGGTGCTGCATATCGGCGTCGGGCTTGAGCGCCACTATAACGTGGGCTACCAGCGCAACCCGCGCGTGCTGCTGGTTTGCGATACCGGCAACTCTACGGTGCGCATGATCCAGTCGATGCTGCTGCGCAAATACCCGCAGTTAGAGGTGAGTGAAATCGCCACGCTTCGCGACTACGAGCAGCGCGCCGCCATCGCCGAAGATTTCGTGATTTCCACCGCGCGGGTGGCGGAAAAAGATAAGCCGGTGGTAGTGATGTCGCCGTTCCCGACCGATTTCCAGCTGGAGCAAATCGGCAAGCTGGTGCTGGTGGACAGAACCCGGCCCTGGATGCTGGAGAAATATTTCGACGCCCGGCATTTTCGCGTGGTGGACGGGCCCATAACCCAGCAACAGCTTTTCAAAGAGCTGTGTGATGAGCTGGAGCAGGACGGGTATGTAGGCGCGGATTTTCTGCCGTCGGTGGTCGAGCGCGAGGCGATTGTCAGCACGATGCTTGGCGACGGTATCGCGTTGCCGCACTCGCTCGGGCTGATGGCGCGCAAAACGGTGGTCTATACCGTACTGGCCCCGCAGGGAATTGCGTGGGGAGAAGAGACCGCGCATGTGATTTTCCTGCTCGCCATCAGCAAACGTGAATACGAAGAGGCGATGACGATTTACGATCTGTTCGTCACGTTTTTGCGCGAACGCGCCGCGCAGCAACTACAAACGTGTCGTGATTTTGCCCAGTTTCAGACGGTGGCGATGACCTGCCTGAGCCGGTTTTAGAAGCTGTCTTCCAGAATTCGATGTAATTCATATGTAATGCTATATTGCATTACACTTTGAAAAACGGTGGAGGCATAATGGCCACAATCAACGTAAGGCTTGATGACAAGCTTAAAAATGAGGCTTATGCGGTGCTGGAAAAACTGGGTATCACACCTACCGAAGCGGTGCGTCTGCTGTTTCAGTATGTGGCGCAAAATGGCCGTATGCCGGTCAAAACGCTAACCGTCAGCGACAGCGAAGAGGCGCTGCTGCGTACCGTGCGGGAGCGACTGGCGGACCCGCGACAGGGCATCAGGGTTGATCTGGATGAGCTATAAACTGGTCTTTGACCCACGTGCGCTGAAGGAGTGGCACAAACTGGGCGAGACCGTTAAAGCGCAATTCAAAAAGAAGCTGGCGCACGTGCTGGCGGCTCCCAGGGTGAAATCCGTCCGGTTAAGTGGCCTGCCGGACTGCTACAAAATTAAATTAAGAACGAGCGGTTACCGGCTGGTGTATCAGGTGCGCGATGATGCTGTCTGTGTGCTGGTCATCGCGATCGGCAAACGCGAAAACCTGACCGTATACCAGGGGGCCGGGCACCGTCTGGAGTAAGTGCCTCTCAGCGCAGCCGGTGGATAACCTGGTTGCTGCTGCCACGCCAGATAAGCGCCGGATCTTTCAGATCCTGCACAAATTTGCCGTCCACCAGCACGTTGATAAGGTTTACCACCTCGCGCTGGGCATCGCTCAGTTCATCGATTTTATAACCCGTCCAGACCCAGATATCTTTGCCGGGGCACTCGGCCCGCACGCGTTGGACAAGTTTTAGGATCGCCGGCACATTTTGCGGGTGCAGCGGATCGCCGCCCGACAGCGACAGCCCCTGGCGTTTGACGCGGGTATCGTTGAGATCGGCGATGATGCGGTTTTCCATCTCGTCTGTGAAGGGTACGCCGGAGTTGAGCCGCCAGGTGCTTTTGTTGTAGCAGCCGGGGCATTCGTGAACGCAGCCCGCCACAAATAATGTGCAGCGGGTGCCGGGGCCGTTGACGACGTCAACGGGGTAATATTGATGGTAATTCATGGTTTCCTCGTCCCAGGCGGGCGAACGGTGGGTGCGCTTCGCTTACCCACCCTACACAGCTTTGTCGGGCGGTGGGTGCGGCTTCGCTTACCCACCCTACAACGATTTGCCGGACGGTGGGTGCGCTTCGCTTACCAGCCCTACACAGGTTTGCCGGGCGGTGGGTGCGGCTTCGCTTACCTACCCTACGAACGTTTGCCGTGCGGCGGGTGCGCGTTGCTTACCCGCCCTACGCGTTTCGTTTTGTAGGGTGGGTAAGCGCAGCGCACCCACCGTGCCAGACGCCAGAGCGGCGTTAACCCAACTGCCCGTTGCCGAGGTGCTTCACGCGGCGCTTCACCTCTTCCTGTTTACCCGCGTTGAACGGACGGGCGTCGGGGCTGCCGAGATACCCGCAAACGCGGCGGGTGACGGAAACGCGCGACGCATCATGGTTGCCGCATTTCGGACAGGTAAAGCCCTTGCTGGTGCACTCGAATTCGCCGGTGAACCCGCACTCGTAACACTCGTCAATCGGCGTATTGGTGCCGTAATAAGGCACGTGGTGATAGCTGTAATCCCACACGTCTTCCAGCGCCTTCAGGTTGTGCTGAAGATTCGGGTATTCGCCGTAACAGATAAAGCCGCCACTTGCGAGCGGCGGGTAAGGCGCTTCGAAATCGATTTTATCGTACGGGTTTACCTTCTTCTCCACGTCCAGGTGGAAGCTGTTGGTGTAATACCCTTTGTCGGTCACGCCCGGCACTACGCCAAACTCGGCGGTATCGAGGCGGCAGAAACGATCGCACAGGTTCTCGCTCGGCGTGCTGTAGAGGCTAAAGCCGTAACCGGTCTCCTCTTTCCACCGATCCACCGCCTGACGCAGACGCTCAACGATGGCGATACCTTTGGCGCGCAGCGTCTCGCTGTCATAGATATGCTGGTTGCCGGACAGCGCATTGATCGTTTCATGGATACCGATATACCCGAGCGAAATCGACGCGCGGCCATTTTTGAAAATCTCCGCGATGTCGTCATCCGGTTTAAGACGCACGCCGCACGCGCCTTCCATATAGAGAATCGGTGCCACCCGCGCTTTTACGCCTTCGAGACGCGCAATGCGCGTCATCAGCGCTTTGCGGGCGAGCTTCAGCCGCTCATCGAGCAGCGCCCAGAACGCGGTTTCGTCGCCTTTCGCCTCCAGCGCGATGCGCGGCAGGTTCAGGCTAATCACGCCGAGGTTATTGCGCCCGTCGTGGATCTGCTCGCCGTTCTCTTCATAAACGCCAAGAAAACTGCGGCAGCCCATCGGCGTTTTGAACGAACCGGTCACTTTCACAACCTGATCGTAGTTGAGGATATCCGGGTACATGCGCTTGCTCGCGCACTCCAGCGCCAGCTGCTTAATGTCGTAGTTCGGGTCGCCAGCTTTATGGTTCAGGCCGTCGCGAATGGCGAACACCAGTTTCGGGAACACCGCCGTTTTATGGTTTTTACCGAGGCCCGCAATGCGGTTGCGCAGAATCGAGCTCTGGATCAAACGCGATTCCCAGCTGGTGCCAAGACCAAAACCAAAGGTGACGAACGGCGTCTGGCCGTTGGCCGTGTGCAGCGTGTTGACTTCATATTCCAGCGACTGGAACGCGTCGTAGCACTCTTTTTCGGTGCGGGCGCGGGCGTAGCCTTCGACATCCGGAATGTTCCACTCAAGCGCGGTGCGGCGGTGCTTCTCAAAACTTGCCGTCACAAACGGGGCCAGCACTTCGTCAATGCGGTTGATGGTGGTGCCGCCGTAAATGTGGCTCGCCACCTGGGCGATGATCTGCGCCGTCACGGCAGTGGCGGTGGAAATCGATTTCGGCGGTTCTATCTCGGCGTTGCCCATTTTAAACCCCTGCGTCAGCATGCCTTTTAAGTCGATCAGCATGCAGTTGAACATCGGGAAGAAGGGCGAGTAGTCGAGATCGTGATAGTGAATTTCGCCGCGTTCATGGGCGAGCACCACGTCGCGCGGCAGCAGATACTGGCGCGCATAGTGTTTGGCGACAATGCCCGCCAGCAGGTCGCGCTGGGTCGGGATCACTTTGCTGTCTTTATTGGCGTTCTCGTTCAGCAGCGCCGGGTTGGTCTGCTCAACCAGCCCGCGGATCTCTTTATTCAGGCGGCCCTGTTTTTCGCGGGCGATATCGCGGTCGTGGCGATACTCAATATAGGCGCGCGCCAGCTGCTTGTAGTTACCCGCCATCAGCTGGTTTTCCACCGCCGTCTGGATCTCGTGAATGTCCACTTCACGACGATGCTGCATCTGGCTGCTGACGATTTCCGCGACGGTGGCGCAATAGTCTGCGTCATCGACTCCCGCTGCCTGCGCCGCGCGAAGAATCGCTTCGCGAATGCGCGTTGAATTGAAAGGTACTTTACACCCGTCTCGTTTCACTACATGCGGTGTCATGATCACTCCATATTAAGCACAGGTTATCCACAGAAACTCCGTCGTACGGCGCAGGGAATATTGGCTGCATAAACCCCCTGTTAACGTTGGAGCTGGCCCGTTTTATCCACAGCAGCGCGGGAATATCCTCCGCACCGGATTGCTGAAAGTTTAGCCTGAGATAACAAGATATTGGGCCGAATTGGATTTTAATGTCTATATATAGTGATTTGCATCAAACAAGTTTGCGATTTTATTGATGCAGGACAAAGCAAAGCGGCGAGTGCGCTTACGGTCTGCGTTGAGGCGAGAAACATTTACACTGTGAATTTTTCGATTAAAAAATCAACGAAAGCCCGCACGCGCGGGGCCAGGCGATGGTGCGGATACTTCACCCAGAGCGGCTGCGGCGCAGGCCAGTGCGCTTCCATCAACGGCACCAGACGGCCTGTGGCGATAAGCGGCGCCAGATACCAGTCGGCGAGCGAGACAATGCCCATCTCCGCCAGCGCGGCGTCCACCAGCACATCGGGAAAGGTGCTGATAAGAAAAGCGTGCTGTTCTTCCATCGCCAGTTCGTCAGCAAGCCAGCTTTGCAGCTTGCCGTTGCCGGGATTGCGGTGCACCAGGCAGCGATGATGCAGCAGATCCTGCGGCTGTTGCGGCGTACCAAACTGCGCCAGGTAGGCAGGCGAGGCGGCGAGCATCATGCGCATCGGGCGGATTTCGCGCGTCACGATGCGGCTGTCCTGCACCGTCCGCTGGCCAATCGCCACATCGATCCGCTCGCCAATCAGGTTAACGCGGCGCGGATCCATCGCCAGATCCAGCCGCACCTGCGGGTAGCGCTGCTGAAAGGCGGGCAGCTCTGGCATCAGAAGGTAGCGCCCGAAGCCGGGAATCACGCTCACGCGCACCAGCCCCTGCGGCTCGTCGGCTGGCTTTTCCAGCGCCTGATTGAGCGCATGCCACAGCGGCGCCACCTGTTCGCGCAGCGCCGCGCCTTCTTCCGTCAGCACCACAAAATGTGTGTTGCGCTGAAACAGCACGCGGCTCAGGCGCGCCTCCAGTTGCCGCACGCTTTTACTGACAGCAGCAGGCGTCACGCCCAGCAGGCGAGCGGCGGCGGAAAAACTCTGGCTCTGCGCGGCGGCGAGAAACGCAGGCAGCAGGCGATGCACGTCTGAGGTGAGCGTCATGGTTGATACCTTTAGTTGAAACAGATATGCCCGGAACTGCACTACAGGTTAACCCTGCGTCATGCCAACATTACCTCAACCACATCGTTGAGGAGAGTAAAAATGAAAAAAGTTCTGGTTCTGGCCGGGCACCGTTACCCGGATGATTCACGTGTCAACCGCGCGGCTATCGAGGCGCTGAAAGCACTGCCGCAGGTGACGGTGCATGAGCTGATGCGTGAATACCCTGACTTTAACATCGACGTGAAGCGCGAGCAGGCGCTGCTGCTGGCGCATGATGCGGTGGTGATGCTGTTTCCGTTCTGGTGGTACAGCTCGCCCGCGATTTTAAAAGAGTGGCAGGATCAGGTGCTTGAGCACGGTTTTGCCTACGGCACCGGCGGCGATCGCCTGCACGGCAAACCGTTTATGCTGATGGTTTCGACCGGCGGCAGCGAAGAGGCCTATTCGCCGCAGGGCTATAACCGTTACCCGATTGAGGAATTCTGGCTGCCGTTTCACGCGATGGCCAACATGACCGGCATGATCTGGCAGCCGCCAGCGCTGATTCAGGGCACGCATGTGCTGAGCGACGCCAGTCTCGACGCCGGCGTCGCGCAGTGGCTGAGCCGGGTTAACGCGCTGGTGCGTTAACCCGATTGGGTTACGCGTCTCCCTGAAGCCATATTACGGCTTCGAACGGACGCAGGTTCATTTCGCCGGGGCGGGGTGCTGCATCGGGGTAGTTGCTCATCAGCACCTGCCACGCGCCGCTAAACTCACCCGGCGTACACCAGTGCGCTTCGCGCGACAGATTCGACATCACCACCAGCGTCTGCCCTTGCCATTCACGGCGATAGCACCACAGGTAAGGATGCGCCGCCAGCAGGTCGTGATAGTCGCCCCAGGTGAAAATCGGGTGCGCCTTACGCAGCCTGATGAGTTTCTGATAGGCGTAAAACACAGAGTCAGGATCGTCGAGCGCGCGCGCGGCGTTGATCTCGCGGTAATTATCGCAAAGCCCTATCCATGGCGTGCCGGTGGTAAAACCGCCGTTATCGCTGTCATCCCATTGCATCGGCGTGCGGCTGTTATCGCGCGATTTGCTGGCGAGGATCGCGAGCAGCGTCTCCGGGCTTTGCCCCTGCGCGCGCCGCTCGGCAAACATATTGTGGCTTTCCACGTCGCGGTAATCGATGATCCGTGTGAAGTGCGGGTTGGTCATGCCCAGCTCTTCGCCCTGGTAGATATAGGGCGTGCCCTGCATGCCGTGCAGCACCATTGCGAGCATTTTCGCCGCCGGTACGCGCAGCGCGCCCTCGTCGCCGAAGCGCGAGACGATGCGCGGCTGATCGTGGTTACACCAGAACAGCGCGTTCCAGGCCACGCCATGCATCCCCTGCTGCCAGTGGTTGAAAATCGCTTTCAGCGCCACGAAATCGGGCGCGGCGAGCGTCCACTTCTGCCCGTCCGGGTAATCCACTTTCAGGTGATGGAAGTTAAACGTCATCGAGAGTTCGTGGCCCTCCAGCGCGGCGTAGCGCTGGCAGTTCTCAAGCGTCGTGGAGGACATTTCGCCCACCGTCATCAGCCCGCGCGGCTGAAACACGTCGCGGCTCAGCTCCTGTAAATAGTCGTGAATGCGCGGTCCGTCGGTGTAAAAACGCCGCCCGTCGCCGCGATCGTCCGACGGGAAATCCTGATCTTTTGAAATCAGGTTGATCACATCGAGACGCAGGCCGTCCACGCCGCGATCGGCCCAGAATTCGCAGACCTTTTTCACCTCGGCGCGCACCTGCGGGTTTTCCCAGTTGAGATCCGCCTGTTCGGGCGCAAAGAGGTGCAGATAGTACTGGCCGCTCTCGGCGTGCCAGCGCCAGGCGCTGCCGCCGAATTTTGAACGCCAGTTGTTGGGTGCTTCTTCCGGCGTACCGTCGCGCCAGATGTAAAATTCGCGGTGCGCGCTCTCGCGGGTCAGCGCGTCATGAAACCAGGCGTGCTGCGTCGAGGTGTGGTTAAACACCATGTCCAGAATCACCCGGATGCCGCGGGCATGGGCGTCCGCCACCAGCGCGTCGAACTCCTCCAGCGTGCCATAGGCTGGATCAATGGCGGTATAGTTCGCCACGTCGTAACCGTTATCGACCTGCGGAGAGAGATAGAAGGGCGTCAGCCAGATGGCGTCCACGCCAAGTTGTTGCAGATAATCGAGGCGTCGGGTGACGCCCGCCAGATCGCCTGTGCCGTTGCCGGACGTATCCTGGAAACTCTTCGGGTAAATCTGGTAAATCACCCCGTTTTGCCACCACGGCAGAGTGTTATTCATAACGCGTTCCTGCTGTTGCTAAAGGGGAGCGCCGAAACGCTCCCCGCACTACCCTAAAAGTTAGACGACTAAGAGCGTTCCCTGGCGGGATTTTCGCTTGTAGAGAAAGGCGGTCAGAATGAAAGGAACAATGATCGCCACCAGCATCGCCATGCCGTATACCTGCCAGTAATCTGGCTGGATGGAGAGAATGGCGGGCAGGCCGCCGACGCCGATGCCGTTCGCCACCACGCCGCTCAGCCCGCACAGCAGTGCCGCAATGCTGGAACCCACCATGCCGCAGAGCATCGGGAAGCGGTATTTCATGTTGATGCCGTACATGGCGGGTTCGGTCACGCCGAGATACGCCGAGATAGCTGCCGGTACGGAGATTTCGCGCTCGTTATGTTTGCGGCTGGTCATGATGATACCCACCACCGCCGAGCCCTGGGCAATGTTCGACAGCGCAATCAGCGGCCACACCGGCGTGCCGCCCATGCTCTGAATCATCTGCATATCCACCGCAAGCGTGGTCTGATGCACGCCGGTGATGACCAGCGGCGCGTAGAGAAAGCCAAACAGCGCGGCACCGATGGGCGCGAAGCTGCCGGTCATCAGGTGACGCACGCCGAACGCCACGCCATCGCCGATAAGGCGGCCAAACGGGCCGATAAACGCGTGCGCCAGGAATACCGCGAGCAGCAATGAGCAGACCGGCACCACTACCAGATAGAGGTAATCCGGCACCAGGCGTTTTAAGCGAATTTCAATCATGCCGAGCGCCAGACCCGCCAGCAGCGCCGGGATCACCTGCGCCTGATAGCCCACTTTGGCGATGGTAAAGAGCCCAAAATCCCACACTTCCGGCGTTTGCTGGCCGAGCAGATAGGCGTTCATCAGCTGCGGAGAAACCAGCGTCACGCCAAGCACGATCCCGAGGATCGGCGTGCCGCCCATTTTGCGCACCGCCGACCAGCAGATCCCGACCGGCAGATAGAAGAAGATGGCCTCGCCGATAAGCCATAAAAAGTCGTAGATGGTTTTAAGCGACGGGAACATCTGCGCCAGCGTTTTGCCGTCGTGCATTGGCACATCGCCAATCACGTTGCGAAAGCCGAGGATCAGGCCGCCGCTAATCAGCGCGGGCAGCAGCGGGAAGAAAATTTCGGCGAAGTGGGAGATAAGCCGCTCATGCCATTTCATGTTCTGGCGCGCGGCGAGTTTTGCCTGCTCTTTACTGGCGGCGCTGTGACCGCTGGTGGCGATCAGCGCCTGGTAGTAATCACCGACATTGGTGCCAATCACCACCTGAAACTGTCCGGCGTTGGTAAAGCAGCCTTTCACCATTGGCAGCTCTTCTATCGCTTTCGGATCGGCTTTAGACGGCTGATTCAGTACAAAACGCAGACGGGTAATGCAGTGGCTAACGGTTGCGATATTCTCGCGGCCGCCCACAAGGGTTATCAGCTTATCGATATCCTGTTGGTTTACTTTGCTCATGATGAAGCCCTGTCGCAGAGGTAGGTACGAGGCGCGGATGGCCTGGGGCGCAGAGTAACTTTTAAGCGTGATGGCGTGAACGGGAACGTTCCCGAAAACAGAGCGCGATCACAATAAACATGCAGGAAGGGCGCTTAGCCGAGACGGGCGGGGATCACTATCTGGCGCGGATCGGCGCGGCCGGTTATCTGATCGATAAGCTGTTTCGCCGCCGCGCGCCCGGCTTGACCATAACCGGGATCGACCGCGATCGCTTCAGGGTGCAGGAATTTGAGCAGCGGCGTATTGCCGACGCTCGCAAGCTGGACCGGCGTGCCGCCGCGCTGCTGAAGATATTTACTGGCACCGATGGCAAGGGTATCGGTCGCGCAGACCAGCGCGGTGGTCTCTTCACTCAGCACGTCGGCGGCGTGTTCATAACCCTGCTTCATGGCAAGCCCCGGCAGCGTGTCGCGCGGCGTCAGCCCGTGCTGTTTACAGAAACTGAGATACGCCTCGTGGCGTCGCTTGCCGGTCGTGATATCGCTGTGCGGCACGCCGAGAAAGCTGATGTGGCGGTGGCCGTTGTCATACAGGCGCTGCATTAAGAGCCGTATCGCGCCGTCATCCTCGTAGCAGACCGATGCAAAACCCGTCGCGTCGCGCGCCATCAGCACCAGCGATTTCTGCCAGGCGGCGGTCAGCACCTCGTTAATGCCGCTAAAGCCAAACAAAATCACGCCATCGATATGGCGGCGGCTCAGCACGCCCAGATGCTCCTGCACCAGCGCGGGCGAAAAACGGCTCTCCAGCATGATAGGATCGTAACCCTGTTCATACAGCGCGGGCAGAATGGTCTGCACCGCCAGGTTTTCCGAGAGCGAATCCAGACGGGTGACGATAATCGCGACGACTTTATCACTCTGTCCGCGCATCGCGCGCGCCGAGCGGGAAGGGGAGAAACCGTGCTGGCGCATCACCGCCTCGACCTTTTCGCGGGTGCGTTCGCTGACGCCGCTCTCGTTATTGAGCACGCGCGACACGGTGGATTTCCCCACGCCGCTTAAGCGCGCAATGTCTTTAATGGTGAGGCGGTGTTGCATCGTCCATTCCTCTGGCTGGCGGTCTGTAAAAGCGATAATGCGTAAAGGTAATGCCCCTGGCGTGCGGCGCAATGGGCATAATCTGGTTCAGGGGGGCTTTCGCGCGTATATAGCCAACCATTGTGCCTGACGTCACAAAGCGAAGCGCCAGAAGGTATCTTCGCCGATGATTTTTGGCTTATCAATCATTGTGCTGCGGATTTGTGCGCCTGGCGCGAGTCACCGGGCACAGTCGGCGAGAAAAGCGTCAGACGGCGTGATGGTGGCGGCTTAACCAGATGCCCTCGCACAAGAGCTGCGCACAGCCCAGCGCCAGCGCCTCCGGGGTCGCCTCATCTGCCGGGACCCGCGCCATCTGGTCTATCATCCCCACGCAGCAGCGCGCCATGTGCAGCGCGTCGATATCATCGCGAAACAGGCCAAGCGACTGCTCTTTGGCGATATTACTGGCGATGGCGTTGACCAGCGTCGCTTTGGTCTGTGTACAGCCGGGCGGCTGAAAGAAGCCGATTTCGGTCAGCGCTTTATCTTCGGCAAGAAAATTCAGCAGCTTGAGAAAGCTGTTCTGCACGCTTTTCACCAGCGCTTCGCCTTCGACGCGGTCGCGGATCAGCAGCGTTTCGGTGAGCCGTTCCAGGCGCAGGCGAAATTCGCTCACCAGCTCTTCATAAGCGGCTTCTTTGCTGGCGAAATAGAGATAAAACGTGGGCTGGCTCAGGCCGCTCGCCTTCACGATATTGCTGACTTTGGTGCTGTGATAGCCAAGCCGCGCGAACTCGGCGCAGGCGTGTTTCAACAGCCGGCGGCGGGTGGCGATGCCCCGTTTCGGTTTGCGGTTTTCCGGGTGGTCAGCGTCAGTCTGCAAATCCTCTCTCCCTGGGTTACGTGAACGGCGTAAGCTTACTGCAAGCCAGACGGCAAAGGTATCGCACCGGGCGTTTTCGTCGCGCTTGTCACGCAAACGCGTTATGTTACTATCGAGTAAGGTTACTCATCAGTAGTCTTTTTTGCGAGCGATAACAAGATGGTCGCCGCGCCCCCATGGAGAATTGCATGAAGCTGCATATCTACGAGCACTGCCCGTTCTGTGTCCGCGCCCTGATGATTTTCGGCCTGAAAAAGCTGCCGGTTGAGGTGTGCGTCATTATGGAAGGCGATGCCGACACGCCGATCCGCATGGTCGGGCGCAAGGTGGTGCCGATTCTTGAAAAAGACGACGGCACGTATATGCCGGAGAGCATGGATATCGTGCGCTACGTGGATGGGCTTGCACAGCCGCGCGTGGCCGACGCGCCGGTGGATGAGGCGATTAAACAGTGGTGCGAGTCGGTATCGACCCCGCTGTTTAATCTGGCGATCCCGCGCTTTACCGAGGGCGATTTCGCCGAGCTGGCGACGCCACAAGCGCGTCGCGCCTATACCGCGCGTGAAGAGAAAGCGTTTGGCGATTTAGCCGCGCTGCGCGCGCAGACGCCGGCGCTGCTCGCGCAGGTGAATTCAGATCTGAACGCGCTGGAGCCGCTGGTAGCCGGGCGACAGGCCATTGATACCACCGATTTTATTCTCTTCCCGCTGCTGCGCTCGCTCACGATTGTCAAAGGCGCGGCGTTTGGCCCGCAGGTGAGCGCGTATATCGAGCGCGTGTCGGCGCAAACGGGAGTGGCGCTGTTAAGCGCCCAGGCGAAATAAACGCGACGGGCAGAAGGCGCGCCGCTTGTCCTGGTAAATATGATTGCAGGAGTACAACATGACCGTTCCGGTAGTAGCTATTTTCGTCAGTAAACCTGGCAAGGAAGAGACGCTTGAGCAGCTTTTTCGCGGCGTCATCGAAAAAACGCATGCCGAAGAGGGCTGTATCGTGTATCAGCTCAACCGCGACACGGAAAATCCGCGCCGTTTTGTCTGGACGGAAGAGTGGGAAAGCCGCGAACTGCTGCAAAAGCATTTACAGTCGGCGCACATCATTCATCTCTTCTCCGAGCTGCCGAAGTACATCGAAACGTCCAGCGTAATGATGCTGGATAAACTCGCGGGCGGCCCGGCGAAATAACGCGGCCGCAGATAAAAAAACGGCTTGCCAGTGGCAAGCCGTTTTTTATTACCAAGATCTCAGGGAGAGACGGTATCGTTGTTCGTGCTATCGGCGCGCAACTGCTGGCCGCTCTCCTGCAACGATTTATAGAGGCTGCCGTTGCCGTTCATGATGTCGTCGATGCGCCAGCGGCCTTTCTCGTTAATCAACGCAAAGCTCTGGGTGGTGGCATCCGGTGAGCTGCGGAATGGGCGGAAGGTAATCGTGGCTTTGGCATGCGTGGCGTCGCTGTTAGTGACGTTTATCTTATCCACGGCCAGATCGTCCCAGTCCTGGCAATAGCAGATGGGATCGTAATCGAGAAAGCCGACTTCACCGCCGGAAAGACGGGTATCTTCTTCCACCAGGCTCAGCAGGCGATCGGAGAGGATCTGCTGCTCGCCTTTACTGGCAAAATCCACCGGTTCATTGCCTTTGGCATAGCTCTGGTAGAGCGATTTCAGAAATTGCGTGGGGGTCTGTGCGTCCCCCTGCGCCAGCGTGCTGGCGGAAAAAAACAGCATAACTAACGCTAAGCGGTGCTTCATCGGAACTGGTCCTCAAACGTCCGTAAACAGGCCTGCGTAGTATGCTGTTTTTTCTTTTTGCCGCCAACTGGCGCGATTACCCGCCGAATTGTTCTGGATCCGGGCCGAGGCGTTTGCCCTGGTCGAGCTTCGCGATTTCGCTGAGTTCGTCTTTATCCAGACGGAAATCCCAGACGTTAAAGTTTTCCGCGATGCGCGTCGGGGTGACGGATTTCGGGATAACGACCAGGCCGCTGTCGAGATGCCAGCGAATCACAATTTGCGCCGGGGTCTTGCCATATTTATCCGCCAGCTCGCGAATAATTTTCTGATCAAATACGCCTTCGCCGCCCTGCGCCAGCGGGCTCCAGGATTCCGTCTGGATCTTGTGCGTGGCGTTCCAGGCGTGCAGCTGGCGCTGTTGCAGCAGCGGGTGCAGCTCAATCTGGTTGATAACCGGCGTCACGCCCGTTTCGTCGATGATGCGTTGCAGATGCTCAACGTTAAAGTTACACACGCCGATGCTTTTGATAAGCCCTTCCTGCTGCAGCTCAATCATGCCTTTCCAGGCCTCGACATAGCGGTCGATAGCCGGCACCGGCCAGTGCATCAGATAGAGATCCACATAGTCGAGTTGCAGCTTTTCGAGACTCTCTTCCAGCGCCTCACGCGGACGCTTCTGGTCGTCGTTCCAGAGCTTGGTAGTGATGAATAACTCATCGCGCGCAACGCCCGCGCTTTTCAGCGCGTCGCCCACGCCTTGTTCATTCTTATAGGCCGCGGCGGTGTCGATGGAGCGGTAGCCCACCTCCAGCGCTTTGTGAATCGCGGTGACGACATCTTCGTTCGTCGCCTGCCATACGCCGAGGCCGAGCTGGGGCATCAGGTTGCCGTCATGCAGCTTAATTACGCCTGGATTTGCCATATTTCCTCCTTTTGAGCTAACACACCGGGGCAAGCTGCCCCGGCGCAAGTCAGTGAGTTAAGTCTGGTCGAAATAGCCAAAAACGAAAGCTCGCGGGTAAAAAGCTTAGCGGGCGGCTTCGTAAATGCGGCGGCTGACGTCGAGCGTAATATCTTTATGTTCGCCAAGCGCGGTGAGGCCGTGCTCTTCAAGCTTCGCCAGCAGCGCCGGAATGGAGCTGCCATCCAGACCGTAATCGCTCAGGCGGGTTGGCGTGCCCATGGTTTCGAAGAAGCGGCGGGTGGCGGCAATCGCGGCGTCGATGCGCTCATCATCGCTGCCTTCGGTGATATTCCAGACGCGCTCAGCGTACTGCAGCAGTTTGGCGCGCTTCTCATTGCGCTTCTCGTTCCAGAGCGACGGCAGCACGACCGCCAGCGTCTGGGCGTGATCCAGGCCGTGCATCGCGGTCAGTTCATGGCCGAGCATATGCGTAGCCCAGTCCTGCGGCACGCCCGCGCCGATAAGCCCGTTCAGCGCCTGAGTCGCGGCCCACATCAGGTTGGCGCGCACGTCGTAATTTTCCGGCTCTTTCAGCGCTTTCGGGCCTTCTTCGATAAGCGTCAGCAGAATGCCTTCCGCGAAGCGGTCCTGAATTTTAGCGTTCACCGGATACGTGACGTACTGCTCGACGGTGTGAACAAAAGCGTCCACCACGCCGTTCGCCACCTGGCGCGGCGGCAGGGTGTAAGTGTAAACCGGGTCGAGAATGGCGAAACGCGGCTGAACATGCGCGGAGTGGAACGCCTGTTTGTCACCGGTGGCGCGACGCGAAACCACCGCGCCTTTGTTGGATTCTGAGCCGGTTGCTGGCAGCGTCAGGACAGAGCCCATCGGGATGGCGCTGGTGATTTCGCTACCGCCGGTTTCCAGGATATGCCACGGATCGCGCGAGGACGGATAGTGCGCGGCGGCCGCGATGAATTTCGTGCCATCAAGAACAGAACCGCCGCCGACGGCGAGTAAAAATGTCACTTTTTCTTTACGCACCAGCTCAACAGCGTTCATCAGCGTCTCGTAAGACGGGTTGGGTTCGATACCGCCGAACTCCAGCACGTCAAGGCCGTTCAGGGCGCTGTAGACCTGATCGAGCACGCCGGTTTTTTTGACGCTGCCGCCGCCGTAAGTCACCAGCACGCGGCTGTCTGCCGGAATGAGCGCGCGCAGTTCGCTGATGGCGCCTTTACCAAAAGCGATATGGGTCGGGTTATGGAGGTTAAAGTTGTTCATCGAAAACTCCTTCTGGAATAAACGTCATGCATCAGGCATGAACCATTGACGTCTATTCTCGGCGCGGTGACGCACAGCCTCAATGCTCATTCCTGCCTTTCTCTTGCCCATTTCTCTTTACCTCTGGAGGAAATCGGATTTTTTGCGCACACTGAACGCCGGTTAAAAGGGCTGTCTGGAGTCGCTGTTAATGAATCGCGATGCAATATGTCGGAATATCACAGAAGAAATTAAACGCTTAAAAGAGAAAGAAAAAACGCTGACTTTTTTGCCGCCGGAGATACGCCTGCTCTACGGCACGACGCCCGGCGCGCGCACGCCGGTAATTTATCAGCCTGGCATCATATTTCTCTTTTCCGGCCATAAAACGGGTTATCTCAACGATAAAGTTTTCCGTTACGATCCGCGTGAATATCTGCTGCTGACGGTGCCGCTGCCGTTTGAGTGCGAAACCTTCGCCACCGCGGAAGAACCGCTCGCGGGCATTCGCATTAATATTGATGTGCTCCAGCTTCAGGCGCTGGTGATGGAGATTGGCGAGGATGATCATTTCCGGCCCGCGCCGTGCTCGTGCGGGATTAATTCCGGCGTACTGACCGATGACATTCTCTGCGCCGTCGAGCGGTTGCTGGAGGTGCTGGAGCAGCCGTTGGATGCGCGCATTCTTGGCAAACAGATCGTGCGTGAAATTCTCTATCACGTGCTGAAAGGGCCGGGCGGCGGGGCGCTGATGGCGCTGGTAAGCCGCCAGACGCATTTCAGTCTGATAAGCCGCGCGATAAGGCGCATCGAAACCCGCTACGCCGAAAGCCTGACGGTCGAGCAACTGGCGGCGGAAGCCAACATGAGCGTCTCGGCGTTTCACCATAATTTCAAAGCGGTGACCAGCACCTCGCCGCTGCAATACCTGAAAACCTGGCGGTTGCAGAAAGCACGGCTGCTGATGGCGCATAACGGGATGAAGGCCAGCGCAGCGGCGATGCAGGTAGGGTATGAGAGCGCGTCGCAGTTCAGCCGTGAATTTAAACGCTATTTCGGGGTGACGCCGGGAGAAGATGCCGCGCGCCTGCGCGCGCTGTCGTGAGCGGAGCCTGCGCTCCGCCCGGAAAGACTTACTGCGTTTTTTTCTTTAATACGACCAGCAACGCGCCAAGCAGGCCGATGACCAGCAGCGCGATGGGCAGGATCATCAGGAAGGTCATCACCTGATCTTCATGGCGTTTTACAAACGGGATCATGCTGAGCGCATAGCCAAAGCCGGTCACCACGCCGACCCAAATCACGGCGCTCAGCCAGTTGAAGATCTGGAAGCGACGGTTAGAGAGCCCGGAGATGCCCGCCATCGTCGGCAACAGTGTGCGCACAAACGCCAGGAAACGACCGGTCAGCAGCGCCAGCAGGCCGTGGCGATCGAACATGCAGGTGGCGCGGTGATGGTATTTCGCCGGTAGCTGCGCGAGCCAGCCGCGCACAATACGCGTATTGCCAAGCCATCTCCCCTGGACATAGCTCAGCCAGCAGCCGAGGCTTGCTGCGCTGGTGAGGATCACAAGCGTCGGCACAAAATCCATGACGCCCTGCGCTATCATCGCGCCCGCCAGCAGCAGCAGGCTATCGCCCGGCAGAAACGACGCCGGCAGCAGACCATTTTCTAAAAACAGCGTGGCAAACATCACACACCAGACCACGCCGACAATGTGCGGGTCCGCCAGCGCGGCAAAATCGTGATGCCAGAGCGCAGCGATAATATCCTGGATAACAGCCATGGGAGATCCTGTGGAACAGCGGAATTGCCTTATTGTACCTCTAAATGGGCCGTTACATCTGCACTACAGGTTCAACAAACCCTCTCTTTTCCTGGGATAACGCGGTTTTTTTTCACTTCAGGCGATACGACGGAAGGCCGCGTCGAGATCGGCGATTAAATCTTCAACGTTTTCGAGCCCGATATGCAGGCGCACCAGCGTGCCGGTGAAGTCCACGCCGCCCGCCGGACGGATCGCTGCAAGCTCTTCCGGCTGGTTGGCGAGGATAAGCGACTCATAGCCGCCCCACGAATAGGCCATGCTGAAATGCGCGAAATTATCGAGATAATGCGCGAGCTCTGCGTCGCTAAGGCGTTTGTCGAGAATAAAAGAGAAGAGGCCGCTGGCCCCGCTGAAATCGCGCTTCCAGAATTCATGGCCTTTGCTGCCCGGCAGCGCCGGGTGATTGACGCGCGCCACCTGTGGGTGCGCCGCCAGCCACTGCGCCACGCGCAGACCGCTTTCATGATGCTGACGCAGGCGCACCGCCAGCGTGCGCAGGCCGCGGCTGGTGACATACGCGGAATCGGCGTCCGCCATCTGGCCCATCAGATAAGCGTTCTCGCGAAGCGTATCCCAGCAGCGGGCGTTGGCAACCGCCGTGCCTATCATCGCGTCCGAATGCCCCACCAGATATTTGGTGCCTGCCTGAATCGAGATATCAATGCCGAAATCGAGCGCCTTAAAAAGAATGCCCGCCGACCAGGTGTTGTCCATCATGATGATGGCATCCGGCGCGACGCGGCGTACCGCCGTAACAATCGCGGGCACGTCGTGAACTTCCATCGTGATGGAGCCGGGCGATTCCAGAAACACCACTTTGGTGTTCGGCTGAAGGTACTTTGCGATGCCATCGCCCGCCAGCGGGTCGAACCAGGTGGTGGTAACGCCGAATTTCGTGAGAATTTTGGTGCAGAAATCCTGGGTCGGCTCATACGCGCTGTTGGTCACCAGCACATGATCGCCCTGTTCGACAAACGCCAGAATCGTGTTGGCGACCGCCGCCGCGCCGCACGGAAACAGCGCACAACCCGCGCCGCCTTCCAGCTCGCACATCGCCTCCTGAAGCGAAAAATGCGTCAGCGTGCCGCGTCGCCCGTAAAACAGTTCGCCCTGTGCGCGCCCGGCGGTGGCCTGCTTTTTCGCGGCCACGCTGTCAAACACCAGCGATGAGGCACGCTGAATCACGCTGTTCACCGAGCCTTGCGTGTAACGTTTTGCGCGCCCGGCCTGCACCAGCGCCGTCTCAATGTGTTTGTCGGTCATGGCTTTCCCCTGTCTGAACGTCTGGATGTCTAAATCTACGTTACCACGGAAAATCGCCATCGCCTCGCGCTGTTTTTATTCTGGCGTCAAAGATGAAAAAACGTCATCTGAACGCCTTTCCTGTCTGAGCGCAAAGAAAAAAATTTCGCGCTGGCACACCATGCAAATACTAATGAGAACTACTATCAATTCGATGTCATTTTGATATCATTGTGAGCAGTTTTGTGACTTTCGTCCTGGAGATGCACAGTGGGAAATAATTTGATGCAGACGGATCTTTCCGTCTGGGGCATGTATCAGCATGCCGACATCGTGGTGAAAATCGTCATGATTGGCCTCATTCTGGCGTCCGTCGTGACCTGGGCGATTTTCTTTAGCAAAAGCGTTGAGCTGTCTGGCCACAAACGCCGCCTTAAGCGCGAACAGCAGGAGCTGGCTGGCGCCCGCACGCTGGACGACGCGCGTGAAATGGCCGAACGTTTCGGCCCGAAAAGCCTGAGCGCGCGCCTTATTGAAGAAGCGCAGAATGAGCGTGAACTCTCGGCAGGCAGCGAAGATAACGAAGGCATTAAAGAGCGCACCGGTTTTCGTCTTGAGCGTCGCGTGGCGGCGGCAGGGCGTCACATGGGGCGCGGCAACGGTTATCTCGCGACCATCGGCGCGATTTCGCCGTTTGTGGGTCTGTTCGGCACCGTGTGGGGCATCATGAACAGCTTTATCGGCATCGCGCAGTCGCAGACCACCAACCTCGCGGTGGTGGCACCAGGTATCGCTGAAGCGCTGCTCGCGACGGCCATTGGTCTTGTCGCCGCTATTCCGGCGGTGGTTATCTATAACATCTTCGCGCGCACTATCGGCAGCTATAAAGCCACGCTTGGCGATGTGGCAGCCCAGGTACTGCTGCTGCAAAGCCGCGATCTGGATCTTGAAGCCAGCGCCCAGGCGCAGCCGGTGCGTACCGCTCAGAAACTGCGTGTAGGTTAATCCTATGGCGATGCGTTTTAACGAAAATCTCGATGATAACGGCGAAATGCACGAAATTAACGTCACGCCGTTTATCGACGTAATGCTGGTGCTGCTGATTATCTTTATGGTGGCGGCACCGCTTGCGACGGTCGATGTGAAGGTGAACCTGCCGGCCGCGTCCAGCGAGCCGCAGCCGCGCCCGGAAAAACCGGTCTATCTGTCGGTGAAGGCGGATAAAACGATGTTTATCGGCAACGATCCGGTGACGCGTGATTCGATGATTAGCGCGCTCGACGCCCAGACCGGCGGCAAGAAAGACACCACGATTTTCTTCCGCGCGGATAAAACCGTCGACTACGAAACCATGATGAACGTGATGGACACGCTGCATCAGGCGGGCTATCTGAAAATCGGCCTGGTCGGACAGGAAGTGACGAAAGCGAAGTAACGCTTACGCCTTCAGCCAAAGAAAAAGCGCGGCATAAGCCGCGCTTTTTTATTGTCCCGAAGGGGCGATTAACTCAGGTGCTCGCCGCCGGTGACACCGTGAACCTCGGCGGTGACATAGCTCGATTCCTGGCTTGCCAGATAGACATAAATCGGCGCCAGTTCCGCCGGCTGGCCTGCGCGCTTAAGCGGCGTCTGTTGGCCGAACTGCGGGATTTTCTCCTGCGGCTGACCACCGCAGATTTGCAGCGGCGTCCAGATAGGGCCTGGGGCCACGATATTCACGCGAATGCCTTTTTCCGCTACCTGTTTGGCAAGCCCGCGGCTGTAGTTGAGGATAGCGGCCTTCGTGGACGCGTAATCCAGCAGATGCGGGCTTGGCTGATACGCCTGAATGGATGACGTGGTGATAATGCTGGCACCCGGTTTCAGGTGCGGCAGCGCCTCCTGGGTTATCCAGAACAGCGCGAACACGTTAGTCGCATAGGTTTTCTGGAACTGCTCGCTGGTGAGATTCGCGATATCCTCAACGGCGGTTTGTTTACCGGCCACCAGCGCCAGAATATCCAGCCCGCCCAGCTCTTTAATGGCGCGATGCACCAGATCGCGGGCGAATTTCTCGTCGGTCAGATCGCCTGGGATCAGCACCGCTTTGCGGCCCGCCTCTTCAATCAGCGCCTTCACTTCTTCGGCGTCCTGCTGCTCCTCCGGGAGGTAGTTCAGCACCACGTCCGCGCCTTCTCGCGCGTAAGCAATGGCGGCAGCGCGACCAATACCGGAATCGCCCCCTGTCACCAGTGCCTTACGATCCTGAAGGCGACCACTTCCCTTGTAGCTTTTCTCACCGCAGTCCGGCACCGGCTCCATTTTGGCCTGAATGCCCGGCGCAGGCTGTTTCTGCTTTGGATATTCCCCGGTGAAGTACTGGGTCGTCGGGTCCTGGATCTTGTTCTGGTCGTTCGCCATAAGTTCCTCCTCGTTATCAAAGCGTCCTCTAAGGGTAGTGCCTCATGCTGCGTTGGCGGAAATTATCAGGATTTTCTGTATTTCCGGCGCGGCCCGGTTCTCCTTTCCGTGTGCCTGCTGCAATAATGAACAGCGTGCAATCCAGGCCATTCACCGACGGAGCAGCAGGATGAAAAATGAGCGTCAGCAGAAGATTATCAGGCTCTTGTGGGCGCATGAGGCGCTGAGCACCCAGGCGCTGGCGCACCGCCTTGCTGTAAGTCAGGAGACCATCCGGCGCGATCTGAGCGAGCTGCAGCGCGCCGGGAAAATTCTGCGCAGCCACGGGCGGGCGCGGGCACTACGGCGTGATGTGCAAAGCCATGACGATCCGTTCCAGGCGCGCATGAAAAGCCACCATGCGCATAAGATGGATATCGCGCGTAATGCGCTAAACTGGCTCGACGCCGGAATGGTGGTGGCGCTCGATGCCAGCACCACCTGCTGGTATCTGGCGCGGCAGTTGCCGGATATCCCGCTCACCATTTTCACCAACAGCGTGCGGGTAGGGCAGGAGGTCGCCAGACGCGAGCAGATAATGCTTATCAGCACCGGCGGCATCCTGCATCGTCAGGCCGCCTGTTATGAAAACCCGTCGCTGCCTGCGTTATTGAAGCATATTGATATCGATCTGTTTCTTTTCTCATGCCAGGGGATTGATGAAGCGGGCACCATCTGGGACGCGCGCTCGTGGAACGCGGAGTACAAAACGCTGCTGCTGCGCCGGGCGGCGCAATCGCTGCTGTTGATAGACCGAAGCAAGCGTAATCGTACCGGGGATGTGCAAATCGGAACGCTGGATCAGGTGACGGAGGTAATAACGCAGGAGGAAAACGGCGGACAGAACGCGGGCGCGCTACTTGTCGGGTGAGGCAACGGGCGGTTCGGGAAGCGGCGTGACGGAAGAAGTCTGGCAGTTACCCTCGGCGAGCCTGCGGCTTAACATCAGCGTTTCGGCTTCCTGCGCTTTAATCTGCTGATAATTTTCTTCAATCGCCGTCAGGATTTGCGCGCGCAGCTGCGGATAACGCTTCATGATCTCTTCAAGTACAGCGCCATAAACCTCTTCTTTCACCAGAAACGGATAGATTTCGCGGCGATTTTGCCATTTCAGCTGAACCAGGGCGGCCGGGATCGTCAGCACGGCCCGGGTATAACCGGCAATGGCTTCATTTTTTTCATTAATCAGCGCCTGCAAATTCTGACTTAAGATAAATTTCTGTTCTTCTTGCTTATCTAAAGTGAAATATTGGTGGCTGGAGGTTATTTCCGTCACGCCAGTTAATCCTCGAACTTATAAAAAACGGGGGCGTCTTTTTCCTGGGTAATGAGATTAAGCCAAATTTTATTACCCGCTTCATTTATCTGCGCGGTTTTCGTGGCGATCAGTTCAGCCAATTCTTCAGCGCTAATAGCATTATCTTCGACCAGTTTATTCAGGACTTTAGTGTAAGCCTCAATTTTAACCACACTGAGCAGGCGTGCTTTAATATGGCGGTCGCGTTCTTCCAGCAGTACGTTGCCGCTCTGGCCCGCCAGAGATTTGCCGCTCAATATGTCCGTTTCATATTCTTCGAGCTTTGGCTTTCCCTGAGTTAAATTTTCGCTATTTTGTTCGCCGGAGGGGTGGTTGTCGGGTGTGGGAATACGATAACGCGCCGGCACAAGATTGTCGGGCAACATTGATGTTATTTCCTTTTATATCAGAAGGATAAAGAAATACGCCGGATGGTTTTCGTTGACAATAACATGCCGGAAAATTAAAATCAAAAAAAACGGAGCCTGCGCATGAACAGTATTTTTTATTCTGTCATTACCTTGCTGCTGCTTTTAAGCGGCGTGCTTTTTTTTATGAAAGAAAATGGTGCCAATAAACCAGACAACGCTTCTGGCGCAGATCCCATCCCGCCGCGTAACAAAGAAGAGGGCGAGGACCATTTCTCCGCGCTCCTTAACGCAATTACGCCATTGTGGTACTGGCGCGTTAATCATGAATATATCGATTTTACGAACGCCACCATTAAAAAAATGACATTTGAAGAACTGAACGCCACGCCGGGTTTATTTGAGGCGCAGCGCCGTTGCAGTAATCTTAATTCAGCCGTTTATAAATATTACGATAATTTAAAAAAACGCTGTCTGAACGGTGAGTTAGTCACTTTCTCTGATATCGAAGTGCTCAACCTGCGCCACTGCTTCCATGAATTCAGCCAGGAAGCCTATCCGCAACTGGTGGCGATCGTCTGGCCCGAGTTCCAGCGCCCGCAGGTCGATATCACCCAGGTCTGATCCCTTCCGTCTGTTGTCAGACCGTCACCTCTGTGCGTTATACTGAAAGCCATTCTGGCTATTTTTCAGGACGCTATGGAACGCTTTATCGAAAACGCAATGTACGCCTCACGCTGGCTGCTGGCCCCGGTTTATTTCGGGCTTTCTCTGGCGCTGCTGGCGCTGACCGTCAAATTCTTCCAGGAAATTATTCACGTTCTGCCGAACATTCTGACGATTGCTGAGGCGGATCTGATCCTGCTGTTACTGTCGCTGGTAGACATGACGCTGGTGGGCGGATTGCTGGTCATGGTGATGTTTTCCGGCTATGAAAACTTCGTCTCCCAGCTTGATATTCATGAAGGTAAGGAAAAACTGAGCTGGCTGGGGAAAATGGACGCCAGCTCGTTGAAAAATAAAGTGGCAGCGTCGATTGTCGCCATCTCCTCCATTCACCTGCTGCGTGTCTTTATGGATGCGAAGAACGTGCCGGATAATAAATTGATGTGGTATGTCATTATCCACCTGACATTTGTGCTGTCGGCGTTTGTGATGGGGTATCTGGATAAAATCTCCCGCTCAAAAGGGTATTAAGCCGTTACGGCGTGAAGCCCCGCTCTGTTAATTTCTGCATTAAGCCCCTTCTGATGAGGGGCTTTTTTTATGCTTGAAGACAGCCTAACCCTATGAAAAGAGCCCTCTTAGCGATGGTCTATACTCAGGTTTCACTTTAGGGCTACCGACCAGGGAGGAAGAATGGATTACATTCTGCACACCAATTTTTTGCGCCTGATGACATCATTAACGTTCTGGGGAAATGTCTTGCTGGTGCTGGCGATAACCCTCGTCACTTACTGGGTCGTCAGTAAAATTCTCGCGATACTGCACAAGCGCATCGCGCGCTGGGCGGAGGAACATAATAACGGCTCAGCGTATAAGGTCTTTCTCGACGTATTAAGAAAGACGCGACGCATTTTGATCCTCTTCGCCGCCTTTCTTTTCAGTTTGCAGTTTGTCAGCCTGCCTGACCGGATACACAGTACCATTTCCCACGCCTGGTTTCTGGTGCTGGCGTTGCAAATCGCGCTCTGGTTCGATCAGGCGGTGCAGTCGTGGCTGCACCATTCCCTAATGCGCCCTGGCACGCACCGTAATCCGGTGACGATGGTTATTCTGGGGCTGATAATCCGCGCGCTGATCTGGGCGGTGATGCTGCTGTCGATTCTTGCTAACGCCGGGGTCAATATCACCGCGCTGGTGGCGAGCCTCGGCGTCGGCGGTATCGCTATTGCGCTGGCGGTGCAGACGGTGTTAAGCGATGTGTTCGCCTCGCTCTCGATTGGCTTTGACAAACCCTTTGAAATTGGCGATTTCATCGTCTTTAACGATGTCTCCGGCACCATCGAACATATCGGCCTGAAAACCACGCGTATCCGCAGCTTAAGCGGCGAGCAGATTGTCTGCGCGAACGCCATTCTGCTTCAGCAAACCATTCACAACTACAAACGCATGCAGACGCGCCGTATCGTATTTACCTTTGGCGTCTCGCTCTCCACGCCGCCGGAGAAGCTGCGCCAGATTGGCCCGATGGTGAAATCCATTATCGAGCAGAGCGGTGATACCCGTTTCGACCGCGCGCACTTCGCCACTTTTGATCAGGATCGCCTGACCTACGAAGTGGTGCACATCATTAATACGGCGGATTACAACCAGTACATGGACCTGCAGCAGGAGATCAACCTGCGCATTATGGAAGGGCTTCAGGAGCTGGGCGTGCGCCTTGCGCTGCCAAGCCGTGTGATTATCCAGCCTGATGTGCCGGAAGAAGAAAAGCCGCAGGAGGCGGCTGAAGAGGGCCGAACCCCACCCGCAGCAAGCCCGGCGTAACGCGCGATAAACAGCAAAACCCGCCCCGGTGCGCCGGCGGCGGGTTTTTTTGCGTACGTTATCCCTGCCTGATTACCACCAGGCTTCCCACATCGCGCCGATATTCAGCGAATCGAGCGTGGTGTCGTCGGTATTATTGACGCGGGCGGTGCGTTTGTTATCCACTTCGCCGCCAGTCACGTAGAAGCGCAGCATCGGGCGGAATTCCGGGCCCATCGCGATAGACATGTTCTGCGAGAGCGTCACTTTCCAGCCGCTGTTATCGCCGCCTTCCTGGTAATCAACGCGCTGCCAGCCCGCTTCAAGCCAGGTCGAGTGGACATCGTTCCAGAAATACATCGGACGCACGATGGCGTTATAGTTGCGGCGGTTATCGCGGTCGTCACGGTCATTGTCGTAATCGTGGAACGCCAGCAGATACTCCACCTGGGCCTGCTGCGTGAATCTGTGCAGCCCTTCGAAGCTCGCGTATACCGTGGTCAGATCGTCGGTTTTGTTATACACGCTGTTGTCTGAATTATCGGAGTAGCGGGCGATGAGCTTATTCACGCCGCTGTCGTTGGTGTGGCTCAGCACCACGCCGCCCTGCCAGGCTTTCAGGCGCTCATCGCGATCGACGGCTTTTGAGTCAAAGCCGTAGTTGGCGTACAGCTCCAGATCGAGCGGGCCGACTTTCATGCCGTGGATTTTCGATGTCGCCGCGTAGTTGCCTTTATCGCCGGTGCCGGAGCCGCCAGTACAGGTGATGCGCGACGGGTTCGCTTCGTCTTCCATCACTTCCGGGCTACAGGATTCCACGGCGGCCACCACCGCCACATCAAACTGAACACCGCCCAGATCGAAGTTCTTCACCCCGGCGCCCTGGCCGTCGTGGTTCATCCAGAAGTAGTCGTTGATACCCTGTTGCGGACGCTGGTGGAAATCGCGGCCGGCCCAGAAATAGGCTTTCGGGTTCGATTCCAGCAGATTAGTCACGCCCGCGTAGGCTTTTTTCAGGTTCACTTCGTCGCCCCAGTGGTCAAACATCACGTTGACATCCCAGATTGCGCCGTTGCCGCCTTTAAAGGCCTTCGAGAGCTGGAATTCGCCGCCGTTGCCTTCGTTGCCGAGACGGCCAATGGCGGAGGCGCCGTTATAGGAGCCGTCAACCGCGACATATTTCTGGTCGCCGCTCTGGTAATGCGCGCCATAACGGGCGTAGCCGGTAAACTTCACGCCGAACGGAATCGCCAGATCCGGCGTCTGGGCTGGGCTTTGCGGCTCGGTGACCACATCGGCTTTTTTGTTCATGGCGGCGTCGATTTTCGCCTGGCGCTCGGCCAGTGCTTTATCCACCGCTTTCGCCACCATGGCGTCAATCTGTTCCTGGGTGTATTCCTGAGCGAGCACAGATACAGGGCAAAGGGCGGCGATAACCGCCAGGGCTAATGGAAGTTTTTTTAACGTAGTCATAATTATCTCTTTATCGTCACTATTATTAAGACAACAGCTCTCCCTTCTGGCGGGCCAGAATTAATGCGCTATCATCGGGAAAGAGTATTTACGTCGTTTCGGGTACAGCGGTTTATTTATCGCCCACAGAAGATCTTCTGCCGCGAATAAAATAATTTATTTACTGACGCTGATATAAATGAATCAGCTCTTCAGAAAATTCGCGCGCCAGCAGGGAATTCATTAAATGATCCTGCGCATGAACCATAATTAAGGTCATCGGCTGGCGGCCTTCGCCCGCGTCCTGCTCAATCAGCTTCGTCTGCATCTTATGCGCCTGACGGGCGTAGCCGTCGGCTTCGCGCAGCAGATGTTGCGCCTCGCTGAAATTGCCCGCCCGCGCGGCGTGCAGCGCTTCAAAGCAGAGGCTGCGCGACTGCCCCGCATTGACGATGATTTCCATTACCGCTTCTTCCAGTGCAATCATTCTTTGTTACTCTTCATTAATGAAAGGGAATAAAAAGGCGTAACGCTCCCCGCATAGCGAAATACCGCCACGCGTTTAATGCCTCTTATTTCCGGTGTCGTTATTTGAGCCGCGCCGTCCCTGGCGCGACGGGAATTATCCGGTCACGGTTTGCGCCTGTGGGGCCGCGTTACGCGCTTTCAGCTCTTCGGTCTTAATAAGTGAGCGTTCATAGGCGCGCAGGAACGGCAGATAAATCAGCGCTGACATCACCATGCAGATAAGGCACATCACCACCGGGGCCAGCGCCCAGTTGGCGGCCCAGGAAGCGCCGATGGGCGCAGGCGTCGTCCAGGGTGTGAGCGACACCACCTGTTCAATCAGCCCCAGTCGTGTGGCGGTCCAGGCCAGTACGGCGTTGACCAGCGGCACGCAGACGAACGGGATAAACAGAATGGGGTTCATGATGATCGGCGCGCCGAACAGAATCGGTTCGTTGATATTAAAAAAGCTCGGCACGATGCCCATTTTGCCGATGGTGCGCAGGTGCGTCGCCCGGCTTTTAAGGAGCAAAAACGCCAGCGGCAGGGTGCAGCCGACGCCGCCAATCAGCAGGTAGTGATCCCAGAAGCCTTGCAGATAAGTGTGCGGCAGCGCAGCGCCCGCGGCCAGCGCCGCCTGGTTGGCGGAGAGATTCGCCATCCAGAATGGGTTCATAATGCCGGTGACGATAAGCGAGCCGTGAATGCCCGCAAACCAGAAGATCTGGCACAGCAACACGGAGAGCAATACGGCAGGCAGGGAGTCCGACGCGGAAACCAGCGGCTCCAGCAGATGCATAATCGCCTGCGGCATGATCATGCCGGTTTGCGCTTCGATAAACAGGTTCAGCGGGTGCAGCGTTCCCATCACCGCGATAACCGGAATGAGAATCTCAAACGAGCGCGCCACGCCGGTCGGTACCTCTTTCGGCAGGCGGATGGTCACCTTGTGTTCCTTGAGCCACGCGTAGACGCGGGTGGAGTAAATCGCCGTAATCAGCGCCGTGAAAATGCCCTGGCCTGAGAGATACTGCGTGGAGATTTTTCCGTCGGCGTAGGGGGCGGCTACCAGCAGGAACGCCATAAACGCCAGCAGGCCTGCCATGACGGGATCGAGCTGGAACTGACGCCCGAGGCTCGCGCCGACGCCAACGGAGATAAAAAAGGTCATCACGCCCATGCTGAGATTAAACGGCAGCATTAGCTGTTCGCGGTACGTCTGCGAGAAATCGAGCCAGGCGCGGGCAAAGCCGACCGTGGTATCGGCAGAGAACGGCGGGAAGATAAACACCAGCATAAACGAGCCGATAATCATGAACGGCAGCGCCGCGGTGAAGCCGTCACGAATAGCGATAACATATTTCTGCTGGCCGAGTTTCCCGGCGAGCGGCGTAATCGTCTGTTCAATAACGGCAACCATCGACTGATATAAAGAACTCATGGGCGAGATCCTGTTTCTAATGCGCGGCTTCAATAAGCGAGAGCGCGTAATCCAGCACTTTGTCGCCACGCTGCATTCCGTAATCCATCATGTCGATGGCCTGAACAGGAATGCCGTGAGCGGCAGCCTTTTGCGACAGCGTCGGTAACATATACTTCACCTGCGGCCCGAGCAGCACCACCTGATACTTTGGAAACTGCGTATCAAATTCGGCAACGCCCCAGGCTTCAATCTGTACGGGAAGATCCCGTTCTCCTGCCGCGTCAACCATCTTTCTCACCAGCAGACTGGTGGACATCCCCGCAGAGCAACACAGCATAATCTTGTACATGGCCTCATCCTTAAATGTAAAAACTTATTGCGGAGATGATTGGATAGGATATGGAAACCGATTTCCATTTATAAAAAAGAGAAGTGTGAAACCCGTCATGATCTCCGCTTTATCGCGAGAATTAATTGGATTTGTGTCACAGCTTTTCGGGCGAAATGCGTATCACGGACACGAAACGGAAAATCGGTTTCCATGATTTCGGGAAACGGATATACTTCAGGCGGTTATCATCTGAACGATTTTTGATGAAGATTTGACGCAGAAAGCCAGGTTTCTGCCAGGGGAAAAAGATGTCAACAATCAACGACGTATCGCGTCTGGCCGGGGTCTCAAAGGCCACGGTGTCACGGGTGTTGAGCGGATCGCGCGGCGTAAAGGAAGCCAGCCGTCAGGCCGTGCTAAAAGCCGTCGATGAACTCAATTACCGGCCCAATGTTATCGCACAGTCGCTGTTAAGCCAGAGCACCGGCTGTATCGGCGTTATCTGCGCGCAGGAGAATATCAACCAGACCACGGGCTATCTCTACGCGCTGGAAAAACAGCTCAGCCAGCACCAGAAACACCTGCTGCTGCGCTTTGCTAACAGCAAGCATGAAGTGATGAACGCGCTGGACGAACTCACCAGCGGCCTGTGTGACGACGTGCTGATTATCGGCGCGCGGTTTCCGTTAAACATCACCCAGGAAAATGTGATCCTCGTGGACTGCATGGAGAGCGAAAACGCCCCCAGTCTGCATTACGATCACGCATTCGCGGTGGAAACCGCCTGTAACTATCTGATTCGGCAGAACCGCCGCCAGATAGCCCTGATTTATCCGCAGGGCAACGGCTTCGCCGATCAGGTGCTGCTCGGCTATAAGCTGGCGCTGGAGCGCAACTTCCTGCCGTTTAACCGCAATCTGGTGTTTATGGATGCCACGTCCTCCTCGGTGGCGTTGCAGGAGCTGCTCAACAACGCGACAACGCTTAACTTCAACGCGCTGCTGGTGGCGGATGACCAGGAGGCGCAGCGGGTTATTCCGCAGCTTCAGGCGTTTAATAAATCGGTGCCGGACGACATCATGGTCTTCAGCCTCGCGGGCACGCTGCAAATGCCTGGCGTGCCGACCATTCCGGCCATTGAATATTCGATGGATGTGATGGCCGCACGCATTGTGGGCTGGCTGAATGAGAAGACGCAGGATGTGCTGGGCAGCGGCGTGCTGCGCGGCGATCTCTTCCTGCCGGAGATGCGCAAGCGCTAAACGCATCAGGCCGCCTGCGGGCGGCTTTTATTCGCGCATTACGCGTTTAAGCTGGCGGTTGTGGCCGCGCGCCAGCGCAAACACCGAGATAAACGCGCCGAGGAGCGCGCAAAGCATATCCGCCTGCGTGTCCCACTCGTCGCCCTGCGTACCGAGAAAATCATCCGCGTCTTTGCCGAGCGCCAGCGCCACCCACCACTCGATCAGCTCGTAAAAGGCGCTGATAGCAAGCGTCACGCAGCAGACCAGGAACGCGAGCATTTTCGCGCCGAGCCGGTAGCCGCCGCGCGCCAGCACTTCCCGCGCTGAAAGCGACACCACTAAACCCTGCAACACATGGCCGAACCGGTCATACGGGTTACGCGCCATCCCGAGCCACTCCTGCACCATAAACCCGACAGGCACCCGCGCGTAGGAATACATCCCGCCGACGATAAGCGACACGCAGCCGGTGAAAATCAACGCATAGAGCAGCGGCGTGAGCGGGTAGCGCTTCGCGGTGGCCCACAGCACCGGCACCACGATAAACACCGGCACCACTTCCATCAGCCAGGTGAGCCGTCGTTCGGTGGTCAGCGCGGTGAGAATAAGCAGCAGCGCCAGCAGCAATGTGCCGATGGGTAGATACAGCGAGCGGGAGAGCGGCATCAGCGATCCTTCACTTGAGTAAAAGTTACTGTTTAGCGCAAAAGGGGGGGATTGCAAGGAGAGAACAACGGGAGTGATGAGGTCTGGTAGCCATCAACTTTATCCAGAACGCAGATAATTCGATGGCAAAGCCGCTACTGGCGTAACGCTTTAAGTGCAAATTAAAAGCTCCTGTCTCCAGGGCTCATTTCCCCGATGCGTTACCAGGGCGTGCGCTTTATAAAGGGATGTATCAGATATCATCTCTTTTCTTTAATCTCTCATCAGAAGCACAAATAATGGTCCGGAAAAGTAAATGCATAAATAATATGAATAAGGCTAGGCTTCATATAACAAATAATGAATGAAATAAAAGACCACTGTCGTGTTTATCAATGCGTTACTGGATTACTATACTCAAACGCATTTAGCGATACGGTCAAATAAATCCGTTGTAATAACGCGGCGATAATTTCGATAACTTGTTTTTGGCAGATAATTAAAAGAGAATAATCACTTCATTAAAGTGCTTTTGAAATAAAAGCATTATTATTACAGGGATACGTAAGTGAATGAAACATACAGCAATCACCGGTAATATTTCTTTATCGCGTTATCACCTGGATATTAACGGCTGTCCTGTAAACCCCGATGTGCTGATATTCAGAGGACGGGAGGCGCTGAGTGAACCTTTTTCGTGGCGAATTGAATTTACCACGCCGCACACCGTTCCGCGCGAAGATGCCCTGATGAAGTATGCCCGTTTTGATATGAATGGGCTGAAAACTATTTATGGTGTCATTACCCGTTTGGAGTGGCTGTCAACAAACGCTGACCAGTCTCATTATGCGGTCACGCTGGAATCTCGTCTCGCTTTGCTCTCCCGTACCCGTCGCTGCGCCATCTTCCAGAACCAGTCGGTGCCTGAAGTTGTAGAGCAGGTACTGCGGGCGCACGGCCTGGAAGGGCCGGATTTTGAGTTTCGGCTTTCCCGCGAATACCCGTACCGCGACATCATCACCCAGTGGCGGGAAACCGATATTGAATTTATCCAGCGGATTCTGGCCGAAGTGGGCATCTGGTTTCGCTTTGCGATGAACGACGCGACAGAACTTGATGTGGTGGTTTTTGGCGACACGCAACTTCAGTATGAATTCAATATCCGGTTGCCTTACCGGGAGCCGTCCGGGTTGTCGGCGGAGGAAAGCGTCTGGGGCGTGCGTAGCTGGCACACCGTCGTATCAGGGCTGGCTCATGTGAACCGTTATAACTACCGTAGCGCCACGTCGCCCATGCAGGCGCAGGTTGCTGTGCGCAGTGAGGCAGTGACGACAGGCGAGCATTACCGCTATGGTGACATCTATCAGGAAGAGGGGGACGAGCACGATCCTGAACCCGCGACGGAGAGCGGCGCCTTTTATGCGCGCATTGATCATGAGCGTGAACTGAACAAATCAGTCCGCCTGCATCTTTTCAGCAACGCGCCCCATCTGGCGCCCGGCCAGGTGCTGGAACCCCAGGGTGATATCATCACCGCGCTGAAAAATGGTGTGTTAATGACCCTGCTGACGTACAGGGGCGCACGTGACTCCCGCCTGCATGTTTCAGTGTGGGGACAGCCATACACCGAGCGCTACTGCTTTCGCCCGGATTGCCCGCCGCGCCCTGAAATTCACGGAACCCTGCCCGCCCGTGTGGAAAGCCGCGAGAAACACGATATCTACGCCCATCTTGATGAGTACGGCCGTTACCGGGTCAGGCTTGATGTTGACCGCAGCGACAGCGAGCCGGGTTTTGGCTACGTGTGGTTGAGAATGGCGAAGCCTTATACCGCCGAGGACGCAGGCTGGCATATGCCGCTTATTGATGGCACAGAAGTCGCGATCGCCTGGCGTCATGGCGATATCGATCAGCCCTACATCGCCCATGCGCTGCATGATTCTGAACATGCTGATGTGGTGAATCGCGACAACCGTAGCCAGAACATTCTGCGTACCGCGGGCGACAACGAGTTACGCATGGAAGACCGGCGCGGCGAAGAGCATATCGCGCTGACCACGCCTTATGGCGCGTCACAGCTAAATGAGGGGCAGGTCGCTGACGCGCAGGGAAAATCGCGTGGCGCGGGCTTTGAACTGCGCACCGATGAGTATGGCGTCATTCGCGTGGCGAAAGGGCTGTTCATCACCGCTGAAGGGCAGGCCAGAGCCGCAGGCGAAGTGCTGGACATGGAAACGGCCCTGAAAGAGATCGCGCTTTGTCTGCAACAGATTGAAGAGCTTAGCCGCGTCGCAGAGCAGGCGCAGGCATTACAGGCGGATATCGCCAGCCAGACCGCCATGTTTAACGAGCGCCTCAGGCCGCTCAACCAGATGATTCATGCTCATGGCCCGCAAGGCGTGGCGTTCACCAGCGGTGAGCATATGCAGCTTGCCGCCGCGAAAAACGTGGCCATCAATGCCGGGGGCGATATCAGTGTCGGCGTGATGGGGAATATGACAGTGCTGGCGGGTGACAAACTCGGCCTGTTTGCCCACACCGGCCCGCTGAGCCTGAAATCCGGCGAGGGGCCAGTCGGGATGCAGGCGCAGAACGGCAGGATGAGTCTGGCGGCACAGAAGAAGCTGACGATGACCTCCACCCGCGATATTTCCTTTGCCGGCAAGAAGCGCATCACGCTTATCGGCGGTGGCAGCTACCTGAAAATAGAACAAGGGAAAATCGAATATGGCACGACCGGAGTGTATCTGCGCAGGGTGCCGCGAACGTATGTAGGGGCGGCGGCTGCGATGGCTGTTGATTTGCCTTCATACAATAGTGTTGAAGAAATGCCTGCGGCACTCAACGTATTTTTATTTTCATAAGCAAGGAGCTCGCTAATGCATATTTCACCGCCAATTTTATTTCCCCGTAAGGATGATGAAGATTATGCCTCCTGGGTTATGCGTACTATGCCTGTCGACCCGGCTCGGGGTTTTCCTGTAAATGGCGTTGAGTCATGGCATGGCGGAATTCACATCCCTCATACTGATTCAGGTGTGTTCGCTAACCCGCTGAGAGCTGTTGCTGATGGTGTGGTTGTCTGGGCAAGCTATCCGGCTTCACCAGAAAAACGAGGTACGAAACCTCTCAACTATGAGGGTGCAACGGATAACGGTTGTGTGCTTATCCGCCATGAAATGCTGATTGGTGAAATTCCGGAAACCTGCGTGTTTTATTCACTCACAATGCATATGAAGCAGGTGCGCCCGGAAATTCTGAGCAAGTCTGGTATTAACGTCAGACGGGGGCAGATCATTGGTACTACAGGTATGGTTGGTGGACGCAACGCTTACCATTTTCAGATGTGCTGCTCTGCTGAAATGTTGAAGATAATTTGTGGTCGTGATCGCGGGTATCTGGATATTAGTGCTTCGGGTAGAGCTAAATCTCGCTACGGTAATCGCTACTTTTATTTTCCTGCGGGAACGCCCGTATATAATGGAAACTCGCCTTATGAGTTATCACTCTTCCCATTTTGTCACACTTCTATAGAGCTCTATATTGTCCATGAAGGAACGAAAACACGCACGATGCGTAAGGTTGATGGAAGTTACGATTTGGTGGGAGAAACGGCGATAGCTGTAGACTATATTTGCGAGCCCACACCGGTCGTCAGGGGACATCAAATATACAGTGAGTGGGTTAAGGTGATTTACCCTGGTGGCGAGGGATGGGTAGATGTATCCTCACCTAAAATTAAGACCTGGACAGATGCTGATTTTCCGGACTGGGCCGGATGGATTCTTGTAGACGATGATTTAACCCCAGACAGCCAATGTAATTCAAAAATAGTAAAAAAAGCACGGGAGAAACGGTGTGCGGATTTCACCCGGTTTATTTGTAAATTTCCCCTGGAGTGGGACTTTTCATCATTTGATGCACGATTTTCATGGCTAAAAAAACCTAATGCTTCGTTGTCTGAACCCATGAATGATAAGAGTTACACGGCCCTGAAGGAATATGTGAAGGCGTTATCGTTTTTTGAAAAACTGCCAGCAAGTATTCAGAGCGAGTTAACTGGCCAGGTCTGGCATTTCGATCCCCGAGGCCTGATTATCCAACTACAGAAAGCAGAACGCCGGCTCATCTATTCAAGTGCTAATAGTATTAAGCATAAAAAAATGAATGATTTCACTGTTGATGATATGCGTCACGGAGATTTAAACAAAGAGCAGATCCTGGAGCAGGGAAAGGTAAACAAGATTAATATTTATGGCAAGGAACTTAAGAAGAGTTTCTTTAATTTTGACAAGACATTGGAAGAGCATTTCGCCACAATGGACAATATGGCCGAATGGACTGCCTGGGGGGAATATTCTCCGTTAATTAGAATTATGCTGGATAAATTTAAAAGGAACGAAGGTGGTATATTGAGGCATGAGCTTCTTAATAAAGCCTTTTTAGAGCATAAAACCACGAAGATGTGCGTTGAAGAAATTAAAAGGCTGATCAGTCAAAGATTAAATGAAAATAATTTCAAGCCATTATCTATGTTGGATCTGGAGAATTTAAGTAACGACATAGGAAGCCGGATAAAGCTACCAAAGTTTGATGATTATGATTGGGTTAATGGACTCGGTATCGCTATTCATGATACATATTCAACAAACATATATATCGATGAGCTTGATGTTTTTGATGCTAATGTTGGTATGCCAAATCGCGTAACTTTTAAAGCACGTCTGTCATTTTGTATCCAGGATCATTTTGGGCTGGATACAGCAGATATGAATGGTAAAGGGTTTGAAGTTATCCCCTGGTTTTGCTCATGGTTTATTTTGCAACGTTATCAGCACTATGATTTCAAGCCCTTTATTAATGAGGCGAATTTTAGTGTTTGGATTGAGGGAGACTAACATGAGAAAATTAAAGTTGATATCTTTTTTGATACTAACATGCGCCTTTTATGTGTTTTATATTTTTTACCTAAGGCAGGGGGAAATAAACAGCATCTACCAGCAAACTCAATATAATGATATCTGGGGGAAAACTTGTAAGTCCACGGTTGTCGTCGTTGATAATGCGCCTTTGTCGAGAGTTTCTTTGAAAAAAATGTGGTTTCGTTTTAGTGAGGGTATTATGAGAAACTGGAAACCTCTTGATAATGACTGTGACAGTATACTTTTCATAGATAATAAGTTGTCAACACCCTATGATCAAAGTGAGTTAGATTATTGGATGGGGGATGATTATTATTGCTTAAATGGTAAATTAAGTAATGGCCTATGTTTACCTAAAGAGAGCCAAATTTTTGTTATCCAGCTCAGGACATCTACGGAGGATGATGAGAAGGTGGGAATTATTGGTAATAAAGCTGTTTATATTCATTTTATCAACTATGGTGGCTAAAGTTTATATTAATATGTAAGAATTTCATCTAAATAAAAATAAAAATAAAAATAAAAATAAAAATAAAAATAAAAAAATACTGGTTGAGATATTTCCTTTGCCGGCAAGAAGCGCATCACGCTTATCGGCGGCGGCAGCTACCTGAAAATAGAACAAGGGAAAATCGAATATGGCACGACCGGAGTGTATCTGCGCAAGGTGCCGCGAACGTATGTAGGGGCGGGGGCTGCGATGGCGCAGGAGATGCTCGTTATGCCCATAGCGGATGGGTACAGCGAATTCTTTATTGTGCGCGGCCAGGCAACGAATGAGCCGCTGGCTGGCTTCCCCTATACGCTCACGTTTTCGGGCGGCACGCTGCGCGGTGAAACCGATGCCAACGGTGAGACGCAGCGCGCCTGGAGCAAACAGAGTGAGGAAATCGCGCTGACACCGCACCCGGAACATTTCCGCCGGGAATATTTCAGCGCCAGCTACTGGGATAGCCGCACCTCGCTGTCGCTCGATTTTTCAGATTACGACAATGAGGAAAATTGATGGCAGCAGGGAAGAGAGCCGCCGGCATGCCGGGCGAGCCGCAAAGAACGGCAACAACAGTAAAAGCGCCTGAAGGTACGTTGGCCAGAGTCACCAATCCGCTGGATTTATGGTACCTGTGCGAGAAGGTGAACTACGCGCTGAAATATCCCGTGAAGCGCTCCGACGGGAAGATGATGTATCAGCGAAAGGTGACCCGGCTTATTCGGCAGGATGACAGGAACTTTAATTACCATTTTCCCTACATTGGCGAAGTGGGCTACGACATGACGCGCAATCCGCCCTCGCCGCTAATGAGCAGGCGGCACCCTGACTGGCCGAGCAGCTTCCCGCTCGCGCAATATCGCCTGATAAAACAAGGTTATGAAATGCGCCTGCGGGAAATGGCCGAGGGGGAAGTGGAGCGCGTTATCGAATTGCTGACGCGGGATGAACTGGAAACACTACCTGCGCCGGAGGCCGGTGACATCATGCTGGATGATGCGCTGGATATTGTGCTCAAACGCAACGGGAGCTTTCGGATACCGGATGTTATCCGAATCAGCGACGTCACCCTGACGGGTAACGCTGCCTTTAGCCAGGGAAATATTCATACGGTGATTGAGCTTAAGTTTCCGGGGGACAGGTTATCGCCAGAACAAGAAGTGAGCTATCGGTACATTGCAGGTGACAGGGAAAAATTTCGCTTATTGGAAACTGATGTCTGTCAGATAGATGATAAACGCAAACGCGAGTGGATACGGGATGCCGTTCAGGAGCCGGTCTATAAACCGGTAGCGGATGCGCTGGGAGAAACCGAACAGATCTGCCTTCGCCCGGATGTGCCAGCGTATCACCTGCTGGAAGGAGAAATGGAGCAGGAGTTTCGCCAGGTACAACACCATTTCTACCAGTTGGCCGGCGACTACTGGGTGCCTCCTGCGGGCATGGAGGTCAATACCTTAAAACCACAGCAAGATGCCGGGGATATCGCCCGACAGACGCAGGAGCGGGAGCGAGCCGCCGGGTTTCTCGGGGCCTTGCTGGCGGGGCCAATGGTTGTTATTCCCGCCACGGCAGGCGTGGGAGCCGTCGCGGTAGCGACGGGAGAAAGCCTGACGGGCACGATTGTCGGGAATGCGGTGCAGTATGCCAGAACGGCAACCACCTTTTTGCTGCCGGCAGGCGGCCTCGGCATGGCAACGGCGGCTGAACCTGAAGAACAGCCATCAAATACATTTACCCTGAAGCAAGCTCAGGATTTTGTTTACTGGCCCGATTAAGGAGCGGATAAATGGATTTTTTTGAGAAATTTAAGCAGGCCGAATACGATTTTACTTACGGTGCGGAAGATGACCCGGAATACCATAACGCCTTACAGGTGGGATTAGCGGCATGGTTTTACCTGGATAAAGGTTATACCAAAGAAAACCGGGCCAGAATAGCTGAAGCCTGGCAGCTTTACCATAATGAATTCGGTGCAAAATTAAAGTGGGGATATATTGATGATCCTAATGCGGAGATTGACTATAGCGCTATTTCGTTAAAAAAATTCAAAGAGATTATTATTGGAAGTTTTGGCAATGATTTGGATTTTCAATGGTATTCCGAAAAAGGGTTTCGCTATGCCAGCAATTATGCGGTTAGTGTCAGCTCCACTGCTGGATGGTACGAGTCAATTCATAAACGGGTGAGTTGTTTTGGGTTTTATCTTCCAGTATTATTGTTGAATAACAAAAAGCATTTGGAAGATTTTCTTTTTCAAATTTGTAGTGTTTTAAAACCTATGCACGGACTTATAGGGTTAGGTATACAGCAGTGCTACGAAAAAGAGCGATATCAGCATCTCGAATATGAAATTTGCAATGAGTTTAATGGTGTTGATGTTATTAATTCTAATACGGATAAAAAAATGAGGGCGGGCCTACGCTCCGTTAACTGGTATACTTTTTTTAACAATGAGTGGCTAAATAAACTGGGTGGGGTTCAGTATTTACGGAGTGCTCTGGGCAACGCATCGATTGAGATAATACCTTATGATGCTGGTGTTATTATCCGCGCCGGAGAATGGCCGGAGTTAGGCTGGGTTAAGGATAATCCATACCCTGAACTGTACGTGAAAGTGAATAAGGTACTTAAACCTATCCGCGCACCGGAAATTGGTAGCCTGGGGTATGGCTCGATTGCCGGCGAAATCCGTTTTGACAGAAACTCCACCGCCCGGTGGCTTGCCCGCTTTGATGTAGACCTTCCGCCGCTTGCCACCATGCCAGCGGTAAAAGATCCGGTGCGGATAAGCTGCTGGACAGACGATATTGCGCCTTACGCGGGCCAGTGGGCCACGATTGTCAACGGCACCACCGACTATATTCAAACGCGGGAAGGGCAGAAGATGCCTTATTTTGAAGATAAACACGGCAATAAATATCGTGCCCTCTGGCAATTGCTGAAGCGTGATGATAAAGGCAGCGTTTTTATCATGCAGGAATAATAAAAAGGGCCTCTTGTCAGAGAGCAGGCCCTGTTAAGGAAAAGATAAAATGGATTTTTTTGAGAAATTTAAGCAGGCCGAATACGATCTTACTTACGGTGCGGAGGATGACCCGGAACACCATAACGCGTTACAAGTGGGGATAGTGGCACGTTTCTATCTTGATAAAGGTTATACTAAAGAAAATCGAGAGCATATCGCGGAGGCCTGGCAACTATTCCACAATGAGTTTGGACATTATTTGAAGTGGGGATGTGTTAATGACCCAAACAAAGAAATAGCTTATAGACATATATCATCAGAAAAATTTAAAGAAACGATTATTAATAGCTTTGGTGATGATCTTGATTTTATGTGGTCTGCTGAAAAAGGATATCGCTATTCCAGCGATTATAGTGTTGAAATAAACTCACCCGCGGGGTGGTTTGAAAATATACACAACCCTGTTAGCTATTTTGGTTTTAATCTTCCTGTGGCTGAATTGAACAATAAAGAACATGTCGAAAAGCTGTTGTTGATTTTTTGTAACATACTCAATCCGTTACATGGAATTATGGGGCTTGGGCTACAGCAATGTCATGAAAAAGAAAGATACCAGCATCTGGAATATGAAACTGGACAGGAGTTTCTTGGTCTTGATATCACAAATTCTAAAACAGATAAACACTCACGTGAAGGCATTCGCTCGGTAAACTGGCACACCTTTTTTAATAATGATTGGCTAAATAAACTGGGTGGAATTCAGTATTTACGGAGTGCTCTCAGTAATCCATCAATTGAAATAATAAACTATGATTCTGGTGTTATTATCCGCGCCGGAGAATGGCCGGAGTTAGGCTGGATTAAGGATAACCCATACCCTGAACTGTACGTGAAAGTGAATAAGGTGCTTAAACCTATACGCGCACCGGAAATTGGTAGCCTGGGGTATGGCTCGATTGCCGGCGAAATCCGGTTTGACGACAGCTCAACTGCCCGGTGGCTTGCCCGCTTTGATGTAGACCTTCCGCCGCTTGCCACCATGCCAGCGGCAAAAGATCCGGTGCGGATAAGCTGCTGGACAGACGATATTGCGCCTTACGCGGGCCAGTGGGCCACGATTGTCAACGGCACCACCGACTATATTCAAACGCGGGAAGGGCAGAAGATGCCTTATTTTGAAGATAAACACGGCAATAAACATCGTGCCCTCTGGCAATTGCTGAAGCGAGATGATAAAGGCAGCGTTTTCATCATGCCGGAATAGACTGGAAGTGCTGCCTGGTAATATTTAGCTTCATAAAAAAACAGCCGCAGAAATACTGTATTATTATTAAGCTTAACTAATTTACCAGCAACATGAAGAACGTGCCCATAAAATAACTACAGACGGGGGCACGATAATCAGGCTTTCACATACCAATGAGCCTGTTGCCCGCCAATGTATATCATCACTTTTCTTAAATAACTGTACGGCAATACGTCGGGCAGACCTCAGGTATGGTTTGCTAGATTTGACTCGTCAACTCAGGTCGTAGATTTCATGGTAGCGCTATGGCGCTACTTTGACTGGAAGAAAATATTTATTAAGACAGGCCGTTTCCGTACATAATCTTAAGGCCCACTCTTTTTTGCCGAAAAATCAATGAATAATATGCATGTATTTTTTTGAGGAAATTATTTAATTGCTTTGTTTATACTAAATATGAATTGTTTCTTTTCAAAAAATAAGTTTTATTGGAATGATGGTCGATAATGAATTTCACTTATTAACAATAATTTCAAGCCCTTGTTTGGTCAGGTTGGCTAATAAAAGAGTGGCTGAAAATCTATATTAATAACGAGTGTGAATTTACTTTGATAATTTTTGTTAAATGTATGAATTTATCTGGTTGTTTATTAAGCGCTATTGCGCCGTTTCTTACGCGAGTGACAAGAAATTGTTACGTGGCAGAAATAATTAATTTTTGAAATTAAGTTCTCAATGAACGACGCAAGTAAAAGCAGCGTCAGCCTCTGCGGCAGTAAACAGTTATTATTTAAATTTTTGAGCGATAAAAACACACCATGACAGAAAGATAGTGAAACTGATTTTTACATATCAACTCTCCTGTCTCATTTGTTAACAACCTTAACAGGCGTAGCATTTTTATAGGTAAGAATTTATTTTATTCATAAGATTTATTATTGCTGTGTAAATCATAAATTTTGATTACTGAAACGAGTACGCCACCTCGTAGGCCGGATGCAAACTGGTTTTATTGCCCGGCTTTTTTGCTGAGCGCCTGACTGAAAACGGGCATTCAACAAAGAAAAACACATTCTGGCAGCCTGACCGTATGCGCTTTGGTCCCCTTCACGGGAAACGGCGATGGGCGGTAGCGTGCGCAATGATATTCAGTAAATTTTAATTTTTTTGATTGAGGTATAGGCAATTTTTATGGCAGAGTTATTTACCCCCGAGTTTTTACTGGGATTCATGATTTTCTTTATTGTTTATTGGCTTGTGGCGCCATGGTTAAAGTTACAGAACTTTATTCTATTGATTGCTGGATACTGGTTACTTAGTCAGGCGGGGTGGGAAGTATTGCTTATTCACCTCTCTTTCAGTCTATGTGTTCTGTTTTTAATTTTGCTCTCAAGAAAAACAAAGTTGGCTACATATTTGCCCTCTGTCTTAATTGCTATTGTCGTAATCTATTTCTTTATCTTTAAATGTTTTTCTCCGATTATGGTCTGGGGGCAAGGGATCATTGATACTCTAACTGTCAATTTACAGCTACCGATGATCAATATACAATTGCCGCTGGGCCTTTCTTTTTATCTGTTTAACGCGATTAGCCTGGTGATAGCGGTTGTTCGTGGTGATATTCGCGATATAAATATGATTAGCGTTCTGTTATATATGAACTTTATGCCTACAATTATCGCCGGGCCAATTAACCGGGCTACATGGTTAATGCCTCAGATTGATTCGGCGCATCGAAGCATTAAAGCGTATCAGCGTGCGATTTGGCTAATCGTTCTGGCGATAGTGAAACTCTTCTGGCTGAGCGCCTGGCTTGACCAGCAATTTGTTGCCGGGATATTCTTTTCACCTCTGCGTGAACACGGGCTGGCTTCGTTGGCGGCAGTTTATGGTTGGGCGTGGGAAATCTACTTCAACTTTTCCGGTTACACCAATCTGGTTACCGGGATCGCATTACTGCTGGGTTATCAGATTGGCGAAAACTTTCAGCACCCCTATCTGGCAGCTAATATTCAGGATTTCTGGCATCGCTGGCATATTAGCCTGTCAACGTTTATTCGGGATTATATCTATATTCCTCTTGGTGGAAACCGCAAAGGTATCTGGCGTACGCAGCTTAATGTGATGATTGCCATGATACTCTCCGGGCTATGGCATGGCGTAGGCGGAACCTTTATTGTGTGGGGGGCGCTTCATGGCCTGGGAGTGGTTATCTATAACGTCTGGACAAAACAGTTAAAGGAAAGATGGTCATGGATTATTCCACCGATAATTGCCCGGCTGCTGACCTTTAATTTTGTTTGTCTGGCGTGGGTTTTCTTCAAAGCAAATAGCGTGTCAGACGCCCTGCTGATCGTTGAAAACATTTGCACTGTACATATTGAAAGTATTTCTTCAGCATCGGCCTGCGCTGTTATTGCCAATACTTTGCTGATTGTTATCTATCCTTCGATTATCAAGTTAAGAATGCGATGTGTACCTATTTTGAATGATATCAAATGGTATGCGATCCCGCTTGTGGTTATTCCCGTCTTAACCATTACATTTATCCTTGCACCCGCTGGCATTCCGGGGTTTATTTATGCAGGTTTCTGATTACACAAATATCATCTACCAGACAATCAAAGTCTCCATTGCCATTTTGGTCTCTGCGTTGGGCGTGGTATGGATAAATCAGCAAGCGTTCAACCAGTACTGGCTGCTGCATTTTCATCGAGAAACGCCCTGGGAGAGTACGAATGTCTACTGGTGGTCTTACGGTGCGAAGGTAGGCGATGCCCTCAACTCGTCTGAGGAGAACTTTCTGCGGGTACTGTCAGGTGAAATGGACGAACCCGCTCCCGCTGTGATTTCCGGAATGATAAAAAGCGTAGATTGCACGGCCATTTCGTCACCGGGCCGGTCTCAGGAGATAACGGCTAACAACGAATCTTCACCCTATATCCCACCTTCAGGCGCTCAGAGTCAATTGCCTGCCGCCGCGAGCTCGCCGGAACTTATTTCTGAACTGGCACCAATAAAAACATCGCCGGAGAAGGTGTTATTACCAGCCAGGAAAAAGGTGCTGATGATAGGAGACTCCATGATGGAAGGAGTCGCCCCGCAAATTATCTCATTGTTGAAAAAAGAACATCAGATTGAAAGCGTGAATCTGAGCAAGCGGAGCACGGGGTTAGCCTATCCATCATTCTTTAACTGGCCTAAAACGACCGAAAACACGCTTATTCGCGAGCCGGACATCGGCCTGTTAATTGTTTTTTTAGGGCCAAATGATCCCTGGGATATGCCTTCTGAGCAGAATAGGCATTTTCTCAAGTTTAAAAGCGCGGAGTGGGAAAACGAATATCGACAACGGATTGAGCGGATTCTGACTTCGGCGCAACAGCGTAATATCCCGGTTATCTGGGCGCTACTGCCAGTTATGCGTAAAAGTAAATTGAATGCCGGGGTTAGCTATCTTAATACGCTTTATGCAGAGGAGGTGAGCAAAGCAGGAGGGGTGACAGTCGATGTGAATAATATTTTCGGCTACAAAGACAATCACTATTCTCCTAATACAGTTGTTGACGGGAAGAGGATGCGCGTACGTGCAGATGACGGTATTCACTATTCCCCTGAGGGACAGCGACTGATTGCGCGCGCTATCCTGAACAAAATTCAGTTTTCAGAAATAAATCATGGGTAATTGCGCGTGAAAAAAAATAAAAAATATGTAGCGTCAGCGGTACTTTGCGTCGCCGTTGTGATCGTATTGGCTGCCTGCAATGATAATGCCAGCTTAAAAAAAAGGACTGCTGAACCTAAGACAACACAGGCCGGGGTATTAACTGATTACGGTGAGAGTAATTTATCGCGTATGGCGGAGAAATTGCGCCACAGCCAGAGTGAGCTTACCCATATCGTTTTCCTGGGCGATTCACACACTGCTGCTGATTTTTTCTCAGGCAGTCTGCGTCAACATTTTCATTCCGTATATGGCGACGGTGGAGCAGGCTTTATTAGCCCGGTCGCGGTTCCGGGAAACCGATACAGCAACGCCTATTTTCAGAATATTTATGGGATGAAGCTGGTCACCAGCCGTCGCGATAAAAACCCCAACTTTACATTGGGTGGAAATATCGTCACACCGGTTAACAGCAATAATGGCGCACAAATTATTGTTCGCGCTCCACAGGGCCGTGAATTCGTGCAGGCGCTTTATGCTTCGCCCTCTGTGGGACAATGGTTGGTTGACGGTGTGAGATATACACTTGCCGCAACGGGAAAGGGTTGGGCTTTTAGCCAGCCAGTAACCGTGGATAGCACTTTTAGCTGGTCAATGTCTGAAGCTGCACCTACGGCAATTGGAGGCCTGATGCTGACATCAACAAGTGGCCACGGAGTAGTGCTAAGTGCGCTGGGGATTAATGGTGCGCAGGTATCAATGCTTGACAAATGGCAGAATAACTGGGGCGGAGTATTGAAACAGCTTGCACCTGACATGGTGATTCTTGCCTATGGTACCAACGAAGCGTTTAACACAGATCTTTCAACGGAGGCGTATCGCCAGACGCTGCAGCGCCAGATAGAAAACATTCGGCAGTCAGCGCCAGATGCTGCCATTCTGTTGATTGGCCCTGGCAGCAGCGTTATGCATAAGCAGGGGCATGGCTGCGTGCAGCGACAGCCCGCGTTGCTGAAACCGATCATCGCCGTGCAGCAGCAGGTTGCCCGTCAGGAGCACACGTTGTTCTGGAACTGGTTTTATTTTATGGGGGGTGACTGTGCGATTGAAAGCTGGGCGGCGCAAGGTAAAGCAAGACCAGATTTGATTCATCTGACTCCTGAAGGATATCAGGAAAGCGCGAATGGACTGTTTAACGATTTATCAGCCGTGCTTAAATAATTCATCGAGAGAAATTATTTGCTCCGATATCCGGAATAAAGATTAATCGCGACAATGCCTGATGAAAAAGTAAGAAATGTTATTAATAAAGTTGCGGCGTGAAAAATTTCTGGCTTTTCATTTCTGGCATGAATTGCCAACTTGTTGATAGCATGGCTGTTGCCTGGCAGTGTTCCACCTCTGGTATTTTCGCTTCCTTTCTTGCTGGCCATGGGAAAGGTTATGAGCCATCTTAAGGGCCCTTTTATCGATGAACATATCAACAATCAGGAACAATTTTAATCGAAACGGAAGGCATTCGGTATTGCCTTTGTCGCTATGATTGCCATAGGCACTCTATTATCTGCTTTATTTATTCTGTTCGCTTATTAACTGATGCGCTGAACTGCGTAACCGGCAAATTAATAATCCGCTTATCGGTATAAATTCCTTATTAAGTATCGTGGAGCAAATAATGACGTCTGTTATACCCGTGCCTTTTTACTATAAAAAAAGCATGAAAATATCTATTGTTGTTTCCTTTATTCTCGCTGGTGCCATCGCAACATATGCGGCGATATCAACAAGGGAGGAAAAAGATCCCGTTATTATCCCATGGGCACCGAAAAACGATCTCGGTGTTGATGTTTCAGAGCCGGACGTGCTTATTGATAGTAGCTCATTAAGTAAACTGCCCGCAGATATTTTGAGCGTGCCGTTATTAAAAGATACTTTAACTGAAGATTTCGTTTTCTATTATCAAAATAATGCAGACAAACTGGGTTTGACAGGAAGCTTACAGCGTATTGTCTATGAACATCACCTGACGCTGAAAGATTCGCTGATCAACGAGTTACTCAACCAACCAGCGAAAATTGCCTTATGGCGCGATCATAAGGGCAAGCTTAATCATTTCATTATGGTTATCCACCGCAGCGGGCTTGCTAAAATGCTGGAGCCACTGGCACATGTCGTGGCTGGTGACTCGCAGTTGAGCAAAGCTTCACCGGAAACTATTCAGGTTGGCAATCGCGGCATCGCGCTCTACAAGTTACGCTACAATGGGCAAAAATCGCTCTTGTTCGCCAGCGACGGCGATAAGATGGTGCTACTGTCCGGCGAACGTTTTCTGTTTAAGGACAATAAACAGGTCGCAGATACCACTGCTTTGTTAAACGATCTGTTTCACGATAAACAGCCATGGAACGAGGCGTTTTCTCTCACGCCAGCCGCTGGCAGTAAAACGAAAAAAGCATTTCAGCAGCAGATTTTGGTGCGTTCGAGTTACCTCGCCATGGGTTACCAGCGATTTATCCCCGCTTTTAAAGGTATTCGCTTCGATAAAGACGTGAAAGGGTGGCATAGCTATCTGGCGTTAAACGGCAGCGATGAAAGTGAAGAAACGTCGCTGGATTTCTCTCCCGTATGGCAGACCATGCCTTCAGGTGCCGGTTTGTGTGTAGCACTGCCGCTATCACGTCGGATGCCCGCCTATATGTTGCGCCACGCCGGGATAGCACCGAAGGTATCACAGAAGATTGGCGACCAGTTTAGCGGTACCGCCGGGTTATGCTGGTATCCGCAGTCTCGTCTGTACTCGCCGCTGTTGGTGGCGCAACTCACGGATGCGCCGGGTAAATCATGGGATGATTCCCTGGCCACACTGTTCAGCCAGTTTGTCGGAAAACCCAACCAGCCGGTGGAGGCAACCAGCGATAATGGAATGCAGCGCTGGCAGCGCGAGATACCTTCCCGCTATGCGCCGTATCCGGGTTCACAGTCGCATCATCCTGATGCGGACGGTCGTTTCTTCCGTGTAAGTCTGGCGCACTATCAGCAAACGGTGGTTTTTTCGCTTGACGATACCCTGGTCGATAATGCGCTTCGCACTTTAAGGAAGAATTTCCCACCGATGAGTGACGTATTACCCGCAAAAACCAATACCGCGCTGTATTTTGCCCCAGCCAGGCTGGCGGATATCTTCAAACAAGAAGCCTACAGTAGCCTGCCGCAAGAGATGGAACCGGTCTTTTATAACGCCGCGCAGACGCTGCTTTACCCACGCCTGACCACGCTGGCAAAGGAACCTGCCTATGCGGTTACGTTGCCGAAGGGCGCTGATATTGAACCGGCACCACACTGGATACCGCTGGAGTGGCTTCCGCTGTGAAAGGGCAACATCTGGTCGCAGCCGCACTGCTCGGAATAACGCTGCTGGGCATCCGCTCTGGCTGGGCGCATGAAGCGTATATCGTGCAGAAGCTTGATCCCCCGCAGTCAATCATTTTTCAGGCTTGGTTTGTACGTATCGTGCGAGAACAGTTGCGGCAGGGTCCAACGCCGCGCTGGTATCAACACGATTGTGCGGGCCTTGTACGTTTCGCCGCAAACGAAGCGTTGAAACACCATGATGCCCTATGGCTGCGCAGCAACGGAATGTCCAACCGCTATCTACCACCGGAGTTAGATATTACGGATAACCAGCGATTGCTGGCGCAGCACTGGCAACAGGGCTCCGGGAAAACCAGCCCTTATGTCGATGCCGCACGACTGATTCAGTACAACACTTATTTGGTCGGCCGCGATATCAATCAGGCCCAGCCAGGCGATCTGTTGTTTTTCGATCAGGGCGACGACCAGCATCTCATGATTTGGATGGGGCAGTTTATTGCTTACCACACCGGCACCGTGACCAAAACGGACAATGGAATGCGCGCGGTGAGCGTACAACAACTTATGACATGGAATGATACCCGATGGATACCCGATCAATCGAATCCCAATTTTATCGGTTTGTACCGTTTAAACTTCTTAACACAGTAATCCGGTACTGTTTTTCATTGCTGACAATAGTGCTGATCCTGCTGCCGGTAACAAAAAGCGTTGCCGATGACTATTTGCCGTCTTCCGGGTATCAGCCTGTAGGCGATACGTTTTTCCTGCTGGCAGACAGCAGTTTTACCAGTCAGGAGATAGCGAAGGTTCGTCTGGAGGCGCCGGGTCGTTATGCGCAACGCTTTAACACCCAGGAGTATGGTGGCGCGGATATCCGCCTCTATAAAATAGATGATCCACTGGTGTTTTTACGCCAGCAGAAAAATCTGCACCGTATTACCGTTGCCGCCAGCTATCAGGGGGAGGGGCTGTCAAATACGCTCTCCTGGCTGTGGGATAACTGGTATGGCAAATCCCGACGTGTGATGCAAAGTGCCATTTCAGCCCCTGCACGAAAAGAGGCTATCGATGTTCTGCCGGAGTTGAAAATCGGTAACGCGCTCCTCGCGCCAACGGCCTATGATCACCAACCACAGTTTGCGCCGCTCAAACAGTTCCCGCTGCTTAAACAGTTCCGTTATCCGTTGTGGGATGCAAAACCTATTCAGCCGCCGGCAGAAGTTGCGATGGAAGGGGCTTCCAGTGAATTTCGCAGAACGGAATCCGGGAACGTCTACATTCCGCTGGGAAAATTAAAGCCGGGCTTGTATCTGGTAGAAGCGTTGCTCGGGTCATACCGGGCGACGACCATGGTGTTTGTTTCTGACTCTGTAGTAATGAGTAAGATTTCCCATAATGAAGCCTATGCCTGGGTTGCGGATAAACATGCCGGTAAACCTGTTGCGAATGCGACGGTGTTGTGGAGCGATGGGCTGGGGGTACTTAGTAGTGGTGTGACGCAGAACGATGGTTCTCTTCGTCTGTCGCACGTTGCGCCGGAACGCTCATATCTGTTTGGTCAGGATGCGCAAGGCGGCGTGTTTGTCTCAGAAAACTTTTATTACGACAGCGAAATTTACGACACCAAGGTTTATATATTCACTGACCGTCCGCTCTATCGGCCGGGAGATACCGTGAATATTAAAATGCTGGCGCGTGATTACAAGAACGCGCGTGACTCCGTTGCGGCTCCCGCAGGTAAAATGAAACTCACCGTCGTGGATGCCAACGGTATGCCAGTCCAGTCGATGAATCTGACGATGGATCCGCACACCGGGTCGGATACCGCATTCCACCTGGGCGAAACAGCGACGGCGGGCGGCTATGAACTGCAACTGCAATACGGCGGCGCAATCTATAGCAGCGCCTTTCGGGTCGCGAGCTATATTAAGCCGCCTTTTGACGTCTCTGTGCTCCTTAGCAAGCCTGATTACCATTCCGGTGAGCCTATCAACGGTACCATCGAACTGCATTATCCGGATGGACGCCCGGTGGCGAATGCCCACGTGACGCTGAGCCTCTATTCTCAACTGCTTTCTATGGTGGGGAACGATCTGCAGTATCAGGGCCGGTTTCCGGTCGATATGAAAACCACCGATTTCATCAGTAATGCCCAGGGGCAGGTGACGCTTAATCTGCCAGCCGCAGAAAAACCCAGCCGCTATTTGCTCACCGTTTCGGCCAGTGATGGCGAAGCTTTCCGCGTCAAAGCCAGTAAAGAGATTCTGATTGAGCGAGGGGCGGCGCACTATAGCCTGCAGACCGGGCAGCGTTTTACTAAAGTCAACGAACCGGTAACGTTCCACTACAGCAGCGAGCAGGCGACTGATGTAAAGCCGACGAGCTATGAGTGGCTGCGTCTTGAAGATCAGCATACGGAAAGTGCGCCAATCCCGGCCTCCAGCACGGATAGCCTGACCGTAACTTTCCGCCAACCAGGAACCTACAACCTGATGCTGCGCAGCGCCAGTGGCATGTTGCTTGGGGCGACATCGCACTCAGTGAGCGGTAACGACGTGAAGGCCAGCATCGGCAACGTTGAGATTGTGCTGGACAAAGCGCAATACCAGATTGGCGATGTGGCGAAGGCGCTGATTACTTTCCCTGAACCGATCAACGAAGCGCTGTTAACGCTCGAACGAGATCGCGTAGAAGCCTCTGCGCTGCTCAGCAAAGGCGGCGACTGGCTGCAGCTCACGCGTATCAGTGATACGCAGTATCAGGCTGCTATTCCGGTGAAAACGACATTTGCACCGAATCTGACTTTCTCGGTGCTATATACCTTGCATGGGCAGTACAGCTTTCAGAATGCAGGCATCTGCGTTGATATTCCGAAAATCGTAGTCAACATCGTCCCCGATAAGCGCCATTACAGACCCGGTGATCTGGTCAATGTGACGGTATCTACACGCTTGCAGGGTAGCCCAGTCTCAGCTCACGTCACGGCGGGCGTAGTGGACGAAATGATTTACGCGCTACAGCCGGAGATTACGCCGACGATTGACCAGTTCTTTAACCATCCGCGCCGTAATAACGTACGCACCAGTTCCAGCCTGTCGTTTATCAGCTATGACCAGGCTTTGTCCGGTATGCCGGGCGCGCTGGGGCGAGCGAACTATAGCGCGCGAAGCGTGAAGATGCTGGAGCGTGCGCGTCGCGAAAATGTTGATACCGCCGCATGGCTGCCAACGCTAACAACCAATGCGCAGGGACAGACGACCTTCAGCTTTCGCATGCCGGACTCACTGACCCGCTGGAGAATGACCGCACGAGCGCAGAACGATGACGGTCTGGTGGGCGAATCAATGCAGTATGTCACCTCGGATAAGCCAGTCTATCTGAAGTGGAGCGGCCCGCGGGAGTTCCGTCGCGGCGATAAGCCTTCCCTGGGCGTATTTATCTTTAGCGAACAGGCGGAAAAACAGACCGTCGAGCTGTATACCAGCTATGCCAATAATGAACTGCACCAGATGGTGACGCTGCATCAGGGAGCAAACTACATTGCCTTACCGCATGTGCCGGTTGTTAATGGGCAGTGGGTTGGTGAAATAAGGCAGAATGACAAAACGCTGGATGCTCTTAGCGTCAACCTGCGACTGACTGACGATAACTGGTCGGAAAAAACCAATGCGGCGCTTGAGCTGTCCGCCGGAATTAATCCGCTTTATCTGCCGCCCGGCGCAACTGACATTAGCCTGCGTTTCACCAATACGCCGCAGGCGCTTTACCAGAGCATTCTCGATGATTTGCTGTCGCAGCCCTATGGCGGTGTGATCAATACGGCAAGCCGACTGTTGCCGCTTAGCGTTGCATGGACGCAGATGCATCAGGGCGATGCGCAGGTTATTGCAGACCTTCGTGCCGCTATCCAGAACAGTCGTTTGCGTTTAATTCAGATGGCCGGGCCGGGCGCTGCTTTTACCTGGTGGGGAGAAGCGGGGGATAGTGATGCGTTTATCACGGCCTATGCCTACTATGCCGACTGGTATGCAACCCAGGCGTTAGGTCTGACGCTGCCTGAGGATCACTGGTCGCGTATGCTTTCGCTTTATAGCGAGCAGGCCGACGAGATGCCGTTATTACAGCGTGCATTGGTGCTGACCTTCGCTGACGATATGAACCTGCCGGCAGTGACATTGGCGCAAGGTGTTGAAGAAAACTTTGTCGATCATTTGGAGGAGGAGCCGGGTGACAGCAGCCTCTTGCCATCGGACAGCCTGGTAATGGCACAGCCCACTTCGCCACTCGGCGATGCGGTAGCAAGGGTACTCATTTATAACTTGCTGCAAAAACATGGGCATGCGCTAAGTACGAACGAACAGACGATGTTGCAACACAGCAAAGAGATGATTGCCGCCAGCGGGCAGCCTTTTGCTCAGGCTGTTGTGCTTCGCGGCGCCGGGGCTAACGGGCAACAGGCGCAGACGCTGCTGCGCCAGCTGGCTCCAAACCAGCCGGGCCTGGAGCGTGCGTTGTCACTCACCTGGCTTAGTCGGACGCTGCAATTAGCTACACCCGTTGCCGAACCGGTTATCCAGCAGGCGGGATGGACGAAAGAAAAAGGCGTAGATGGTGCATCGTTCTGGCAATGGCGCGGGAACGGCGTACCGGATAACGTCAACATTAGCAATCTGGATAATCCAGCCGAGGCGTTAGTGACATTAGCGCTACCGCAGGGAACGCCTACGCCACAAAATCATGTGGCGAAAGTGGAGATCCGCCATCATTTAATGCGACTGGTTGAGGAAAAGGAGGCCTTAACCTTTCATCTGACTCCGGTTACTGACGGTCAGGTGACCAGTGATGCGCTCTATCTGGATCAGGTAACGCTGACGACAACAGGTAAAGTACCGCTCTCTTGGGGAGAAGTTCTGGTGCCTCTCCCGCCCGGCGCAGATGTAGAAAGCACCACCTGGGGCATTCAGATCCAGTCGTCGGATAAAGAGGGTGCAGAGCCGATTTCACTGGCGCAAGACAACCATGAATCTGGAACGCTGCATTACATGGTACCGGTAAAACAACTTCAGGGTGAACAGACCTTCAGCCATCTGGTTCGTTTCTCGCAAAAAGGAGACTTTACTCTGCCACCCGTGCGCTACCAGCAAGTTTATGCCCCACAGGATGTGGTGTATGAAACGGATGGTATGAGGGCGATTCAGGTTCGATAAGCGATGAGAAAATTGTTTTTTATCGTCCTGATTCTGGCATCGGCGGCAGCCGATGCCAGAGGGTTGATGCTGGCATGGCGACGGGACAATCAGGATATTTTGCTGCATCTTAAGGCCGGGCAGGGTGAGGTTGACCGGCAATCACTTCCCACCGGGCTGACCACCCCGCTGGGCAGCGTCTGGAAGTTGTTCGTTTATGCCTGGTTAACGGATAACCGCATCGCCGATAACCCTTACCACTGTACAGGACAATCGTCGCAAGAGGTTTATTGCTGCGCAGTCGGCGAGTCAATTGCCAGGGAAAAGGCGTTAGTACAATCCTGCGGCCTCTATTTCACCCCTGAACGCTGGCATATTGATAGCAATGAATGGCGACGTTACTGGCAAAAGCGCGGCGGACCCGCCTGGCTTAACGAGCTGCGCTTGCTACAGCCAGGAACAGAGGTGACGGTTTCCTCATTATTGACGGCGTTGCAGCAAATGCCCGCCCAGGCCGAAGCGCGTAAAGCCTTACTCAATCTGATGGTGTTATCGCCGGGAAACCCGCCGGCATCCGCGCTGGGTGGCCGGCTGCGTGTTAAGACCTGGTCCTGGCACTCTCCGCAAGCGGTGGATCAGCGCGAAGGCGGTTTCGCCGGATGGCTGACCGACGGCACACCTGTCTGGGCTGGTGGGGCGGGTACCAGTAAAACGATATTGTCGACTTATGCCACAGCGTTGGACAAAACGCTGCCTGTAACCGCCTCCGTGGATCCCGAGGAGTGTATTGATTCCAGTTTGTTCACCCGTTATCCCATTGAAGCGGTGTACCGTGTCGGCCATACACAGGCGATGGTCGAAGGGCAGCTGCAGGGACAGTTTCGGGTGGCGTTTAAAAATGGTAACCAACTGAATATTCGAAGCCAGGGAGAGCTGTATCTTCATGGTTCCGTTCACCGTTGGCAGATCCTCGCCCACCTGTCGCGAGAGGAGTACGTCGCTCGTGTGCTGGAGCGCGAAGCCAGCGCTAAACCAACCGAAGCGGCCAAAGCGTTAGCTGTGGTTATTCGCACTTATTTACAGCAGCAAGCCAGCCACACTAATGATTGTCTCTACATCGAGGACAGCAGTTCGCATCAACGAGTGGCACCTCGCCCTGCGTCAGGAGCCTCCCGGAAAATAGCTGACTGGACGAACGGCCTTGTGCTGAGCGGTAGTTCTGTGCAGTACCACGGCTATCTGGCAGCGGAGAATCAGCTCTCCTGGGAACACGCGGTAGCGCTTGCCGATCAGGGGATGCGTTTTGATGAGATTCTGGCTCAGGTATGGCCGCAGGCAACGCTCAGTTCCTGGGAGCATGCGGTTTCTGAATGCCACGCGATGCCGGAGGCGAAAGCATGGTTGTTGAAACAGCAAAAAGCATGGCGCGGCACGTTGGATGGGGAGCCTGGCTATGCCGCGACGTCGCAGTTTGCGGTGTGTCAGCTTAAACATACCGGAACGCCCTGGATTGATCGCTCACGGCGGCGAATTTATATCCGCGCTTTTCTTCATCTGCAGGATCGTCTTGATCTCACCCACGAATATTTGCATCTGGCCTTTGATGGTTATCCCAGTGGCCTTGATGAGACGTATATCGAAGGGCTGGCTCGTCATTTATTAATGGAATGAAAATTATGCGTAAGTTGTCTTTCCTGGGATTGTTGGCAATCCCATTTCTGTCTCATGCCGCTAACAGCGAGTCTGTGACCATCGATACGCCATTGGCAGGCTGGCATAACCAGACGGGTGAAAAATCATACTATTCCCAGCAGGTGAATTACCCGGCATCGTCGGTAAATACGCGTAGCGACCAGTCGATCGATGCGCAGATTAAAGGTGCGATTTATGGTTTGCCTAAGGGCAATCAAAAGCCGGGTGTACTGGTGGTGAATGGCATTAGCATGCCGCTCAGAATTGAAGACGACGGTAGTTTTCAGCGCCCCTATATTTTCCCGGGTGGCAGCAATAGCGTTGAGGTAAGAAGCCCGGATCGTCAGGCCTCGCACCGTGTGCAGTTCTATGCTCGTCCTGGGCAGGGAAGTGTTCCTGCTAAACTGCGAATCATTCTTTCCTGGGATAGTGATAACACGGATTTGGATCTACACGTTGTGACCCCCAATGGCGAGCACGCGTGGTATGGCAATCGCGCACTGCAAAATGGTGGAGCATTAGATATGGACGTCACTACTGGTTATGGTCCCGAAATATTCTCAACGCCCATGCCGGAGAAGGGCCCGTATCTGGTTTACGTAAACTATTTTGGCGGCTATGGACAGCAGGTTCTCACTACAGCGCAGGTGTCACTGGTGACTAATGAAGGCACGCCGGATGAAAAGCAGGAAACGTTTGTCATTCCGATGCGTAACCCTGGTGAATTGACGCTGATTAAACGCTTTGTTTATTGATAAAGCATTAGCAGGAAAATATCAGTTCGTTATGAAAGATAAGTGTCACTGACCGTAGAGAGACCGTAGCAAGCAGGCAAGAAACAGACGGATGTTTTCAACAACAAAGAACAACTAACGCAGTTCGATGGAGAGTCCGGCTCTCCAAAAGCAAAAACCCGCCTTGTGGTCGGGTTCTTTAAATTAGTGGTGCCCGGACCGGACAAAAACAACGGGAGCGTTTTTGCACAGCGCATCGCGCTGCCCGCAGGGCGAGTCGCAGGGATGCGACGAGTGAATCGAACGCAGTTCGATGGAGAGTCCGGCTCGCCAAAAGCAAAAAACCAGCCCGTAGGCTGGTTTCTTTAAATTAGTGGTGCCCGGACTCGGAATCGAACCAAGGACACGGGGATTTTCAATCCCCTGCTCTACCGACTGAGCTATCCGGGCAACGGGGCGCATTAAACCCGATTCAACTTACGGCGTCAACGAAATTCCGCGAATTCTGCGCCGCCCGCCCATTCCTGCGCCACTTTGCTTGCGAAATAGCCGTTTTAACGCCTTACGCGAAGAAATGCGTCCAGAGCGCGGAAAGCGGCATGGAAATCAGCAGCGCAGGCAGCAGATTCACCACCGCGAACATCTTAATGCCGCAGATGCGCAGGCCCGTCGCCAGCAGCAGCAGGCCGCCCGTCGCGGTAAAATCGCCCATCATCGCGGGTGTGGTCAGCGGCAGGATAAATACAGCGCCCGCGGCGAGCGTTAACTGGATAAGCAGCATCGGGATGGAGATGGCCGCGACGGCGGCGCCAAGCGTCGTCGCAAAAATCGTGGCGGTGAAGAAATCGAGAAACGCCTTGGCGATAAGCAGGCTGTTATCACCGGTCATGCCTTCGCGCATCGCGCCAAAAATGCCGGTTCCGCTCGCGCAAAACAGCACGATGATCGCCACAAAGCTCTGCACGAAATTGTCCTGCGCGGGCCGCGCGTTTTTACCGGGCCGCAACCGGCGCGCCACGCCGTTCAGACCATGTACCAGATTGATGATTCCTTTTTCGATATAGCAAAGCTCGCCAATCAGCGCGCCGAGCAGCATCGAGAGCACCATCACCGGCAGGTTCACGCACTTCACCACCAGTAAAATGCCAATGCCAAGCGATGCCAGCCCGAAAATCGAGGGCATCGAACTGCGCAGCCGCTCGGGAAGCCGCTGGCTTAACGCCGCGCCGAGCAATCCGCCCAGCAGTACTGCCGCTGCATTGATAAAAGGTCCGGTTACCACATTGAGCTCCTGCCTGAGTCTGTATCGCGATGGGCTTCAGCATAAGCCCGCAGTGAGAGGGAGAAAAGCGCGCCCGCTAACGGCATTTTTATGCGTATCTTATGCTTACTTATTTTAACTATTTATTTTTAACAATAATAATCAAAAAGATAAAAAACAAGGCTGTAAATTCGTTGCTTAAAAAACCGATTTTCTCCGCGCGCTGTCTTGCCCCACGCGGCGTAAGGTGACATGATTGCGCGACTTTTCTCCATCAGACAGGGTGTATTGTTATGACCGCGCGTTCGCTGCCAGCCGTCATTTCTTCGCGACATTGCACAATGCCGCGCGCCCGTCATGTCTGTCCGCCATATTTCTCCATGCCCACCATGCGGTGAGGCCACCGTACGCTCACTGCCGGACAACAGTAAAATCAGGCGTGCTCTGCTTTTACTGATGTCTCGCGGTCGGAGCTGGTAATCAGTCAGACCTCATCGTTTCGCCGGGATACCGTCCCGTTGCCGTGCCCGAAGGCGCTTACACCGACACTCAGGGTTTTTGTGCTTATGAAATCGTTAAAAATTGCCGCCAGCCACGCCGTGGCTCCTCTGCTTTCAACCTCCCGCGATGTAGTGGGGCTCGATAGCACCGACTTCACCGACGTAGCCGCCGTGGTGCTTTCTGTGGCCGATACGCGCAGCGGTATTCTCGCGCTGCTTAAGCGCACCGGGTTTAATCTGCCGGTTTTTGTTTATCTGCAAAGCGGCGAAAGCTGCGACGCGCCGGTCAGCGGCACGCTCACGGGAACGTCGCAGGAGTTCCTGGCGCTTGAAACCGCGGCACTCGCGTATGAAGAGAACCTGCTGCCGCCGTTTTTCGACACGCTCACGCAGTATGTGGAGATGCAGAACAGCACCTTCGCGTGCCCCGGTCATCAGCACGGCGAATTCTTTAAAAAGCACCCGGCGGGCAGGCAGTTTTACGATTTCTTCGGAGAAAACGTGTTTCGCGCCGATATGTGCAACGCCGACGTCAAACTGGGCGATTTGCTGATCCATGAAGGCTCCGCCAAGCACGCGCAGAAATTTGCCGCGAAGGTGTTTCACGCCGATAAAACCTATTTTGTGCTGAACGGCACGTCGGCGGCGAATAAAGTCGTGACCAACGCGCTGCTGACGCAGGGCGATCTGGTGTTGTTCGATCGTAACAACCATAAATCGAACCACCACGGGGCGCTGATTCAGGCGGGCGCGACGCCGGTCTATCTCGAAGCGGCGCGTAACCCGTTCGGGTTTATCGGCGGGATCGACGAGCGCTGCTTCGACGAGGCGTATCTGCGTGAGCTGATTGCCGAAGTCGCACCGTCGCGCGCGCAGGAGGCGCGTCCGTTCCGCCTGGCGGTGATCCAGCTCGGCACTTACGACGGCACGGTCTATAACGCCCGTCAGGTGGTGGATAAAATCGGCCACCTGTGTGATTACATCCTGTTTGATTCCGCGTGGGTCGGCTACGAGCAGTTTATTCCGATGATGGCCGACTGCTCGCCGCTGCTGCTGGATCTCAATGAAAACGATCCGGGGATTTTCGTCACGCAGTCGGTGCATAAGCAGCAGGCCGGGTTCTCGCAGACCTCGCAGATCCACAAGAAAGATAACCATATCCGCGGCCAGGCGCGTTTTTGCCCGCACAAGCGGCTCAATAACGCCTTTATGCTGCACGCTTCGACAAGCCCGTTTTACCCGTTGTTCGCCGCGCTGGATGTGAACGCCAAAATCCACGAAGGCGAGAGCGGCAAGCGGTTGTGGGCCGAGTGCGTGGAACTTGGGATCGAGGCGCGCAAGGCGATCATCGCCAACTGCCACATGATCAAGCCGTTTATCCCGGATACGGTGGCGGGGCGGCCGTGGCAGGATCACCCGACGGACGCGATTGCGCGTGAGCGGCGTTTTTTCAGCTTTGAGCCGGGCGCGGCGTGGCACGGTTTTGCGGGATACGCGCGCGAGCAATATTTTGTCGATCCGTGCAAGCTGCTGCTGACCACGCCGGGTATCGATGCCGAAACCGGCGAGTACAGCGATTTCGGCGTCCCGGCGGCGATCCTCGCCAATTATCTGCGTGAAAACGGCATCGTGCCGGAAAAGGCGGATCTTAACTCGATCCTGTTTTTGCTCACCCCCGCCGAGAGCGCGCAGAAGATGGCGCACCTGGTCGCGATGCTGGCGCGCTTTGAGCAACATATTGAAGACGATACGCCGCTTGCCGACGTGTTGCCGACGATCTGCCAGAAATATCCGGTGCGTTACAAAGGCTACACGCTGTGCCAGCTCTGTCAGGAGATGCATAATCTGTACGTGAGTTTCGACGTGAAGGCGTTGCAGCGGGCAATGTTCCGTAAAGCCGAGCTGCCGCAGGTGGTGATGAACCCGCAGCAGGCGAATGTGGAGTATATTCGCGGCAACGTGGAGCTGGTGCGTCTGAGTGAGGCCGAAGGACGCGTGGCGGCGGAAGGCGCGCTGCCGTATCCGCCGGGCGTGTTGTGCGTGGTGCCGGGCGAAGTGTGGGGCGGCGCGGCGCTGCGTTATTTCCTGGCGCTGGAAGAGGGCGTGAACCTGTTGCCGGGCTTTTCGCCGGAATTGCAGGGCGTTTACAGCCAGACCGACCCGGACGGCATTAAGCGGTTGTACGGGTATATGTTGCGCGAATAAGGCGTTACCGGGCGGGTGTTGGATGTGACGCTGGCGGGTGCGCTTCGCTTACCCGCCCTACATAATTTCAGCGCCTTATGTGTCGTTGGTGATAGTGGGGCGTGAATGGTGGGTGCGCTTCGCTTACCCACCCTACGAGAATGCCATCATTTTTATCGTGTAGGGCAGGTAAGCGTAGCGCACCCGCCGTACAGCCAGAGCATCGATTTCCGTAGGGCGGGTAAGCAACGCGCACCCGCCGTAAAATCACATCCACCGTAACATCACGCTTCTTCCGCCCGGCGGTATAACCGCCGCGGATGGCCAATCTTCCCGTACAGCATCTCCACCGTCAGAAACCCGCTCTCCACGCAGTGCTCCAGATACCGCCGCGTGGTGGTTTTGCTTAAACCCGTCGCGCTCACCACATCATCGACTGAAAAAATCTGCTCGCGGCTCTCCACAAACAGCCGCTGCACCAGCGTCAGCGTATTCTCCTCAATCCCCTTTGCGCCGGAGTCTGGCCGGAAGCTGCGCGCCTGCAACTGATACAACGAATCCACGTTCTGTTGATCGACAATTTTCCACACCCGCTGCTGTTCGCGAAACTGCACAAAGCGCTCCAGCGAATGGCTGAGGCGCTTCCACGACACCGGCTTTAACAGATAATCGAACGCGCCGTTGCGGATCGCCTGGCTACAGGTGTCCATATCGCTCGCGGCGGTAATAAAAATCACTGAGCAGGCGCTGTTCTTCAGCGTCAGGCTCTCCGTCAGCGTAATCCCTTTGCCGTCCGGCAGATAATTGTCCAGCAGCACCAGATGCGGGCGCTTCTCGCGGATCTGCCGCTCGGCGTCGGCAAGCGTCGCCGCCATGCCCACCAGCCGCAAATGCGGGTGCTGCTTTACCATTTCGGCATGCAGCGCCGCCAGCTGGTTTTCATCTTCCACAATCAGTACGTCGGTCATCTCAGGTGACATAGTCAGGTTCTCCCTGCGGTTGGGCCGGACGAACGCCGGGCGCGTCAGGAATAAAAAGTGAGAAAATCGTGCCGCGCGGCGTATTGGCGGACACTTCCAGCGTGCCGCCCGCGAGCTTCACATAGCTGGCGATAAGATGCAGGCCGATACCATGATCGCCGCGGCGTTTGGTGGTAAAACCCGGCTCGAAGATCCTGTCGCGAAGCGCGGGCGCGATCCCGACACCGCGATCCGCCACTTCGATGATCAGCTCCCGCTCGTTCAGGCGGATCAACACCTCGACCGGATCGTGCGGCCCTTCGGCGCGCTGGGTGGCTTCGATGGCGTTATCCAGCAGATTGCCAATAACCGAAATCAGCTCCGGCTCGCCAAGCCCGCGGAACGCGCGCGCCATCTCGCAGGCCGGATCGAACGTCAGCGTCACGCCTTTCTCGCGCGCTCTGGCGCATTTGCCGATAAGCAGCCCGCATAATGTGGGGGAGTGAAACCGCCGGGAGATAAAATCGAGCAGCTCCTGGGTGTGCTCGGTCTGGGCCTGAATATAGCTCAGCGCCTGGTCGTAGTGGCCCAGATGCAGCAGCCCGGCGAGCGTCGACATGCGGTTTAACTGCTCGTGACGCAGAATGCGCAGGTTATCCGCGTAGCGCTTCACCTGGCTTAGCTGCACGCTCAGGCTGTCGATATCCTTGCGATCGCGAAAGGTAATCACCCAGCCCTGAAGCTCGCCTTCCAGCAGAATGCGCACCCGGCTTGCGATCACCGTCAGATGGTTGAACACGCAAATCTCATCATGCGTGTCGTTCTCCAGCATCACCTGCGGGGAGAAAAACGAGACCGGGTTAATCACCGCCTCCAGTGGCTGGCCGCGCAGCGAGCGCGACGACACGTTCAGGCCCAGCAGCCGCTTGGCGGCGCGGTTAATCACGGCAATGCGCGAATGCTCGTCGATGGCGATAACACCTTCGTAGATGGACTCCATCAGCGCCTTTTGCTGGCGCACGAGAAGCCCGATTTCCCGCGGCTCCAGAAAAAACATCTGTTTTTTAATACTGCGGGTGAAAAACCATGAAAAGATAAACAGCGCCAGCAGCAATAACACCGCGCCAATCAGGATATTCACCACTTTGCCAAGCGTAATGGTGTCGAGATAGCTGGTCAGATAGCCGACCGAGACAATGCCGATGACGCGGCCCTGGTCGTCAAAAATCGGCGCTTTGCTGCGCAGAGAGACCCCAAGCCCGCCCCGGCGAATGCTGGTAATGGTTTTTCCTTCTAACACATCCTGATTATCGCCACCGATAAGCGGAGTGCCGATGCGGTCATGAAAAACGGAATGAAACAGGTGCAGACCTTTCTCATCGCCAATAACCATAAAACTGGCGTCGCTGTGGCGCGCCATGTCTGTCATAAAAGTGTTAATCGCCGGAATATTACGTTGTCTGACGGCTTCACGTAATGACGGAATGAGAGAAATCTCTTCCGCCTGTATTCTCGCGCGACTGCTCATCTCCTGATAAAGCTGGCGGCTGACATCGAGATAATAATAAACGCCGAGCGCCGTAAACAATACGGAGAAGAATATGATGAGATGAATAAATAACTTTATGCGAAAGGAAAATTTCATCGTTCACTGGCGCGCCGGAATACAAACAATAGAGAACTGTACCATTTTTTCAGGCGCTTACCGGACCTGTGCCTGAAACTTGTGATCCCCTGCACAGGGCGCGGTGCGCGACGGTAACTGTTTACCCGCGTTATGTTTTTACGCCAAAAACGGTGCTTATTGAATAAACGCCATAAAAACCACGCCTGTAAATTACGCGTGGATCACAGTGCGCTAATTAAAACCATAAACACCATAGGTGCCATTAAATTACCGCTGCCGATTCGGCCTTCCTCACAAATTGTAAGGGTAACCTCTTTTACGCTTGTCGGGAAATATAACTACGGAGCTTAATAAAATGAGCACAACCGATGATTCTTACGTCGTACCCCACACATCGTCTGCTACGAAGCAAATATCTCTGAAAGAAAAGTGGTGGCATATCATGGATACCTGGAAAATCGGGATTATTCCATTGCCGCTGTTTCTGCTCTCCGGCGCGCTTATCGCCATTGACTGCCTCGGCGGCAAACTGCCGAGCGATATTGTGGTGATGGTCGCGACGCTTGCCTTCTTCGGCTTCGCCTGCGGCGAGTTCGGCAAGCGCCTGCCGGTGGTTGGCAAAATGGGCGCGGCGGCGATTTGCGCCACTTTCATCCCTTCCGCGCTGGTCTATTACGGCTGGCTGCCGGATGTGGTCGTGGAATCCACCACCAAATTCTATAAATCCACCAACATTCTCTATCTCTACATCTGCTGTATTATCGTCGGCAGCATCATGAGCATGAACCGCACCACGCTGATTCAGGGCTTTCTGCGTATTTTCTTCCCGATGCTGTGCGGCGAAATCGTCGGCATGCTGGTGGGGATGGGCGTCGGTATCGCGCTGGGCATGGAGCCGTTCCAGATCTTCTTCTTCCTGATCCTGCCTATCATGGCGGGCGGCGTGGGCGAAGGGGCGATCCCGCTTTCCATCGGCTACGCGACGCTGCTGCATATGGATCAGGGCGTGGCGCTGGGCCGCGTGCTGCCTATCGTGATGCTCGGCAGCCTCACCGCGATTATTATCGCCGGTTGCCTTAACCAGCTCGGCAAACGCTATCCGCACCTGACCGGCGAAGGCGAGCTGATGCCGGATCGCGGCGATAAACCGCAGGCCCAGACGCTGAACACCGCGTTCAGCGGCAAGGCTGATGTCACCACCATTGCCTCCGGCGCGCTGCTGGCGGTGCTGCTCTATATGCTCGGTATGCTCGGCCATAAACTGATTGGCCTGCCTGCGCCGGTTGGCATGCTGTTTATCGCGGTCTTTATCAAGCTGGTGCACGGCGTTTCTCCGCGCCTGCTGGAAGGCTCGCAGGTGGTTTATAAATTCTTCCAGACTTCCGTGACCTACCCGATTCTTTTCGCCGTCGGCGTGGCGATCACCCCGTGGGAAGAGCTGATGCACGCCTTTACGCTCAACAACCTGCTGGTGATTGTCAGCACCGTGTCGGCGCTGGTGGCGACGGGCTTTTTCGTCGGCAAGAAAATCGGTATGCACCCGATTGATGTGGCCATCGTCTCCTGCTGCCAGAGCGGGCAGGGCGGCACCGGCGACGTCGCCATTCTCACCGCCGGCAACCGCATGACCTTAATGCCTTTCGCTCAGATTGCCACCCGCATTGGCGGCGCGATTAACGTCTCGCTCGCGCTGCTGGTACTGGGCAATTTCCTTGTTTAATCGTCAGGATACGTTGTTATGAAACTTGCGAGTTATCTCCATCAGGGCCGCCGCAGTTACGGCATTGTCACGGATAACGGCGTGGTGGATCTCGGCACCCGTCTCGGGGCGCACTACGCGGATCTCAAAACGCTGCTGGCGCGGGATGCGCTGGAACAGGCGCGCTGCCATGCGCAGGCGCCCGCTGATTTCGCACTCTGCGACGTGACGTTTTTGCCGGTTATCGAGCAGCCGGAGAAGATCCTCTGCGTGGGCATGAACTACGCCGAGAAACGCAAAGAGTTCGACCAGCACAACCCGGCGCCGACGCTGTTTGTCCGCTTCCCGGATTCGCAGACCGGCCACAACGCGCCGGTGCTCAAACCGCGCCACTCCAGCGAGTTTGATTACGAAGGGGAACTTGCGGTGATCATCGGGCGCGGCGGCGAGAACATCGCGCGCGAGGCGGCGCTCTCGCACGTGGCGGGCTACAGCTGCTACATGGACGGCTCGGCGCGCGACTGGCAGCACACCTGGTTTACGGCGGGCAAAAACTGGCGGCAGACCGGCGCGTTCGGCCCGTGGATGACGACCGCCGATGAGATCCCCGATCCGCACCAGCTCGTCATCCGCACCTGGCTTAACGGCCGCATGGTGCAGGACGACAACACCCGCAGCATGATCCACGGCGTAGCGGAGCTTATTGAGTACATCAGCACCTTCACCCGCTTAAGCGCGGGCGATGTGATCATCACCGGATCGCCGGGCGGCGTTGGCAAAAAACGCACGCCGCCGCTGTTTATGAAGCCGGGCGACAAAATCGAGGTGGAGATCGAGCGGATCGGCCATCTGTGCAATGTGATCGCCGAAGCGCCCGTCGCGCAACCGGCGCCCGCCCACTAAAGAGACCGGACGGACGTATGAGCAATCTGGAACTCATCACCGTGGCGCTTGCCCGCCAGCCGCAGGAGAAAGCGCGCGTCGCGGCGTTTCTCGCCAGCCATCAGTTAGGCATGGATGAAGACGTCACGCATGTCGTCATCGCCGTCGCGCAGGGTGAAATCGCAGGCTGCGCGGGGCTTGCGGGCAACGTGATTAAAGGCGTGGCGGTGGATGAGCGCTGGCGGGGCGAAAACCTCAGCGCGCGTCTGCTGGTGGAGGTGGAAAACCTGGCGATGAGTCTCGGCCACTTTCACCTGTTCCTCTGCACGCGTCCGTATAACCTGGAGCGTTTTCGCCGCTGCGGCTTCTGGCCGCTCGCGCAGTGCGACGACATTGCAGCGCTGCTTGAAAACACGCCCTCCGGCATCCGCCGTTACTGCCAGCAGCTTGGCAGGTTAAAACAGCCCGGCGCGCGTATCGGCGCGGTGGTGATGAACGCCAATCCGTTTACGCTCGGCCACCGCTTTCTCGCCGAACAGGCGGCGAGTGAGAGCGACTGGCTGCATCTTTTTGTGGTGCGTGAAGAGGCGTCGTTTTTCCCTTACCGCGAACGGCTTGCGATGGTGCGGGCGGGCGTCGCGCATCTGCCGAACGTCACGGTGCATGAGGGCTCGTCGTATCTCATCTCTCGCGCCACCTTTCCGGGTTATTTCCTCAAGGAGCGCGGGCTGGTGGATAAAGCCTGGAGCGGGCTGGATTTGCAGATTTTCCGCCGCTATATCGCGCCGGCGCTTGGCATTAACCAGCGCTTTGTCGGCAGCGAGCCGTTCTGCCCCGTGACACGCGCCTACAACCAGGCGATGCACACCTGGCTTGAGCACGCGCCACTTAACGCGCCGCCGGTCAGCGTTATTGAAATTCCACGTCTCAGCTACGCCGAAGGCGAGGCGATTTCCGCGTCCGAAGTGCGCCGCCTGCTGCGCGCGCAGCGTTTTTCTTCGATTCGCGAACGGGTGCCGGAGAGCACTTTCGCCCTTCTCGCGCAACGCTATCGCGCGGAAGTGGCCTGAATTCTTATCTGACAGGACAAACCGTAATGAAGATAGTTAAAGAGGCGCTGGCGGGGACCGCCGAGTCCAGCGACCTGATGGTGAAAATCGCCCCGGCGGCGGGCGAGCTGGAGATAGAAATCTACAGCGATGTGATAAAGCAGTTCGGCGATCAGATCCGCCGCGTGGTGAAAGAGACGCTCGCGGCGATGGAGGTGTATGAAGGGCTGGTGATTATCGAGGACAAAGGCGCGCTGGATTGTGTTATCCGCGCCCGGCTGCAAAGCGCCGTATTGCGCGCCTGCGAGGCGCAGCCGCTGCGCTGGGAGGCGCTCAAATGAGCAAACTTCGCCGCAGCATGCTGTTTTTACCCGGCGCGAACGCCGCCATGCTCTCCACCGCGTTTATCTACCGGCCTGATTCCATCATGTTCGATCTCGAAGACGCCGTGGCGCTACGTGAGAAAGACACCGCGCGCCTGCTGGTTTTCCACGCCCTGCAACACCCGATGTACCGGGATATCGAAACCGTGGTGCGTATTAACCCGCTCAGCACGCCGTTCGGCTTGCCCGATCTCGACGCGGCGGTGCGCGCAGGGGTCGATGTGATCCGCCTGCCGAAAACCGACTCGCCGGAGGATATCGACGAGCTGGAAGGCCATCTGGCGCGCATTGAGCGCGAGTGCGGCCGCGAGCCCGGCTCGACGCGCATCATGGCGGCGATTGAATCGGCGGTGGGCGTTATCAACGCCGTGGCGATTGCCCGCAGTTCGCCGCGGCTTATCGGCATTGCACTCGCGGCGTTCGATTACGTGATGGATATGCAGACCGAGCGCGGCGACGGCACCGAGCTCTTCTACGCACGCTGCGCGGTGCTCCACGCAGCGCGCGCCGCCGGCATCGATGCGTTCGACGTGGTGTGGTCAGACGTCAACGACGAAGCGGGCTTTTTAAAAGAGGTCGATCTGATTCGCAAGATGGGTTTTAACGGCAAGTCGCTGATTAACCCGCGCCAGATAGATCTGCTGCACAACGCCTACGCGCCGACACAAGACGAAGTGGATTACGCCCGCCGCGTGATTGCCGCCGCCGAAGAGGGTGAGCGCAACGGGCTCGGCGTGGTGTCGCTCAACGGCAAGATGATTGACGCGCCGATTATCAACCATGCGCAGGTGGTGCTGGAACGCGCTGCCGCCTCCGGCGTGCGCCGTTAAGGAGAGAACCATGAACCAGACAGAACTTCTGCACGTGCAGTTTCCGCACCTGCGCGACCTTGTGCCGTTCGATACCGCCCATACCGCCACGCCGTGGCTCGCGGATGACGAGTGCAAGCACAACCGCAAACTCTGCGCGTCGCTGGAAGAGGCGGTGCGCAAAAGCGGCCTGCGCGACGGCATGACAATTTCTTTCCACCACGCGTTTCGTGAAGGCGACCGGGTGATTAACCAGGTGGTGGCGACGCTTGCGCAGATGGGCTTTAAAAACCTGACGCTGGCGTCAAGCTCGCTGATGACCTGCAACGAGCCGCTGATTGAGCATATCCAAAGCGGCGTCATCACGCGGATTTACACCTCCGGCATGCGCGGCAAACTCGCCGAGGCGGTCTCTCACGGGCTGATGGCGGAGCCGGTGCAGATCCACTCCCACGGCGGGCGCGTCAAACTGTTGCAGGATGGCGAGCTGAAGATTGACGTGGCGTTTCTCGGCGTGCCGTGCAGCGATGAATTTGGCAACGCCAACGGCAGCCACGGCAAATCCTGCTGCGGCTCGCTCGGCTACGCGATGGTGGATGCGCAGTTTGCCCGCAACGTGGTGCTGCTGACCGAAACGCTGGTGCCGTACCCGAACATGCCTGCGAGTTTGTCGCAGGATCGCGTGGATTTTGTGGTGCCGGTAGAAAGCGTGGGCGACCCGGCGAAAATCAGCGTCGGCGCGGCGCGCGTCACCAGCAATCCGCGCGAGCTGATGATTGCCCGCTACGCCGCTGACGTGATTGAACACGCCGGCTATTTCAAAGACGGCTTCTCGATGCAGACCGGCTCCGGCGCGGCGTCCACCGCCTGTACGCGGTTTCTCGGCGAGAAAATGGCGCGCCGCGGCGTGAAGGCGCGCTTCGCGCTCGGCGGTATCACCGGCAGCCTGGTGGATTTGCATGAAAAAGGGCTGATAGACGTCCTGCTCGACACCCAGTGCTTTGACAGCCAGGCGGCGTCGTCGCTCGCCCGTAACCCGAAGCACATCGAAATCTCCACCAACGTTTACGCGAGCCCCGCCAGTAAAGCGGCCTGCTGCGACAAGCTCGACGTGGTGATCCTGAGCGCGCTGGAAATCGACGTCGGGTTTAACGTCAACGTGATAACCGGCTCCGACGGCGTGATGCGCGGCGCGTCCGGCGGGCACTGCGATGTGGCCGCGGCGGCGAATCTCACCATCGTGGTGGCCCCGCTGTTGCGCAGCCGTATTCCGACGGTGGTTAAACGCGTCACCACCCGCCTGACGCCGGGCGAGAGCATCGATGTGCTGGTTACCGATCACGGCATTGCGGTTAACCCTGCGCGGCCCGAGGTGCGCGAGCGGCTGGTCGCGGCGGGGCTGAATGTTGTCGATATTCATGCGCTGTGCGAACGCGCCGTGGCGATCGCCGGCGAGCCGAAACCCATTGAATTCACCGACCGCATCGTCGGCGTGGTGCGCTATCGCGACGGCAGCGTCATCGACGTGGTGCGTCAGGTTAAGGAGTAACGTATGGAACTCGATACGCCCGTGAATCCGGGCGTCACGCTTGATGAGCTGCTGGCGGCGAAAGACGCGCGCGCCCGTCGCCAGCAGGCGTGGCTTACCCGCTACGGCCAGCCGGTGATTTCGCTCTCACTGGTAACGCCCGGCCCGATGAAAGACAGCGTGCGTTACCGCAATGCGTTCGCGGTGGCGGTGCAGGCCTGCGATCAACTACTGTGGCAGCACCGCTGGCCGTGGCTGGCGCGCGAGGTGTTTCACGCGCATACCGGCCCGACGGCGCTCTGGAGCGTGGCGCACCCGGCAAGCGAAATCAAAGCGCTGTGCGTGGCGCTTGAGCAGACGCACCCGCTCGGCAGGCTGTGGGATTTCGACATTCATTGCCCGCAGGCGGGCCAGGTGGGGCGCGCGTCGCTTGACCGTCCAGGGCGGCGCTGTTTGCTGTGCGATGAGCCGGCGCACGCCTGCGCGCGTTCGCGCCGTCATCCGCTGGAAGAGGTGGTCGGGCGCGTGGAGAAGATGATCGATGACTGGTTTGCCCGCGACTGACCGGCGCTCTGTGCGCCAGCCGGATGTGCCGTCACTCGCGGTGGCGGCGCTGTACGACGAACTGAACCTGACGCCCAAGCCGGGGCTGGTGGACTGCGCCAATAGCGGTGCGCACCGGGATATGGATCACGCGCTGTTTGTCGCCAGCATCAGGGCGATTGCGCCGTGGCTGCGCGTGTTTTATCAGCAGGGCGCGCAGGACGCCGGGCTTGCCGAAAGCGAGATGCTGCGGCGGCTGCGCCCGGCGGGGCTTGCGTGTGAGCAGGCGATGTTCAGCGCCACCGGTGGCATGAATACGCATAAGGGCGGGATTTTCTCGCTCGGCCTGCTGTGCACCGCCGCGGGGAGGCTGGCGGCGCAGGGGGAGCCGCTGACGCCAATCACGCTCTGCATGACGGTGAGCGCGATGACCCGTGGCATCGTGGCGCGCGAGCTGGCACACGGGCGGTGCGCGGCGACGGCAGGGGAGCGATTGTATCGCCAGTTTGGTCTGACCGGCGCGCGTGGCGAGGTGGAGAGCGGCTTTGCGACGGTGCGCCGCCATGTTTTGCCGTTCTGGCAGCATGCGCAGGGCGAGAGAGGGTTGCAGCAGGCGCTGTTGCGGCTGATGGCGGTTAATCCGGATACCAATCTGGTGTCACGCGGCGGGCTGGAAGGGCTGCGTTATGTTCAGAAGTACGCGAGCGGCCTGCTGGCGCGCGACTGGGACGACGAGGCGTTATGGGAGATGGACAGGGCGCTGATTACGCGCAACCTAAGCCCCGGCGGCAGCGCGGATTTGCTGGCGGTGAGCTGGCTGCTGGCGGCGCTGGCTTTCTGATTCGGCGTAAAAAAGGCGGGTGCGCTGCGCTTACCCGCCCTACGATTCAGCCACAAACCATTTGTAGGGTGGGTAAGCGCAGCGCACCCACCGGATAACAGATTATCAGCCTTTTGTAGGGTGGGTAAGCGCAGCGCACCCACCGAATAACAGAGAACCTACCCGCGTAGGGTGGGTAAGCGAAGCGCACCCACCGAACGCACCCACCAAACCAGCGCTACGCACCCACCTCTCACGCTTATTTACGGCGATACATCTTCTGCGCGGTATTCACCTTGTAGAGATAACGCCGCGATTCGGCAGACGGATGACGGTTCGTCAGCGTCTCGTATACATCACCTGGCGATAACTGGTTGATAATATTCACCGCCTGGTCTTTATCGCTTGAGAACACCCGCAACACGCTGCCCGCGCCGCCGTTATAGGCAGTGATCACGGCGTAACGACGCGAGGTCGGGTTGGTAATGCCGCCCAGATACACATTATTAAGCATCGCCAGATACGCGGTGCCGGTATCAATGTTGCTTTGCGGATCAAACAGATAGCTGCGGCTCGGCGTGCCCCATTTGCCCTGCGAGCGGAAAACGTCCTTACCGGCGCTGTGCTGCACCACCTGCATTAGCCCGAGCGCATCGGCATGGCTCACCGCATACGGGTTAAACGACGATTCGGTCTGCATAATCGCGAGGATCAGCGATTCATCCACGCCATATTTGCGCGACGCCTGACGCACCATGCCAATGTACTTATGGGCACGTTTGTCGAGGTGGTTCGGCACCAGGTTAATGGTCACGCTGTAGATAATCCGCAGGCCGTTGCTGCGGCTCTTCAGGTGCGTTTGCAGCAGGTAGTCGGCGAATTTCGACGCGCGGCCTTCCCAGCGAATCGGCTGCCCGGTGTTGTCCACCACCTGACCATAAAGGAACGGCTCGCGGGAAATCTGAATGTCATTAACATCAGAATAGAGATCGATAGAGCCGGGGTCGTCGCCCATCAGCAGCGTGGTGATAATCGCCCGACGCAGGCGCGCCGCAGGCTCAGTACCGGCTATCGTCTCAACCGTAATGGTACCTTCGTCGAAGTTGATGTGGCTGCGCGTCTGGTACTGATCGGTGTATTTCACGTAGTCCTTCGGACCCGCGATTAAAACTTCGTTAAATCCCCAGATGTTTTCAATGTTATGGGCAAACTGGCCCATCAGAATGTCAAACCCGTTGGTGTCCTTAATCCAGGCCTCGTTATAGGCGTTTTCGGCGTTTTTTTTGCTGGAGCAGGAGATGAGCAACGGCGCAATCAAAGCGAGCGCAAATATTTTTTTCATCATTCCGGGCGTGCTGTTGGGTTAAGTGAAAGGGCCAGAGGCCCTTACTGTTGTTCCGGCGGCGTATAGCCTTCGATGTGCACCTCTTTGCCTTCAAACAGGAAATTCACCATCTCCTCTTCCAGCAGCTTGCGATGCTCAGGGTTCATCATGTTGAGCTTTTTCTCGTTGATAAGCATGGTCTGCTTCTTCTGCCACTGCGCCCAGGCTTCTTTCGAGATTTCGTTATAGATACGCTTACCCAGTTCGCCCGGATAGAGCTGGAAATCCTGGCCTTCGGCGTCACGCTGAAGAAAAGTACAAAAAATGGTTCTGCTCATCGTCAATCCTCATGAATGGCGCGAGCGGGGCGGGACGCCACCGGCTCTGCGCGCACTTGCTGTAACAGGCGCTCTACGGGGGCGGCGAGGCCCACCGCTGGCGGCTGCGCTAAGTTATACCAGAGACCCGACGCTTCATCCATGCAGGCGGCGGTCTGCTGCACGCCAAGCCACATCGGCACGATATCCAGATGGAAATGGCTGAAGGTGTGGCGAAAGGCGGTGAGCTGCGTCAGGCCGTCATCGTTAATGCCGCGCGCTGAAAGCCACTCGCGCAGCGCGGTTTCGCTCTCAAACTGCGGGAAACAGTACAGCCCGCCCCATAAACCCACCGGTGGGCGCTGCTGTAAAAAGAGTGCGCCTTCATGCTGAAGCAGTAGAAAATAGCCGGTTTTCTCCGGCAGGATTTGTTTGGGCTTCTTGCCAGGGTATTTCGCATAGCTCTGGTGGGCGAACGCCTCGCAGCCATTATTAAGCGGGCAAATCTCGCATTTGGGTTTCGAGCGGGTGCAGACCATCGCGCCGAGATCCATCATCGCCTGGTTAAAGCGCGCCACGCCCTCGGCGGGCGTTACCGTCTCGCTTATCTGCCACAGGCGGTTTTCCACTTCTTTTTTCCCCGGCCACCCTTCGACGGCGTAGCAGCGCGCCAGCACGCGTTTCACGTTGCCATCAAGAATGGGGAAATGTTTACCAAGCGATAGCGACAGCACCGCGCCTGCGGTGGAGCGCCCGACGCCCGGCAGCGCGGCCACTTCCTCGAACGTTTCCGGGAATTTTCCGCCGTGCAGCGTCGCCACTTGCTGCGCCGCCTTATGTAAATTCCGGGCGCGGGCGTAGTAGCCAAGACCGGTCCACAGATGCAGCACATCGTCGAGCGGTGCATTTGCCAGCGCCGTCACGTCAGGAAAGCGCGCCATAAACCGCTCAAAATAGGGGATAACGGTCGTTACCTGCGTTTGTTGCAGCATGACTTCCGAGAGCCATACTTTGTAAGGGGTTTTTTCCTGCTGCCAGGGAAGGGTTTTGCGACCATATTTGTCGTACCAGTCGAGCACCTGGCGGGAGAACTGCTGTGCCTGCATCATGAACGCGTGGCTTCCGGCTTGAAGAAATCAGGGGCTGTGATTCCAGCACAGGCCCTGTGGGCTGTAAACAGGAACTTTCCTGTGCTTGCATCGGGCAACTATCTTTGGATAATGCCCGTTTCCCGAACCACTACTCAAACAGACTAATCGCCATGAATAACGACGTCATTTCACCGGAATTTGATGAAAACGGTCGCCCGCTGCGCCGTATTCGCAGCTTCGTCCGCCGCCAGGGGCGCCTGACCAAAGGGCAGCAGCACGCGCTGGACCACTACTGGCCGGTGATGGGCGTTGAATATCGCGCAGAGCCGCTCGATCTCGTCGCGCTGTTTGGCCGCGACGCGCCGGTGACGCTGGAAATCGGCTTCGGCATGGGCTCGTCGCTGGTGGAGATGGCGAAAACCAATCCGCAGCAGAATTTTTTAGGCATTGAAGTGCACTCGCCGGGCGTGGGCGCGTGCCTGAGCGCCGCCCATGAAGAGGGCGTCGAAAACCTGCGCGTGATGTGTCATGACGCGGTGGAAGTGCTGGAGAAAATGATCCCGGACGGCTCGCTGCATATGGTGCAGCTGTTCTTCCCGGACCCGTGGCACAAGGCGCGCCATAACAAGCGCCGCATCGTACAGGTGCCGTTCGCGCAGCTGGTGCTTCGCAAATTACAGCCAGGCGGCGTCTTCCATATGGCGACCGACTGGGAACCTTATGCCGAACATATGCTCGAAGTAATGTCTTCGGTGGAAGGATATGAGAACCTGTCCCCGACGCAGGATTATGTACCGCGCCCGGCCTCGCGCCCGGTGACCAAATTTGAACAGCGTGGCCATCGTCTTGGTCACGGCGTATGGGACTTAATGTTCGGGAGAGTAAAATAATGGCGAAGAACCGTAGCCGTCGTCTGCGTAAAAAGATGCACATCGACGAATTTCAGGAACTGGGCTTTACGGTAACCTGGCGTTTCCCGCAGGGCGCCACGGATGAGCAAATCAACACCACGGTGGACGAGCTTATCAGCGAGGCTATCGAGCCAAACGGCCTTGCCTTTGGCGGCAGCGGCAACCAGGCCTGGGAAGGGCTGGTGTTCCGCCAGCAGATCGGCAAATGCACCGATGAAGATCGCGAAGTGGTGCGCAAATGGCTGGAAGCGCGCGGCATGACGGATGTCCAGGTCAGCGAACTGGTCGACATCTGGTGGGATTAAGTTAAACAACGGGTCGGTTTTGCCGGCCCGTTAGCATTTCAGGAGCGAGTATGATGCGTAAAGCGCTGCTGGGCGTGTTGCTGGTGACAGCGATGCAGGCCCAGGCGGAATACAAATGCAGCGTCACGCCGCGCGACGACGTGGTGCTCAAGCCCCAGCATGTGCAGGTGGTGGGCGAAAACGGCGATCTGGTGATTGGCCCTGACGGCGCGGTGCAGTTTAACGGCAAGCCGATGACGCTTTCCGCCGCCCAGCGCCAGCAGGCGCTCGACTACCAGAAAGCGCTGCGCGCCACGCTGCCTTGGGTCGATCAGGGCGCGCTGTCGCGCGTGGAGAAAGGCCGCGTCGCGCTGGATAAAATCATCGCCAAAGAGGTGGGTGAAAACAGCAGCATGCGCGGGCGTCTTACCAAACTCGACGCGCAGCTGAAAACGCAGATGAACCGAATCATCGAGCATCGTGACGACGGGCTGACGTTCCACTATAAAGCCATCGATCAGGTGCGCGCCGACGGTCAGCAGCTGGTGAATCAGGCGATGGGCGGCATTCTGCAGGACAGCATTAACGAAATGGGCGCCAAAGCGGTGCTGAAAGGCGGCGGCAACCCGCTGGAAGGCGTGCTGGGGAGCCTCGGCGGCCTGCAAACGGCTATCCAGAACGAATGGAAAAACCAGGAAGCGGATTTCCAGCAGTTCGGCCGCGAGGTCTGCACCCGCACCATTCAGCTTGAAGAGCAGCGTCAGGCGCTGGTGGGCAGCTTTAAATAATCGTAACGGGAGTGCTGGCTCCCGTTTTTTACCGTTTCGCCTTACTCCGCCAGATACATCCCGTTACACAGAATCACAATCGCTTCCTCTTTGTCTTACTTTTTCGCACTACGCTCTACGAGTGACTTCACACGATAAACGCGAGGATGCGGATGAAACGGGATATTTCAGCAGGGAGCCTTATTTCTCTCTTTTTGCTCGCCATCATCACGCTAAACGTCGCCGTGCTCTGGGTGCAAAATTACCAGGCGGAGAGCGTGCCCGTTAGCGCCTCAGCAGACCGCTGTGTTAACGCTGCGCCGGAATATTGTGAAGACGAAATGCCGCCCGCAGGGCCGCTGCCCGGCGAGCCGCCATTACACGTGACTGAAGATATTTTGCCTCCCGTAAGCCCGCGCTTTTCTCCCGCACAACTCGCGCTCTACCGCAGCGACGATATCTATCTCCCGGACGACCCGCCCGATGATGACTTCTGGCTGGGCGAGGAGGCGGGCGAACCGTGGTAATTCAACGCTAACTGTCATCACTCTGCTTTCCTTTGCCTGGGCGACGCGGTGTTTCTGAAGACGCCTCGCAGCGTCACGATTCCCTCCTTTACGCCCCTTCATAAACGCGCATAGTGATCTTTATGTTTGTCATCGGCCTGTACAGGCCATTTGTTTTCGTGTGTATGCATGTGTATATTATTAAAACCAGGAGGGCGGATGAGATCCTGCGAGCTTATCAGGCGTCTGCAGACGGCAGGGTGCGAATGCGTGAGGCATAACGGCGGCAGTCACCAAATCTGGTGGTCGCCGCTAACGGGCAAAACGTTTCCCGTCCCGCACCCGAAAAAGGATTTGCCGCCGGGAACGCTAAACGCCATCCTGAAAATGGCCGGTCTTAAACCGTAACTCGCCGGAGGCATACATGTTTTTTTCTGTAGGTGTTGAAACGCCCGCGAGCGTTGATGTGGCATGGGGCATCGTGGTGCCTGCGTTATGCAATGAAGAATTTGGCTGTTATTCCGCAGCGGATGACAAAGCGGGTATTGCGCCTGCCGCTCGCGAGGCGATTTTGCTGGTGCTTGAAGAGATGATCCGTAGCGGTAAATATCGCGCGGAGGCGATCAGGGATGCCGGGCATCTCACCTACGCCGCGCACCCGGATTATCGCGCGTATGACAGCTGGTTCGTGATTGAGGTGGATCTGAGCGGGCTGGAAGGGCGTCAGCAGCGCATTAATATCACGCTGCCGGATACGCTTATCCAGCGCATCGACAACCGGGTTAAAGCGAGCGACGGGCGATACCGCGACCGCAGTCACTTTCTGGCGCAGGCGGCGCGCCATGAGCTACAGGGCGAATAATCCTGTTCAGTTGCTCCCTAAGCGCAGGCTCAATCCTTCGGCGCAAGCGATGCAAAGGCGGCGCGGATCTCGTCTTCCGGCAGATGCGCGCCGATAAACACCAGCGTGCTGTGCGGCGTTTCGTCGCTCGCCCATTCGCGGTCCCAGTCGGCGCTGTAAAGCCGCTGGACGCCCTGGAACAACAAACGGCGCGGTTCGTCCTGAATATAGAGCATCCCTTTGTAGCGCATCAGGTTATCGGCGAACTCTAACAGCAGTTCTTCCATCACGCGGGAAACCGCATCCAGCGCCACCGGGTAATCAAAATTCACCACAATAGAGGTGATATCGGTCTGCGCGGGGGGCGCGAAGTGAAAGCGCGGCGCGGGCTGTACGATGCGCTCTTCGAGCATAAAGCCCTGGGTGTCGAAAATCAGGCCCAGATCCACCTCGCCATGCACCACCTTATGCACCGGCGCGCGGGCGTTAATGCGGCGCAGGCGGGCCAGCAGCGCTTCGTCTTCGCCCGCCACATCGGTTTTAGTCAGCAGAATGCGATCGGCGTAGCCGATTTGCGACTGCGCCAGCGCGTAGCGGTCCATCTGCTGACCGGCATGCACGGCGTCCACCAGCGTAATCACGCCATCCAGCAGATAGCGCTCGCACAGGGTGTCGTGGGAGAAGAACGTCTGGACGATCGGACCGGGGTCTGCCATGCCGGTGCACTCAATGATCACTCGATCGAATGTGGTGACGCCGCCGTCCAGCAGTTCCAGCAAATCGAGCAGCGCCGATTCCAGCTCTTCCGAGCGGGTACAGCAGATGCAGCCGTTGCTGAGCGTTTTCATTTGCGTGGCGCGGCTGCCTAAGATTTCGCTGTCGATGGGCGTTTCGCCGAATTCGTTTTCAATGACCGCGATTTTATAGCCGTGGTTGGCTTCGAGAATATGACGCAGCAGCGTGGTTTTTCCGGCACCAAGAAAGCCGGTTAAGAGCGTGACCGCAACGGGTTGCATGTTTACCTCCGGTAAGTGTCAGCAGCAGCGCATGCCGCCTTCGCCGCTTCCGCCGTAGCGCGCCTGCTGGCGCTCGCGGAAGAATTCGTCGTAGGTCATATACGGTTTATCCGGGTGATTGGTCTTCATATGCTCAACGTAGTTGTCATAGTCCGGAATACCAATCAGCATTTTTGCCGCCTGACCCAGGTATTTTTTCGCTTGTCCTAAGTTACCAAACATTGTGTTCCCCAGGCAGAAAAAGCCCGACGGTACGAGCCGGGGCTTGAGATTGTGTCGATGCAAGGTGGGTGCGCTTCGCTTACCCACCCTACGGATGAAACCTGTATGTATGACGGTGGGTGCGCTTCGCTTACCCACCCTACGGATGAAATCTGCACGTGCGATGGTGGGTACGCTCCGCTTACCCACCCTGGACAACAAATGAATCTGTTAAATGTAGGGCGGGTAAGCCTCGCGCACCCGCCGTTTCCGCCGTCACCTTAATGGTGTGACGAGGTTTTCACGCCGCCTTCCGGCACAGGCACATACGGCGTTTCTTTCGCGCACGGCTGTGCGGAAAGACGCGCCTTCATTGCGGTGCGAACGCCATAGAAAATGATGCTATACACCACCACCAGGAACAGAATGCTCAGGCCCGCGTTGGTGTAGTTGTTAATAACGATATGGTGCATGTTGGCTACCTGCTGCTCAGTCAGCTCCGCGCCGCCTGCGGCGATACGCGTTTTGTATTCGTTCGCCATATAGAAGAAGCCTTCCATCTGCGGATTCACGCTAAAGAGCTTCATGCCGAGCGCCCAGGTGGTGCAGATAAGCAGCCACACCGCAGGCACCACGGTCACCCAGATATAACGGGTGCGCTTCATCTTCACCAGCACCACGGTTGCCAGCACCAGCGCCACGGCGGCCAGCATCTGGTTAGAGATACCGAACAGCGGCCACAGGCTCTTCACGCCGCCGAGCGGGTCCACCACGCCCTGATAGAGCAGATAACCCCACAGGCCCACACAGCCCGCCGTCCCGACGATGCCCGCCACCAGCGAATCGGTTTTTTTCAGGAATGGCACGAAGTTGCCTACCAAATCCTGGAACATAAAGCGGCCAGAACGGGTGCCGGCGTCCAGCGCGGTCAGGATAAACAGCGCCTCGAACAGAATGCCGAAGTGATACCAGAAGCCCATATCCGCCGCCGGGATGATTTTGTGGAACACGTGGGCGATACCAACGGCCAGCGTCGGCGCGCCGCCCGCGCGGTTCAGTACAGACGGTTCGCCGATATCTTTGGCGGTCTGCATGATCTGCTCAGGCGTTATCACAAAACCCCAGGCGCTCACGGTCGCCGCCGCGTGGGCAGAAACATCCTTGAGCTGCGCCAGAATCAGCGGCGCGTTGTCGGTGCCCAGCTCATGCAGGTTCGGCATCGTGATGCCAAGCCCGGCGGGCGGGGTGTTCATCGCGAAATAGAGGCCCGGCTCGATGATAGAGGCCGCCACCAGCGCCATTACGGCGACGAAGGATTCCATCAGCATTGCGCCATAGCCGATAAAGCGCGCGTCGGTTTCGTTCGCCAGCAGCTTCGGCGTGGTGCCGGAGGCAATCAACGCATGGAAGCCGGAGACCGCGCCGCAGGCGATAGTAATAAACAGGAACGGGAACAGCGCGCCTTTCCACAGCGGCCCGGTGCCGTCGATGTACTGCGTCACGGCAGGCATTTTCAGTTCCGGGTTCAGGATCAGAATGCCTACGGCCAGGCCGACAATCACGCCGATTTTCAAAAATGTCGCCAGGTAGTCGCGCGGCGCCAGAATCAGCCACACCGGCAGCAGGGCGGAGACAAACGCGTAGCCCACCAGCGCGTAAGTGATCGTGGTGTCTTTAAAGGTCAGCGCCGGGCCCCAGTACGGGTCGGCTGCGATCACGCCGCCGAACCAGATAGACGCCACCAGCAGCACCACGCCGATAACCGACACTTCACCCACGCGCCCCGGACGGATAAAGCGCATGTAGATGCCCATAAACAGCGCGATCGGCACCGTTGAGCAGACGGTAAAGACGCCCCACGGGCTCTCCGCCAGCGCTTTCACCACGATAAGCGCCAGCACCGCGAGGATAATAATCATGATTAAGAAGCAGCCGAACAGCGCGATGGTGCCCGGCACCGGGCCCATCTCCTCTTTGATCATCTCGCCAAGCGAGGCACCGTTCCGGCGCGAGGAGATAAACAGCACCATGAAATCCTGCACCGCGCCCGCCAGCACCACGCCTGCGAGCAGCCACAGCGTACCGGGCAGGTAGCCCATCTGTGCGGCCAGCACCGGGCCCACCAGCGGCCCCGCGCCTGCGATGGCGGCGAAATGGTGGCCGAACAGCACGTAGCGGTTGGTGGGCACATAGTTCAGCCCGTCGTTATTAATGACTGCTGGCGTCGCGCGCGTTGGGTCGAGCTGCATCACGCGGCTGGCGATATACAAGCTGTAGTAGCGGTAAGCCACCAGGTAGATGGAGACCGAAGCCACCACGATCCACAAGGCGCTGACGCTCTCGCCGCGGCGTAATGCCACTACGGCAAGACAAAAGGCCCCGATGACGCCAAGAAGCGCCCAGGGCAGATGTTTCATTACTGTTTTTTTGTCCATAGGAGACCTGCTTGTCAGACAGAGATAAAACCGGCTGTGACGTACATCCCTGGCGGCGCAGACGGCGGATAACCAAAAGATTTAAAACACGCTTAATGATGACAAAACGCGCAGGCGGACTGGGCAGGGCTTCAACGAGCGGTTACATAGCGAGGCGAACGGTCATATAGCGCAGCGAGCGGTTCGCCAGCGCCCTGAGCGGCGCGGGTTCTGTGACGTCAGTCACGGGGGGCTGAGTGAAAGAAACAGAACTGGCGCTATCAACGCGGGCAGGAAGGCACTGGCGTGACCATGTGTGAGCGCGTTATGTATCAGCAAAAAACGCGCTGGCACACGACCCTATTCTTTTTCCGACCGGCATTCACTTTCCCGCTGGGTAATAATGGTAAAAAGTAAAATAGTTTCGCGTTGGTAATAAGTTGCCTTCTGAATTAATAATACATGATATATTTTTACTGTGATCGCGCGGGGAATGTGATACCCGTATCACTTTCAGTCAGGGTGAACTACGGCGTTATTTTATACGCGCCCCAGAGATAAGCTTGATTATTAAGTGATAATAAACACGAATTAAGCACTGGTTAATGGAAAGGCGAAAGCCTGAAAATTTATTTAAAAATAAAATCTTCTGATAATCATTAACTTAAAAACATGTGAAAAAAGGAGAACAAATCTGGCCCAAAAATTTACGTTAAAAAGAAACGCATAATTGTTTATTTAATGAACGTCAGATTGCGCTTAAGTCTCTACTTTTGCACTTAATTACCTGCGTGATAATATTTTTTAACATATATCCTGTGATTATTTTACCCAATATATTTTCTTTTTCTGATAATTATTGAATTTTTTTGAACCTTTTAAAATAACGCGTGCGCTAAAGGATCATTCTTTCACTGACGATAAACAGTTAAACAATTTTTATCATTTTAACGTGATGGTGAATGCAATGGCTTTAGTGACGTCGTTTGGCGAGAAAGTGAATAATCTGAGCGTCGGCAAAAAACTGACGTCGGGTTTTATTATTGTGCTGTGCATTATGCTGCTGATTGCTGGTGCCGGAATTTATGGCTTTCGCCAGGTGGATGAGAATGCCCGTAAGGAAACGCTGACCGTCAGTATCGTGACCGCCCTGAACGAAGCGCGTATTAACCGCACGATCTTCCAGCTGACCGGCGAGGAAAAATACGCCGAGCTGAACGCCAGTGCGCTGCGTCAGGTGGGTGAGCAGCTCGCGTCGCTGTCGCAATTTAATATGGATACCGAAGGGCGCATCCGGTTTGCGGCCATGCAAACCAATCTGCAAACTTATCTCGGCGTGCGCGACAAATATATTCAGACGCTGCGCCAGCGCAATACGCTCGCCGCCGATCTGCATGAACAGTGGCCGTCGCAGTTTATCGAGCAGGCATCGGCGTATAGCGAGCAGGCGGACGCCAGCCCGCAGGCGGCGATGCTGGCGGCCCGTCTTGCCGCGAAAGCGCAGCAGATACGGAGCGCCGTCGACGCGCTGATCACTCGTGGCGACCGCGAGACGCTGAACAAACTCAACGAGCTGCTGGGTAGTATCGACACAACCGCCGCGCAGCTGGGAGCCAGTACGCGTGATACGCCGCTGCCGTGGCTCTCTGCATTGACCGATCAGACCCGTATGCTGCACAGCAGCGCCGCGCTGTTTGTGTCGGCTTCAGGCGATCAGCAGACACAATCGACCGCGCTCAGCAACGCCGCGACCGCGCTTAATGAAACGGTGGCCGACTTCCATGAGTTTCGCAAAATGCGCATGGCGAATTCCATCAGTCATGTTGAAACGCTGATGCTCGCCGGGACGCTGGCAGGCGTGTTGTTCGGGCTGATTGTCGCCGCGTTCATTACGCGCAATATCACCCGCCCGCTGCGTGAAACATTAGCAGTGGCGAACCGCATCGCGCAGGGCGATTTAACCGTTACCGTCTCGTCGCTGCGCCGCGATGAACCGGGCCTGCTGATGCAGGCGGTCGGCACCATGAACGACAGCCTGAAAAGCATCATTACCCGTGTGCGTCACGGCGTCGATAACGTATCGCGCGCCTCGTCGGAAATCGCCGCCGGGAATATCGATCTCTCATCGCGCACCGAAGAGCAGTCCGCCGCCGTGGTGCAGACGGCGGCCAGTATGGAAGAGCTGACCTCCACCGTGAAAGAAACCGCCGGTAACGCCCAGCAGGCGAGCCAGCTGGCCGCGCAGGCTTCCACCAACGCCGATCGCGGCGGGAAAGTGGTAAATGAGGTGGTCGAGACGATGCGCAACATCCAGGCGAGCTCCGGGAAAATCGCCGACATTATCAGCGTTATCAACGGCATTGCCTTCCAGACTAATATTCTGGCGCTGAACGCCGCCGTGGAAGCCGCGCGCGCCGGTGAGCAGGGCCGCGGGTTCGCCGTGGTGGCGGGGGAAGTTCGCACCCTGGCAAGCCGCAGCGCCACCGCCGCCAAAGAGATAGGCGCGCTGATTACGGAGGCTAACCAGCGTGTCGAAAACGGCGCGCAGCTGGTGGCGAGCGCGGGCGAGGCGATGGAAGATATCGTCGGCTCCGTCGCCAAAGTGCGTGAAATTATGGATGAGATTGCCCGCGCCTGTACCGAGCAGAGCCGCGGCATCGCGCAGATTGGCCAGGCCATGTCGGAAATGGACACCACGACCCAGCAGAACGCCGCGCTGGTGGAGGAATCCTCCGCGGCCGCCTCGTCGCTCGAAGAGCAGGCGCGCGAGCTGGAGCAGATGGTCGCGATATTTAACGTCGGCACCAGCGCGCCTCGCCGTGCTGAGCCCGCCGCCGTGCCGGTCGCGGCGCCTGCGCCGAAAGCGCTCGCCGTGGCGGGTGCTCAGGGCGAATGGGAACATTTTTAAGCGTCAGCTCAGACACACATTAACCCCGGCCTGCCGGGGTTTTTTTTATTCGCAGGGGCAGGGCGACTCCCCCGACACTGACGCCTGGGTTGCTATACTCTCTGGGTTGCGGCGCGAACCGCGCTTACGTTTCCCGGCAACAGGACGTTCCGTTCAGGCGGGCCCAGGAGAAATTATGATAGTGCTGTATAACGTGGCGATTGTATTGCTGACGGTCGCGGCGATGGAAATCGTGGCGGCGCTGACGCACAAATATGTGATGCACGGCTGGGGATGGGGCTGGCATCTTTCCCACCATTCGCCGCGCAAAGGCTGGTTTGAAGTCAACGATCTCTACGCGGTGGTGTTTGCGGGCGTGGCGATTTTGCTTATTGCGCTTGGGGCAGGCGGACGCTGGCCGCTACAGTGGATTGGCGCGGGGATGACGCTCTACGGCGCGCTCTATTTTATCGTGCATGACGGGCTGGTTCACCAGCGCTGGCCGTTTCGCTATGTGCCGCGCCGGGGTTATCTGAAGCGGCTCTATCTGGCGCACCGGCTGCATCACGCGGTGCGCGGGCGCGAAGGCTGCGTCTCCTTTGGTTTTCTCTACGCGCCGCCGGTGGCTAAGCTGCAGGCGGTGCTGCGTGAGCGTAACGGTCGTCCTGCGCGCGCGGCCGCTGCCAGAGCGCCGAAGGGCGAGGCGACGACGACGCGCCGCGAGAACTCACAGCCATAACTGCGCCTTTCGCCAGCAGGGCCAGTTTCTCGGTCTTGCTGGTGCCCTGACGCGTTTCCCACGCGTTAACGCCCGCGCGCTTCACCTTTACGCCAATTTCCCGGTAGACCCCATGCGCGGTGGCGATAGCCCAGGCGCTGCGTAGCGGCAGTCCGGCAAGCCCGGCGCGCGCCGAGGCGTAATACGGCTCTGCTTCATCCACAAGACGTGCAGCGAGACGCGCCAGCGCCGGGCGGTGCGCGCGGTCTGTTAAGGTGTCAGCGCGAAGCCCTTCCTCCTGAAGCCACACCTCAGGCAGATAGCAGCGCCCGATGGCGGCGTCTTCGACAATATCCCGCGCAATATTCGTGAGCTGAAACGCCAGGCCCAGATCGCAGGCGCGATCCAGCACGGCCTCATCGCGCACGCTCATCACGCGCGCCATCATCAGCCCCACCACGCCCGCCACGTGATAGCAGTAGCGCAGCGTGTCATCAAAGGTGTGATAGCGCTCGTCGCGCACGTCCATCGCGAAACCTTCCAGATGATCGAGCGCCAGCGCAGGCGGGATCTGATGTGCCAGCGCTACCTCCTGAAACGCCGCGAAATTTGGCTCGCGCATCGGTTTGCCCGCGTAAGCCTCAAGCGTCAGCGCGCGCAGCAGGGCGATGCGCGCCTGCGGAGTGTCAGTCGGCGCGTCGGCTGTGCGAAAACCAAGCGACTGCCCGTCAGTCACATCGTCGCAGTGGCGACACCAGGCGTAGAGCATCAGCGCGCTGCGCCGGGTTTTTGCGTCAAACAGTTTCGAGGCGGTGGCAAAGCTTTTGGAGCCCGCCTCGATGGTTTCTGTGGCATGCGTCAGCAGCGGTTTGTCACTCATGCATGCCCCTCCAGCATCAGCCCGGCGGTAGCCTTCGCCGAGCCGATAACCCCCGGAATGCCCGCGCCGGGGTGCGTGCCCGCGCCGACTAAATAGAGGTTATCGATGCGGCTGTCGCGGTTATGCGGGCGGAACCAGGCGCTCTGGGTGAGGATAGGCTCTACCGAAAACGCGGAGCCATGATACGCGCCGAGCTGGTCGCGGAAATCGAACGGCGTGAACATACGGTGCGTCACCAGTTGATCGCGAAGGCCCGGCATATAGTGCTGCTCAAGATATTCAAAAATCCGGTCGCGCAGGCGCGGCCCTTCGACATCCCAGTTCAGGTTCGCGGTGCCAAGGTGCGGCACCGGGGCGAGCACGTAATAGCTGCCGCAGCCCGGCGGAGCCAGCGACGGATCGGTGACGCACGGCGCGTGCAGATAGAGCGAGAAGTCGTCCGCGAGCGAGTCGCGTTTGAAGATATCTTCAATCAGCCCTTTGTAGCGCGGCCCGAAGCAGACGGTGTGGTGTGCGAGCTGGCTGTGGTGGTGATTGAGCCCGAAATAGAGCACGAACAGCGAGTTGCTCATCCGCTTGCGGCGCAGAGAGGCCGCCTGCGAGACGCCGCGCGGGTGATGGCCCAGCAAATTGTTGTAGGTATGTACCACATCAGCATTCGACGCCACGGCGCGCGCGGGAATGCGTCGGCCATCGGCGAGCGTCACGCCGCTGATTTTGTCGCCCTGAGTGTCGAGGCGCGTCACTTTGGCGTTAAGTTCGATTTCGCCGCCCAGATCGGTAAACAGCTTCACCAGCCCCTGCACCAGCGCGCCGGTGCCGCCGCGGGCGAACCAGACGCCCCACTGGCGCTCCAGCGCGTGGATAAGCGTATAGATTGATGACGTCGCAAACGGGTTGCCGCCCACCAGCAGGGAATGAAAAGAGAACGCCTGGCGCAGATGATCGTCTTCGATAAATTTCGACACCATGCCATACACACTGCGCCACGCCTGAAGACGCGCGAGCTGCGGGCCTGCGCGCAACATATCGCGAAACGAGAGGAACGGCACCGCGCCAAGCTTCAGATAGCCTTCTTTAAACACCGCCTGCGAATACGCGAGGAACTGGCGATAGCCTTCGACATCGCGCGGGTTGAAGCGGGCGATTTGCGCCTCAAGGCTCGCCTGATCGTTATCGTAGTTAAAGACCTGGCCATTCTCCCAGCACAGGCGGTAGAACGGCGTGACGGGCAAAAGATCGACATAATCGGCGATGTTTTTACCGGCCAGCGTGAACAGCTCCTCGATGGCCGAAGGATCGGTAATCACCGTCGGGCCGGCGTCAAAGGTAAACCCTTTATCTTCATAAACATACGCCCGCCCGCCGGGTTTATCGCGCTGCTCAAGCAGTAAGGTGGGAACGCCCGCCGCCTGTAAGCGGATAGCCAGGGCCAGGCCGCCAAAGCCGGACCCGATAACAACAGTTTTAGTCATGATGAAAAGCTCGCAGCCGGGGAGTTTGCTTTAGCACGGCCTGCATGGCCTCGCCCACCGGAACCGGGGGTTTGCCTGTCAGCAGTCGCGCCATATCCATTGGGGTCAGTCGTCCGGCGTAAAACCGGGCGATAAGCCCCGCATTGAGTCCATAAAAGCGCTGCATCACCTGCCAGCGTCGGTCCGGTTGTCCGGCCAGAAACAGCATCCGGTTCAGCAGCCGGAAAAAGCGCTGACGCCGCCACTGGCGCTGCGCGTAGCCTGCCGTTAGCCCATACAGCGCCGCTGAAGAGACTGGCGGCTGCGCGGCGATAAGATCGGCAAGCGTTGCCGCGTGCGGCAGCGAATAGCCGGTTGTCGCGTGGAACAGCCCGGCGCGCAGGCCCGCGCGCGCCACGCCCTGCGCTTCGCGCCAGAACGCCTGCGGCGCGCCGGTAAGCGTAATCGGCAGGTTGCCGCGCTCCTCGCGCTCAAGCGTCGCCAGTTGCCAGCCCTGCAAACGCGCGTAGCTGGCTATATTTTCCCGCGCGCGGTCGTGATCGAGTGTGGCGCTGTCGATGTAGTGCGTATCTTCTATCAGCAACGTGTCGGGCGTGAGCGGCAGCGTGTAGACAAACCGATAGCCGCCCTGTTGCGCTACCGTGGCGTCCATCAGAACAGGACGCGTCAGGCCGTGGGGCGCGGCGAGCCGCCACTGCTGGCCGAGGAACGCCTGCTGGCCTGCGGTGAGGTGCGAGCTCGCCTGCCAGCCGCGGCCGTCAATCACCGCGCGGGCGTGCAGCGTGCGTCCGTCGGTGAGCGTCACGCTCTGCGGCGTCAGGCTCGCGACCGGCGCGTTACGCCAGAGGCGTTCACCCACGGCTTCCTGCAAAACGTGAGCGAAACGCTCAGACGTGACGCTGTAGTAGCCGCCATCCAGCGTGCGCGTCAGCGCCGGAAAGCGCACCTCGTAGCCGTCCCAGCGGTGCGCCACCAGCGGTGTGAGCCAGGCGTGCTGTTCGGCCGTGAGATCCGCCCCGTGAAATGACCAGGTGTGATTACCGCCGGGCGCGTCGCTTGCCTCAAGCAACAGCACGTTAAGCCGCGGCTGACGCACACGCAGGCGCAGGGCGATAAGCCCGTTCGCCAGACCGCCACCAGCGAGAATCAGATCCCACTGCGTGTTCATAAGGGAGCCTGCGCGAATACAGGGCGGCGCTCGTCCAGCGCCTGTTCAGCGATCTGCGCCGCGCGCACGACGCCACCCGCCTGCGCCAGCGCGCGCTGCATCGCGACGAGACGCGCGCGGCAGCGATCGTCGCCAAGCAGCGTTTTAAGCTTGCGGGCAAAGGTGCGACGCCCGGCGAAGCGCGAGATGCGCTGCCCGATGCCGCAGTGCTCCACCCGCGCCGCCACGCCGGGCTGATCGAACGCCAGCGGCACCACTAACAGCGGCGTGGCGCTGGCGATGGCGTCCATCACCGTGTTAAGCCCGCCGTGGGTGATGACGGCATCCGACTGGCTGAGCGCCAGCGGCTGGTCGGTAAATCCCGTGACCTGTGTGGCACCGCTGGCTTTCAGCGCGCTGGCCTGCGCGTCATTCAGGCCGCCGCAATGCGCGACAAGCAGCTCGACGTCGGCGTCGCGACAGGCGCGGGCGATAGTGCGAAACAGCCCGTAGCGATGCCCCTGTAACGTGCCGAGCGAGGCGAACACGCGCGGGCGCGTCGCCTCTGGCACCGGTTCCGCCACTGGCGGCTGCGGCGGACGCAGCGGACCGACCGCATGAAAGCAGGGCGGCAGTGCGTGGCGCGGAAAATCGAGCGCGCTGAGCGTCTGGCTGATTTGCGCCAGCGGCGAGAGACAATCATGCAGGCCGCGACGGGGCGAGAGCCCGAAGCGCTGCGCGTGGTGGGCAATCACTTTACTCTGGCGACCCATCAGCCAGTCGTGTATCTGCTGGCTGGTCTGGTAAATCTTGCGGGCGCGCGGCGTCTGCGCATAGCGAAACGGCATGACCGGCAGCGGAAGCCCTGCCTCGCGGTTAACCGGTAGCGCGCAGGCGACCGAGACAAACGGCAGCTCCAGCGCGTCGGCGACGATACCGCCCGCGGGCTCCATCTGATCGACAATCAGGCCGTCCACGCCAAGGCGCGTCAGCGCGTCGGGCAACTCCCGGCACAGCATATCGGTGGTACGCGCCAGGTCGTCAATCAGGCTCAGGATGGCCGGGCCACCCGGGTGCGCGGTCAGGCGCAAGGTGCGGGCGAGGCTGCCGGGCGGATGGCTCGCTTCGCCTACCGGATAAAAGCCGATGTTTGCATCGTCCAGCAGCGTGCGGGCCTCGGCCTGCTGAATAAAGGTGATGCGGTGCCCGCGCGCGATAAGCGCCTGCGCGAGCGCCTGCATGGCACGAACGTGACTGTAAAGCGGGGGCGTGATGACGGCGTAGTGGCTCATTCCTCATCCCCGACGCGCGCCAGCCGGGCCTCACGCAGCGCGCTGAGGCTGGCGCTGCCGGTGCAAAAACAGGCGACCCGCAACTGTTCAATCACGACTGCGAAATGGTCCAGCACCGCGCTGGTGGAGGTGGTCGCGCTGCCGAGCACCGCCGCGGCCTGCCCGACGAGACTTGCGCCCATCGCCAGGGCTTTGGCGGTGTCGATACCGTCGCGAATGCCGCCAGAGGCGATAAGCGGCATCGACGGGAATGCCTGATGTATCTGGCGCAGCGCCTGCGCGGTGGGTATGCCCCAGTCGGCGAAGGCCATCGCCACGCTACGGGCATGGTCGCTCGCCGCGCGTTCACCTTCCACGGCCGCCCAGCTGGTGCCGCCTGCGCCTGCCACATCCAGCATCGTGACGCCTGCCTCCGCAAGCTGGCGCGCCACCGGCACCGAGAGCCCGGCGCCGACTTCTTTCACCACCACCGGCACGGACAGTGCGTTTACGACGCGCTTGATGGCTGCCAACACGCCGCGCCAGTCGCGATCGCCGCCAGTCTGGAGCGCTTCCTGCAACGGATTAAGATGAATAATGAGCGCGTCGGCTTCCACCATCTCGACGGCGCGTCGGGCGTAATCGAGCCCCTGGAGGCTGCCTATCTGCGCGGCCCCGAGATTCGCCAGCAGCGGAATATCCGGCGCGTACCGGCGCAGTTCGCCCGTCAGCCCCCAGTTGTCTTCGCTCTCCAGCGCCACACGCTGCGAGCCGACGCCCATCGCCAGCCCCAGCGTCTGCGCGGCTTCGGCGAGGTGACGGTTGATATCGCTCGCGCGCCGCGCACCGCCGGTCATGGAGCTAATCAGAAGCGGCGCTTTCATCACGCGGCCAAACAGGCGGGTGCTGAGATCGATGTCGTCAAGCGCGAGTTCCGGCAGGGCGCAGTGCTCAAAACGCCACTGCTCAAAGCCGGTGCGAATCGTTTGTTTAGCCCGCTCCGGGTGCAGAACGATATCCAGATGATCGTTCTTGCGTTGGCTCAGTTCCTTGTCCTTCATTCATACTCCAGTAACAGTCACTGTCGGCGACACGGCGCGCGTTCAGCCAAACATAGCCAGCTGTTTATCAAACCAGGCGTACATAAAACGGCGGGTGGACGCGCCGCGCGAGCAGGCACCGGTGAGATGCTCATCGGCGCGCAGCAGGTGATCGCGCAGGCGCTGATGCACCGCTTCCGGGCCAAGCATCGCCACCAGCGTCGATTTCCCGGCGTCTTTATTAATGTCTTTACCGGTATGGTTCAGGCCATCCGCCAGATCGTCAAGCAGCTGGAACGCCTGGCCGAGATGGCGCGAGAACTCGCGAAGCTTATGGCGCACCGAGGCGGAAGCGCCGGCGGCGATGGCGGCGATTTGCAGCGTGGCGTCAAACAGCACGCTGGTTTTGAGATCGTTAGTGGCAAGTATCGCCTCGGCGCTGCGGGCCTGGTTGCCTTCACTGAGATCGCGAAACTGCCCCTGCACCAGCCCCTGCAACCCGACGGCGCTGGAAAGCTCGCTCACCGCCTGAGTTTTGCAGCTATCGGATAACGGGTTTGCCTGCGCCACCACGCCGAATGCCCGGCTCAGCAGCGCCACCGCCGCGAGGATCGCCACGCTTTCGCCATACTGGCGGTGAATGGTGGGCTTGCCGCGGCGCAGCAGGGCGTTATCCATGCACGGAATATCGTCGAGCATCAGCGACGCGGCGTGCACCATCTCCACGGCGCAGGCGAGATCCATCAGCGCAGGCTGGCTGGCGTCGCAGCCGAGATCGCGCGCGGCAAGAATGAGCAGCAGCGGGCGCACCCGCTTGCCAGGCGTCAGCGCGCCTTCGCGCATCGCGGCGCAGACCAGATCGCGCTCCTGACCCGGCGGCAGAAGCTCGTCAAGGCGGGTTTGCAGCGCATCGCGCAGCGCCTGCAATTCGATTTCCTGCCCTGAAGATTTCACGGCGTTAGCGTTCATGGTTAAGGCCTCTGATGGTGTCCGTTATCGCTGTGGCGTGGAAGGAATGAAAAGCGCAACTGCGCGCGAGTGCCGCCCTCAGGCGCGCGGCAGTCGTCGCATCAGGCGAAATGTGGGATTTTTTCTGTCTGAACAACTGATTATCTTCACGGTAATCTTTCCGGATACGTTCTTAAAAAGCGTAGCGTAATCCCGGAAAATTTCTTCAGCTAACCTCAGTGTGGCACAAAACTTTACAATTCTGTGAGCTGTTGTACAGGTTTATGTGAGCAGAGAGCGCAGCAGCGTCATCACCTGACGGACTTCATCCGGCGTAAGCGCGCCATCTTTGGCGAAGCGGATGCGGCCATCTTTATCCAGAACCACCACGGCGGAACCGCCCGGCTGAAGCCGCCAGGCGCGCTGCACCGCGCCCTGGCCGTCGAGCACAAAGACCGATGAGGGATACGCTTTTTTGGTGCTTTCCAGACTGCGGCGCACAAAGATGGCGCTGCCGGGAATGGCATCATCGGTGTTGATTATCGTGGTGGCCTGAAATTTATCTGCCGGCAGCTGCGCCGCCGCGATGGCGTCGCTGATGCCTTTATTCAGATCTTTCGCCGACAGCCTGCCCGCCACATGCAGCACCAGGCCCACTTTGCCGCTAAGCCGCGCGCTGTTCCAGTCACGATAATCAATCTCGCCCTGATTCAGCGTCAGCTCGCCGCGCTCAGCCACGCCAACCGGTGCCACCCGTTCGCCTTCCGTAAAATTGTGCGCGCAGGCGAAAAAGGGCAGCAGAGTGCAGATGAGCAGTGACGAACGCAGCATGGGAAATCCTCAACATTTGAAAGCTTGGGAAAGTGTAGTGGAGATTGGCCGGTTGGGTTGAGGGATCACAGATGAGCGCGTTCTGACGTTTTGATCGGGAAAAGAGTGAGGTTATTGATTTTGAGGTATAAAGGAAAATCAAAAACAGGGAGACGAGATGATGGGATGGATCAAAGCCGCGTTGTGTAGTATCGGCGTGATGTTTTTCTCAGGCGCAGCATGGGCTGAAAAAATCCAGTGCCCGAATACTCTGACAGAGAAAAATCACGTCCACAGGCTGAATCTGGTCGATGTGTTTGAAGGCCCGCCGGACGAGCTTGCGTCCTTATTGCCAGATACGGACGATGAAATGATCTGGACATTAAGCGATTCGCAAAACTATGCGAAAGCGCATAACACCGCTGTTTTTCTGGTGTGCCAGTATCAGGGCACCGCTAAAAAAATCACGCTGAAGGTACCTGCCAGCGCTAAAAAATGTATGGCCTGGTTTGGGAATAATAAAAATGATTTCTATGCCGGGTGTGAGTAGTGGTTTCAATTCACGTCCCGCATATTCAAGGAGCGGAAGCCCCGCTACGCGTCTGGTGATGTAGGCGAAGGTATACGTTTTGGCCGAAGCGTCGGCGGAGGCTGGTTTTATGGAGGCGCAGCCGTCTTCTGGCGTTCTGTCACTAATTGTAAGGGGAAACCAAAATCCCTTGGAATTATTACGGCCTGTCAGTAAAGAGGCTACGCTAATGCGGGGATTATTACGGTAAAACAGGTGACTGAAAAAATAGAGGTTTCACATCGTGACTTTTTCCTGATCCGTAGAAGTTCTGTAATGAAATGCCTCATAAATGGCATCTCCCTGGATTAATGTAAGCCATTATTTCATGGGGCGATTTCCGGTCAGGTGTAGTTACAATCAACACTATGAATGGCACTTACATGGAAAAAGCAAAAGGAGACACACATACCTTATGTAGCCGGATAGAGCTGTAAGCTGCTGCACTTGGTTACGTTATTCCTTATATAAAAATGGAATTTGCAAAAAATGCTTATAACATAAAAGATGATGCTCGGGGATACAGCTTCTATACACCAGCGATTTAGTCGAAGACGCAACATATTTCCAGAAGGTATTAGTTCAACTTTAATAATGTTGGTGGGCCAGCATCGCATGTAAGCACGGTTAAATTTTTTGATGCCCAGAAAATAACAAAAATTGATGACCACCTTGTTAAAAGAGGATTTAAGCAACAAGAAAATGCGATATCGAAGCGACTTGCTGGGTGACGGCAACCCAATAGAAACCGTGTGCGTTAATACTTCTCAAGGGGAAAATAGGGTAATTGTCGAAGTAGTAAATGATTTTCCGTAACAGGCAGCAATTTTAACGTAGATAGATATAGTCGCTCGTCAGGCGATTTGTTCATCACCATTATTCATCCGCTCTGCTCAGCGTCAACTAATACATCGCGATGTGAGTCATGTCTGCATCAGACACATGAGGTTAGCCACAGGAAAAATCGATTCTCAGACGGGCAGAATATGACTGTTCTTCGCAAGACCGAAGCAGTGGACGTATGTCAGGCAAAGGGGTTGTCGCAACATTATGCGGGCTGGCAGGTCTGCTACTGTCGACATATCGTTACTCGGCTCAGCGTTCGGTTGCTGATACGCAACAGTCTCTACGCATTGAGCTGGCGTTTTGGTTACGGGGATATCTGGCAGCTTTTACCGTTATTATGAAATCCGATTAGGTGAACAAAGCCCCAAAATTTCATCAGGGGCTTTCGACAGGCTTACTTCGTGTAGCTATTTCGAATGGTACGCAGAATGACACGCCCGTTTGGCTCTTCGCCATCGCCCTGAATGACAGAGAAGGTGTTTCCATCAAGGCATTTATCAATTCTTTTTTGACCTAATTCTGTAATACGCCAGGAGGCATCCGCAGCTTTTTTATAATCATAATCGTTGACTTCAGTGTTATCTTTAGCATGGATAACAATCCTGATTCCCTCTGTTTCCCATACTTTATCTTCAAAATCACGTACTTTCATTTTTAATCCCTATTGCTGTTTTTCGTCTAAATAATCCTAAGGCCCCTTTAGATGTTAAAACCTAAACAATCCTTTAAATGCTCAGGAGCCAAATGAGAATAACGCATTATTATCTTAATGTCTCTATGGACGAGCATTAATGTAGAACTAATGAGTTTCCACCATTCATCATAAATCGACTGGTAAAAGTGTGCCGTACCATGCGGGTGAGTTGTCGTGCTGGTAATTCTGTGTGTGCTCTTTCCAGTACAGCTCGAAACATGCAATAACATGCCCTAACAGATGATCTTTTTTATCCCGGCTAAGGCGGCATAAAGTTCTTTATCGATTAGAACGATGTTTTTTTCTGTCATATATTGTGATTTATACGATTTTATATTCGTGGGCTGGCTTTTTCTCATGTTTACCGCCTCAACAAGGGAGTGTTATTGAAGACAGACTATGATTACGTCTTCTGAACTCTGTGCAATTTGTTGCCGTCTATCTGCTGAAGTTGAGGCGCTTAAAGCAGAAACAAAAAAGCCACCCTTGCGAGGTGGCTTAATTATATGATTTTAATGCTAAAATTTGGTGGCCCCTGTTGGGTTTGAACCAACGACCAAGCGATTATGAGTCGCCTGCTCTAACCACTGAGCTAAGGGGCCGTGGCGCTGGATTATAAAGTAACTGGCGACGCCAATCCAGTCTCGGTGTCGCGGCTGCTGAATTTGTAAGCAGGCGCGGCGTAAGTCTTTATACTTTACAGATCCGAGAGTTAACAGGAGAGGACATGATTAACGATATTCTTGAGCCGGGTCTGCGGGTGGTCTTTTGCGGGATCAATCCGGGAAAGTCGTCGGCGCATACGGGCTTTCATTTTGCGCATCCGGGTAATCGCTTCTGGAAGGTTATTCATCTGGCCGGGTTTACGGATCGCCAGCTGAAGCCTGAAGAAGAGCGCCATTTGCTGGATACGCGCTGTGGCATCACGAAACTCGTGGAGCGCCCGACGGTGCAGGCGAACGAAGTGGACGTAAAAGAATTGCATGAAGGCGGGCGCAATTTGATTAAAAAAATCGAAGATTTTCAGCCAGATGCGCTCGCGGTGCTGGGCAAAAAAGCCTATGAGCAAGCATTCAGTCAGCGCGGTGTGAAGTGGGGTAAACAGAAGCTTAAAATCGGTAAGACGGAAATTTGGGTGCTGCCGAACCCGAGCGGGCTGAATCGCGCTTCGCTCGATAAGCTGGTGGAAGCCTACCGGGAGCTTGACGACGCGCTGGTGGCGCGCGGCAGATAGCATAACGGCGCAACTCTCGCTGCGCCGTTATGAGCAGAAAAAGGCAGGTGGCTTAGCCGCCAGCCTGTTCAATAATCAGCTTACCGAGCGACGACTGGATGCGGAAGCAGAGCGTCTTGATTTGCGACTGATACATCGTGATGACAATGTCGTTTAGCTCCGGCGTCATCCCGTCTTTCAGTGCCAGATATTTCCCCGTTTTCGCGGAAAGTGCGTCCATTTCAGCGGCGTAGCGGCTGTAGGTTTTCGGGCCGTAGTGCTTGAGCGCGTCGAGCTCTTTACGGCAGGTCGCCATGCTGTTGGTGCTTTCAGAGGCTGCCGAGAAAGGCTGGCTTTCAGGCTGCTGTGGAGCAGGCGGCGTTTGCGCGGCGACCGGAGCGGGCGCTGGCGTAAGCGGCGTTACCTGGCTTTTTGGCGGCTGGCTGGCGCATCCGGCCAGTAAAACGCATGTCATAAATAACAGCGACTTGTTCATCCCGGTTCCTTGCAATGTTATCAACGCGATGTTTCATTTTTATACGCAAAATCTCACAGCAAATTACTCAGAATCTATAATCCTGACAAATTCTTTTTGCTAATTAATCCACGCATATCACGATGATTTATCGTTGCAGGGCCGCCTGTTGAAAGGTAGCCCGTAAAAGTCGCTTTAGTCATTTCTGGTGCCAATAAAAAAGCCCTCCGAAGAGGGCTTTTTAAACGCGTTATCACAGACGATTAATCGTCCAGGAAGCTGCGCAGCACTTCAGAACGGCTTGGGTGACGCAGCTTACGCAGCGCCTTCGCTTCGATCTGACGGATACGTTCGCGGGTTACGTCGAACTGTTTACCCACTTCTTCCAGCGTGTGGTCGGTGTTCATGTCGATACCGAAACGCATACGCAGCACTTTCGCTTCACGCGCGGTGAGACCTGCCAGCACGTCGTGCGTCGCCGCACGCAGGCTTTCGGTGGTCGCGGAGTCCAGCGGCAGCTCGAGGGTGGTATCCTCGATGAAATCCCCCAGATGCGAATCTTCATCGTCGCCGATCGGCGTTTCCATGGAGATAGGCTCTTTGGCGATTTTCAGCACTTTGCGGATTTTGTCTTCCGGCATCAGCATGCGCTCGGCCAGCTCTTCCGGCGTCGGCTCGCGGCCCATCTCCTGCAGCATCTGGCGGGAAATACGATTGAGCTTGTTGATGGTCTCAATCATGTGCACCGGAATACGAATGGTGCGCGCCTGATCCGCGATAGAGCGGGTGATGGCCTGACGGATCCACCAGGTTGCATAGGTAGAGAACTTGTAGCCGCGGCGGTATTCGAATTTATCTACCGCTTTCATCAGGCCGATGTTGCCTTCCTGAATCAGATCGAGGAACTGCAGACCGCGGTTGGTGTATTTCTTGGCGATAGAAATAACCAGACGCAGGTTCGCCTCAACCATCTCTTTCTTCGCACGACGCGCTTTCGCTTCGCCGATAGACATGCGACGGTTAATATCTTTTACCTGCTCAATGGTCAGGCCGGTTTCTTCTTCGATCTGCTGCAGTTTTTGCAGGCTGCGGTGCACATCTTCCGCCACGTCGTGGAGCTTTTCAGACCACGGTTTGTTCATGGCGATTGCCGCGTTAAACCAGGTTTCGCTGGTTTCGTTGCCGGTGAAGAGGGTGATGAAGTTCTTCTTCGGCATTTTGCACTGCTCAACGCACATCTTCATGATGATACGTTCCTGGGTACGCACGCGGTCCATCATGGTACGCATGCTGTTCACCAGATAGTCAAACTGCTTCGGCACCAGGCGGAACTGTTTGAACACTTCAGAAAGCTTCAGGATCTCTTCCTGAGACGCCGCGTTGCTGCGGCCTTTGGCTTTGATGGTGTCGCGGGTCACTTCGTACTGGGTACGCAGCTCGCCAAATTTTTCACGGGCCAGTTCCGGATCGATGCTGTTGTCGTCGTCGCTGCTGTCGTCGTCAGACTCTTCGTCTTCATCTTCGTCATCATCCATCTCTTCCTGAGAGAGTTCTGAGCCGACATGCGTTGCGGTAGGCGCCAGATCTTCTTCGGCGTTCGGATCGACAAAGCCGGTTATCAGATCCGAAAGACGCGCTTCGCCCGCTTCAACGCGATCGTACTGCTCCAGCAGATAGGTGATCGCTTCCGGGTATTCGGCGACAGAGCACTGAACCTGATTGATGCCGTCTTCGATGCGTTTAGCGATGTCAATTTCGCCTTCACGGGTCAACAGCTCAACGGTACCCATTTCACGCATGTACATACGAACCGGGTCAGTGGTGCGCCCGATTTCAGATTCAACGCTTGAGAGCACCTGGGCCGCAGCTTCTTCCGCGTCTTCGTCGGTGCTGTTGGAGTTTTCAGCAAGCAACAGATCGTCGGCGTCCGGCGCTTCTTCCATCACCTGGATGCCCATGTCGTTAATCATTTGGATGATGTCTTCGATCTGATCGGAGTCGACGATATCTTCCGGCAGATGGTCATTGACCTCGGCATAGGTCAGATAGCCCTGCTCCTTACCACGGGTGACAAGAAGCTTAAGCTGTGACTGCGGGTTTTGCTCCATAAGACGGTATCCACACTTATTTCATGAGGTTGGTGTCGGTAGGCGTTGCCGCCAACAATAACGTATGCCCCGGGGCTCATATCACAACATGTTGCAAGCGACGGCGTTTCAATAGTGCCTGGACGCTTCGACAGCGATATAAAACCACAGGGCGGTGCGGGCTGTTTTATTATTGCCGCTGCCCGGCAGTGCGGCTCTCGGGTGCACCCGATCGTCAATCGGCAATTAAGCCGCGGAATTTATTTTCTGGCGCGCGCCTCGGTAATGATGCGCACTTCTTCGCGCTCCGCCGCGCTAAGTCCCTGGGTGCGCGAGCGGGCGATCAATTCTGTTAGTCTCAACTCCAGCACGGAATCAAACATATGGTCCAGCGCGTCGGTGAACGTTTTCTCTGCGATATCCTTATCTGCTATATCGTCCCACGTTGAGAGTTTTTCAAGGGTAGCGGCCTCTTTTGTACCGCGATAATGTTCGAGCAACTGCCCGGTGGTCAGACCAGGCTGCGAAAGACAAGTATTGACCAGCTCTGCAAAGAGCTCCAGTCCTGGCAGCTTTGTTTTGTCCAATGCGGCCAGTGAGGGCACCAGGGGCGCCAGCTCAGGATTCTGGACTAATAATCCTATCAGTATACGCATGGTTGTACGCTTTAGCGCCGGCGCAGGCCGCGTTTGCGAATTATCTGCCTGGCGCGTCATCAATCGTTCAAGCTGGCTGTCATCCAGAATACCGAGCTTGTTGCCTAACTCCTGACGCAGATAGATGCGCAGCGTCTCGCCCGGCACCTGACTGATTAACGGCAGCGCCAGCGTACTGAGCTGCGCACGTCCGTCCGGCGTGCTTAAATCTACCTGCGGCAGCAGGTTGTTAAACAGGAAAGTCGAGAGCGGCTGTGCCTGCTCCATACGCGCCTCGAACGCCGCTTTGCCTTCCTGACGAACCAGCGTATCCGGGTCTTCGCCATCGGGCAGAAACATAAAGCGTAGCTGACGTCCGTCCGTCATGTAAGGCAGCGCGGTTTCCAGCGCGCGCCACGCGGCGCTTCTGCCTGCTCTGTCGCCGTCGTAACAGCAAATCACGTTATTCGTGACACGAAAAAGCATCTGGATATGCTCTGCCGTGGTCGCGGTGCCGAGCGAGGCGACCGCATAGTTGATGTCGTACTGCGACAGCGCCACGACATCCATATAACCTTCGACCACCAGAAGCCGCGGCGGGTTCGGATCGCTTTGCTGCACTTCATAAAGGCCATACAGCTGGCGGCCCTTATGGAAAATATCGGTTTCCGGGGAGTTTAAATATTTCGGCAGCGCATCGCCTAACACGCGGCCGCCAAAGCCTATCACTCGCCCGCGCTTGTCGCGGATGGGGAACATCACCCGTTCGCGAAAGCGGTCGTAACTGCGGCCCTGATCGTTGGTCACCAGCATGCCCGCGTCGATAAGCGACTTGCGGTTTTCGCTGTTATTGCCAAAACGCTTGAGCACGTTGTCCCAGCCCGGCGGCGCGTAGCCAATCGCGAAACGTTCAATAACCGATTCGCTCAGCCCGCGTTTTGCCAGATACTGGCGCGCTGGTTCGGCGCTTTGCGCCTGTAAGGCCTGACGATAAAAACCGTTCAGCCCGTCCAGCAGCTCATATAGCGTCTGGCGCTGGTGACGCTCTATCTGCGTCGGTCCGCTACCCGCTTCGAACGGCACTTCCAGATTATGCATGGCCGCCAGCTCTTCGACGGTCTCGACGAATTCGAGCTTGTCGTAATTCATCAGGAAGTCGATAGCGTTGCCGTGCGCGCCGCAACCGAAGCAGTGATAAAACTGTTTTTCGCCGTTTACGGTGAAAGAGGGGGTTTTTTCATTATGGAAGGGACAGCACGCGTGGTAGTTCTTGCCCTGCTTCTTGAGCTTTACCCGTGCGTCTATCAGGTCGACGATATCGGTGCGAGCCAGCAGATCATTGATAAAGACACGTGGGATTCGTCCAGCCATAAGCCCCGTTTTTATCAGCCCATAAACGAGAATAAGCCGCGCATTCCTTTCGGAAGCACGGCCTCTACAACTACTACTCTGTCTGTTTCAGGGGACAATATCCCCTGAGGAATTAGTACAGACGAGTACGGCGTGCGTTTTCGCGAGCCAGTTTCTTCGCGTGACGTTTCACTGCGGAAGCTTTGGCGCGTTTACGTTCGGTAGTCGGTTTTTCATAGAATTCACGACGACGAACTTCCGCCAGAACACCCGCTTTCTCGCAGGAACGTTTGAAGCGACGCAGTGCTACGTCGAACGGCTCGTTTTCACGTACTTTAATTACCGGCATGTGCCTCTCACCTTTGATTAATTCGGTTCTGCTGGCATCAGATAGCCAGCTTATTTCAAAATGGTGCGGAATTTTACTGCAACTGCTGCTGCTTTGTAAAGCACCGCCAGGACCAGAAACGCGGTTTTTGTGCGGTCTATTCCAGGGGCACGTATTATACACTATCTGGCCGCCTGGGTTGAGCAAAGTTTTACATCGGCCACCGTTGGCCCTACACTGCGCGGCAGGCGAGAGAGGTAAGAAAAACCATGCGTGTACTGGGAATTGAGACATCCTGTGATGAAACCGGCATCGCGATTTATGACGATGAAAACGGGTTATTAGCCAACCAATTGTATAGTCAGGTAAAACTGCATGCCGATTACGGCGGCGTCGTGCCTGAACTGGCCTCGCGCGATCACGTGCGTAAAACTGTGCCCCTGATTCAGGCTGCCATAAAAGAAGCGGGCCTGACGGCGAAGGATATCGACGCGGTGGCGTATACCGCAGGGCCAGGACTTGTGGGCGCGCTGTTAGTCGGCGCGACGGTCGGCCGCGCGCTGGCGTTCGCCTGGGATGTGCCTGCGGTGCCGGTGCACCACATGGAAGGCCATCTGCTGGCACCGATGTTAGAAGACAATCCGCCCGAATTTCCTTTCGTGGCGCTACTGGTTTCTGGCGGCCATACGCAGCTTATCAGCGTGACGGGGATCGGCCAGTATGAATTGCTGGGCGAGTCTATTGACGACGCTGCGGGCGAAGCGTTCGATAAAACCGCCAAGCTGCTGGGTCTTGATTACCCGGGCGGCCCGATGCTGTCGAAAATGGCGGCGCAGGGCACAGCGGGGCGTTTTACCTTTCCGCGTCCGATGACCGACCGTCCGGGCCTGGATTTCAGTTTCTCCGGGCTGAAAACCTTCGCCGCGAATACCATCCGTGATAACGGCACCGACGATCAGACCCGCGCCGATATTGCGCGCGCGTTTGAAGATGCGGTGGTGGATACCCTGATGATCAAATGCCGCCGTGCGCTGGATCAGACCGGCTTTAAGCGTCTGGTGATGGCAGGCGGCGTGAGCGCTAACCGAACTTTGCGCGCGCGTCTCGCGGAAATGATGCAAAAACGCGGCGGCGAGGTTTTCTATGCGCGCCCGGAATTCTGTACCGATAACGGTGCGATGATCGCCTATGCGGGCATGGTGCGTCTGAAAGCGAAAGGCGAAGCGGGGCTTGGCGTGACCGTGCGTCCGCGCTGGCCGCTTTCGGAGCTGCCTGCCGCGTAACGCGTCAGCAAAGTCATAAAGAAAAGGAGTGAATCATCACTCCTTTTTTTGTGGCCGCTTTTTGCGAAACCGGCTCCAGATTTTGCTTTCCTGGCCGCGCCACAGGCGCTGAATATTATCGTGATGGCGCAGAAGGATAAGACACGAGAGCATCGCTACCGGGAACGTAAACTGCGGCTTAAACCACCAGACATAAAACGGTGCCACCAGCGCGCTGACGATCGCGCCAAGCGAGGAATACCCGCTCAGTAACACCGTCAGAAGCCAGGTGCCTGCCATCACACCGGTGAGATCCCAGCCGATAGGCGCAATCGCGCCGAACGCCGTCGCCACGCCTTTACCGCCGCGAAAATGGAAAAAGATCGGCCAGATATGGCCCAGACAGGCGGCGATGGCGATAAGCCCCAGCCAGAACGGCGTTACGCCCAACGCATACGCGCCCCAGACCGGCAGCATGCCTTTCAGCACATCGAATATCAGTACCGCCAGGGCTGCTCCCTTGCCGCCAATTCGCAGGACGTTGGTCGCTCCGGGGTTGCCGGAACCGCTGTCACGAGGATCGGGAAGACCCGCGATGCGGCAGACCAGAATGGCGCTGGAGATCGAGCCGCAAAGGTACGCGAGGAGGATCATTCCAGGCGCGATTGCACTCATAACGCTGTTCCGTTGTGAAAATGTCGTTGTATTCTCTGCATCTGTGGATAATACGCATATTTTGCCGGAAGTGGTATCCGGCGGGGCTAAAAACAGGCAGGGCCGTGATGGACATAGTATTTATAGAGCAACTTTCGGTAATCACCACTATTGGCGTTTACGACTGGGAACAGACCATCGAGCAGAAACTCGTGTTCGATATCGAAATCGGCTGGGACAACCGGGCGGCGGCGGCGAGTGATGACGTGCGCGACTGTCTGAGCTACGCGGACGTTACGCAGGCGGTGCTGGAGCATGTCGGTAATGGTCGTTTCGCGCTGGTGGAACGGGTGGCGGAAGAAGTCGCGGAGATCATTCTGACGCGCTTTAACGCTCCCTGGGTGCGCATCAAATTAAGCAAGCCAGGCGCAGTGGCGCAGGCCGCGAATGTCGGCGTGATGATTGAGCGTAGCAATAATCCGAATTAAAACATTTAAATTCATAATGAGTAAACCAAACGCGGGTATACCGGTCATAATGCAGGAACTTACGCGGCCGTCGCGCTGACTGCCGCGTTTTTTAGCGCTTATTTTTTGGGGTACGAGGGTTTACTGAATGACTGATATGCACTCGCTGCTGGTGGCGGCGATCCTGGGCATTGTTGAAGGGCTCACCGAATTCCTGCCGGTCTCCAGTACCGGTCATATGATAATTGTGGGTCACCTGCTGGGGTTTGAAGGCGACACTGCGAAAACTTTCGAAGTGGTTATCCAGTTGGGTTCCATTCTGGCGGTCGTCGTGATGTTCTGGCGTCGCCTGTTCGGGCTCATTGGCATCCATTTCGGGCATCCGCCGCATGAAGGCGTCGGCAAAGGTCGCCTGTCGCTCATCCACATTTTGCTTGGTATGGTGCCGGCGGTCGTGCTGGGGCTGGTGTTCCACGATTTCATCAAGTCGCTGTTTAACCCGATCAACGTGATGTATGCGCTGGTGGTGGGCGGCGTGCTGCTGATTATCGCCGAAGTGCTGAAGCCGAAAGAGCCAAAAGCGCCGGGGCTGGACGACATGACGTACCGCCAGGCGTTTTTTATTGGCTGCTTCCAGTGTCTGGCGCTGTGGCCGGGCTTCTCGCGTTCCGGGGCGACCATTTCCGGCGGTATGCTGGTGGGCGTGAGCCGCTATGCGGCTTCTGAATTCTCGTTCCTGCTCGCCGTACCGATGATGATGGGGGCCACCGCGCTCGATCTCTATAAAAGCATGGGCTTCCTGACGATGGCGGATCTGCCGATGTTCGCGGTCGGTTTTGTCACCGCCTTCGTCGTGGCGCTGGTGGCGATCAAAACCTTCCTGCACATCATCAAACGTATCTCTTTTATTCCTTTCGCGATTTACCGTTTTATCGTGGCTGCCGCCGTTTTCGCGGTGTTCATGTAAACGTCTTAGCCCTCAGCCGCTGGCTGGGGGCATCGCTCTTCCTTCCAGGCCGCCACCGCGCGAATACGCCGTTTTGTCAGTTCCTCACGAATCGCCGGGCCGGTAAAGCCTGCTTCCACCACCTCTTTTGGCGACACCGCGCGCGCCACCTCCCACGCTTCGCGCAATAGCCGCGCCTGCGGATAATCTTTCGCTTCAAAGCCGGTGCGTCCGCGCACGTCCGCTTCGCTGGTGATGGCAATCTGCTCCACGCGCTGCGGCTTGCGCCAGGCGTCTATCGAATCAAACAGGCCCACAATGGTGCGCGGCTTGAGTATCGGGAAGGTGTGGATCAGGTCATGGAACTCGGCCACCAGTTTCGCGAGATCGCGAATGTCGTTTGGCACGCGCAGCCGCTCGCAAACCTGCGCCACCAGCCGCACGCCCGCCGGGCCGTGGCCGTGATGACGCGGCCAGAGGTGCGGCGGCGTCAGGCCTTTACCGAGATCGTGGCACAGCGCGGCAAAGCGCACGTCTACCGCCGGGCTTAACATCGCGGCCATGGCGAGCGTCATCAGCGTATGGATGCCGGTGTCGATTTCCGGGTGCCATTTGGCGGGCGCCGGAACGCCGAACAGTTTATCGACTTCCGGGAACAGCACTTTCAGCGCGCCGCACTCGTGCAGCATCAGGAAGTAGATTTGCGGGTTGCGAGTAGTGAGCGCGCTTTCGGTCTCTTTCCAGACGCGCTCCGCCGTCAGATGCTCCAGTTCACCGTTCTCCGCCATCTCGCGCATGAGCGAAAGGGTCTCCGGCGCGATGCGAAACCCGAGATGCGCATAACGCGCGGCGAAGCGGGCCACGCGCAGCACGCGCAGCGGATCTTCGTTAAAGGCGGGCGAGACATGGCGCAGCAGGCGCGCTTTTAAATCGTCGCGGCCGTGGTACGGGTCGATAAATTCGCCGGAATCATCCTGAGCGATGGCGTTAATGGTGAGATCGCGGCGCTGTAAATCCTGCTCCAGCGTTACGTCCGGCGCGGCATAGCAGGTAAAGCCAGTGTATCCCTGGCCGGATTTCCGCTCGGTGCGCGCCAGGGCGTACTCTTCGTGGGTTTGCGGATGCAAAAACACCGGGAAATCTTTCCCGACTTGCTGATACCCAAGCGCCAGCATTTCGGCGGGCGTGGCGCCCACGACCACCCAGTCTTTGTCTTTTACCGGCAGCCCTAACAGGGCATCGCGTACCGCACCACCAACCAGATAACTCTTCACGCATTCCACTCCGACATCAATTCAGCCGACAGATAATACGTTAAGTGTAGAGGAGATGGTGAGTGAAAAGGGCAGCGGGCGCTGCCCTGAGAGGATTAGTTCATCCAGCGGTCTTTGCGTTTGCGGCTTGGGATCATGTGCGGGAGCAGCAAACCGAGCAGCAAACCAACACCCAGCACGCCGCCGCCATACATAAACCACTGCATGATGATGGTGCGCTGTTTATCGTCGATCTGGATAATGGCGGCGTTCACTTTCTTCTGCGCCACGATAAGCTCGTTTTTGAGCTTCTGGTTCTCATTTTTCAGGCCGTTGATGATGCCATCGCTCGCCGCGACTTTCTTCTGCATCTCCGCCGTGCGCTGATTCCAGGTGGTGTCGATATTCGTCAGCTTATCGGTCAGGGTTTTGACCTGATTTTCCAGCTCCGGCACGCGGGTACGCAGGCTGGGCTCGCTTTTCAGCTGTTCCAGCGGGATCCACGACGTGCGGCCGCTGGCATCACGAATCTGTCCATATTTGCCGTTACTTTCGAGCAGTGCGACTTCTTCGCCGGCGTTGACCGTGCCGACCAGGCGGTAATTGTCACCAGGGCCGCTACGCACCCAGGTGTTGAGTTCATCCGAGACATAGCGTTTTTCTTCGGCAACGGCCTGGAAAGTGACGCTAAGCGCAAGCAGGGAAAAGCAAATCAGACGTAATTTGTGCATCAGTTGGTCGTTATTGTCGTTGAAAGTGGAACGATAGTAGTGGCATCAGTCTGACGATGCAAAGCGTAAACCTGAATGGGAATCTTCCTGGTCAGCCCGTCGCCCGCCACCGTGGCAAATTTCGTGTTTTGATAGCGTCAAAAAGCCTTAAACATGGCAATTTTTCGCAAAATACTATCTACTGACAGATACTAGGCTATTAAGTTCGCTGGAGTTTTCTTCAGTGTGACCCAACGAGTAAAGCAAAGACATGGCTCAGGAAATCGAACTCAAATTTATCGTCGACCCGGAACAGATTGACGCGCTGCGCGCCACGCTGAACGCCCTTGAGGCTGAACACAGCGCCCCGCGCCAGTTGGTCAACATCTACTACGAAACCGCGGACAACCAGTTGCGCCGTCACGATATGGGGCTGCGTATCCGCGGCGATAATGGTCGTTATGAAATGACCATGAAAGTGGCGGGCCGCACGACCGGCGGGCTGCATCAGCGCCCGGAATATAACGTCGCGCTGGAATCCCCGGCGCTTGCGCTCACGCGCTTCCCGGCGGAAGTCTGGCCGGAAGGGCTGTCGCCCGAGACATTGCAGGTGGCGGTGAAGCCGCTGTTCAGCACCGATTTCGCCCGTGAAAAGTGGGTGGTTACTTACGGCGAAAGCCGCATTGAGCTTGCGCTTGATCGCGGCGAAGTGAAAGCCGGCGAGCTGGCTGAACCGATCTGCGAGTTGGAGCTGGAACTGCTGCAGGGCGAGGCGGCCGATGTGCTGAAATTCGCCCGTCAGCTGGTGGCGAAACCGGGCCTGCGCCAGGGCAGCCTCAGCAAAGCGGCGCGCGGCTATCATCTGGCTCAGGGGAATCCTGAACGTCCGCTGCGTCCGCTGACGCTTCTTAAAGTGCCTGCGAAAATCACGGTCGAACAGGGGCTTGAAGCGTCGCTGGAATGGGCGCTCGATCACTGGCTGTACCACGAAGAGCTGTGGCTGCGCGGTAACGACAAAGCGAAGCAGCAGGTGCGTGAGGCCATTGCGCTGGTGCGCCATACGCTGGCGCTGTTCGGCGGCATTGTTCCGCGAAAAGCGAGCACTCGCTTACGCGATCTGCTGACCCAGTGCGAAGCGACGCTTGCGACCGACGCATCGGCCCAGACGGTGGCTTTCAGCGCCATTCAGGCCTCTGCGCGCCTGGCGCTCACCGAATGGCTGATTTTCCGTAGCTGGCAGCCTTTCCTTGATGAAAAGGGCCGTCAGAAAATGGCGGATTCCTGGAAACGCTTTGCCGATATCAACCTCTCGCGTCACGCCGCGGAACTGAAAGCCGCGTTTGGTCAGCCGCTCGGCGACCGCTACGTTGATCAGCTGCCGCGCCTTTCGCGTGAACTGGACGCGCTGCGCCTGCTGGCGGGCGTCTATGACGACACCGTCGCGCTGTTCTGGCTCGATAACTGGCAGGGGCTGCGTCACGCCATCGAAACCGGCCAGCGTATTGAAATCGAGCATTTCCGCAATGAGGCTATCTCGCAGGCGCCGTTCTGGCGGCACAGCGGGAAAGTGTAAATAACCACAGGAAACCCGCATGAGGCCGCTCTCCCTCCCTTTGCAACAGCAGTGGCAAGCCGTGGTGGAGCGGCTGCCGTTTGATGCCGCCGCGCTCAGCGATGACGCGCGCGCGGTGCTCACCTTCAGCGATTTTGTCCGCGAGGCGCTCAGCGCGCACCCGGAATGGCTGAGCGGGCTGGAAGCCGCGCCGCCCTCGCCTGATGAATGGCGTCACTATCCCGCCTGGCTTCAGACCGCGCTCGCGGAGGTTAACGACGAGGCGGCGCTGATGCGCGCGCTGCGCCAGTTCCGCCGCCGGATGATGACGCGCATCGCCTGGTCGCAGACGCTTAAGCAGGCCACCACGCAGGAAACGCTCACGCAGCTCAGCCAGCTTGCGGAAACGCTTATCGTCGCCGCGCGCGACTGGCTCTACGCCGCCTGCTGTCGCGAATGGGGCACGCCGTGCAACGCGCAGGGCGTCCCTCAGCCGCTGATGATCCTTGGCATGGGAAAACTCGGCGGCGGCGAACTCAACTTTTCTTCGGATATCGATCTTATCTTCGCCTGGCCGGAAGGCGGCTCCACCCAGGGCGGACGGCGCGAACTCGATAACGCGCAGTTTTTCACGCGCCTCGGGCAGCGGCTTATCAAAGCGCTCGACCAGCCCACGCAGGACGGTTTTGTCTACCGCGTGGACATGCGCCTGCGGCCGTTTGGCGACAGCGGCCCGCTGGTGCTGAGCTTCGCGGCACTTGAGGATTATTACCAGGAGCAGGGGCGCGACTGGGAGCGCTACGCGATGGTCAAAGCGCGCATCATGGGCGATAACAAGGACGCCTGGAGTCAGGAGCTGCGCGCCATGCTGCGGCCGTTTATCTTCCGCCGCTATATCGATTTCAGCGTGATCCAGTCGCTGCGCAACATGAAAGGCATGATTGCCCGTGAAGTACGCCGCCGGGGGCTGACCGATAATATCAAGCTTGGTGCGGGCGGCATCCGCGAAACCGAGTTTATCGTTCAGGTGTTCCAGCTGATCCGCGGCGGGCGCGAGCCGTCGTTACAGCAGCGCTCGCTGCTGCCGACGCTTGAGGCGATTGAGCAACTGCATCTGCTCTCGCCGGATGACGCCACTTGCCTGCGCGACGCCTATCTTTTCCTGCGGCGTCTCGAAAACCTGCTGCAAAGCATTAACGATGAACAGACCCAGACGCTGCCGGGCGACGCGCTGAACCGCGCGCGTCTGGCCTGGGCAATGGACGAAGAGAGCTGGGAAGCGCTCAGCGCGCGGCTGGAGCGCCATATGGCGGGCGTGCGGCGCGTGTTTAACGAGCTTATCGGCGATGAAGAGCCGGGCACGGGCGAAGAGGCGCTGAACGAAGGCTGGCGCGAGCTGTGGCATGACGCGCTTGATGCCGACGACGACACGCCGGTGCTGAGCGAGCTCGGCGCGGAAAGCCGGATGCGGTTCCTCGCGACGCTCGCGGATTTTCGTAAAGAGACCGAAAAGCGCACCATCGGCCCGCGCGGTCGTCAGGTGCTTGATAATTTGATGCCGCCTTTGCTGAACGCCGTCTGTGCAAGCCCGGACGACGCGGCGCTGGCGCTCTCCCGCGTGACGCCGCTGCTCACCGGCATTGTCACCCGTACCACCTACCTTGAGCTGCTAAGCGAATATCCCGGCGCGCTGAAGCACTTAATTCGCCTGTGCGCCGCCTCGCCGATGGTCGCAAGCCAGCTGGCGCGCTACCCGCTACTGCTTGATGAACTGCTCGACCCGAATACGCTCTATCAGCCGACGGCGATGGACGCCTATCGCGACGAGCTGCGCCAGTATCTGCTGCGCGTGCCGGATGACGACGAAGAACAACAGCTTGAGGCGCTGCGCCAGTTTAAACAGGCGCAACTGCTGCGCGTGGCGGCGGCGGATATCGCCGGTACGCTGCCGGTGATGAAAGTGAGCGATCACTTAACCTGGCTTGCCGAGGCGATTATTGATGCGGTAGTGCAGCAGGCGTGGGGCCATATGGTGGCGCGCTACGGCCAGCCGACGCATCTGCGCGATCGCGACGGGCGCGGTTTCGCGGTGGTGGGCTATGGCAAGCTCGGCGGCTGGGAGCTCGGCTACAGCTCCGATCTCGATTTAGTCTTCCTGCATGACTGCCCGGCGGATGTCATGACCGACGGCGAGCGCGAAATCGATGGCCGCCAGTTCTATCTGCGCCTGGCGCAGCGCATTATGCATCTCTTCAGCACCCGCACGTCGTCCGGCATTCTCTATGAAGTGGACGCCCGTCTGCGCCCGTCCGGCGCGGCAGGCATGCTGGTGACTACCGCGGAAGCGTTCGCCGATTACCAGAAAAACGAGGCCTGGACGTGGGAGCATCAGGCGCTGGTGCGCGCCCGCGTCGTCTACGGCGACAGGCCGCTGCAGGCGCAGTTTGACGCGATTCGCCGCGACGTCCTCGCCACCCCGCGCGAGGGCGACAAGCTACAAACCGACGTGCGCGAAATGCGCGAGAAAATGCGCGCGCATCTGGGTAATAAACACCGCGACCGGTTTGATATCAAAGCCGATGAAGGCGGCATTACGGATATCGAATTTATTACGCAGTATCTGGTGCTGCGCTACGCGCCGGAGCAGCCGAAGCTGACGCGCTGGTCCGATAACGTGCGTATTCTGGAGCTGCTGGCGCAAAATGACATTATGCGCGAGGACGAGGCGAAAGCGCTGACGCACGCCTATGTTACGCTGCGCGATGAACTGCACCATCTGGCCTTGCAAGAACAGCCAGGTCATGTGGCGCACACGGCGTTCGGGCCTGAGCGCGAACAGGTGCGCGAGAGCTGGCGGCGCTGGCTGGCCCCGGCGTAACCGTGCGATTGCGCGTAACTGTGCTATCATCGCGCGCAAATTTTGGTGTCTCTCAGGAGAGTCAGGAATGAAAGTAACGCTGCCCGATTTTGAACGCGCAGGCGTCATGGTAGTGGGTGATGTGATGCTGGACCGCTACTGGTATGGCCCGACGAGCCGCATTTCACCAGAAGCGCCGGTGCCGGTCGTCAAAGTGGAAACCATCGAAGAGCGCCCGGGCGGCGCGGCGAACGTGGCGATGAACATCGCGTCTCTGGGCGCCAGCTCGCGCCTGGTCGGCCTGACGGGTATTGACGACGCGGCGCGCGCGCTCAGCCAGTCTCTGGCACAGGTGAACGTGAAATGTGATTTTGTGTCAGTGCCGACGCACCCGACCATCACCAAGCTGCGCGTGCTGTCCCGCAATCAGCAACTGATCCGCCTCGATTTCGAAGAAGGCTTCGATGGCGTGGATCCCGAGCCGCTGCACGAGCGCATTAACCAGGCGCTGGGGCAGATCGGCGCGCTGGTACTTTCTGACTACGCCAAAGGCGCGCTCGCAAGCGTTCAGCAGATGATCCAGCTGGCGCGTAAAGCAGGCGTTCCGGTGCTTATCGATCCGAAAGGCACCGATTTTGAGCGCTATCGCGGCGCGACATTGCTGACGCCGAACCTGTCTGAGTTTGAAGCAGTGGCAGGCAAGTGCAAAACCGAGCAGGACATTGTCGAGCGCGGCATGAAAATCATCGCCGATTTCGATCTCAGCGCGCTGCTGGTGACCCGCTCAGAGCAGGGTATGACGCTGCTGCAACCGGGCAAAGCGCCGTTCCACCTGCCGACGCAGGCGCAGGAAGTCTATGACGTGACCGGCGCGGGCGATACCGTGATTGGCGTGCTGGCGGCGACGCTGGCGTCCGGCAATTCGCTGGAAGAAGCCTGCTTCTTCGCCAACGCGGCGGCGGGTGTGGTCGTCGGCAAACTCGGTACATCAACCGTGTCGCCGGTCGAACTGGAAAACGCGGTGCGCGGACGCGCGGAAACCGGCTTTGGCGTGATGAGCGAGGCGGCGCTGAAAGAAGCCGTACTGGCCGCACGCAAGCGCGGCGAGAAAGTGGTGATGACCAACGGCGTGTTCGACATCCTTCATGCAGGCCACGTCTCGTATCTGGCGAACGCGCGCAAGCTTGGCGATCGCCTGATTGTGGCGGTCAACAGCGACGCCTCCACCCGACGCCTGAAAGGCGATACGCGCCCGGTAAACCCGCAGGAGCAGCGTATGATTGTGCTGGCCGCGCTGGAAGCGGTGGACTGGGTGGTGCCGTTTGAAGAAGACACGCCGCAGCGGCTGATTAGTGAAATCCTGCCGGATCTGCTGGTTAAAGGTGGCGACTACAAACCTGAAGATATCGCGGGCAGCAAAGAGGTGTGGGCGAATGGCGGGGACGTCATGGTGCTGAACTTCGAAGATGGCTGCTCGACCACCAATATCATCAAGAAGATCCAGAAGAACAGCTAACGCGCGTTGCACGAACGCCCCTTGCCTGGCAGGGGGCGTTGTCGTTTCTGTCAGTCCTGTTTGTCGAGGCTATCGACCGGCGGGATGGCAGGTGGCGGCGTCACGGCGGTCACGGGCGCGCTGGCGCTGCCTGCGGTCGTGGTCGCTGAGGCGTCAGCCGGTGCAGAGGCCGCAGCGCCACGCGATTCCAGCGCGGTCAGACGCTGCTCCAGCGCCGTCAGTTTCTCGCGAGTGCGCAGCAGTACCTGCGTCTGCACGTCAAACTCCTCACGACTCACCAGATCCAGGCGAGACAGCTGAGCCTGCAGTACCTGGCGGATTTTCTTCTCAACATCTTCCCCGATCTCACGGATCCCTTTTGGCATCGATTCATGGACCTGACGGGCGATCTGTTCAATTTTCTTCGGGTCAATCATAGCGGTTTCCCTGATCTGGTATGGTCTGAAGAGTAATTGTAATCGCTGATCGGAAGGGTATAAACCGGAAATGTTTGAATCTCATGCATTGCCGACGATTATCAATGGCGTTATAGTTATCCCGCTTATTCTCAGGGCGGGGTGAAATTCCCCACCGGCGGTAAATCAGGCTTGTTCTGCTCCAGCGCGAAAGCGAAGACGCAAGATAAACTGAAAGCCCGCGAGCGCTTCAGGTTGTTTCTGAAGGTCAGCAGATCCGGTGTAATTCCGGGGCCGACGGTTAAAGTCCGGATGGGAGAGGGTAACGATCTGCCTGGGCTTGCGCCCACTCACGTTATTTTGCTTGCCGCTTGCCGGCACTCCTAAGACCGCCCTGATTCTGGTAATCCATATAATTAATGAGGTTTCTTTACCATGAATCAGACGCTTCTTTCTGCTTTTGGCACCGCTTTTGAACGCGTGGAAAACGCGATCGCCGCACTTCGCGAAGGGCGCGGCGTGATGGTGCTCGATGACGAGAACCGTGAAAACGAAGGCGACATGATTTTCGCCGCCGAAACCATGACTGTTGAACAGATGGCGCTGACCATCCGTCACGGCAGCGGCATCGTCTGCCTGTGCCTGACCGAGGAACGCCGTAAACAGCTCGACCTGCCGATGATGGTGGAAAACAACACCAGCGCGTTCGGCACCGGTTTTACTGTAACCATCGAAGCGGCGCACGGCGTGACCACCGGCGTTTCCGCCGCCGACCGCATTACGACCATTCGCGCGGCGATTGCCGACGACGCGAAACCGTCCGATCTGCACCGTCCTGGCCACGTTTTCCCGCTGCGCGCGCAGCCGGGCGGCGTACTGACCCGCGGCGGCCACACCGAAGCGACTATCGATTTAGTCTCGCTGGCGGGCTTTAAACCGGCAGGCGTGCTGTGTGAACTGACTAACGACGACGGCACCATGGCGCGCGCGCCGGAGTGCATCGCGTTTGCCCGCGAACACAATATGCCGGTCGTGACTATTGAAGATTTAGTGAGCTATCGCCAGGCGCAGGAGCGCAAAGCGAGCTGACAAAAAGCCCGGCGAGCGCCGGGCCTGAATGCATCTGAAAAGCCCGGTCTGACCGGGCTTTTTTTATTAGCCGCTAAGGCCGCTCGTTTGCAGCAGCGTCAGGCTTAACCCCATCACCGACATGCCGCACAGCACGCCGTAGCTCGGGTTGTTATGCGGATCGATCTCTTTGGCAAGCGGCATCAGCTCATCCACCGACAGCGCCACCATGATCCCGGCGACCGCCGCCATAATCGCCGCCATGACCACCGGCGACACCATGGTACCGAGAATAAGCCACGCCAGCACGCCGCCCAGAATTTCGGCCATCCCGGAGAGGCCCGCCCAGATAACCGCTTTACGACGCGAGCCGGTGGCCGCGTAAACCGGGCCCGCCACCGCCAGCCCTTCCGGGATGTTGTGCAGCGCGACGGCGAGCGCAATCCCGAAGCCCAGCTCCAGGTTGGTGCTGGCCGTCACATAGGTGGCGATACCTTCCGGGAAGTTATGCAGGCTGATGCCCAGCGTCAGCAGAAGGGCGGTGCGGCGCAGATTGCGTGACGCATGGGTCGGCGGCGAGTCGATAAGATCCTGCGGGTGCGCGTGCGGCAATATACGATCGAGCGCGAAATAGCCGAGCAGGCCGACAATAAACATGCCATACCCCAGCACCGGTGACATGCCGTCTTCGCCGAGCGCGGCGGGCAACATTTCCATTAGCGAAATCAGCAGCATAATGCCTGCGGCAAAGCCCAGCGAGAAGGCCAGCAGCCGGTTGGAGGGCTTCTGCCCCAGCACACCGAGCAGCGCGCCGATAAACGTGGCGCCACCCGCCAGTAAGGTCAGGATCAGAGGCACTGACATCGAACACTCCTTTTTGATAATAATTATCATTAATTTATCGGGCGGAACGGAAAAGTCGAGGCCCGTCCGTGGCTTTTACAGATTACTTACATTCAAATTTTCTGATGGTCTTCATCACGGTTATCTCCGTTCTTTCTGTGTGCGATAAGCGTAAGGTAGCGTTATTGATATTACCGTTTCAGGATACAAAAATGACTGCTTCCACTCGCATGCCCGCACTGTTTCTGGGCCACGGCAGCCCGATGAACGTGCTGGAAGATAACCGTTATACCCGCGCCTGGCGCACGCTTGGCGAAACGCTGCCGCGTCCGAAAGCCATTGTGATGGTCTCGGCCCACTGGTTTACGCGCGGCACCGGCGTCACCGCGATGGAGCAGCCGCAAACCATTCACGATTTCGGCGGTTTCCCGCAGGCGCTGTTCGATACGCACTATCCGGCACCCGGCTCGCCCGCGCTGGCACAGCGCGTCGTGGATCTCCTGGCGCCGCTGCCAGTCACGCTTGATAAAGACGCCTGGGGCTTTGACCACGGTGCCTGGGGCGTACTGATAAAAATGTATCCGCAGGCCGATATTCCGCTGGTGCAACTGAGTATAGACAGCACCAAACCCCCGGTCTGGCACTATCAGATGGGCCAGCGCCTTGCGGCGCTTCGCGACGAGGGCGTCATGCTGGTGGCGAGCGGCAACGTCGTCCATAACCTGCGTACCGCGCGCTGGCATGGCGAAGGCGAGCCGTATGCGTGGGCAGAGTCGTTCAATAACTTTGTTAAAGAGAATCTGACGTGGCGCGGCGAGGCGGCAGAGCACCCGCTGGTCAACTATCTGGCGCATCCCGGCGGCAGCCTGTCGAACCCGACGGCAGAGCACTTCCTGCCGCTGCTGTACACGCTCGGCGCGTGGGACGGCAGCGAAAGCATCAGCATTCCGGTCGATGGGCTGGAAATGGCGTCGTTGAGTATGTTATCGGTGCAGGTGGGTTAACCATGGCGCCCTGGGGCGCCATTTCGGTTATTCCACAAACATGTGAGGGTAGAAGCGGGAGAGATCCTGGGTGATCAGCGCTCTGTCTTCACGAATGCCGATCCCGGCGGGCTGATCGTTGATAAGCCAGCTGCCGATAAGCGTGTAGCTGTCACCGAATTTCGGCAGCGGATGGAACTGCTGCACGATGGTGCCTTCTTCGCCATACGGGCCTTCCACCTGCGCGATAGTCTGGCCGTTTTCAACGATCGACACGTTAGCGCCTTCGCGGGAGAAAATGGGCTTCACCACATATTTCTCCATCGGCGGCGGGTTATCTTCGCTGAAGTACGCCGGCAGCAGGTTAGGGTGATTTGGGTAGAGTTCCCACAGCAGCGGCAGCAGCGCTTTGTTGGAGATAATGCTCTTCCACGCCGGCTCCAGCCAGCGCACGCCCGCGTCCTCAAGCTTAGTGGAGAAGGTTTCGCGCAGCATGTACTCCCACGGATAGAGCTTAAACAGGTTACTGATGACCTGATCCTGGAGATCGGTAAACTGCCCCTTTTCGCCAAGGCCGATATCTTCGATAAACAGAAAATCGTTCTCGATCCCGGCTTCGCTGGCGCAATCCTGTAAATACTGCACCGTGCCGCGATCTTCTACCGTATCACGACAGCAGGCGAGATGCAGACGGTTAAAGCCGTACTGCGCTTTCAGCTCGCCGAAACGCTCGATGATCTTCTCCTGGAGGCTATTGAACTGATCGCTGCCCTGCGGGAGATTCCCGGCGCGCAGCTGATCTTCGAGCCAGATCCACTGAAAGAATGCCGCTTCATATAAAGAGGTCGGCGTATCGGCGTTATTTTCGAGAAGCTTTGGCTCGCCGCGTCCGTCCCAGGCGAGATCTAGACGCGAATAGAGCGATGGCTGGCCGCTGCGCCAGGACTGGCGCACAAATTCCCATGTGTGCTTCGGAATGCGGAATTTGGTCATCAGCGCGTCGCTCGCGACCACTTTCTCGACCACCTGTAAGCACATCTGGTGCAGCTCGGCCGTCACCTCTTCGAGCTTTTCGACCTGCGCCAGCGTCAGGCGGTAGTACGCGTCCTCACACCAGTATGGCTCGCCGTACATGGTGTGAAAGTTAAAACCGTACTCCGTGGCCTTATCGCGCCAGTCCGGGCGCTCGCTGATAGTGATTCTTTCCATGTGTCAGCCGCCCATTGAACGAGAAGAAGAACCCGCCGCGCTGCGCTGCATCGTGGCCTGTTTCGCGACGGAATCACCAAAACCACCGCGGGTGATGGTTGAGGTGGTCGCCGGTTTCGGTGCCATCGCCGATTTCGGTACGGTCATGGTACGGCCCGGCTGCGCGGCACCGTAATTACGGCCGCTGGCGTCGGTATATTTACCGTAAGCCGGGCTTGCCGGGTTACGCGAGCTGAACAGCGGCTGTTGGGCGAATCCCATGCCGCCGCCCATCAGACGGCCCATCATGTAACCCGCCATCAGCGGCATCCACATGCTGCCGGTCTGCTGCGTGGCCTGGCTGGTATTGGTGTTATTGACTTGTTTGCACTGATCTTCGCCAAATTCCGCCACGCAGTCTTCACGCGTGGCGTATTTCGGCGCGGTGCGTTCCGCCTCTTTCAGGGCGTTGTTATACGCGGTAGTGCATTCAGCGCTTTTGCCGGGGTTGGCCGCCGAGCAGTCGTCTGCGTTTTGATAAAGCTGGACGGTTTCATCGCTCTTTTCGCAACCTGCCAGCATAAAGGCTGCCGTGACCGCGAAGGCCACCGGCGTTAAATGACGCGCGTTCCAGCTTTTGCGAAACATCGCGCGGTTAATCTGTTTTGTCCGTTTCATGCCTGCATCCTGACCCAGTGGTATTGCACAGTTATGGTGCTCAGGATAGTGGATGAGTGGTTGAAATTAAAGCGGGAGGCCGGAGGGGGCGGGGATCTTTACGTTGACTTACGTTCAGGCGGGAGGCCGTTGCGCCTCCCGCCACAGCGATTACTGACGGAACGGGTTGCCGCTGTTGCTGTTGCTGCTACGGGTGGCCGCGGCAGGCTGCATGGCAGGCGCATTGCCGCCGCCGTTCGCCATGTTATTCACGGCGGCGTCCTGCTCCGGGTTTTCCGGGGCGACGCTTTCAGGCGCGGTAGAGACCGGTTTGCCCAGCGAGTTATTCAGCGCGACCAGATCCTGCTCGTTGAGCGTACCCAGCGCAGATTTAATATTGAGCTGGTTGATCAGGTAGTTATAACGCGCGCTGGAGAGCTGCTGTTTGGCGTTGTACAGCGTGGTGGTGGCGTCGAGCACATCGACGATGGTACGCGTACCGACCGAGTAACCGGCTTCCATCGCATCCAGTGAGCTTTGCGCGGACACGACCGCCTGCTCATAGGCTTTGATGCTGCTGATGGAGGCGTTAACGTTGTTATAAGACGAACGCACGGTCTGCACGACGTTGCGGTGCGCGCTTTCCAGTTTTTCGCTGGCACCCACGAAGCTGTACTGCGCTTGTTTAACTTGTGATGTCACCGAGCCGCCGCTGTAGAGCGGCAGGTTGAAGCTCAGGCCGATGGAGTTCTGGCCGATTTTGCTGTCAGCGTAACGGCTTGCCGCCGCGCCGCTGGTTTTGCTGCCGCTGTAGTCGGTGTCCGACACGCTGCTGGACGCCGTTAAGCCGAGCGTCGGCATATGGCCGGTTTCAGCGTAGCGGATCTGCTCACGCGCCAGATCCTGGCTCAGACGCGCCTGCAGCAGCGTCAGGTTACGCTGTTCTGCCTCTTTCAGCAGCGCGTTAACGGCGGCCGGTTTGGTGGTTTTGAAATTATCGACGTTCAGCGACGCGAGCTGCGGGTAGTAGTTGCCCGTCACCTGGCGCAGCTGTTCCAGCGCGTTGTCGAGGTTGTTACGCGCGGTCACTTCGTTCGCGAGCACGTTATCGTACTGCGCGCGGGCGTTCTGCACGTCGGTAATCGCTACCAGGCCCACGTTAAAACGCTGGGTGGTTTGATCGAGCTGGCGGTAGATCGCCTGTTTCTGCGCTTCGGTGTAGGAGAGCGCGTCAATCGCGCTCAGCACCTGGAAATAAGCTGTCGCAGTGTTCAGCATCAGCGTCTGCTGATCGGTCTGGTAGGTCACATCCTGAATGCCTGCGGTTTTTTCCTGCAGGGTCAGGGCGCGCCATTTGGACATATCGAAAATGGTCTGCGTTAATTGCAGCGACGCGCTCTTGGCAGTGCTGTCTACGCCGTCGTTATCGCGAAAACCGCTGTTATAGGTGTAATCTGCACCCAGGCCGAGCTGCGGAAGTAAAGGACTGCGGGCTTCGTTAATTTTTTCGAATGCGGCGTCGCGGTCAGCAGCGGAGCTGCGCAGGTCCGGGTTACTTAAACGTGCCTGCTGGTAAACCTGCAACAGGTTTTCTGCCTGGCTCATGGCGCTGAAGCCCGTCAGGCTCAGGCCGATAAGGATGGGGAGCAGTTTCTTCATTTGCATTCCTTGTTGTGAAGCATAAAGAATTTATTAGCGCTGTCAGAAGCCGAAAAATTGATCGCCGATTCTACCAGAGTCAACCCGCCGTGAGGCTTGGCGTAACGTGCCTTCTGCCGCTAAATTTCCACAATCTATCACATGGGCAATGAAACGGCAGATAAACTGGCTTGAAATGCCCAGATTCGGCACCATCTCGAACCGGAAACCATCATGAGCAAATCAACCCCACGCCCCGTTACTTTCACCAAAAACGATGTAGAAATTATTGCACGGGAAAAGCTATATCGCGGCTTTTTTTCGCTCGATCTTTACCGCTTTCGCCACCGCCTTTTCAATGGCGAAATGAGCGGGGAAGTGCGGCGCGAAATTTTTGAGCGCGGCCATGCCGCAGTCCTGCTACCCTTTGACCCTGTGCGTGATGAGGTGGTACTGATCGAGCAGATTCGTATCGCCGCTTTCGATACCAGCGACACCCCGTGGCTGCTGGAACTGGTCGCCGGTATGATTGAGCCTGGCGAAACGGTGGAAGAGGTCGCGCGCCGCGAGGCGATGGAAGAGGCAGGCCTTTCCGTCGGGCGAGTAAAAAAATTCATGAGCTATCTGGCAAGCCCTGGCGGCACCAGCGAGCGCCTGTCATTAATGGTTGGCGAAGTGGACGCCACGACCGCGCAAGGCATACACGGTCTGGCTGATGAAAACGAAGATATTCGGGTTCATGTGGTAAGCCGGGAACAGGCATACCAGTGGGTAGAAGAGGGGAGAATCGACAACGCAGCCTCCGTCATCGCATTGCAATGGCTGCAGTTACATTATCAAGCATTGAGAAACGAGTGGAACACCTGAATATGAAGCGTTATACACCTGATTTTCCAGAAATGATGCGCCTGTGCGAAACCAACTTCGCGCAGCTGCGCCGCCTGTTGCCGCGCAATGACGCGCCGGGCGAAGCCGTAAGTTATCAGGTGGCGGGCGCGCAATACCGTTTAACTATCCTCGAATCAACCCGGTACACCACGCTTGTACAGATAGAGCAAACCGCGCCGAAAGTGAGCTACTGGAGTTTGCCGTCAATGAGCGTAAGGCTTTACCATGACGCCATGGTCGCGGAAGTGTGTTCAAGCCAGCAGATCTTTCGCTTCAAAGCGCGTTATGATTACCCAAATAAAAAGTTGCATCAGCGCGACGAAAAACATCAAATTAACCAGTTTCTTGCCGACTGGCTACGCTACTGTTTAGCGCATGGAGCAATGGCGGTTCCGGTTTGTTAGCGTCGTGAAACCTAAGGACACCATTTGGAAAGCCTGTTAAATCTTCCTGTTGCTGGTGGGGCCAGCGTCAGGATTCTACAAATTACCGATACTCACCTGTTTGCCGGAAAGAACGATACCCTGCTCGGCGTCAACACCTGGGAGAGCTACCAGGCGGTGCTGGCAGAGCTTCACGCCGAACAGCGCGAGTGCGATCTGATTGTCGCGACAGGCGACCTGGCGCAGGATCATACGCCTGAGGCTTATGAACACTTTGCAACAGGTATCGCCTCCTTGCCCGCACCCTGCGTCTGGCTGCCGGGCAACCACGATTTCCAGCCCGCGATGTACAGCACGCTCCAGGACGCCGGCATTTCGCCCGCCAAGCGCGTGTTCGCAGGAGATAACTGGCAGGTGCTGCTGCTCGACAGCCAGGTTTTCGGCGTGCCGCACGGCGAGCTGAGCGACTACCAGCTCGAGTGGCTTGAGCGCATGCTTCAGGCGGCGCCGGAGCGCCATACGCTGCTGCTTTTGCACCATCACCCGCTGCCGTCCGGCTGCGGCTGGCTCGATCAACACAGCCTGCGCAACGCGCAGGCGCTTGACGATGTGCTGAACCATTACCCGCAAGTGAAGCATCTGCTTTGCGGACATATTCATCAGGAGCTGGATCTCGACTGGAACGGACGCCGCCTGATGGCGACGCCGTCTACCTGCGTTCAGTTCAAACCTCACTGCGCGGGTTTTACGCTCGATACGGTCGCACCCGGCTGGCGCTGGCTGAATCTGCACCCTGACGGCTCGCTCACTACGGAAGTGTGCCGCCTCGAAGGCGCGCAGTTCCGCCCTGATACCGCATCAGAAGGATACTGATGTCTACGCTCCTCTACCTCCACGGTTTTAACAGTTCTCCTCGCTCGGCGAAGGCCACCAGCCTGCAACGCTGGCTGGCGCAGCAGCATCCAGAAATTAATATGGTCGTTCCGCAACTGCCGCCGTATCCGTCTGATGCCATGGAGCTGTTGGAGTCGTTAGTGCTTGAGCACGGCGGCGAGCCGCTCGGCGTCGTGGGCTCCTCGCTTGGCGGTTATTACGCGACCTGGCTTTCGCAATGTTTTATGCTGCCAGCGGTGGTGGTGAACCCGGCGGTACGCCCCTTTGAGCTGCTGACCGATTTTCTCGGCGCGAACGAGAACCCCTACACCGGGCAGCAATATGTGCTAGAGTCTCGCCATATTTACGATCTGAAAGTGATGCAAATAGAGCCGCTCGAAGCCCCGGATCTTATCTGGCTGTTACAGCAGACAGGCGACGAGGTGCTGGATTACCGCCAGGCGGTGGCGTACTACGCGCCGTGCCGTCAGACGGTGGAAACCGGCGGCAACCACGCTTTTGCAGGCTTTGAAGATTATTTCACGCAGATTGTCGATTTCCTTAGCCTGCGTTAACGCTAAGGCAACGATCCCGTTTTGTGACCTGACGATAAAATCATGACCCAATCCTATAATGCCGATGCCATTGAGGTGCTCACCGGGCTTGAGCCGGTGCGCCGCCGTCCGGGGATGTATACCGACACCTCCCGTCCCAACCATCTGGGCCAGGAAGTTATTGATAACAGCGTCGATGAAGCGCTGGCGGGGCATGCCAGACGCGTCGACGTGATCCTTCACGCCGACCAGTCGCTGGAAGTTATCGACGACGGGCGCGGCATGCCGGTGGATATTCACCCGGAAGAGGGCGTTCCCGCCGTGGAGCTGATCCTCTGCCGCCTGCACGCGGGCGGTAAATTCTCGAACAAAAACTACCAGTTCTCCGGCGGCCTGCATGGTGTTGGGATCTCGGTCGTTAACGCCCTGTCAAAACGTGTCGAAGTGAACGTGAAACGCGACGGGCAGATCTACAACATCGCCTTTGAAAACGGCGAAAAGGTCAAAGAGCTGAGCGTGGTCGGCACCTGCCCGAAACGCCAGACGGGCACCAGCGTCCACTTCTGGCCGGATGAGAAATTCTTCGACAGCCCGCGTTTTTCCGTCTCCCGCCTGACGCACCTGCTGAAAGCGAAAGCGGTGCTGTGTCCGGGCGTTGAAATCAACTTTAAAGATCAGGTGAACAACACCGAGCAGCGCTGGTGCTATCAGGATGGTCTTAACGATTACCTCTCCGAGGCGGTAAACGGGCTGATTACGCTGCCGGAAAAACCGTTTATCGGTAACTTCTCCGGCGAGACGGAAGCGGTGGACTGGGCGCTGTTGTGGCTGCCGGAAGGCGGCGAGCTGCTGACCGAGAGCTACGTCAACCTGATCCCGACCATGCAGGGCGGCACCCATGTCAACGGCCTGCGTCAGGGTCTGCTGGACGCCATGCGTGAGTTTTGCGAATACCGCAATATTCTGCCGCGCGGCGTGAAGCTCTCGGCGGAAGATATCTGGGAGCGTTGCGCTTATGTCCTGTCAGTGAAAATGCAGGACCCGCAATTCGCCGGCCAGACCAAAGAGCGTCTCTCCTCGCGTCAGTGCGCGGCGTTTGTCTCGGGCGTGGTGAAAGACGCCTTCAGCCTGTGGCTGAACCAGAACGTCCAGGCGGCGGAACAGCTCGCCGAGCTCGCCATCGCCAGCGCCCAGCGCCGACTGCGCGCCGCCAAAAAAGTGGTGCGTAAAAAGCTCACCAGCGGCCCTGCGCTGCCCGGCAAGCTTGCCGACTGCACCGCGCAGGATCTCAACCGTACGGAGCTCTTCCTGGTGGAAGGGGATTCCGCAGGCGGCTCCGCCAAACAGGCGCGCGATCGCGAATACCAGGCGATCATGCCGCTTAAAGGTAAGATCCTGAACACCTGGGAAGTGTCGTCGGATGAAGTGCTGGCCTCGCAGGAGGTGCATGACATCTCGGTTGCGATCGGCATCGATCCGGATAGCGACGATCTCAGCCAGCTGCGTTACGGCAAGATCTGTATCCTCGCGGATGCGGACTCCGACGGCCTGCACATCGCCACGCTGCTGTGCGCGCTGTTTGTGAAACACTTCCGCGCGCTGGTGAAAGGCGGCCATGTCTACGTCGCCATGCCGCCGCTTTATCGTATCGATCTCGGTAAAGAGGTTTACTACGCGCTGGACGAAGAAGAAAAAGCGGGCGTGCTGGAACAGCTCAAGCGTAAAAAGGGCAAGCCGAACGTCCAGCGCTTTAAAGGTCTCGGCGAGATGAACCCGATGCAGCTGCGCGAAACGACGCTCGACCCGAATACCCGCCGCCTGGTGCAGCTCACCATCAGCGATGACGACGACGCGCGCACGCTGGCGGTGATGGATATGCTGCTCGCCAAAAAACGCTCTGAAGACAGACGTAACTGGTTACAGGAGAAAGGCGATATGGCGGATATCGAAGTCTGATAACGCCCGTTTTGTAACAACACTCCTTTCAGCGGCGCCTTTGGCGCCGCTGCTGTTTCCCTGATGTAATCCTTACTTTTATGGCGGATTGCGTTTTACCGCTTCGTTTTCGATCCCGATCAAACACGCCAGTTTCCATCCGTAGTACTCAACAGGACATGATTCGCCTGCATCTCTTGTTGACGCTTTTGGCTGAAAAACACTGCACCGATTATCCGTCGCATTAGCAAGGCACAGGCTATCGAATCCGTAGATTAATTCAGGTAGGACTTATCAAAAAGCGGGGCTATCGTAGCCTGAAAATGGAAAACGGAGCGAGACATGAGCACGCCATCTGATCAACACAATACGTTATCTGCCGGGAAATGCCCTTTCCATCAGGGCAACAGCAACCAGACCGCGGGCGGTGGCACGTCCAGCCGCGACTGGTGGCCGAATCAACTGCGCGTGGAGCTGCTGGCCCAGCACTCAAACCGCACTAACCCGCTGGGGGACGATTTCAACTACCGTAAAGCGTTCAGCGAGCTGGATTACGCGGCGCTGAAAGCCGATCTGAAAGCCCTGTTAACCGATTCCCAACCGTGGTGGCCTGCCGACTGGGGCAGCTACACCGGCCTTTTCATCCGCATGGCGTGGCACAGCGCGGGCACCTACCGCTCCGCTGACGGGCGCGGCGGCGCGGGCCGCGGGCAGCAGCGTTTTGCGCCGCTCAACTCCTGGCCGGATAACGTGAGCCTTGATAAAGCGCGCCGTCTGCTGTGGCCAGTGAAACAGAAATATGGCCAGAAAATCTCCTGGGCCGACCTGTTTATCCTCGCCGGTAACGTGGCGCTGGAAAACTCCGGGTTCCGTACCTTTGGTTTCGGTGCCGGGCGTGAAGACGTCTGGGAGCCGGATATGGACGTGAACTGGGGCGATGAGAAAAACTGGCTTGAGCATCGTCACCCGGAATCGCTGGCGCAGGCGCCGCTCGGCGCCACCGAAATGGGTCTTATCTACGTCAACCCGGAAGGGCCGAACCACAGCGGCGACCCGGCCTCCGCCGCGCCCGCCATTCGCGCGACCTTCGGCAACATGGGCATGAACGATGAAGAGACCGTGGCGCTGATCGCAGGCGGCCATACGCTCGGCAAAACCCACGGTGCGGCAGCAGCGAATCACGTCGGCGTCGATCCGGAAGCCGCGCCTATTGAAGCGCAGGGGCTCGGCTGGCACAGCAGCTTTGGCAGCGGCGCGGGGGCGGATGCCATCACTTCCGGCCTGGAAGTGACCTGGACCCAGACGCCAACACAGTGGAGCAACTACTTCTTCGAGAACCTGTTCAAATATGAATGGGTGCAGACCCGCAGCCCGGCAGGGGCCATCCAGTTTGAAGCGGTCGATGCGCCGGAGATCATTCCTGACCCGTTCGATCCGTCGAAAAAACGCAAGCCGACGATGCTGGTGACCGACCTGACGCTGCGTTTCGACCCGGAGTTCGAGAAGATCTCGCGTCGTTTCCTTAACGATCCGCAGGCGTTCAACGAAGCCTTCGCCCGCGCCTGGTACAAACTGACGCACCGCGATATGGGGCCGAAAGCGCGTTACATCGGCCCGGAAGTGCCGAAAGAAGATCTGATCTGGCAGGACCCGTTACCGGCGGCGATTTATCAGCCGACGCAGGCGGATATCGACAGCCTGAAAGCGGAGATCGCCAGCGCCGGTTTAACGGTTAGCGAACTGATCTCCGTCGCCTGGGCGTCGGCTTCCACCTTCCGCGGCGGTGATAAACGCGGCGGTGCCAACGGCGCGCGTCTGGCGCTTGCCCCACAGCGCGACTGGGACGTGAACGCCTCTGCCGCCCGTGCGCTGGCGACACTCGAAGCTATCCAGCGTACCGCGAATAAAGCATCGCTCGCTGACATCATCGTGCTGGCGGGCGTAGTGGGCGTTGAGCAGGCGGCGAAAGCCGCAGGCGTTGAGATTACCGTGCCGTTCGCGCCGGGCCGCGTTGATGCACGCCAGGATCAGACCGATGTGGCACTGTTTGAATTCCTGAAACCGAAAGCTGACGGCTTCCGTAACTATCGCGGCGTGCGCAGCAGCACCCCGACCGAGTCGCTGCTTATCGATAAAGCGCAGCAGCTGACGCTGACCGCGCCGGAACTGACCGTACTGGTGGGCGGGATGCGTGCCCTTGGCGCGAACTACGACGCCAGCGCGCACGGCGTGTTCACGGATCGCGTGGGCGTGCTCAGCACCGATTTCTTCGTCAATCTGCTGGATATGCGTTACGAGTGGAAAGCGACTGACGCGACCGCTGAAGTGTTTGAAGGGCGCGACCGCGAGAGCGGCGAAGTGAAATACACGGCGACCCGCGCGGATCTGGTATTTGGCTCGAACTCGGTTCTGCGTTCTTTCGCGGAGGTCTATGCGAGCCAGGATGCGCACGAGAAGTTCGTGAAGGATTTCGTGGCGGCCTGGACCAAAGTGATGAACCTGGACCGCTTCGATATCCAATAAGCGTGACGCGATAAACAAAAAAGGCGATGAATATTCATCGCCTTTTTTATTCGCATTTAAGCGTCAGACGCCGCTTTCCAGAATGCGAATGGTGGTGTCCAGCACATCGCCTTTCACCGCGTCACGAAAGCCCAGCATATGCGGCGTTTCCAGGTGCGCTTTTAAGTGTTCTGCGCTCGCCCACTGTTCCACCATCACGATGGAATCCGGCGCGCTGGTCTGAAAATCAAGGCCGGTGGCGCTGTCCACCATCGGCGCGTAGCCGTGGCAGCCTGCTTCCGCGAGCACAACGGGAATGATCTTCTTGAACTCTTCCAGCACCGCCTGACGGTGGTGTGCGCCAGGGCGGGTACGAATTTCTGCTATTACTGTCAGCATGGTTAACTCCTTTTGTAAAACCGTCAGTCAGTTAAGCAAAAATTTTCGCCAGATGCTCGCGATATTCTGCAATGTAGCGCGGCACGTCCGGCATTTTAATCACGTCGTTGGCGATAAACGTCGGCAGCGCGGTCAGGCCAATAAACTCATTCGCCTTGTGGAACGGCAGGTACACGCCATCCACGCCCACGCCGTGGAAGAACTGATCTTTCTCGGTGAACGCTTCCAGCGGCGCGTTCCAGGTGAGCGACAGCATATATTTTTTGCCCTGCAGCAGGCCGCCTGATCCATACTTTTTCGAGGCGTCAGAGCGGGTGCGGCCATCGCTGGCGTACAGTGAGCCGTGGCCTTCGGTAAAGACATCGTCGATATACTTTTTCACGGTCCAGGGCGCGCCCATCCACCAGCCCGGCATCTGGTAAATAATGACGTCAGCCCAGAGGTAATTCTGCACCTCTTCTTTGACGTCATACTCGCTGTCTGCGCGGGTGACCTTAACATCATGCCCAACGTCGCGCAGGTAACTCTCCGCGACCTCAGTCAGGGTGTCGTTAAGCTGGCCATTGGAATGCGCGAACTGTTTCGCGCCGTTAATGATAAGTACGTTGCTCATTATTTGTCCTCTAATTATCGCGTTTGTCATTAATTTTACCCCATCGGGCGAGACGGTAATATTGGCAAAACGCGCAAAGACATTTGCGAAATGAGCAATAATCAACCCTGCTGTGACTCGGCGTCGCAGATAAGGTACTATCGCGGCAATATTGCCGTTTCCCCCGTGTACGGCTGGCTTGTCTGAGGAATAACGAGTAATGAGTGATTTGACTCATGATGGTGCAGAGCGCCTGGCGCTGCATGAATTCACTGAAAACGCCTATCTCAACTATTCCATGTACGTCATCATGGACCGCGCGCTGCCGTTTATCGGTGACGGGCTTAAGCCTGTTCAGCGCCGCATCGTCTATGCCATGTCGGAACTGGGGTTGAATGCCAGCGCCAAATTCAAAAAATCCGCCCGTACCGTGGGCGACGTGCTGGGTAAATATCACCCGCACGGCGACAGCGCCTGCTATGAAGCGATGGTGCTGATGGCGCAGCCGTTCTCGTACCGCTACCCGCTGGTGGACGGGCAGGGGAACTGGGGCGCGCCGGACGATCCGAAATCCTTCGCGGCGATGCGTTATACCGAATCGCGCCTGTCTAAATACGCCGAAGTGCTGCTGGGCGAGCTGGGCCAGGGCACCGTGGATTATGTGCCGAACTTCGACGGGACGCTGAACGAGCCGAAAATGCTGCCGGCGCGCCTGCCGAACATTCTGCTGAACGGCACCACGGGCATCGCGGTGGGTATGGCGACGGATATTCCGCCGCACAACCTGCGCGAAGTCGCCAAAGCGGCGGTGAGTCTTATCGACAGCCCGAAAACCACGCTTGATGAGCTGCTGGATATCGTGCAGGGGCCGGATTACCCGACCGAAGCGGAAATCATCACTTCCCGCGCTGAAATCCGCAAAATCTATCAAAGCGGCCGCGGCTCGGTGCGTATGCGCGCCGTGTGGAAGAAAGAAGACGGCGCGGTGGTGATCTCCGCGCTGCCGCATCAGGTCTCCGGTGCCCGCGTGCTGGAGCAGATCGCAAGCCAGATGCGCGCCAAAAAGCTGCCGATGGTCGACGATTTGCGTGATGAATCGGATCACGAAAACCCGACGCGTCTGGTTATCGTGCCGCGCTCCAACCGCGTGGATATGGATCAGGTGATGAATCACCTGTTCGCTACCACCGATCTGGAAAAAAGCTACCGCATCAACCTTAATATGATTGGTCTCGATGGCCGTCCGGCGGTGAAAAACCTGCTGGAGATCCTCACCGAATGGCTGGCGTTCCGCCGCGATACGGTGCGCCGTCGTCTGAACTACCGTCTGGAGAAAGTGCTCAAGCGCCTGCATATCCTTGAAGGTTTGCTGGTGGCGTTTCTCAATATCGATGAAGTGATTGAGATTATCCGCAGCGAAGATGAGCCGAAGCCGGTGCTGATGAGCCGTTTCGGCATCAGCGAGACGCAGGCGGAAGCGATTCTCGAACTGAAACTGCGCCATCTCGCCAAACTGGAAGAGATGAAGATCCGCGGTGAGCAGAGCGATCTGGAGAAAGAGCGCGATCAGATCCAGGGCATTCTCGCCTCCGAGCGCAAAATGAATACCCTGCTGAAAAAAGAGATTCAGGCGGATGCCGACGCGTACGGCGACGATCGCCGTTCGCCGCTGCATGAGCGCGAAGAAGCGAAAGCGATGAGCGAGCACGACATGCTGCCGTCCGAGCCGGTCACTATCGTGCTTTCCCAGATGGGCTGGGTGCGCAGCGCCAAAGGCCACGACATCGACGCCAAAGCTCTGAGCTACAAAGCGGGCGACGGCTGGCTCTCGTCAGTCAAAGGCAAGAGCAACCAGCCGGTGGTGTTTATCGACTCCACGGGCCGCAGTTACGCGCTGGATCCGGTATCGCTGCCGTCGGCGCGCGGCCAGGGCGAGCCGATTACCGGCAAACTGACGCTGCCGCCGGGCGCGGTGGTGGAACATATGCTGATGACCGGCGAGGAGCAAAAACTCCTGATGGCGTCTGACGCCGGCTACGGTTTTGTCTGCACCTTCAACGATCTGATTGCGCGCAACCGCGCCGGTAAGGCGCTGATTACGCTGCCGGAAAACGCGCATGTGCTGAAGCCGCTGGAAATTGAACATGACGACGACATGCTGCTCGCCATCACGGCGGCAGGACGTATGCTGATGTTCCCGGTGGCGGATCTGCCGCAGCTTTCCAAAGGCAAGGGCAACAAAATTATCTCCATTCCATCCGCCGACGCGGCGAAGGGCGACGATAAGCTGGCGTATCTCACCATCCTGCCGCCGCAGAGCACCGTGACGTTGCATGTCGGCAAGCGCAAAATCAAGCTGCGCCCGGAAGAGCTGCAAAAAGTGCATGGCGAACGCGGTCGTCGCGGTACGCTGATGCGCGGCCTGCAACGCATCGACAGCGTCGAAGTGGATTCGCCGTCGCGCCCGAAAGCCGACGACAGCGAGGCGTAACCCCCCGAAATAGTGGCAAACGCATCGCCGCCGCGCTTTCTGTGATTCTCTGCAGGAAGCGCGGCGGCCTCGCTTGCGTAATTTTCCCGCCCACGCCATTGTTTGTTAGCGCGTGACGCATAAAAATAAGTGTTTGAGTCTGCTCAACATCATGAGCCGCCAGGGATGCCTGACCGTGAGCGGTGTGTTTTCCGTTAAAGCCGTTATACTGGTCCGCGGCTGCGGCTTCAGAGGTAGTTATGTTATCGATCGTTCGAATAATTATTGTGGTTCTCTACAGCATTGTGGTCTGTATTCTGGGTAGCATCTGGTGTCTGTTCAGCCCGCGCAATCCGCGCCATGTGGCGACCTTCGGCCATATGTTCGGACGCCTTTCCAGGGTGTTCGGTCTGAAGGTGGAACTGCGCAAACCGCAGGGCGCTGAAAACTACGGCAACGCGATTTACATCGCCAACCACCAGAACAACTACGACATGGTGACGGCGTCGAATATCGTTCAGCCGCCGACCGTGACCGTCGGCAAAAAAAGCCTGGTCTGGATCCCTTTCTTCGGCCAGCTCTACTGGCTGACCGGCAACCTGTTAATCGACCGTAACAATCGCAGCAAGGCGCACGGCACCATCGCCGAAGTGGTGAACCAGTTCCGCAAGCGCGATATTTCCATCTGGATGTTTCCGGAAGGCACCCGCAGCCGCGGGCGCGGCCTGATGCCGTTTAAAACCGGCGCGTTTCATGCCGCCATTGCCGCAGGCGTGCCGATTATTCCGGTCTGCGTTTCCAATACCCATGGTAAAATCAAGCTCAACCGTTGGAACAACGGTCTGGTCATCGTCGAAATGTTACCGCCTGTCGACACCCACGGTTGGGGAAAAGAACAGGTACGGGAACTTGCCGCCCACTGCCGCCAGTTGATGGAAGAGAAAATCGCCCAGTTGGATAACGAAGTGGCCGAGCGCGAAGCCGCTGGCAAGATCTGAGACTGACGGGCAGACCGTCATTCATTACCCGTTTTCATGGAGCACTTATGTCACTCAGTCGGCGTCAGTTTATTCAGGCATCGGGCGCGGCGCTTTGCGCGGGCGCGGTGCCGCTGAGGGCACATGCCGCAGGTCAGCAGCAGGCGCTGCCGGTGCCGCCGCTGCTGGAATCACGCCGCGGCCAGCCGCTGTTTCTGACGCTCTCCCGCGCGCACTGGTCTTTTGTGCCAGGCACCCGCGCACAGGTCTGGGGCTTCAACGGCCGCTATATGGGGCCGACTATTCGCGTCTGGAGCGGCGATGACGTCAAGCTTATCTACAGCAACCGCCTGCAGGAAAATGTCGCCATGACGGTGAGCGGGCTACAGGTGCCAGGGCCGCTAATGGGCGGCGCGCCGCGCATGATGTCGCCCGGTGCCGACTGGGCACCCGTGCTGCCGGTACGGCAGGCGGCCGCAACGCTCTGGTACCACGCCAATACGCCCAACCGCACTGGTCAGCAGGTCTATAACGGCCTTGCGGGCATGTGGCTGGTGGAAGACGCCGTGAGCAAAGCGCTGCCGGTGCCGAACCACTACGGCGTGGATGATTTCCCGGTCATTATTCAGGACAAACGCCTCGACAACTTTGGCACGCCAGAATACAGCGAGCCGGGCAGCGGCGGTTTTGTCGGCGACACGCTGCTGGTGAACGGCGCGCAAAGCCCGTATGTGGAGGTGTCGCGCGGCTGGGTACGCCTGCGCTTGCTGAACGCTTCTAACGCGCGTCGCTATCAGTTACAGATGAGTGATGGCCGCCCGCTGCACGTGATCGCAGGCGATCAGGGGTTTCTGCCCGCGCCGGTGGCGGTGAAACAGCTGGCGCTGGCACCCGGCGAGCGCCGTGAAGTACTCATCGATATGACCAACGGCGACGAGGTTTCCATTACCTGCGGTGAAGCGGCGTCGATTATGGACCGCATTCGCGGCATTTTTGAGCCGTCCAGCATTCTTATCTCCACGCTGGTGCTGACGCTGCGGCCCACCGGCCTGCTGCCGCTGGTGACGGATACGCTGCCGATGCGCCTGCTGCCAGATGAAATTATCAACGGCGCGCCGGTGCGTAGCCGCGATATCACGCTGAGCGACGATCCGGGTATTAACGGCCAGCTGTGGGATATGAAGCGTACCGACGTGCAGACCCAGCAGGGGGCGTGGGAGCGCTGGACGGTACGTTCCGATATGCCGCAGGCGTTCCATATGGAAGGCGTGAGTTTTCTGATCCGCAGCGTGAATGGCGCAGCGCCGTTCCCGGAAGATCGCGGCTGGAAGGATACGGTGTGGGTGGATGGCCAGGTGGAGCTGCTGGTGTATTTCAGCCAGCCATCGTGGGAGCATTTCCCGTTCCTCTATTCGAGCCAGACGCTGGAGATGGCCGACCGCGGCTCGGTGGGGCAGATGGTCGTAAACCCGGCCCCGTAAGCCGTTCGATGAATATGAAAAAGCCGCTGAGAAGCGGCTTTTTTTGTATCAGTTGCATGACGCTCGTGGAGGGTAAACGGTGGATGCGCTGCGCTTATCCACCCTACAACGCCCTCTTCCAGCTCGTAGGGCGGGTAAGCGCAGCGCACCCGCCGTTAGCAGCGCGAAACAGGAGAGGTAGGGCGGGTAAGCGCCGCGCACCCGCCATTAGCAGCGTGAAACAGGAGAATCAGGGCGGGTAAGCGCAGCGCACCCGCCATTAGCGGCGTGAAACAGGAGAGGTAGGGCGGGTAAGCGTAGCGCACCCGCCATTAGCAGCGTGAAACAGGAGAATCAGGGCGGGTAAGCGCAGCGCACCCGCCATATGCCGCAGCGCCAGACCCGCTACTCCGCCAGAAACAACTCCAGCAGCGAATTAAGAAACAGCTTACCGTGCTCGGTTATCTGCCAGCTCTCCGGCGTCTCCACCAGATAATTCAGCGCAATCGCCTCGTCAATCTGCGTGCGGATCGCGGCTTCGCTAAGCCCTGTATAACGGGCAAACTCGGCGCGCGGCGCGGGCTCCAGCAGGCGAAAGCGGTTCATGAAAAACTCGAACGGCTTATCCTGTGCCTCGACCTCATGCTGCTTATCGAGGTAATTACCGGTCATATAGCCGCGCGGATGGCGGGTTTTCGCGGTACGCAAAATACGCCCGTCGGCGAGCGTCACTTTGCCGTGCGCGCCGCAGCCGATACCCAGATAATCCCCGAAACGCCAGTAATTCAGGTTGTGCTGGCACTGATAGCCCGGTTTCGCGTAGGCCGATGTCTCGTACTGCGCATAACCGGCGGCGGTCAGCAGCTGATGCCCCTGCTCGAAAATATCCCACAGCGCGTCGTCGTCAGGCAGCACCGGCGGGCGCGAGCCAAACAGCGTATTCGGCTCAATGGTCAACTGATACCACGACAGATGCGGCGGGTTCAGCGCAATCGCCTCTCGCAAATCATCGAGCGCCTCTTCGAGCGACTGATCCGGCAGGCCATGCATCAAATCGAGGTTAAAGCTGCGAAGCCCAAGGCCGCTCGCAAGACGTGCGGCGCGCTTCGCCTCTTCCGGCCCGTGAATACGGCCGAGACGCGCGAGTTTCGGCTCGCTGAAGCTCTGCACGCCGATGGAAATGCGGTTCACGCCCGCGCGCTGATACTCCACAAAGCGGTCAGCTTCCACGGTGCCGGGGTTGGCTTCCATCGTGATCTCGGCATCCGGCGCGAGCGTAAGCCGCGCCCGCACGCCGTCCAGCAGCGTCTGCATCGCAGGTCCTGAGAGCAGGCTCGGCGTGCCGCCGCCGATGAAAATCGTCTTCACCTCGCGGCCCTGCGCCCAGGGCGCGTCGTTATCCAGATCGCGTAACAGATGCTGGACATAATCGTCATGCGGCACTTCACCCTTCAGTGCGTGCGAGTTGAAGTCACAGTAAGGGCACTTCTGCACGCACCAGGGGATGTGGATATACAGACTCAAGGGTGGCAAATCAGCCATTACGCATTGCTTCCAGTAATAATTTCAGCGCCTGCCCGCGGTGGGAAACCGCGCTTTTCTCTTCACGCGTCAGTTCGGCGGCGGTTTTGCCAATAGAAGGAACAAAGAAAATCGGGTCGTAGCCAAAGCCGCCCTGGCCCGCGGGCGCGCGGGTAATCACGCCAGGCCAGGCACCGTGAAAGACCAGCGGTGTCGGATCGTCGGCATGACGCATATAGACCAGCACGCAGTGGAACTGCGCCTGACGCTGCTCGTCCGGCACGTCTTTTAACGCCTCAAGCAGCTTTTCCAGGTTTTCCTGATCGGTGGCGTCGTTGCCTGCGTAGCGCGCGGAGTAAATCCCCGGCGCGCCGCCCAGCGCGTCGACCGCGAGACCGGAATCGTCAGCGATAGCCGCAAAGCCAGTGACCTGAGCCGCGTGACGCGCCTTCAGAATCGCGTTTTCGATAAATGTCAGGCCGGTTTCTTCGGCGGAGTCGACGCCAAGCTCGGTCTGCGCCACGATATCCAGCCCAAACTCCTGCAGCAATGAGGCGAGTTCGCGCACTTTACCGGCGTTGCCGGTCGCGAGGACAACTTTCTGCATAGCGTAATCCTGTATTAATCGGTGACAGCCGCAACTTCCGTTGGGATCTGTTGGGGTTCGATAATTTTGACTTGTTTATGACGGCCCAGTTCGCCTTTTTCAATCACCACCTGGCTTTTAGCCACGCGAAACTGTTTCGCGAGATATTTCACCAGATGGGCGTTGGCCTGGCCGTCAACCGGCGGGGCGGTAATGGCGACTTTCAGCTCGTCGCCATGTAAACCGATAATGCTGTCGCGGCTGGCTTTCGGCTGGATATAGAGCCGTAACACCAGCCCGTCGACGGTTTTACTGACGGCACTCACAGCAAATACCACAGCCCCGGGAAGAGATCCATGGCGAGGTAATTCAGCAGATAGAGCACGATAATCACGCCCATGGCGGAAAAATCGATGCCGCCCATGGCTGGCAGAATACGGCGGATCGGGGCCATCAGCGGTTCAGTCAGCTGAATCAGCACAAACTCAATCGGACTGCGGCCCTGGCTTACCCAGCTCATCAGCGAGCGGATAATAATCACCCAGAAGACTAACTGGCCTGCGGATTTCAGCAGCGACAGCAGGCCCACCACCAGGTTAAACGGATCGAGCGACAGCGCGCCTGACTGAATCAATAACAGCAGCGGGAATTTCAGCGTTGAGAGAATAAACGCCACCAGCAGCGATGAGGTGTCGATAGGCCCTATCGACGGAATAATACGGCGCAGCGGGCCTATCACCGGCTGGGTAAATTTCACCACCGTCTGGGCGAGCGGGTTATAAAAATCGCAGCGCGACCACTGCATCCAGATGCGCAGCAGCAGCACCATCACATACAGGTCGATCAGCGTTTTGACCAGGAAAGTCAACGTCAGCATGGCGTTCCTCAGAAGTTATTGTTAGGTGGCGCGGGCGTAATCGCGCGCGCCGAAAATCGCGGTACCAATGCGCACCATCGTGCTGCCAGCGGCGATGGCGGCTTCCATATCATCGCTCATGCCGAGCGAAAGCGTGTCTACCGTCGGGTAGCGCGCTTTAAGGGCCGTGAAGGCCGCCGCCATTTCACAGGCGACGGCAAACTGGCGCGCATACTCTTTTTCCGGTGCCGGAATAGCCATCAGCCCGCGCAGCCGCAGACGCGGCAGCGCCGCTATCTGCTCTGCCAGCGCGTCCAGCTCGCTTAAGGCAATGCCGGATTTGCTCTGTTCGTCGCTGATATTAACCTGAATCAGCACGTTAAGCGGCGTCATTTCATCCGGGCGCTGTTCATTCAGGCGAGTGGCGATGCGCAGTCGGTCGACCGTATGGCACCAGTCGAAATGCTCCGCCACCAGACGGCTTTTGTTGGACTGCAACGGACCGATAAAGTGCCAGGTCAGCCCGTCAACGCCCGCGTCGCGGAAGTGAAGGATCTTTTCCACGCCCTCCTGCACATAATTTTCACCAAATTCACGCTGCCCGGCGGCGATTGCTTCTGCTATCGCGCTCGCAGGTTTTGTTTTACTCACTGCAAGCAGCGTAACTTCTTCTGGAGCCCGGCCGCAGCGTTGTGCAGCCGCTGAGATCTTTTGCCGGACCTGCGTTAAGTTGCGTTCTGTCTCACTCATGATCAGGGAAGCTGTATGGAAATGGATGAATTAGTGGCGCTTAGTGTAAAGCATAACGTTTCGGATCTACACCTGTGTAGCGAACTGCCGGCGCGCTGGCGCAGACAGGGGCGGCTGGAGACGTTGCAGGAGCCTGTCCCGAAGCCGGAAAACCTGCTGGCGCGCTGGCTTGACGACGCCCATCAGCGCGAGCTTGCCGAGCGCGGGCAGACCGATTTTGCGGTCAGTCTGGCAGGCGGCGTGCGGCTGCGCGGCAACGCGTTTCGCCAGATGCAGGGCATTTCGCTGGTATTGCGCCTGCTGCCGCGCGGCTGCCCAAAGCTTGAGGCGCTCGGCGTGCCCGCCGCCGTGCCGGGGTTATTGACGATGCCGGATGGCCTGCTGCTGGTGACAGGCGCGACCGGGAGCGGTAAATCGACGACGCTTGCGGCGATGGTCGGCCACCTGAACGAGACGCTCGACGGCCATATTCTGACGCTTGAAGATCCGGTCGAGTTTTGTCATCAGCCGGCGCGCTGTCTTATCCAGCAGCGTGAAATCGGCACGCACTGCCAGAGCTTCAGCGACGGCCTGCGCGGCGCGCTGCGTGAAGACCCGGATGTCATTTTGCTGGGAGAGTTGCGCGACAGCGAAACGATCCGGCTCGCGCTCACGGCGGCGGAAACCGGCCATCTGGTACTGGCGACGCTGCACACCCGCGGCGCAGCGCAGGCCGTCGAGCGGCTGGTGGATGTCTTTCCCGCCGATGAGCAGAACAAAGTGCGCAGCCAGCTGGCGGGCAGCCTGAAGGCAGTGTTAGCGCAAAAGCTGGTGGCGGATGCGCAGGGCGGCAGAACGGCGCTGCATGAGCTGCTTATCAATACGCCCGCCGTGGCGAATCTCATCCGCGAAGGGAAAACGCACCAGTTGCCGGGCCTGATGGAAACCGGCCAGCAGCAGGGGATGCAAACCTTCGCGCAAAGCGTGGCGATGCGCCTGAACGAAGGCAGGCTGGCGCTGCAAAAAGACGCCAGCGCCGGGCACTGGGGCTAACGCACGTGGAGCGCGTAAAGGGCGGGCAGCGCGCCTGCGGTGCTGAGGATTTCAAGGCGTACGACGCTCGCGGTGCCTGGCGCATCGAGGCGGTGTTCGCAGACGGCGTGATGGTTATCCGTCACTTCCGCCAGCAGCGTCTCATCGGCCCACAGGCGGTAATGCATGACGCAGTGGGGCGTTACGGCGCAGTCGTGGCCCATCTGAACGGTTTCCATCGCGTTATCGAAATCGTTATCGAAAATCAGCGTCAGGATGTCGAACGTCTGTGGCTGCGCCCAGTACCATTCTACGGTTGGTTGCGGATCGTCCGCGGCGGGTGCCCAGGCGTTGGTTTGCTGTTCGGGCCGCAGGCGGCCATTCAACAGGTTTTCCGGCGGATAACAGCGCAGCGGTGCGTCGAGGCGCAGCGCGGGCATAATCTGGTGCGGGCGGCGGCGCGGCAGCCAGAAATCAAACTCGTCCACGCCGTAATCGCCATCGGCCACCTGGCGCGAGCGTTTGGCGACGCGCGCGTTAAGGCTGTTAAATACCATCATGATGCCAGGCAGGTGCTGCGCGCTAAGCGCCATCTCGATAGCGTCACATCGCTCGAAAACAATAAAGACGTAGCAATCCTGTTCGGCGGTATGGCGCAGCGCCACCCGGTACGGTGCTGCATCGTGAACCTCCAGCTCGCACTCGTCGAGCCAGCGCTCCGGCGTATAGTTGCCCGGTTTGTGGCTGGTCAGCAGTTGAACACGCAGGCGCTGTGGAGCTTCTGCCCGCAACGTAAAGTGCAGGGTCGGCAGCGACTGTCCGGCACGCAGGGGCAGCAGCAGCGCCGTGCGCGCCGAAAGCGTTGCCCATTCGCCGTTCGGCGTGAGTTCAGTGAGCTGATATTCACTGCTGACGCGAAGCCGCGCGCCGCGCGCCGGGTCGTCCAGCCGCTGGCGGGGAATATAACAGCCGGTCGCCTGCAGGTGCTGTTGCAACGCAGTGATGCGCTCGCGCGCCGCCAGCTGGCGCGGCGTGATGCCCTGCTGATGGCAGAGCGCGGCCGCCCGGCCAACCACTTCGCCCAGCAGCCCGCAGGTACACATTACGCGGGCACTGCCGAAAGCCACATGCGAGGCGGAGATAAGCCGCCCGGTCAGAAACAGATTATCCAGCGAGCGGCTGTAGAGGCTGCGCCAGGGAATGGTGTATGTGCCTTTGCTGTGAAACTGGCGGCAGCCGTCATGCGTGCTGTAGACGCCGTCCGCCGGGTGCAAATCGATAGACCAGCCGCCGTAGGCGACAGCGTCGTAATGGTCGCGCTGCTCGATAATATCCTGCTGGCAGAGCAGGTGATCGCCCATAAACCGGCGGCTTTCGCGCTTGCCGGGAATGGTGCCGACCCATTCGATCGTGAGATTTTCCGCATCCGGGAACCGGCCGGAGTTTTTAATGTGATCCCACACACCCCAGACTATTTTCCACAGCTCCCATTTGATCTCTTCGCTCTGATGAACGGTATCCAGACGGCCGCCCCATTCGAGCCACCAGAGATCGCAGCCGTTGAGCGTGGAAGTAAGCCGCTGATAGCGCGGAATATCGGTTATCTCTTTCAGCGCAAACGACGGCGGAACAAAGCGCACCGGGCCGCTGGTCTGTTTGGTGTAGAAGTAAATCGAATGCCCGAGCTTGTGACCGAAGCTATCGCCCGGTGCCATTTTTTCGCCAAGTTCGTCCGCCTCTTCCGCGCCGACGCGAAACTCGGCACCCGCAAGATAGCCCAGCACGCCATCGCCGGTGGCGTCGCAAAACTGGGCAGCGGTAATGCTATAAAAAGTTTCGTTAATGGCGTTAAAGCCACGGACACGTGTAATCCGCTGGCCATTATTGACGACGTCAAAAAGCGCGGTGTTCAGCAACAGCGTCAGTCCCGGCAGCGAGCGGGCGAGATCCAGCAGTACCAGATCGAACATCACCGGATTACCCTCTTTGTTGCGCCAGAGGTTTTCTTCGAGGATTTCGCCCATAATGCCGCCCTCGCGCGCCCAGCGATTGTTGTTGCCCATGTGCGAGGTTGCGCCGTTGGCCCACAGCCGCACTTCACTGGAGGCGTTGCCGCCCAGTACCGGCCTGTCCTGGACCAGAATTACCTGCAATCCGTCGCGGGCGGCCGCCAGCGCGGCGCACAAACCGGCAAGGCCGCCGCCTGCCACCAGCAGATCGGCATGGAGTTGTTCTTCAGGAAAGGTCCGGTCGGCGCTGCGGGGAAAGACGTTCATAAACTTGTATCCTTCTTAACTGGCATTACACTCATGACATTGTCATGCAACGGGACTTCGCTATGTCTTCACAACCCAACCAGAGCCTGATCGATGGGATCCGCTGCCTGCAATACCTGGTCTCCAGCGATCGGGCCATCGGTTGCCGTGAACTGGCCCGACTGATGGGCATTAACACCACACGCGTCAACCGCCTGCTGATGACAATGGCCTCTATCGGCCTCACCATGCAGGATGAGCAGCGCCGTTATCTGCCCGGCCCTGGCATTCACGCCCTGGCGGCACAGTCGATTCGTGGTTCTGCGCTTTTCTCCCATGCTCTGCCGCTACTTGAGCGTTACGCCCCTAAAGATGTGGTGGTGGCGCTGGGCGTGCTCTGGGAAGATCAAATCATCTACATTTACCATTCGACGCCTGGCAGTCAGATGAGCCAGGCGCTGGCCGGTTTTCGCATGCTGCCTGCCTGGCAGTCGGTCATCGGCATGTCGCTGCTGGCGGCGGAGAGCGACGAGACGCTGGAAGCGCGCTTTACGCCCGAGCAGTGGGAACAACTCGCACCACACGTGGCGCAGCAGCGCGAGCAGGGCCGGGTGGTCTGGCGCCACGACGACGGTGAAGTCTCAATGGCGAAACCGCTTGGCATTCATAACGCCGCGGTAGCGCTGGCTGGCATGTGGAACATCAGCAATCCTGAAATCCACACGCGTCTTGAGCAGCTTGATGCGCTTGCCGCGCGGCTGATGAAACCGGTCTGACGTAAACTTGCTATGTTTCTTTTATAGAAACGATCGGCGAGCCGGGCAAAGGCCACACCAGAGAAGTGTGATCCGGGGCGGATTCATGAGTGGAAATAAAGAATTCGGGCGGATAAGAGAAGGGCGAACGCAGCGCCTGGCAGCACTGCGTAAATTGCGTTAGCCGTGTTGCTCGAAGTAGCTTTCCAGGATGACGACTGCCGAGGCGGAGTCCACGCTGCCTTTGTTCAGCGCGCGGAAACCGCCGCGCTCGAAGAGCCCGGCGCGGGCTTCCACGGTGCTTAAGCGTTCATCGTGCAGCGTCACTTTAATGCCGAAGCGGCCATGCAGCCGGTTGGCGAATGTGCGCGCGCGCGCCGTCAGCGGCTGTTCTGTGCCATCCATATTCAGCGGCAGGCCAACAATCACGTCGTCCGGCTGCCACTCTTTCAGGAGCTTTTCGATGAGCGTCCAGTCCGGGTTGCCGTTTTGCGCTTTGATGGCAGTCAGCGGGCGAGCCGTGGCGGTGACGCGCTGCCCAATCGCCACGCCGATACTTTTCGTGCCAAAATCGAAGGCCAGCAGGGTGCCGCTCATTACGCGTGCCCCGCTTCGCCAGGCATGGTATGGATGTCGATACCGATAAGCTTCGCGGCCTCGCGCCAGCGGTCGGCGATAGGCGTGCGGAAGAGAATGTTCAGATCCGCCGGTGCCGTAAGCCAGGCGTTCTCCAGAATCTCTTCTTCAAGCTGGCCTTTCTCCCAGGAGGAGTAGCCGAGCGCCACCAGTACGTCATCGGGCTGTTCGGCCGTGCCGAGCGTTTCGAGCACGTCACGCGATGTCGTGATCACAGTGTTATCGGAAATACGGATGCTGGAGGAGAACGCATCCGGCGGCGTGTGCAGAATAAAACCGCGATCTTCGGCCAGCGGGCCGCCGAGAAACACGGGCTTATCGAGGCGAATTGCCGGGTCGCGCGGCTCCGGCGTGATTTTCAGTTTCTGAAGAACACCTTCAACCTGCAGATTTTCCAGAGGTTTGTTAATGATAAGGCCCATCGCGCCTTCATTATTGTATTCGCAGATATACACCACGGAACGGCGGAACAGCGGGTCCTGAAGGGCCGGCATGGCAATGAGGAAATGATGCTGTAAATTCATCGTCAAAAGTTCTGTAGTCCTGGTTGGAAAATCGGCAGATTCAGTATGCGGGGAAAGTCGCGAGCTGTCACCCCCGGTGGGGTAACGGGCGGGAGAGTTCCCGCCCGAAAGGCTTACTTAGCGAGGCGTTTTTCGATAGCGTCCATCAGCATGCCGGTAATGGAAACCGGGTACTGCGCTTCGATTTCACGCACGCAGGTAGGGCTGGTGACGTTAATTTCCGTCAGCTTGTCGCCGATGATATCGAGCCCCACAAAAATCAGACCTTTCGCTTTCAGCGTCGGCCCGACGCGACGGGCGATTTCCCAGTCGCTGTCTGTCAGCGGACGCGGTTCGCCACGGCCGCCTGCCGCCAGATTGCCGCGGGTTTCGCCGCCCTGCGGAATGCGTGCGAGGCAGTACGGCACCGGCTCGCCGTCGACAACCAGCACGCGCTTGTCGCCGTCTTTAATCGCCGGCAGGTAGTTCTGCGCCATACAGTAGCGGCTGCCGAGCACCGTCAGGGTTTCCGCAATGACGGAAAGGTTCGGATCGCCTTCTTTAACGCGGAAAATCGACGCGCCGCCCATGCCGTCCAGCGGTTTTAAAATGATATCGCCATGCTTTTCCCAGAAGGCTTTCAGCTGCGCTTTGTTGCGCGTCACCAGCGTATGCGGAGTGAGGTCGGCAAACCACGCGGTGAAGAGTTTTTCGTTGCAGTCGCGCAGGCTCTGGGGCTTGTTGACGATAAGCGTGCCTTTCTCTTCGGCGCGCTCAAGGATGTAAGTGGCGTAGATAAATTCGGTGTCGAACGGCGGATCTTTTCGCATCAGCACCACGTCGAGATCGGCCAGCGCAATATCCTGCTCGGTGCCGAACTCGTACCATTTGTCGTAGTTTTGCTCGACGCTCACCAGACGCGTGCGGGCGCGACCTTCGCCGTTATCGAGGTACAGATCCGCCATCTCCATATAGTGGAGTTCGTAGCCGCGGCGCTGGGCTTCCAGCAGCATAGCGAAGCTGGAATCTTTCTTGATGTTGATGTTTGCGATGGGGTCCATCACGATGCCGAGCTTGATCATTATTTTTCTCCTTTAGCCCAGATCGCCAAAGCGCACCTGCAGTGCGGTGATGGCGGTGAGCGCAGTGGTCTCTGTGCGCAAAACGCGTGGTCCTAACAGGATATCAGTAAACTGGTAACGTGCGGTCATGGCAATTTCGTCAGCGGAAAGGCCGCCTTCCGGGCCAATCAGCAGACGCACGCGCTCAACGGGCTGCGGCAGCGTGTTGATGCTGTGGGCGGCGCGCGGGTGAAGATTGAGCTTAAGGCCGCTGTCCGGCTCGGCGCACCAGGCTTCGAGCTCCATCGCCGGGCGGATTTCCGGCACCACGTTGCGACCGCACTGCTCGCAGGCGGCAATCGCGATTTTCTGCCACTGCTGCAGCTTTTTATTAAGACGCTCTTCATCAAGCTTAACGCCGCAGCGCTCGGAGAAGAGCGGGGTGATGACACTGACGCCAAGCTCAATCGATTTCTGGATGGTGAATTCCATTTTCTCGCCGCGCGACATCACCTGGCCGAGATGTAAAAAGAGCGGCGATTCGCGGTTCGCCTCTTCACGGCTCACCACATTCACCAGCACGCTTTTTTTGCTCGCCTGCGTGATTTCAGCGGCAAAGACGTGGTTGCTGCCGTCGAACAGTTGCAGCGCCTGGCCTGCGCTCATGCGCAGCACGCGGCCAACGTGGTTCGCGGCGTCTTCATCAAGAGCGATTTCACGCCCGACGACCAGCGGCTCGGGGTGATAGATGCGGGGAATTCGCATGGACATTTTCCGGTAAACGGGCTTGCGGCATCGCGCGGCAAGCCCTGCGTTAACAATTGCCCGGTAGTGTAGGTTAGCGGTTTTGCCCCTGGCAAGCCTGCTGTACATAGGGGTTATGGTTGCCCTGCACCTTCGCGATGCGTTCGTCGCGGGTACACTCCCACGGCGTCACCGGGTAGAGCTTGTTCCAGGCCTCGAAAAGCTGCGTCTGGGCGCGCGACAGGTTGAGCTGATATTTATCGCGCATATAGAAATAGGTACGCGCGATAGCGCCGCGGGCGCGGGCAGGCGGCTCGGCCTGTTTATTTTTAAAATCGACTTTCATTTCGCACTGGCCGTACTGGCCTTCACCGCCGCGCCACTGGCTGTAGAGGAAATTGCCGCGATCGCCGTTCACCTCGCCAACGGCGGGTTGCAGGTTATGAAGATCGGTTTCCATTTCGCGATAGACCGGGTCTTTATCGCAGTTTTTCCGCCCGCCATTCTGCCAGCACTGGCGCTGGTGGCCGAACTGCCACGCGGGCACCACGTGCTCCCATTCGATGCGCGAGGCGCGGTTTTCGTTTTTCCGCACCTGATAGCCGCAGGCCTTGAGATCGGGGATCCCTTTTTTGCCCTGCCAGGTAATCGGGCAGCCGCAGTAGAAATCGCCAGGTGCGTCGGCGTTGATTTTCACGCCAGCGGCTTTGGCCTGGCTGAAACTATGAATACCGGACGCCAGCGCGGCGGGTGCGGCAAAGGCGACGCACAGCGCCGCCGCCAGTGTAATTTTGCGAGACATCTTCCAGCTCCTTGTCCGAAGGTGTTCGCAACGTAACGAAGGCGGGCGCCGGAAGCAATCGGTTATTGCCAGAAATTTCCTGAAGGCGTCAGTTTTCTGCAACCAGCGTATCGCCGCAGCGCACGCAGCGGTACTGGGTTTCGCCGCGCACGACGCGGTTATGACGGCGGATGGTGAGCTGATGCTGCTGGCAGCGACAGCGGTAGGGGAAGGTATTGGCTCGCACCGAATCGAGCTCAAACTGATGCGTACGGCGCGCCGGAACGCCAAGCACGCTTTCCATCATCCATTTCCACTCTTTGCCGTGCGGCGGCACGCGGCCAAAATGCTTCCAGACCAGCAGGTGCGCCAGCTCGTGCGGCACCACTTCATCAATAAACGCCTGCTGGTTTTCCATCAGCAGTACCGGATTTAAGCGGATTTCATAGCTTTCGAGCCAGGCGGTGCCCGCCGCGGTGCCGCGCTGTTGATAGACCAGTTTCGGTTCAGGGTAGTTGCGGCCAAGTTTGAGGTTAGCGCGTGCGAGAGCGTCGCGCAGGCTGCGCATTACGGCCTGTTGAATGGCGATAGGGAGACGTGGGGTTTTCATAGCGAGAGGATAGAGCTGAGGAGGGGATGGGCGCAAGAGGCGGCAGCCCCTTGCGCATACCGCCCGCATGAACGGGCGGCAAGGTCAGGCTTAGTCGTTCGAACCGATGTCGCGCAGTTTACGGCCCTGCATCAGGTTACGTTCAATATGCTCCAGCGACACGTGCTTGGTTTCCGGTACCAGCAGTACGGTCAGCACGATGAAGAACAGGTTGAGACCAGCGTAGACCCAGAAGGTCGGCGCGTTGCCCAGCGTGTTGAGCATGGTGAGGAAGGTCGCACCGACAATCATGTTCGCAATCCAGTTGGTCGTGGTGGAGAGCGTGATGCCGAAATCGCGGCCTTTCAGCGGCTGAATCTCAGAGCACAGCACCCAAATCAGCGGACCGGCGCTCATGGCGAAACCGATGATGAACATCAGCAGCATCGCGACGGCGAAGTACTGGCCAGCCGGGCTGTCGATGCCCATGTGCAGCATGGTGCCGAGAATGCCCATACCGGCGGCCATGACGATAAAGCCCAGAATCAGCGTCGGTTTACGGCCCCAGCGGTCAACCAGGCCGATGGCGATAAAGGTCGCCAGGACGTTGGTCAGGCCGACAATTACGGTGCCCCACATCTGCTCGGTGGTGTTGGAGTAACCCGCCAGTTCAAAGATTTTCGGCGCGTAATACATGATGACGTTCATCCCGGTGAACTGCTGCATCACCTGCAACAGAATGCCGAGGAAGACCGCGCGGCGGAAGTTGCTGTTGTCTTTAAACAGCGCCCAGCCGCCCTGTTTTACCTTCAGGCTTTCACGAATCTCTTCCAGCTCGCGTTTGGCTTCAGCGCTGGAGTCACGCAGGCGCAGCAGGACGCGCTCGGCGTCGTGGAAGCGGCGTTTGGCGGCGAACCAGCGTGGGCTGTCCGGCAGGAAGAAAACGCCAATCAGCAGCAGGATGGCCGGGATAGTGATAACCCCCAGCATCCAGCGCCAGGCGCCGCTGTAGCTGAACGCGGTGTCAGAGAGATACGCGCCCAGAATCCCGATGGTGATCATCAGCTGATACATAGAAATCATACTGCCGCGGATTTTCTCCGGCGCAATTTCAGAGAGGTACAGCGGCGCGGTGTAGGAGGCGATACCGACCGCGAGGCCCAGCAGCACGCGGGAGATAATCAGCACTTCCACATTCGGCGCGAACGCCGAGCAGAGGGAGCCGATAACGAACAGCACGGAGCCAATCATCAGGCTGTATTTACGCCCGAGACGCGAAGAGAGCCAGCCGCTGCCGACCGCGCCGACCGCGGCACCGAACATCATGGAGCTGACCACCCACTCCTGTTGATGCGGCGTGATATTAAAATCTTTGGCGATGAAGGGCAGCGCGCCCGCAATGACGCCGATATCGAGGCCGAAAAGAAGTCCAGCCAGGGCCGCCAGAAAGCAGACGAAGAACGTCATGGCCTTGTGTGAACGCCCCTGTTTTTTATTGTCAGGCATACTGCCCTCCAGTTGGGTTATTGGTTTTATCGTGGTAAAGGGTAAGTTAGCGTAACGTAAAAATATGTGATATCAGTCACGTGCGTGTAATCGGTTACACTGGTGTCAGCTTGTGTAAAGCGCTTATCCCTTTTTTAATCAGTTAATTAGTGTAGACAGAAACGAAGCGGCGGAGAGGAATTCAGACTAAACCGAAGCGGGATGTAACAGACCGCAGAAGGAGCGTTTGCGTATAGACAATTCCGAAAAAACGCCGCTTTTCCAGCTCATGTAATCGGTTTCAGTAAGATCGTGTCCGTCGCGATGGCAGAAAGTATAGCTGCTGGCAGAAAAGAAGAAGGGGCAGGGGGCTATCACCACCCAAAAAGCAAAAGGCCAGCACAAGGCTGGCCTTTAAGAGAACCACGCAGGGATTATTTCAGACCGGCAGCGTCGCGCAGCAACTGCGCTTTGTCGGTTTTTTCCCACGGGAAGTGTTCGCGACCAAAGTGACCGTAAGCGGCGGTCTCTTTATAGATCGGGTGCAGCAGATCCAGCATCTGGATCAGGCCGTACGGACGCAGGTCGAAGAACTCACGCACCAGCAGGGTGAGCTGCTCGGTGGCGATCTTCTCGGTGCCGAACGTTTCAACCATGATGGAAGTCGGCTCCGCGACGCCGATGGCGTAGGAAACCTGGATTTCACAACGGTCAGCCAGGCCTGCGGCCACGATGTTTTTCGCCACGTAACGCGCCGCATACGCTGCGGAACGGTCAACTTTAGACGGGTCCTTACCGGAGAACGCGCCGCCACCGTGACGCGCCATGCCGCCGTAGGTATCAACGATGATCTTACGACCGGTCAGACCGCAGTCGCCCATCGGCCCGCCGATAACGAAACGGCCCGTCGGGTTGATGAAATATTTGGTGGATTCATTCAGCCATTCCGCAGGCAGAACCGGCTTGATGATCTCTTCCATGACCGCGTCGTGCAGAACGTTCTGCTCGATGTCTTCCGCGTGCTGCGTGGAGAGCACAACGGCATCAATACCCACGATTTTGCCGCCATCGTACTGGAACGTGACCTGGCTTTTCGCATCCGGGCGCAGCCACGGCAGCGTGCCGTTTTTACGCACTTCCGCCTGACGCTGTACCAGACGGTGCGCGTAGGTGACCGGCGCAGGCATCAGCACGTCGGTTTCGTTGGTGGCGTAGCCAAACATCAGGCCCTGGTCGCCCGCGCCCTGCTCAAGCGGATCGGTGCGGTCAACGCCCTGGTTGATGTCCGGAGACTGTTTGCCGATAGCGCTCAGTACGGCGCAGGAGTTGGCGTCAAAGCCCATATCGGAATGGACGTAGCCGATTTCGCGTACGGTGTTGCGGGTAATCTCTTCGATATCGACCCACGCGCTGGTGGTGATTTCACCGCCGACCAGCACCATGCCGGTTTTCACGTACGTTTCGCAGGCCACGCGTGCTTTCGGATCCTGCTCAAGAATGGCGTCCAGCACTGCATCGGAGATCTGGTCCGCAATTTTATCGGGATGTCCTTCTGAGACAGATTCAGAAGTAAAAAGGTGTTTTGCCATGTTTTGTATCACCCTGGATAAATCAATTAGCTCAGCATACCGTGTGTCGGTGCCATCTAAGAAGAAAATTCTGCGGCCATGCAGGTAAACACACAGGAAGGCTAAGTGTTAATCAGTATAGATGGATTAACATCTGGACGGCTATTCTAGGTTAAATCTTAAGCCGATTTCCAGCAGTTTTTGCGGCATTGAACAATACCTTTAACGCCGCGCTGGTAAGAATTCCTGACAAGGACGGCAAACGGCGCTTTTTTGTTTTGCTTTTTACCTGTGTTCCCGGTATAAAACGGCGCGCGCGGCTCCTGCAAAAAAGCGCACGGAAACCCTCTCCGTGTCGCCACTTCCAGCCGGGCTGAGAGTGATTTTTAGCTTTGGCTTATCGCCGGTCTACAAGGGCTGGCGTGGAGGTGATACCAGATAATGAACCGCCGTTATTCGCTTAATCTGCCATGCCGTTCTGGCGTGCGCTTTTCCCCCGCAACCTGCATCTCTTTTTTGCAAACCTGCCGATGTTCTACCCATCTCGGCGCTTCTCAGGATTCCCGGGCCGGTCACGGCTTGCGATAACTGAACAAGGGCTCTCCTGACGTCAGGAGTTTTCTCGTGGTTTCGCCGACCCGTCACACGGAGTTCGGTTACGTGTTTTACAATGATATGAATAAGAAACCGGTCGCGCGGCGGGGTGGTCAGCACTATGTGCTGGATAACTCTGCTGTTTATGGGTTGTTATCACAGTGTAACGCTGCGATAGTAGTTAACTGTTTTACACTTTCGACAAAATTTGAGGTTCGCTATGTCTGACGACATCTTTTCATCTTCGCCTTCGTCAGCGGGCGAACAGGGTGTACTACGTTCCATGCAGGAGGTTGCAATGAGCTCCCAGGAAGCCAGCAAGATGCTGCGTACTTACAATATTGCCTGGTGGGGCAATAACTACTACGACGTCAACGAACTGGGCCATATCAGCGTTTGCCCGGATCCTGACGTCCCCGAAGCGCGCGTCGATCTCGCGAAGCTGGTAAAGGAGCGTGAAGCTCAGGGCCAGCGCCTGCCTGCGCTGTTCTGCTTCCCGCAGATCCTGCAACATCGCCTGCGTTCCATTAACGCGGCGTTTAAGCGCGCCCGTGAATCCTACGGCTATAACGGCGACTACTTCCTGGTCTACCCGATTAAGGTAAACCAGCATCGTCGCGTGATTGAATCGCTGATCCACTCCGGCGAGCCGCTGGGCCTGGAAGCGGGCTCCAAAGCGGAGCTGATGGCGGTACTGGCGCACGCGGGCATGACCCGCAGCGTTATCGTCTGCAACGGCTATAAAGACCGCGAATATATTCGTCTGGCGCTGATCGGCGAGAAGATGGGCCACAAGGTCTATCTGGTCATCGAGAAGATGTCAGAAATCAAAATCGTGCTGGAAGAAGCCGAACGCCTGAACGTGATCCCGCGTCTTGGCGTGCGTGCGCGTCTCGCCTCGCAGGGCTCCGGCAAATGGCAGTCTTCCGGCGGCGAAAAATCGAAATTTGGCCTGGCGGCGACGCAGGTGCTGCAACTGGTTGAGATGCTGCGCGAGGCCAATCGTCTCGACAGCCTGCAACTGCTGCACTTCCACCTGGGTTCCCAGATGGCGAATATCCGCGATATCGCCACCGGCGTGCGCGAATCCGCCCGCTTCTATGTGGAACTGCACAAGCTTGGCGTGAATATTCAGTGCTTCGACGTGGGCGGTGGCCTGGGCGTGGACTATGAAGGGACGCGCTCGCAGTCTGACTGCTCGGTCAACTATGGCCTGAACGAATACGCGAACAACATTATCTGGGCTATCGGCGACGCGTGTGAAGAAAACGGCCTGCCGCACCCGACGGTCATTACCGAATCCGGCCGCGCGGTAACCGCGCACCACACCGTGCTGGTTTCCAATATCATCGGCGTTGAGCGTAACGAATATACCGAGCCGACCGCGCCGTCTGAAGACGCGCCGCGCCCGCTGCAAAGCATGTGGGAAACCTGGCAGGAGATGCACGAGCCGGGCACGCGCCGTTCGCTGCGCGAGTGGCTGCACGACAGCCAGATGGATCTGCACGATATTCATATCGGCTACTCTTCCGGGTCATATTCGCTCCAGGATCGCGCCTGGGCGGAACAGCTTTACCTGAGCCTGTGCCAGGAAGTGCAGAAACAGCTCGATCCGCAAAACCGCGCGCATCGCCCGATTATCGACGAACTGCAGGAGCGCATGGCGGATAAGATTTACGTCAACTTTTCGCTGTTCCAGTCGATGCCGGATGCCTGGGGTATCGATCAGCTCTTCCCGGTGCTGCCGCTGGAAGGTCTGAACCACGCGCCGACGCGCCGTGGCGTGCTGCTCGATATTACCTGTGACTCCGACGGCACCATCGATCACTACGTCGATGGCGACGGCATCGCGACCACCATGCCGCTGCCGGAATACGATCCGGAAAACCCGCCGCCGCTGGGCTTCTTTATGGTGGGGGCGTATCAGGAGATTCTGGGCAACATGCATAACCTCTTCGGCGATACCGAAGCGGTGGACGTGTTTGTGTTCCCGGATGGCAGCGTGGAAGTGGAGCTTTCCGATGAAGGCGACACCGTGGCGGATATGCTGCGTTACGTCCAGCTCGACCCGGATACGCTGCTGACGCACTTTCGCGATCAGGTCAAACAGACTGGTCTTGATGCCGCGCTGCAACAGCAGTTCCTGGAAGAGTTCGAGAGCGGCCTGTACGGCTACACCTATCTCGAAGACGAGTAATCAGGTTTTAGCCTCCTGCCGGTCAGGAGGTTAAAAAACGCGCGGCGAAATTTCCTGTTCTATACTGACGAGCATGAGCCACGCGCTATTGAACCTGAACGAAAATCTGGCGATAATCCGCGCCAACACGCTGTACACGAATCCATCCCTTCCTCGTCGGGTTTAACGACGCGGAGGGGATTTTTTTTATCCCACGTCTCAACCTTAAAAAGAGGTCAGATTCATGAACACCTTAGGCCATCAGTACGACAACTCCCTGGTTTCCAACGCCTTTGGTTTTTTACGCCTGCCGTTGAATTTCATGCCGTATGACAGCGACGCCGAGTGGGTGATCACCGGTATTCCGTTTGATATGGCCACCTCTGGCCGTTCGGGCAGCCGCTTCGGACCTGCCGCTATTCGTCAGGTATCCACCAACCTCGCGTGGGAAGGCAACCGCTTCCCGTGGAACTTCGATATGCGTAAGCGCCTGAACGTCGTGGACTGCGGCGATCTGGTTTACGCGTTCGGCGATGCGCGCGAGATGAGCGAGAAACTCCAGGCGCACGCGGAAAAACTGCTGGCGGCCGGTAAGCGTATGCTCTCTTTCGGCGGTGACCACTTCGTGACGCTGCCGCTGCTGCGCGCCCACGCGAAGCACTTCGGTAAAATGGCGCTGGTGCATTTCGACGCGCATACCGATACCTACGCCAACGGCTGTGAATTTGACCACGGCACCATGTTCTACACCGCGCCGAACGAAGGCCTGATCGATCCGACCCGCTCGGTGCAGATTGGTATTCGTACCGAGTTCGACAAAGACAACGGCTTTACCGTGCTGGACGCGCCGCAGGTGAACGACCGCACCGTTGACGATGTGGTGGCACAGGTGAAACAGATTGTCGGCGACATGCCGGTATACCTGACGTTCGACATCGACTGCCTGGATCCGGCGTTCGCACCGGGCACCGGCACGCCGGTGATTGGCGGCCTGACCTCCGATCGCGCGCTGAAACTGCTGCGCGGCATTCAGGATCTGAACATCGTCGGTATGGATATTGTGGAAGTGGCACCGGCATACGACCAGTCTGATATCACCGCGCTGGCCGCTGCGACGCTGGCGCTGGAAATGCTCTACATCCAGGCGGCGAAAAAAGGCGAGTAATCTGTGCCAGGCCCGGCAGCGTAATGCTGAGCCGGGCTGACAGTATTCATTCGCAAAAACGCCGGACAAGGCGAAACCCTGTCCGGCGTTTTCTTTTATATAGCTAAAGCCGCTTATTTCAGCCCGTCTGCCTTCATGCGATCGCGAATGTGCTGCGCGCGCGCTTCTGAGGCCGGGTGATCGTCGAACATGGAGCTCTGACGGCCTTTTTCCAGCTTCGCGAGTTTCTCAAAGCTGGTGGCAAGCCCTGACGGATTAATGCCGCGTTTACGCAGCAGATCGTAAGAGTAGTCATCCGCTTCAGATTCCTGACGCTGCGAGAACTGGGCGTTCACCAGCTGTTCGCCAAGCTCGCCCAGCTGCGACTGCGACAGGCTGCCCACGATGCCGCCCGCAGAAGCCGCCGCACCACGCAGCGCGTTGGTGCCCAGCGCCACCTGCATGCCGCGCTTCACATGGCCCAGCGCGACGTGGCCCATTTCATGGCCAATCACCGCTTCCACTTCGTTATCGTTCATCATGTCCATCAGACCGCTGTAAACGCGGATGCAGCCGTTTGCCATCGCGAAGGCGTTGACGTCTTTTTCCTCGTAAACCTTGTAGTTCACCGGCTGGCCGTTGATGTTATCGCCAAGCGCCGCGGCGATTTTGTTCAGGCGCTGCGTATACTGGCTGTTCGCTGGCGCGATTTTCGCTTTGCTGTCCTGCGATTTACAGGCTTCGTCGCTCAACGCTTTTACCTGCGCGTCGCTTAAGGTATAGGCCTGGAACGCCTCGGCACCTGAGCTCAGCAGGCCGTTGGAATTCATGTTTTGGCAGCCGCTCAGCAGCGCTGCTGCGGTCATGCTCAGTACTATCGCGCGCATTTTCATCGTTATGCTTCCACGCTCCATTGAGGTTTTCATTATCGTCGCCGCGAAACGGCTTCGCTGGCTTGCGGCTTAGTATAAAGAGGTTTGCGCACCTGCGGCGAGTGGGTTGCGCAAACTGCGAGCGGCTTCCAGAGATTTCTTATCGGACAAAAGGATGCTCCATGTACATGCCCAGCCGCTTGGGTTACATTGTGGGACACTTTTTCGGGCGTAGCCCATAACGCGTAGTAGTCAAGCCGTTAACAAGGCGTGGCCTTCAACTATCCGATCTGGAGTCAAAATGTCCTCTCGTAAAGAGCTTGCCAATGCTATTCGTGCGCTCAGCATGGACGCAGTACAAAAAGCCAAATCCGGCCATCCGGGTGCCCCGATGGGCATGGCTGACATTGCCGAAGTCCTGTGGCGTGATTTCCTGAACCATAACCCGCAGAACCCGTCCTGGGCCGACCGCGACCGCTTCGTGCTGTCCAACGGTCACGGCTCCATGCTGATTTACAGCCTGCTGCACCTCACCGGTTACGATCTGCCGATCGAAGAGCTGAAGAACTTCCGTCAGCTGCATTCCAAAACGCCGGGCCACCCGGAAGTCGGCTATACGCCTGGCGTGGAAACCACGACCGGTCCGCTGGGGCAGGGGATTGCGAACGCGGTCGGCATGGCTATCGCCGAGCGCACGCTGGCAGCGCAGTTCAACCGTCCTGGGCATGACATTGTCGACCACTACACCTACGCCTTCCTGGGCGACGGCTGCATGATGGAAGGCATCTCCCACGAAGTCTGCTCGCTGGCCGGTACGCTGGGCCTCGGCAAACTGGTGGCGTTCTACGATGACAACGGCATCTCCATCGACGGCCACATTGAAGGCTGGTTCACCGACGATACCGCTAAACGCTTTGAAGCCTACGGCTGGCACGTGGTGCGCGGCGTGGACGGCCACGACGCCGATTCCATCAAGCGCGCCATCGAAGAAGCGCGTTCTGTTACCGACAAACCGTCTCTGCTGATGTGCAAAACCGTTATCGGTTTCGGCTCGCCGAACAAAGCAGGCACCCATGATTCCCACGGCGCGCCGCTGGGCGACGCCGAAGTGGCCGCGACCCGCGAACAGCTGGGCTGGAAATATGAGCCGTTTGTGATCCCGCAGGAAATCTACGCGCAGTGGGATGCCAAAGAGATGGGCCAGGCCAAAGAAAGCGCCTGGAACGAAAAATTCGCGGCCTACACGAAAGCATTCCCGCAGGAAGCCGCTGAATTCACCCGCCGTATGAAAGGCGAAATGCCGGCTGATTTCGCCGCGAAAGCGCAGGAGTTCATCGCGAACCTGCAGGCGAACCCGGCGAAAATCGCCAGTCGTAAAGCCTCTCAGAACGCTATCGAAGCCTTCGGCAAACTGCTGCCGGAATTCCTGGGCGGCTCTGCGGATCTCGCGCCGAGCAACCTGACCATCTGGTCTGGCTCGAAAGCAATTAATGAAGATGCCGCAGGCAACTACATTCACTACGGCGTGCGCGAATTCGGCATGACCGCCATCGCGAACGGTATCGCGCTGCACGGCGGTTTCCTGCCGTACACCTCGACCTTCCTGATGTTTGTGGAATATGCCCGTAACGCGGTGCGTATGGCTGCGCTGATGAAGCAGCGTCAGGTGATGGTCTACACCCACGACTCCATCGGTCTTGGCGAAGACGGCCCGACCCACCAGCCGGTTGAACAGCTGGCGGCGCTGCGTGTGACCCCGAACATGAGCACATGGCGTCCGTGCGACCAGGTGGAATCTGCGGTAGCGTGGAAATACGCGGTTGAGCGCCACGATGGCCCGACGGCGCTGATCTTCTCCCGTCAGAACCTGGCGCAGCAGGAACGTAGCGAGCAGCAGCTGGCGGATATCGCCCGCGGTGCCTACATCCTGAAAGACTGCGACGGCCAGCCGCAAATCATCTTCATCGCCACCGGCTCTGAAGTTGAACTGGCGGTTGCCGCTGCCGATAAACTGGCTGCAGAAGGCGTGAAAGCGCGCGTGGTTTCCATGCCGTCTACCGATGTTTTCGACAAACAGGATGCCGCTTACCGCGAAGCCGTGCTGCCGAAAGCGGTCAGCGCGCGCGTGGCTATCGAAGCGGGCATCGCCGACTACTGGTTCAAATACGTTGGCCTGAACGGCGCTATCGTCGGTATGAGGACCTTCGGCGAATCCGCGCCGGCTGAGCAGCTGTTTGAAGAGTTCGGCTTTACCGTGGATAACGTGGTAAGCAAGGCGAAAGCGCTGCTGTAATCGCGCATAGCGTTATAAAACGAACGGGAGGCCAGCGCCTCCCGTTTTTTTTGGCTCAGTCGCCCGGATATTTTGCCCGCAACGCGATGGCAAACGATGAGTTATCGTAGTCAGAGACTGGCCAGTCGCGGTAGTCCAGCAAATCATCCGCCATTTCCTGAATCACCGCGTTAAGCTCAAGCCGCGCCAGCCATGTTTCCGGCAGGGCCGTGATGCCGTACATCGCGCCGAGCAGGTTCCCGGCTATCGCGCCGGTCGAGTCGGAATCGCCGTCATGGTTTACCGCCATCAGTACGCCCTCTTCAAACGAGCGGGCGCGCAGCGCGCAAAACAGCGCGATGGCGAGCGCCTCTTCGGCCACCCATCCCTCGCCCAGTGTTTTGATAGCCTCCCGCGGCGTAAGCGGCGCGGCGGCGAGCGTGCGCGCATGCTCCAGTGCGCGCCATGTTTCTTCATGCTGCGGCGCGTTTTTCAGTAAATCCAGCGAGCGCGTCAGCGCAGCGTCAAGGGATTCTCCCTGTACGAGCTGCAAAACCAGTGCGGCCAGCACACCGCCGGTGAGATAGCCGGTCGGATGACCGTGCGTGAGCGCGGCGAGCTGGCAGCCGGTGTCAAACGCCGCTTTCAGTAAATCGCCGCCCGGGTAACGCACGTAAAAAAGCCCCACCGGTGCCACGCGCATAACGCCGCCGCAGCCTTTGCTGTCGTTACGGGCCGGTTCGCCGAAGGCGCGCATTTCGCGCAGTGCGCTGAGGCATGTGTTGCCCGGCGCGCGGGCATGGAAGAGGGCGTTATGCCCGATAAGCCAGCCGGATAACTGCGTTTTATCCAGCAGATTGTGGCGGTTGCGCTCGCCCTGCGTCAGCAGCCAGCGCAAATACGCGTGAGCGGTCACACCGGTGAACGATGGGCCGATGCCGCGTATCGCCGCACGCATCCAGGCCCGTAACAATCCTTCGGCGGTAAAGAGCGTCATCTGCGTATCGTCCGTGATTTTCCCGATGCCGCCCCATGCGTATTCATAATCCGTGACGCCATGCGCCCCGAAGCGCGCAGTGATTTCCGCAAGCCGTAAAAATTCCACCGGTCCGCCGAGCGCATCGCCCACGGCACCGCCGAGCAAACAGCCGCGAAACCGCGCGCGCAGAGTGGCAAGCCTTGCCGCGTTTTCGTACTCTTCTGGATACGCCATCACCGTCCCTTTGTTAATGTGGAGTTGTGACCATTGTAGGATGCGGCGGCGGGCGCGTAACGTCGATATTGACTGCCGTTATGGTTTATTTCTGTCCGTCATTCACCCCGGCAGGTGTAATGGTGGAATTTATTCCAGAAAAAATGTGATGCAGGTCAGAAGTTAGTGTCATTTCGCTGCGTTATCATTCCTTTTATTCCACGTTTCGCTTATTCTTGCTGAAGCGTTTCAGTCGACTGATTGTTCGACAATCCATCAAACGGTTGTAGTTTGTGACGGGCGAGGATTCCCCTTCAAAGGTGGCTGCATTACTCTGTCAGCTCCTTCACATCCGGGATTCTGGCAGGAGAGATATGACCTTACGCGTAGCGATTAATGGCTTCGGTCGCATCGGGCGCAACGTAGTTCGTGCGTTGTATGAGTCCGGCCGTCGCGCGGAAATCAGTGTGGTCGCCATTAATGAGCTGGCCGATGCTGCGGGCATGGCGCATTTGCTGAAATATGACACCAGCCACGGCCGCTTCGCGTGGGATGTCCGTCAGGAAGGCGAGCAGCTCTGGATTGGCAACGATGTCATTCGCCTGCTGCATGAGCGCGACATCAACGCGCTGCCCTGGAAAGCGCTGGATGTGGACGTGGTGCTCGATTGCACCGGCGTTTACGGCAGCCGCGCCGATGGCATCGCCCATCTCGAAGCGGGCGCGCGCAAAGTGCTGTTCTCACACCCGGGCGGCAACGATCTCGATGCCACCGTCGTTTACGGCGTTAATGAAGAAGAACTGCGCGCTGAGCATCGCATTGTTTCTAACGCCTCCTGCACCACCAACTGCATTATTCCGATTATTAAGCTGATGGACGACGCGTTCGGGATTGAATCCGGCACCGTGACGACCATCCATTCCGCCATGCACGATCAACAGGTTATCGACGCTTATCATCCGGATCTGCGCCGCACTCGCGCGGCCAGCCAGTCCATCATTCCGGTCGATACCAGGCTTGCCGCCGGTATAACGCGTATTTTTCCTAAATTCCATGACCGCTTTGAGGCAATTGCGGTGCGCGTGCCTACCATTAATGTGACGGCCATTGATTTAAGCGTGACGGTGCAAAAACCGGTAAAAGCCTATGAAGTCAACCTGTTGCTGCAAAAAGCGGCACAGGGTGCATTTCATGGTATAGTTGACTATACGGAATTACCGTTGGTCTCAACAGATTTTAACCACGATCCGCACAGCGCCATTGTGGACGGCACCCAGACACGGGTGAGTGGAGCGCACCTGATTAAAACCCTGGTCTGGTGCGATAACGAATGGGGCTTCGCTAACCGGATGCTCGACACCACGTTAGCGATGGCAGCTATTGGTTTCAGGTAAGATTTCATGCGTTATGGCCTTAAGGCCTGTGCGTATGGTGTCTGCAAAACTTTAAGAATCAACGAGAGGATTCACCATGTCTGTAATTAAGATGACCGATCTGGATCTGGCAGGTAAACGCGTTCTGATCCGCGCCGATCTCAACGTTCCGGTAAAAGAGGGTAAAGTTACCTCTGACGCGCGTATCCGCGCCTCCCTGCCGACCATCGAACTGGCTCTGAAACAGGGCGCTAAAGTGATGGTGACGTCCCACCTGGGCCGCCCGACCGAAGGCGAATACAACGAAGAATTCTCTCTGCTGCCGGTAGTTAACTACCTGAAAGACAAACTGAACTCCCCGGTTCGCCTGGCGAAAGACTACCTCGACGGCGTTGAAGTGGCCGAAGGCGAGCTGGTCGTTTTAGAAAACGTTCGCTTTAACAAAGGCGAGAAGAAAGACGACGAAACACTGGCGAAAAAGTATGCGTCCCTGTGCGACGTGTTCGTAATGGATGCCTTTGGTACCGCGCACCGCGCGCAGGCTTCCACTCACGGTGTTGCGAAATTCGCTGACGTCGCGTGCGCAGGCCCGCTGCTGGCAGAAGAACTGGACGCGCTGGGTAAAGCGTTGAAAGAGCCGGCTCGCCCGATGGTTGCTATCGTGGGTGGTTCTAAAGTTTCTACCAAACTGACCGTACTGGACTCCCTGTCTAAAATTGCTGACCAGCTGATCGTGGGCGGCGGTATCGCCAACACCTTCGTTGCAGCCCAGGGCCACAACGTCGGTAAATCTCTGTATGAAGCGGATCTGGTTGACGAAGCGAAACGCCTGCTGGGCACCTGCGACATTCCGGTTCCGACTGACGTTCGCGTAGCGACCGAGTTCTCTGAAACCGCGCCGGCTACCCTGAAATCTGTTACTGAAATCAAAGATGAAGAGCAGATCCTGGATATGGGCGACGTTTCCGCTGAGAAACTGGCTGAAATCCTGAAAAACGCCAAAACCATTCTGTGGAACGGCCCGGTGGGCGTGTTCGAGTTCCCGAACTTCCGTAAAGGCACCGAAATTGTGGCTCGCGCTATCGCTGAAAGCGACGCGTTCTCCATCGCCGGCGGCGGCGACACCCTGGCGGCTATCGACATGTTCGGCATCGCCGACAAAATCTCCTACATCTCCACTGGCGGCGGCGCATTCCTCGAATTCGTGGAAGGCAAAGTCCTGCCGGCAGTTGCGATGCTCGAAGAGCGCGCGAAGAAATAATCTAAGCAGGCGGGGCATCCCGCCTGTTTTTCAGCGCGCCTGACAGCTCGCTTACCCTTTTCAACGGTCGAAGATACACATACAGGACAACGCAATATGTCTAAAATTTTTGATTTCGTAAAACCGGGCGTCATCACTGGCGACGACGTACAGAAAGTATTCCAGGTAGCTAAAGAGAACAACTTTGCGCTGCCGGCAGTTAACTGCGTGGGTACCGATTCCATTAACGCCGTTCTGGAAACCGCTGCGAAAGTTAAAGCGCCGGTTATCGTTCAGTTCTCTAACGGCGGTGCCGCGTTTATCGCAGGCAAAGGCTTCAAAGGCGAAGGCCAGCAGGCAGCGATTCTGGGCGCTATCTCCGGTGCGCATCACGTTCACCAGATGGCTGAACACTACGGCGTGCCGGTTATCCTGCACACCGACCACTGCGCGAAGAAACTGCTGCCGTGGATCGACGGCCTGCTGGACGCGGGTGAAAAACACTTTGCCGCTACCGGCAAACCGCTGTTCTCTTCTCACATGATCGACCTTTCTGAAGAGTCTCTGGAAGAGAACATCGAAATCTGCTCCAAATACCTGGAGCGCATGTCCAAAATGGGCATGACCCTGGAAATCGAACTGGGCTGCACCGGCGGTGAAGAAGATGGCGTGGACAACAGCCATATGGACGCTTCCGCACTCTACACCCAGCCGGAAGACGTTGACTACGCGTACACCAAACTGAACGCGATCAGCCACCGTTTCACCATCGCGGCGTCCTTCGGTAACGTACACGGCGTTTACAAACCGGGTAACGTAAAACTGACCCCGACCATCCTGCGCGACTCTCAGGAATATGTTTCTAAGAAACACAACCTGCCGCACAACAGCCTGAACTTCGTGTTCCACGGCGGTTCCGGTTCTTCCGCTCAGGAAATCAAAGATTCCGTCAGCTACGGCGTAATCAAAATGAACATCGATACCGACACCCAGTGGGCAACCTGGGAAGGTATTCTGAAGTACTACAAAGAAAACGAAGCTTACCTGCAGGGTCAGCTGGGCAACCCGAAAGGCGAAGACCAGCCGAACAAGAAATACTACGATCCGCGCGTATGGCTGCGCGCCGCGCAGACCAGCATGGTGACTCGTCTGGAGCAGGCGTTCAAAGAACTGAACGCGGTAGACGTACTGTAATCTTTTCTACAGCGTCATCTGAAAAAGCCCACCTCTGGTGGGCTTTTCTTTTTGGGAAGAGCAACATACCGAAATCTGATTCGCGGGTGGTCGACTGGCAGAGCGCCGGGGTTTTGTTTACCCTTTAACGACTGGCGCTGCCGCAATCCGGGCAGTTTATCAATCACCCGACCAGGGGAAAGGATGTCGAATGGATGATTTACACGTAATAGACAGCATTAATAACGCCGGCGGCTGGCTGGTGCGCAACCAGGCGCTGCTTATCAGCTACGCCGTGAATATCGTGGCGGCTATCGCCATTATTATTGTCGGGATGATTGTGGCGCGCGCCATTTCCAATACGCTTAACCGCGTTATGGTTGCCCGTCATATCGACGCCACCGTGGCGGATTTCCTCTCAGCCCTGGTGCGCTACGGGATCATCGCCTTTACGCTGATTGCCGCGCTGGGCCGAGTGGGTGTGCAGACGGCGTCCGTCATCGCCGTACTCGGTGCCGCCGGTCTGGCCGTGGGTCTGGCTTTACAAGGCTCACTCTCAAACCTCGCGGCAGGCGTTCTGCTGGTCACGTTCCGTCCGTTCCGTGCGGGTGAATATGTCGATCTTGGCGGCGTCGCGGGCTCCGTGCTGCATGTGCAGATCTTCTCCACTACGCTTCGCACGCCGGATGGGCGTATCGTCGTGGTGCCGAACGGAAAAATCATTGCAGGCAACATTATTAACTTCTCCCGCGAGCCGGTACGCCGTAATGAATTTATCATTGGTGTGTCTTACGACGCGGATATCGATAAAGTGCGCGCGCTGCTGACTGAGATTATTCAGTCCGAAGACCGCATTCTGAAAGATCGTGAAATGACGGTGCGCATGAACGAACTGGGCGCGTCGTCTGTGAACTTTGTCATTCGCGTGTGGAGTAAAAGCAGCGATCTGCAGGAGGTTTACTGGGACGTGCTGGAGCGCATCAAGAAAACGCTGGATGCCAACGGTATCGGCATTCCTTACCCGCAGATGGATGTGCATTACAAGCCGGTAAAAATCGAGGCTGAAGAGAAAACTCAGCCGCAAGCGCCGCAGTCAGCGATTATTACACAGCCTGACGCGCCGAAAGAAAAACCGGCCGACGGCCAGTAAGCTCAGGACGGTCTGCCACACGCAGGCCGTTTTTTTTGCTTTTCTTTATTAGATTTGCTTATTAGTGATTAAAATTATTCGTTTCTGCTAATGAAAAGCAGCCCGTACACTGAGCGCCTGTCATAGCCACTCTTCAGGAACGCAACGTGTTAAGTTTTTATTTTCAGGGGTTTGCCTTGGGGGCAGCGATGATTTTGCCGCTCGGCCCGCAAAACGCTTTTGTGCTCAATCAGGGTATCCGCCGCCAGTATCATCTGATGATCGCCTCGCTCTGTGCGCTGAGCGATGTCGTCCTGATCTGCGCCGGAATTTTTGGCGGCAGCGCCATCCTGATGCAGTCGCCCTGGCTGCTGGCGCTGGTGACATGGGGCGGCGTGGCGTTTTTGCTATGGTACGGTTTCGGGGCGCTGAAAACTGCGCTGGCGGGCAACCCGGAACTGGCATCGGCAGACGTTCTCAAACAGGGCAGGCTGCGTATTATCACCACGATGCTCGCGGTGACCTGGCTTAATCCGCACGTTTATCTTGATACCTTTGTGGTGCTCGGCAGCCTTGGCGGGCAGCTTGACGCCATACCGAAACGCGCCTTTGCGCTCGGCACCATCAGCGCGTCTGTCGTCTGGTTCTTCAGCCTTGCGCTGCTTGCCGCCTGGCTTGCGCCGCGGCTTCGTACCGCACGCGCGCAACGGATGATTAATCTGTTAGTTGGTCTGGTGATGTGGGTTATCGCCTTCCAGCTGGCGCGCGAAGGGATAGAAAATCTGTCTGCGCTCGGCCTCTAAGCCTTCTCTGATGGACATTCGGCACTGAACCGCTAAGCTTGCAGGCAGATGCCCGACACTCTCTGGCGGGCAGTTTTACTTGCACGCAGCATGGAGGAAGAACAGTGAAGTTTAAAGTGATGGCCCTTGCGGCAATGATTGGTTTCGGCGCGGCGTCTGTGCAGGCGAATGAACTGCCCAACGGCCCGCATATCGTCACCTCCGGCACGGCGAGCGTGGATGCGATACCGGATATCGCGACGCTGGCTATTGAGGTCAATGTTTCCGCGAAAGACGCGGCGGCGGCAAAAAAACAGGCGGACGAGCGAGTAGGGCAGTACCTGACTTTCCTGCAAAATAACGGCGTTGAGAAAAAAGACGTTAACGCCGCTAACCTGCGTACCCAGCCGGAATATGAGTACCTCAAGGATGGTAAAACCCAGCTGAAAGGCTATCGTGCGGTACGTACCGTCGACGTGACGTTGCGCAAGCTCGATAAACTGAACGAGCTGCTGGATGGCGCGCTGAAAGCGGGCCTGAATGAAATCCGCTCCGTCTCTTTAGGCGTGGCGCACCCGGATGAATATAAAGATAAAGCCCGCAAAGCGGCTATCGATGACGCGGTGCGTCAGGCGCAGCAGCTGGCGAGCGGCTTTAACAGTAAACTTGGCCCGGTTTACAGCGTGCGTTATCACGTCTCTAACTACCAGCCGACGCCTGTGATGCGCATGATGAAAGCCGAAGCGGCAGCGCCGGCTTCTGCGCAGGACACCTACGATCAGCAGACTATCCAGTTTGACGATCAGGTGGATGTGGTGTTTGAACTTGAGCCTTCTCAGGCGCAGAGCGGTACGGCGAATCAGAATGGTTCGGGAAGCCAGGGCACTGCGCCTGCGGCGACCAACGCGCCATCACAGCAGTAAACGAAAAACCCGCCATCCGGCGGGTTTTTTAATCCTGACGCAACACTTTGTGGCCGTATTCCAGCAGCGCATCGGTAACCTTGCGCATCATTCTGCTTTCCGGCGCAAATCGGTGCCAGAAGAGCATCCGGCGCTGGTACAGCCCAGGCGTAAGGTCGATAAGCTCACCGCTTTGCAGCTCTTTTTCAATTTGCAGGTGCGGGATCATACAGCACGTAGTGCCCTGACGGGCCAGCTGTACGAAGGCTTCTGACGAGTTAACGATGTGGCAGGGCACGCTGCCTGGCGGCAGATCGAAATTCTGCTGTAAAAACGCCTGATGCATATCATCCAGATGGTCGAACGCGACGGCGGGCGCTTTCAGAAGCGACGCGCGCGTCACGCCGTTTGGAAAGTAGCGATCGGCAAAAGGTTTCGAGGCGACAAAGAGATAGTCCAGCGCGCCCAGTTGATCGACGAGACAGCTCGGTAACGCCTGCGGCTGAATACTTACCGCGCCGACCACTTCACCGCGGCGCAGCCGCTCCTGGGTGCGGGTTTCATCTTCCACCTGCAAATTAAGACGCACTGGCGAATCCGCCAGCACGGGGGCCAGCGCGGGCAAAAGCCAGGTCGCGAGACTGTCGGCGTTGACCGCGAGCGACAGCAGCAGCGGCGTTGAACCGGTCTGTTCATCGCCCAGCCACTCTTCTTCCAGCAGCTCAACCTGGCGCAGCAGAGCCAGCAGCTTTTGCCCTTGCTCGGTCGGGCGCGGTGGCACGGTGCGCACCAGCAGCGGCTGGCCGAAGGTGTTTTCCAGCTGTTTAATACGTTGTGACACGGCGGACTGCGTAATACACAGCTTTTGTGCGGCGCGCTCAAACCCGCGCTCTCTGATTACCGCATCCAGCGCCTGTAGTGTTCGGTAGTCCGGGCGTTTCATCTCTCTGGTGTGCTCCCTGTCTCGTTATGTTCCGCACTATGACATAAATTTGCACCGGATACAGACCCAAACGCAAACATCGGAGCTGTGCCGCAGAATGACTCCCCCATTGCCCGGCGGGTTGTTTTATAATGCGCCACAGTTTTTACACCACAGGCAAAACTCTCATGACGCAGGATGAACTTAAAAAAGCCGTCGGCTGGGCCGCACTGAAGTATGTCGAGCCGGGCACGATTGTCGGCGTAGGCACCGGTTCCACCGCCGCGCATTTTATCGACGCGCTGGGCACCATGAAAAACGAGATTGAAGGCGCGGTTTCCAGCTCTGACGCCTCCACCGCAAAGCTCAAAAGCTTAGGCATTACTGTTTTCGATCTTAACGAGGTGGATTCTCTGGGCATCTATGTCGATGGCGCAGATGAAATCAACGGCCAGATGCAGATGATCAAAGGTGGCGGCGCGGCGCTGACGCGCGAGAAAATCATCGCGTCGGTGGCGCAAAAGTTCATCTGTATCGCGGATGCGTCCAAACAGGTGGATGTGCTTGGCACTTTCCCGCTGCCGGTGGAAGTGATCCCGATGGCTCGCAGCGCGGTCGCGCGTCAGCTGGTGAAGCTCGGCGGACGCCCGGAGTATCGCCAGGGCGTGGTGACGGATAACGGCAACGTGATTCTGGACGTGTACGGTTTAACCATTCTCGACCCGATCGCGCTGGAAAATGCCATTAACGGCATTCCGGGCGTCGTTACCGTTGGTCTGTTTGCGAATCGCGGCGCGGACGTGGCGCTCATCGGCACCGCCGATGGCGTGAAAACCATCGTAAAATGATATGACCGGGGCGCTCCGGCGCCCCTGCGGTTAAAAAAATTCCCCTGCGTTAAATTTGGTGACATCTCTCACATTTTTGTTTCCATCCTGTTAATCCTTCCGTCATATTTCTGCCCTGCAACATTTTCTTCTGCCTTTTATCTCTGCGTGATGTTTCTTCAACGTCGCGACGCAAACGTTCATATTGCCGGGAACGCAAATTTTGATATGTTGGCAGAAGGCTGGCTTATTTCAGCTTCATAACAGTTCAGACAAGACAGGGTCGGGAAATGGCAAAAGTATCGCTGGAGAAAGACAAAATTAAATTCTTGCTGGTGGAAGGGGTTCACCAGAAAGCCATCGATAGCCTGCGTGCCGCAGGTTATACCAATATCGAATACCACAAGGGCGCGCTCGACAGCGAACAGCTGAAAGCGTCCATCCGCGATGCGCACTTTATCGGCCTGCGATCCCGTACTCATCTGACTGAAGAGATTTTTGCCGCGGCGGAAAAACTGGTGGCGGTCGGCTGCTTCTGCATCGGCACCAATCAGGTGGATCTGGACGCGGCGGCGAAGCGCGGCATTCCGGTCTTTAACGCGCCGTTCTCCAACACCCGCTCGGTGGCCGAGCTGGTCATTGGCGAGCTGTTGCTGCTGCTGCGCGGTATTCCGGAGGCGAACGCCAAAGCGCATCGCGGCATCTGGAATAAGCTCGCGACGGGCTCGTTTGAAGCGCGTGGAAAAAAACTCGGCATTATTGGCTACGGCCATATCGGCACCCAGCTCGGTATCCTTGCGGAATCGCTGGGGATGAACGTGTTTTTCTACGATATCGAAAGCAAGCTGCCGCTCGGTAACGCCACGCAGGTGCAGCACCTCTCCGATCTGCTCAATATGAGCGACGTGGTGAGCCTGCACGTGCCGGAAAACGCGTCCACCAAAAATATGATTGGTGCCGAAGAGCTGGCGCTGATGAAACCCGGCGCGCTGCTGATTAACGCCGCGCGTGGTACGGTGGTCGATATCCCGGCGCTGTGCGAGGCGCTCTCCAGCAAACATCTGGCCGGTGCCGCGATTGACGTTTTCCCGGTTGAGCCTGCGACCAACAGCGATCCGTTTAACTCGCCGCTGTGCGAATTCGACAACGTGATCCTGACGCCGCACATCGGTGGTTCCACCCAGGAAGCGCAGGAAAACATCGGTCTGGAAGTGGCGGGCAAACTCGCGAAATACTCCGACAACGGCTCTACGCTCTCAGCGGTGAATTTCCCGGAAGTTTCTCTGCCGCTGCACGGCGGAAGCGTCAGCCGTCTGCTGCATATTCATGAAAACCGTCCGGGCGTGCTGACCGCCATCAACCAGATCTTCGCCGAGCAGGGCATTAACATCGCGGCGCAGTATCTGCAAACCACGCCGCAGATGGGTTATGTGGTGATTGATATTGATGCGCCGGAAGACATCGCGTACAACGCGCTGCAAAGCATGAAGGCGATTCAGGGCACGATCCGCGCGCGTCTGCTGTACTAATGTTGATGTTATAAAGCCGGGCATTTTACCCGGCCTGCTGAACGAGATGTTGAGCCGGGTGAGCGTAAGCGACCCGGCTTTTTATTTCACCAGCGCCAGATTTTCGTCGGCGTCACTACCACTGGCAGTGGAATGTCCCACTCCTGTACAGGCAGGCTTTCTACCTGCTGGCAGTCGTGCGCGTAGCCGACCGGCAAGAATCTGTGCGCGCGCCAGTTTTGCAGCGTGCGGTCGTAAAAACCGCCGCCCATGCCGAGGCGCTGCCCAGTGCGGTCAAACGCCACCAGCGGCGTGATAAGCACGTCGAGACGGTCTAACGGCAGCACATGGCGCACATCAAGCGCAGGCTCAAGAATTTTCAGACGATTTGTGGCGAGCAGGCTGTCCGGCAGGTAACGCAAAAACAGCAAATTGCCGGGGCTGAAAGGGTGAAGTACAGGCAGGTATACCTGTTTTCCGGCGCGCCACAGGCCTTCGATCAGTGGGCGGGTATCGAGTTCGCCATCAAATGAGAGAAACACCGCCACGCTTTTGGCTTCCACCACCGGCGCGAAGCCCAGCATACGGGCAGCGGCCTGTTCAGCGAAATGTGCCTGCTGGTGAGCCGTCAACGCGCGACGCTTCTGGCGGATCTCTTTACGGATGTGCTGACGAAGGTCTGAAGTAACGGGAAGTTCTGTCATGGTAGTAAAAGAAGGGGAATCTCCGAGATGCCGCCGCAGGCTGTAACCCTTGAACCCGCGGTTCAAGGTGAATGCGTCGTCACGGTTTTCAGGCTTCTCGGACGAACCGAGCATGCTCACCAACCGTGGAGCGTCACATTCTGTTTTTTTGAAATATCGGCTCAGGGGACTGGCCCGCTTGCGAACATCTCAGAGAAATTTTTTGCTTCACGGTCACTCTACCATAGTAGACCCAGAAGCGTTATTCAAACTTAGGCTCCGCTCTTTCGCTTATGCGACCTTGCTCAAGTAATGCTTGTTCAATGGTCTGCTGGAGCATCCGGATACGCTGTTCCATGTTGGCCGCGTAGTCACGGGTTTTCACTTTTTCCTGAGCGAGTTCATAACAGATGTTTAATGCTGCGATGAAAACTAACTGCTCAGTATTGGTGACTCTAGTGCGAACTTTCAGATCTTGCAACCGTTGATTCAGCTCGTCCGCAGCCTGATTCAGTGCATCTCGCTGTTCAGGCGGGCAATTCACCCGCAGTGAACGCCCAAAAATTTGGATATCGACTGGTTGTGCAGACATTCCACTTTCCTGCTGTTGACTCGCCAACCATTCGCGCCGGGGCTGCGAAGGGGCGACACTATAGCTACCCTGATATGAAGACACAAGCCCTTTTCTGGTATCACCAGGGCACGAAGTGGTAGCATAACACGAACTCATCCTCCCAACGACGACGAATGCGCATGTCTATACAGAACGAAATGCCTGGTTACGACGAGGTCGGCCAGTTGCTTAATCAGCAAGGCGTGGGCCTGACCCCCGCAGAAATGCACGGCCTTATCAGCGGAATCCTGTGCGGCGGCAATCATGACAGCAGCTGGCAACCGCTACTGCACGACCTGACCAACGAGGGGCTGGCGTTCGGCCAGCAGCTCGCTCAGGCGCTGCGTCAGCTGCACGCCGCCACCAGCGATACGCTGGAGGATGACGGTTTTCTGTTCCAGCTCTGGCTGCCGGACGGCGACGATGTCTCGGTCTTTGATCGCGCCGACGCGCTGGCAGGCTGGGTAAACCATTTCCTGTTGGGCCTCGGCGTCACCCAACCGAAGCTCGACAAAATCACTGGCGAAACCGGCGAAGCCATCGACGATCTGCGCAACATCGCTCAGCTCGGCTATGACGAAGGCGAGGATCAGGAAGAGCTGGAGATGTCGCTTGAGGAGATCATCGAGTATGTGCGCGTCGCGGCGCTGCTCTGCCACGACACCTTTACGCGCCAGTCACCGACCGCGCCGGAAGTGAAAAAGCCCACGCTTCACTAACATTCGTTTACTCAGGAGGTGCAATGACACAGCAAGAGTTTCTGCGACGCCGTCAGGCGTTGCTGGCGAAAATGGCTCCGGCCAGCGCGGCGCTGATTTTCGCCGCGCCGGAAGCGACACGCAGCGCCGACAGCGAATACCCGTACCGTCAGAACAGCGATTTCTGGTACTTCACCGGCTTCAACGAGCCTGAAGCGGTGCTGGTGTTGATCAAAAGCGATGAAACGCACAGCCACAGCGTGATTTTCAACCGCCTGCGCGATAAAACCGCGGAAATCTGGTTCGGCCGTCGTCTCGGCCAGGAGGCTGCACCGGCGAAGCTTGGCGTCGACCGCGCGCTGGCGTTTAACGAAATCGACGAGCAGCTGTATCAACTGCTGAACGGGCTGGATGTGGTCTACCACGCGCAGGGCGAATATGCCTACGCCGACGCCATCGTGTTCGCCGCGCTGGATAAACTGCGCCGCGGCGCGCGTCAGAATCTCTCCGCGCCCGCCACCCTCACCGACTGGCGGCCCTGGGTACACGAAATGCGCCTGTTTAAATCACCGGAAGAGCTGGTCGTTATGCGCCGCGCCGGTGAAATCAGCGCGCTGGCCCACACCCGCGCGATGCAGAAGTGCCGTCCGGGCATGTATGAATACCAGCTCGAAGGCGAAATTCTGCATGAGTTCACTCGCCACGGCGCGCGCTTTCCGTCTTACAACACCATTGTGGGCGGCGGCGAAAACGGCTGCATCCTGCATTACACCGAAAACGAAAGCCAGCTACGCGACGGTGACTTAGTGCTTATCGACGCGGGCTGTGAATACAAAGGCTACGCGGGCGATATCACTCGTACCTTCCCGGTGAACGGCAAATTCACACCCGCTCAGCGCGCGGTTTATGACATCGTGCTGGAATCGCTCGAAACCGCCCTGCGTCTTTTCCGTCCAGGCACCTCGATTCAGGATGTGACCGGCGATGTGGTGCGCGTGATGGTGAAAGGGCTTATCGGGCTTGGCATTCTGAAAGGCGACGTGGAACAGCTGGTCGCCGAAAACGCCCACCGTCCATACTTTATGCACGGGCTCAGCCACTGGTTGGGGCTGGATGTGCATGATGTCGGCTTCTATGGCCCGGATCGTTCGCGCATCCTGGCACCAGGCATGGTCATTACCGTTGAGCCGGGGCTTTATATCGCACCGGACGCCGACGTGCCTGAAGAGTACCGCGGCATTGGCATCCGTATCGAAGACGATATCGTCATTACCGAAACCGGCAATGAGAACCTGACCGCCAGCGTGGTGAAATCGGCGGACGATATCGAAGCGCTGATGGCGGCGGCGCGTCGCTCATGAGCGTGATTATCGCCGGCGGCGGCATGGCTGGCGCGACACTGGCGCTGGCGCTCTCTCGTTTTACCCATGGCGCGTTGGAGGTGCATCTGGTGGAAGCCAGCGCGCCGGAATCCGCCGCGCATCCGGGCTTTGACGCCCGCGCCATCGCGCTTGCCGACGGCACCTGTCGTGAGCTGGCGCGCGTTGGCGTCTGGCAGGCGCTCGCGCCCTGCGCCACGCCTATCACCACCGTTCACGTCAGCGATCGCGGCCATGCCGGTTTTGTGACGCTGAACGCGCGCGATTACCAGACGCAGGCGCTGGGGAACGTGGTGGAGCTGCACGACGCCGGGCAGCGGCTCTTCAGCCTGCTGCGTAAAGCGCCGGGCGTTCATCTGCATTGTCCGGCGCGCGTGACGGCTATTACACGCCGTGACGAGACAGTCAGCGTACAGCTTGATAACGGCGAGACGCTGGAAGGGCAATTGCTGGTCGCGGCAGATGGTTCGCGCTCGTCCATTGGCGCGCAGTGCGGCATCAAGTGGCGTCAGCAGCCTTATCATCAGGCGGCAATCATCGCGAATGTTGCGACGGCGCTGCCGCATCAGGGCCGCGCGTTCGAGCGTTTTACCGAGCACGGCCCGCTGGCGCTGTTGCCGATGTCGGGCGGTCGCAGTTCGCTCGTCTGGTGCCATCCTCTCGATAAACAGGCCGAGGTGCTCGGCTGGAGCGATGAGCGCTTCTGCCGCGAATTGCAGACCGCCTTTGGCTGGCGGCTGGGGCGCATTACGCACGCGGGCGCGCGCAGCGGTTATCCGCTCGCGTTAAGTCTCGCCTCGCGGGTGATTTCGCACCGCACGGCGCTGGTCGGCAACGCCGCCCAGACGCTGCACCCGATCGCAGGACAGGGGTTTAACCTCGGGCTTCGCGATGTCATGACGCTCGCCGAGACGCTGGCACAGGCTTTCGTGCGCGGCGAAGATATCGGCGCGTATCCGGTGCTTGGCGCGTATCAACAGCGCCGCGAGCAGGATAAAGCCGCAACCATCGGCGTGACCGACGGACTGGTGCAGCTTTTCGCCAACCGCTGGTCGCCGCTGGTCGTTGGGCGCAACCTTGGCCTGATGGCAATGGATCTATTTACCCCGGCGCGTGACGCGCTGGCCAGACGCACCCTCGGTTGGGTGCCGCGCTAAGGAGTCGAATGTGCAAAGTGTAGATGTAGCGATTGTTGGCGGCGGCATGGTTGGGCTGGCGGTGGCCTGCGGGCTGGAAGGCAGCGGGCTGCGTGTCGCGGTGCTGGAGCAGCGCGCGCCGGAACCGCTGGAGGCGAGCGCGCCGCCAGCACTGCGGGTATCAGCGATTAACGCCGCCAGTGAAGCGTTGCTCAAAAAGCTTGATGTCTGGGATGCCATTCTTCGCCAGCGCGCTGCCGCCTATCACGGCATGGAAGTCTGGGAGAAAGACAGTTTCGGGCGCATCGCGTTTGATGACGCGTCGTTTGGCTTCAGCCATCTCGGGCACATTATTGAAAACCAGGCGATCCACTACGCGCTGTGGCAAAAAGCGCAGCAGTGTAAATCGGTGACGCTGATGGCACCCGCGACGCTGCAGCAGGTCGCGTGGGGAGAAAACGAAGCCTTCCTTACGCTTGAAGACGGCAACATGCTGACGGCGCGTCTGGTTATCGGCGCAGATGGCGCGAACTCCTGGCTGCGCACGAAAGCGGAAATTCCGCTGACGTCCTGGGATTATCAGCATCATGCGCTGGTCGCCACGATCCGCACCGATGAGCCGCATGGCGGCGTGGCGCGCCAGGTGTTCCACGGCGACGGTATTCTGGCGTTTTTGCCGCTAAGCGACCCGCATCTGTGTTCCATCGTCTGGTCGCTTTCGCCTCAGGAAGCCGACCGGATGCAGCAGGCACCGGTGTCGACATTTAATCAGGCGCTCTGCGTGGCGTTCGATAATCGTCTCGGCTTATGCTCACTTGAAAGCGAGCGTCAGGTCTTTCCGCTCACCGGGCGTTACGCGCGCCAGTTCGCCGCGCACCGTCTGGCGCTGGTCGGTGACGCGGCGCACACCATCCATCCGCTGGCCGGGCAGGGCGTTAACCTCGGCTTTATGGATGCCGCCGAACTGATAAGCGAACTGCGCCGTCTGCATCAGCAGGGTAAAGATATCGGTCAGCACCTTTATCTGCGCCGCTACGAGCGCAGCCGTAAACATGCCGCCGCGATGATGCTGGCGGGCATGCAGGGTTTCCGCGAACTTTTCTCTGGTGCTAACCCGGCGAAAAAGCTGCTGCGCGATCTGGGCTTAACGCTTGCCGATAAATTGCCGGGCGTTAAACCGCAGCTGATTCGTCAGGCGATGGGGCTTAATGACCTGCCGGAGTGGTTGCGTTAACTGCGTCACACTTCTCTTTCCGGCCCCCGGAAAGAGAAGTCTCTCCCCGTTTGAAATATTCTAATTTCACTCTCTTTTTCGGATTAGTTTTTTTAATCTCTGGATTTTTCTCTTTCCATTATTTTCCCTTCAAAACAGCGTTTTCTGCCCGGTTATTTTGAAAAGGCGGTAAAGCGTTAGCTTTTTGGCATCACCTGAAACCTTTCAGGCAGTGTTTCATGCTACAGGGTGAAAAAGGATTTTGCGCCATAAGCTAATCTGATGACACAGCCTGGCTTATGGTTTACGCCCTCGTTCGGTGATAAGTTCAGACGCAAGATAACGTTTGCGTCGCCGCCGGGATCGGCGTCGGCGCCGGGTTTCATTCAGCGCGTTACGCCGTTCGAAACCCACACCAACCCGGCTGACAGGATGAGGAAAAGATGGCTCAACAAACCCCGTTGTATGAACAGCACAACCTCTGCGGCGCGCGCATGGTGGATTTCCACGGCTGGATGATGCCGCTGCATTACGGCTCGCAGATTGATGAGCACCATGCGGTGCGTAACGACGCGGGGATGTTTGATGTCTCCCATATGACCATTGTCGACCTGCGCGGCGCGCGTACCCGCGAATTCCTCCGCTACCTGCTGGCAAACGATGTGGCAAAACTCACCCAGCCGGGCAAAGCGCTCTACACCGCCATGCTTAACGCCTCCGGCGGCGTGATTGACGACCTGATTGTCTACTTCATGACCGAAGACTATTTCCGCCTGGTCGTGAACTCCGCCACCCGTGAAAAAGACCTCGCCTGGATTAACGAGCACGCCGAGCCGTATGGCGTGTCCGTCACAGTGCGCGACGATCTCTCCCTTATCGCCGTCCAGGGGCCGAACGCGAAAGCGAAAGCCGCCACGCTCTTTACCGACGCGCAGCGTAAAGCCACAGAAGGCATGAAGCCGTTTTTCGGCGTGCAGGCGGATGACCTGTTTATCGCCACCACCGGCTACACCGGCGAGGCGGGCTATGAAATCGCGATGCCGAATGAAAAAGCGGCCGGCTTCTGGAGCCAGCTTGTGGAAGCGGGCGTCAAACCGTGCGGCCTTGGCGCGCGCGATACGCTACGCCTTGAGGCGGGCATGAATCTTTACGGCCAGGAGATGGACGAAGGCGTTTCGCCGCTCGCCGCCAATATGGGCTGGACGATCGCCTGGCAGCCGGAAGACCGCGCGTTTATTGGTCGCGACGCGCTGGAAGCCCAGCGTGAGTACGGCACGGAACAGCTGGTTGGTCTGGTGATGACAGAAAAAGGCGTGCTGCGCGGCGAGCTGCCGGTGCGTTTTACCGATGATCAGGGCAACGCCCGCGAAGGCATCATTACCAGCGGCACCTTCTCGCCAACGCTTGGCTACAGCATTGCGCTGGCTCGCGTTCCTGCGGGTATCGGCGATACTGCCATTGTGCAGATCCGCAACCGCGAAATGCCCGTGAAAGTCACTAAACCCATTTTCGTGCGCGCCGGTAAGCCGGTCACGCAGTAAGTTTTGTTATCAGGAGAGAAGCAATGAGCAATGTGCCAAACGAACTGAAATACAGCAAAGAACACGAATGGCTGCGTAAAGAAGCTGACGGCACTTACACCGTCGGGATCACCGAGCACGCGCAGGAACTGCTGGGCGACATGGTATTTGTCGATCTGCCGGACGTCGGCACGACCGTTAACGCGGGCGATGACTGCGCCGTCGCGGAATCCGTAAAAGCCGCCTCCGACATCTACGCGCCGGTCAGCGGCGAGATCGTGGCCGTCAACGACGCGCTGAGCGATTCGCCGGAGCTGGTTAACAGCGAGCCTTACGGCCAGGGCTGGATCTTCAAAATCAAAGCCAGCGACGAGGCCGAAGTGGCTGCGCTGCTGGATGCCAGCGCGTATGAAGCGCTGTTAGAAGACGAGTAATTCACGGGACCTCGCCCCTGCGTAACGTCAGGGGCAGGCGCGGGCGCGCTTCGCCTGCGCCGCTCCCGACGGGAGCACAACTGACCATCGCATTTATTTGCCTCACTGCACGTTTCAGGAAATATCGCCCATGACCCAGACCCTGAGCCACCTGGAAAATCGCGACGCTTTTATCGAGCGCCATATCGGACCGGGTGTTGACCAGCAGCAGGAGATGCTGCGCACCGTTGGCGCGGACTCGCTGGATGCGCTGATTTCGCAAATCGTTCCTGCCGATATCCAGCTTGCGACGCCGCCTGATGTCGGCGACGCCGCCACCGAATTCGCCGCGCTGGCGGAGCTCAAAGCCATCGCCGGGCGCAACAAGCGCTTTAAAAACTATATCGGCATGGGCTACACCGCAGTCCACACGCCGCCGGTTATTCTGCGCAATATGCTGGAGAATCCGGGCTGGTACACGGCCTATACGCCGTATCAGCCGGAGGTGTCGCAGGGGCGTCTGGAAGCGCTTTTGAACTTCCAGCAGGTGACGCTGGATCTGACCGGGCTTGATATCGCCTCCGCCTCGCTGCTCGATGAAGCCACCGCGGCGGCGGAAGCCATGGCGATGGCCAAACGCGTCAGCAAACTGAAAAACGCCAACCGTTTCTTCGTGGCCGCGGATGTGCATCCGCAGACGCTGGATGTGGTTCGCACCCGCGCCGAAACGTTCGGCTTTGAAGTGATCGTTGATGACGCGCCAAAGGCGCTCGATCATCAGGATCTCTTCGGCGTGCTATTGCAACAGGTCGGCACCACCGGTGAAGTGCATGACTACCGCGAACTGATTAGCGAGCTGAAATCCCGCAAAGTGATTGTGAGCGTGGCGGCCGATTTTATGGCGCTGGTGCTCCTGACCGCGCCTGGCAAACAGGGCGCGGATATCGTTTTCGGCTCCGCCCAGCGTTTTGGCGTGCCGATGGGCTACGGCGGCCCACACGCCGCGTTCTTTGCCGCCAGCGATGAATTTAAACGCTCTATGCCGGGGCGCATTATCGGCGTGTCGAAAGACGCCGCCGGGCGCACCGCGCTGCGTATGGCGATGCAGACCCGCGAGCAGCACATTCGCCGCGAGAAAGCGAACTCCAACATCTGTACCTCTCAGGTGCTGCTGGCCAATATCGCAAGCCTCTACGCCGTGTTCCACGGCCCGGCAGGGCTGAAGCGCATCGCCAGCCGTATTCACCGTTTCGCCGATATTCTGGCGGCGGGCCTGCAACACAAGGGGCTGAAACTGCGTCACGCGACCTGGTTCGATACGCTGTGCGTCGAGGTGGCGGATAAAGCCACTGTTCTGGCGCGCGCCGAGGCCAGTGAAATCAACCTGCGCAGCGATATTCCGGGCGCAGTGGGCATCACCCTTGATGAAACCACAACCCGCGCCGATGTGCAGGCGCTGCTGCGCGTGGTCACGGGCGAGGACGCGACGTTTGATATCGACGCGCTGGATAAAGAGGTGGCGCATGACAGCCGCTCCATTCCGGCCGCAATGCTGCGCGATGACGCTATCCTGACGCATCCGGTCTTTAATCGCTATCACAGCGAAACCGAGATGATGCGCTATATGCACAGCCTCGAGCGTAAAGATCTGGCGCTGAACCAGGCAATGATCCCGCTTGGCTCCTGCACCATGAAACTCAACGCGGCGGCGGAAATGATCCCGATCACCTGGCCGGAATTCGCCGAGCTGCATCCGTTCTGTCCGGCGGATCAGGCGGAAGGGTATCTGCAGATGATTAGCCAGCTCTCCGACTGGCTGGTGAAGCTCACCGGTTATGACGCGCTCTGCATGCAGCCGAACTCCGGCGCGCAGGGGGAATACGCGGGCCTGCTGGCGATTCGCCATTATCACGAGAGCCGCAACGAAGGCCATCGCGATATCTGCCTTATCCCGAGCTCCGCCCACGGCACCAACCCGGCTTCTGCACAGATGGCGGGGATGCAGGTGGTAGTGGTCGCCTGTGATAAACAGGGCAACATCGATCTCGCCGATCTGCGCGCCAAAGCCGAAACGGCGGGCGATAAGCTCTCCTGTATTATGGTGACGTACCCGTCCACCCACGGCGTGTATGAAGAAACCATCCGCGAGGTGTGCGATATCGTGCATCAGTACGGCGGCCAGGTTTACCTCGACGGTGCCAACATGAACGCCCAGGTAGGCATCACTTCGCCGGGTTACATCGGGGCGGATGTGTCGCACCTTAACCTGCACAAAACGTTCTGCATTCCGCACGGCGGCGGCGGCCCGGGCATGGGCCCGATTGGCGTGAAAGCGCATCTGGCGCCGTTTGTACCGGGCCACAGCGTGGTACAGATTGAAGGCATGCTGACCTCGCAGGGCGCGGTTTCCGCCGCGCCTTTCGGCAGCGCGTCGATTCTGCCGATTAGCTGGATGTATATCCGCATGATGGGCTCGCAGGGGCTGAAAAAAGCGAGCCAGACGGCCATCCTCAACGCGAATTACATCGCAAGCCGCCTGAAAGACGCCTATCCGGTGCTCTACACCGGCCGTGATGGCCGCGTGGCGCACGAATGTATTCTGGATATTCGTCCGCTGAAAGAGGCGACCGGTATCAGCGAGCTGGATATCGCCAAGCGTCTTATCGACTACGGCTTCCACGCGCCGACCATGTCCTTCCCTGTCGCGGGTACGCTGATGGTTGAACCAACCGAATCGGAAAGCAAAGTTGAGCTGGACCGCTTTATCGACGCGATGCTGGCTATTCGTGGCGAAATTGACCGCGTGGCGCAGGGCGAATGGCCGCAGGACGACAACCCGCTGGTGAACGCGCCGCACGTGCAGCGCGAACTGGCGCAGGAGTGGGAACACGCCTATAGCCGCGAGCTGGCGGCTTTCCCGGCAGGTTTTGAGAATAAATACTGGCCGACCGTGAAGCGTCTCGATGACGTCTACGGCGACCGTAATCTGTTCTGCTCCTGCGTGCCGATGAGCGAGTATCAGTAACGTCAGGCTTTAAATACAAACCACAGAGGGCGCTCCGGCGCCCTTTTTTATTCTGTAGCGCCCGTTTTTATAGCCACACTACCTGATTGGTAGAGTGTTCCTGTGGCGCGCGGATGGGTAAGGTACTGCAAGCTTTCTGTATCCCATACCATGAAAAGGAGAGAAGTATGTCCGTTGCACTTATCACCGGCGCGAGCCGCGGCATTGGCAGAGCGACGGCGCTTCTGCTGGGTGCGCAGGGCTACACCGTGGCGGTCAATTATCTGCATAACGCCGCGGCAGCACAGGAGGTAGTTGAGCGCATCGTGGCGAGCGGTGGACGTGCGTTTGCCATTCAGGCCGACATCAGCGACGAGCCGCAGGTGATGGCCATGTTCAGAACACTCGATGAGCAGGACGAGCCGCTGGGTGCCCTGGTCAATAACGCGGGCGTGCTGTTTACCCAGTGCATGACGGAGAACCTGACGGCGGAGCGTATCAACAAAGTGCTGGCGACCAACGTAACGGGCTACTTTCTGTGCTGCCGTGAGGCCGTGAAGCGTATGGCGCATCATCACGGCGGGCAGGGCGGCGCGATTGTCAATGTGTCGTCCGCCGCCTCGCGGCTTGGCGCGCCCGGCGAATATGTCGATTACGCGGCATCAAAAGGGGCGGTGGATTCGCTGACCATTGGGTTGTCGCTGGAAGTGGCGGCGCAGGGTATCCGCGTCAACGGCGTGCGTCCGGGCCTTATTTATACCGATATTCATGCCAGCGGCGGCGAGCCGGGACGCGTTGACCGTGTGAAATCCGCCCTGCCAATGCAGCGTGGTGGACAGCCGGAAGAGGTGGCGGAAGCGATCGCCTGGTTGTTGAGTGATAAAGCCTCGTACGTGACGGGGAGTTTTCTCGATCTCGCTGGCGGGAAATAGGGGCGTTTAAGGCGGGTGCGCTGCGCTTACCCGCCCTACGTTCGGCCAAACGCTATTGTAGGGTGGGTAAGCGCAGCGCACCCACCGTATCGTCAAACCACGCCAGCAAATCCGGCCGGTTTTCAGCATCGTAGTGTAGGTAAGCGCAGCGCACCCACCGTATCGTCAAACCACGGCGGCAAATCTGGCCGGTTTTCAGCATCGTAGGGTGGGTAAGCGTAGCGCACCCACCGGGATAGCCGCGCCACGACTGCAAACCCGGCGCAACTCTCCGCGGTAACATTACATCAAAGCGTCTCGCCGTTGCTCGCAATCACCGCTTTATACCAGGCAAAACTCTTCTTGCGAGAGCGCGACATATCGCCCGTACCGTCGTCGTGCTTATTCACATAAATAAAGCCGTAGCGTTTGCTGTACTGCCCGGTGGTAAACGACACGCAGTCGATGCAGCCCCACGGCGTATAGCCCAGCAGCTCGACGCCATCATGCGTCACCGCTTTCATCATCTGCTCAATGTGGGCGCGCAGATAATCGATGCGGTAATCGTCATTAATGCTGCCATCCGCTTCCACGTTGTCATACGCGCCGAAGCCGTTCTCCACAATGAACAGCGGCTTCTGATAACGCTCGTAAAGCTCGCACAGCGCGTAACGCAGGCCCACAGGGTCAATCTGCCAGCCCCAGTCGGAGGCTTTCACATGCGGGTTCGGCACGCTGCCCTGGAAACCGCTCAGCGCATCGCCGCTGCCGCCGTCGGCTTTCACTGCGTTGGTCATGTAATAGCTGAAACCCAGGTAATCGCAGCAGCCTTCACGCAGGACTTGTTCGTCGCCTTCTTCCATTTTGATATTGAAACTACGGCGCTCCCACTCGTTCAGCACGTAAGAGGGGTAGTAACCGCGCAACTGAACGTCGGTAAATACATAACGCTCGCGCATCGATTCCTGCGCATACATTACGTCTTCTGGTTTGCAGGAGAACGGATAGAGCGGCACCATCGCCAGCATGCAGCCGATTTGCATCTCCGGGTTAATGCGATGGCCGATTTTCACCGCCATAGCGCTCGCCACGAACTGATGATGCAGCACCTGGTACATCGTCTCTTCCGGGTTGTCGTGCTCGGTGTAAACGACGCCGGAACAGCAGTAGCCAAACAGCGGCGCGCGCCAGTTGCGCTGGTTGTTGATCTCGTTAAAGGTCATCCAGTATTTGACCTTATTCTTGTAGCGCTCAAACACCACTTCGGCGAAGCGGACAAAGAAATCCACCACTTTGCGGTTGGTCCAGCCGCCATACTGCTTCACCAGATGCAGCGGCATTTCAAAGTGAGAAAGCGTAATCACCGGTTCGATATTGTATTTCAACAGCTCATCGAACATATCGTCGTAGAACTGAAGGCCCGCTTCGTTAGGCTGCGTCTCGTCGCCGTTGGGGAAAATGCGCGTCCAGGCGATCGATGTGCGGAAACACTTAAAACCCATTTCGGCGAAGAGTTTAATGTCTTCTTTGTAATGACCGTAAAAGTCGACGGCTTCATGGTTCGGATAATATTTGCCCGGCACCACCTCCTGCGTAATTTCACGCGGTACGCCATGCGCGCCGCCGGTCAGGACGTCACAGATACTTGGTCCTTTGCCGCCCTGATCCCAGCCGCCTTCTACCTGATGCGCCGCGACCGCGCCGCCCCATAAAAAGTCTTTCGGTAATTTAAGCTGTTTCATCGTGTCATCTCATTAACAGAAATAGTAAAAGGGAATAATAACGATAAAGTTATTGAGGCTGATTGCGAGTCTAACAAAGGAAAAAGAAATGTCACGCTATAACAAATAGCGCATGGCGTGACTTGTTACAAATGAAAAACAGGATGTTTTTTTATGCGAGTTTTTTCGCCAGCTTGCGACCGAGTGTTTCGAGAATATAAATAACGGGGATTTGCGTCGTAATATCATACACGCCCGCGATACGCGTTTGCGGAATATGCCAGGAGAGATTAAAGTCCGCGAGTTTCGCCAGCGATGAGTTCTCGTGGCTGGTAACAGAGAGCACTTTGCAGTGATGCAGGCTAAACTGGCTGGCAAAACGCAGGATCTCTTCTGTCTCGCCAGACACCGACAGCACAATCGCCAGCGCATTTTTCGCCATGTCACTGGTGACCGGAAAATAGGGGTCATCGATATGGTTACTGAATTTACCGACGTTTGAGAAAAATCGTGCACCATATTTAGCAAGCGCGCCGGAGGTTCCTGCGCCAACGAAAATAATACGCTCAGACTGTAAAATAATGTCGGTCGCCCGATCCAGCAGCGCGTCAAATTCATCATTATTTACACTACGGAAAAAACTAATTATTTCGCTGGCACCAAAATTGGCCTGCTGCGGTTCATTTTGTTCCAGATATAATTTAAAGCGTACGCGGAATTCAGAATATCCTTCACAATGCATTTTGCGACAAAAACGCAGTACGGTGGTGGTGGAGACGCCTGCCGCATCCGCCAGCTCACGAATGGTCATGTACATGACCTTATCACGGTTTTTGACCACAAAATTGTAAACCATCATCTCAAGATTATTGAGGCTGGCGACAGCGGAATGGGTAAACATCGTCACGGCGCAACATCCTTTGGTCAAAGCGTTCGGGCTCCGGCACGGGCACTCTCAGCCGCATCGGTTCGCTTATGCTGCCATAATTTACGCAGGCGCGCGTCACTCTTTGCGCCGCGAATAGCGCCTGCGCGCCATCAGACTTATCATAGGCCGTTACTTTTGAGAGAGAGACAATGAAAAACGACATCACGTTTTATACCCGTTTCCAGCAGGACATCCTGGCGGGCACGAAGACCATTACCATCCGTGACGAGAGCGAAGCGCACTTCATGCCAGGCCAGCGGCTGCGCACCGGCCGCTATGAAGATAATGGCTACTTCTGCACGCTGGAGGTCCTGAGAGTGACGCCTGTCACGTTAGCGCAGTTGAATGAGGAACACGCGCGGCAGGAGAACATGACGCTGGCTGAACTCAAAAAAGTTATCGCTGACATTTATCCGGGAATAAATGAGCTGTATGTGATTGCTTTTAAAAAGGTTGAAGGGTAACGCCCGGCGTTGCGGCGAACGTTGAACAAGACGGTAACGGACTGTCACAGATTTATTTTAGCGAACAGGTGTTCACTGGAATCATTCTCAGTTAGGCTATGTGGGCTGCGTTTTTTTTATTCAGTTTTACCGGAGTCGCCACATGGTTCGTAAACCATTACTTGCGCAGGGATATTCACTGGCTGAGGAGATAGCCAACAGCATCAGTCACGGGATTGGACTGGTGTTCGGGATAGTCGGACTTGTTCTGTTACTTGTTCAGGCCGTGGACAGCAATGCCAGCGCCACCGCCATTACCAGTTACAGCCTCTATGGCGGCAGCATGATTTTGCTGTTTCTCGCCTCGACGCTGTACCACGCCATACCGCATGCGCGCGCCAAAACCTGGCTTAAAAAGTTTGACCACTGCGCGATTTATCTATTGATTGCAGGCACTTATACGCCGTTTTTGCTGGTAGGGCTGAAATCCTCACTGGCACACGGCCTGATGATTGTCATCTGGAGCCTGGCGCTGCTTGGCATCCTGTTTAAGCTCACAATCGCGCATCGCTTCAAAGTGTTGTCACTGGTCACTTATCTGACGATGGGCTGGCTGTCGCTGGTGGTGATTTATCAGATGGTGATGAAACTCGCGCCTGGCAGCGTCACGCTGCTCGCGGCAGGGGGCATTATCTATTCGCTGGGCGTCATTTTTTATGTCTGTAAGCGGATCCCGTACAATCACGCCATCTGGCACGGCTTCGTGCTGGGCGGCAGCGTTTGCCATTTTCTGGCCATTTACCTCTACATTCGCTGAGGATTGCGCGCTGCGCAAATCGCTTCACTCATTCCCTCGAAGACCCACCGCCAGGCGGCAGATGCCCCTGGCGGCGTGACTGCTTTTATAAAGCCATCAGACGCTTACGCTTCTTCAAGCGAGTAGGGCAGCGGTTCGATGTGCAGCGTATGCGCACCGCTCTCTTCGCGAACGCGGAAGAGCGTGCCGGTTTCCAGATCGTTATTCATCACTACCTGCGCCAGCAGACGCCCGTCATCCAGCTGTACAGCGGCAAGCACGGTGCCGGTGCGACGCCAGTTCTCACCCATCTGCATTTCGATATCTTCGCCAGGCTGCGGCACACGGCTGCCGTGGCCTGCCAGATACCAGAGCGAGCGTTTATTCGCGCCGCGGAATTTTGCCCGCGCCACCATCTCCTGGCCTGCATAACAGCCTTTTTTAAAGCTGATGCCGCCCAGCGCCTGAATGTTGGTTGCCTGTGGAATAAACTGATTGCTGTTCGGCGCGTCAATCACCGGGAAACCGGCTTCGATATCAAGCGCCAGCCACTGCGCGCTGGCGTTGAGCTGCGCTTCGCCATGGAGTTTGTCACTAAGCTGGCTTGCGGTTTCAGCATCAGTAATCACCATAAAACGCTCTGCCGGCAGGCCGAACCACAAAAGTGTGGTGGCACCGTCCACGACACGCGGATTCTGCTCATCCGGTAGCGTAGCGAAATGGTTCGCCAGCGCCGCACGCGCCTGGAAACCGGCTACACCCAGCAGCACGGCGTCGTCGTTCGGCGCGATGGTGACTTTTGAGAACACCGCATATTTTTTCATTTCCGCGAGCTGCGTGTCACGCACGCTGCGGCGTTCAATCCAGGCGAAACCGTCGCCATGACGGAACAGGCGCAGGTTGCTCCACATTTTGCCTTTGGCATCGCAGTGCGCCACCAGCAGATGCTGATTCTCGCCAAGCTCGGTAACGTCCGCCGTCACCTGGCCCTGCAAATATTTTTCGCTGTCCGGGCCCGTTATCGTCGCCAGCGCCCAGTCTTCCAGCGAAATGAGCGTCAGCGGCAGGCGCGCGCTGGCGGCTGGCTGACGGGGAGGAAATGGAGTAAATGCCATAAATAAAGTCCCAGTGTGCTATCGCAATAATGCTCCACATGAGTGGAGAGATAGCTTCATATTGTTAAAGAGCGGGCGAAGTTTGCAAGCCTTTTAGCATTCCCTTTTGTGCCGTTAACGCATTCTTCGAGACGGCTCGAAAGAAAAAATGTCGATTGCATCAGAGACGTCATATTCAGGATAACGCCTCGCAAATACGCACATTCGGCTGAAGGATGGATGAAAAACGGGTTACACTAGCAGCCGTCATCCAATGGTGGTTTAGCAGGTAAAAGACATGGATATTAATAATAAAGCCCGTATTCACTGGGCATGTCGCAGAGGTATGCGCGAGCTGGATATTTCCATCATGCCTTTCTTTGAATATGACTATGACTCCCTGAGCGACGAAGACAAACGCGTTTTTGTCCGCCTGCTGGAGTGTGACGATCCTGATTTATTCAACTGGCTGATGAATCACGGCAAGCCAGCTGATGCGGAGCTGGCGCGAATGGTGGAATTAATCCAGCAGCGGAATCAGGCACGTGGTCCTGTGGCACTCTGATCTTCGCGTTTCATGGCGCTCGCAGTGGCTATCGCTGCTGCTGCACGGCGCCGTGGCCGTTATTATTTTGCTGCTCCCCTGGCCGCTGCGGTATCTGCCCGTGTGGATGCTGTTGCTGTCTCTGGTGGTGTTTGACTGCGTACGTAGCCAGCGGCGTATCAATGCGTTCCAGGGCGAGGTCAGCCTGACGGCTGATTATTACCTTCGCTGGCAGGGCGTTGACTGGCAGATTTGCGCCACGCCCTGGATGCTGCGCAGCGGAATGATGCTGCGGCTGCGTCATCCTAAAACGACACGCCGCCATCATGTCTGGCTGGCGGCGGATAGCATGACGGAAGCAGAGTGGCGCGATTTGCGTCGCCTTCTGTTGCAACAGCCCGTAGGCGACAAACGCTAATGAAGCCCTGAAATCAGGAGAAGTGCGCCGCCATTTCGCCGAGGATTTGCTCGCACCAGCTTTCGATACGGGCGTCGCTCAGGTCATACTGGTTGGTTTCATCCAGCGCGAGGCCGACGAACAGCTCACCATCGGCGATAACGGGTTTGGCGCTCGTGAACTCATAGCCTTCTGTAGGCCAGTAGCCGACAAACTTCACGCCCTTAGGGCTCAGTTTGTCATGTAGCATGCCGAGCGCGTCGAGGAACCATTCGCCATAGCCTAACTGATCGCCCATGCCGTACAGCGCCACGATTTTTCCGTCGAGGTTGAGTGCGTCCAGCTGTTCCCAGATGGCTTCCCAGTCTTCCTGGAGTTCGCCGAAATCCCAGGTAGGAATGCCGAGGATCAGCACATCATACTGTTCCATGAGCGTCGGCGAGTCGTCTTTAAGGTTATGCAGCGTGACCAGTTCGGGACCAATAATATCGCGGATTTTCTCAGCCGCCATTTCGGTGTAACAGGTGCTGGAACCATAAAAAAGACCAATGTTCATAACGATAACGTCTCATTTCCTATTCTGCAGAAGCGTCAGTGTATCAGATCCCGCTTCCAGTCAGGCATAATGCAGCGACCGGGAGCGTAAGAGAGGTGGCAGTGGAACAGGATTTAGCCCGTATCGAACAATTTCTCGATGCGCTCTGGCTTGAGCGCAACCTGGCCGAGAACAGCCTAAGCGCGTACCGGCGGGATCTCAGCATGGTCGTGGAGTGGTTGCACCATCGCGGGTTATCTCTGGCAACGGTACAGAGCGGCGATCTCCAGACGTTGCTGGCAGAGCGCGTTGAAGGCGGTTATAAGGCGACCAGCACTGCGCGTATGCTCAGTGCCGTACGTCGGTTGTTTCAGCATCTCTACCGTGAAAAAATTCGCGATGACGATCCGAGCGCGCTGCTGGCGTCGCCTAAGCTGCCGCAGCGTCTGCCAAAAGATTTAAGCGAAGCGCAGGTGGAAAGACTCCTTCAGGCGCCGACGGTCGAAGAGCCGATTGAGCTGCGTGATAAAGCCATGCTGGAAGTGCTTTATGCCACCGGTTTGCGCGTCTCTGAACTGGTCGGGTTGACCATGAGCGATGTGAGCCTGCGCCAGGGCGTGGTACGCGTTATCGGTAAAGGCAATAAAGAGCGGCTGGTGCCGCTTGGCGAAGAGGCCGTTTACTGGCTTGAACAGTATCTCACGCACGGCCGCCCGTGGCTGCTTAACGGGCAGTCGCTGGATATCCTCTTTCCAAGCAACCGCGCCCGGCAGATGACCCGTCAGACCTTCTGGCATCGCATCAAACATTATGCTCAACTGGCGGGCATTGATAGTGAAAAGCTTTCGCCGCACGTTCTACGCCATGCGTTCGCCACGCATCTGTTAAATCATGGTGCCGATTTGCGCGTGGTACAGATGCTCTTAGGCCATAGCGATCTTTCCACCACGCAGATCTACACGCACGTGGCGACGGAACGGTTGCGGCAACTTCATCAACAGCACCACCCCAGAGCGTGAGTGCCGAAATTAAGGACATGTTATGAAAAAAACTATTGCGCTGCTCTCCGTTACGCTGGCGGCTTTTTCAGGATTTGCCCAGGCGGATGACGCAGCCATTAAGCAGTCGCTCACCAAACTCGGTGTAGCGAACGCTGAAATTCAGCCGTCTCCGCTGGCAGGCATGAAAACCGTACTGACCGAAAGCGGCGTTATCTATGTGACTGAAGACGGCAAACATATCATTCAGGGCCCGCTGTATGACGTCAGCGGCGGCCAGCCGGTCAACGTGACCAATCAGATGCTGATGACCAAACTCAACGCGCTCGAAAAAGAGATGATTGTTTATAAAGCGCCGCAGGAAAAACATGTCATCACCGTCTTTACCGATATCACCTGTGGCTATTGCCATAAGCTGCACGAAGAGATGAAAGACTATAACGCGCTGGGCATCACGGTGCGCTACCTGGCTTTCCCGCGTCAGGGGCCGCGCAGCGAAACAGCGAAAGATATGCAGGCTATCTGGTGCGCGAAAGATCGTAATAAAGCCTTCGATAACGCGATGAGCGGCGGCAAAGTTGAAGCGGCCAGTTGCGACGTCGACACCGCGAAACATTACGAGCTCGGCGTGCAGTTTGGCGTCCAGGGCACACCGGCGATCGTGCTGAGCAATGGCGCGATGGTGCCGGGCTATCAGGGGCCAAAAGAGATGAAAGCTTTTCTTGATGAGCATCAGAAACAGCTTCAGGCGAGCGGAAAGTAACGGGTGAGCAGACAGACACAACTTCGCAGGCGTTCTCCGGATGAGTCTATTACGCTGCCGGATACCCTGCCGCCGCTGCTGCGCAGGCTCTATGCCAGCCGCGGCGTGCGTGGCGCGCAGGAGCTTGAGCGCAGCGTAAAAGGCATGCTCCCCTGGCAGCAGCTCTGCGGTATCGATAAAGCCGTTGCGATGTTGCATTACGCGCTGCGCGAAGGGCTGCGCATTATCGTTGTCGGCGATTTCGATGCGGACGGTGCTACCAGCACCGCGCTTAGTGTGCTGGCGCTTCGCGCGCTTGGCGGCAGCAACGTGGCGTATCTGGTGCCTAACCGGTTTGATGACGGTTATGGGCTGAGCCCGGAAGTGGTCGATCAGGCCCACGCGCGCGGCGCGCAGATGATCCTGACCGTGGATAACGGCATTTCATCTCATGCGGGTGTCGCGCGCGCGCATGAACTGGGCATTCCGGTGCTGGTTACCGATCACCACTTACCCGGCGATACGCTTCCGGCGGCGGGCGCTATCATCAATCCTAACCTCGCGGAGTGTACCTTTCCGTCGAAATCACTCGCAGGCGTCGGCGTCGCGTTTTACCTGATGCTGGCGCTGCGCGCGCATTTGCGAACCGTCGGCTGGTTTACGGAAAAGGGTATTCCGGAGCCGAATCTCGCGGAGTTTCTTGATCTGGTGTCGCTTGGCACCGTCGCAGACGTGGTGCCGCTGGATGCCAACAACCGCATTCTTATCTGGCAGGGGCTGAGCCGCATCCGGGCAGGCAAATGCCGCCCTGGCATTCGCGCGCTGCTGGAAATAGCCAATCGCGAGGCGCACCGACTGACCGCAAGCGATCTCGGTTTTGCGCTGGGCCCGCGTCTTAACGCGGCAGGCAGGCTGGATGATATGTCTGTCGGCGTCGCGCTGCTTCTGTGCGACAACATCGGCGAAGCGCGCATGCTGGCAAACGAGCTGGACGCGCTGAACCAGACCCGTAAAGAGATTGAGCAGGGAATGCAGGCGGAGGCGTTAACGCTCTGCCAGCAGCTTGAGCGCAGCGGGGAAACGCTGCCGAGCGGAATTGCGATTTTCCATCCCGAATGGCATCAGGGCGTGGTCGGCATTCTCGCCTCGCGTATCAAAGAGCGTTTTCACCGCCCGGTTATCGCGTTCGCGCCCGCAGGCGAGGGGATACTCAAAGGCTCAGGCCGTTCGGTGCAGGGGCTACATATGCGCGACGCGCTGGAGCGTCTCGACACGCTTTATCCCGGTATGATGCTCAAATTCGGCGGCCATGCGATGGCGGCAGGACTTTCGCTTGAAGAGGCGCGTTTCCCGGAGTTTCAGGCGCGCTTCGCACAGCTGGTTAACGACTGGTTAGATCCGGCGATGTTGCAGGGCGAAATCTGGTCTGACGGCGCGCTCGCGCCACAGGAGATGACGCTGGAAGTGGCTGAGATGCTGCGCGACGCGGGCCCGTGGGGGCAGATGTTCCCGGAGCCGCTGTTTGACGGGCGTTTTCGCATTCTGCAGCAGCGTCTGGTGGGCGAGCGTCATCTCAAGCTGATGCTGGAGCCGGTCGGTGGTGGGCCATTGCTTGACGGCATCGCGTTTAACGTCGATACCACCTGCTGGCCCGACCCCGGCGTGCGTGAAGTCGAGCTTGCCTACAAGCTTGATGTGAATGAGTTTCGCGGCAACTGCAGCCTGCAATTAATTATCGACCATCTCTGGCCCGTTTAGCGCCAGGATAAACTATAAAAGGCGGCGTAAATCCGGTAAACTTTCCGTTTTACGACCGCATTTTGCCCATCTTCATCACTAAAAGATTCTACAGCCATGTTTGAAATTAACCCGGTAAAGAACCGCATTCAGGACCTCACGGAGCGCTCAGACGTTCTTAGGGGGTATCTTTGACTACGATGCTAAGAAAGAGCGTCTTGAAGAAGTAAACGCCGAGCTGGAACAGCCGGACGTCTGGAACGAGCCCGAGCGCGCGCAGGCGCTGGGTAAAGAGCGTTCATCCCTTGAAGCTATCGTCGAGACGCTGGATCAAATGTCCCAGGGGCTCGATGACGTCGCGGGCCTGCTTGAGCTTGCCGTTGAAGCGGACGATGAAGAAACCTTCAATGAAGCGGTAGCCGAGCTGGATCAGCTTGAAGCCAAACTCGCGCAGCTCGAATTCCGCCGTATGTTCTCCGGCGAATATGACAGCGCCGACTGCTACCTGGACATCCAGGCGGGCTCCGGCGGCACCGAAGCGCAGGACTGGGCCAGCATGCTGTTGCGTATGTATCTGCGCTGGGCCGAAGCGCGCGGCTTCAAAACAGAAATCATTGAAGAGTCTGAAGGTGAAGTGGCTGGCCTTAAATCCGCCACCATTAAAATCTCCGGCGATTACGCGTTCGGCTGGCTGCGCACGGAAACCGGCGTACACCGTCTGGTGCGTAAGAGCCCGTTTGACTCCGGCGGCCGTCGACACACCTCTTTCAGCTCCGCGTTTGTCTACCCGGAAGTGGAAGACGATATCGATATCGAAATCAACCCGGCGGATCTGCGTATCGACGTGTACCGCGCGTCAGGCGCGGGTGGTCAGCACGTTAACCGTACGGAATCCGCGGTGCGTATTACCCACATTCCGACCGGTACGGTCACGCAGTGTCAGAACGACCGTTCTCAGCACAAAAACAAAGACCAGGCCATGAAGCAGATGAAGGCGAAGCTGTACGAGCTGGAAATGCAGAAGAAAAATGCTGAGAAGCAGGCACTGGAAGATAACAAGTCCGACATCGGCTGGGGCAGCCAGATCCGCTCCTACGTGCTGGACGATTCCCGTATCAAAGATCTGCGCACCGGCGTTGAAACCCGCAATACACAGGCGGTGCTGGATGGCGATCTGGATAAATTCATCGAAGCAAGTCTGAAAGCAGGGTTATGAGGAACCAACATGTCTGAACAACAAGCACAAGGCGCAGAAGCGGCGGTCGATCTTAATAACGAACTGAAAACGCGCCGCGAGAAGCTGGCTGCGCTTCGCGAACATGGCGTCGCGTTTCCGAACGATTTTCGTCGCGACCATACCTCAGACCAACTGCACGCTGACTTCGATGGTAAAGAAAACGAAGAGCTGGAAGCGCTGAACATTGAGGTCTGCGTGGCAGGCCGCATGATGACCCGTCGTATTATGGGTAAAGCGTCTTTCGTTACGCTGCAGGATGTCGGCGGCCGTATTCAGCTGTATGTGGCGCGTGACGATCTGCCGGAAGGCGTTTACAACGAGCAGTTCAAAAAATGGGATCTCGGCGATATCCTGGGCGCGCGCGGTAAACTGTTTAAAACCAAAACCGGCGAGCTTTCCATTCACTGCACCGAGCTGCGTCTGCTCACCAAAGCGCTGCGCCCGCTGCCGGATAAATTCCACGGTCTGCAGGATCAGGAAGCGCGCTACCGCCAGCGTTACCTCGATCTCATCGCGAACGATGAATCCCGCAAAACCTTTAAAGTGCGTTCGCAGATCCTGGCGGGTATCCGTCAGTTCATGGTTGGCCGCGGCTTTATGGAGGTGGAAACCCCGATGATGCAGGTGATCCCGGGTGGCGCGTCCGCGCGTCCGTTCGTGACGCACCACAACGCGCTGGATCTCGACATGTATCTGCGTATCGCGCCGGAGCTGTACCTCAAGCGTCTGGTCGTGGGCGGTTTCGAGCGCGTGTTTGAGATCAACCGTAACTTCCGTAACGAAGGCATCTCTGTGCGCCATAACCCTGAGTTCACCATGATGGAACTCTACATGGCGTACGCGGATTACAAAGATCTGATCGAGCTGACCGAATCCCTGTTCCGTACTCTGGCGCAGGATGTGCTCGGCACAACGCAGGTGCCTTACGGCGAAGAGACGTTTGATTTCGGCAAGCCGTTTGAAAAACTAACCATGCGCGAAGCCATCAAGAAATATCGCCCGGAAACCGATTTGGCGGATCTGGATGATTTCGAGAAGGCCAAAGGCATTGCGCAGGCAGTCGGCATTAAAGTTGAGAAAAGCTGGGGTCTTGGCCGCGTTGTGACCGAAATCTTCGAGGAAGTGGCCGAAGCGCACCTGATTCAGCCGACCTTCATCACCGAATACCCGGCAGAAGTCTCTCCGCTGGCGCGTCGTAATGATGAAAACCCGGAAATCACCGACCGCTTTGAATTCTTCATTGGTGGCCGCGAAATCGGCAACGGCTTTAGCGAGCTGAACGACGCGGAAGATCAGGCGCAGCGCTTCCAGGATCAGGTTGCCGCGAAAGACGCGGGCGATGACGAAGCGATGTTCTACGACGAAGACTACGTCACCGCGCTGGAGCACGGCTTGCCGCCGACGGCGGGTCTCGGTATCGGGATTGACCGTATGGTGATGCTGTTTACTAACAGCCACACCATCCGCGACGTTATACTGTTCCCGGCGATGCGTCCGGTGAAATAAGCCATCCGGCTTCATCGTGAAAGCCGCGCGCTCCTTCGGGACGCGCGGCTTTTCTTTTTAGGGTTACGGGTTTGGGTCATCCGGGCGTAGCTGCTAAGATAACCGCCGTTATTTCAAGGTGTCACTGAATTAAGGAGCCGTTTTGAACACGGACTGGCTGGCCGCCCGCACAATTCTGAAAACGCTGTGTTTACTGTTTTGCCTGTTTCTGACCGCCTGTTCAAGCAACAAAGCGGGCGTCTCAGATGCGACAAAAGGCGGCTATAGCGGCTCTGTCTATACGGTCAAACGAGGCGACACTCTCTATCGCATTTCCCGCATTACCGGATCCAGCGTCAGCGAACTGGCGCGACTGAACGGTCTCTCTGCGCCTTACACGATTGAGGTTGGGCAGCGGCTGCGCGTGAGCAGCGCTTCTGGTTCAGCCTCTTCACGTAAAACCGCCTCCCGCCAGACAACGGCTGCACGCAAAACCGCCTCATTACCGAAAGTGGATGCGCCACCGCCGGGTCAACGCTGCTGGCGCTGGCCGACCAGCGGTAAAGTAGTCATGGGGTATTCAACCGCCGATGGCGGCAATAAAGGCATTGATATCGCCGGTCGCCGCGGACAGCCGATTTACGCCTCGGCAGCGGGCAGGGTGGTCTATGTCGGCAATCAGCTGCGCGGTTACGGGAATCTCATCATGATTAAACATAATGAAGATTACATCACCGCCTACGCGCACAACGACACAATGCTGGTGAATAATGGCCAGCAGGTAAAAGCAGGGCAGAAAATCGCGACGATGGGCAGCACCGGCTCCGATTCCGTCGGCCTGCACTTCCAGTTGCGCTACCGCGCGACGGCCATCGACCCGCTGCGCTACCTGCCGCCGCAGGGCAAAGCGCCTTCCTGTTAACGTTATACCGCCCGCCTGCGCGGGCGGTTGCTTATAAATCCGTCAGTTAACGTGCCGGGGGCTTGTCAGCCATGGGTGAAGGCCTATAATGCTTATCGCACCTCATCGCGGGCGTAGTTCAATGGTAGAACGAGAGCTTCCCAAGCTCTATACGAGGGTTCGATTCCCTTCGCCCGCTCCAGAATCCTTCCTGGCACTCCCTGATTTCTGTGTAATAACACATTTATGTTATGACACTGCACAGGTGCTTAAGACAGGCTGAACATGCCCTGTTACCACAAATCCTGTTAAGTAATTCATTATGTATGGTGTCCTGACCATTTCAGGATAATGGCTCAGCTGCCTGGCGTTGTTCCATTTTCATTGCGCCAATCCTCCCTGACAAAAATTTAAGCCCCGCAACTGTCTGTCATCACGCTATTCAGCGAGTTATCAAATAAAAAGCGCCTGATAATATTTATCAGTGAAGCGGTGGGGAGCCACATGAATCATGCTGACGCATTAATATGTCATCACAGATATCAGGTAAAACTATAAATGCGGTGAACCTGCCGATGACTTTTATCATGGTGCTAATCTTTCTGGAGCGTTAAACATCAAGTCTGCTTTCTGGTCACAGCATCCGATTTGCCCATACTGTTAATATCCCCCTGCGTAACTAACTCCCTGATTGCCGGGCCTGTTTTTCTTCTGTAAGATTTTTCTTTTCGGAGGATAAATATGTCGGTTACTGATGCTCTGCTTGCCTATATTCTTGCGGCGACGCTGTTAACTCTGACGCCGGGGCTGGATACGGCGCTCATATTGCGAACCGCGGCGGCGGACGGGGGTAAGAAAGCCGTTCAGGCGGCGCTTGGCATCGATGTTGGCTGTTTTATCTGGGGGGCGCTGGTGGCGTTTGGTCTGGGAGCGCTGTTCGCTGTGTCTGAAATGGCGTACTCCATTCTGAAATGGTGCGGCGCAGGCTATCTCTGCTGGCTAGGCATCCAGATGCTGCTGCGCCCGCGCGCCACGTTTGATACCCGCGTGGGAAATGAAGCGCGCGCCAGCAACAGTTTTCTGCGCGGTTTGCTGGGCAACGTGCTGAACCCGAAAATGGGCGTGTTCTATGTCTCCTTTCTGCCGCAGTTTATCCCGGCCGGGCATTCGCCGATGGTCTGGACATTCCTGCTGGTGGCCATCCATGCGCTGATAGGCACCCTCTGGTCGCTAACGTTGATTGTCGCAACCCGCTACGCGTCAGGCGTACTAAAAAAACCAGGCGTGGTGAAATGGATGGATCGCGTCACAGGTGGCGTGTTCCTGCTGTTTGCCGTAAAGCTGGCCTTAAGTAAACGCTAATGCGGTACTGGCGCCTGCGCGTTTAAGAATATTAAACGTAAATAAGCTCTTTCTTTAGTGGTTTTATTAATGCGCCGTCTCATTGTGAAAAAATAAGGCGGCGCGCAATCAAGTTTTTACTATGCTGATCGTAACGTTATCTCTGGTGCGTGTTATCAGCATGGAAACATATCCGCTTCCTGAAAGGCCCGAAGAGGCCATCAATCAGCTTATCGACGCCCTGAAAATTAGCGGTGAACTGCGTCGTTTCGCCAGTGGTGCGCATATTCCTGCGCAGCCTGATCATATTATTGTGATAGAGCAGGGCGCACTCTCGATGCACCGCATGATGGATGGCCTGATGATGATTGAGTCGACGCGGCCTCAGTTGCTCGGCATCACCTACAATAATCAGTTCAGCCACCATTTCACGATTAAAGCCGAATCAGTCTGTGAGGCGCGTCTGGTGCCGCGTAGCGATTTTGAAGCCATTATTGAGACGCGCCAGCTATGGCGCGAACTGCTGCTGGTCGTCTCCTGGTACTACGATGTGCTTTACTGGAAGAGTTACCACTATCTTGGGCGGCAATCCTATACGCTTATTCGCAACTGCTTAATAGAGCTGGCAGCCAAAAACGAGCAGGAGCGAGAGGAGATTAACGCCTGTGATTTTATTCGTGGTAAAACCAATCTTTCTCAAAGTTATATTCTCAAAGTCTTTAGCGATTTAAGAAAAGGCGACTACATCGATATTTCGCGCGGTCGACTGAAATCCATTAATAAACTGCCTGACCGGTATTAACTGCCTCTCGCCTGCATAGCTGTCTTTGCGCCGACGCCCGATGGGGTGCGGCGCAGATTCCTTGTGATACCCCTCACCAATTTTTAAACATTTACGAAATGATTTTATAACAAGCGGCTACTATGTCCCGGTTCACTTCCCGGAGATAACAATGAAAGATGTGGTAATTGTCGGGGCTGCTCGCACGCCCATTGGCTGCTTTCAGGGCCAGCTTGCGCGTCGCTCGGCGGTCGAGCTCGGCGCGGTGGTCATTGAGGCACTGCTGACGCGCACCGGGCTTAACCCTCAGGATGTCGATGAAGTTATCCTGGGCCAGGTGCTGACGGCAGGCGCAGGCCAGAATCCGGCGCGGCAGACTGCGCTCAACAGCGGCCTGCCGTGGTCGGTTTCGGCGATTACCATCAATGATGTGTGCGGCTCTGGCCTGAAGGCGCTGCATCTGGCGACGCAGGCGATCCAGTGCGGTGAGGCGGATGTGGTGATTGCTGGCGGTCAGGAAAATATGAGCCGCGCGCCGCATGTGCTGACCGAAGGGCGCACCGGCGGGCCCGGCGACAGCCATATTATCGACAGCCTGGTGCATGATGGGTTGTGGGATGCGTTTAACGATTACCATATGGGCGTCACGGCGGAAAATCTGGCGCGCGAATATAACATCAGCCGTGAACATCAGGATGCTTACGCGCTTGCATCACAGCATAAAGCGCGGGTCGCTATCGACAGCGGACGCTTTCGTGACGAAATCGTGCCCGTCGTGATCGAACAGATGCAGGGCGCGCCGCTGGTGGTCGATACCGACGAGCAGCCACGCGCCGATACCAGCGCGGAAGGGCTGGCGCGCCTGTCGCCCGCCTTTGACCGGCTGGGAAGCGTTACCGCGGGCAACGCCTCGTCAATGAATGATGGCGCGGCGGCGGTGCTGATGATGAGCGCCAGCAAGGCGCAGGAAATGGGGCTGCCGGTGCTCGCGCGCATACGCGCTTTCGCAAGCGTGGGCGTCGATCCGGCTCTGATGGGCATCGCGCCGGTCTACGCTACGCGCCGCTGTCTGGAGCGCGCGGGCTGGCAGCTCAATGATGTTGATCTTATCGAGGCCAATGAGGCGTTCGCGGCACAGACGCTATCGGTCGGCAAACTGCTTGCGTGGGACGAGCGCAAGGTGAACGTTAACGGCGGTGCGATTGCCCTGGGACATCCGATTGGCGCGTCCGGCTGCCGCATTCTGGTTTCTCTGGTCCATGAGATGGTGAAACGTCAGGCTCGCAAAGGGCTCGCCACGCTTTGCATTGGTGGCGGCCAGGGCGTGGCGTTGGCGATTGAACGCGATTAATCCTTTCCTTTCTTATTAAGAAATGTGCCGTCACTTCACGGCGCACTTTCTTTGTCAGCTAATAGTATTGAAAGAGCAATTATATTCCTGATATCAGTTGCTCTGTTTACTATTTCCTTCATTTAAGTTAATTCTCAGATTGCAGTCACTATCGCCGCTTTTCATGGGTGAATTTAAAAGCAAACTGTGATTCAAAACATCATTTAATGGCCGTTTGTTGATTTTTTATTGAGCGCAATCACGTGCTTTCTTTTCGTTATTTTTGAAACAAAGTATTGCGATCCGGATCGCTAAAATAACCTATATTAAAAAATAAAATGCAGTTTCATAAAAAAGAAACGATATTTCATTGAGGGTATTTTATGTTTAAGAAAGCTCTGGTACTGGCTGTCCTCTGTGGTTCATCATTCGCGGCGCAAGCCGTAACCGTTGATTTACGTCACGAGTACATTGATAGCGGAATCAATGCCGATCGCGTTGCGGTTTCACATCGTTTTGATAATGGATTTGGTTTTTCCGTGGAGGCGAAATGGAAAACCGGCGGAGACGATCAGTCGCGTCCATTTAATGAAGTCGTGGGTAACGGTCATGAAGATCAGATAAGCTGGCGCTGGAAAGCAACCGACGCTATCGCTATCACGCCAGCATTTACTATTGAAAGTGTTGATAGTAAAACCATTTATAAGCCAAACATCCATGTGCAGTACAGCTTTGAGAATGGCTTCTATGTCGCGGCCCGTTATCGTTATGAGTATACCCGCGTCCCGGAAGGTAAAGATGATGACGATAAAGTTAACCGTGGTGATGCCTGGGTGGGATTTGCGCTCGGCGACTGGCGCACTGAGCTGAACTATGTGTATGCCCAGAGCGAAGAAGGCTTTACCCGTAATAACGGGAAAAACTCTTCCAACGAATATAACGCCAAAGTGGCTTATAAAATTGATAAGAACTGGGCACCTTATTTTGAAGTCGGAAATATTGGCGTAAAAGAGTCTGACGAGCGCCAGACGCGTTTACGTGTCGGCGTGGCATACAGCTTCTGATGAAATTAGCCTCCGTCAGTGCGGGGGCGTTAAGTTTTTTTGCTGTTTCCTGATAGCGTGCTCCTGAGAATAAGCACACCGCCCATGCAGGGGCGGTTTTTTTATGCCCGCTGTAAATTATTTTTTTTTCGCATGCGCTCATTCTTATTAAGCTGCTGGGTTTACCTTAAACATGAAAAAATAAAAAAGCCCTCCAGGAGAGGAGGGCAAAGGTCAGTAATGGAAACAGGACGCTTATTATTATGACACGCTCAGCATTTCACGCTGTTCGGGTAATTTTGCAAGATAGACCGCCGGTTTGCCGTCTTTATCGGTACTGAAAAGAATGGTGTTGCCGTCCGGCGTGAAAGAAGGGTGTGGATGCGTCACCTGACGGCTGCCGGCAAACGTCTCCCAGGACGTATCGTGACGCGCCACACGATAATAGGATTTATTATTTACATCAAAAACATAGAGATAAGGATCGTTGTCAATGGTGTAGCCGCCGGTGTCTTTCACATCGACCGGCGTGCCAGAGCCGTCGCCCACCAGCAGCGTGCCGTCGAAATTACTCATCAGGTGCGAGCATGCCGGGATTGGCATGATCTCTTCATTAACACCGCGCTCCGGCAGGTAGCGGTAAACCGTGCGGCCCTGCTGGCCCTTGAGATAAGAGACATAAACCAGCGCTGAGCCGTCCGGCACCCAGAATTCGTGAGTGCAGCTTTCACCCTCGGCGTGTTCCTTCACTTTGCGCACATTGCTGCCGTCTTCATTCACCATCCACATACGGGCATCGATCAGATCGTGCGGGCCTTCATGACAGAACGCGACGGTATTGTCGTCGAACGGGCGATAAATCGGATGCCCCAGCCAGATTTTCTCTTCGTGGATCGTCTGGCTGGCGCCGGTTTGCAGGTCAATGTGCAGCAGGCGGCAGTGCGGCCCTTTGTGGAAGAAGTCATGAAAGATTTTCCAGTCGCTCAACGGCACATAGTCGCTTTTTGCGATTTCGATCCCGACCAGTTTGGTGCAGTCGCTGTTCGCCACCCAGGTGCCGTAGCCGACCCACGCTTCCGGCACGCGATAGACGTCGCGCTCGGCAAGTGTGGTGAGGTTAACTTCGCGCAGGACGCGATCGTTTTTCACATAGTAAAGATAGTTGTCGTCCGGTGAGAGAAAACCGCCAAAGGTATTGTCGCCCGCGCCTTCGGTGAGCTGTACCGCTTCGGCGTTTTCCAGATCCAGCAGATAGTAGTTCCAGTGCCCGTCGAATTCGCCGGCAAACAGCAGGTGGCTGCCATCGTTAAAAAAGCATTTCTGGTAGAAATAATTGCGGTGACATGTCACTTCCGGTGGGGTTAAACGCGTGACTTCCGCCCCGGTATCCGGGTCAATGCTTATCTGATACTGAAGTTTCACCCGCATGCCTTTGGCCATACTCTGCTCCTTACGTTACCGGCTGGCGTTCGCTGATTAAATTTCGAAAACAGTAATATAAATTATCAAAACAGTGTTTCAATGTGTGTGACTGTGGGCGCATTTCTGCTCAACTGTTCTAATGGAAAGAGTATTTTTGGACAAAATCAGCGCGAAAGCGGTATCGAGGGATGCCGGGTGACGGGCGGTAGACTTTTCATTAAAACCGCGCCGTAAAATTTTATTTAACTGATTTTAAAGCGAAAATTTGCAGATTGTGTAAAGGTTGTCTGTCTGGCCAACGCGATAAACGTGACCGCAACATCAAATCCGGCAAGATGTAACCATAAAAATGAAACAATGTTTTATTTATAATTGAAAACACGTTTCGCTACGTTTAAGATGGATGTCATCTCAAAAAACGAAACGCTGTTTCGCTGTTTTATTTCCTTCTGCGGTCTCTCTTTTAATGCGCGGTGAGTGGCAGATGTCATAACGCGATACGTGCCAGGCTGCCTGTTACCTGGCGTTTTATGGCATCGATATCCGTGATGAAGAGAGGGCGTAAGCGGCGGACAGCCTTATTACGGTCACGCCTGTCACAGACAGGCCCGATAACAAGGAAACACACATGATTCTCGATGCATTCTCTCTTCAGGGTAAAGTCGCGATCGTTACCGGTTGTGATACCGGTCTTGGTCAGGGTATGGCGCTGGGCCTCGCAGAAGCAGGCTGCGATATCGTGGGCATTAATATTGTCGAACCGGCGGAAACCATCGAACGTGTGACTGCGCTGGGCCGCCGTTTTCTGAGCCTGACGGCTGACTTGCGTAAAATCGACGCGATCCCGGCGCTTATCGGACGCGCAGTGGCAGAGTTCGGGCATATCGACGTGCTGGTTAATAACGCAGGGCTTATCCGCCGCGAAGACGCAATTAACTTCAGCGAGCAGGACTGGGACGACGTGATGAACCTGAATATTAAGAGCGTGTTTTTTATGTCTCAAGCCGTGGCGAAGCAGTTCATCGCTCAGGGCAACGGCGGCAAAATTATTAATATCGCGTCAATGCTCTCCTTCCAGGGCGGCATTCGCGTGCCGTCTTACACGGCGTCTAAAAGCGGGGTGATGGGCATTACGCGCCTGATGGCGAACGAGTGGGCGAAGCACAATATCAACGTCAACGCCATCGCGCCCGGGTATATGGCGACCAACAACACCCAGCAGTTGCGCGCCGATGAGCAGCGCAGCGCCGAGATCCTTGACCGCATTCCGGCAGGCCGCTGGGGTTTGCCGAGCGATCTGATGGGACCGGTGGTGTTCCTGGCGTCCAGCGCGTCGGATTACATTAACGGTTATACCGTTGCGGTCGATGGCGGCTGGCTGGCGCGTTAAGCGAGATGTGCAGGTAAAAAAACCTCCCGCGTGGAGGTTTTTTTTATGGGGAACGTTTAGCGGTGCGGGATGCGGTGGGTGCGCTTTGCTTACCCACCCTACAAAGTAGGTAATCCTGATGTTAGCGTAGGGCGGGTAAGCGAAGCGCACCCGCCGGACAACATCTTTACCATGTTTACCCAACCCCTCCCACACCGGCGGGGTTGCAACAGAAACCCCTCTTAGCGCATCGCGCGTTTCAGAATACGCTCTGCCTGGCGCTGGAATTCCGCCGCGGCGTCTTCAACGGATTTCTGGCCGTAATCGATATACTGCAGCGCGGTGCCGAACTGCGACACGATCTGCGGATCGTCAAAATAGGGCGAAACGGCAAGCGAGGTCGGCAGCGACTGCGCCAGCTTCAGGCCAGACACCGACGGATCGCCATCTTTAATCACGCCCGCTTCGGTAAGCTGCGCCACCGCGGCCTTGCTGAGCGGCACGCCGCGTTCAAGCCCCAGCGCCGCCACGCCCTCTTTGCTGTTCAGCAGGAAGTTAATCAACTGCGCGGCCTCTTTCGGGTGTGTAGTCGATTTACCGATGGATAGCATCTGCGCCGGTTTAAAGAAGAGGCCCGCATCTTTCGCGCCCGGCAGCATCGGATAGGCACCCAGCTCAAGCTTCGCGGGCGGCTTTAAGTTGTCGGAGTATTTGGTGATAGTGGAGTTCCACATATAGGTGCCCGCCCATTCGCCCTGGATCCACGGCTTCATCTCATACATGTTGCTCTTGCCGAACGAGGCATAATATTTGGTGTCCGGCATCACGTGGCTGTCGATGAGCTTCTTGTACATCCCGAAGAACTCAACCCACTGCGCTTTGCTGTAGGCGAATTTTTTCGTTTTCTCATCCACCGCCGGAATATTGTATTTCTGCACCATGTACGAGTTGAGCAGGGCCAGCACATCCTGATGCTCCAGCACGACCGGGTAATACTGTTTGCCGAGTTTCGACTCGAACGTTTTACCGGCGGCCATCAGCTCATCCCAGGTTTTCGGGTAGTCGACGCCCGCTTTCTTCCAGGTTTCGTTGTTGTAGTAGAACACGCGGGCGGTGACGGAGATCGGAATACCGTTGAGCTTGCCGTTGACAGTAGTGGACTTCAGCTCTTTCGGATCGAACTGGCTCAGGTCGATGACATCTTTTACCTGATTTAAATCGTAAAACCCGTCGCCGTTTTTGGAGAAGATCGGCAGCCAGTTCCAGTTGGTCTGCATCACATCCGGCTCGGTGCCGCCCGCGATTTGCGTGGTTAGACGCGAAAGATGGCCGTCCCAGCCGGTGTATTCCGGCTTAACGCTAATCTCCGGGTGCTGTTTGTGAAATTCCTCCAGCGCTTTCAGCGTCACCTGGTGACGGCCATTGCCGCCCCACCAGGACATCCGCAGTTCGACGTTTTCCGCTGAGTGCGACGGCAGCGCGCAAAGGGTGAGGGTAGACGCTAATGCTGTGCTAACGAGGGCTTTTTTCATTATAAGACTCCTGTCAGAGAGTGAGGTTTTGTTCTGTTTTGGCGTCAAAAAGATGACACTTATTCATGTCGAACTTAAAAAACACCTTGCGGTGAAGGCCCTTTTCAATCATTGGCTTAGCTTCATCGGAAGGGATGCGGCAGGTCATTTCGAAATCCGCGACCTTGAGATAGACGAAAAACTCGTGACCCATATTCTCCACGCGCACCAGTTCACCGGTGCCACAGGGTTCGGCATAGGGCGTGTCGGAAATTGAGACATATTCCGGGCGAATGCCGAAGAAAACCTCTTGCCCGGCGTATGCGGTTACTTTCTCCTGCTGGCGTGGTGTCAGCGCCAGGCGGTCATCGCCGATGCAAATTCGCAGCTCGCCTGCCTCTTCCACCAGTTTGCCGGGCTTGATGTTCATCTCCGGCGCGCCAATAAAGCCCGCCACAAACATGTTTTTCGGGTAGTGATAGAGATTATCTGGCGTGTCCACCTGCATAATATGACCAAGCTTCATCACGCAGATGCGATCGCCCATAGTCATTGCCTCGGTCTGATCGTGCGTGACGTAGACCGTGGTGGCCGGTTTGCCGCTCTTTTTCAACTGCTTATGCAAATCGGAAATACGGATGCGCATCGAGGCGCGCAGTTTGGCGTCGAGGTTAGAGAGCGGCTCATCGAAGAGAAAGACATCCGGCTTTTTCACAATCGCGCGGCCCACCGCCACGCGCTGCGCCTGGCCGCCGGAGAGCTGGCGCGGCAGACGGTCAAGCAGCTCTTCCAGCTCAAGGATTTTCGCGGCTTCATCCACCTGGCGGTTAATCTGATCTTTCGGCAGCTTGCTGAGCTTCAGGCCGAATGCCAGATTTTCGCGCACCGTCATATGCGGGTAGAGCGCGTAGTTCTGAAACACCATCGCGATGCCGCGCTCTTTCGGTGCCAGGTTATTCACCAGCTTCTCGCCGATGCGTACTTCGCCGCCGCTGATGGTTTCAAGGCCCGCGAGCATACGCAGCGTGGTGGATTTGGCGCAGCCTGACGGGCCGACAATCACCATAAATTCACCGTCGGCGATTTTCAGGTCGATACCATGAACCGCTTTAAAGCCGTTGGAATAGACTTTTTCTAACTTATTGAAAATAACTTCAGCCATGATATTCCCCTGTTAACCTTTGATTCCGCTGCTGGCCACGCCCTGTACGAAGTAACGCTGAGCCAGGAAAAAGACGATGATGGACGGCAGGATTGAGATGCTCGCCATTGCCAGAATTTCGTTCCACGGCGCGCCTTCGGTCACGTCGATGGACATCTTAAGCGCCAGGGCTATCGGGTATTTATCGACGCTGTAGACGTAAATCAGCGGGCCGATAAAGTCGTTCATCGACCACATAAACTGGAACAACGCGACCGAGATCATGGCGGGCTTGAGGATCGGCACCACCACATACCACAGCACCTGGAAGGAGTTGCAGCCGTCGATTTGCGCCGCTTCTTCCATGTCGCGCGGCACGCCGCGCAGGAACTGGATCAGCATAAAGACGAAGAACCCCTGGGTAGCGAAGGCCATCGGCAGCCAGAGCGGCAGGTAGCTGTTGAGCATCCCCATTTCGCGGAACATCAGGTATTGCGGGATAAGCAACACGGTGCTCGGCAGCAGCATGGTGGCGATAAGCGTGGCGAACCAGAATTTCTTCCACGGGATCTCAAAGCGTGCGAAACCGTACGCCACAATGGTGGAGGAGATAACCGTCAGCACGACTTTCGGGATCACATATTTAAACGTGTTCATCATGTAGTGGCCGAAATTATATTCAGTGCCGGTTTTCCAGCCGTTAATAAAGCCATCCCAGGTCGCGTGCGTCGGCCACAGGCCGAGCGTGGTAAAAATCTCGTGGTTGGGCTTAAACGACGCTGAGAACATCCATGCCAGCGGGTAGAGCATCAGCAGGCCGACGAACAGCAAAATCACGTAACGGATGGCGCGGCTTGCTTTTTCGCGCCGTAGCGTGCGCGCCACTTCGCGATCGCCCGCGCTCATGGCCGGGCGGCGAGCCAGTGGTTCCTGTTGAATATCAGCCATTTTTGCCTCCCTTATCGGCGGAGTAGAAGACCCAGTATTTCGAGGATTTAAAGGCGATGGAGGCGAAGAGCGCCACCACCAGGAACAGCACCCACGCGAGCGCCGCGCCGTAGCCCATGTCGAAATATTTAAAGGCGGTGTCGTAGATATAGAGTGAGAAGAGATAGGTGTAATAGGTCGGGCCGCCGCCGGTAATCACATACGGGCCGGTAAATTCCTGGAACGCCTGAGTGGTCTGCATAATGAAGTTAAAGAAAATGACCGGTGTGATCAGCGGGACTGTCACTTTCATAAACATCTGCCACTTCGAGGCACCGTCGATCATCGCCGCCTCATACTGCGACTGCGGCACGTTTTGCAGCGCGGCCAGGAAAATCACCATCGCGGAGCCAAACTGCCAGACGCGCAGCAGCGTGACGGACATCAGCGCCAGCGAGGGTTCGCCAAGCCAGTTCACCGGATCGAGCCCGAACACGCCGATAAAACTGTTCAGCAAGCCATCAATGGCAAACAGCGCGCGCCACAGCACGGCGATGGCAACAGAGCTGCCGAGGATCGACGGGATGTAATAGGCCGTGCGGAAAAAGCCGATGCCGCGCAGTTTGAAATTGAGCACAAACGCAATGCCAAGCGCGAAGGCGAGCTTCAGAGGGATAGTCAGGAATACATAGGCGAACGTCACGCCCATCGATTTCCAGAACAGATCGTCATCCATCAGCATATAACGGTAGTTTTCAATGCCGTTAAACACCGGCGGATTCATCAGGTCGTACTCGGTAAAGCTAAGCGCGAAAGAGGAAACAAACGGGAAGGCCGTAAAGACTATCAACCCGATGATATAGGGCGATATCCAGGCCAGACCCAGGAGCTTGTTTTCATTCATAAATACCTACCTGGCATTCAAGGGTTCGTTAATCGGATATGAGATGGTGTTTAAAGCGTGACAGCGAATACGCCAGGCTCGTAAGGGCGTGGCTGGACTGCCATGCCATCGCGATGCCAGCAACGTCTCGCCATGGAAAACGGCGGGCGTAACGTAATGAATATCGCGATTTTTATAATTTATTGAACCGTTGTTTCTTGTTTCTAAAACAGCGTTTTAATTTATTTTATTGCTATTTGTTTCGCCGTCATTCGATAAATAGTGGAAATGTGATCGTGGTCGAAACGCTGTTCTGGTTTTTTGAAGCAGCGCCGTTTTCGGGGCAAGGGCGGTGATACAACTTTTGGTAGGCACGCAAATTAGTGTTTGCTCTCAATTAGGATTATTCGTAATAATGATTATTACGGACGTAATACCTCTCCTCACAACAAGGATATGTTTCTTTGTTTTGCATAGTTTTTCCTTTTTTGTCAAAGAGATAGTTGTGTGCGCCCGTTCACTTTCTCAAAACAATACATTTGACCGGTGAAACAATTCGCACGCATATTGTTTTTGGTGGAAATAATTTCGACTTCATCAGCAGCTTAATTAAACGTAACGCACTCACTATGTCATCGATAGATATCAAAAATAATCCGCTCACCTCGTCTGCGGATTATCCGCTCCTGGGGCAGCCGCGCGCCGAGTTAGATCTGTTTGCGCTGGTCGACGTGCTTTTCAAATCCCGTAAGGTGATCCTCTCCATTACGGCATTGTTTATCGTGATGGGTCTGGCGCTGGCCTTTTTGCTCCCGCAAAAATGGACCAGTGACGCTGTGGTGTCCATTCCTGAAACGCCGCAACTTATTGAATTAAAACGCGTGCTGGTTGATCTCCAGGTGCTGGATGTGGATGCCGCTATCGATGCCGCGTCGCTTGAAAATATGTTCCTGAAAAAATTCGATTCGCGCGCGCTTCAGGAAAAATTTCTGCGCACCTCGCCGTGGGTGCAGGCGCAGGTGAAGGAAGCGCAGGGGGATACTGAAAGCCTGCAGCGCGCGATTACGCTTGTGGCGCAGCGGATAAAAATGGTTTCTAACGACAACCCGAAAGCGGCGTCAGCCTCGCCTTACAGCTCCTGGACGCTGAGCTTCACTGCGCCGAAAGCGCAAGATGCGCAGCGCGTGCTGAAGGAATACATCAATTATGCGGCGCTGGCGGTACAGCGAGAGGTGCTTGAGAACCTGCGCTCGACCATTGAGCTTAAAGTGAAATCGGAAGAGAGCCGTCTGATTCTTGACCGTAACACGCTGGCTAACGAGCATAAAATCGCGATTCAGCGACTGAACTATTCATTGCAGGTTGCCAATGCCGCGGGCATTAAAAAGCCGGTGTACAGCAATGGACAGGCGGTGAAAGACGACCCGGATTACTCCATTGCGCTTGGCGCGGATGGGCTTGCGCAGAAGCTGGCTATTGAGCGCTCCATTACCGACGTGACGGCGCTGAATGCGGCCATCCAGAACCGCGAATATCGTCTGGCAGAGCTGAAAAAGCTCAACCTGGCGGACGTGGATTTCCAGCCGTTCCACTATCAGATGGCACCTTCGCTGCCGATGAAAAGCGACGGGCCGGGAAAAGCGCTGGTACTTATCCTTGCCGCGATGCTGGGCTTTATCATTGCCTGCGCGACGGTGCTGGTGCGTGATGTCTTCACGAAGCGTCAGGTTATGACGCAGCACGCAAGCGACGTTGACGCGCTGCTCTCCTGATACCGTTCGTATGACAAAAAAGCCGCCTGATGAGGCGGCTTTTTTCTGGGCGCGATTTACTTCAGAAAATCTTCCCGTACCGGCGTAAAGGTATCAAGCAGCGTGCCGGGTGTAATACAGACGCAGCCATGCATAATATTCGGCTGTTTATAAAGCGTATCGCCTGCGCTCACGCGGCGGGTTTCTTCGCCGATGGTGAATTCAAATTCACCAGAGAGCACATACGTCAGTTGCTCATGCGGATGGCAGTGCATCGGGCCGACCGCACCAGCGTCAAAATTCACTTCCACCGCCATCATTTTGCCGCCATGGGCCAGAATGCGGCGCGTGACGCCATTGCCCAAATCCTCAAGCGTCGTCTCTTTGTGATAGATAAACATGCCGTGCCTCTGATTTGTGAAACGTTGTTTCAATTAATCTATCCTGGCATGAAAAAGATGAGAACGCGCCGGCGTGTGAAATGGCGGGCAGATCACATTTGTTCCGCTCTGTGAGCATGTTATAACCGGGGAAGCGCAAACAGGAGGCAACGATGAAAACAGTAGGCTTGCTCGGCGGCATGAGCTGGGAATCGACCATTCCTTATTACCGGTTAATTAATGAAGGCGTACGCGACCGGCTCGGCGGGCTGCACTCCGCGCAGTTACTGCTGCACAGCGTCGATTTTCACGATATCGAAGCCTGCCAGGCGAGCGGTGAATGGGAAAAGGCGGGCGAGATGCTGGCGCAGGCGGCGCTCGGTTTAGAACGCGCCGGTGCGCAGGCCATCGTGCTCTGTACCAATACGATGCATAAAGTAGCGCACCAGATTGAAGCGCGCTGCGCGCTGCCGTTTTTGCATATCGCCGACGCGACGGGCCGCGCCATCGAACAGGCGGGGCTGCACCAGGTGGCGCTGCTCGGCACCCGGTACACCATGGAGCAGGATTTCTATCGCGCGCGGCTGGAAGAGGGGTTCGGCGTCACCTCGCTTATCCCGGATGCGCCCGCCCGTTTGCGCATCAATCAGATTATTTTCGACGAGCTGTGTCTTGGGAAAATCACCGTGGAATCAAAATGCTACTATCAGCAGCAGGTAGAAATTCTGGCAGAGCAGGGCGCGCAGGGCGTGATTTTCGGCTGTACCGAAATCGGTCTGTTGCTCGGCGCGCAGGATTGCCCGCTGCCGGTGTTCGACACCGCCGCGCTGCACGCCGCCGATGCGGTGAACTTTATGCTGGGCGACCAGGACTGACCAGCATCGTCTCCAGCGTGTCGCTAAGCCCTTTCATCTGCTGCTGTAAGTGCTGGCTGAACGCCTCAACCAGCGCAGAAGCGGGGCGGTGCAGAGGGCGGATGAGGCTCACCGTGAAGGGCACCGCCACGCTGAAGCGGCGCACCACAATGCCCGTCGCCGCGTAATCCAGCGCGGTGAGCGGGTTTACTATTGATACCCCGACGCCAGCACGCACCATCGCGCAGACCGACGCGGCGCTGTGCGTTTCCAGTACCATGCGGCGCTGCACGTTATGCTCCTGAAAGAGCGAATCAAGCAGTTGCCGGTAGCTGTCGGTACGCGACAGGCTGATGTAGTTTTCGTCCGCGAAATCCTGCGGCGTCAGCTGCGGTTTATCGGCCAGCGTATGGCCTGTGGGCAATACGCACACCTCATTTAACGTCAGTAGCGTCAGGCGCTCGGTGCCGGCGGGCGTGGCGGTATTTTCCGTAATGCCTAAGTCGTGACGCTGCGCGGAGAGCCACTCTTCGAGCAGCGGCGACTCCTGCGGCACGATGTTCAGGCTCACGTCCGGGTAGCTATCCAGAAAGGGTTTTAACACCAGTGGCAACAGCGACTGTGAGAAAACCGGCAGGCAGGCGATGGAAAGCTCGCCCTGGCGGAACTGGCGCAGGCTTTCGGCGGCGCTGATGATGCGGTCAAGCCCGTACCAGGAGCGCTGGACTTCTTCAAACAGGCGCAGCCCCTGGACGGTGGTATGCAGCCGCCCGCGGCTACGGGTAAAGAGCGACAGGCCAATGAGTTTTTCAAAGCGCGCCAGCTCGCGGCTGACGGTGGGCTGCGAGGTGCGCAGCAATGCCGCGGCTTCCGTGAGATTGCCCGCCGTCATGACCGCGTGAAAAATTTCGATATGGCGAAGCGTGACGCCAGGCATAAGTGAACCCTTGTTTGTGTGAACAGACACCGCTGGCGATCCGGCGGCGGGTGCACTTTGCTTACCCGCCCTACAATAACAGTTACGCCGCCTCTGGCGGTTGCGCTGCGCTTATCCGCCCTACAACAACAGATACGCCACCACTGGCGGGTGCGCTCTGCTTACCCGTCCTACAACAACTACGGGTTAATCTGCGGCCTCCAAAAAACCATATCATTTTTGCATAGACTCACGAGAAAACGATATTTTTTCTTCGTTAACGGCTGTGGCGTAATAAAGGCATCAGCTTAAAGGAGTCTCGCCATGCCACGTTCGCTTTATCACACCGACAGTGCCCTTAACGCCGACACGCTTCTGCCGCTGCCTGCGCAGTACGGCGGCCCGGTCTGGGTTTATGACGCGCAGATCATCCGCGCGCAAATCGACCGCCTGCGCCAGTTCGACGTTATTCGTTTTGCGCAGAAAGCCTGCTCGAATATTCATATTTTGCGCCTGATGCGCGAGGCGGGCGTGAAAGTGGATTCTGTGTCGCTCGGCGAGATCGAACGCGCTATCGCCGCGGGCTACGATCCGCGCCAGAACCCGGATGATATTGTGTTTACGGCGGATGTGCTGGACGACGCCACCATCGCCCGCGTGCATGAACTGGGCGTGCCGGTCAACGCAGGCTCAGTGGATATGCTGGCGCAGCTCGGCGCGGTATCGCCGGGCCATCGCGTCTGGCTGCGCATTAATCCGGGCTTTGGCCACGGCCACAGCCAGAAAACCAACACCGGCGGCGAGAACAGCAAGCACGGTATCTGGTACAGCGATCTCCCGACGGCGCTGGCGGTGATGCAGCGCTATCAGCTTAAGCTGGTTGGCATGCACATGCATATCGGCTCCGGCGTCGATTACGGGCATCTGGAGCGGGTATGCGGCGCGATGGTAAGCCAGGTGATCGAGTTCGGCCAGGATCTGGAGGCGATCTCCGCCGGCGGCGGGCTCTCGATTCCTTACCGCGAAGGCGACGAAACCATTGATACCGACCACTATTTCGGCCTGTGGAACCGCGCCCGCGAGCAGATCGCCGCGCACTTTGGCCACCCGATCAAGCTTGAGATTGAGCCTGGGCGTTTTCTGGTGGCGGAAGCGGGCGTGCTGGTGGCGCAGGTGCGCAGCGTGAAAGAGATGGGATCGCGCCACTTTGTGCTGATCGACGCGGGCTTCAACGATCTGATGCGCCCGTCGATGTACGGCAGCTATCACCATATTTCCGCGCTGGCAGCGGATGGGCGCGATTTGCGCGACGCGCCGCTGATGGAAACGGTGGTTGCCGGGCCGCTGTGTGAATCGGGCGATGTGTTTACGCAGCAGGAGGGCGGCAAAGTGGAAACCCGCGCGCTGCCGGCGGTGCGTCCGGGCGATTATCTGGTGCTGCATGATACCGGCGCGTATGGCGCGTCAATGTCGTCTAACTACAACAGCCGTCCGCTCCTGCCGGAAGTGCTGCTGGAAAACGGCGAGGCGCGCACCATTCGTCGCCGTCAGACGATCGACGAATTACTGGCGCTTGAGCGCTTTTAACGGCGCGACGGCGTAAGGGCCCGGTGCGACGGAATCCCGCAGCACCAGGGTGCCGGTAAATGGCGGGATCGCGGCGAGCGGTTCGTCGCGCGCCAGCCGCACCGCGCTCTCAATCGCGGTGGTTATCATATCTTCGATCGGCAGACAGACCGTCGAGAGCCCCGGCTCCAGCCAGGCGGCGCTCGGCGCGTCGTCGAAGCCGAACAGCGACACATCTTCAGGAATACGCAGGCCCGCCTGGTAGAGTGCTTTTGACGCCCCGAGCGCCATATCGTCGTTACAGGCGAACAGCGCGGTGAAGCGCACGCCGCGCTCCAGCAGCTCTTTACAGCGCGCGTGGCCGCCGCTCATGCTTGAATCGCCGTTTTTAATCAGCGCCTCGTTCCCGGCGATGCCGTGCTTTTCCAGCGCGCGACGATAGCCGAGCAGACGCGCCTGGCCTGTGGGCGTGGCGAGCGACACCGTGATGCAGGCTATCTCCCGGTGCCCCTGTTCAATCAGATATTCCACCGCCTGAAAAGCCGCGTCCTGCTGTTCGAAAAAGACGCAGCGTTCGCGCGCCTGGCTGACGTCGCGGTTGATAATCACCAGCGGCACGGCGGTGTTATCGATAAGTTCCATAATCGCGGTTTCGCTCATATGGCGGGTATAGAGGACGATGGCGTCGCACTGTCTGTCCGCCAGCATTTGCACGGCTTCCAGCTCGCGCGCGGGCGTGTCGTGGCCGTCGGTGACGATAAGCTGTTTGCCGTGCGCCTCGGTCTGGCGCGACGCCTGCTGCAACAGACGCCCGAAGTAAAAGCCGTTAAAGCTCGATACCACGAGGCCAATGCTGTTACTGGTGCGGTGCGCCAGCGAACGAGCCAGCAGGTTAGGGCGGTATCCCAGTTCTTCCATCGCCCGGAACACCTGCGCGCGGGTGCTCTCTTTCACCTGGCCCGTGTTGTTCAGCACGCGTGAAACGGTCGCTTTGGAAACGCCTGCCCGAACTGAAACATCCCGCATTGTCACCATTCCCTTCGCTCCCATTGTCGTCGTGATTCGATGGAGTTTAACACACAAGCCGGACCGCGACGGAGCCGCCCACGCACGCTGTCGGCGCGTTCACACCGGCTCTGTTTCTGGTATACCAAATTTCATAAATTGCACTTTTGGAATACCAATGGCCGGTTGTGGGAGAAGCGTCACAGATAATTGTGCCAGTCGATCCTATTTTTTGGCATACCAAAAAAGGTGTTCAGCGGTAACCTTTCCATTAAAAAAGCCACATTCAAAGAGGGTATACCCTATGGCGTTCCAGGAAAAGTTGATCGATTCTCTGGGCAGTTTCGCGACTAAATTCAACAGTTACCGCTATATCATGGCCATTAAAGCGTCGTTTATTACGCTGATGCCGGTGATTATCGTCGGCGCGTTTTCGGTGCTGATTTCCAATATGGTGCTGGATCCGAAAAACGGGCTGGCGAGCTTTCAGGCGCTGTCGTTCCTGGCGGCGCTCAAGCCCATCACCAGCGCCATTAACTACGCGACGCTGAACTTCTTAAACATCGGCGCGGTGTTTTTGATTGGCATTGAGCTTGGACGTATCAACGGCATCAAGACGCTTTTCCCCGGCCTGCTGGCGGTGATCTGTTTTATCTGCGTGACGCCAACCACGGTCGAAATGCTGGTGGATGGCGAAATGCATGTGGTGAAAGATGTGCTGCTGCGCCAGTTCTCTGACACCCGCAGTCTGTTCCTCGGGATGTTTATCGCCATTCTCTCCGTTGAGATCTACACCTGGCTTGAGCACCGCGACGGGCTGAAAATCAAAATGCCTGATACCGTGCCGCCAAACGTTTCGGCGTCGTTTTCGGCGCTGATCCCGGCGATCATTACCACCACCGCAATCGCCACATTCGGTTTTGTGTTCCATCAGGTGACCGGCATGTATCTCTACGACGCGGTCTATCAGGTGGTGCAGCAGCCGCTGGAGCGCGTGGTGCAAAGCCTGCCGGGTATTCTGCTGCTGATGTTCGTCGCCCAGCTTTTCTGGGTTATCGGCATTCACGGCAACCAGATGATCAAGCCGATTCGCGAACCGCTGCTGCTCGGCGCGATTACCGTCAACATGAGCGCGTTCGAACAGGGCAAAGAGGTGCCGAACATCATCACGATGCCGTTCTGGGATGTCTATATGAGCATCGGCGGCTCCGGGCTGACCATCGGCCTGCTGATCGCGGTGATGATCGCCACCAAACGCAAAGAGATGAAAGAGATAGCCAAGCTCTCGTTCGGCCCCGGCATTTTCAATATCAACGAACCGGTGATTTTCGGGATGCCGATTATGCTCAACCCGATCCTCGCGGTGCCGTTTATCATCACGCCGCTGGTGACGGGTTCGATAGGCTATTTCGCGACCGTCATGGGCTTTGCCGGGAAAGCCGTGGTGATGGTGCCCTGGACCACGCCGCCGCTGATTAACGCCTGGCTCTCCACCGCTGGCTCCATGGGCGCAGTCGTCACGCAGCTGGTCTGCATTCTGGTCTCCATTCTTATCTATCTGCCGTTTGTGAAGATAGCCTCGCGCCGTGCCGAACAGGCGCAGGCAGAAGCCACCCGCGTTGAAACCGCGAAAAATGTATGAGGACCGCATGAGCGAAAAAACTCTCGCCATCCCGCAGGATTTCATTCTCGGCGCGGCGTCGTCCGCCTGGCAGACCGAAGGATGGAGCGGCAAAAAACCGGGCCAGGATTCGTGGCTCGATCTCTGGTATCAAAACGATCGCCACGTCTGGCACGAGGGCTACGGCCCGGCGGGCGCGACGGATCTTATCAATCGCTACGAAGAAGACGTGGCGCTGATGAAACAGGCGGGGCTGACGCACTATCGCACGTCGATCAACTGGTCGCGCTTTTTCACCGACTATGAAAACGGTGTTGTCGATGAAGAGTACGCGGCGTATTACGACCGCTTTCTGGATGCGATCAGGGCGGCGGGCGTCGAACCGATGATCTGCCTGGAGCATTACGAGCTGCCGGGCTATCTCTTTGACACTTATGGCGGCTGGTCGTCCAAAAAGGTGGTCGAGCTGTATGTGCGCTACGCCGAAAAAGTCTTTGAGCGCTACCACCAAAAAGTGTCGCGCTGGTTCACCTTCAACGAACCGATTGTGGTGCAGACGCGCGTCTATCTCGACGCGCTGCGCTGGCCCTGTGAGCAGAACACCGCGACCTGGATGCAGTGGAACCACCATAAAACGCTTGCCACTGCGAAAGTGGTCCGGCTGTTTCGCGAGAAGGGCTACGCGGGCAGCGTGGGAGTGATTCTGAACCCGGAAGTGACCTATCCGCGATCGCGCGCGCCGCACGATGTCAGCGCCGCCGAACGCTACGATCTCTTCTATAACCGGGTGTTTCTCGACCCGTTAGTCAAGGGCGTCTATCCGCCTGAACTTATGGAACTGCTGGAGAAACATGGCGTCGCGTGGGAGTACAGCGAAGAGGAGTTTGCCGTCATTCGCGACAATACCGTGGATGAGCTTGGCATCAATCTTTATTACCCGCATCGCGTCAAAGCGCCGTCGCGCGCCTGGCACCCGGAGACGCCGTTCCATCCGGCGTATTACTACGAGCCGTTTGAACTGCCGGGGCGGCGAATGAACAAATCGCGCGGCTGGGAGATCTACCCACGCATTATTTACGACATGGCGATGCGGCTCAAAAACGATTACGGCAACATCCCGTGGTTTGTCGCAGAGAGCGGAATGGGTGTCGAAAACGAAGCGCAGTTTCGCAACGCCGACGGCATGATTGAAGATGACTACCGCATCGGGTTTATCGGCGAGCACCTGTACCAGACGCTGCTGGCGCGCGAGGCGGGAGCCAATTGCCAGGGTTATATGCTGTGGGCGTTTACCGATAACGTCTCGCCCATGAACGCCTTTAAAAACCGTTATGGTCTGGTCGAAATTGACTTAGCAAACCAGCGCGCGCGGCGGCCGAAAAAATCCCTGCACTGGTACAGGCGGCTGCGCGAGTCGCGCACGCTGACGCTTACGATTGATGATGAATGGAAATAAGGACCGCTGATGAAACGTATCGTACTGTGTTGTTCCGCCGGCATGTCCACGTCGCTTGTGGTCACGAAAATGGAAAAAACCGCCGCCGAACGCGGGCTTGATCTGAACATTTACGCCATTCCCGAGCAGAATCTGCGCGATGAACTGGAACTTCACGGCGGCGATATTCAGGCGGTGCTGCTGGGGCCGCAGGTACGCTTTAAGCTTGCCGAAAATAAAAAACTCACCGACGAGCATCAGATCCCGATCGCGGTCATTGATTCTGTCGCTTATGGCACGCTTAACGGCGCGAAAGTTCTCGATCAGGCGTTATCTCTGGTAATCTAACGCGCCGCGAAGCCCGCTTGCGGCACGCGAAATTGGGTCCATTCAGAGCACAGGTGATCACGTGGAGAAGGCAGTCGTTCCGCCGGAGAAAAAGCAGTATCAGGAGATTGGTGAGGATCTGCGCGCGCAAATTATCCAGGGCCATTACCCGGTCGGCTCCCGTCTTCCGCCGGAGCGCAATATCGCCGAGAAATATGGCGTCAGCCGCACCATCGTGCGCGAGGCGCTGCTGATGCTGGAGCTACAGGGCACCGTGGATATTCGCCAGGGCTCCGGCGTCTATGTGATGCGCATTCCGGCGGAGCACGAAGCCGAAGAGGAGCGCTTTTTCTCAAGCGATATCGGCCCGTTTGAAATGCTGCAGGCGCGGCAACTGCTGGAGAGCAATATCGCGGCGTTCGCGGCGAAAATGGCCACCAAAGCGGATATCGACAACCTGCGGCGCATTCTGGAGCAGGAACAGCGCGCCATCGCCATGAATGACACCACGCAGGATAACAACAAGCTGTTTCATCTGGTGCTGGCGGGCGCGTCGCAAAACCAGATGCTGCTGGCGACGGTGGAAAGCATCTGGCATCACATGGACAGCAGCCCGCTCTGGCAGCAGCTGCGCGCCCATATCGAAACCCGCGCGCATCGCCTGAAATGGCTTGGCGATTACCAGACCATTCTCGCGGCGCTGCGTCGTCGCGACGTCATGGGGGCCTGGCAGGCGATGTGGCAACATTTGGAAAATGTGAAAAACAGCCTGATGGAGCTCTCCGACGCCGACGCGCCCGATTTTGACGGCTACTTATTTGAATCTGTGCCGATTTTCCATGGAAAACTGCAATGAACATTGTGCCGCTCTATGAGGCTCCGCAGCATGCGGAGCTGGTTACTGACTGGCTGTGGCAGGCGTTCGGCACATCGCTGCCGCGGGCGTTTTTTGCAAGTATCGTCACGCACAGCCAGCGGCCGGGTCAGTTGCCACTTACTTTTGTGGCGATTGATGGCGAACGAGTGCTCGGCACCGTGGGGCTGTGGCGCTGTGATTTAATCAGCCGTCAGGATCTCTTTCCGTGGCTGGCAGCGCTTTACATCGATGAGGCGCAGCGCGGCAGAGGGCTTGGCGGGGCGTTACAGCGCGCGGTGATGGACTACGCGCGCGCGCAGGGGTTTAAGGAGCTGTTTCTCTATTCCGCCTGCCGGGATTACTACGAGCGGTTTGGCTGGGCGTATATCGGCGACGGTCTGGACTATCCGGACCAGACCGTGCATCTCTATCGCTACGATTTATCCGTTTCGGCGGGGGCTACCACCGAGTGACGGCGCACCAGCGTCGGGGTAAAGATATTGGTGATTTCCGGTGCGGGGCGGTTATCCGCCAGCGCTAACGCCAGCTCCGCCGCCTGGGTCGCCATCGTGACGATCGGGTAGCGGATAGTTGTCAGCCGCGGGCGCACGTAGCGCGACACCAGCACGTCATCAAACCCTATCAGCGAAATCTCCTGCGGCACCGCGATGCCGTTATCGTTCAGCACGCCCATCGCGCCCGCCGCCATCGAGTCGTTATAACAGGCCACGGCGGTAAATTGTTTCCCCTGCCCGAGCAGCTCGGTCATCGCCTGCTCGCCGCCGCTCTCATCCGGTTCCGCCCAGGCGACCAGACGGTCGTTACACGGCAGATCGTGCTCGCGCAGCGCGTCGTAATAACCCTGCAAACGGTCCTCGGCGTCTGAAATCGCATGGTTTGAACAGAGATATCCGATGCGCGTATGGCCCTGCTGAATCAAATGGCGAGTGGCAAGCCAGGCGCCGTAGCGGTCGTCGAGCGCCACGCAGCGTGATTCAAACCCCGGCAGAATGCGGTTAATCAGCACCATGCCTGGGATCTGTTTCATGAGCGGGATAAGGTCTTCATCGGGAATGGTTTTGGCATGTACCACCAGCGCCGCGCAGCGATGACGAATTAGTTGTTCAATTGCCTGACGCTCTTTTTGCTCGCTATGGTAGCCGTTACCGATAAGCAGAAAATTCCCGGTGTGGTAGGCCACCTGTTCCACCGCTTTGACCATCGCCCCGAAGAACGGGTCGGAAACGTCGCCCACGACCAGACCAATGGTTTCTGTGGTCTGCTGGGCCAGCGCCCGGGCATTGGCGTTAGGGTGGTAATTGAGCTGTTCCATGGCGCTCAGCACCGCCTGGCGGGAGGCGTCACTGGCTTTGGGGGAGTCGTTAATAACGCGGGAGACCGTCGCAACAGAGACTCCCGCAAGCCGCGCAACATCCTTAATAGTCGGCATTCAGTACCTTCAGGGGTAAGCGTTTACACTGCGGTAAGTGTTACGGAAAAGCGCAGTCACTTCAAGCCGAATGCCGGTCGGGCGGGCGCTTGCTCACAAAAGATCGGGAGAAAAATAAGAAGAAGACCCTACGGATGTAACCAGAAAAAGCCAAATAATTTCAGGTAAAACCTTTAGTTACACTTTGCGATGGGCTGTTGCGATTGCTGGCTGGCGGGGAGTGTGGGCGGGTTGCTACATTTGAGATCCCAGAGGTATTGATAGGTGAAGTCAGCGACTTAGCTGATCACAACACTTACACCAACCTGCGCGGATGCGCAGGTTTTTTTTTTGCCTGCTTTCCGCCTCGCTATAGCCTTCCCGCTGCCTGAATCCCTCATCACATTATTTATCGCGCTGGGCGTGACAATTTCTCCTGTCGCCCCTGTTCGCCGAGTCGTGTAATCTGCGATAACTATACTTAACCCTCGCTAAAGGAAAACAAAGGGCGTTGATATGGTTTTAAAATTTTTTCGTTGGCTGTTCCGTTTGCTCTTTCGCATTCAGGTATACGGAGATACCGGGCCGCTGACTCAGCAGCGCGTGCTCATCACGCCAAACCACGTATCGTTTCTGGACGGCGCGCTGATGGCGCTGTTCCTGCCTGTCCGCCCGGTGTTCGCGGTCTACACATCTATCAGCCAGCAGTGGTATATGCGCGCGCTGAAGCCGCTGATTGATTTCGTCCCGCTCGACCCGACCAAACCGATGTCGGTCAAACAGCTGGTGCGTCTGGTGGGCGAGGGGCGTCCGGTGGTGATTTTCCCGGAAGGGCGCATCTCTATCAGCGGCTCTCTGATGAAAATCTACGAAGGCGCGGGCTTTGTGGCGGCGAAATCGCAGGCCACGGTGATCCCGGTGCGTATCGAAGGCGCGGAGCTGACCTTCTTTAGCCGCCTGAAAGGGCTGGTGAAACGCCGTCTCTTCCCGCGTATTTCCATTCACATCCTGCCGCCGACCAGTATCCCGATGCCTGACGCGCCGAAAGCGCGCGACCGCCGCAAAATGGCGGGCGAAATGCTGCATCAGGTGATGATGGAAGCGCGCATGGCGGCGCGCCCGCGCGAGACGCTGTTTGAGGCGCTCATTAATGCGCAAAAGCGCTATGGCGAGAGCAAAAGCTGCCTGGAAGATATCAACTTCAAGCCGGACACCTACCGCAGCCTGATGATGAAAACGCTGTTCGTGGGGCGCATTCTCGATAAATACAGCGCGCCGCGCGAGGCCATCGGCCTGATGTTGCCGAACGCCAGCATCAGCGCCGCGGTGATTTTCGGCGCGGTGATGCGCGGGCGAATCCCGGCGATGATGAACTACACGGCGGGCGTGCAGGGGCTGACCAGCGCCATTACGGCGGCGCAGATCAAAACGATTTTTACCTCGCGCCAGTTCCTGGATAAAGGCAAGCTCTGGCATCTGTCTGAGCAAATCACCTCTGTGCGCTGGGTCTTCCTGGAAGATCTGAAAGGCGAAGTGACGGCGAAAGACAAAGCGTGGATCTTCGCGCATCTGTTAATGCCGCGCCTCGCGCAGGTGGAGCAGCAGCCGGAAGACGCGGCGCTGATCCTCTTTACCTCAGGGTCAGAAGGCAACCCGAAAGGCGTGGTGCACAGCCACAAGAGCCTGCTCGCCAACGTGGAGCAGATCCGCACCATCGCGGATTTCACCGCCGACGATAAATTTATGTCGGCGCTGCCGCTGTTCCACTCTTTTGGTCTGACGGTCGGGCTGTTCACGCCGCTGCTGACCGGCGCGGAAGTCTTCCTCTACCCAAGCCCGCTGCATTACCGCGTGGTGCCGGAGCTGGTGTATGACCGCAACTGTACGGTGATTTTCGGCACATCCACTTTCCTTGGCCACTACGCACGCTTCGCGCATCCGTACGATTTCCATCTGGTGCGCTATGTCGTGGCCGGTGCCGAGAAGCTGCAAGAGAGCACCAAACAGATCTGGCAGGATAAATTCGGCCTGCGCATTCTGGAAGGCTACGGCGTGACCGAGTGCGCGCCGGTGGTGTCCATTAACGTGCCGATGGCGGCGAAGCCGGGCACCGTCGGGCGTATTCTGCCGGCGATGGACGCGCGGCTCGTTGAAGTGCCGGGCATTGAGCAGGGCGGACGTTTGCAGTTAAAAGGCCCGAACATCATGAAAGGCTATCTGCGCGTGGAAAACCCGGGCGTGCTGGAAGCCCCGGCGGCGGAAAACCCGCAGGGCGTCAGCGAGCCGGGCTGGTATGACACCGGCGATATCGTCGCTTTTGACGAGCAGGGCTTTGTCCAGATCCAGGGGCGCGCCAAACGCTTTGCCAAAATCGCAGGTGAAATGGTGTCGCTTGAGATGGTGGAAAGCCTGGCGCTCGCCGTCTCGCCGGAGAAAATGCACGCCACGGCGATTAAACACGATGCCGCGAAAGGCGAGGCGCTGGTGCTGTTCACCACCGACCCGGAACTGACCCGCGAAAAACTGGCGCAGCAGGCCCGCAGTAAAGGCGTGCCGGAACTCGCGGTGCCGCGTGATATCCGCTTCCTCAAGCAACTGCCGTTACTTGGCAGCGGCAAGCCGGATTTCGTGTCGCTGAAAAAACTCGTCGACCAGGAAGAGACGCATCATGCCTGATTCGCAAAGCCCGAACGGCTCGCTGTTTTCGCGGGGAATGATGGCGGTTATCGTCGCGCAGTTTCTTTCGGCGTTTGGCGATAACGCGCTGCTTTTTGCCACCCTCGCGCTGCTTAAACAGCAGTTCTACCCGGAATGGAGCCAGCCGGTGCTGCAGATGGTGTTTGTCTGCGCCTATATCCTTCTGGCACCGTTTGTAGGCCAGGTGGCGGACAGCTTCTCCAAAGGCCGGGTGATGATGGTCGCCAACGGTCTGAAGCTGCTCGGCGCGGTGGTCATCGTCTTTGGCGGCAACCCGTTTGTCGGGTATACGCTGGTGGGCGTCGGCGCGGCGGCGTATTCGCCCGCCAAGTACGGCATTCTCGGCGAAATCACCACCGGCGATCGTCTGGTGAAAGCGAACGGGCTGATGGAATCGTCGACGATCGCGGCGATCCTGATTGGCTCTATGGCAGGCGGCATGCTGGCGGACTGGCATGTGGGCGCGGCGCTTGGCGTCTGTGCGCTGGCCTACGCCGGGGCGGTAGGCGCGAACCTGCTGATCCCGAAACTGGGCGCAGCGCGCCCTGGACAGTCGTGGCGCTTTGGCCCGATGACGCGCAGTTTCTTCACGGCCTGTCGCACGCTGTGGCATAACGACGAAACCCGCTTCTCGCTGGTCGGCACCAGTATGTTCTGGGGCGCGGGCGTGACGCTGCGTTTCTTGCTGGTGCTGTGGGTGCCGGTGGCGCTTGGCATTACCGATAACGCCACGCCGACCTACCTGAACGCGATGGTGGCGGTCGGCATTGTGGCGGGCGCGGGGGCTGCGGCGAAGCTGGTGACGCTGGAGCGCGTGTCGCGCTGTATGCCTGCGGGCATTCTGATTGGCATTGCGGTTATCTTCTTCTCCCTGCAGCAGGCGGCGCTGCCCGCTTATCTGTTGCTGCTGCTGATAGGTTTTTTCGGCGGGTTCTTCGTGGTGCCGCTCAATGCGCTGTTGCAGGAGCGCGGCAAGCGCTCCGTCGGCGCGGGCAACGCGATTGCGGTGCAAAACCTCGGCGAGAATACCGCGATGCTGTTGATGCTGGGGCTCTATTCGCTGGCGGTGAAACTCTCGCTGCCGGTGGTAGGGATTGGCGTCGGTTTCGGGGCGATTTTCGCGCTGGCCATCGCCGGGCTCTGGCTGTGGCGACGTAAACAGTAAAAAAAGACCCGCTCCGGCGGGTCTTTTTTTATCACCAGTAAGCACCGCGCTTACGGTGCCGGGTAGGTATAGACCTGATGCACTGCTTCCAGCTCCGCCAGCACATCTTCACTGAGCGTCAGATGCAGGCTTTCGACGTTGGTTTTCAGCTGTTCCATCGTCGTGGCACCGAGCAGCGTGCTCGCCACAAACGGCTGCTGGCGCACAAACGCCAGCGCCATCTGCGCCGGATCCAGCCCGTGGCGCTTCGCCACATCAACATACGCCGCCACCGCTTTTTGCGACTGCTCGCTGCTGTAGCGCGTAAAGCGGCTGAAGAGCGTATTGCGTGCGCCTGCGGGTTTCGCGCCGTTCAGGTATTTGCCGGTCAGCGTGCCGAACGCCAGCGCGGAATAGGCCAGTAGCTCCACGCCCTCAAACTGGCTCACTTCGGCCAGCCCCACTTCAAAACTACGGTTCAGCAGGCTGTACGGGTTCTGGATGGTGACGATGCGCGGCAGATCGTGTTTATCCGCCAGATGCAGATAGCGCATTACGCCAAAAGCCGTTTCATTCGAGACGCCGATATAGCGGATTTTCCCGGCGCGCTGGAATTCCGCGAGCGCTTCCAGGGTTTCCAGCAGCGTGACGACCGGCGCGCTGTCGGTCCAGGTGTAGCCCAGCTTGCCGAAGCTGTTGGTCGGGCGCTGCGGCCAGTGCACCTGGTAGAGATCGAGATAATCGGTCTGTAAACGTTTCAGGCTGGCGTCGAGCGCGTCGCGGATATTTTTGCGATCCAGCGCCTGATTGGGGCGAATGCCGCTGTCGTTGTTGCGGCTCGGTCCGCTGACTTTGGAGGCGATCACCAGCTTTTCGCGATTGGCGCGTTTTTTCAGCCAGTTGCCAACATAGGTTTCCGTCAGGCCCTGCGTTTCCGGGCGCGGAGGCACGGGATACATTTCGGCGACATCAATCAGGTTTATGCCCTGGCTTACGGCGTAATCGAGCTGTTCGTGGGCGTCGGCCTCGCTGTTTTGTTCACCAAAGGTCATGGTTCCCAGCCCCAGCGTGCTGACTTCAAGTGAGCTATGAGGAATACGGTGATAATGCATAGCCGGCCTACCTTCTGTTGTTCATTCCGCGTCAGGCCATTCCTGACAAAGGAATATAAACATGGCAGAGGGGAGACAAAAGGAAAAGAGGCAAGGGAGAAAAAACCAAAAGGTCAGCGCGATGCTGACCTTTTATTTAACGCTCAATGATTTGCGAAACCTGATCGCGGTTTATCTGCATCTTGTTACCCTGTGGGTCACGATAACTGACCAGACCGGTTTCGTCATCAACCTGCGGTTTGCCTTCAGTCAGGATCATCCGGCCATCTTTGGTCGCCATGACGTAATCACTGCTACAGCCTGAAACCGCGAAGGCCAATCCGACGGCAGAAATTGCTACAGCCCATTTATTCATTGTTTTTCGCCTCATCAGGAAGGGGTCCACGTAGAGTCTAGTAAAAAGCAGCGAGGCGGCGCGAAAAAGCAGCAAATTCTTAAAAGTTCAGGGGAATAAACAAAAACGCTCCCGAAGGAGCGTTCTGATTACAGCGGTCTTTTCTTGTTGCGCAGCAGATTGAGGCTTTCCACGGCGATGGAGAAAAACATCGCGAAGTAAATGTAGCCTTTCGGCACGTGAATATCGAAGCTCTCCAGCATCAGGGTAAAACCCACCAGGATCAGGAACGAAAGTGCCAGCATTTTCACGGACGGATGGCGCTCGACAAACTCGCCGATAGGGCGCGCGGCGAACATCATCACGCCCACTGCGATCACCACCGCCGCCATCATAATAAACAGATGATCGGAGAGACCCACCGCGGTGATAACCGAATCCAGACTGAAGATAATATCCAGCAGCATGATCTGAATGATGGCGCCGAAGAAAGAGTGCACGTTGGTTTTCAGGCCTTCCTCTTCGCCTTCGATAGTCTCGTGGATCTCTTTACTGGCTTTCCAGATAAGGAACAGACCACCCAGTAGCAGGATCAGATCCCGCATCGAGAGCGCCTGATCGAAAACGGTAAACAGCGGATTAGTGAGCTTCACGACCCAGGCGATCGACGCCAGAAGCGCGAGGCGCATAATCATCGCCGCGCCGAGGCCCATTTTGCGCGCCAGCGCCTGCTGAGATTTCGGCAGTTTCGCCACGACCAGAGAGAGAAAAATAATATTGTCGATCCCAAGCACAATCTCCAGCAGCGTCAGTGTACCGAGTGCCAGCCAGGCGTTGGGATCCGTTATCCATGCAAACCACATTCAAAAAAGTCCTGCTCAAAGAAACAAAACGCTAATTATATGCGTCGGGGGAGGGCTGTTGACAAAATTTTAAGGGATTCATAACAAAAAATGGCGCGCCAGCAGCGCGGCGGTGAAGTTTTTCTTCAGATAAAAGCCGCGCGGCAGCGTCATTATCGGCTCGCCATGTGCGCCGAACGCGGGCGTCAGCGCTTTGCTGTTGGCGGCTTTTGGACGCAGCTGCAATACCTCGCCGTGACGCGCGGTGATGCGCTCTACCTGACCTAACACAATCAAGTCCATTAACTCGTCCCAGTCACGACGTAGCTGATCGTCTTCCTGCGGCGACGGGCTCCAGAGCAACGGCGCGCCAACGCGGCGCTCTGCCAGCGGGATTTCGCGCTCGCCTTCTACCGGCACCCACAGTACGCGTTTGAGCTTGTGGCGCACGTGACTGGTTTCCCATGTCACGCCGGTATTGCCGGTAAGCGGAGCGACGCAGACAAACGTCGTCTCAAGCGGGCGGCCCTGGCTGTCGATGGGGATCGTTTTCAGCTCCACGCCAAGCGCTGCGAAATCCTGCTCAGGTTTACTGCCTGCGCTCGCGCCAAGCCAGCGCTCCAGCAGCACGCCGATCCAGCCCTTATCACGACGCAAATCGGCGGGCGTTTCGAGGCCTGCCAGCGCCGCCAGTTCGCCAAGCGTCAGCCCCGCCAACTGCTGCGCCTGATGCAGCAGTTGCGCTTCATCGACGGGCGGTTGAACAAGAGGAGCAAGGGAAGTCATAATGATTACCTTCTGTTTAAAAAATGAACAGCAAAATGTCTGCTTGTGGAAAGAGTTTACCTGCTTGTGAGCAAGCAATTCAATTACATGATTTTAAATGATTTTTATGAAAAAGAAGGATTTCTCAGACGTCAGAAATAAAGGTTGTTCAAATCTGGTCACCGACAATAAACAGGATCTTACACCAGTTTATCCACAGAAAAATGGGATAACTGTGTAAATCCCTCACTACTGTTTCGATTTACAGCCTTGACGGACGGGGAAAAACGCCTTTTTCAACAAATTGTGACTAAGTTATTGGCATAATCTGTGGATAAAAACGACGCTGGTCGATCTTTCGTCAGAGTAAGGATCGTGAGTGTGATGATCGTCACACTGAGCGGTGAATATCACGTTTTTTTTAGTTTAATTGTTTGAATAGCAATGCAATTTTCTCTATAAGAATAATCCCTGGTTTTGGGTTGCTTTGGGTTTTCCCTGGGAAATAAGACACTTCTTCACAAAGATATCCACAGAAAAAGTGAATAAAAGCGGGCCTTAACCGCTTCCCCTGTTTATAACCCCGCATATTTTTGTGAGTTATTCAAATGTTATTCCTGTTCACAGCGGCTAACAGAGTGGTTTACCGTCAATGAGGAGTATGAAACAATCGTTACTATCCAGGTTTATTTTGAGGTAGTCCGGTGATCGATGATGATGGCTACCGCCCGAATGTTGGTATCGTGATCTGTAATCGTCAGGGACAGGTAATGTGGGCCAGGCGTTTTGGTCAGCACTCCTGGCAATTTCCGCAAGGGGGTATTAATCCTGGCGAGTCGGCGGAGCAGGCGATGTATCGCGAGCTTTTCGAAGAGGTCGGTTTACAGCGAAAAGATGTGCGCATCCTTGCGACTACCCGAAACTGGTTACGTTACAAATTACCAAAACGTTTGGTGCGTTGGGACACAAAGCCGGTATGTATCGGCCAGAAACAAAAGTGGTTTCTTCTGCAGTTAATGAGCAACGACGCCGATATCAACATGCAAACCAGCAGTACGCCAGAATTTGACGGCTGGCGGTGGGTAAGCTTCTGGTATCCGGTGCGCCAGGTGGTCTCTTTCAAGCGCGATGTCTATCGTCGGGTGATGAAAGAGTTCGCAAGCGTTGTGATGCCGTTGCAGGAGAGCGCGCCACCGCAGCGTAATCCTTCGCCTGCCTGGCGACGTAAAAGAGGTTAAGCCACGCAAATTATGCTCACCCGGTTGCGAGAAATAGTCGAGAAAGTGGCCAGCGCCCCGCGCCTCAACGAGGCGCTGGATATTCTCGTTACGGATATCTGTCTTGCGATGGATACCGATGTTTGTTCGGTTTATCTCGCCGATCACGACCGACGTTGCTATTACCTGATGGCAACGCGTGGGCTGAAAAAACCGCGCGGGCGCACCGTAACGCTGGCCTTTGATGAAGGTATCGTCGGCCTGGTCGGGCGCCTCGCCGAGCCGATTAACCTCGCCGATGCGCAAAAACACCCCAGCTTTAAATACATTCCCTCTGTGCGTGAAGAACGTTTTCGCGCTTTTCTCGGCGTGCCGATTATTCAGCGCCGCCAGCTGCTTGGCGTTTTAGTCGTCCAGCAGCGCGAGCTGCGCCAGTATGATGAGAGCGAAGAATCCTTCCTGGTGACGCTCGCCACCCAGATGGCGGCGATTTTGTCGCAGTCTCAGCTGACCGCGCTGTTTGGCCAGTATCGTCAGACGCGTATCCGCGCGCTGCCGGCCTCGCCGGGCGTGGCGATCGCGCCGGGCTGGATGGACGCCACGCTGCCGCTGATGGAGCAGGTCTACGAAGCCTCGACGCTCGATACCGGGCTTGAGCGCGAACGCCTGACCACCGCGCTTGAAGAAGCCGCTGGCGAATTCCGCCGCTACAGCAAACGTTTTGCCGCAGGCGCGCAAAAAGAGACGGCGGCGATTTTCGATCTCTATTCCCACCTGTTGTCCGACGCGCGGCTGCGTCGTGAGCTTTACGACGAGGTGGATAAAGGCTCGGTCGCCGAATGGGCGGTCAAAAAAGTTATTGAGAAATTCGCCGAGCAGTTTGCCGCGCTGACCGATGGTTATCTGAAAGAGCGCGCGGGCGATCTGCGCACGCTCGGCCAGCGGCTGCTGTTCCATCTCGACGATAATATTCAGAGCCCGAACACCTGGCCTGAGCGTTTTGTGCTGGTGGCGGATGAGCTTTCCGCCACAACGCTCGCCGAGCTGCCGCAGGACAGGCTGATGGGCGTCGTCGTGCGTGACGGGGCCGCCAACTCCCATGCCGCTATTATGGTGCGCGCGATGGGCATTCCAACCGTGATGGGCGCGGATATTCAGCCTTCTGTGCTGCATCATCGTATGCTGGTGGTCGATGGTTATCGCGGCGAACTGCTGGTCGACCCGAGCCCGGTGCTGCTTCATGAATATCAGCGGCTTCTCAGCGAAGAAAATGAACTTAGCCGGATTGCCGAAGATTATGTCGAACAGCCCGCCTGCCTGAAGAGCGGCGAGCGGGTGCAGGTCATGCTCAATGCGGGTTTGAGCCCGGAGCATGAAGAAAAACTCGGCAGTCGTATCGACGGCATTGGTCTTTATCGCACCGAAATCCCGTTTATGCTGCAAAGCGGTTTTCCGTCCGAAGAAGAGCAGGTAGCGCAGTACCAGGGCATGTTGCAGATGTTTAACGACAAGCCAGTGACGCTGCGCACACTTGATGTCGGCGCGGATAAACAGCTGCCCTATATGCCCATCAGCGAAGAAAACCCCTGTCTTGGCTGGCGCGGGATCCGCATCACGCTCGATCAGCCGGAGATCTTTTTGATCCAGGTGCGCGCCATGTTGCGTGCCAATGCTGCAACGGGCAATCTCAGCATCCTCTTACCGATGATCACGAGCATCGACGAAGTGGACGAAGCGCGTCGGCTTATCGACAGAGCTGGCCGCGAAATGGAAGAGATGCTCGGCTATGAGATCCCTAAACCGCGGCTGGGCATTATGGTGGAAGTCCCGTCGATGCTGTTTATGCTGCCTCACCTGGCAAGCCGCGTTGACTTTATTTCCGTCGGCACCAATGACCTCACCCAATATCTGCTGGCGGTAGACCGCAATAACACGCGCGTCGCCAGTCTCTATGACAGCCTGCATCCGGCGATGCTGCGCGCGCTGAAAATGATCGCCCTTGAGGCGCAACGCCTCGGCATCGATCTCTGCCTGTGCGGTGAAATGGCGGGTGACCCGATGTGCGTCGCGCTGCTGGTTGGCATGGGCTATCATCATCTCTCGATGAACGGCCGCTCGGTCGCGCGCGTGAAGTATCTGCTTAGACATATCACGCTGGAAGAGGCCGAGACGCTCAGCGCGCGCAGCCTCGAATCGCAATCAGCCACAGAAGTGCGTCACCAGGTGGCGGCGTTTATGGAGCGTCGCGGCATGGGCGGTCTCATTCGCGGCGGCCTGTAACACTGCTATAACCGGTTGTGCTCTTACATATCTTTTACAACTTCCTGTCCTCGCCCACGCCAGGCTTTATGCTATGATCCGCAGCCTCAGGAGCGTCCGGAAAAGGGCGCAGCATCTCACCCGCTGTCCACTTTCAGCGGGATAACAACAGGTTTTGGTGACAGATGAATAGTGGCTATCTGCATTTTCCCGATTTTGATCCGGTAATCTTCTCTCTTGGACCGGTTTCGCTTCACTGGTACGGGCTGATGTATCTTGTGGGCTTTGTGTTCGCCATGTGGCTTGCCGTTCGTCGCGCTAATCGTCCTGGCAGCGGCTGGACAAAAAACGAAGTGGAAAACCTGCTGTATGCGGGCTTTCTCGGCGTCTTCCTTGGCGGGCGTATCGGTTATGTGCTGTTTTACAATCTGCCGCTCTTCCTCGAAAACCCGCTTTATCTGTTCCGCGTCTGGGATGGCGGGATGTCCTTCCATGGCGGACTCATCGGCGTAATCTGCGTGATGATCTGGTTTGCGAAGCGCACCAAACGTAATTTCTTCCAGGTCTCCGATTTTATTGCGCCGCTGATCCCCTTCGGGCTTGGCGCGGGCCGTCTGGGTAACTTTATTAATGGCGAGCTGTGGGGCCGTGTCGACCCGGGCTTCCCGTATGCCATGCTTTTCCCGGGCTCGCGCAGCGAAGATATCGGCCTGCTGGCCTCGCATCCGGAATGGCAATCGCTGTTTAATACTTACGGTGTGCTGCCTCGCCATCCGTCGCAGCTTTATGAGTTGTTCCTCGAAGGCATCGTGCTGTTTATCATTCTGAATCTGTTTATCCGTAAACCGCGTCCGATGGGGGCGGTCTCCGGCCTGTTCCTGATTGGTTACGGCGCATTCCGTATTATTGTTGAATTTTTCCGTCAGCCGGACGCGCAGTTTACCGGCGAGTGGGTGCAGTACATTAGCATGGGGCAAATCCTCTCCATTCCGATGATCGTCGCAGGCGCAGCTATGATGATCTGGGCTTATCGCCGCCGCCCACAGCAGCAACTTTCGTGAGACGCCATGAAACAGTATCTTGAACTGATGAACAAAGTGCTCCATGAGGGAGCACAAAAAGATGATCGTACCGGCACCGGGACGCTCTCGATTTTTGGCCACCAGATGCGTTTTAACCTGCAGGAAGGTTTCCCGCTGGTTACGACTAAACGTTGTCATTTGCGCTCCATCATCCATGAGCTGCTCTGGTTTCTGAAAGGCGACACTAATGTCGCTTATTTACATGAAAATAACGTCACCATCTGGGACGAGTGGGCAGATGAAAACGGCGATCTGGGCCCGGTATACGGCAAACAGTGGCGCTCATGGGCGACACCCGATGGCCGCCATATCGACCAGCTGGAAACCGTCCTGAACCAGCTGAAAAACGATCCAGATTCGCGCCGTATCATTGTTTCTGCCTGGAACGTCGGCGAGCTGGATAAAATGGCGCTGGCGCCTTGCCACGCGTTTTTCCAGTTCTACGTAGCGAACGGCAAGCTCTCTTGCCAGCTCTACCAGCGCTCCTGCGATGTGTTCCTTGGCCTGCCATTTAATATCGCCAGCTACGCGTTGCTGGTGCATATGATGGCGCAGCAGTGTGACCTTGAGCCCGGCGATTTCGTCTGGACGGGCGGCGATACGCACCTCTACAGCAATCACCTGGAGCAGGCGCGTTTGCAGCTCACACGCGAGCCTCGCCCGCTGCCGAAGCTGGTTATCAAGCGTAAGCCGGAATCGCTCTTTGATTACCGGTTCGAAGATTTCGAAATCGAAGGCTACGATCCTCACCCGGCCATCAAAGCGCCCGTCGCGATTTAATGCTTACCCTGCCATAACCGACGCACTTCCGCGTCGGTTTTTTTATTCCTGTTATTCATTCTTCGGCACATCTTCCAGCGCTTATGCAAGCACATGCAAAAGAACCGATTTCTTTCGAGAAGTCTTCCGGTTTCGCGGATTACCGCTGGTCACGTTTACCATCAGTGGCACACTTGCGCCATGAACAGAAAACAGCAGGGCTATAGCCTGATTGAAGTGATGGTGGTGCTGGTGATTATTATCAGCATGAGCGCGGCGGGCGTGTATGGCTGGCAGCGCTGGCAAAACCAGCAACGTTTATGGCAGACCGCGCAGCAAACGCGAGATTTTCTTGAGGCACTCAGGGAGGAGGCGAACTGGCGTAATGTTGACTACAAACTCTGGGTAAATCGTGGTTCGCAGGGATGGTGCCTGGGTACACAGACGAGTAGTGAGCAGACGTGTCGTAAAGGAGCAAAGGATCAGTTTTCACCGCCGTGGCCGGAAGTGGAGATCGCTGAAATGACGCCCGGGCTGGCCTTCTTTGGATTACGCAATACGGCCTGGCCAGGACACATCATTTTACGTAGCCCCGTTGGGGAGTGGCGCATCATTATTTCGGTCTGGGGGCGGATCCGGCTATGCGAGCCAGGAGAAGGGACATCATGCGTGTAAAGGAGAAAGGATTCTCTCTGCTTGAGGTGCTGATTGCGCTTGGCATAAGCAGCGTATTGTTAACCGGAGCCGCAAGGCTGCTTCCCGCGTTGCAGCTCGGCATACTGCGTCAGGCGCAACAAACGCTCTTGCAAGAAGAGCTCTGGCAGCTGGCATTTACAGTGGGCAAACAGATACAGCGAGCTGGTTACTGCTACGGCGGTTGTGATAGCCGCGCACTGCAACTCAATAGCGACGGCAGCTGTTTGCTGGTGCAGTGGGATGCGAACAGCAATGGCCGTTTCGAGAGCGCGCCTTCAGCCGATGCTGAGCAAACGGGGTATCGCCTGCGCGACGGTAGCCTTGAGACACTAAGGGGCGCTACATCCTGCGAGGGGAAAGGGTGGGAGAAAATGACGAATCCCGCCATGGTGCGCATCGACAAGTTTCAGGTGCAGGAAAAACGGCGGCCCGGCTTCCCTGCGCTATTTACCGTGGCGTTGCGCGCAACAATGCTCCGCTACCACGGCGATCCGGTGGCTGTGGAGCATAGCGTCAGTGGGTTTAACTTATGAGCGCCAGAGAGAAGGGCATGTCGACCATTGCTATGGTTCTGGCTTTGCTGCTGTTGGGCAGTCTGATGTTAGGTGGGCTTCAGCAGCAACTGGACAGCCGTTTTGGCCGCGCGGCAAACGAAAGTGCGGCGATTAAAGCATTTAACGCGGCGCTTTCAGCGCTGGCATTGTCGCAAAGCCAACGCTGGATGTTTACACCACAGTGGCAATGCCAGACGTTGCCTGAAGTCAAAGGACGGGCCTGCGTCAGGCAGATGCAAACGTATCTGCTGGTCGCAGCAGAGGGCGCGGATGAGAATGCCGTGCCCCTCACGCTCTGGCGCTGGGCGCAGCCTGACGGTGATCGCCTGCGTTTTATGCCGCATGGCTGGAGCGACTTCTGCCCGCTCACGGAGGCGAAGCAATGCCAGTTACCTTAGCTCGCCAGCGTCAGGCCGGGTTTAGCTTGCCCGAAGTGTTGGTGTCTCTGGTTTTGTTCATCATCATCATCGGGGCGTTAACGGGGTATTACCAGGTACTGGCGCAAGGGTTTCTTAATCAGTGTCACTATCGGCAGCTCTGGCGTTTTGCGAGTCAGCAGGCAGAAATCAACCCGCCACCTTTGCCTGAAGGCTGGAAAGCGACGCGGGTGGAGACTTCCGTAGCGGGATGTGTCAGCATTTCGGTTATTGTGTCGAGCCCTGGGGGCAGGCAAGGGCAGTTAAGACGTTTACATTGCCCCTCTGAAAAGCAGTAGTCAGGAGTCACTATGTTACGGGTTTATCACTCCAACCGGCTTGATGTGCTGGAAGCGATTATGGAGTTCATTGTTGAACAACAGCCGCTTCCCGATCCCTTCGAGCCTGAGATCGTCCTGGTGCAAAGCACCGGTATGGCGCAGTGGTTGCAGATGAGCCTGGCACAAAAATTTGGCATCGCCGCGAATATCGAGTTTCCACTTCCGGCAAGCTTCATCTGGGACATGTTCGTGCGCGTGCTGCGTGATATTCCGCAGGAGAGCGCCTTTACCAAACAGAACATGAGCTGGAAACTCATGAAGCTTTTGCCAGGTATGCTCACTTTGCCTGACTTCGACATGCTGCGGCACTACCTGCACGATGACGAAGATAAACGCAAACTGTTCCAGCTCGCCTCACGCGTGGCGGATCTCTACGATCAGTATCTGGTGTATCGCCCCGAATGGTTGACCCGCTGGGAGGCAGGAGATGTTGTCGATGGTCTTGGCGAGCCACAGCGCTGGCAGGCGCCGCTCTGGAGGGCGCTGGTTGAACACACCGCAGCGCTCGGGCAGCCGCAGTGGCACCGCGCCAACCTTTATCAGCGTTTTATTCGTACGCTTGAGACGGCGGAAAGCCGCCCGGAAGGGCTGCCTGCCCGCGTGTTTATTTGTGGCATTTCGGCGCTGCCCCCTGTCTATCTACAGGCTTTACAGGCGCTGGGTAAACACATTGATGTACATCTTCTTTTTACTAACCCGTGCCGTTATTACTGGGGCGACATACAAGACCCGGCTTTCCTCGCGCGTCTGTTAAGCCGCAAGCGTAAACTGCATGCGAAAGAGGGAACGGCACCGCTTTTTAAAGACAGCGAAACGGCCCCCGCTCTGTTCAATGAAGAAGGCGAGCAGGAAGTGGGAAACCCGCTGCTTGCTTCCTGGGGCAAATTAGGTCGTGACTACACGTACCTGCTTTCAGGCCTTGAGCGTTTTGAGGAGATGGATGTATTTGTCGATCTCGAACCTGATAACCTGTTGCACAGTCTGCAGTTCGATCTGCTGGAACTACGTAATCAGGCGCAGGCGGGCGTGACGCTTGAGGAGTTTGAGCGAAGCGATGGAAAACGCCTGCTGGATCCTGACGATCGCAGTATCAGTGTGCATGTCTGCCATAGCCCCCAGCGTGAAGTGGAAATTCTCCATGACCAGCTTCTGCAAATGCTGGAGGCCGATCCACAGCTGACGCCGCGAGATATCATCGTGATGGTGGCGGATATCGACAGCTACAGTCCGTTTATTCAGGCTGTCTTTGGCAGCGCGAGCCAGGAGCGATACCTGCCGTTCGCCATCTCTGACCGGCGCGCGCGTCAGGCGCACCCTGCGCTTCAGGCATTCATTACGTTACTCTCGCTGCCGGACAGCCGTTTTGTCTCTGAAGATGTCCTGGCACTGCTGGAAGTCCCGTCGCTTGCCGCCCGTTTCAATATCAGCGAAGAGGGGCTGCGCTTCCTGCGACAGTGGGTGAATGAGTCCGGCGTACGCTGGGGCATTGATGATGACAACGTGCGTGAACTGGCGCTGCCAGCGACCGGTCAGCACACCTGGCAGTTTGGTCTTACCCGTATGCTGCTGGGCTACGCCATGGAAAGCCATCTTGGCGAATGGCAGTCGGTGTTGCCGTATGATGAATCCAGCGGGTTAATTGCTGAACTGGTCGGCCATCTTGCTGAACTCTTAATGCAGCTTAACCTGTGGCGCAAAGGGCTTTCGCAGGCGCGGCCGCTGGCGGAATGGCTGCCGGTCTGTCGGGAAATGCTCGATAGCTTCTTTGCCCCTGATGCTGAGACCGAAGCCGCGCTGGCGCTCATCGAACAGCAGTGGCAGGCGATTATCGAGCAAGGCATTAGCGCACATTATGAAGATGAAGTGCCGCTCACGTTGCTGCGTGATGAGCTGGCGAAAATGCTCGACCAGGAGCGCATCAGCCAGCGTTTTCTCGCCGGACCGGTAAATTTCTGTACGTTAATGCCGATGCGCTCGATTCCTTTTAAGGTTGTATGTTTGCTGGGCATGAACGATGGCGTTTATCCGCGGACGCTCGCGCCATTGGGGTTTGATCTGATGAGCCAGAAGCCGCAGCGTGGGGATCGCAGCCGTCGCGACGACGATCGTTACCTCTTCCTGGAGGCGCTGATTTCCGCCCAGCAGCAGCTTTACATCAGCTACATTGGCCGCTCGGTACAGGATAACAGCGAAAAGTATCCATCAGTGCTGGTGCAGGAGCTGGTGGATTATCTTGCGCAGAGCCATTATCTGCCGGGCGACGAGGCGCTTAACTGTGATGAAAGCGCGAAAAAGGTCAAAGCCCACCTGATGCGGCTCTACCCACGGACTCCTTTTGATGCGGAAAACTTTCAGCCTGCCAGAGAGACTCAGAGCTACGCCCGCGAATGGCTGCCCGCGGCCAGCGAGCAGGGTGAGGCGCATCCGGAATTTATCAAACCGCTGACGCCAGTCACGCTTGAGGAACTGCCATTTGAACAGTTCCAGCGTTTCTGGCGCCACCCGGTGCGAGCCTTTTTCCAGTTGCGGCTGAAAGTTAACTTCCGCACGGAAGAGAGCGAACTGCCGGATGCCGAGCCTTTTACGCTGGATAGTCTCGGCCGCTACCACATGAATCAGCAGCTACTGAATACGCTGGTGGAGCAACAAGATCCTGAAGCCCTCTATCGTCGATACCGCGCGGCAGGTGAGCTGCCCTATGGCGCGTTCGGCGAGCTGTTCTGGGAAAGCCAGCTACAGGAAATGCAGGCTCTGGCCGAGCGAGTGCTGGCTGAGCGCGATGGCGGCGAAAGCCAGGAGATTGCGCTTGAGCTTGGTAATGTCGAAATGACGGGCTGGTTGCAGCATGTGCAGCAGGACGGGCTGTTACGGTGGCGGCCTTCCATACTGCGTGTTGAACATGGAATGCAACTTTGGCTTGAGCATCTGGTCTACTGTGCCTGTGGCGGTGAAGGAACCAGCCGCCTTTATGGCCGTAAAGATAGCTGCTGGCGCTTTCCGCCCGTACCGCGTGAGCAAGCGGAACACTATTTGCGCGAGCTTACCGACGGGTATCAGCAGGGAATGCGCGAACCGCTGATTTTGTTGCCGCAGAGTGGTGGTGAGTGGCTAAAAGCCTGTTATGACGTGAAAAACGATGCCATTTTGTGGGATGAAGAAACCCAGTTGAAAGCACGTAATAAGCTGATTCAGGCCTGGACGGGTAACCAGATGGTAGAAGGCGAGGGGATGGATATCTGGTATCAGCGTCTGTGGCGTAACCTGGAGCCGGAGTATTACGAGGCCATCATCCGCGAGGCGCAGCGTTATCTGCTGCCGCTGTTCCGCCATCACCAACCCTGACCATTAAGCGCAGACGGCGACGTTGACGCCCTCATAAGAAGGACGTAGCCGTATGCGCCGCATGTTAATGATGAATAGCAGAAGCAGTAAATGAGAGGTTTATTGATGCCTGGATGTCGTAACTGGTACAAAGCGCTGTTGTTATGCATGGCCTTCTGGGCTCCCTTGTCTCAGGCCGATACAGGCTGGCAACCACTGAAAGAAACGATCCGCAAAAGCGATCGTGATAACCGTCAATACCAGGCTATCCGGCTTGATAACGGAATGGTGGTTTTACTGGTCTGCGATCCGCAGGCCGTAAAATCGCTCTCCGCGCTGGTGCTGCCGGTAGGTTCGCTGGAAGACCCTGACGATCATCTGGGGCTTGCGCATTATCTTGAGCACATGACGCTCATGGGCTCCAAAAAATACCCTGAGCCTGACAGTCTGGCGGAATACCTGAAGCTCCACGGCGGAAGCCATAACGCCAGCACGGCACCTTACCGCACCGCCTGGTATCTGGAAGTAGAAAATGACGCTCTCGATGGCGCGATGGACAGGCTTGCGGACGCGATCGCTGCGCCGAATCTCGATAAAACTTATGCCGATCGTGAACGCAACGCGGTAAATGCGGAATTAACCATGGCGCGTGCGCGCGACGGGATGCGTATGGCGCAAATCAGCGCCGAAACGTTAAACCCGGCGCATCCGGGCTCGCGTTTTTCCGGCGGCAACCTGGAGACGCTGCGTGATAAGCCTGGCAGTCCGCTCCATCAGGCACTGGTGGGCTTTCGGGATAAATACTACTCCGCGAACCTCATGAAAGCCGTGGTCTACAGTAACCGCCCGTTGCCGGAGCTTGCCCGCATGGCCGCGCAAACCTGGGGACGCGTGCCGAATAAAAACCTGACGGCGCCTGAAATCACTACCCCTGTCGTAACACCCGCACAGCAAGGCATTTTTATTCACTATGTCCCTGTGCAGCCGCTTAAGGCGTTGCGCGTTGAATTTCGCATCGATAACAACAGCGACAAATTCCGCAGTAAAACCGATGAACTCATCGGCTACATGATAGGCAGCCGCAGTCCTGGCACATTATCTGACTGGCTGCAAAAAGAGGGGCTTGCCGAAAGCGTCAGAGCGGACTCCGATCCGGTTGTCGCCGGAAACAGCGGCGTGATGGTCATTTCCGTCTCGCTCACAGACAAAGGGCTCGCGCAGCGCGACCGCGTTGCGGCAGCTATTTTCCGCTATCTTCAGACGCTGCGCGATAAAGGCATTGATAAACGCTATTTCACCGAGCTCTCTCATGTTCTGGATCTCGATTTCCGCTATCCCTCCATCACCCGGGATATGAACTATGTTGAGTGGCTGGCTGACAGCATGCTGCGCGTGCCCGTTGAGCATACGCTGGATGTGGTAAATATTGCGGATCAGTTCGATCCCCAAGCGGTGAACGCGCGTCTTGCGATGATGACGCCGGAAAACGCGCGAATCTGGTATATCAGCCCTGAAGAACCGCACAACAAAACGGCCTATTTTGTCGGCGCGCCTTATCAGGTTGAGAAAATCCCGGCTGCAACGCTAAAACAGTGGCAAACGCTGGGGCAGCAGATTGCGCTTACCCTGCCGGAGCCAAACCCTTATATCCCGAGCGATTTCAGCCTGATTAAACCGCAGAAGCCGTATGCGCATCCTAAGCTGCTGGTTCAGGAGCCGGAACTGCGCGTGCTCTATATGCCAAGCCGCTATTTCGCCAGCGAGCCGAGAGCGGATATCACCCTGGTGCTGCGCAATGAGCAGGCGATGAACAGCGCGAAAAACCAGGTGTTGTTCGCGCTGAATGATTATCTGGCCGGGATTGCCCTTGATCAGCTGAGCAACCAGGCCTCCGTAGGCGGCATCAGTTTCTCCAGCAGCGCCAACAGCGGGCTGATGATTAGCGCGAATGGCTACACCCAGCATTTACGTAAGCTGTTCCTGACGTTGCTGGACGGCTATTTCAGCTATGAGCCTACCGAGGATCAGCTGGCGCAGGCGAAATCCTGGTATAAGCAGATGCTGGCATCGGCGGAGCAGGGCAAAGCCTACGATCAGGCTATCATGCCGGTACAGATGGTCTCTCAGGTGCCGTATTTCCAGCGTGAAGCGCGCCGCGCGCTGTTGCCGGAAATCACCCTAAAGGACATCCTCGCTTATCGCGAGAGCCTGAAAACCCATGCCCGCGCGGAATTCCTTGTGGTCGGCAACCTCGCCCCTGAGCAGGTGAAAAATTTCACACAGGAGGCCGTTCGTCAGTTGGGCCTGAAAGGGAAAAGCTGGACGCGCACCCGGGACGTCAGCGTAGATAAAGCGCAGCAGGCTATCTTTAACAAAGCGGGCAGCAGCACGGATTCCGCCCTCGCCGCGCTGTTTGTGCCAGTCGGGTATAACGAGTCGACCAGCTCTGCCTGTAGCGCCATGCTTGGACAGATTATTTCGCCCTGGTTCTACAACCAGTTGCGTACGCAGGAGCAGTTAGGCTATGCCGTCTTCGCCTTCCCGATGCCTGTCGGCCGCCAGTGGGGGATCGGTTTCCTGCTGCAAAGCAGCGAAAAGCAGCCCGATTATCTCTGGAAGCGCTATCAGGCTTTCTTCCCGCATGTGGAGTCGCGGCTTCGCACGCTTAACGCGCAGGATTTTGCTCATATTCAGCAAAGTATCATCAACGACATGCAGCAGGCACCACAGACGCTTGGCGAAGAAGCCTCGCAGGTGAGTAAAGACTTCGATCGGGATAATTTAAACTTCGATTCTCGTGATAAAGTTGTGGCCGAAATCAGACAGCTGACGCCGCAAAAACTGGCCGACTTTTTCCATCAGGCCGTACTGGCCCGACAGGGTATGACCATCCTCTCACAGGTCTCCGGCAGCCAGAGCCCGCAGGCGCGTTATGCAGCGCCAGAAGGATGGCCGGTGTATCAGAGCGTCAGCGACTTGCAACAATCTTTACCGCTTCTGAGTGATACGCAATGACCGATGAGCCCGCAGCCTCCCTTGATCCCCTCCGCCTGCCCTTAACGGGCGAGCGGTTGATAGAAGCCTCTGCTGGCACCGGGAAAACCTATACCATCGCAGCGCTGTATCTGCGTCTGCTGTTAGGCCTGGGCGGCGAGGCGGCTCACCCACGCCCGTTAACCGTAGAAGAATTGCTGGTCGTAACGTTTACCGAAGCCGCGACGGAAGAGCTGCGCGGGCGTATTCGCAGCAATATTCACGAACTGCGTGTGGCCTGTCTGCGCGAGCGCACCGACGATCCGCTCTATCAGCGCCTGCTGGATGAGATTCCGGATAAACCACTGGCGGCCCGCACGCTGCTGCTGGCGGAGCGGCAGATAGACGAGGCGGCCATCTTCACCATTCACGGCTTCTGCCAGCGCATGCTGAGCCTGAATGCCTTTGAATCCGGGATGCCATTCGAGCAGCAGTTAATTGAAGATGAATCGCTGCTGCGTTATCAGGCCTGCGCCGATTTCTGGCGTCGTCACTGTTACCCGCTCGCCAAACCCCTGGCGCGCGTGGTCTGCGAACAGTGGGACGGGCCGGAATCGCTGCTGCGCGATGTAAACAGCTTTCTGCATGGCGAAGCGCCTAAGCTCAAAACGCCACCGCCGGATGACGAAACGATTGAATCGCGCTATGAAAACGCGATAGCGCGTATTGACGAGGTCAAAGCCCTGTGGCGTGAAAACGCTGAAGAGCTGGCGGCGCTGATTCAGAATTCGGGCGTCGATAAGCGCAGCTACAGCAGCCGTTATTTGCCCGCGTGGCTTGACCAGATGGCCGCCTGGGCGCAGGAAGAAACCAATTCCTGGCAACTGCCGGGCGCGCTGGAAAAATTTGCCCAGAGTACGCTGCTTGAGAAGACTAAAAAAGGCGATGCACCGCGCCATGCGGTGTTTGAAGCAATCGATGCGCTGCTGGCCGAGCCTTTCACCATCCGCGATCTGCTCATTGCCAGAGCGATGGCGGAAATCCGCTATACCGTCGCGCAGGAGAAGCGCCGCCGCGGCGAGCTGGGCTTTGACGACATGCTGAGCCGTCTTGACGAGGCGCTGAATCAGCCGGGCGGCGAGGCGCTGGCGGCGGCGATTCGCACCCGCTACCCGGCGGCGATGATCGATGAGTTTCAGGATACCGACCCGCAACAGTACCGTATTTTCCGTCGCATCTGGCTGGGCCAGCAAGAGACCACATTGCTGCTCATCGGCGACCCGAAACAGGCAATTTATGCGTTTCGCGGTGCGGATATTTTTACTTACATGCGCGCTCGCGGCGAAGTAAACGCTCACTATACACTTGATACGAACTGGCGTTCGGCACCAGGCATGGTGGAGAGCGTCAATAAAATATTCAGCCAGATGGAAAACGCGTTTATGTTTCGCGATATCCCTTTTCTGGCAGTGAAGCCTGCCGCGCGTAACCAGTCGTTGCGTTTTACTTTTGCCGGGAAAACACAGCCCGCCATGAAACTTTGGCTTATGGAAGGCGACGGCGCAGGAGTAAGTGATTACCAACAAACAATGGCGCGCGTCTGTGCGCAGCAGATCCGCGACTGGTTAAGCGCGGGTATGAAGGGTGAAGCGCTGTTGTGGCGCGAAGAGCGTGCGAGACCGGTACAGGCGTCAGATATCACGGTGCTGGTGCGTAACCGCATCGAAGCGAATCTGGTGCGCGAGGCGCTGAACGCGCTTAACATTCCTTCCGTTTATCTTTCTAACCGCGACAGCGTCTTCGCCACCCAGGAGGCGCTGGAGATGCTCTGGTTGCTACAGGCCGTGCTGGCACCGGAAGTGGAGACGCGGCTTCGCAGCGCGCTGGCGGCAAGTATGCTCGGGCTGGATGCGCCTGCCATTGAGGCGCTCAATGAAAATGAAAACGCCTGGGATGCGCTGGTAGAGGAATTCGACGGCTACCGGCAGATCTGGCTGCGGCGCGGCGTGATGCCGATGCTGCGCGCGCTGATGACGCACCGGCAGGTGGCGGAAAATCTGCTCGCCACACCGGGCGGCGAGCGCAGGCTGACGGATATTCTCCACCTGAGCGAATTACTCCAGGAGGCTTCTGCGCAGGCCGACAGCGAATATGCGCTGGTGCGCTGGTTAGCCCAGCATATCGCCGAGCCGGACGCGAGCGCCTCCAGCCAGCAACTGCGTCTGGAAAGTGATAAACATCTGGTTCAGGTCGTCACTATTCATAAATCGAAAGGGCTTGAATATCCGCTGGTCTGGCTGCCCTTTATTGCCGATTTTCGCGAACAGAAACAGGCCTTTTACCACGATCGCGAGACGTTTACGCCGATGCTCGATCTGAGCAACGCTGAAGAGAGCCTTGAACTGGCGGAGATGGAGCGGCTGGCGGAGGATTTACGCCTTCTGTATGTGGCGCTGACGCGCTCCGTCTGGCATTGCAGCCTGGGTGTAGCGCCGCTCTTTCGCCGCCGTGGCGCGAAAGAAGGGGAAACCGATCTCCACCGCAGCGCGCTTGGCAGGCTGATTCAACAAGGCGAAGCGCTGGATGCGAACGGCCTGCGTCGCTGTATCGAAGCCTTATGCGATGAAAATCTGGCGCTGGAGATCCCGGGCGAGCCGGATAACACGCCCTGGATGCCACCGGAGTCAGCGCCGCCGACGCTTGCTGCACGTGAGCTGCAACGACGCATTATTGATGAATGGCGCGTCACCAGTTATTCAGGTTTACAACAGCATGGCGCAGGGCGCGCGCTGGATCTGCTGCCGAAGCTGGATCTGGACGGCGCGGGCGCGCGTGACGTGCCTGATGAACCGGTAATGTCGCCGCATACGTTTCCACGCGGCGCGTCGCCAGGCACTTTCCTGCACAGCCTCTTTGAGGAGATCGATTTTACCCAGCCGGTATCGCCGGAGTGGGTAACGCAGCAGTTGCAACTGGGCGGTTTCGACGAAGCCTGGCAGCCGGTTTTGAGCCGCTGGATAGATGACGTACTGAGCGCGCCACTGAACGAGACCGGCGTGTCGCTGAATCAGCTTGGCGCGAAAGATAAACAGGTGGAGCTGGAGTTTTACGTGCCGATTGACGCCGCGCTGCGCCCTGAGGCGCTTGACGCGCTGATTCGCGAGCACGACCCGTTTTCCGCGCAGTGTCCGCCGCTCGATTTCCGCCAGGTGCGCGGCATGCTGAAAGGCTTTATCGATCTGGTTTTCCGCTGGCAGGGGCGTTATTACCTGCTGGATTATAAATCGAACTGGCTTGGGGACAGCCCGGAAGCGTATACGGTGGAAGCGATGTCGCAGGCGATGCAGACGCACCGATACGATCTGCAGTATCAGCTATACACGCTGGCGCTGCATCGCTATTTGCGCCATCGCCTGCCGGATTATGATTACGAGCGTCACTTCGGTGGCGTGATTTACCTGTTTTTGCGCGGCGTAACGAAAGAAGATATGCGTCAGGGCATCTTTACGACTCGTCCGGCGCAGGCGCTGGTCACGGCAATGGATGCGCTGTTTGCCGGCGCGGAGGAGAAAGCGTCATGAAAATGCATCAACTGATCCAGCAGGCCGTAGTGCAAAAGCTTCTGCGCCCGCTGGATGCCCAGTTCGCGATGATGGTGGCAAGCGATGATGAACCGGCGGTGATGCTCGCCGCCTCGCTGGTGAGCCGCGACGCCGGTGAAGGCCACGTCTGTCTGCCGCTCTCCCGGCTGTGTGCGACGCACTGCTTCGCCGGGCGTCACGATGAAATGGCGCAAACGCTGTTTGAGGCGGCGGGCAATCCGGACGACTGGCGCTCGCTGTTACTGGCATCGCCTGCGGTGAGTGAGGACGACGCGCCGACGCCGCTGAAGCTCATCGGCGAGCGTTTGTATCTGAACCGTATGTGGCGTCATGAGAGGGCGGTCGCGGCGTTCTTTCGCGAGCGTAACCATAGTATTGAACTGGAAGAAGCGCGCCTGAGCGCGGTACTGGAGGCGCTTTTTGGGCCACCAGGCGATGAAGTGGACTGGCAGAAAGTGGCGGCGGCAGTCGCGCTCACCCGGCGCATCTCGGTGATTTCCGGCGGGCCGGGCACCGGGAAAACCACCACGGTGGCGAAACTGCTGGCGGCCATGGTGCAGCTCTCGGAAGAGAAACTGCCGCGTATCCGCCTTGCCGCGCCGACCGGTAAAGCCGCGGCGCGCCTGACGGAATCGCTCGGTGCTGCGCTGCGTCGTTTGCCACTGAGCGACGCGCAGAAAAACGCGCTGCCGGAAGAAGCCAGCACGCTGCACCGCCTGCTGGGTGCGCAGCCGGGCAGCCAGCGTCTGCGCTACCACGAAGGTAACCCGCTGCATCTGGATGTTCTGGTGGTGGATGAGGCTTCGATGATAGACCTGCCGATGATGGCGCGGCTTATCGCGGCGCTGCCGGACCATGCGCGGGTGATTTTTTTAGGCGATCGCGATCAGCTGGCGTCCGTGGAAGCGGGCGCGGTGCTCGGTGATATCTGCCACTACGTGAACCACGGTTTTACCACTGAACGCGCCACCGAGCTTGCCCGCATCACGGGGTGTCACATTAACGGCGGCGAGCCTCATCCGGCAGGCGCGCTGCGCGACTGCCTGTGCCTGCTGCAGAAAAGCTATCGTTTTGGCAGCGATTCCGGCATCGGCCAGCTCGCGTTTGCTGTTAATCGCAGCGATCATCGCGCCGCCAGAGCGACGTTTAGCCGAGGATTTGACGATATCGCCTGCAAAACGCTGGCGGGTAACGACGATTACGCACAGATGATTGACGAGACGCTGGCAGGCTACGAGCGGTTCTTAACGCTGGTCCGCGAGCGTGCCGAGCCGGAGGCCATTCTTGCGGCCTTCAGCGAATTCCAGATGCTCTGCGCGCTGCGTGAAGGGCCGTTCGGCGTCGCCGGGCTTAACGAGCGTGTGGAACATGCGCTGGCGCAGCGGCGGCTGATTCGTCGCACGCCGCTGTCGCGCTGGTATGAAGGGCGGCCGGTGATGATTTCGCGCAACGACAGCGCGCTGGGGCTGTTTAACGGCGATATCGGCGTGGCGCTGGATCGTGGCGATGGCCTGCGCGTCTGGTTCCCGATGCCCGGCGGCAAACTGAAACCCGTCGTGCCAAGCCGCTTGCCGGATAATGACACCGCGTGGGCAATGACGGTGCATAAATCACAGGGTTCGGAGTTCGATCATGCGGCGCTGCTCCTGCCGGGGCAGTTCGCGCCGGTGGTCACGCGAGAGCTGGTCTATACGGCGATTACGCGCGCGCGGCGACGGTTGTCGCTGTATGCGGATGAGCGGGTGCTGGAGATGGCCATCGCGACCAGAACGGAACGGCGCAGCGGCCTGATGGCCTGCTTTGAACAATAAGCGCGGCCCGGCGATGGCCAGGCCGCAGCGGGGCTGTCAGGTTAAATCCGCCATCAGCACCTTCGAGCGGCGCTGATAGTTGTACATCTGCTTTTTGCTTTCGGGCAGCAGGTCGATATCCACCGGCGCGAACCCGCGCTCCTGGAACCAGTGAATGCTGCGGGTAGTAAGCACAAACAGTTTGGATAGACCCATCTGTTTGGCCTGGGTGGCGATGCGCTGCAACAGGACTTCGCCGCGCGCTGAGCTGCGGTAATCCGGGTGAACGGCCACGCATGCCATTTCACCGATTTTCTCTTCCGGGAACGGATAGAGCGCGGCGCAGGCGATGGTCAGGTTATCGCGCTGGATAATCGTGAATTTATCGATCTCCATCTCCAGCTGTTCGCGCGAGCGGCGCACCAGAATGCCCTGCTGCTCCAGCGGCCGGATAAGCTCCAGAATGCCGCCGATGTCATTAATGGTGGCGCGGCGGATCTGCTCGGCGCTCTCCATCACAATCTGCGTGCCGATACCGTCGCGGGAGAACAGCTCCTGCAACAGCGCGCCATCTTCCTGATAGCTGATAAGGTGGCAGCGACGTACGCCGCTGCGGCAGGCTTTGACCGCGCCACGCAGAAAGCGCACGGTACCGGAGTGGTAGTCGCCTGCCGCTTCCAGCGTCTCAAGACGCGCCTGCGCCTCGTTCGGGAACAGCTCGGAAATAATGTCGCCGTCGTCGCTCATCACGCCCTGCGACGAGCAGAACCCGATCATCTTCTCAGCCTTAAGCTTGATGGCAAGCTGGGTGGCGACTTCTTCAGACGTCAGGTTAAAGCTCTCGCCTGTCACCGACACCGCCACCGGCCCGAGCAGCACAATCGCGCCGCTGTCGAGTTGGCGGTGAATAGCGTCTTCATCGATGCGGCGAATGCGCCCGCTGTGGCAGTAATCGACACCGTCATCCACGCCGAGCGGCTGCGCGATGATAAAGTTGCCGCTCACCACATTAATATGCGCGCCCTGCAGCGGCGTGTTGCCGAGGCTCATTGAGAGTCGGGCGGTGATATCGAGCTGCAACAACCCGGCCGCCTGCTTTACCAGCTCCAACGTTTTGGCGTCGGTGACGCGGGTGTGCTTGTGGTAAACCGGCTCATGATGGTGTTCGGCAAGGTTGGCGTCGATTTGCGGACGCGCGCCATAAACCACCACCAGGCGGATGCCGAGGCTGTGAAGCAAACCTATATCGTTGACGATACTGGAAAAGTTTTCATGCTCAATGGCCTCGCCGCCAAGCATGATGACAAACGTTTTGCCCCGATGGGCATTAATATAGGGAACAGAATGGCGGAATCCCTGGACCAGTTCGGTTCGACGCTCCTTCACCACGGCAAAACCTCTCAGTGAATGTTTATTCGTAATTTGTGTATTTTTATTCTTTTATTATCCCATGCGCAAGTGGCAATTTTATGGCGGCGGCGCGTCATTACCGCGAACTTAGACGTTCAAAGGCATTTGTTTACCCTTTTATAGATGACAGTTTCGCTACCATTCGCTAAAGTTTTTGGCCATTTGGGTCGTAAGTTGAGTTATTCGCATTAGTGCTCGGGAGTGGCATGTCAGGTTCCAGTCATCTTTTTAGTCGCCGCCAGCTGTTACAGGGCGCGGGGGCGATGTGGTTATTGAGCGTCAGCCAGGCAGGCCTGGCTGCGTCGGGCCAGGTTATTGCGGTGCGCGTCTGGCCTGCTTCCGCCTATACCCGCGTGACGCTGGAATCTAACCGTGTGCTGAAATATCGCCAGTTCGCGCTAAGTAACCCGGAACGCATCGTGGTTGATCTCGAAGGCGTTAACCTGAACGCGGTGCTAAAAGGCGTGGGCAGCCAGATCCGTGTCGACGATCCGTTTATAAAATCCGCGCGCGTCGGGCAGTTTGACCCGAAAACCGTGCGCATGGTGTTTGAGTTAAAGAAAAACGTGACGCCGCATCTTTTTGCGCTGGCACCGGTCGCCGAGTTCCGCGAACGTCTGGTTATCGATCTCTACCCGGCTAACGGCACTAACGAGCAGGATCCGCTGCTGGCGCTGCTTGAGGATTACAACAAGGGCGAGCTGGATAAACAGGTGCCGCCTGCCACCAGCGGCCCGCAGCCGGGCAAAGCAGGGCGCGATCGCCCGATAGTCATTATGATCGACCCCGGCCACGGCGGCGAAGACCCCGGCGCGATTGGCAAGAATAAGACGCGTGAGAAAGACGTGGTGCTGCAAATCGCCCGCCGCCTGCGCGCGCTGATTGAACGCGAAGCGAACATGAAAGCGTTCATGACCCGCAACGAAGATATTTTTATTCCGCTGAAAGTGCGCGTGGCGAAGGCCCAGAAGCAGCGCGCCGACCTGTTTGTCTCTATTCACGCTGACGCCTTTACCAGCCGCGCCGCGCGCGGTTCGTCCGTTTTTGCGCTCTCAACCAAAGGGGCGACCAGTACGGCGGCGAAATATCTGGCGCAAACGCAAAACGCCGCGGACCTGGTAGGCGGCGTGAGTAAAAGCGGGGACGTTTATCTCGATCACACCATGTTTGACATGGTGCAGTCGCTGACGATTTCCGACAGCCTGAAATTTGGCAAAGAGGTGTTAGGGCGTCTCGGGCGGGTCAACAAACTGCATAAGAACAAAGTGGATCAGGCGGGCTTCGCCGTGCTGAAAGCGCCGGATATTCCCTCGATTCTGGTCGAAACCGCGTTTATCAGTAATGAGGAAGAGGAGCGTAAGCTTCGCACCGCGACATTCCAGCAGGAAGTGGCGGAGTCGATTCTGGCAGGGATCAAAGCTTACTTTGCCGATGGCGGGACGCTGGCAAGGCGCGGATAACGCGCCTTTTTAACGGGCCGTAAAAGGCAGTCAAAGGGAATGCTGAATTGCAGGCATAAAAAAACACCCGTCAGGGTGTTCATTTTATTGGTTGCGGGGGCCGGATTTGAACCGACGACCTTCGGGTTATGAGCCCGACGAGCTACCAGGCTGCTCCACCCCGCGTCCGTTTTACTGCTTCACATTGTCGCGCCGTGCGCGTTAATTGGTTGCGGGGGCCGGATTTGAACCGACGACCTTCGGGTTATGAGCCCGACGAGCTACCAGGCTGCTCCACCCCGCGTCCGTGGATGCGCACTATACTCCGCTGAGCTTTCGTTGCAACCTTTTTTTAAAACAATAAGCTGAATCGGCGTCAGCTTGCCGAAATATTATCCGTGTTGATGATTCTTTAATCCCGATGCCTGTCTGAAAGGGCTTATGCGTTTCCTTGCGAGCGCCGGTTTGCTATCTTCGCCTGCGGACAGCGCAATAGCGGAGAGAGTCATGAAAGGACGTTGGGCAAAATATCTGGCGGCAGGGGCGATGATCGCGCTGCTTTCCGCCTGTTCCTCCAAACCGACCGATCGCGGTCAGCAATATAAAGACGGCAAATTTACGCAGCCGTTTTCGCTGGTAAACCAGCCGGACGCCGTTGGCGCGCCCATTAACGCCGGAGATTTCTCCGAGCAGGTCGCGGCTATTCGCAGCGCCTCTCCGCGTCTTTTTGGCTCTCAAAGCAGCGTCTATAACGCCGTGCAGGAGTGGCTGCGCGCCGGTGGCGATACCCGTTCGCTGCGCCAGTTCGGCATCGACGCCTGGCAGATGGAAGGGGCGGATAACTACGGCAACGTCCAGTTCACTGGCTATTACACGCCGGTGGTGCAGGCGCGCTATACCCGTCAGGGCGAATTCCAGTACCCGATTTACCGTATGCCGCCGAAACGCGGACGCCTGCCGTCGCGCGCCGAGATTTACGCCGGCGCGCTCAGCGATAACTACGTGCTGGCATACAGCAACTCGCTGATGGATAACTTCATTATGGATGTGCAGGGCAGCGGCTATATCGATTTCGGCGACGGACGCCCGCTGAATTTCTTCGCCTATGCCGGTAAAAACGGCCATCCGTACCGCAGCATCGGTAAAGTGCTTATCGATCGCGGAGAAGTGAAGCGTGAAGATATGTCGATGCAGGCGATTCGCCACTGGGGCGAAACCCACAGCGAGCAGGAAGTACGCGCGCTGCTGGAAGAAAACCCGTCTTTCGTTTTCTTTAAACCGCAAAATTACGCGCCGGTGAAAGGCGCAAGCGGCGTACCGCTGATTGGCCGCGCGTCGGTGGCCTCTGACCGCTCGATTATTCCGGCAGGCACCACGCTGCTGGCAGAGGTGCCGCTGCTGGACAATAACGGCAAGTTCAACGGACAATATGAGCTCAGGCTGATGGTGGCGCTGGATGTCGGCGGCGCGATTAAAGGCCAGCATTTCGATATTTATCAGGGCATCGGCCCGGACGCCGGGCACCGCGCAGGCTGGTATAATCACTACGGCCGCGTCTGGGTGCTGAAAACCGCGCCGGGTGCCGGCAACGTGTTCAGCGGCTGATTATGCTATTCTGAGCAACCTGTCGCCCGGCGGCGTAACGTCTGCCGGGCCTGCGGATTTCTGAGCAAGGGTGAGGGAGAACTCTCACCCTTTTTATATCTGAGGTTTTATGGCTGTAGTTATCACAGACGCCTGGCGCAGTCGCTTTGGCGGCACGGCTCGTTTATATGGCGAAGCGGCGTTGCAGCTCTTTGCCGACGCGCATGTCTGCGTGGTGGGTATCGGCGGTGTCGGCTCATGGGCGGCGGAAGCGCTGGCGCGCACCGGTATCGGCGCGATTACGCTTATCGACATGGATGACGTGTGCGTCACCAATACCAATCGTCAGATCCATGCGCTGCGCGACACGGTCGGGCAGGCGAAATCCGAAGTGATGGCCGAGCGTATTCGCCAGATCAACCCGGAGTGCCGCATCACCGTGGTAGATGATTTCGTCACTGTCGATAATGTGGCGCAATACATGAACGCCGGGTTTAGCTATGTCATCGACGCTATCGACAGCGTGCGGCCAAAGGCGGCGCTGATTGCGTACTGCCGTCGTAATAAAATTCCACTGGTCACCACCGGCGGCGCGGGCGGGCAGACCGATCCGACGCAGATCCAGGTGGTCGATCTCGCCAAAACCATTCAGGACCCGCTGGCCGCGAAACTGCGCGAGCGGCTGAAGAGCGATTTCGGCGTGGTGAAAAACAGCAAAGGGAAACTTGGCGTGGACTGCGTTTTCTCCACCGAAGCGCTGGTCTATCCGCAGGCCGACGGCTCGGTGTGCGCGATGAAAAGCACGGCGGAAGGGCCGAAGCGTATGGACTGCGCTTCAGGTTTCGGCGCGGCTACGATGGTGACCGCCACGTTTGGTTTTGTGGCGGTGTCGCACGCGCTGAAGAAGATGATGGCGAAAGCGGCGCGCAGCGCCGTGTGATCAGGCGTTGCGGGCGGCGTTCTGTACCGCCTGCGCCAGCGCCGCCAGGCCCTGGCCGCGAGACGCGCTGAGCTGGGCGCGCAGCCCTAACTCGTCAAATAACGCCAGCGGAGAGTGTTCCTGTAGCTCCTGCGGCGTTTTGCCTTCCACGGCGGTGAGCAACACCGCCAGCAATCCGCGCACGATGCGCCCCTCGCTGTCGCCATAAAAGTGCAGGCCGCCGTCGGGGCGTTTTTCATAGCCGAGCCAGACCCGGTTTTCACAGCCGGGGATCTCCTGTGCCTCTTGTTTTAATTCCTCCGGCAGCGCCGGAAGCTGTTTGCCGAGCAGGATCAGCTGGCGATATTTATCTTCCCACTGGGTGAGCGGGCCAAACGTCTCACGCAGCGTGTCAGGGGTAATGGAAGCGCCGAACGGGTGCCCGGCAAGGTAAGCAGTCGTCATTTAATCCACCAGTATGTCCAGCGCGCGGTCGATGGCGGCGATCAGCGCCTCGACGTCGCCTTGCGTGTTATAGGGCGCGAAAGAGGCGCGCAGCGTGCCACTGACGCCAAGCGCCGCCAGCAGCGGCTGGGCGCAGTGCTGGCCGGCGCGCAGCGCGATGCCGGATTCCGCGAGCAGCGTCACTAGATCGCTGTGGTGCACGCCTGCGAAATCAAACGCCAGCAGGCTGGAATCCTGACAGCGAAACGAGCGAAAGCCCGGGCGTTTCGCCAGTTCCGCCTCGGCAAGCGTCGCAAGCCCCCGGCTGTAGCTTTCAGCTTTCACCAGATCGATATCCTCAAGCCAGGCGAGCGCGGCGCTAAGACCGATAACGCCCGCGACATTCGGCGTGCCCGCCTCAAAGCGGTACGGCACCGGCTGGGTTTTAAAGCCATCGAACGTCACTTCAGTTACCATTTTTCCGCCGCCCAGCCACGGCGACATCTGCGCCAGCAGGTCAGTTTTGCCATACAGCACGCCGATGCCGGTCGGGCCATAGAGTTTGTGGCCGGAGAAAGCGTAAAAATCGATATCCAGATGCTGAACGTCAGGCGGGCAGTGAACCACGCCCTGCGCGCCATCCACCACCACCACCGCGTCTGCAGCATGGGCACTGGCAATCGCCCGCGCGAGATCCGGGCAGCCGCCGGTGACGTTGGACATCTGGCCGAGCGCCAGCAGGAATGTGCGTTCATTGATGAGCGTGGGGAGAGTTGAGAGATCCGGCAGACGGTCGGCACCCAGCGGCAGTTTCACGACCTTCGCGCCGGTCTGCTCCGCGACCATCAGCCACGGCACCAGGTTGGCATGATGCTCTGCTTCGCTGACGATAATCTCATCGCCCGGCTTCAGGCGCGGACGCGCGTAGCACTGGGCGATGAGATTGATGGATTCGGTGGTGCCGCGCGTCCAGACGATATCGCGGCTGTCGGGCGCGTTAATTAATCGTGCGACGCCGTCACGCGCGGCTTCGTAACGCTCGGTAAGGCGCTGCGCCTCGGCAAACTGGCTGCGATGCACATTTCCGGCGCTCAGCGAATAGAACTGCTGGCTGGCGTCGATAACCGGCTGTGGCTTTAACGCCGTGGCGGCGCTGTCGAGATAGACGCCCGCGTCACGAAGCGAGGGAAATTGCGCGCGAAATTGGGCGGGACTGAATGCTTTCATGATACTCCTCTTTCCAGTCCTTCGATCGTGGCCCATTTGACGTCGTTAAACAAGGTCATTGATAACCATCGGATAAGTCTGTTTATTCTGGCAAACGGCAGAAAGCAGGTTATGCTGAATAGTGTTAGGTGAATATTTCAGCCTGTTAGCAGACGAAGTTTACATAGCATTAAACTCTAAAGGAGAAGAACCATGAATAAACTTGCCGCTGTAGTATCAGCATGCATGATGACTTTTGCTCTGAGCGCTTGTTCCGGTCCTAACTACGTAATGCATACCAATGATGGCCGTTCTATCGTGACCGACGGGAAACCGAAAACCGATGACGATACCGGTATGATCAAATATAAAGACGCCAACGGTAATCAGCAGCAGATCAACCGTACTGACGTGAAAGAGATGGTTGCGCTGGAGAAATAATCGACTCGCGCAGGCAAAAAAAAGCACCGCAAAGTGCGGTGCTACATTAATCACTATGGACAGACAGGGTAAATGTACAGGAAGTGAAAGAGTAGCTTAGCTACGATGGTCTGAATCGCAGACCAAATGCAAACACAACAACACAACATCACAACCGTAAGCCAAAAGCCCTCCAGAACTCTCATTCTTAAAGACTTTTCGTTCCGGCTCAGGAAGTGCCGCCACTATAGGTATTTGCTGGTGTAACCTCAACGGACAAATTATAATGGCTCAGATAAAAAAAACTAATGGGTGACGACTTGTTTCTCGTTTGTTAATACGCATTTACACTTAAGCCAAATCATCATGTCCAAGCGATTACCGCCGTTAAACGCATTACGTGTTTTTGATGCCGCCGCACGCCATTTAAGCTTCACCAAAGCCGCCGAAGAGCTGTTTGTCACCCAGGCTGCCGTCAGCCATCAGATAAAATCACTGGAAGATTTCCTGGGGCTTAAGTTATTCCGCCGACGCAACCGTTCTCTTCTGTTAACGGAAGAGGGGCAGAGCTATTTCCAGGATATCAAAGAGATTTTCTCACAGCTGACGGAAGCGACGCGCAAACTCCAGGCGCGCAGCGCAAAAGGCGCGTTGACGGTAAGCCTGCTGCCGAGTTTCGCGATCCACTGGCTGGTGCCGCGGCTCTCCAGTTTTAACAGTAGCTGGCCTGGGATCGACGTGCGTATTCAGGCGGTGGATCGGCAGGAAGATAAGCTTGCCGATGATGTGGACGTGGCGATTTTTTATGGGCGAGGCAATTGGCCGGGGCTACGCGTAGAAAAACTCTACGCCGAGTACCTGCTGCCGGTCTGCTCGCCGCTGCTGCTCACGGGCGACAAGCCGTTAAAAGCGCCCGAGGATTTAGCCCGCCACACGCTTTTGCATGACGCTTCGCGCCGCGACTGGCAAACTTATACGCGCCAGCTTGGTCTCAATCATATTAATGTCCAGCAGGGACCCATTTTCAGCCACAGCGCGATGGTGCTGCAGGCGGCTATTCACGGCCAGGGCGTGGCGCTCGCCAACAATGTGATGGCGCAGTCGGAGATCGAAGCGGGCCGTCTGGTCTGCCCGTTCAACGATGTCCTGGTCAGTAAAAACGCTTTTTACCTCGTTTGTCATGACAGCCAGGCAGAACTGGGTAAAATAGCGGCCTTTCGACAATGGATACTGGCGAAGGCGGCGAGTGAACAAGAAAAATTCCGTTTTCGCTATGAACAATAACGACGATTCGCGCGATGTAATCGCGCTTTACTGTAGGGTTACATCATGACCAGCCGTTTTATGCTGATTTTCGCCTCAATCAGTGGCTTTGTTTTTGTGGCGCTGGGTGCCTTCGGCGCACACGTTTTACGTAAAACGCTCGGCGTTGCGGAGATGGGCTGGATCCAGACCGGCCTTGAATATCAGGCGTTTCATACGCTCGCGATTTTAGGGCTGGCGGTCGCGATGCAGCGTCGCATCAGCATCTGGTTTTACTGGAGCAGCGTTTTCCTGGCGCTCGGCACGGTACTTTTTAGCGGCAGCTTATATTGTCTGGCGCTCTCTCATCTTCATTTATGGGCCTTCGTTACGCCGGTCGGCGGCGTAAGTTTTCTGGCCGGTTGGATATTAATGTTAATTGGCGCGGTGCGTCTGAAGCGTAAAGGTTCGGTTCATGAATAAGGTCATTTTGTACTGCCGTCAGGGTTTTGAGAAAGAGTGCGCGGCAGAGATAACCGACAAAGCCGCGCAGCAGGGCGTGTTTGGTTTCGCCCGCGTCAAAGAAAACAGCGCCTATGTGATTTTCGAATGTTACCAGCCAGACGATGCCGATAAGCTCGCGCGCGAGCTGCCATTCAGCTCGCTGATTTTTGCCCGCCAGATGTTTGTGGCAGGCGAGCTGTTGCAGGATCTGCCGCCGGAAGATCGCGTCACGCCGGTCGTCGGAATGTTACAGGGCGTGGTAGAGAAGGGCGGTGAGCTGCGTGTTGAAGTGGCGGACACCAACGAAAGCAAAGAGCTGATGAAGTTCTGCCGCAAATTCACCGTGCCGCTGCGTACTGCGCTTCGCGACGCGAAGATTCTGGCGAATTTCGAAACGCCGAAGCGCCCGGTGGTGCATGTCTTTTTCATCGCGCCGGGCTGCTGCTACACCGGATATTCGTATACCAATAATAACTCGCCGTTTTATATGGGCATTCCGCGCCTCAAATTCCCGGCAGACGCGCCAAGCCGTTCAACGCTGAAGCTGGAAGAGGCGTTTCATGTGTTTATCCCGGCGGATGAGTGGGATGAGCGTCTGGCAAACGGCATGTACGCGGTGGATCTGGGTGCCTGCCCTGGCGGCTGGACCTATCAGCTGGTGAAACGAAACATGTGGGTCGCGTCGGTGGATAACGGCCCGATGGCGCAGAGCCTGATGGATACCGGGCAGGTGACGTGGCTGCGTGAAGACGGCTTTAAATATCGCCCGACCCGCACCAACATTACCTGGATGGTGTGCGACATGGTGGAAAAACCGGCCAAAGTCGCGGCGCTGATGGCGCAGTGGCTGGTGAACGGCTGGTGCCGCGAAACCATTTTCAACCTCAAGCTGCCGATGAAAAAGCGCTATGAAGAGGTGTCGCAGAATATCGCCTCGATTCAGGCGCAGCTGGATGAACACGGTATTAACGCGCAGATCCAGGCGCGTCAACTTTATCACGACCGTGAGGAAGTGACCGTTCACGTGCGCCGCTGGTGGGCTGCCGTCGGCGGGCGTCGCGACGAGCGATAAGCGCGTTGAATGACGCATAAGGAAACGGCGGGTGCACTGCACTTACCCGCCCTACGGATATGCGGTTAAATAATTATGGTATGGCGGGTGCACTGCACTTACCCGCCCTACGGATATGCGGTTGAATAATTATGGTATGGTGGGTGCGCTGCGCTTACCCACCCTACGGGATATACGGTTGAATAACTAATGTAGGGCGGGTAAGCGTGAGCGCACCCGCCTTTTTACTGGAAGCGCCCCAAAATCATCCATGCAACCGCAGCTGCTGCAAATTCCCGTCGAGTTGTAAATCCGTTTTCAATGTCGCCACCGCACGGCAAACAAAGGCGCTCTCACGGTGCGCTTCGAGCTTTTTACGCCACTTATCCGGCACGTCGTCGAGCCGCTCGTAGAGCGCTTCGAGCGTGCCGAAATCATTAATCAGCTGCGTGGCGCTTTTCGGGCCAATACCCGGCACACCCGGTATCTTCGAGCTGCTAATTCCTGCAAGCCCCCAGAAATCCGCCAGCTGGCCTGGCGACACGCCAAATTCACTCTCGATAAACGGCGCGTCCAGCCAGCGTTTCTGGAAATAGTCGCGGATGCGGATTTCCGGACGTAAGAGCTGGCAATAGCCTTTATCGGTCGACACGATGGTCGCCTCATGGCCCGCTGCCGCCACTTTCACTGCGAGCGTCGCGGCGAGATCGTCAGCCTCGTTGCCTTCCACATGCCAGCAGGGCACGCCGCGGCGGGTAAAAGCGTCGCGAAGCGCGGGCATCTCCTGGTGCAGATCGTCCGGCATTGGCGGGCGTCCGGCTTTGTAATCAGGCAGAAGCTGGTGACGCCAGCCCTGCGCGCGGGCTTCATCATCAAACACCGCGACGGCGTGTGTCGGCTGACTGTTGCCAATCAGTTGCTCCAGCGCGTGCAGGCAGGTATCCACGCACGGCGTGCCCTGCACCGCATGTATCCGGCGGATCAGGTTTAGCGCATCGACAATCAGCAAATGAACGGGCATGGCGGCATCCCTTACGAAAATGACAGGCCGTTACCGTAACATTTTTGCCGGATGCTCACCATTAAGCCGGGTGGATTCAGGAAGATAACGCGCAAAAAAACGCCCTGCGAACAGGGCGGTGAGGAGGGGGTTAATCGCAGGCGACCACTTTAACTGCCAGTCCGCCGCGTGAGGTTTCACGATAGCGGGCGTTCATATCCTTGCCGGTCTCGAACATGGTTTCGATGACTTTATCGAGGCAGACGCGCGGCTCGCTGGTGCGGCGCAGCGCCATGCGCGCGGCATTGACGGCCTTCACTGAGGCAATAGCGTTACGCTCGATGCATGGCACCTGTACCTGCCCTGCCACCGGGTCGCAGGTCAGCCCCAGGTTGTGCTCCATGGCGATTTCCGCTGCGATGCAGACCTGCGCCGGGCTGCCGCCGAGCAGTTCCGCAAGGCCCGCCGCCGCCATTGAGCAGGCGACGCCCACTTCGCCCTGACAGCCAACTTCGGCACCCGAGATAGACGCATTCATCTTATAGAGTGAGCCAATCGCGCTCGCCACCAGCAGGTAGCGCGCCAGTGAGTTAGCGTTTACTTCACGGATAAATTTGTCGTAGTACGCCAGCACCGCCGGTACGATACCGCACGCGCCGTTGGTTGGCGCGGTGACCACGCGACCGCCTGCGGCATTTTCTTCATTGACTGCCAGCGCGAACATGTTGATCCAGTCCACGACGTTCATCGGATCGGCGTCGTTCTTGTCGTGGCTGACAAGCATACGACGCAGCGCGGCGGCGCGACGCGGGACGCGCAGTTTGCCGGGCAGAACGCCTTCGGTGGTGGTGCCGCGCTCAATGCCTGCGCGCATTACGTCCCACACCTGCGAGAAATGGGCTTCGAGTTCTTCTTTGCTGTGCAGCGCCAGCTCGTTTTTCATCATCAGGCCGGAGAGCGACAGGCCGGTTTCACGGCAGTGGCGCTGAAGATCTGCGGCAGTGTTATACGGATACGGTACATCGATTGCGGACGATTGCGTCTGGCCGAAGTGGGCTTCGTCAACAATAAAGCCGCCGCCAATCGAGTAATACGTCTGGCTGTAGATAACATCGTCGCCCGCCAGCGCGGTAATACGCATGCCGTTTTCGTGCAGCGCCAGGTTATCGGCATGAAAATTCATGCACTGATCCACCGGGAACGCCACTTCGTGCGTGCCGTTCGCCAGCATCAGACGGCTGTGGGTATTCACGTCCTGAATGAAACCGGGAATGGCGTCGATGTTTACAGTGTCCGGCAGGTTGCCCGCAAGGCCCATAATAATGGCGATATCGGTATGGTGGCCTTTGCCGGTCAGCGACAGGGAGCCATACACATCCACCACCACTTTCGTCGTCTTATGCAGCAGGTTCTGCGCGACAAGGTCGTCGGTGAACTGTTTGCCCGCTTTCATTGGCCCTACGGTATGGGAGCTGGAAGGACCAATACCGATTTTGAAAATATCAAAAACGCTGATCATGATGTGTACCATCGAATAAATAACGGGGGAGGGCTCGCGCCGCCGGGCGGCGGCGCGGACAAAACATTAGCTGAAGAGTGAGTAGAAAATCGCGGAGATGGCGATAAGACCCATGATGGTCACAAATACGTTGCTGATGTGGCCGCTGTATTTGCGCATCGCCGGGACTCTTGCAATGGCGTACATCGGCATCAGGAACAGGATCATCGCGATAATCGGACCGCCCAGCGTTTCGATCATGCCGAGAATGCTCGGGTTCAGGGTCGCTACGATCCAAGTGGTGATCAGCATGAACAGCGCGGTGATGCGGTTCAGTTTGTTTACTTCGATGGTTTTGCCACGGCTGCGCAGCGATTTAATCACCATGCCGTTGAAGCCTTCACGTGCGCCCAGATAGTGGCCGAGGAACGATTTGGTGATGGCGATGATTGCGATAACCGGACCTACCCAGGCGATAACCGGCACATTGAAGTGGTTAGCCAGGTAAGACAGGATGGTGATGTTCTGTGCTTTCGCTTCCGCCAGGTTTTCCGGGGAGAGGCTCAGTACGCAGCTGAATACGAAGAACATCACGGTAACGACCATCATGATGTGCGCGTACGCCAGAATGCGGGAGCATTTTTTCTCCGCTTCAGCGCCGTACTCTTCACGTTTCGCCACGGCGAAAGCGGAGATGATCGGCGAGTGGTTAAAGGAGAACACCATGACCGGGATAGCCAGCCACAGGGTCATCAGCAGGCCATTACCGGTGGAAGCATGGCTGAAAGAGAGAGTTTCCAGCGCTGCACCACTCCAGTTCGGGATCAGGAAGCAGGCCATCAGCATCAGGACAGCAACGAACGGGAACACCAGTACGCTCATCGCTTTCACGATCATCTGCTCGCCGAAACGCACGATAGTCATCATGCCGACAATCAGAATCAGAGAAAGGATCGCGCGCGGCGGAGACGTCAGCCCCAGCTGGTGTGTAATGAAGCTATCAACCGTGTTAGTGATCGCTACGCTGTACATCAGCAGGATAGGGTAAATTGCGAAGAAATAGAGAAGAGTGATGACTTTACCTGCACCAACGCCGAAATGTTCTTCGACCACTTCGGTGATGTCTTCACCTGGGTTTTTACCGGACAGCACGAAGCGGGTCAGCGCGCGGTGTGCGAAGAAGGTCATCGGGAATGCAAGAATTGCCATGATAATCAGGGGAATCAGGCCACCAACACCGGCGTTGATCGGCAGGAAAAGCACCCCTGCGCCAATCGCGGTGCCGTACAGGCCAAGCATCCACATGGTATCAGTTTTTCGCCACGCGCTGCTTTTGGCTGCTGTAGCAACATTGACGGTTTGAGTCGTTTCCATCTGTGTATCTCCTGGAGGAAGCAAAAACGAACTTTAAAGTGACATTCAATAAATTTGCGACGAACGGTAAAACGAAATCCTGTAGAGCGGGATTTTTTTGTAATTTTTCCCCAAATCTCTGGCGGTGCGAAAGATACATTCACGCACTGAATCTATCAGTGATCCCGATCCCAATTGCAATAATCCACTTTTTTATTACGCGTTTTTTAGATCATATCACTGGCTTTGGGCGTGACACCGTTATTAATGCGCGCAGAGCCTGACACTGACGGCAGATGAGGTAAATAGAGCGGAAGAAAATGATGATTAATTTTCTGTAAAAACCAGCAAAAACAGCACGTCCGGATTCTTTCGCAGAAATTTCCGGGATTATGCGCGGTGTTTTTTAGAGCGCAAACGTTTTGGTTAAGTGACAGATGATAAAAAAGGCGGCCTCGCGGCCGCCTGATTTCAGGTACAGATTTCGTAGCAGGGAATATAGGCAGAACCAGGCAGTTTCATGCGGTGCTGGGCAACGAACCCTTGCAGGAGATCGTCCATGCGCTTCATCATCTGCGCATCCCCATGAATTTTATAGCGTCCGTACTTCTCAATGGCGCGGATGCCCACCTCTTTCACGTTACCCGCGACAATACCAGAGAAGGCGCGGCGCAGGTCGGCCGCCAGAATTTCCGTCGGCTGATCGGGGTAGAGCTTCAGGTTAGCCATGTTTTCGTGGGTCGGCTCGAACGGCACCTGGAGATCCGGCGAAATGCGAATCGCCCAGTTAAAGCTGTACGCATCACCCGTTTCGCGGCGGCACTCTTTCACCAGCGGCATCGCTTTTTTCATTTCGCGCGCCACTTCCGCCGGGTCGTCGATGATGACGCGATAGTGGCGGCGGGCCTTCTCGCCGAGCGTGTTGACGATAAAGTCGTCCAGCACGCGGAAGTAATCGGCGCTCTCTTTCGGGCCGGTCAGGATCAAGGGCAGTACCTGATCCGCATTGTGTGGGTTCATCAGAATACCAAGCAGATAAAGCAGCTCTTCCGCCGTACCAACGCCGCCCGGGAAGATGATGATCCCGTGGGCGATACGCACGAACGCTTCGAGGCGTTTTTCGATATCCGGCATGATGATAAGTTCGTTCACCAGCGGGTTAGGCGGCTCGGCGGCGATGATGGAAGGCTCGGTCATGCCGATAAAACGCCCTTCTTTATAACGCTGCTGGGCATGTCCGACCGCCGCGCCTTTCATCGGCGCTTCCATCGCGCCCGGCCCGCAGCCGGTGCAGATGTTCAACTCGCGCAGCCCCAACTGGTTGCCGACGCGGCGGGCGTAGAGATATTCGGTTTCGTTAATGGAGTGGCCGCCCCAGCAGACCACCATATTCGGCGCCTCGCCCACGTGCAGCGCTTTCGCGTTTCGCAGGATAGAAAACACCAGGTTGGTGATATGAATGGAGTCAGTCAGATTCAGATGCTGAAAGCGCCCGGCGTTATGGATTTGCCCGTTGACGAACAGAATGTCGCGCAGCACCGCGAAGAGGTTGGCCTGCAACGAACGAATAATCTGCCCGTCGACGAAGGCCTCTTCCGGCGGGTTAATCAGCTCAAGCTTTACGCCGCGTTCGCGGCGCAGCACATTGATATCGAAATTTTCAAAGCGCGACAGCAGCGCTTTGCTGTTATCGGTCTGGCTACCGGAATTGAGAACCGCGAGCGAACAATTGCGAAACAGTTGATACAGGTCGCTGCTGGCGGTGCGCTTAAGCATGTCCACTTCCAGCTGCGACAGCAGATCCATCGAGCCCAGCGGGCTAATATGTGTAATCAAGTAAGCTCCTTACGGGGCGATAAACGCCGCTCCCTCTGATTACAATAGCCCCGCCATGTGACATTTAACAACCCACCCCGCACCGCCTTCATGACGGATTTGCGGGATGTTTAGCAATTACTGACGCGCCAGACGCCCGGTGGCTGGCGTAAAGTCGCCGTTGCTGCGCCATGGGTTGATATCCAGACCGCCGCGGCGGGTGTAGCGCGCATACACACTGAGCTGTTCCGGCTGGCAGAATCGCGTGATGTCGTTAAAGATGCGCTCGACGCACTGCTCGTGAAATTCGTTGTGATGGCGGAAAGAGACCAGATAGCGCAGCAGTTTTTCCCGGCAGATTTTCGGCCCGCGATAGTGAATTTGTACGGAGCCCCAGTCCGGCTGGTGCGTGATAAGACAGTTGGATTTGAGCAGGTGGCTCACCAGCGTCTCTTCCACCGTCTCTTCACCTGCGGCTCCGGAAAGCAGCGCGGCGTCGAATTCATAATCGGTGATGTTAATATCCTGATTATCGATGCAGTCGCCGCTAAAACGGGCAACCGGCTCGCCTTCCACATCCTCAAGGCGGCGAAGCGTGACGGAGACATCGCCCTGCGCGCAGGCGCGTAAATCGCGCTCCAGCGTCTCGCGTACCGCCTCCAGGCTCTCAAACTGCGTCTGGTTAAAGCTGTTGAGATAGAGCTTAAAGCTTTTCGATTCCACCAGGTTGACGCTGGTCGCGTTAATCTCAACCTGACCTATCGCCACCTGCGGCAGGCCGTTGCGGTTAAGCCATGATAGCTCGTACATCGTCCAGATATCCGCGCCGTGGAAGGGCAGGGCATCGGCGCGCAGGCCCAGCGGATCGCGGTTTAAACTGCGCGGAACTGGCTGGAGCAGCGAGGCGTCGTAAACGTCGCGATAATCAGTGGATTTGCCGAGCGTCAGGCCGTGAAGCGCCTGATGATTTTCATAAGAAGTCATGTGTCACCGTGATAATACAGGTACAATACAGGGTTCAGTGTATCTTACCTGACCTGAAGAGAGAATCTGGTGCAAAACGAAGTCCAACAGGCGCTGGCGGCATTCAGCGCGCGCTACTGCGAAGCGTGGCGGCAACAGCGGGGCAGCCTGCCCGTCAGTGAAGAATATATCGGTATTTCCTCCCCGTGCATTGTATCCACCCACCCGGACGCGGTAGAGTGGGAACCTCAGCCGTTTACGCCTGAAGATTCGCTCGGCGCGGTTGAGAAGGCGCTCGACATTGTGATTCAGCCGGACGCCCATGCCTTTTACGCAAGCCAGTACGCTGGCGATATGGCCGCGCGGTATGATGACGTAGCATTAACGCTGCTACAGGCCTGGAGCCAGGACGATTTCCGCCGCGTGCAGGAAAACCTGATAGGCCACCTGGTGACGCAAAAACGCCTGAAGCTGTCGCCGACCATTTTTATTGCTACGCTTGATAGCGAGCTGGATGTGATTTCGCTGTGTAACCTGACCGGTGAAGTCGTCCAGGAGACGCTCGGCACCCGCAAGCGCCGCGTGTTGGCACCGTCGCTCAGCACATTTCTGAGCCAGCTTACCCCCCTCGTGTAATCCTTTTTTGCCTGCACCCGTGTAAGAGATCTCTCACAAACCCTGTGAGAGATCGCCGTCAGAGTAAGGGTTTTCTTACGTCAGCTAAAAATGAATAGTCTTATAATTCAAAGGCCTTTGTGCTCACGCTTCGCTTGCGAATGAAACTTATCTTAAATTGAACCTGTAAGCCGCCTTGTAAGTGCAGGCGGATTGCGAGATTCTATCCCTGCCGACACGGAGTGGCGCTGAAGCGAACATCAGGATGATGGCGCTTCAAAAAGGACACGCCGGAGGGCGATTCAGGGAAGGCTTCAGGATGAAGCGAAAGGACGGCGCAGGAGCGCTGAGGGACACCTCCAGGAAGGAGAATGTGAGCCGGTCAGGATTACCGGTGGGTCAGGAAGACCAGGGACACGCATCAGGATGATGCACCAGTGACATCAGGACGATGTGGGCAGGACGCGTAAACGGACGTAAGGTCGAAAGGCCGCAGGAAAAGTTGTCACGGACGAGCAGGGAGCACCGAAAAGTAGCCGGACTGCTGCGAAACGAACCGGGAGCACTGTGTTATCACAGTGCTCCCTTTTTTTATGCTTTTTTTTCTGCCGCCGGGAAATGGTATGCTGCGCGCCCGGTTTTTTTGATTCACAGAGGTTGTTATGGAACGCCATCAACGGGTTCGCCAGCAGTTGCAGCGCGTCGAACAGGTGTTGCGTCATCATCAGCAGTGGCAAAGCGCCGCGCCGCATTCCTCCGCGTTTGAAAGCACGCAGCCTTTTTGCATGGACACGCTTGAGCCTTACGAATGGCTGCAATGGGTGTTGATCCCACGCCTGCACGCGCTGCTGGACGCCGGCGCGCCGCTGCCGCAGGCATTTGCCGTTGCCCCTTATTATGAAGTTGCGCTTGAAGCGAGCCATCCGGCGCGCGACGCTGTACTGGTGACGCTGGTTGAGCTGGACGCGCTGTTCGCCGGTGACGACGCGTGAGCCTCGAAATCCTTTATCAGGATGAATGGCTGGTGGCGGTCAATAAGCCGTCCGGCTGGCTGGTCCACCGCAGCTGGCTCGATCGCGATGAAAAAGTCGTCGTCATGCAGACGGTTCGCGATCAGATTGGCCAGCACGTTTTTACCGCTCACCGTCTCGACAGGCCCACATCCGGCGTGTTGTTGATGGGCCTTTCCAGCGAGGCGGGAAGGCGGTTAGCGCAGCAGTTTGAACAGCATCAGATCCAGAAACGCTACCACGCTATCGTGCGCGGCTGGCTCACCGACAGCGCCGTGCTGGATTATCCGCTGGTGGAAGAGCTTGATAAAATCGCCGATAAATTCTCACGGCAGGATAAGGAACCGCAGCCAGCCGTAACGCACTATCGCGGCCTTGCGACCACCTCGCAGCCGGTCGCCGTCGGGCGTTATGATTCAGTGCGCTACAGCCTGGTGGAGATGCTGCCGCAGACCGGCCGTAAACATCAGCTGCGCCGCCATATGGCGCATCTGCGCCACCCGATTATCGGTGACTCAAAGCATGGCGATTTGCGCCAGAACCGCGCAGCGGCCGAGCATTTCGGCTGTAACCGCTTGATGCTTCACGCCAGCGAGCTGACGCTGACGCACCCGTTTACCGGCGCGCCGTTCACTATCCGCGCAGGTCTGGATGACGTCTGGCGTCAGGCGCTGGCGCATTTTGGCTGGCAGACGCATCTCCCCGCTGCCGATGGGGTTGAGTTTCCCGCTGTGAACCCTCACGATGAAGACAGTCTGAATCCAGAAGGAGAGTAAGCGATGGCAAGCGTAGGGATTTTTGTCGGCACGATGTACGGGAATTCACTGCTGGTGGCAGAAGAAGCACAGGCGATCCTGAAAAAGCAGGGACATAACGCAACGGTATATGAAGATCCCGATATCACCGACTGGGAGCGTTATGGCGATGGGTACGCGCTCATTGTCACTTCCACGACCGGTCAGGGCGATCTGCCGGACAGCATCGTGCCGCTCTATCAGGCTATCAAAGATCAGCACGGTCATCAGCCGACGCGGCGTTACGGCCTGATTGCGCTCGGCGACAGCAGTTACAGCCATTTTTGCGGCGGCGGCAAGAAATTTGACGCGCTGTTGCAGGAGCATGCGGCGCAGCGCGTCGGCGAGGTGTTATACATTGACGCCGCGGAATATCCGGAGCCGGAAACGCTCTCCAGCCCCTGGGTCGAGCAGTGGAGCGCGCTGCTTAAGTAAACCACGCGGTCGGCGCTTTGTGCGCCGACGCGGTTTATATCCCGGAGATCCGCTGCGCTTCACGCGCCACGTTATCCATTTCATCCAGCAATTCCAGCAACTCCGGCTCCAGGTCGCTTGCGGGAACGCCGCTGCGCAACTGCTGTTCAATCAACTGACAGAGGTTTTTCAGACGCGGCACGCCGCTGTAGCCGCAGCTCCCGTGCAGTTTATGGATAAGATCGGTCAGCCCTTCCGGGTTTTCACCGACCAGCTGTTCTTCCACGCGGTTGCGAACTTCCGGTAAAAACGCCAGCAGCATGTGCAGCATATCGCGCGCCAGATCGGGTTTATTGGCGGCCTGTCGCAGGGCCAGACTCCAGTCGAGCGTGGCGTCAGCCTTCACCGCGGGGGGCGCTATCGCGGGTACACTTGTCACAACCGGCACGGCGTAGCCGGGCTGATAACGCAGCAGCATGGCGCGCAGTTTCTCTTCTTCAATGGGTTTCGCCAGATAGTCGTTCATCCCGGCGCTGAGCAGCTTTTCCTTCTGCCCCGACATGGCATGCGCCGTGACCGCGATAATCGGCGTATGCTGCTGTTGCGGCAGTTTACGGATAAGCTCGCAGGCGTGAATACCGTCCATGTCCGGCATCTGGATATCCATCAGAATAATGTCGAACGGCTGCAGCATGGCGCGCTCCACCGCCTGATGCCCGCTTTCGCACAGCACCACATGCTGAACCATATCTTCAAGCAGCGCGCCGATAAGCTTCAGGTTGGCCGGGTTATCGTCCACGGCCATCACCGTCATCGGCATCCGGCTTTGATCGCCTTCCGGCAGCTCACGGGCGTGAATGAGCCGGCAGTGCTCCAGCAACAGCGGCATTAATCGCGTGGCGGTCACTGGTTTCAGCAGGCAGGCGCTGGCCCCCTCTTTTTTCAGCATTTCGGCGTTTATCTGCGCGTGGCACGGCAGGGCGAGGATCAGGCAATCGGTGAGCGTCGCCGCGCTGGCCAGCTGATCGTGGCGCATCGACAGCGGCTCGCGATCCGTGACGGGCGCGGCGTACAGCAAAATGTCGTAATGTGCCTGCGGCAGTGACGCCAGATCGGGGCTGTAGACGACCGTGAGCGGCGTATTGGCCAGCAGATCGCGCGTGCTTTTCGCTGCGGCTTCGTTTTTCTCAACATACGCCAGACGCATTCCCGCCAGCATATCGGTGGCGTGGCGGTCCACCAGCGCGTTCGGGTTGAGATCAAGGCTGATATGGAACCAGAACGTCGAGCCGCGATGCGGTTGGCTGTGGAAGGAGATATCGCCGCCCATTTCGTTCACCAGCTTCTGGGTTATCACCAGCCCAAGCCCGGTACCGCCGTGGCGGCGTGAAATGCTGGCGTCGGCCTGGCGAAACGCCTGGAACAGACGCGACTGATCGCGCTCCGGAATGCCGATGCCGGTATCGCGGATTTGCACCTCGATCTGCACCTTGTTGTTACTGATGGCGCGCTTCTCAACCACGATGTCAATATTGCCGTGGTCGGTAAATTTAATCGCGTTGCCCACCAGATTCGTAATCACCTGCTGGAGACGCAGCGGGTCGCCAATGACATTGTCCGGTACGTCGTGGCGCACGCTGATGGTCAGTTCCAGCCCTTTATCATGCGCGGAGTGCGCGAGCAGCGTGACCACTTCATCCAGCGTACTGCGCAGCGGGAACGGAATGCTCTCCAGCAGCAGTTTCCCTGCCTCAAGCTTCGAGAAATCCAGCACGTCATTGATAATGCTGAGCAGGTTATTCGCCGAGCGCTCGATGGTATTAAGATGATCGCGTTGGGTGGGCGTGAGGTCAGTTTTCAGCGTCAGGCGGGTAAAGCCAATCACGCCGTTCAGCGGCGTGCGCAGCTCGTGAGACATATTGGCAAGGAATTCAGACTTGATGCGCGCCGCTTCCTGGGCGCGTTTTTTCGCCAGATCCAGCTCGACGTTCTGAATTTCCATCTGCTCCAGCGTTTCACGAAGATCAGACGTCGCCTGGTCGATATTGTGCTGCATCTCTTCGTGATAAGCGGCAAGCGACATTGCCATCGAGTTGATGCCGTTTTTCAGCATATCCAGCTCGCCCAGCATAAAGCCTTCCACACGGCTGTCGAGCTGGCCGCGGCGAATACGGTCGACGGTATTAACCATATTGCGGATAGGCGCGGTGACGTCGCGCATCAGACGCCAGGCGAACAGCACCGCGCAGGCCATGCAAATCAGCATCATCAGCAGCGAAATCGCGATCTCCTGGTACTGCTGCAGTCGCACTGATTTCAAATCAAGCTCCAGCGCGACATAGCCCAGCGGATTAGTGCTGAGCTTGGCCTCAGAGATTTCAGACTCATCAGGTGAATAGCGCTCGGAAACCACGGGCGTGCGCAAAATCAGCATGTCGTCGCGGCGCGTCACGCTAAGCCCGGTCGGCATGGATGCGCCGTCAGGAAGCTGCAGTTCGGAAGGGTCAAGCTGATAATTGGAGGTGACAAACAGCTTATTGTGCCGATCGTAAACCGAAATGGCGCGTACAATTTCTGAATGCCGACGATGCAGTACGCTGACCAGCTGGCGCACCGACTCCTTATTTTGCAGGCTCATGCCATATTCGCTGGCGACCGCCAGCGGCTCGATAATACTGGCACCGGCGTCTTCCAGCTGACGCTGCAAATCATGATAGCGGTGCACAACGAAGAAAACGCTGAGCAGCAGGCCGATGATAAAGGTGGGCGCCAGGATAAGAATCATCATCCGCGCCCGCAGGCTGTAGTTGGTCATGGGGTTCCGTTATGGGACAATCAGCGACATTCAGTTTATGTGAGAAATTTCCTGGCGATGGCGCAATTCTACTCTGCAAAGCGACGCGTGACGACGCGTGAAATCATAACCGTGACGACCGACGGCCTCGATGCCTTCGGGCAGGGCGTGGCGCGCCACCACGGCAAGGCGTTGTTCATCGCTGGTCTACTGCCAGGCGAGCGCGCGGAAGTGGTGCTCAGCGAAGACAAAAAACAGTTCGCCCGCGGCGATGTTAAAAAGCGGCTTTCAGAAAGCCCCGAGCGCGAGACGCCGCGGTGTCCGCATTTTGGCGTATGCGGCGGCTGCCAGCAACAGCACGCCAGCGTGGCGCTACAGCAGCGCAGCAAGGCGCAGGCGCTGTGCCGCATGATGAAGCGCGAGGTCGATGAGGTCATCAGCGGGCCTGCGTGGGGCTACCGCCGCCGGGCGCGTCTGAGCTTGAATTTCACGCCGCGCAAACCAGGCTTACAGATGGGTTTTCGCAAGGCGGGCTCAAACGATCTGGTGGATGTGCATCGCTGCCCTGTGCTTGTGCCCCGTCTTGAGGCGTTGCTGCCGAAACTTCGCGACTGCCTGAGCAGCCTTGATGGCGTTCGTCATCTTGGCCATGTCGAACTGGTGGATGTTACCAGCGGTCCGCTGATGGTCGTGCGTCATCTCAAGCCGCTAAGCGCCGCCGATCGCGAAAAACTGGAATGCTTTTCGCATTCCGAAGGCGTGGCGCTGTACCTTGCGCCACAGAGCGATACCCTTGAGCACCTTAATGGCGAGATGCCGTGGTATGAATCCGACGGCCTGCGGCTTACCTTCAGCCCGCGCGATTTTATTCAGGTCAACGATGCTGTAAATCAGCAGATGGTGGCCCGCGCGCTGGAATGGCTGGAGATTCAGCCCGGCGAGCGGGTGCTGGATCTCTTCTGCGGCATGGGTAACTTTACGCTGCCGCTGGCCCGGCGCGCGGAAAGCGTGGTGGGCGTTGAGGGCGTTGCGGCGCTGGTGGAGAAAGGCGACTATAATGCCGGGCTTAACGCGTTGAAAAATGTCACTTTCTTTCAGCATAACCTGGAAGAAGACGTCACCCGCCAGCCGTGGGCGCAGCAAGGGTTCGACAAAGTGCTGCTCGATCCCGCGCGTGCGGGCGCGGCGGGCGTGATGCAACATATTGTGAAATTAAAACCGCGTCGGGTGGTCTATGTCTCCTGTAACCCTGCCACGCTGATGCGTGACAGTGAGACGTTGCTCGCGGCGGGCTATCGCACGGTACGGCTGGCGATGCTGGATATGTTTCCACACACTGGCCATCTGGAATCGATGGCGTTATTTGAAAGAGATTAAGTAGTCAGGCCACCGCGCGGTGCGGGCAGGCTGTCCCGAAAGGAGAGGACGATGGTTGCGGTAAGAAGTGCACATCTTAATAAAGCTGGCGAATTTGACCATGAAAAATGGGTGGCGAGCCTCGGCATCGCCAGTCAGCCATCGTGTGAACGCTTAACCGAAACCTGGCGCTATTGCGAGCAGCAGACTCAGGGCCATCCTCAGGCGGATCTTCTGCTCTGGCGCGGTGTGGAGATGGTCGAAATCCTCACCACGCTCAGTATGGATATCGACACGCTGCGCGCCGCGCTGCTCTTCCCGCTGGTGGATGGCGGCGTGGTTAGCGAAGAGGTGCTCAAAGAGAGCGTGGGTAAATCTGTCGTCGGGTTAATCCACGGCGTGCGCGATATGGCCGCCATTCGCCAGCTTAAAGCCACGCATCACGACTCTGTCTCTTCTGAACAGGTTGATAACGTACGCCGCATGCTGCTGGCGATGGTCGATGATTTCCGCTGCGTGGTGATAAAACTTGCGGAGCGCATCGCGCACCTGCGCGAAGTCAAAGACGCACCGGAAGATGAACGCGTACTGGCGGCGAAAGAGTGCACCAACATCTATGCGCCGCTGGCGAACCGTCTTGGCATCGGCCAGCTCAAGTGGGAGCTGGAGGATTTCTGCTTCCGCTATCTGCACCCCGAAGAATACAAGCGCATCGCAAAGCTGCTGCATGAGCGGCGCATCGACCGCGAGCACTATATTGACGAGTTTGTGACGCATCTGCGCACCGCCATGAAAGAAGAGGGCGTTAAGGCAGAGGTTTACGGGCGTCCGAAACATATCTACAGCATCTGGCGCAAAATGCAGAAAAAGCATCTGGCGTTTGATGAACTCTTCGACGTGCGCGCCGTGCGCATTGTCGCGGAACGCCTTCAGGACTGCTACGCCGCGCTCGGGATAGTTCACACGCACTATCGCCATCTGCCGGATGAGTTCGATGATTATGTCGCCAACCCGAAACCCAACGGCTACCAGTCCATTCATACCGTGGTGCTTGGCCCTGGCGGCAAAACCGTGGAAATTCAGATCCGCACCAAACAGATGCACGAAGACGCTGAACTCGGCGTGGCGGCGCACTGGAAGTACAAAGAAGGCGCGGCAAGCGGCGTGCGTAACGGTCACGAAGACCGTATCGCCTGGCTGCGTAAACTCATCGCCTGGCAGGAAGAGATGGCCGATTCCGGCGAGATGCTCGACGAACTGCGCAGCCAGGTGTTTGACGACCGCGTTTACGTGTTTACCCCGAAAGGCGATGTCGTCGATCTGCCCGCAGGCTCCACGCCGCTTGATTTTGCCTATCACATACACAGCGATGTCGGGCACCGGTGCATCGGCGCGAAAATCGGCGGCAGGATCGTGCCGTTTACTTACCAGCTGCAAATGGGCGATCAGATTGAAATCATCACCCAGAAGCAGCCCAACCCAAGCCGCGACTGGCTGAACCCGAACCTCGGCTATGTCGGCACCAGCCGCGCGCGCGCGAAAATTCACGCCTGGTTCCGCAAACAGGATCGCGATAAAAACATCATCGCCGGTCGCCAGATCCTCGACGACGAGCTGGCGCATCTCGGCATCAGCCTGAAAGAGGCCGAGAAACACCTGCTGCCACGCTACAACTTTAATGAAGTCGATGAGCTACTGGCGGCGATTGGCGGCGGCGATATTCGCCTTAACCAGATGGTGAATTTCCTCCAGGCGCAGTTCAACAAGCCCAGCGCGGAAGAGCAGGACGCCGCAGCGCTGCGCCAGTTGCAGCAAAAAACCTATACGCCGCAGGGGAGAAACACACGAGATAATGGCCGCGTTGTCGTCGAAGGGGTGGGTAATCTGATGCACCATATTGCCCGCTGCTGCCAGCCGATCCCTGGCGACGATATTGTCGGCTTTATCACCCAGGGGCGCGGGATTTCCATCCACCGCGCCGACTGCGATCAGCTGGCGGAGCTTCAGTCGCATGCGCCGGAGCGTATCGTTGACGCCGTCTGGGGCGAAAGCTATTCAGCAGGGTATTCGCTCATTGTGCGCGTAACGGCGAACGACCGCAGTGGCCTTTTGCGTGATATCACGACGATCCTCGCTAACGAAAAGGTCAATGTGCTTGGCGTCACCAGTCGCAGCGATACCCGTCAGCAGCTGGCGACCATCGATATGGAAATCGAAATCTATAACCTCCAGGTTCTCGGGCGCGTGCTGGGTAAGCTCAACCAGGTGCCTGATGTCATTGATGCGCGCCGCCTGCATGGCGGCTGACGCGCGGCGGCGCAGTCGGTAACGGCGTCGCCGCCTTTTATTTTTCCTCCAGCGTGAGGCGCGTGGCGATATCGCCACGCCTGTTTTATAAGGATTTTCCATGACTCAAATCGACCGCCTGCTCGGCATTATGAAGCGTCTGCGCGACCCGCAAAACGGCTGCCCGTGGGATAAAGAGCAAACCTTCGCGACCATCGCCCCATACACCCTTGAAGAAACCTACGAAGTGCTCGATGCCATTGCGCGTGAGGATTTCGACGACCTGCGCGGCGAACTGGGTGACCTGCTGTTCCAGGTGGTGTTTTACGCCCAGATGGCGCAGGAAGAGGGGCGTTTTAATTTCGACGACATTTGCGCCGCCATCAGCGATAAGCTTGAGCGCCGCCATCCGCATATCTTTGGCGACGCGGATTTCGGCAACAGCGCCGAGGTGCTGGCCAACTGGGAGAAAACCAAAAGCGCCGAGCGCGCTGAAAAAGCACAGCATTCCGCGCTGGACGATATTCCGGAAAGCCTGCCTGCACTGATGCGTGCGCAGAAAATCCAGAAGCGCTGTTCAGCGGTTGGCTTTGACTGGACGTCGCTTGGGCCGGTGGTCGACAAAGTGCATGAAGAGATAGACGAAGTGATGCACGAAGCGCAGCAGGCGGTTATCGATGAGGCGAAACTCGAGGAAGAGATCGGCGATTTGCTGTTCGCGACCGTCAATCTTTCCCGCCATCTGGGGGCGAAAGCGGAGACTGCGCTGCAAAAAGCGAACCGCAAGTTTGAGCGCCGTTTCCGCCAGGTCGAGGCGATTATTCGCGCGCAGGGCGTGGAAATGGAGCGGGCGAGTCTCGAACAAATGGAAGCGGCCTGGCAATGTGTTAAACGCCAGGAAATTGATAGTTAACGTTTTTTCGCATCAAGCGCCTGTTGTTAACACTTATTTCCAACAAGCGCTTGATTTGTGTCAAAAACATTTCTGAGAAAAGGGCTATTTTCTTCCGGCTTGGGTCTGGCGAGGCCAGCGGGTATTCGTGCAGAATGAAAGTTTGTGAGCCCCGTCCTGTTCGGGTATACTACTTTCCCGTCCTGGTTATTCCATCGTCTTTAAACCTAACTTCTCAGGTTCAGCATGACAACGAACTATATTTTTGTGACCGGCGGGGTCGTTTCCTCTCTGGGTAAAGGCATTGCCGCAGCCTCCCTCGCAGCCATTCTTGAAGCCCGTGGCCTTAACGTGACCATCATGAAACTGGATCCGTATATCAACGTCGATCCTGGCACCATGAGTCCAATCCAGCACGGGGAAGTGTTCGTTACTGAAGACGGCGCTGAAACCGATCTGGACCTGGGGCACTACGAGCGTTTTATCCGCACCCGCATGACGCGCCGCAACAACTTCACGACAGGCCGTATCTACTCTGAAGTTTTGCGCAAAGAGCGCCGTGGCGACTATCTGGGCGCGACCGTTCAGGTTATTCCGCACATCACCAACGCTATCAAAGAACGCATTCTGGCGGGCGGCGAAGGCCATGACGTCGTGCTGGTCGAAATCGGCGGCACCGTAGGCGATATCGAATCCCTGCCGTTCCTTGAAGCCATTCGTCAGATGGCGGTTGAAGTGGGTCGCGAACACACGATGTTCATGCACCTGACGCTGGTGCCATACATGGCGGCGGCAGGTGAGGTGAAAACCAAACCGACCCAGCACTCCGTTAAAGAACTGCTGTCTATCGGTATTCAGCCGGATGTGCTGATTTGCCGTTCCGATCGCGCGGTTCCGGCTAACGAACGCGCCAAAATCGCTTTGTTCTGTAACGTTCCGGAAAAAGCGGTCATTTCTCTGAAAGACGTCGATTCCATTTATAAAATTCCGGGCCTGTTGAAATCGCAGGGGCTGGACGATTATATTTGTAAACGATTCAGCCTGAACTGCCCGGAAGCTAACCTGTCTGAATGGGAACAGGTTATTTATGAAGAAGCGAATCCGGTGGGCGAAGTCACTATCGGTATGGTCGGCAAATACATTGAACTGCCGGACGCCTATAAATCGGTTATCGAGGCGCTGAAACACGGTGGCCTGAAGAACCGCGTGACCGTCAATATCAAGCTTATCGATTCGCAGGACGTAGAAACCCGCGGCGAAGAACTGCTGAAAGGTCTGGATGCGATCCTTATCCCTGGCGGCTTCGGTTATCGCGGCGTGGAAGGCAAAATCGCCACCGCGCGCTACGCCCGTGAAAACAACATTCCTTACCTCGGCATCTGCCTCGGTATGCAGGTTGCGATGATTGAATATGCACGCAATGTTGCGGGCATGGAGAACGCCAACTCCACGGAATTTGTGCCAGACTGTAAGTACCCTGTCGTGGCGCTCATCACCGAGTGGCGTGATGAAAACGGTAATGTCGAGACGCGTAGTGAGAAGAGCGATCTCGGCGGGACAATGCGTCTGGGCGCGCAGCAGTGCCAGTTGTCCGATGACAGCCTGGTGCGCAAGCTGTACGGCGAGCCAGTGATTACAGAACGTCACCGTCACCGTTATGAAGTCAACAACATGTTGTTGAAACCGATTGAAGCAGCTGGCCTGCGCGTTGCGGGCCGTTCCGGAGATGATCAGTTGGTCGAGATCATCGAAGTGCCGAATCATCCGTGGTTTGTCGCTTGTCAGTTCCACCCGGAATTTACTTCCACACCGCGCGACGGGCATCCGCTGTTTGCAGGCTTCGTAAAAGCCGCCAGCGAGTACCAGAAACGCCAGGCGAAGTAAGCAGAGTTAAAACGGCAACGCGCGACGATTTCGCGCGTTGTTTGTCTGGAGTTTTAGTTTAACTTGTACTGAGGAAAATCTAATGTCCAAAATCGTTAAAGTCATCGGTCGTGAAATCATCGACTCCCGTGGTAACCCGACTGTTGAAGCCGAAGTTCACCTGGAAGGCGGTTTCGTAGGTATGGCTGCTGCCCCGTCAGGTGCTTCCACTGGTTCCCGCGAAGCGCTGGAACTGCGCGATGGCGACAAATCCCGTTTCCTGGGCAAAGGCGTAACCAAAGCGGTTGGCGCGGTTAACGGCCCGATCGCTCAGGCTATCGTTGGCAAAGATGCTAAAGATCAGGCTGGTATCGACAAGATCATGATCGATCTGGACGGTACTGAAAACAAATCTAACTTCGGTGCAAACGCCATTCTGGCCGTTTCTCTGGCTAACGCTAAAGCTGCTGCTGCTTCCAAAGGCATGCCGCTGTACGAGCACATCGCTGAACTGAACGGCACTCCGGGCAAATTCTCTATGCCGGTTCCGATGATGAACATCATCAACGGCGGCGAGCACGCTGACAACAACGTTGATATCCAGGAATTCATGATCCAGCCGGTTGGCGCTTCCAGCGTTAAAGAAGCCATCCGTATGGGTTCTGAAGTTTTCCATCACTTGGCGAAAGTGCTGAAAGGCAAAGGCATGAACACCGCTGTGGGTGACGAAGGCGGCTACGCGCCGAACCTGGGTTCTAACGCCGAAGCTCTGGCTGTTATCGCTGAAGCGGTAAAAGCAGCAGGCTACGAACTGGGCAAAGACATCACCCTGGCGATGGACTGCGCAGCGTCTGAATTCTACAAAGACGGTAAATACGTTCTGGCGGGCGAAGGCAACAAAGCGTTCACCTCTGAAGAGTTCACCCACTTCCTGGAAGACCTGACCAAACAGTACCCGATCGTTTCCATCGAAGACGGTCTGGACGAGTCTGACTGGGACGGTTTTGCATACCAGACCAAAGTGCTGGGCGACAAAATCCAGCTGGTGGGCGACGACCTGTTCGTTACCAACACCAAAATCCTGAAAGAAGGCATCGAGAAAGGCATCGCTAACTCCATCCTGATCAAATTCAACCAGATCGGTTCTCTGACCGAAACTCTGGCTGCGATCAAAATGGCGAAAGACGCTGGCTACACCGCTGTCATCTCTCACCGTTCTGGCGAAACCGAAGACGCAACCATCGCTGACCTGGCGGTAGGTACTGCGGCAGGCCAGATCAAAACCGGTTCCATGAGCCGTTCTGACCGCGTTGCTAAATACAACCAGCTGATTCGTATCGAAGAAGCGCTGGGCGAAAAAGCACCGTACAACGGCCGTAGAGAGATCAAAGGCCAGGCATAATCGCCCGACCTTTCTCTGTGAAAATGCCAGTCGATTGACTGGCATTTTTTTTACTTAAAATCGACTTCCATTTGCTGCGGAATGGTCAACCCGTTCGTGGTCTGCACACAGCGCGCAATATAGTCGGTAAAGCGCGGCGGTTTCGGCATACCGAGCTTCAGCAGCTTATCATTAGAGAAACGCACGTTCAGCGTGGCGAACGCGCCATATAAACGCATCGCTTTCAGCATCAGACGCTCATTGCACGGCCCGAAAATTGTTTTCAGCTCACGGCGCATTTTCACTAACGTTTCATAACTCACCTGCGCATAGTTATCCGCGATAGGCGCTTTTTCCTGGGCCTTCGCCATAGCGATATCAATGTCAGCGAAACGCACGCTGTTCTCTTCGCCGGCAGAAATATGCACCACTTCGCCTTGCGCGATATCTTTATCAAGCAACAGCAGCAACGCCGCGGCGCAATAATCTACCGGGATCACATCCACGCGGTCTTCCAGCGAGCACATAAATTTCTGAAGCATCAGCCCCATGCTGAAGACCCAGAAAATACTGGTCGAAGGCTGGCAGCCGTGATGGGTATGGCCAACCACGATAGAAGGGCGGGCGATCACCAGCGGCAGTTGCGGACAGTGCTGGCGCATCAGCTGTTCAATTGTCGATTTCGAATGCGTATAGGTCACCAGGTGCTCGGCGTTTTCACGAAACTCGGTGCTTTCAGGCACCAGTGAATGCGGCTCAGGCGTACAGGACATCGCCGTGCCCACATGCAGAAAGCGCTGCAAACCTGCCACCTCAGCCATACGGCGGGCGAACGCCAGGGTTCCTTCAACATTCACTTTCCAGATAAGCGGATTGTTGCCAAACGACGCCACGGCCGCGCAGTTAATGACATGCGTGACGCTATCAAGGCGGGTATCGTGCAGGAAACTCTCCGGCTCGCCTAAATCACCGCATAAAACTTGCGTGGTGTTCAGCATCGCAAGCTGTGCCTCGCTGAGGTTGAACTTGCGCATATTGCTGAGCACGCGCACCAGTCCGGCTTCGCTGTTCTGCGCACGCACCAGCAGCAATAAATTGATCTTTTCAGTGCGCTGAAGAATTTTTTCTAATACTGCACCGCCCAGAAAACCCGTTACGCCCGTTATTAATAAAGTCTTCATTTCTGTTATTCCACCTGGGTTAATTGGGCGGATTGTAGGAGCAGAAAAGTAAACGGCGTTTAAATAACAACGAGGCGGAAAAAGAGGAAAATTAAGGTTATTTTAAGGAAAGTCGCATGAGGCATTTTTCTATGACATCGTAATGATGAGAAAAATCCTTTCGCTATAATAAAAATATTTATCTTATTGAATTTATGTGATTTTATTAGGCTACCAGAAAATAGTATTAAACCGAAAAATCCCACGGAAATTACGTCTGGTTACATTATTGCAGGTTTAAAAAAGCCGTTGCAGATTATTCGCATCTTGCAACGGCTTTTTATTACAGCAATAACGGCAGCGTGGCGCTGGCGGTTTGTTGGCTGATTTCACGGTAATGGCTATCCGTCGCTATCAGCCCTGCTGTTAATAATTCCACCAGCAGCATTGCACCTACTTTCGCGTTCAGCGCACCCGCATTCAGCGGGCCTTCCGGTTTGGCCGCGACAAGCAGCATATTGCTTAGTGATGCCAGCGGGCTGCGCGGCGTATTACTGAGCGTAAGCACCGGCGCGCCCGCCTTACGCGCGAGCGTCACGGCATGCAGCAGGTCGCGCGTGGAGCCCGAGCTGGAAATGGCGACCACCAGATCGGTTTCGCCAAGCGTAGTTGCGTTCATCGATGCGCGGTGCATATCGCTAAACAGATGCGCCGCTTTGCCAAGGCGCAGCAGCTTGTAATGCAAATATTCGCCAATAATGGCGCTCGCCGCGACGCCGTAAATCTGCACCGACCGCGCCTGATGCAGCGCCTGCGCGGCCTGTTCCAGCACGGCGCGATCCAGCAGTTGCGCGGTATCACGCAGCGCCTGCACCGATTCCTCCACCAGCGCGTCCAGCGCATCGCCGCTCTGCGCGCGCGGTGCCTGCCCGCGCTGAACATCCAGCGCCAGCGCCATTTTAAATTCGGTATAGCCTTTGCACCCGAGCGCGCGGCAGAGCCGCGTCACGCTGGCTTCACTGGTGTCACTCTCGCGGGCGAGTTCGGTGATAGTGAGATAAAGCACGCGCGCCGGGTCGCTCAGCACATAGTCCCCGAGTTTGCGCTGTGTGGGGCTAAACCCTGACAGCGCCTGGCGCAGCTTAAGCAGTAAATTTTCATGGTCAGACATAACAGGATCCTGAAGCACCGACGACTGCCGATGAGTGTGCGGGAAAGCCCGCCAACAATGCCAGCCATTTTAAAAAAGTATGATCGGCTTCGCTATTATTGGTGATAATTTTCACAATATATTTTTATTGTGATAAATATTTTCATCAACATCACGGCGGGGGATTCACCATGGCATTTTTCAGCGGAACATCGTCAGGGCGCTGGTTTGAAAAGGCGCAGCGGTTTGGTAAGTCGTTTATGTTGCCGATTGCCGTGTTACCGGCGGCGGGCTTGTTGCTTGGCGTGGGTGGCGCGCTCTCTAATCCCAACACGCTCACGGCGTATCCTTTTCTCGATGTCGGCTGGCTGCAGGCGATTTTCACGATCATGAGCAGCGCCGGGGCGATCGTCTTTGCGAATCTTTCGGTGCTGTTTGCCGTTGGCGTGGCGGTGGGGCTCGCGCGTACCGATAAAGGCACGGCCGGTCTTGCCGCGTTACTGGCGTTTCTGGTGATGAACGCCACCATCAATACGCTGCTGACTTTGACCGGCCAGCTCGCGCAGAGCAATCCTGGCGCGGTCGGCCAGGGAATGGTGCTCGGGATCCAGACGCTGGAAACCGGCGTTTTCGGCGGCGTGGTGATTGGCCTTGTGACCTGCGCGCTGCATCAGCGGTTTAATAAAATCGCGCTGCCGCAGTTTCTGGGCTTTTTTGGCGGATCGCGGTTTGTACCTATCATCAGCGCGCTGGCGGCGATTGTGGTCGGCGCGGCGATGACCGTCGTCTGGCCACATTTTCAGAAGCTGATTTTCGGGCTTGGCGGGCTGGTTGAGGCGACCGGTTATGTCGGCACGCTGCTGTATGGTTTTATCCTGCGTATGCTTGGCCCGTTCGGCCTGCATCATATCTTCTATCTGCCTTTCTGGACGACGGCGCTCGGCGGCAGCGAAATCGTCAACGGCCAGCTGGTGGAAGGCACGCAGCGTATTTTCTTCGCGCAGCTCGCAGACCCGACCACGCAGCAGTTTTATATCGGCACATCGCGGTTTATGTCCGGGCGCTTCATTACCATGATGTTTGGTCTGATCGGCGCGTGCCTTGCGATGTACCACACCGCGAAGCCAGAGAATAAAAAGCGCGTCGCCGGTCTGCTGCTTTCTGCGGCGCTGACTTCATTCCTCACCGGCATCACCGAGCCGATTGAGTTCTCCTTCCTGTTTGTCGCGCCCGTGCTGTATGTCATCCACGCCTTCTTCGACGGGCTGGCTTTTATGCTGGCGCACATTCTGCACATTACTATCGGCCAGACATTCTCAGGCGGTTTTATCGATTTCATTCTCTTTGGGGTGTTGCAGGGCGAGGCGAAAACGCACTGGCTGATGGTGCCGCTGGTCGGCGTGCCATGGTTTTTCCTCTATTACTTCACGTTCCGTTTCCTCATTACACGTTTCGATTTCGCCACACCCGGCCGGGAGAAAGAAACCCAGGACAGCGTGGCGATAAAAGACAGCGAGCGGGCGCAGGCCGTCGTGGCCGGGCTCGGCGGGCGGGAAAACCTTCAGGAGGTCGACTGCTGCGCCACGCGGTTGCGCGTCACCGTGAACGATGGAACCAAAGTCGATGAGGCCGCGCTGAAGGCGACCGGCGCGCGCGGCGTGATCCTTCGCGGCAATGGCGTGCAGGTCATCTACGGCCCGCATGTCACGATTATTAAGAACGAAGTCGAAGAGCTATTAAGCTGAGGTCAACGATGTTAGAGCAGATTAAAGGAAAGCTGGTGGTCTCCTGCCAGGCCCTGGAAAACGAACCGCTGCACAGCCCGTTTATTATGGGGAGGATGGCGCTGGCCGCCGCGCAGGGCGGGGCGGCGGGGATCCGCGCCAACAGCGTGGCCGATATCATCGCGATAAAAGAACAGGTGGCGCTGCCGGTCATCGGCATCATCAAACGGGATTATCCCGCAAGCGACGTGTTTATCACCGCGACGATGCGCGAAGTCAGCGAGCTGATGGAAGCGGCGCCTGAGATGATCGCGCTGGATGCCACCGCACGCCCGCGCCCTGGCGGCGAAACGCTCGAACAGTTCGTCGGGAAGATCCGCCATACCTGGCCTGATGTACTGCTGATGGCGGATGTCTCAAGCGTTGAAGAGGCCGTGACGGCTGAAGCGCTCGGTTTCGACTGCGTGGGTACCACGCTTTATGGCTATACGGCGAACACCCAGGGGCATCGTCTGCCAGAAGACGATTTCGCGCAGCTAAAAGCCGTGCTGGCGGCGGTGACGGTCCCGGTTATTGCCGAAGGGAATGTGGACACCCCGGAGGGCGCGGCGCGCTGCCTGGCGCTCGGCGCGCACACGGTGGTGGTGGGCGGCGCGATTACGCGCCCGCAACAAATTACTCGCCGCTTCGCCGACGCGCTGCGCTCACCAGTTGTCTGATGAGCCGCCGCCGTCACTTGAGCCGCCATCGCCTGAGCTGACGCTGTGGTGGCTGCTGTGATGGCTGGCGCTGTCGCCGCCTGAGGACGAGTGAAGGTGGCTGGTCGCAAGCCAGGCGGCGGAGGTATCGCCAGATGATGAGCCGTTACCTGCCGCGCTGAGCCGATAATTCGGGAAGGCAAACACCACGATCAGCGCCAGGATCATCAGCAAAAAGGGCACGGTAAAGCTCAGCCAGAGAAAGGGCTCCACCCACGGGAAAAAGTTGCTGGTGATGGCAAGCGCGGGCGTCAGCAGGCAGGAGGTGCCGAAAAAGAGTGTCACCAGCGTTTTCTTTTTGCGCAGCATGATTAAGGCAAACAATACGATGGCGAGAACAGGCAGCGCCAGCCAGTAAGAGAAATTCAGCAGCAACGGCTTAAGCCACGACTGTACCCACGTGGGCGATGTCGCAGGCGGCAGCGGCTGATGGCTGAGCAGCGCGTCGATACCGGTCAGCCCATGACGCAGGCCCGCGGTGAGATCGCCTGCCCTGAACCAGGGCAGCATCTGTTCTTTGATTACCCGGCTCGCCTGTTCATCCGGAATCGTCTTCTGCAGCCCGCGCCCCGTTTCGATACGCATCAGGCGATCGTGCCAGGCGACCAGAATCAGCACGCCATCGTTGCGCTGCGCATTGCCGAGCCGCCAGCTATTAAAGGTACGCGTCGCAAAACGCTCCAGGTTGTCGCCTTTTAATTCCGGTAACACCAGAATCGCTGTTTGCGCGTGGGTGCGGGTATTAATTGCCGATACGTCGTCAAGCAAGGCCGCGTATTCCTGCCCGCTCAGCAGATCGGCGGGATCGTTGATAACACCACGCATCGGCGGTACGTCGAGGGGCTGCGCCAGCGCGCTTACGCTCACTAACGTCAGCGCTACCGTCAGAATGAATGACGTTAATATGCGTACCATAACTCTCGCCTTGTCCTTGTTATCCGGCTGGCCGTCCCGCGCCATAGTAACTGCCGATTTACAGGCCTGCCAATGCCCTGGAATTCGGGGGGAGTTCTTATCGGGCCTGGCAGCGGTGGCCCGGATAGCGCAAATGGCACATGCCAGTCCGACGGTTATCTGTAATAATTACCGTTTTAGTCATCAACTGAGTGAATCATGCAGTACCCGATTAATGAGATGTTTCAGACCCTGCAGGGCGAGGGTTATTTTACCGGCGTGCCCGCCATTTTTATTCGTCTGCAGGGATGCCCCGTAGGTTGTGCCTGGTGCGACACCAAACACACCTGGGAGACGCTCGCCGATCGGGAAGTGTCGCTTTTCAGCATTATCGCGAAAACCAAAGAGAGCGATAAATGGGGCGCGGCGAGCCCGGAAGATCTGCTGGCGGCCATTGAGCGCCAGGCTTATACCGCGCGCCATGTGGTGATCACCGGCGGTGAGCCGTGTATCCACGACCTGCTGCCCTTAACGGAGCTTCTGGAAGCGCACGGTTATAGCTGTCAGATTGAAACCAGCGGCACCCATGAAGTGCGCTGTACCACGGGCACCTGGGTGACGGTTTCGCCAAAAGTAAATATGCGCGGCGGTTACGAGGTGCTGGATCAGGCGCTGATGCGCGCCGATGAGATCAAGCACCCGGTGGGGCGTATGCGTGATATCGAGGCGCTGGATGAACTGCTGGCGCGTCTGCATGACGAAAGACAGCGGGTGATCGCGCTGCAGCCGATTAGCCAGAAAGAAGATGCGACCCGCTTGTGCATTGAAACCTGTATCGCCCGCAACTGGCGGCTGTCGATGCAGACGCATAAGTATCTGAATATCGCATAAACAAAAAAGAGGGGCATGAAGCCCCTCTTTTTTTTTGTGTGTGGCATGTGAGCGGTGGGTGCGCTGCGCTTACCCACCCTACGAGAATGCCATTGCTTCGGTACTGTAGGGCGGGTGCGCTGCGCTTACCCACCCTACGAGAATTCCAGGGCGTTTGTGTTGTAGGGCGGGTAAGCGCAGCGCACCCGCAGCAGAACTTCGCTTACCCACCCTACATACATTTAACGATGTTCTGTGAGTAGGGCGGGTAAGCACAGCGCACCCGCCATCAGAACGCGCACCCGCCATCAAAATCCACTCACACCGAAAGAACCTTATTCGCCGCGATAGACGCAACCGGCGGTGCAGGTCTCTTTAATCATCACCGCGCTCAGCAGCGGCAGGCGGGGTTTCATCTGATCCCAGATCCAGCGCGCCAGCACTTCGCTGGTCGGGTTTTCAAGGCCCGGAATATCGTTCAGATAATAGTGATCCAGGCTATCGTAAATTGGTTTAAACGCCGCTTTCAGCTCGGCGAAATCGATAATCCAGCCGGTATGAGGGTCTACCTCGCCCGTTATCTCCAGGCGCACCATAAAAGAGTGTCCGTGCAGACGACCGCACTTGTGGCCTTCGGGGACATGGGGGAGTCGGTGAGCGGCTTCGAAGATAAAATCTTTAAACAGGGTGGTAGGCATAACGCAGTCTCAGTCTTGCTAAAAAACCGCCGCATAGTACCGGAATTGACCGTTTTTAGCATTAACTAAAACCCTCATAAACGATAAGCGCACAAAACGCATCGCTATTTAAAAAAATAACCATTAATTTCAATTGGTTGGTTAACCTGTTTTTACGCTTATGCTTATTGGTAAAACTGGTTAGTCCATTTGGTTATTTATTATTTCCATCCCTTCTTTAATTGTTATTCTTGCCGCCGTTACCCTTACTTTCTCTTCTGTTTTTGCAATAAAAAACAGCTTTGCTACTGGAACATAACGACGCATGACGACTCAGGCCCCACCGAACGCTTTGCTCCCGCTCAGCCCGGAGCAGCTGGCTCGCCTTCAGACGGCGACTCATGATTTCACCCCCACGCAGCTCGCCTGGCTTTCGGGCTATTTCTGGGGAATGGTAAACCAACAGCCAGGTGCAGCGGTGATGCAAAAGCCCGCGGCGCCGGCGTCGGTGATTACGCTGATTTCCGCTTCCCAGACAGGCAACGCGCGCCGCGTGGCGGAAGCGCTGCGCGACGATCTGCTGGCGGCGCAGCTCAATGTGAATCTGGTAAACGCGGGCGACTATAAATTCAAACAAATTGCCCAGGAAAAACTGCTTATCGTCGTGGCCTCAACCCAGGGCGAAGGCGATCCGCCGGAAGAAGCCGTCGCGCTGCACAAATTCCTGCTATCGAAAAAAGCGCCGAAGCTTGATGGCACGGCTTTCGCCGTCTTTGGCCTTGGCGACACCTCTTATGAACACTTCTGCCAGGCCGGTAAAGATTTCGATACCCGTCTTGCGGAACTCGGTGCCGAGCGCCTGCTGGATCGCGTGGATGCCGATGTCGAATATCAGGCGGCCGCTCAGGCGTGGCGTCAGCGCGTGGTAGATGTCCTGAAAGCGCGCGTACCGAAAGAAGCGCCGTCCCAGGCGGCGATCACCGCCAGCGGCGCGGTCAATCTGGTCGATTCGACTCCCTATACCAAAGAATCGCCGCTTACCGCGACGCTCTCGGTGAACCAGAAAATCACCGGTCGTCATTCAGAAAAAGACGTGCGCCATATCGAAATCGATCTCGGCGATGCGGGCCTGCGCTATCAGCCGGGCGACGCGCTCGGCGTCTGGTATCAGAACGATCCGGCGCTGGTGCAGGAACTTCTTGAGCTGCTGTGGCTGAAAGGCGACGAGCCGGTGACGGTGGGCGAGAAAACGCTGCCGCTCAGCGAAGCGCTGCAATGGCATTTCGAGCTGACGGTGAACACCGCCGCTATCGTTGAAAATTATGCGACGCTGACCCGCAGTGAAGCGCTGCTGCCGCTGGTGGGTGATAAAGCGAAGCTGCAGGACTATGCCGCCAGGACGCCCATCGTCGATATGGTGCGCTTCGCACCGGCCCAGCTTGAGGCCGACCAACTGCTCGGCCTGCTGCGCCCCCTTACGCCGCGCCTCTATTCCATCGCTTCGTCACAGGCGGAAGTCGAAAACGAAGTGCACATTACCGTCGGCGTGGTGCGTTTCGACATCGAAGGCCGCGTGCGTGCGGGCGGGGCGTCGAGTTACCTTGCCGATCGTCTGGAAGAAGATAGCGAAGTGCGTGTGTTCATCGAGCACAACGACAACTTCCGCCTGCCGGCAACGCCTGAAACCCCCGTCATTATGATTGGCCCCGGCACCGGCATCGCGCCGTTCCGCGCCTTTATGCAGCAGCGCGAAGCCGATGGCGCGACCGGTAAAAACTGGCTCTTCTTCGGCAACCCGCACTTTACAGAGGATTTCCTCTACCAGGTCGAATGGCAGCGCTATGTCAAAGAAGGGCTGTTGACCCACATCGACCTTGCCTGGTCACGCGATCAGGACCATAAAATTTACGTACAAGATAAAATCCGCGAGCAGGGCGCGGAGCTGTGGCGCTGGCTCCAGGAAGGCGCACACCTTTATGTCTGTGGCGACGCTAATCGCATGGCGAAAGATGTCGAGCAGGCGTTACTGGAAGTGATTGCGGCTTACGGCGGGATGGATGCCGAAGCGGCGGATGAATATTTAAGTGAGCTGCGCGTTGAGCGCCGTTACCAGCGAGACGTCTACTGATGAGCGAAAAATACCCAGGACCTTTGGTGGTCGAAGGAAAACTTTCCGATGCGGAACGCATGAAGCGTGAAAGTAACTTCCTGCGCGGCACCATTGCCGAAGATTTACATGACGGGCTGACCGGCGGGTTTAATGGCGACAACTTTCTGCTGATCCGCTTTCACGGCATGTATCAGCAGGATGACCGCGATATCCGCGCCGAGCGTGCTGCCCAGAAGCTGGAGCCGCGTCACGCGATGATGCTGCGCTGCCGTCTGCCGGGCGGCATCATGACGCCGCAGCAGTGGCTCGCCATCGATAAATTCGCCGAAGAAAACACGATTTACGGCAGCATTCGTCTGACCAACCGCCAGACGTTCCAGTATCACGGTCTGCTGAAGAAAAACGTCAAGCCGGCGCACCAGATGCTGCACTCGGTTGGCCTTGACGCGCTGGCGACCGCCAACGACATGAACCGTAACGTGCTCTGCACGTCAAACCCGGTCGAGTCGCAACTGCATGCCGAAGCTTACGAGTGGGCGAAGAAGCTCTCTGAGCATCTGCTGCCGCGCACCCGCGCCTACGCGGAGATCTGGCTCGATCAGGAGAAAGTGGCGACCACCGACGAAGAACCGATCCTCGGCGCGACCTATCTGCCGCGTAAGTTCAAAACCACCGTCGTGGTGCCGCCGCAGAACGATGTCGATCTGCACGCGAACGACATGAACTTCGTCGCCATTGCGGAAAACGGCAAGCTGGTAGGCTTTAACCTGCTGGTCGGCGGCGGGCTCTCTATTGAGCACGGCAACAAGAAAACCTACGCGCGCACCGCGACCGAGTTTGGCTACATTCCGCTGGAGCATACCCTGGCGGTGGCCGAAGCGGTGGTGACGACCCAGCGCGACTGGGGCAATCGTACCGATCGTAAAAACGCCAAAACCAAATATACGCTGGAGCGCGTCGGGCCTGACGTCTTTAAAGCGGAAGTGGAGCGCCGCGCAGGCGTGACGTTTGAGCCGGTGCGTCCGTATGAATTTACCGGCCGCGGCGATCGCATCGGCTGGGTGAAAGGCATCGATGATAAATGGCACCTGACGCTGTTTATCGAAAACGGTCGTATTCTCGATTTCCCGGACAAGCCGCTGAAAACCGGCCTGAAGGAAATCGCCAGAATCCATAAAGGCGATTTCCGCCTGACCGCCAACCAGAACCTGATCGTGGCGGGCGTGCCGGAAGGCGACAAAGCGAAGATTGAACAGATTGCCCGCGCCCACGGTCTGATGGCGGGCGTGACGCCGCAGCGCGAAAACTCGATGGCGTGCGTCTCCTTCCCGACCTGCCCGCTGGCGATGGCCGAAGCGGAGCGTTTCCTGCCGCAGTTTATCGATAAAGTCGACGGGATCATGGCGAAGCATGGCCTGGCGGAAGAGCACATTGTGTTGCGCGTGACCGGCTGCCCGAACGGCTGTGGCCGCGCGATGCTGGCGGAGCTGGGCCTGGTGGGTAAAGCGCCGGGGCGCTACAACCTGCATCTTGGCGGCAACCGCATCGGTACGCGTATTCCGCGGATGTATCGTGAGAACATTACCGAATCGGAGATCCTCGATAATATCGACGAGCTGGTCGGCCGCTGGGCGCAGGAGCGCGAGCCGGGCGAAGGGTTTGGCGATTTCACGGTGCGCGCCGGGATTATCCGTCCGGTGCTCGACCCGGCGCGGGATTTCTGGGAATAAACGGTTAGCGCGGTGGGCGGTAACGGTGGATGCGCTGCGCTTATCCACCCTACAACGGGCTGCCATTCCGTAGGGCGGGTAAGCGTAGCGCACCCGCCAGCGCGCGCCTGGCGCGTCACCGCCACACCGGTATCACATTCATGCAAGCGAGGTTCACATGTCCGTACTCGATCTACATGCGCTGAACGCACTGGAAAAAGACGCCCGTGCCGGGGCGCTGGCCGACACCAACGCGCAGCTTGAGGCGTTAAGCGCCGAGGCGCGCGTCAGCTGGGCGCTGGAAAACCTGCCGGGCGAGTTTGTGCTCTCCTCAAGCTTCGGCATCCAGGCGGCGGTCTGCCTGCATCTGGTCACGCAGCAGCGCCCGGATATTCCGGTGATCCTCACCGATACCGGCTATCTCTTCCCGGAAACCTACCGCTTTATCGACGAGCTGACCGAAAAGCTCAACCTGAACCTGAAAATCTACCGCGCCGAGCAAAGCCCGGCCTGGCAGGAAGCGCGCTACGGCAAGCTGTGGGAGCAGGGCGTTGAAGGGATTGAGAAATACAACGACATCAATAAAGTCGAGCCGATGAACCGCGCGCTAAAAGAACTTAACGCGCAGACCTGGTTTGCGGGCCTGCGCCGCGATCAGTCCGGCAGCCGCGCGAATCTGCCGGTGCTGGGCGTGCAGCGCGGCGTCTTTAAAATCCTGCCGATTATCGACTGGGACAACCGCACTGTTTATCAGTATCTCCAGAAGCACGGGCTGAAATACCACCCGCTGTGGGACGAAGGCTATCTCTCGGTGGGCGATACCCATACCACTCGTAAATGGGAGCCCGGCATGGCGGAAGAAGAGACCCGCTTCTTTGGCCTTAAACGTGAGTGCGGCCTGCACGAAGGCTAATAAAAAAAAGCGCGCCCTGAGGCGCGCTTTTTTACTTCTCCGCTTTCGCCAGCGTTTTCACCAGCGGCAGCAGTACGCGCATCACGTCGCGACAGCGTTTGTCGATACGCCCCGGCAGCGTCTGATCCAGATATTGCAGGCTATCCTCGCGGGCGTTGTGCGCCACCGGCGCGAGCGCATGACGCCCGCGATGGCGGGTGGCGTCATTGACGGCGGCAATCGCCAGCACCGGGATACCCGCGTTATCAAACGCGGCGGCATCGTTATCCTCAGGCAGCACGCTGTTTGCCGCGACCGGAATGCCAAAACGGCGCGCAAGCTTCACCGCGCTGTCGCGCGTTAGCTGGCGCACTGCGGCAGGCGTACGCTTACCGCTGGTAAACGCGAGTTTATCGCCCGCCACCAGATGGCTGAGGTTAATCACCAGCAGCGTCTGTTTTTTCTCAATGGCGCTCATTCGTTTAAGCAGGTTCTCCGCGCCCATACCGCCTTCTTCTTCACCGCTGGTGGCGATAAAGCGTACGCCGTAACGCGTCGGCACATCTTTCAGGCGCTCCGCCAGCTCCAGCATCACGCCGACGCCCGCCGCGTTATCATCCACGCCCTGTAGCGTCAGCCCGCCAAGGTTGTTATCGACATCCGCGTCGCTCTGCGGCGCATAGGTATCAAAATGCGCCATCACGATAATCTGTTGCGGCGATGTGCCTTCGTGGGCGGCAATGACAGTGCTGCCGGTCACGTTCTGCCAGTTGGTGCGATGGTTTCCGGCGGTGTAGATATAGCGGCTGTGAAACGCGCGAATATCGCTCTGGTAACCGAGACGCACAAATTGCTGGCGCAGATAGTCTGCAGCGAGCATCTCAGCGGGCGATCCGGTCATGCGGCCTGGAAATAACGTCGCGATATGACGGGTTTGCTCACTGGCGATATCGCCGGGATGAAGGGGGTGCGAGAAAGCGGGCAGGGTGAAGCATACGCTCAGCGCCAGGCTCAGGGTGCAGCGGCGCACTGCGGAAAACATAGAACGTCCTTACTCAAAAAAGCGCGACCAGTTAATGGCGCTTAGTATGAAACTGTGACGTCGGTTACACAATTTGATTTACCGTTAAATGCCAGAAATTTCACGGCTTAAGCACTTTTTGATATTTGCATTTCTGCGGCCTTATTCCTTTGTGGAACTATAAATGCCAATTCGTAATTTCATCTGCGATCGGCCTCCCCCTATAGTCCCCTCTGGTCCCCTGTTGTTAGCGAGTTGTATCGTCGTGGAATATCTCCCGTTATTTGCTCAACTGAAACAGCGCCCGGTGCTGGTGGTCGGTGGCGGCGAAGTGGCGCTGCGTAAAATCGCGCTGCTGCGTCGCGCGGGCGCCTGCGTCTCTGTCGTGGCGAAAAAGTTGCACCCGGAACTCGCAGCGCTTGAGCAGGAAGGCGCGCTGCGCTGGCTGGCGCAGTCGTTTGAGCCTGCGCAGCTCGACGCCGTGTTTCTCGTTATCGCGGCAACCAGTGACGCAGCGCTCAACCGCCGGGTCTTTGATGAAGCTAACGCCCGTCAGCGCCTGGTCAACGTGGTGGACGATCAACCGCTGTGCTCGTTTATTTTCCCCTCAATCGTTGACCGCTCGCCGCTTATTGTCGCTATCTCCTCCAGCGGCAACGCGCCGGTGCTGGCGCGGCTGCTGCGCGAGAAAATCGAATCTCTGCTGCCGGCAAGCCTCGGACGTATGGCCGAAGTGGCGGGCGGCTTTCGCGATCGGATTAAAGCACGCATTCCCACGACCGACGGACGCCGCCGCTTCTGGGAAAAAGCCTTTCGCGGACGCTTTGCGAGCCTGATGGCCGCAGGCGACACCCGCGCCGCCGAAGCGGTGCTGGAAGCCGAACTCGACGCGCCGCAAGGCCCGCAGGGGGAAATCATTCTGGTGGGCGCAGGTCCCGGCGACGCGGGGCTGTTGACGCTGCGCGGTTTGCAGGTGATGCAGCAGGCGGACGTCGTGCTTTACGACCATCTGGTGAGCGACGGCGTGCTGGATCTGGTGCGCCGCGACGCCGACCGCATCTGTGTGGGCAAACGCGCGGGCGCGCACGCGGTGGCGCAGCATGAAACCAACCAGATGCTGATTGATTTCGCCCGCGAGGGCAAAACCGTGGTGCGCCTGAAAGGCGGCGACCCGTTTATTTTCGGGCGCGGTGGCGAAGAACTGGAAGCGGCGAAAGCCGCAGGCGTGCCGTTTCAGGTCGTGCCCGGCGTCACGGCGGCCAGCGGCGCCACCGCCTACGCTGGCATTCCGCTGACCCACCGTGATTACGCCCAGAGCGCGGTGTTCGTCACCGGCCATTACAAACCGGACAGCGAGCCGTTCGACTGGGCGCTGCTCGCGAAAAGCCGTCAGACGCTCGCCATCTATATGGGCACCATGAAAGCGGCGGAGATAAGCCAGCAGCTTATCGCGCACGGCCGTGATGCCACGACGCCGGTCGCGGTGATAAGCCGCGGCACGCGCGAGGATCAGCGCGTTCTGACCGGCACGCTCGACACACTCAATATTCTTGCGAAAGACGCGCCCATGCCCGCGCTGCTCGTTGTGGGCGAAGTGGTGCAGCTCCACCAGCAGCTCGCCTGGTTTCAACATTCAACCGACGCGGAAAACCTTCGTTCTTCCGTGGTGAATCTGGCTTAAGGAAAGGTTATGGATCAAAAACGACTCACTCACCTGCGGCAACTGGAGGCGGAAAGCATCCATATCATTCGTGAAGTGGCTGCGGAATTCGCCAACCCGGTGATGATGTATTCCATCGGCAAAGACTCCAGCGTCATGCTGCATCTGGCGCGCAAGGCGTTTTACCCCGGCACGCTGCCGTTCCCGCTGCTGCATGTGGATACCGGCTGGAAGTTTCGTGAAATGTACGAATTTCGCGACCGCACCGCCAAAGCCTACGGCTGCGAGCTGCTGGTGCACAAAAACCCGGAAGGCGTGGCGATGGGCATTAACCCGTTCGTTCACGGCAGCGCCAAGCACACCGACATCATGAAAACCGAAGGGCTGAAGCAGGCGCTGAACAAGTACGGTTTTGACGCCGCTTTCGGCGGTGCGCGCCGTGACGAGGAGAAATCCCGCGCCAAAGAGCGTATTTACTCCTTCCGTGACCGCTTCCACCGCTGGGATCCGAAAAACCAGCGTCCTGAGCTGTGGCACAACTACAACGGCCAGATCAACAAAGGCGAAAGCATTCGCGTCTTCCCGCTCTCCAACTGGACCGAGCTGGATATCTGGCAATACATCTATCTGGAAAATATCGAGATTGTACCGCTGTACCTGGCCGCCGAGCGTCCGGTGCTGGAGCGCGACGGCATGCTGATGATGATCGACGACGATCGTATCGATTTGCAGCCGGGCGAAGAGATCAAACCGCGCATGGTGCGCTTTCGTACCCTGGGCTGCTGGCCGCTGACCGGCGCGGTGGAATCGAACGCGCAGACGCTGCCGGAGATCATCGAAGAGATGCTGGTCTCCACCACCAGCGAGCGCCAGGGGCGCGTTATCGACCGCGACCAGGCAGGCTCAATGGAGCTTAAAAAACGTCAGGGTTATTTCTAAGGAGCCGCCATGAACACCACTATCGCACAACAGATCGCCAAAGAAGGCGGCGTGGAAGCCTATCTGCACGCTCAGCAGCACAAAAGCCTGCTGCGCTTTCTGACCTGTGGCAGCGTGGATGACGGGAAAAGCACCCTGATTGGCCGTCTGCTGCACGATACCCGCCAGATTTATGAAGATCAGCTCTCGTCGCTGCATAATGACAGCAAGCGCCACGGCACCCAGGGCGAGAAACTGGATCTCGCGCTGCTGGTGGATGGCCTTCAGGCCGAGCGCGAGCAGGGCATCACGATCGACGTGGCGTACCGCTATTTCTCCACCGAAAAACGTAAATTTATCATCGCCGACACCCCGGGACATGAGCAGTACACCCGCAATATGGCGACCGGGGCTTCGACCTGCGATCTGGCTATTCTGCTGATGGACGCCCGTAAAGGCGTGCTGGATCAGACTCGCCGCCACAGCTTTATTTCCACGCTGCTCGGCATCAAGCATCTGGTGGTGGCGGTGAACAAAATGGATCTGGTGGATTTCAGCGAAGAGACGTTTGAGCGCATTCGCCAGGATTATCTGACGTTCGCGGGCCAGCTGCCGGGCAACCTGGACATTCGCTTTGTGCCGCTGTCGGCGCTGGAAGGCGACAACGTGGCGGTGCAGAGCCAGAACATGCCGTGGTATACCGGCCCGACGCTGCTGGAAGTGCTGGAAAATATTGAGATCCAGCGCGTGGTCGACGAGCAGCCGCTGCGCTTCCCGGTGCAGTACGTTAACCGCCCGAACCTCGATTTCCGCGGTTACGCGGGCACCGTCGCGGGCGGCGTGGTGAAAGTGGGCCAGCGCGTAAAGGCGCTGCCGTCCGGCGTGGAGTCGAGCGTGGCGCGCATCGTCACCTTCGATGGCGATTTAGAGGAAGCGGGCGCGGGCGAAGCCGTCACGCTGGTGCTGAAAGATGAAATCGACATCAGCCGCGGCGATCTGCTGGTGGACGCCTCCCAGACACTGGCCGCGGTGCAAAGCGCGGCGGTGGATGTGGTCTGGATGGCCGAACAGCCGCTGGTGCCTGGCCAGAGCTACGACATCAAAATCGCCGGGAAGAAAACCCGCGCGCGCGTGGATAACATCCACTATCAGGTCGATATCAACAATCTGACGCAGCGCGTGGTGGAAAACCTGCCGCTCAACGGCATCGGCCTTGTGGATCTGACGTTCGACGAGCCGCTGAACCTCGATAAATACCAGGAAAACCCGGTGACCGGCGGGCTTATCTTTATCGACCGCCTCTCTAACGTGACGGTCGGCGCGGGTATGGTGCGCGAGCCGCAACAGAATGTGTATCAGGAGCCTTCCGCGTTTAGCGCGTTTGAGCTGGAGCTGAATCAGCTGATTCGCCGTCACTTCCCGCACTGGGGCGCGCGCGATCTGCTGGGAGGCAAATAATGGCGCAGCATGACGAAAATGTCGTCTGGCACGCCCACCCGGTGACCGCGGCGCAGCGCGAGCAGCTCCACGGCCACCGCGGCGTAGTGCTGTGGTTTACGGGGCTTTCGGGCTCCGGAAAATCCACCGTCGCGGGGGCGCTGGAAGAGGCGCTGCATCAGCTTGGCGTGAGCACCTATCTGCTGGATGGCGACAACGTGCGCCACGGCCTGTGCAGCGATCTGGGCTTTAGCGACGACGATCGTAAAGAGAACATTCGCCGCGTCGGTGAAGTGGCGAAACTGATGGTGGACGCAGGTCTCGTTGTATTGACCGCGTTTATCTCGCCGCACCGCGCCGAGCGTCAGATGGTGCGCGATCAGCTGGGCGAAGGGCGCTTTATCGAAGTGTTTGTGGATACGCCGCTTTCGGTATGCGAAGCGCGCGATCCGAAGGGGCTGTATAAAAAAGCCCGCGCCGGCGAACTGCGTAACTTTACCGGCATTGATGCCGTGTATGAGGCACCCGAGAGCCCGGAAATTCATCTCGACGGCCAACAATTGGTAACAAATTTGATGGCGCAATTATTAGACCTGCTGCGTCGCGAAGATATCATCAAATCCTGAGACCGCGCCGGGAGTCCTTTTCCCGGCCCGTCACGTCACAGGATAAGCGATGCGGAATACCACGAATATGATTGTCACCCAGGCGGATAGCGCGCCTGCCGTCGAAGAACCCACCTGGGCCTGGCCTGGCGCCGTGGTGGGCTTTATTTCGTGGCTACTGGCGCTTGGCGCGCCGTTTCTGCTCTACGGCTCCAATACGCTCTTTTTCATGCTCTATACCTGGCCGTTTTTTCTGGCCTTGATGCCGGTGGCCGTGGTGGTCGGCGTGGCGGTCTTTTCGCTGCTGGAGCGCCGTCTGGTCTACAGCACGCTTGCCACGCTCATCAGCGTCGGGCTGATGTTCGGTCTGCTCTTTCTCTGGCTGGTGAGCTAACCTTTCGCGATTTTCACACTCTCTCTACCGGCGCATGCGCATCGGCGCGCTTTCTGTGGTACATTCTGCCGCTGTTTAATTTCTTAACCTGCACGTCGTAGCAAGCCGGGTAGAGTCCGGCGGGAAGTTATGGGATGATGAGGCCGTTTTTCAGGGGGCAGAATGGGTAAACTAACGCTGCTATTGCTGGCTTTGCTGGTCTGGCTACAGTATTCGCTGTGGTTTGGAAAAAACGGCATCCACGACTATTCCCGCGTAGCCGACGACGTGGCGGTACAGCAGGCCACGAACGCCAAACTCAAAGCGCGTAACGATCAGCTTTTCGCCGAGATAGACGATCTCAACGGCGGTCAGGAAGCTATCGAAGAGCGCGCGCGCAACGAATTAAGCATGACCAAACCGGGCGAAACCTTCTATCGTCTGGTGCCGGACGCCACGAAACGCGCCGGTGGGCCTGCGCAAAATAATCGATAACCAGAAGCGGGTTTTACACATGGCGCCTTCCTTTGCGGACGTGATTGCCGTGGTGCCGGCGGCCGGAATCGGCAGCCGTATGCAGACGGAATGTCCCAAACAATACCTCACCATCGGGAACCAGACGATTCTCGAACACGCGGTCGCCCCGCTGTTGCAGCATCCGCGCATCAGCCGGGTGATCATCGCGATAAGCCCTGCTGACACTGCCTTCGCCCGGCTGCCGCTTGCGGCGCATCCGGATATCCAGGTGGTGCGCGGCGGCGCGCAGCGGGCTGATTCCGTACTGGCCGGGCTTCAGGCCGCGGGCGACGCGCGCTGGGCGCTGGTGCATGACGCCGCGCGCCCGTGTCTTAGCGCCCAGGATCTCGAACGGCTGCTGGCCTTAACAGAAACCAGCCAGGTCGGCGGCATTCTCGCCGCGCCCGCCTGCGACACCATGAAGCGCGCGGAGCCGGGCAAACCCGCTATCGCGCATACCGTCGATCGCGAAAACCTCTGGCATGCGCTCACCCCGCAGCTGTTCCCGCTGGAACTGCTGCGCGACTGCCTGACGCGCGCGCTCGCGGAAGGCGCGACCATTACCGACGAAGCCTCGGCGCTGGAGCACTGCGGTTTCCACCCGGAGCTGGTCGCCGGTCGCGCAGACAATATTAAAGTGACCCGCCCTGAGGATCTGGCTCTGGCGGCGTTCTATCTTACCCGCTTAACCCCTATGGAGACGGCATAATGCGTATCGGACATGGTTTTGACGTACACGCCTTTGGTGGCACAGGCCCGATTATTCTTGGCGGCGTCCGTATTCCTTATGAGCAAGGGCTGCTGGCGCACTCTGACGGCGATGTGGCGCTTCACGCGCTGACCGACGCGCTGCTTGGCGCGGCGGCGCTGGGCGATATCGGCAAACTCTTTCCGGATACCGATCCGGCCTTTAAAGGCGCTGACAGCCGCGAACTGCTGCGTGAAGCCTGGCGTCGTATCCAGGCGAAGGGCTACACGCTTGGCAACGTCGATGTCACCATCATCGCTCAGGCACCGAAAATGGCTCCGCACATCCCGCAAATGCGCGTGTTCATCGCCGAAGATCTGGGCTGCCATATGGATCAGGTGAACGTGAAAGCGACCACCACGGAAAAACTCGGCTTTACCGGCCGCGGTGAAGGCATCGCCTGCGAAGCCGTGGCGCTGCTAATGAAGGCTGGTGCATGAGTGATTTCAACACGCTGCGCTGGCTGCATGGCCAGCCGCAGGGGCAGGGGCGTCTGAAGGTCAGCCCGACCGATTTTCAGGTGGTCGAGGATTTAGGCTTCGCGCCGGACGGCGACGGTGAACACCTGCTGGTGCGCATCCGTAAAACCGGCTGCAACACCCGCGCGGTGGCGGACGCGCTGGCGAAGTTTCTCGGCATCGCGGCGCGTGAGGTCAGCTTTGCGGGGCAGAAAGATAAATACGCGGTAACGGAGCAGTGGCTGTGCGCGCGACTGCCGGGCAAAGAGATGCCCGCGATGCGCGCGTTTACGCTGGAAGGCTGTGAGGTGCTGGAGTTCGCCCGTCACCGCCGCAAGCTGCGTTTAGGCGCGCTGAAAGGCAACCGCTTCTCACTGGTGCTGCGCGATATTACGCACCGCGATGAAATCGAACAGCGCCTGAGCCTGATTAGCGAAAAGGGCGTGCCGAACTATTTCGGTCCGCAGCGTTTCGGGCGGGGCGGCAGCAATATCTACCAGGCGAAGCGCTGGGCGCAAACCGGCCAGCCGCCGCGCGAGCGCAATAAGCGCGGTTTCGCGCTCTCTGCCGCGCGCAGCCTGATGTTTAACACGCTGGTCAGCGAACGTCTGCAACGCTTCGGGGTTAACCAGGTGATGGACGGCGACGCGCTGCAACTCGCCGGACGCGGCAGCTGGTTTGTCACCACCCCTGAAGAGCTTACTGATTTACAGGCTCGCGTGGACAGCGGCGAGCTGCTTATCACCGCCGCGCTGCCCGGCAGCGGCGACTGGGGCACCCAGCGCGCGGCGCTGGCGTTTGAGCAGGCGACGCTTGCAGACGAAACCGAGTTGCTGACGCTGTTGACCCGTGAAAAGGTCGAGGCCGCCCGACGCGCCATGTTACTGTTCCCGCGCGAGCTGCGCTGGCAGTGGCAGGACGATGCGACGCTTGAGGTGAGCTTCTGGCTGCCCGCCGGCAGCTTCGCCACCAGCGTTATCCGGGAGCTGTTCAATACCGCTGACGATGTCTCGGATATCAGCGAGTAACACCCCATTGCGTTTTATTCTTCGCGACGCATTCAAAAACCGCCTCCGGGCGGTTTTTTTGTCTTTACGCTCAGTCAAACAGCCAGCGCCCGGCTTTCGCGGATTGCGCTTTTCCTGAACACCGCAGTTTGGCTTTCCTGGCAAAAATGAACTAATAACTGATGACGCGAAGCGCGGGACGTTATTCCTCCTGCTCATGTAACGACATGATATTGCGAAAATCGACCCTACCGGACAGCGGCATCGCGCGTTAGAATGCCAGCGAGCGGCTATCCGGCCTTCTGCCTGAATCAGCTTCAGCGCAGGCAAACTGAAAAAGCAGAATGAGATTTAAGGAATCACGCTTGCATGTTTAACACCAGGAAAGGATTACGCGCGTTATGCGGATATTGTTAAGTAATGATGACGGGATCCACGCGCCGGGCATTCAGGCGCTGGCGAAAGCGCTGCGTGAATTCGCTGAGGTTCAGGTGGTGGCTCCCGACCGCAACCGTAGCGGCGCGTCTAACTCCTTAACGCTCGAATCTTCGCTTCGCACGTTCACCTACCCCAACGGCGACATCGCGGTGCAGATGGGCACGCCCACCGACTGCGTCTTCCTCGGCGTTAACGCGCTGATGCGCCCGCGCCCTGATGTGGTCGTCTCCGGCATCAATGCCGGGCCGAATCTTGGCGATGACGTGATTTACTCCGGCACCGTGGCCGCGGCGATGGAAGGCCGTCATCTGGGCCTGCCGGCGCTGGCGGTGTCTCTTAACGGCCACGAGCACTACGAGACCGCCGCTGCCGTGACCTGCACGCTGTTACGGGCGCTGGCCCGCGAGCCGCTGCGCACCGGGCGCATCCTTAATATCAACGTGCCCGATCTGCCGCTTGAGGAGATCAAAGGCATTCGCGTCACCCGCTGCGGCAGCCGTCATCCGGCGGATAAAGTCATTCCGCAGGACGATCCGCGCGGCAACACGCTCTACTGGATTGGCCCGCCGGGCGAGAAGCTCGACGCCGGCCCGGATACCGATTTTGCCGCGGTGGACGAAGGCTACGTCTCCGTCACGCCGTTGCATGTCGATTTAACCGCGCACAGCGCGCAGGATGTGGTAACCCGCTGGTTATCCAGCGCCGGAGTGAACGGGCAATGGTAAACAATCGTGTTCAGACCCTTCTGAATCAACTGCGTGCTCAGGGCATTAAAGATGAACGCGTGCTTGAGGCGATTTCGCGCGTGCCGCGTGAAAAATTTGTCGATGAAGCGTTTGAGCACAAGGCCTGGGAAAACGTTGCGCTGCCTATTGGTTCAGGGCAAACCATTTCTCAGCCTTATATGGTGGCGCGGATGACCGAGCTTCTGACACTTACGCCCGCCTCCCGGGTGCTGGAAATCGGCACCGGCTCCGGCTACCAGACGGCGATTCTGGCCCATCTGGTGCATCATGTCTGTTCTGTCGAGCGCATTAAAAGCCTGCAATGGCATGCCAGACGGCGTTTAAAGCAGCTCGATCTGCACAATATCTCCACCCGCCACGGCGATGGCTGGCAGGGCTGGCAGGCGCGCGCGCCATTTGACGCTATTATTGTGACTGCCGCTCCGCCTGAAATCCCGACAGCCTTGCTATCGCAACTGGACGAGGGCGGCATTCTGGTTCTTCCCGTGGGCGACGAACAGCAGGTGTTAAAGCGCGTTCGTCGGCGGGGGAGCGAATTTATTATCGACACCGTAGAAGCCGTACGCTTTGTGCCTCTGGTAAAAGGGGAGCTGGCGTAAACCAGGAATTTTTCCTGAGTTTTTAGCGCGTTTTTGGCGTATGGTGGGCGAAAATCGCGCCGGCCAGACGCCGGGCAGAGCGGTTGTCATCGTATTTATAGAGAAGTAAACCATTCCAGGGGGATAAATGAGCGCGGGAAGCCCAACCTTCACAGCACGCCGTGTCGCGGCGCTGTCACTGATTTCGCTTTGTCTGGCGGCATGTAATTCAAATAACTCCTCCGCACCGGCGCCTGTCAGTTCCGTTGGCGGCAGCGCGAGCAGCAGCGCAGAAGCCAGTTCCGGCGCAGGCGGCGGGATGATTATGCCGCCATCGAATATCTCCACGCAGGCAAGCCAGCCGCAGATTCAGCCAGCGCCGGTGCAGCCGCAGATAAGCCAGCCGCGTCAGGCGCAGGTTATTCCCGAACAGCCGGTTCAGACCCAGAACGGCCGTATTGTTTACAATCGCAAGTATGGGAATATTCCGAAAGGCAGCTATGCGGGCGGCAGCACCTATACCGTAAAACGCGGGGATACGCTGTTTTATATCGCCTGGATTACCGGGAACGATTTCCGTGACCTCGCGCAGCGTAACCATATTGAAGCCCCGTACAGCCTTAATGTCGGTCAGACGTTACAGGTAGGTAACGCATCTGGTACGCCGATCACAGGTGGCAATGCAATTACACAAGCTGATGCAAGCGCACAAGGAATAGTCTCAAAACCTGCGCAAAATACCAGCACAGTAGTTGCGTCCAAACCGACAATTATTTACTCTGAGGATTCAGGTGAACAGAGTGCTAACAAAATGTTGCCTGGGAATGTGAGCTCTGGGGCAGTCGTGGCTCCTTCCACAGCACCTGTTGTTAGCACGCAAGAACCGACCGTAAGCAGCACGACCAATAGCGCACCTGTCGCTACCTGGCGCTGGCCGACTGAAGGCAACGTTATCGAGAACTTCTCCGCCGCTGAAGGGGGGAACAAAGGGATCGATATCGCAGGCAGCAAAGGACAGGCAATCATCGCGACCGCAGATGGTCGTGTTGTGTACGCCGGTAATGCGCTTCGCGGTTACGGTAATCTTATTATCATCAAACACAACGATGATTACCTGAGTGCCTACGCCCATAACGACACAATGCTGGTCCGGGAACAACAAGAAGTTAAGGCGGGGCAGAAAATCGCTACCATGGGTAGCTCCGGAACCAGTTCAACACGCTTACATTTTGAAATTCGTTACAAGGGGAAATCCGTAAACCCGCTGCGCTATTTGCCGCAGCGATAAATTGGCAGAGTGCGCTTCTTCAGGCGCTTTGCTCAGGGATCACGGGTAGGAGCCACCTTATGAATCAGAATACGCTGAAAGTTCATGACTTAAATGAAGACGCGGAATTTGATGAGAACGGAGTAGAGGCTTTTGACGAAAAAGCCTTGGTAGAAGAGGAACCCAGTGATAACGACCTGGCTGAAGAAGAGCTGCTGTCGCAGGGTTCAACACAGCGTGTATTAGATGCAACTCAGCTGTATCTTGGTGAGATTGGTTATTCGCCTCTGCTAACCGCTGAAGAAGAAGTTTATTTCGCACGCCGCGCTCTGCGTGGTGATGTAGCCTCCCGCCGTCGCATGATCGAAAGTAACCTGCGTCTGGTGGTGAAGATTGCCCGCCGTTACAGCAATCGTGGTCTGGCGCTGCTGGATCTGATTGAAGAGGGCAATCTGGGGCTTATCCGCGCTGTTGAGAAATTTGACCCGGAACGCGGGTTCCGTTTCTCTACGTACGCAACCTGGTGGATTCGTCAGACCATCGAACGGGCAATCATGAACCAAACCCGTACGATTCGCCTGCCGATTCACATCGTAAAAGAGCTTAACGTCTATCTGCGTACCGCTCGTGAACTGTCCCATAAACTGGACCACGAACCGAGTGCAGAAGAGATTGCAGAACAGCTGGATAAACCAGTTGACGACGTTAGCCGTATGCTGCGCCTGAACGAGCGTATTACCTCTGTTGACACCCCGCTGGGTGGCGATTCAGAGAAAGCGCTGCTGGATATCCTGGCCGATGAGAAAGACAACGGCCCGGAAGACACCACGCAAGACGATGATATGAAACAGAGCATCGTCAAATGGCTGTTCGAACTGAACGCCAAACAGCGTGAAGTTCTGGCCCGTCGTTTCGGTCTGCTCGGTTACGAAGCGGCAACGCTTGAAGATGTCGGCCGTGAAATTGGCCTGACTCGTGAACGCGTTCGCCAGATTCAGGTTGAAGGCCTGCGCCGTCTGCGTGAAATTCTGCAGGGCCAGGGGCTGAACATCGAAGCGCTGTTCCGCGAATAATCACCATTCCCGTCAAAAGGGCCAGTCATCCGACTGGCCTTTTTCTTTTGTGCCTTACGCCTGCCGTGTTTCATGCAAGTGACGCCAGCGCGGCTCTCCCTCATGAAGTTCAAACACGACGGTTGACCAGCGCACCGTGCTCTCCTGCGCTATCCGCTGCGTTTCGCGATACCCCACAACCGCGCCTTCGGGCCATTCGACGATCACCGAAAGTGCGTCCACCTGAATCTCCAGACCGGGTTTACTGCCGCCCGCGGCGGTAAAGAACGCGTTGAGCGCGTGCATATCGAGCGGCACGCCGTTCAGCGGGATCATGGAATAGTCCGGGCTAAAACGGCCCAGCAGCGCCTGGACATCACCCTCGCCCCGGCCGAGCCAGCGTTCAATTGCCACATGGGCGTCGTGAACTTCTTTAAACCAGCGATTCATCACTTCTCCTTCTTTTCGACAAATGACAGCGTGACAGCCTGACGGGGCAGGCGCCACGCGAAAACCAGCGGCACCAGCGTCAGCGCCGCCGCGAGGGTAAACGTCGCCTGCCAGGCGATAAGTGGTGAAAGCCACATCAGCAGCGCATTCAGCGCGAGGCTCACCAGCGTGACGCCAAAGCAGAAGCTGAGCTGGCGGTTGATATTCCACAGCGCGCTGGCGTCCGGCATATCGGTATTGGCGGTATGCAAAAACGCGCTGCTCTGCGCGGTACTGCTGCACAAGCTGCCGCCTGCGCCCATCAGAAAGAACGCCGTCACCAGCAGCGCCCACGGGCTTTGCGCATCAGTTTGCGTCAGCAGCACAATCCCGCCCGCCTGCAACAGGCAGCCGAGGGAAATTAACGGCCGTGGGCCGAGGCGGTTAAACAGGCGGGCGGTCGCGGAAATCGCCATAAATGACGCCACCGACCACGGCACCATCAGCGCCCCGCTGGCGGCAGGTGAAAGCCCCGCGACGGTTTGTAGCCAGAACATGCCGACCACGTTAACGCCAATAAACATGCCGGGCACGCACTGATAAACCAGCATCGAAAAACGCATCAGCGGCTCGCCCAGCAGATGCACTCTCAGCAGCGGCGCGGGATGACGACGACAGCGGCGCAGCATCAGCGCCATAAGCACCATGCCCGACGCAAGACCCGCCGCGGCAAGCCACGGCGCCGTTTTTTCGCTAAGCCCGTTCAGCCCGAACAGCACCAGCAGCAGGCCGCCTGCGCCGGTAATAACGCTTATCGTATCGAGCGGGCGTTTATCGGGCGCTGGCGCATCGGGTTTGAGCCAGCAGAACGCCATCACAAGCGCCAGCAGCGAGAGCGGCAGGCTCGCCAGAAAAACCCACTGCCAGCCCGCCGTCTGAACAATAACCCCGCCTGCGACCGGCGAAAGCGCCGGTGCCAGCAGGCCCGTCAGCATCACGGCGGAAGAGAGCCCGGCACGCTCGTGTTTTGCATATAACTGCCAGACCAGCGCCTGCCCGACCGGGATCAACACGCCGCCGCCCGCGCCCTGGATGACGCGCCAGAAGATGAGCGACTCCAGCGACGTCGCCAGGCCGCAGGCTGCTGTCGCTACGGTGAACAGCGCCAGCGACAGTAAAAACAGACGGCGCGCGCCGAGGCGCTGCGTGAGCCAGGCGCTGAGTGGGATCACTACCGTCAGCCCGGCTATATAGGCGTTGCTAATCCAGGAAAGCTGCGTCACTGACGCATGCAGCGCATCGCCAATGGCCGGAAAGGCCACCGCCGCGATAAACATATTGATGAGATCGAGAAAAAAGCCCAGCAGATAAATCAGGGTAACTCTGTTTCGGTAGGTCATGACACGCCCTCTGTGGAAGAGGGGCACTCTAACCGCTCGCCATGAAAGGAAAAACGGCGTCCAGGTTGATATACTGTCAAACCCTTTTTGACAATCGGCGCAAAGACGATGCTGAATTTATCGCGGCTGGCTATGTTTGTCGCCGTCGTGGACGCGAAAAGTTTTACCGGTGCCGCAGCGGCGCTCGGGCAGACCAAAGCCGTAGTCAGCTTTAATATCCGCCAGCTTGAAAGCGAACTCGGCGTGACACTGCTGCTGCGCTCGACGCGCCGCCTGACGCTGACCGACGCGGGCGAGCGGTTATACCAGCGCAGCCTGGTATTGCTGAAAGATGCTGATGCGTTGCTGGACGATGTGCAGGCAAGCCATGACGGGTTTAGCGGCGAGCTGCGTGTGACCACCACGCCGGAATATGCAACGCACGTGGTCGGCCCGGCGCTCGCCGCCTTCAGCCGCGCGCATCCGGCGCTGCGCATTCGCCATTTTTCGTCGTCGCAGCACGCCGATTTAATCTCAGAGCGCGTGGATGTCGCAATCCGGCTCGGCACATTGCAGGATTCCGCCTACCGCGCGGCGCTGATTTCCCGTTTCGATATTTTCCCCGTTGCGTCGCCCGCGTGGCTTGAGCGCCACCCGATCTCAACGCCCGGGGCGCTCAGCCAGGCGGACTGGCTGGTGCATACCCGGCTGGCGTCGCCGCTGCGCTGGGAACTCACCGGCCCTCATAACGAGACGCTGTGGTTTGAGATAACGCGCCCGCCCGTGATAGCGGCCGACGGCGCAGGCGCGCTGATGACGTTCGCGCTGGAGGGCTGCGGCGTGGCGCTGCTGCCCGCGTGGCTGGTTAAAACCGCGCTGGAAGAGGGCAGGCTGGTGCGGCTACTGCCTGCGTATCGCTTTCCCGCGCAGGGCGTTTATGCGGTTTACCCCGACGCGCGCCACGTTTCCGGCAAAGTGCGGGGGTTTATCGATTTTCTGCGCGCCCGCGAAGCGCAGGCGACAGCCGGAAAATAGCGTTACGGTTTGTCTATCATCCGCGTGATGAGTGCTGCGAACAGCGCCCGCTCTTCGGCGTTCAGCTTGCCTAAAAACGCTTCATCCACGGCGTCGCCCTTCGGAATACTGGCGTGCAACAGCGCCTCGCCTTCTGGCGTGAGGTATATAAACCGGCGGCGCTTATCCTCCGGCGCGCTTTCACGGCGCACCAGCCCGCGGCTCTCCATCCGGCTCAGCATTTCGGCAAGCGTCGCTTTGGTGCTGACGGCGGCTTCGGTCAGCGCCACCTGTTCGATACCAGGGTTTTCAGCTATAGAGCGCAGCACCGCGTATTGCGGCTTGGTCAGCTCAGGCAGCGCCAGCTGCCACTGCGCCGTATGCTGCTGAAAAAGCTGGCGTAACAGATGAAAGGCTTGTTGTTTTACGGCCATACACTCTCCGGGATCAGGATCTTCTCACCATCATAACCGCTGCGATGCGGAAAGCTAACGCGGCGCTTTTTAGCAAAAAGTGTGACTGTACACGAACGATCTTGCCAGATTCCCCTGCCGGGCGTACTTTTAATTTATATGTTCGTACACGAACAATAATTGAGGTAACGCATGAGGCTAATTGTCGGAATGACGGGCGCAACCGGCGCGCCGCTTGGGGTCGCGCTGTTGCAGGCGCTGAAAGCGATGCCTGAGGTGGAAACCCATCTGGTGATGTCAAAGTGGGCGAAAACCACGATCGAACTGGAAACGCCGTTCTCCTGGCAGGATGTCGCGGGGCTGGCAGATGTGGTGCACAGCCCGGCGGATCAGGCCGCGACGATCTCCTCAGGATCGTTTCGCACCGACGGCATGGTGATCATTCCGTGCAGCATGAAAACCCTGGCGGGCATCCGCGCGGGCTACGCCGACGGGCTGGTGGGCCGCGCCGCTGATGTGGTGCTGAAAGAGAACCGTAAACTGGTGCTGGTGCCGCGCGAAACACCGCTTAGCACCATTCATCTGGAAAACCTGCTGGCGCTCTCGAAGATGGGCGTGGCCATCGTGCCGCCCATGCCCGCCTGGTACAACCATCCCGCGACGATCGACGACATCATCAACCATATCGTCGCGCGCGTGCTCGATCAGTTCGGGCTCGATGCCCGCAACGCCCGCCGCTGGCAGGGGCTAAATCCTGCGAAAACAGCCGACACCCATTCATCACGAGGAGGAAACACGCATGGCGTTTGACGATCTGCGCAGCTTTTTGCAGGCGCTTGAAGAGCAGGGGCAACTGCTGAGGATCAGCGAAGAGGTGCAGGCGGAGCCGGATATCGCGGCGGCCGCCAACGCGACCGGACGCATCGGCGAAGGCGCGCCCGCGCTCTGGTTTGACAATATCCGCGGCTTTACTGACGCGCGGGTGGCGATGAACACCATTGGTTCATGGCCGAACCACGCGATCTCGCTCGGTCTGCCGCCTGCCACACCGGTAAAGCAGCAGATAGAAGAATTTATTCGCCGCTGGGATACCTTCCCGGTCGCGCCGGAACGCCGCGATAATCCGCCATGGGCGGAAAACAGCGTCGACGGCGACGACATTAACCTGTTCGACATTCTGCCGCTGTTTCGCTTAAACGACGGCGACGGCGGGTTCTACCTTGATAAAGCGTGTGTGGTCTCGCGCGATCCGCTCGATCCCGAACACTTCGGCAAGCAGAATGTCGGCATCTACCGGATGGAAGTGAAAGGCAAGCGCAAGCTCGGGCTGCAACCGGTGCCGATGCATGACATCGCGCTGCATCTGCATAAGGCCGAAGAGCGTGGCGAGGATTTGCCGGTTGCGATTACGCTTGGCAACGATCCGATCATCACGCTGATGGGCGCCACGCCGCTGAAATACGATCAGTCGGAATATGAAATGGCGGGCGCGCTGCGCGAAAGCCCGTACCCGATAGCCACCGCGCCGCTGACCGGTTTCGACGTGCCGTGGGGGTCGGAAGTGATCCTTGAAGGGGTGATTGAAGGACGCAAGCGCGAGATAGAAGGGCCGTTCGGCGAGTTTACCGGGCACTACTCCGGCGGGCGTAACATGACCGTGGTGCGTATCGATAAAGTCTCTTATCGCACCAAACCGATTTTCGAATCGCTCTATCTCGGCATGCCGTGGACCGAAATCGACTACCTGATTGGCCCGGCGACCTGCGTGCCGCTTTACCAGCAGCTTAAAGCGGAGTTCCCGGAAGTGCAGGCGGTGAACGCGATGTATACCCACGGGCTGCTCGCGATTATCTCCACCAAGAAACGCTACGGCGGTTTCGCCCGCGCGGTGGGCCTGCGTGCGATGACCACGCCGCACGGGCTTGGCTACGTGAAGATGGTGATTATGGTGGATGAGGATGTCGATCCGTTCGATCTGCCGCAGGTGATGTGGGCGCTGTCGTCAAAAGTGAACCCGGCGGGCGATCTGGTGCAGTTGCCGAATATGTCGGTGCTGGAGCTTGATCCTGGCTCAAGCCCGGCGGGGATTACCGACAAGCTGATTATCGACGCCACTACGCCGGTTGCGCCGGATAACCGCGGGCATTACAGCCAGCCGGTGAAAGACCTGCCGGAAACCCCGCAGTGGGTAGAGAAGCTGACCGCCATGCTGGCTAACCGTAAAAAATAAGGAGACGAGATGATTTGTCCACGTTGTGCCGATGAAACCATCGAAATCATGGCGACGTCGCCGGTGAAAGGCGTCTGGACGGTGTATCAGTGCCAGCATTGTTTGTACACCTGGCGCGACACCGAGCCGCTGCGCCGTACCAGCCGCGAGCATTACCCCGAGGCGTTCCGGATGACGCAGGCCGATATCGATAACGCGCCGGAAGTGCCAACGGTGCCGCCGCTGCTGGCGGATGGTAAGCGTTAACCCTCTGGCGCGATGGTTTAAATGGCGGGTGTGAAACTTTAAACGGCGGGTGCGCTACGCTTACCCGCCCTACACGACAAAATGAAGGCATTCACGTAGGGTGGGTAAGCGAAGCGCACCCACCATTCACGCCCCGCCATCACCAACGGCACCCACCCTACAAAAAATAAGGCGCTGAAATTATGTAGGGCGGGTAAGCGTTGCGCACCCGCCACCTCAAACTACCCACCCACCACATCAAACTTACACCAGGCTCTTCAGCCGATAGATCCACTCCAGCGCCTGGCGCGGCGACAGCGAATCCGGGTCGAGATTCTCCAGCGCCTCTACCGCCGGGCTGGTCTCTTCGGCGGCGGCGAGCAGCGACATCTGCGTGCCGTCCACCTGCGTTGCCGCCGCGTTACCGGAAAGGCTCTCCAGCTCGCGCAGCTTCTGGCGCGCGCGCTTAATCACCTCTTTCGGCACGCCCGCCAGCGCCGCAACCGCCAGGCCGTAACTCTTGCTCGCGGCGCCGTCCTGAACGCTGTGCATAAACGCTATCGTATCGCCATGCTCAATCGCATCCAGATGCACGTTGGCGACGCCTTCCATCTTCTCCGGCAACTGGGTCAGTTCGAAATAGTGCGTGGCGAACAGCGTCAGCGCTTTAATACGGTTGGCGAGGCTCTCCGCGCACGCCCACGCGAGCGACAGCCCGTCATAGGTAGATGTGCCGCGGCCAATCTCATCCATCAGCACCAGACTGTGCTCGGTGGCGTTATGCAGGATATTGGCGGTTTCGGTCATCTCAACCATAAAGGTCGAACGCCCGGAAGCCAGATCGTCGGCGGCGCCCACGCGGGTAAAAATGCGATCGATTGGGCCGATTTCCGCCTGCTCTGCCGGCACGAAGCTGCCGATATACGCCATCAGCACAATCAGCGCCGTCTGGCGCATATAGGTACTCTTACCGCCCATGTTCGGGCCGGTGATTATCAGCATCCGGCGCTGCGGGCTGAGCGACAGCGGGTTAGCGATAAACGGCTCGTTCAGTACGCGCTCCACCACCGGATGACGGCCTTCCACCAGGCGAATGCCGGGCTTGTCGGTCAGCGTCGGGCAGTGGTAGTTCAGCGTGTCGGCGCGCTCGGCAAGGTTTGTCAGTACGTCGAGTTCAGCAAGCGCGGCGGCGCTTTTTTGCAGTTCCGCCAGGTGCGGTAGCAGCAGATCGAACAGCTCATCATAAAGCTGTTTTTCCAGCGCCAGCGCTTTGCCTTTGGAGGTCAGAACTTTGTCTTCATACTCTTTGAGCTCAGGAATGATATAGCGCTCGGCGTTTTTCAGCGTCTGGCGGCGTACATAGTGAATCGGCACCATATGGCTCTGCCCGCGGCTCACCTGAATAAAGTAGCCGTGCACGGCGTTGAACCCTACCTTGAGCGTGTCGATGCCGAGTTTTTCGCGCTCGCGGATCTCCAGGCGGTCGAGATAATCGGTCGCGCCGTCAGCCAGCGCCCGCCATTCATCAAGCTCTTCATGGTAGCCAGGCGCAATCACGCCGCCGTCGCGCACCAGCACCGGCGGCGCTTCAATAATCGCGCGCTCCAGCAAATCTCTCAGCTCAGCGAAATCGCCCATCTGTTCGCGCAGCGTCTGCACATACTCAGCCTCAATATCGGCAAGCAGCGTATTGAGCGTCGGCAGTTGCTGGAAGGCGTGACGCATCCGCGCCAGATCGCGCGGGCGGGCGGTACGCAGCGCCAGGCGCGCCAGAATACGCTCCAGATCGCCCACCTGGCGCAGCACTGGCTGGATCTCTGTGCTGTATTCCATTAGCGCCGCGATGGCCTGCTGACGGTGGCGCAACACGCTCGTATCGCGCACCGGCATATGCAGCCAGCGTTTTAACATGCGGCTGCCCATCGGCGTGACGGTGCAGTCGAGTACGGAGGCCAGCGTGTTTTCCACGCCGCCCGCCAGATTCTGGGTGATCTCAAGATTACGGCGCGTGGCGGCGTCCATAATGATGCCGTCCTGCTGGCGCTCCATCGTGATGGAGCGGATATGCGGCAGGCTGGTGCGCTGCGTGTCTTTCACGTACTGCAACAGACACCCGGCGGCGCACAGCCCGCGCGGCGCGTTCTCCACCCCAAAGCCCACCAGATCGCGCGTGCCGAATTGCAGGTTAAGCTGCTGGCGCGCGGTATCGAGTTCAAACTCCCAGAGCGGGCGACGGCGCAGGCCGCGTCGGCCTTCAATCAGCGACATCTCGGCGAAATCTTCGGCATACAGCAGCTCCGCCGGGTTGGTGCGCTGCAATTCCGCCGCCATGGTCTCGCGGTCCTGCGGCTCGCTTACGCGAAAACGCCCGGAGCTGATATCAAGCGTTGCGTAGCCAAAGCCTTTGCTATCCTGCCAGATGGCGGCCAGCAGGTTATCCTGGCGCTCCTGCAACAGCGCTTCATCGCTGATGGTGCCGGGCGTGACGATGCGCACCACTTTGCGCTCCACCGGGCCTTTTGACGTGGCCGGGTCGCCAATCTGCTCGCAAATCGCCACCGACTCGCCAAGGTTAACCAGCTTCGCCAGATAGTTTTCCACGGCGTGGTGCGGCACGCCCGCCATCGGGATCGGCTCGCCCGCCGAAGCGCCGCGTTTGGTCAGCGAAATATCCAGCAACTGCGACGCGCGTTTCGCATCGTCATAAAAGAGTTCGTAAAAATCGCCCATGCGATAAAACAGCAGGATGTCAGGGTGCTGCGCCTTGAGCTTCAGATACTGCTGCATCATGGGCGTGTGGGCGTCGAAGGTTTCGCTTGTGCTCATGGAGTGGAGATGTCCATTTCGTTGGATTTCAAAAGGATGTGATATTTGTAGTTATCGTGGGTTATCACGCAGAAGGGTATGATAACCAAGTCTCGGGAGCAGGGAAACTGGTGGCGTGCGGCAATGCGCGACACCCTGAAGCCGGGTCGCAAAAATGCGCGCCGAGGAACCGCGCGTGGGCAGGGCTCCTCTTTTTTACTGATAAAAAACCGCGCCGCAATCATTCGCGATTTTACATCTGGTCACGCCTTTATTTGTCCTTAAACTCGTCCAGATGTTTAATCTGCCGACCGCGCTCATTAAAGTTTTCCGGGCGCAACCAGGCGCGCAGCGCTTTGGCGTGATGCGGCCACTCGGCTTCGACAATCGAATACCAGTTCACATTACTGTTGCGGCCTTTTCGCACCTGACATTCCCGGAATGTCCCTTCATAAATAAAGCCGAGACGTTGAGCAGCCTGAATGGCAGGCGTATTCAGCTCATCGGTTTTCCATTCGCAGCGCCGGTATTTTAATTCTTCGAAAACATACGCCAGTAATAAGCAGATAGCCTCCGTACCGTAATGGGTTCTTTTCATGGAAGGCGACCAGTTCACATTGCCAATTTCAATCACGCCGTGGGTTTTATCGACATTCATCAGGCAGAGTGTGCCGGTGGGCTGGCCGCTAATATTTTCCAGCACGGTGAAATACCAGGCGTCCGGCGTGGCCTCCAGACGACGCAGATAATATTCAGTGGCGGTCAGCGTCGGCGGGCGCTCATCGGCAAGATAAGTCCAGTCGCGCGTGTCGTCAATGCTGTGCCAGGCATGGTGCAGCGCCAGCGCGTGGCGCACACTGACCGGCTCAAGGTGACAAAAATGCCCGGCGAACATTTTCTTTTGCGGTAGCTCACGCGGTTTCCAGTCCGCCACGGGCTGGCCAACATACTGACCGAAGCTGTTTAGCTCTTTCATGGTGCCTCCTTAAAACCCGGAAGGGGACGTTCTGGAACGCTCGCGGGGTGAAAGGGATACTTTGACTATCGGTCAAAAAGGTAAGGTTTTTATCTTTTTATTTTAAATTATGGCGTCGTTCGCATATTTAAAGGGGATGGATAAAGTTTGCGCAGGTTATTCCGATAACAGCTTCACACGAGCGCCTTGTTCAGGGGATAGTTAACGATGATTAAAAATATAAAAGTGGTTAGCGGGATTATTATTATCCTGTTGACCTTTACGGTGTTGCAGATGGTCACCGGCAGCCTTTTTTATTCGGCAGTCAATAATGACAGAAATAATTTCCAGAATGCGAATTTACTTAATTTTCAGCAGGAGCAGCTTGGCGACAGTTTTCAGACGCTGGTAAAAACCCGCGTGACGGTGAACCGCGTTGCGATCCGTTTTCTGAAAAACCAGCGCGATCCGGCGTCGCTTGCGGCAATCAACAAACTGCTGGCGACCGCCTCGACCTCGCTTGGCAAAGCGGAAAAACATTTCGCACTCTACAAAGGCTCGCCGCGTCTGAACGGGCAGGATGAAGCGACGGCCAGCAAAATAACTGAAAAATACCAGGCGCTGCATGACACTCTTCAGGCGTCCATTGGTTATCTTAGCGCGAATAACTATGAGGCTTACGGCAATCTCGACGCCCAGAAAGCGCAGGACGAGATGGAGGAGATCTACACCACCTGGCGCGCGCAGAACACCACGCTGCTGCAGGCTGCCGCCCAGGAGAACCAGCAGAGCTTTACGGGCATGCTCTGGACGCTTGGCGTTATCGCGGTCATTGTCATACTGGCGATCGCCACCATCTGGCAGGGCTTACGCCATCTGCTGCTGGGGCCATTGCGTGAAGCGATGGAGCATATCCGCGCCATTGCTGGCGGCGATTTAACGCGCCAGATCGCGGTAGAAGGGCGTAACGAGATGGGGCAGCTTGCCGCGTCGCTTCTGGCGATGCAACAGGCGCTGGCGGGCACCGTCACGGCGGTACGCGACAGCACGGAATCCATTTACACCGGCGCGGGGGAAATCTCCGCAGGCAGCAACGATCTCTCCGCGCGCACCGAGCAGCAGGCCGCGTCGCTGGAAGAGACCGCCGCCAGCATGGAGCAGTTGACCGCGACAGTGAAACAGAACAGCGATAACGCGCGTCAGGCGTCGCAACTGGCGAAAAACGCCTCGGAGACCGCCGATAAAGGCGGGCGCGTGGTGGAGAACGTGGTGCAGACCATGAAGTCCATCGCCGAAAGTTCGCAGCAGATTGCGCATATCACAAGCGTTATCGACAGCATCGCCTTCCAGACCAACATTCTCGCGCTTAACGCCGCGGTAGAAGCGGCGCGCGCCGGAGAGCAGGGCCGCGGCTTCGCGGTGGTGGCGGGTGAAGTGCGCACGCTTGCCAGCCGTAGCGCCAACGCGGCGAAAGAGATCAAAGCGCTTATCGAAAATTCAGTAAACCGCGTCGATACCGGCTCCGGCCAGGTACAGGAAGCGGGCGACACCATGAAAGAGATCGTGCAGGCGGTCACCCGCGTGACCGATATTATGGGTGAAATCGCCTCAGCCTCTGATGAGCAGAGCCGCGGTATTGAGCAGGTGAGCCTTGCGGTATCGCAGATGGACAGCGTCACGCAGCAGAACGCCGCGCTGGTGCAGGAATCCGCGGCAGCCGCCGCTGCGCTGGAAGATCAGGCAGAGCAGCTGCGCCAGGCCGTGGCAGCCTTTAAGGTCTCCCGCGGCGTCGTCAGTGCATCAGCACGCACCGGTGCCGCGCCGCTTGTCCGCGTCGAGCCGGTAAAACCCGCGCTGGCAGCGCCTGCGGGCGGTGATAACTGGGAAACGTTCTGATCTCTGCCTGTTAGCGAAATAAAAAAGCGTGGCGAGCCACGCTTTTTTTATGCCTACTTTATCGCTTCAGCTGACGGACACTTTGAAAAAGCTGCTTTTGACATTGCTGTTGAACCAGCTCTCTTTCTCGTTGCTCATCAGAAACGTTTGCCAGGTTTTCGCCGGTACGCCGAGAAACTGCTCCACGCGCCCATTGGCGTACTCAATTTCCATAATCGAACAGGTTGGATCGTAGCCTGCGCTTTTAAACGTTCTCGACTGGACAGGATGTCGTTTCATTTCAGCCCCTTGATTTGAAAACCACTGAGCGTTATCGGCATTTCACCCGCTGCGCTTGACTACCAGAACTGGCGGGGCGGGTGGAGCGGCGAAGAATATATTCTTGTTGCGCGCCCTGACTAATCTATGTATTTTTATTCACATTTAGTGCATAAAAATGAGGGTTGCGAACATGATGAAATCTTTACTCAAGGCCGGTTTATTAATGGCAGCCCTCGCGGGCAGCGCGCTGGCAGCGCAGGAAACCTATGTTGTCGGCGCGGGCGGCACCTATCGTCCGTTTGAATTCGAAAACAGCCAGAAACAGCTGGAAGGCTTCGATATCGACATCATTAAAGCCATCGCCAAAGCCGAAAACTTCAACGTGAAGCTGGTGAACACGCCGTGGGAAGGGATCTTCGCAACGCTCGGTTCTGGCGATCGCGACATTATCATCTCCGGCATTACCATTACCGATAAGCGTAAGCAGATGGTTGATTTCTCAGCGCCCTATTTCCCGGCGGAACAATCCATCGTCGTTGCGGCAGATTCGAAAGTGGATTCACTGGCTGCGCTGAAAAATGAAAAAGTCGGCGTGGTGAACTCCAGCACCGGAGATATCGTGGTCTCTGATGTGCTTGGCAAAAACAACACGGCGATTAAGCGCTTCGACAACACGCCGCTAATGCTTCAGGAGCTGTTTGAAGATGGCGTCAGCGCCGCCGTGGGCGACGTTGGCGTGGTGAAGTACTACATCAAACAGCACCCGGAAAAACAGTTCAAACTGGTGCCGGACGCCAAATTTGAACGCCAGTATTTCGGGATCGCGGTGGCGAAAGGCAACGACGAACTGCGCGATAAAATTAACGCGGGCCTCGCGAAAATCGTCGCTGACGGCACTTACGCGAAAATCTACAAAGCCTGGTTTGACGACAACGTGCCGACGCTGCCTGCGCAGTAATCGCGCGCTTTCGCTTCCTGTTATTTAGCGGCTGACCGTCTCTGCGTCAGCCGCCTCTTTTTCGGAAATGGACATGTCAGGATTTCATTGGGAGATAATCCAGGAGTATGGCCCGCTGTTTATGCAGGGCGCCTGGATGACCATCAAATGCACCATTATCTGCGTGATCCTCGGCACGCTGTGGGGCTTAACGCTCGGGCTGGGGCGCATGGCGCACGCGGAGCACGGGCCGTGGAAATATGTGCTGCGTTACCTGGTGCAGTTCCCGGTGCGCTTTTATGTCAGCGCGTTTCGCGGCACGCCGCTGTTTGTACAGATAATGGTGGTGCACTTCGCACTGGTGCCGCTCTTTATTAACCCGCGCGACGGCTGGCTGGTGGAAAGCGGCCTGATGAGCAGCGAATTCGCCCGTATGCTGCGCTCCGATTACGGCGCGTTTCTCTCCTGTATCGTGGCGATCACCCTTAACGCGGGCGCGTATGTTTCCGAAATTTTCCGTGCGGGTATTCAGTCTATCGATCGCGGGCAGATGGAAGCGTCGCGCGCGCTCGGCATGCCGTGGTGGAAAACCATGCGCAAAGTCATTCTGCCGCAGGCGTTTCGCCGCATCCTGCCGCCGCTTGGCAACAATGCGATCGCCATTGTGAAAGATTCGTCGCTCGCGTCTGCCATCGGTCTTGCGGATCTGGCTTACGCGGCGCGTACCGTCTCCGGCGCTTACGCCACATACTGGGAGCCCTACCTGACCATTTCACTGGTCTACTGGGTGATTACCTTCCTGCTATCGCAACTGGTGGCGCGGCTGGAAAAGAGGTTTGGCAAAAGTGATTCACGTTAAAAATCTGCATAAGCATTTCGGCGCAAGCCACGTTCTGCGCGGTATTCACTGCGACATCAAGCCGGAAGAAGTGGTCTGCGTAATTGGCCCTTCCGGCTCCGGAAAAAGCACCTTTTTACGCTGCCTGAACGCGCTGGAGACGGCAGAAGAGGGCGAAATTGTCGTGAACGGTTTTGCGGTGCATGACCGCAACGCCGATATAAACCAGCTGCGCGCAGGCGTCGGGATGGTGTTCCAGCGCTTTAATTTGTTCCCGCATATGACGGTGCTGGAAAATCTCATTATGGCCCCGATGAGCGTGAAGGGCATGAAACGCGCGCAGGCGGTGACGCTCGCCGAAGGGCTACTCACCAAAGTCGGGCTTAGCGATAAGCGCGACGCGTGGCCTTCGAGCCTCTCCGGTGGCCAGCAGCAGCGTGTGGCGATTGCCCGTGCGCTTGCGATGAACCCGTCGGTTATGCTGTTTGATGAACCGACCTCCGCGCTGGATCCGGAGCTGGTGGGCGAAGTGCTGGCGGTAATGAAAAATCTTGCCGAAGAGGGCATGACGATGGTTATCGTCACCCACGAAATGGGATTTGCGCGTGAAGTCGCCGACCGGGTGATTTTTATCGACAGCGGCGTGATTCAGGAAGAAGGCCCGCCCGCGCAGCTTTTTACCGCCCCGCAAAACCCGCGCACCGCGGCTTTTCTCAGCAAAGTTCTCTGATGGCGGGCGCAGGCGGAAAAATTTACCGCCTGCGCCTCATGCCCGCGCTTCCTCGGCTGGCCCAGGATGATCTACCATTACTGCCATTCGTTCTGAACAGCCATATGGATATCTCATGTTAAAGCGTCGCTATGTCGCCCTGTTGCCGCTGATGATGGCGCTTGCCGCCTGCAGCAGCAAGCCGAAGTCTCAATCTGCAACCACTCAGACCGCAGGCGCAAGCCAGGGCGGCTTCCTGCTCCAGCCGCAGCACGATATGTTGCTGCCAACCGGCGATTTCACCGGCAACCCGGCGGCGGAAAATTTCATCAACATGATGGTCAGCAAGCACGGGTTTAACCGCCAGCAGCTCCAGGAAGTGTTTTCACAGACCAAAAGGCTCGATTACGTGCTGCGTCTGATGGACCGCCAGGCGCCGACCACCCAGCCTGCGCCGGGGCCAAACGGTGCCTGGCTGCGCTATCGCAATAAATTCATCACGCCGGACAACGTGCAAAACGGTGTGGCGTTCTGGAACCAGTATCAGGATGCGCTTAACCGCGCATGGCAGGTTTACGGCGTGCCGCCGGAAATCGTGGTCGGGATCATCGGCGTGGAGACGCGCTGGGGCCGCGTGATGGGCAAAACCCGTATTATCGACGCGCTGGCGACGCTCGCCTTTAACTACCCGCGCCGCGCTGACTATTTTGCCGGTGAGCTTGAAACTTTCCTGCTGATGTCGCGCGATGAAGGCGACGATCCGCTGGCGCTGAAAGGCTCGTTTGCGGGCGCGATGGGCTACGGCCAGTTTATGCCGTCCTCTTATAAAGAATATGCAGTCGACTTTAACGGCGACGGGCATATCAACCTGTGGGACCCGGAAGACGCTATCGGCAGCGTCGCGCACTACTTCCAGCAGCACGGCTGGGTGAAGGGCGATTTGGTGGCGGTGCCCGCCAACGGCCAGGCGCCGCAGCTTGAGAATGGCTTTAAAACCAAATACAGCGTCGGCCAGCTGGCGGCGGCGGGTTTAACGCCGCAGCAGCCGCTTGGCGATCACACCGAAGCAAGCCTCCTGCGTCTTGATATCGGCAGCGGCTATCAGTACTGGTACGGTCTGCCTAACTTCTACGCCATTACGCGCTATAACCATAGTACGCACTATGCGATGGCGGTCTGGCAGCTCGGCCAGGCGGTGGCGCTCGCCCGGGTACAGTAAGACGTTTCCCCGTCTGTGCAGGCGGGGAAATAAACACGACCTCAAACCTTGAATTCGCCTCGTAAAACCCGATGTAACTGCCTGCAACGCTTAAAAATCGCTGTGGGATGCCTGGGGTTACGTTTACAATCGGAGCCGTCATGACAGATAACGAATTAATGCAGTTAAGTCAGCAGCTTGGCGCTGCGCTGAAGGCGCAGGGCGCGACCGTGACGACGGCGGAATCCTGCACCGGCGGCTGGGTGGCGAAAGTCATTACCGATATCGCCGGTAGTTCCGCCTGGTTTGAACGCGGCTTCGTGACCTACAGTAATGAGGCTAAAGAACAACTTATCGGCGTGGATGGCGCTACGCTCGCGGCGCACGGCGCGGTCAGCGAGCCGGTCGTCAGGCAAATGGCGCAGGGCGCGCTGAATGCCGCAGCGGCCTCTTATGCTGTCTCTGTGAGCGGTATTGCCGGGCCCGATGGCGGCAGCCCTGACAAGCCCGTCGGCACCGTCTGGTTTGGCTTTGCCGACAACCAGGGAAGGGTGGAGGCACACGTGCAACGCTTTGATGGTAATCGGGATTCCGTACGCCGCCAGGCGACCGCGTTTGCGCTGCAAACCTTGTGGCAACATTTTATACAAAAGACTTGATACTGTATGCTCATACAGTATAATTGCACCAACGAAACAAATTCGCAGCGTGGCGCAATTGGGCTCACCCTGCATGACAGGAGTAAAAATGGCTATCGACGAAAACAAGCAGAAGGCGTTGGCGGCAGCACTCGGCCAGATTGAGAAGCAATTCGGCAAAGGCTCCATCATGCGTTTGGGTGAAGATCGCACCATGGATGTGGAAACGATCTCCACCGGCTCTCTCTCCCTGGACATCGCGCTGGGAGCGGGCGGTCTGCCGATGGGGCGTATCGTGGAAATTTACGGCCCGGAATCTTCAGGTAAAACCACGCTGACGCTGCAGGTGATTGCCGCAGCACAGCGCGCGGGTAAAACCTGTGCGTTTATCGACGCAGAGCACGCGCTCGATCCCGTCTATGCCCGTAAACTCGGCGTAGATATCGATAATCTGCTCTGCTCTCAGCCGGACACCGGTGAGCAGGCACTAGAAATCTGTGACGCGCTGGCGCGCTCCGGCGCGGTAGACGTGCTGGTGGTCGACTCCGTTGCGGCCCTGACGCCGAAAGCGGAAATCGAAGGGGAAATCGGTGACTCTCATATGGGCCTCGCGGCACGTATGATGAGCCAGGCGATGCGTAAGCTGGCCGGTAACCTGAAAAACTCCAACACCCTGCTTATCTTCATCAACCAGATCCGTATGAAGATTGGCGTGATGTTTGGTAACCCGGAAACCACGACCGGTGGTAACGCGCTGAAATTCTACGCGTCTGTGCGTCTCGACATCCGCCGTATCGGCGCGGTGAAAGAGGGCGAAGAAGTGGTAGGTAGCGAAACCCGCGTGAAAGTGGTGAAAAACAAAGTCGCTGCGCCGTTTAAACAGGCTGAGTTCCAGATCCTCTACGGTGAAGGGATCAACTTCTACGGCGAGCTGGTTGATCTTGGCGTGAAGCACAAGCTGATTGAAAAAGCGGGCGCCTGGTACAGCTACAACGGCGAGAAGATCGGCCAGGGTAAAGCGAATGCGACCAACTTCCTCAAAGAGAATAAGCCGATGGCTGACGAAATTGAGAAGAAGCTGCGCGACATGCTGCTCAACAATCAGGACTCTACGCCTGACTTCACCGTCGATGATAACGACGGCGGCGTTGAAGAAACCAACGAAGAGTTTTAATCTCAAGGGCTGCTGATGCAGCCCTTACTTTTTTCTGTCTCCTCAACTTCGCCACTGTTATTCACGCCTATGACTGACGCTACTCCCCGCCGCTCCGCTTACTCCCGCCTTCTTGACCGCGCCATGCGAATACTCGCGATGCGCGACCACAGCGAGCAAGAGCTCAGGCGCAAGCTTGGTGCCGTGTTGCCGGGCAAAAATGAAGAGGAGCAAGAGCAGGCGACGCCGGAAGATATCGAGAAAGTGATTGCGTGGTGCCACGAGCAGCATTATCTCGACGATGCGCGTTTCGCCGAGCGCTATATCGCCAGCCGTGGCCGCAAAGGCTACGGGCCGCAACGCATTCGTCAGGAGCTGCAGCAGAAGGGTATCTCCCGAAACGCGTGCGACAGCGCCTTCGCTGACTGCGAGGTGGACTGGGAGCAACAGGCCCGCGATCAGGCCGAGCGTAAATTCGGCGCGCCGCTGCCGCGCACCTTCCCCGAAAAAGCCAAAGTCCAGCGCTTTTTACTGTATCGCGGCTATTACATGGAAGATATCCAGGCGATCTACCGAAATTTTGAGTGATGACCCCATGCGGGGTTTTACTTCCCTGTAAAGAAAACTTATCTTATTCCCACTTTTTTCCGTTTAGCCTGGTCTGGCGGCAGCGTGCTGCGCCACTCGGGTGACACATTTCGTTAGCTTGATTTCAGGATAATTATGAGCAAGAGCACCGCTGAGATCCGTCAGGCGTTTCTCGACTTTTTCCATAGCAAGGGACACCAGGTAGTCGCCAGTAGCTCTCTGGTCCCGAATAATGACCCGACTTTGCTGTTTACCAACGCCGGGATGAACCAGTTCAAGGACGTGTTCCTTGGTCTCGACAAGCGTAATTATTCCCGCGCGACGACGGCGCAGCGCTGCGTGCGCGCTGGTGGTAAGCACAACGACCTGGAAAACGTCGGTTACACCGCCCGCCACCACACCTTCTTCGAAATGCTGGGCAACTTCAGCTTCGGTGACTACTTCAAACATGATGCTATCCAGTACGCCTGGGAGCTGCTGACCGGTGAGCAGTGGTTTAACCTGCCGAAAGATCGCCTGTGGGTAACCGTCTACGAAACCGATGACGAAGCTTACGAAATCTGGGAAAAAGAAGTCGGCATCCCGCGCGAACGCATTATCCGCATCGGCGATAACAAAGGTGCGCCTTACGCGTCTGACAACTTCTGGCAGATGGGCGATACCGGCCCGTGCGGTCCGTGCACCGAGATTTTCTACGATCATGGCGACCATATCTGGGGCGGGCCTCCGGGCAGCCCGGAAGAAGATGGCGATCGCTATATCGAGATCTGGAACATCGTGTTTATGCAGTTTAACCGTCAGGCTGACGGCACCATGGAGCCGCTGCCGAAGCCGTCCGTGGATACCGGTATGGGCCTTGAGCGTATCGCCGCGGTGCTGCAACACGTTAACTCCAACTACGAAATCGATCTGTTCCAGAAGCTTATCAAGGCGGTGGCGAACGTCACCGGCGCGACCGACCTGAGCAACAAATCGCTGCGTGTTATCGCCGACCATATCCGTTCCTGTGCATTCCTGATTGCAGATGGCGTTATTCCGTCTAACGAAAACCGCGGCTATGTGCTGCGCCGCATCATTCGCCGCGCGATTCGTCACGGCAATATGCTGGGCGCGAAAGACACCTTCTTCTACAAGCTGGTGGGGCCGCTGGTGGACGTCATGGGCGTGGCGGGCGAAGAGCTGAAACGCCAGCAGGCGCAGGTTGAACAGGTTCTGAAAACCGAAGAAGAGCAGTTTGCCCGCACGCTGGAGCGTGGTCTGGCGCTGCTGGATGAAGAGCTTTCTAAGCTTACGGGCGATACGCTCGACGGCGAAACGGCTTTCCGTCTGTATGATACCTATGGCTTCCCGGTCGATCTGACCGCGGACGTCTGCCGCGAGCGCAACATTAAAGTTGACGAAGCGGGCTTTGAGGCCGCTATGGAAGAGCAGCGCCGTCGCGCGCGCGAATCCAGCGGTTTCGGCGCGGATTACAACGCGATGATCCGCGTTGACGGCGCGTCAGAATTCAAAGGCTACGATCACACCGAACTGACAGCGAAAGTCACCGCGCTGTTTGTCGACGGCAAATCCGTTGAGCAAGTCACTGCGGGCCAGCAGGCTGTCGTCGTGCTGGATGAAACGCCTTTCTATGCGGAGTCCGGCGGTCAGGTTGGCGATAAAGGCGAGCTGAAAGGCAATGGCTTTACGTTCACTGTCAACGATACCCAGAAATATGGTCAGGCAATCGGTCATATTGGCGAGCTGGCCAGCGGCGTTCTGAAAGTGGGCGAGGGTGTTAAAGCGGAAGTGGACCATGCGCGACGCGACCGTATCCGTCTCAACCACTCGGCGACGCACCTGATGCACGCCGCGCTGCGCCAGGTGCTTGGCACCCATGTCGCGCAGAAAGGTTCTCTGGTCAACGACAAAGGCCTGCGTTTCGATTTCTCCCATTTCGAAGCGATGAAGCCGGAAGAGATCCGTAAGGTGGAAGATCTGGTCAACGCCCAGATCCGCCGTAACCTGCCGATTGAAACCAATGTGATGGATCTGGAAGCGGCGAAAGCCAAAGGGGCGATGGCGCTGTTCGGCGAGAAATATGAAGACCGCGTACGCGTACTGAGCATGGGCGATTTCTCCACCGAGCTGTGCGGCGGTATCCACGCGTCGCGCACTGGTGATATCGGCCTGTTCCGCATCGTTTCAGAATCCGGCACTGCCGCAGGCGTGCGCCGTATCGAAGCGGTGACCGGCGAAGGCGCGCTGTCTCTGGTTCATGCCCAGAACGACCGCCTGAACGAACTCTCTCACCTGCTGAAGAGCGACAGCCAGACGCTGAACGATAAAGTTCGCGCGATGGTTGAGCGCACTCGTCAGTTGGAAAAAGAGCTGCAGCAGCTCAAAGAACAGCAGGCGGCGCAGGAAAGCGCTAACCTCAGCAGCAAAGCCGTGGACATTAATGGCGTGAAACTGCTGGTGAGCGAGCTTGCAGGCGTCGAGCCGAAAATGCTGCGCACGATGGTTGATGATCTGAAAAATCAGCTCGGTTCTTCGGTTATCGTGCTGGCGACCGTCGCGGAGGGGAAAGTCTCTCTGATCGCGGGCGTGTCAAAAGATGTGACGGATCGCGTCAAAGCTGGCGAGCTGGTGGGCATGATTGCTCAGCAGGTCGGCGGTAAAGGCGGCGGCCGCCCCGATATGGCGCAGGCAGGCGGCAGCGATGCCGCGGCGCTGCCCGCAGCGCTTGGTAGCGTTGAAAGCTGGGTAACCGCGAAGCTGTAAAACCAAAACGGCAGTAAAGACGCCATAACGCATTGTTGTTATGGCGTCTTTATCTGTGCCCGAACTATAACGATAAAGTCGGGTTGATTTTTTCTGGATCGGCTAAACTTAGGTTTAACAGAATGTAATGCCGTGACTGCTTACACCTCAGGTGTTTGTCATCGCTTACTTTTTGGCGTTATATGATGGATAATGCCGGGATACAGAGAGACCCGACTCTTTTAATCTTTCAAGGAGCAAAGAATGCTGATTCTGACTCGTCGAGTTGGTGAAACCCTCATGATTGGGGATGAGGTGACCGTGACAGTTCTTGGGGTAAAAGGCAACCAGGTACGTATTGGCGTTAACGCCCCCAAAGAGGTATCTGTACACCGTGAAGAGATCTACCAGCGTATCCAGGCTGAAAAATCGCAACAGTCCAGTTACTGAGTTGTCGCGTCTCGCTCATACCGGCGAGGCGCATCCCCCTTTTGGTTTCTTCCTCGCTTCTTCCTGTTTCTCCGTCTTCTGACGCGCTTTCCCGTTTCCCTTTTCCTCATTTGATACGCCCCTGTTGCAGCGCATTTGCGTTGATAAAACAGCCTTTTTGTTGGCAAAGCAGGCGGATTGGGCGGTAATTGTGCAAACGATACAGAGTCGGGAAAAATTGTTTGACTTATAAGTCCCAGAAAGTAATATGTGCGCCACGCAGCGACGATGAGACGAAACAAGCTCTTCGAAGCACTCGTAAGAGGCGTGTGGTGAGGTGGCCGAGAGGCTGAAGGCGCTCCCCTGCTAAGGGAGTATGCGGTCAAAAGCTGCATCGGGGGTTCGAATCCCCCCCTCACCGCCATTTTGCATCCGTAGCTCAGCTGGATAGAGTACTCGGCTACGAACCGAGCGGTCGGAGGTTCGAATCCTCCCGGATGCACCATCTCTTACTTAGTATGGCTTTCGTAGCGATACTAATATCAGCAGTAAAGCAGTATTCCCGATGCATCCGTAGCTCAGCTGGATAGAGTACTCGGCTACGAACCGAGCGGTCGGAGGTTCGAATCCTCCCGGATGCACCATATTTTTCCACGGTATCAGCAATGATGACGTGACCTGGTGAGCGATGATTATCGCGAATTCCAGGGAGGATAACGCTGCCCTGGCAGCGGCCCTTCAGGGTGAGGCGAAGCCGAATAATCCTCCCGGATGCACCATTATTTTTCACGCTGTCTTTATGATGACGTGAACCGCAGTAAAGCAGTATCCCCAATGCATCCGTAGCTCAGCTGGATAGAGTACTCGGCTACGAACCGAGCGGTCGGAGGTTCGAATCCTCCCGGATGCACCATCTCTTACTTAGTATGGCTTTCGTAGCGATACTAATATCAGCAGTAAAGCAGTATTCCCGATGCATCCGTAGCTCAGCTGGATAGAGTACTCGGCTACGAACCGAGCGGTCGGAGGTTCGAATCCTCCCGGATGCACCATCTTCCTGCACAGTATCAGCAATGATGACGTGACCTGGTATGCGATGATTATCGCGAATTCCAGGGAGGATAACGCTGCCTTAGCAGCGGCCCGTCAGGGTGAGGCGAAGCTGAATAATCCTCCCTGATGCACCATTTCCTCACCTGAATATACCCTTGCTCTGCCAAAGATATTTCGCAACGCCTCCTTTCCCTTTTTATACTTTCCCTGAAATCACTTTTACCAGCTTGATTCCTTAAGCCATCGCCACCGCCCGCAAGCCTTAACAGCGACAACATTAACGGTTTAGGCTAAAGTAACATTCCTGGCGGTCAGGTGATGAGGACATGATGTACGAGCGTTACGACGGGCTGATTTTTGACATGGATGGCACCATCCTCGATACCGAGCCGACGCACCGGAAAGCCTGGCGCGACGTTCTTGGCCGCTACGGCATGCAGTTTGACGAGCAGGCGATGGTCGCGCTGAACGGTTCGCCCACCTGGCGCATCGCCCAGGCGGTCATTGAACTGAATCAGGCCGATCTCTGTCCGCATGCGCTGGCGCGTGAGAAAAACGCGGCGGTACAGGCGATGCTGCTGGATACGGTGCGTCCACTGCCGCTGATTGACGTCGTTAAGGCGTGGCACGGTCGTCGTCCGATGGCTGTCGGCACCGGCAGCGAAAGCGCGATGGCGGAAGCGCTGCTGGCGCATCTTGGCCTTCGTCACTATTTCACCGCGGTGGTTGCCGCCGATCATGTACAGCATCACAAACCCGCTCCCGATACGTTTCTGCGCTGTGCCACGCTCATGGGCGTCGCGCCTGAGAAATGCGTCGTGTTTGAAGACGCGGATTTCGGTCTCGAAGCGGCGCGTCTCGCGGGAATGGATGCCGTGGACGTGCGTTTGCTGTGAGCGACGCGCTGTCGCTCCTCTCGCTCTTCACCAGCAGTTTTCTGAGCGCCACGCTGCTGCCGGGCAGTTCCGAAGCGGTACTGGTGGCGCTGTTGGTTAGCGTAAAAACCGCCCCCTGGCTTTTGGTATTAACCGCAACAATAGGTAATAGCCTTGGGGGGTTAACTAACGTTATTCTTGGGCGGCTGTTTCCGCTGCGCGAGTCGTCGCGCTGGCAGGAGCGCGCGCAGGGCTGGCTGCAACGATTCGGCGCGCCGGCGCTGCTGTTAAGCTGGCTGCCTTTAGTCGGTGATTTATTATGCCTGCTGGCAGGGTGGCTGCGTCTTCCCTGGGGGCCGGTGATTTTTTTTCTGTGCCTTGGCAAGGCGCTGCGCTACATCATCATTGCGGCAGCGACTTTACAGGGTATGACGTGGTGGCACTAATTGGATTGTTTGAGCGACCTTTCATCGTCAACCTTTACCATTACAATTATGCTTAATAAAAATATTTTCGACACGACAGGCGGGAGGTCAATTTGATCCCGGACGTATCACAGGCGCTGGCCTGGCTAACCGAGCATCCTGAGGCATTGAAAGGCATTCGCCGTGGGCTTGAGCGCGAAACACTGCGCGTCACGCCTGAAGGCGAGCTGGCGACCACGGGGCATCCGGAAAGCCTGGGCGCCGCGTTAACCCATAAGTGGATCACGACGGACTTTGCCGAAGCCCTTCTGGAATTTATCACGCCAGTAGATGGCGATATCGACCACATGCTGACGGTTATGCGCGATATCCATCGCCACACCGCCAGAGCGCTCGGCGACGAGCGCATGTGGCCGCTCAGCATGCCCTGCTATATCAAAGAGGGGCAGGACATTGAGCTCGCGCAATACGGCACCTCGAATATCGGGCGTTTTAAAACGCTCTATCGCTCAGGGCTGAAAAATCGCTATGGCGCGCTGATGCAGACGATTTCCGGCGTGCACTATAACTTCTCGCTGCCGCTGGCGTTCTGGCAGGCGAAGTGCCAGGTGGACGATGCCGAAAGCGGTAAAGAGGCGATTTCAGCGGGCTATTTCCGTCTGATCCGCAACTACTACCGTTTTGGCTGGGTGATCCCGTACCTGTTTGGCGCATCACCGGCGATCTGTTCGTCTTTCCTGCAGGGTAAGCCGACCAAACTGCCGTTTGAGAAAACCGACTGCGGCATGTATTACCTGCCTTATGCAACGTCGCTGCGCTTAAGCGATCTGGGCTATACCAATAAATCGCAAAGCAATCTCGGGATTACGTTTAACGATCTGCACGGTTATGTGGCAGGATTGAAGCGCGCGATTAAAACCCCGTCGGAAGAGTATGCGAAGCTGGGGCTGAAGAAAGACGGCGAATATCTGCAAATCAACACCAACATTTTGCAGATTGAAAATGAACTCTACGCGCCCATTCGTCCGAAGCGCGTCACGCGCGATGGCGAATCGCCGTCCGATGCGTTGCTGCGTGGCGGTATTGAATATATCGAAGTGCGTTCGCTCGATATCAACCCGTTCTCGCCGATTGGCGTTGATGAAAATCAGGTGCGTTTCCTCGATCTCTTTATGGTCTGGTGCGCGCTGGCGGATGCGCCGGAGATGAGCAGCGATGAGCTGTTGTGTACCCGCACCAACTGGAACCGCGTGATTCTGGAAGGCCGCAAGCCGGGGCTGACGCTTGGCATCGGCTGCGAAACGGCGCAGTTCCCGCTGGAGAAAGTGGGCAAAGATCTGTTCCGCGATTTACGTCGCGTGGCGCAAACGCTCGACGGCATTCACGGCGGCCAGGAGTACCAGCAGGTCTGTGACCGACTGGTGGCCTGCTTTGACGATCCCGAGCTCACTTACTCGGCGCAGATTTTGCGTTCGATGATTGAAAACGGGATTGGCGGCACCGGACGGATGCTGGCGGATCGCTACCGCACCATGCTGCGTGAAGAGCCGTTGCAGGCGTTGCATGAAGAAGATTTTCGTCAGGAGCAGGCGGCGTCGCTGGCGCGCCAGCGTGAGATTGAGGCCGCGGATACCGAACCGTTTGATGAATGGCTGGCGAAGCAGGCGTGACACAAAAGAAAAAGGCCACATCGCTGTGGCCAAATTGTCATCTCTGAACTCAGTGATGATGATAACAAATGCGCGTCTTTCATAGATTCAGACCGGGCCCGCGAACATAAGTTCAGTTAAATTTAAAAAAATCACTACTCGGAGGTGATCAGATGCCATTGCTTGATAGCTTCACTGTTGACCATACCCGTATGGAAGCGCCTGCGGTACGTGTGGCGAAGACCATGAACACGCCGCACGGCGATACCATCACCGTGTTCGACCTGCGTTTTTGCGTGCCGAACAAAGAAGTGATGCCGGAAAAAGGCATTCACACGCTGGAGCACCTGTTTGCCGGTTTCATGCGCGATCATCTGAACGGCAACGGTGTAGAGATCATCGATATCTCCCCGATGGGCTGCCGCACCGGTTTCTATATGAGCCTCATCGGCCAGCCTGACGAGCAGCGCGTGGCTGACGCCTGGAAAGCGGCAATGCAGGACGTGTTGAAAGTAAAAGCGCAGAATCAGATCCCTGAGCTGAACGTCTACCAGTGCGGCACTTATGAGATGCACTCGCTGGAAGAGGCCCAGGAAATCGCCCGCCATATTATCGAACGTGGCGTAGGCGTTAACAGCAATGATGCGCTGGCGCTGCCGAAAGAAAAATTACAGGAACTGCACCTGTAAGCCGTCAAAATAAATAATGAAAAGGGAGCCTTAATGGCTCCTTTTTTATTATATGATTGCCGTAACGGTTATATTTACGCGCCATCTGGTGCCATCCAGGCGACTTAAAACAAATTTTTTGTAAGCCTTAAAATAGGACCGCCAAATAAAATATCGGTTTTCAATCATTAACCCCTTAACGAATAGCCTGAGCAGCGTTGCAGATGCGTGGCGGGCCGCGTCCGGTCTTGCATATCGTCAGCGTTATGCGTCAGGGGTAACACTGTGAATAATAATGATATCGCGCGCTGCGCAGATCTTTTCACGGACGTCATACTATTATCAAGGCTATGCAGACTGGGAACGAGGAATGAGGGGTTTATTCAGACGCGGCGTTTCTGACTTATCCGGTAACGAGACGGGAAATACCACCCGGTTTATCCGGCGAACATTACTTTTTATGGGCGCTCTGTTAGGGCTGTTTTTCCTGATAGCGATGCTTTCTCTTCTGCACATTGCGAATACTATCAACGAGCGCGCGGATGCACAAAGCCGCCATCTGTTATTAAAAGCCCTGCAAAATCGCCAGGATACGATAAAAACCACGCTTAATGACTACTCTGACTGGGGCGAGGCTTACCTGAATTTGCATCAGGCGGTCAACGTGACCTGGGCGTGGGACCGCGGAAATCTGGGCGCATCGCTCTATGAGATGTTCGGCTATGACGGCGTTTTTGTCGTTGATGGCAGCAATGCCACCCGCTACAGCGTTGTGAACGGCAAACTCAGTCACCAGAAAGTGGAGCACTGGACAGGCGCGCCGGTGTTGAACAGTCTGCGCACCGCGCTTGATGCCTCCGATGGGGCTTGTGTCATCACGCCGATGGAATACCACGGCCAGCCCGCGCTGGTGGGGGCCGCCTGGATACGCAGCGGCGGGGACAAAAATGTTGCCGCTGAACCCGGCACGCCGTCGCTGCTGGTTTTTATCGATGTGCTGAGTGGCGCGGAGCTCGCGCAGATGGGCCATGAATACGGCATTGAGGATCTGCATGTGCGTAAACCCGGCGACGCATCGCCTGGCTACCGTGAGGTGACGCTGAGCCTGCCGCTTGGCAACGGCCACGTCACGATGGTCTGGCGCAGCGAAGATCCCGGCCACAACCTGATTGTCGTTATCCTGCCGCTGCTGATTTTCCTGATGTGTTTTACGGGGCTGGTCGCAGGTATTTCCATGCGTAACGCGCTCAATAAAGCGCGGCTCAATGATGAAAATGCCTTTTTGCTGGAGCAAAACCGGCTCGCGCTGGCTGCCAGCGAACGGCGTTTTCGTGATGTCGCGGAAGCGACCACCGACTGGATCTGGGAAACGGACGACGAGCTGCGCTTCACCTGGCTTTCCGAGCGTTTTCCGGTCATTACCGGCTATCGCATCGCCGACTGGTTAGGGCGGCGCGTCACCGAATTTATTCAGGAGGACAGGGCGACGCTGGAAGCGTGGTTCCATCAGCCGGGGCACGGCGGGCACCGCAACATGACCCACTGCCGCTATCTGTCCGCGCAGGGACATCAGCGCTACTGCAATCTGGTGGCGAAGCCCATCGCCACACCGGAGGGCGGGCTAAGCTTTCGCGGCACCGCGACCGACGTCACGCTTGAAGTCGAAGCGCAGGCGCGGGTGCAGTATCTCTCGCTGCATGATGAACTGACCGGCCTGCCTAACCGGGTGCGCATGAAAGAGTTTCTGGAAGGCAAACTTCAGTCGCGCCCGACGCGCGAGCATCCGCTGGCGATGATTAGCCTCGATCTCGATAAGTTTAAACCGGTTAACGATCTCTTTGGCCACGGCGTCGGCGACGAACTGCTGCATCAGGTTTCCGAGCGTCTGCGCGCCTGCCTGCGCGATTTCGATCTGGTGGCGCGCCAGGGCGGCGATGAATTTATCCTGATTATCCCGGATATCGAACGCAAGGAAGCGCTGGAGCAGCTCTGCGCGCGCATTCTTGCCGAGCTCAACCGGCCCTTCAGCGTGCAGGATCATGAGATCCTCATCGGTGCCAGTATGGGGATCGCGCTCGCGCCGCAGGACGCGGTAAACGCGACCGATCTGCTGCGCTTCTCGGACATCGCGCTCTATAAAGCGAAAAGCCGCGGGCGCAACGGCTGGGTATTTTATAACGCCGATATGGCCGAACAGATTGTCCAGCGCCGCGAAATGGAGAACAGCCTGCGTGAAGCTATCCGCGAGCAGCAGTTCCGGCTGGTCTATCAGCCGCGCTATGACGTCAACGCTGAAAAGGTGGTGGCGGTTGAAGCGCTGTTACGCTGGTATCACCCGACGCTCGGGCTGCTGATGCCGGATCAGTTCATTCCGCTCGCCGAAGAGACCGGGCTGATTATCGCCATCAGCGACTGGGTGCTGAACGCCGCCTGCCGCGATGCGCAGCGCGACATGCCCGGGCTTTCTGTCTCCGTGAATATTTCGGCGATGGAGTTCCGAACGCCAGGGCTGGTGGAGCGGGTGCAGGAGGTGCTGAACACGACCGGGCTTGCGCCAGAAAGGCTGGAGCTGGAAGTCACGGAAAACGCCACGCTCTCAAACCCTGAGCAGAGCCTTGCGCTGATGAATGGCCTCAAAGCGCTCGGCGTGCGGCTGCTTATCGATGATTTCGGCACGGGCTATTCGTCGTTAAGCTACCTGCGCACGTTCCCGTTCGATGGTATTAAGCTTGATAAATCCTTTGTGGCGGGCATGCCGCACTCGGATAACGCCAACAGCATCGTGGAGAATATCATCGGGCTTGGCAAAGCGTTCTCACTCAGCATCACCGCGGAAGGCGTGGAGACGCCGGAGCAGCTGGCGCAGCTTAAAATGTATCAATGCGATGAAACCCAGGGATATCTGATGTGTCGGCCACTGCCGCTGGAGCGTCTCATCGCGCAATTGCGTAAGCAGGGCATGCCCCCCGCGAAGGAATAATCCGCATCAATAAAAAAGGCCCGCCAGTGCGGGCCTTTTTACAGAACCATCAGTGAGCGCCACCGCCGCCGCCGCCCGCGCCGAAAGGCGGTCTCGCGAACCAGATAAGCCCGAGCAGGACGAGGAACACGCCCGCAGACGCCCAGAAAATCTCATTGGCGGAGATAATCAGCCCCTGGTTGGTAATCTGCTGCGCAATATACCCGGACGCCTGCTGCTGCGTCATTCCCATGCCCTGGAGCTGGTTATACATCTCCTGCGCGTTGGGGTTAAACGGCGTGACCGACTCGGTCAGCTGCGCGTGGTGCATCGATTCCCGGTTGGTCCACAGCGTCGTGGTTATCGAGGTGCCGATGGAGCCCGCGAGCGTCCTTAAGAAGTTCGACAGGCTCGACGCCGCCGCCAGCCGCTCCGGCGGCAGGCCGGAGAGGGTAATAGTAGTGAGCGGCATAAAGAAGCATGCCACCGCGAAGCCCTGAATAAACTGCGGCCATGCCGACGCCCCGAAATCCATTCCCGGCTCAAAGGTATACGCGCGCCAGTAGAAGCACACCGCGTACATAATAAAGCTGAATGTCACCAGGCGGCGCATATCCAGCCGGTGCGCGAAGCGCCCGATAATCGGCGAGAGAATCACCGGGATTATCCCGACCGGCGCAGATGCGAGCCCCGCCCAGGTCGCGGTATAGCCGTAGACCTCCTGCAACAGCTGCGGCAGCAACACAATCGAGCCGAAGTAGAGCATATAGGCAAGACTGATACTCAGACAGCCGATGGTAAAGTTGCGCGATTTAAACAGCGAGAGATCGACAATCGGATGTTCGTCGGTCAGCTCCCAGACAATCAGGAAACTCAGCGCCACCACCGCCACGACCGTTAGCACGATGATTTCGGTTGAGTTAAACCAGTCCAGCTCTTTACCCTGGTCGAGCATCACCTGCAGGCAGCCGATGCCTATCACCAGCAGCCCCAGCCCCACGGCGTCGATGCGGCGCTGCTCGGTGCGGGTTTCACGCCCGCGCAGCGATTGCAGCGTCATCAACACCACGACGATGCCGATCGGCACGTTGATAAAGAAGATCCAGCCCCAGTGGTAGTTATCGCTGATCCAGCCGCCGAGAATCGGGCCGCAGATAGGCGCGACTATCACCGTCATCGACCACAACGCCAGCGCGACAGAACGTTTGGCGGGCGGATAGTTGCTCAGCAGCAGACTCTGAGAGAGCGGGATCAGCGGCCCGGCCACGATCCCCTGAATCACGCGGAAGAAAATCAGCATGTTCAGACTGTTTGAGACGCCACAGGCCCAGGAGGCAATCGCGAACGCGATAGTCGACCAGACGAACAGCTTCACCTCGCCGACGCGCTTCGCAAGCCAGCCGGTCAAGGGAATCGAGATGGCGTTTGCCACCCCGAAGGAGGTTATGACCCAGGTGCCCTGGCTTAACGAGGCACCGAGGTTACCGGCGATCGTCGGGATCGCCACGTTCGCGATGGTGGAATCCAGCACCTGCATGAAGGTGGCAAGCGAAAGGGCGATGGTCATGACGACCAGTTGCGCCCCTTCAAGCGGTTTACGTTGCTGCATACAACCTCCGCCGGTTAACCCGCGTTCGCCTGCACGATATCGTTAATCAGCTTGTTCACCGGCTCCAGCGCGATTTCGCGCGCGTTGCTCTGGTACGCAGGCTCAGAGCGCGTCTGGGTCGCGAGGACGCCGCCGTCGCGATTGGTGGTATCGACTTTCACCAGCGTGGACAGGCCGATGCGCAGCGGATGCTGCTCCAGCTGTTTCGCGTCCAGCTCGATACGTACCGGCAGACGCTGAACCACTTTGATCCAGTTACCGGTGGCGTTCTGCGCAGGCAGCAGGGAGAAGGCGCTGCCGGTGCCCATATCGAGACCGACCACTTTACCGGTGTACTCCACGTCATCGCCGTAGATATCGCTCACCACGGTAGCCGGCTGGCCGATGCGCATATGCGCCAGCTGGGTTTCTTTAAAGTTCGCGTCCACCCACAGGCCGCTCGACGGGACGATAGCCATCAGCGGCGTCGTCGGGCTAATCTGCGCGCCGACCTGAACAGAGCGGCGCGACACATAACCGGTCATCGGGCTGACGATTTTGGTACGCTCAAGCGCAAGCCAGGCGTTGCGCACTTCGGTGGCGGCCTGTTGCACCGCAGGCTGGTCTTCAAGCTTCGTGCCGAGGATCATCGCCTGGTTGGCGTTGTACTGCTGGATAGCGACATCCAGCTGCGCCTGGGCACTGGCGACCGCATCGCGGGCATGCTGCAGTTCTTCACGGCCAATTAAATTCGCGCTGCCGAGCGGCACGCGGCGGTTTAAGTCGCTCTGCGCCTGCGCCAGTGCGGTTTTCTTAACCTCAATATTCGCGGCGTACTGCTTGCTGTTAATCATCAGCTGTCGGGTCTGACGTACGCTTGAGGCCAGTTCCGTTTTCGCTTTCTCAAACGCCTGCTGGGCGTCGGTCGGGTCGAGCGTCACCAGCACGTCGCCTTTTTTCACAAAGTCGGTGTTCTCCACCCAGACTTTGGTGACGCTGCCGGAGACCTGCGCCATGATTTGTACCTGATTCCCGGCCACGTAGGCGTCATCGGTCTCTTCAAAATGACGCACCACTAAAAACCAGTAAACGCCATACGCCACGGCAATAACAACAAAGAGCAAGGTTAATAACAGCAGGGCACCTTTGCGTTTGCCCTTTTTGTTACTGACCGGTTGCTGCGGGGTGGTGTTCTCCGCATTTGCGCTCATGTTTATCTCCACGTTCTTATTGTTGTTGTCGGCGATAGCCGACCTCTGTTGTCAAAAAGGCCAGCATGAACATGCTGGCCTGTCAGTGTAGCGGTTTCCTTGCAACGGCACGTTTGCGAAACGAGCGCTTATCGGCGCGTTAGCGAACGGCCTCAAGCAGCGTATTGTCCTCTTCCATCTGGTCGAGGCGGTCGAGCAATTTGCGGGTTATCTGCTCAAGCTGCTCTTTTTCCTGGCTGTTTAAAGAGGACCAGAGCAGATGCAGGCAGTGATGCTGCGGCGGCAGTACCTGACGTAAGAATTCCTGACCTTTCTCGGTCAACTGAAGATGCAGGCAGCGGCGATCGTTATCGCTTTCACGACGCTCGATCCAGCCGCGTTTTTCCAGCTCATCGGCAATACGGGTGGCGTTCGTGCGCGACGATCCCAGTGCGCAGCTCAGCTCGCTCGGCTGAATGCTGTGATTCTCCTGAGATTCCAGGGTCAGCAACGCCATAAACAATGTCTCGTTAATCCCCTGAGCCTTCAGCATTTTATTGCGGTTTTCCAGCAGCTTGCCCTGCATGTGCATGCACAGGCGAGTCAGGAGAATTTCCTGGTACGGAAAATCCTCATAGCGACTGGCGCGAAATTTAAGCATCTGTTCAATGGGCGTAAACGAACTATCCATTTGGGTATAACCTCATTAATTGCAGCCGATATAATAACGACGGTAACAAATCATGTAAATCTATTATTCAGATGAATCATTAATGGCTACGTTACCGTCATGAGCTTCCGGGCTATTCCATACCCGGAGCGCCCGCCGCCTGCGACCTGGCGGGCAGAATATGAAATCGACGACCCCTGCGCGGTATGCGTATCGGCGAAAAACGGTACGGGTCGGCGGTCGTTCATATAAGCGACAGAAAAGTAAAAAGTGGATTCGGATGATGTCAAACCAGACGGTAGCGAGCACAAACGCGGGATAACAGCCACGGACAAGCCGCTGAAAAATGATGGCAAAGTTTCGCTTATGCTCCCTGCCAGCGAAAATGCGCGAGGAGGCAGGGAGGGGCTTAAAGGTGTGGGTATATCCATATACGTTTTTGATATATTACCGAAGTTAAAATCACTCGAATAAATAACTCCGCATAACCTTAACAGAGTGTTACCGCCCTTAACACCCTTCGCAGGCATTCAGGACGGCAAAGGTGCGACGCAGACCTCACTCTGTCCTGCTATGACGGTGATAGCCGCACCACCACACTACCAGATTTAGTAGGGCGATAATTGCACCTGCGGCGCAGACACCGTTCCATCCCGCGTGTTGCCACGCCGAGGCGGAGATAAGTGAACCCGCCGCGCCGCCAATAAAGTAGCTGGTCATATAACCGGCGGTAAGACGGTTACGGGCGTCCGGGTGGATGCGATAAATCACGCTCTGGTTGGTGATATGTACGCCCTGAACCGTAAGATCGAGCACCAGAATGCCGATGATGAGCACGATAACCGAAAACTGTCCGAACGCCACGGCAATCCACGACAGCAGCAGCAGGACCAGCCCCCAGGTGGTGGTGAGATGCGCCTTGCCTTTATCGACAAAACCGCCTGCCGGACGCGCGCCAAGTGCGCCAGCCGCACCCGCGAGACCGAACAGTCCAATCACGCCGTCTGAGAAATGAAACGGCGCGCCCGCCAGTAAAAACGCCATCGATGTCCAGAGAATGCTGAAGTTGGCGAAGGTGAGGCAGCCGAGCAGCGCGCGGGTGCGCAGCAGTTTATCGCGGGTAAACAGGCGGAAGATGGAGCCGAGCAGTTGCGGATAGTTAAGCGTACTGGTCTGCCTGACGACAGGCAGGCCGCGCCAGAGCGCCAGCGCCATAACGGCCATCAGCACCGTCGCGACCCAGTACACCGTGCGCCAGCCGCCAAGATTCGCCAGCGCGCCGGAAACGGTACGCGCCAGCAGAATGCCGAGCAGCAGGCCGCTCATGATGGTCCCCACGACCTTACCGCGTTTTTCCGGCGCGGCGAGCGTGGCGGCAAGTGGCACCAGGATTTGCACCACGACGGAGAACAGGCCGGTCAGCGCGGTGCCCAGAATCATCATCGCGAGCGTATGGCTGCTCGCGGTGATAAGCATCCCGGCGGCCGCCAGCAGCGTCATCACCACGATCATGCGGCGGCGTTCAAACATATCGCCGAGCGGCACCAGAAAAAGCAGCCCGAAAGCGTAGCCGAGCTGGGCGGCGGTGACGATAAAGCCCGCCTGGTTAGCGGTAATGGCGAACGCATGGGCGATGGTGTCGAGCAGCGGTTGAGCATAGTAGTTGCTCGCGACCACAAGCCCGGTAGCGACGGACATCAGTACCGTCAGCGATGTGCTAAGTCCTTGAGTCTGTTTGGTCATAATGGTTCTGTATTGTTATCCAGATAGGCGGGAAAACGCTTGCCGAAAGCCATTATGATAACGGAACCGCATCGTAGCGCCAGAATGTTGGGGATTTGTTAAGTGTCGGATTGTGCGTTTTGGCGCGGTGGGTGCGCTTCGCTTACCCACCCTACATTGAAGAAGCGACTCCATTTGTAGGGCGGGTAAGCGAAGCGCACCCGCCGTTAAAAAAACACCCGCCGGGTGGCGGGTGTTATCTCTCATCGCAAAGCGCTTACTTCTGCGCGGCCAGCGCTTCCTTGATCCAGCCGTCGAACTGCTGCTGGTGGGCTTTAATCCAGCCATCCACATGGCTTTCGATATCCGCCTCGCTCGCTCTGCCGCTGTGCATCATCGCGTTCTGGGCGTTGATATCGGTAATCGGCAACTTCATTACCGCGAACAGCTTCGCCGCCGCCGGGTTCTTCTCCGCCCAGGCTTTGTTCGCCACAATGTGCATCGTATTCACCGGGAAGCCGAAGTTATTACCGTTTGAAAGTTTAGTGTCGATATCCTTCTGCTCGCCCGGCAGGGACGAAAATGGCACCTGCAGCCACACCACATCTTTACCCGGCTTCAGCACATCGCTCACCCAGTACGGCGTCCAGGTGTAATAGAGCACCGGTTTACCTTCTTTATAACGCGCAATGGTATCGGCCATCATCGCCGCGTAGTTGCCGTGGTTCACGGTCACGGTGTTTTGCAGGCCATACGCCGTGTTCTGATGGTTAATCACCGCCTCGCAGCCCCAGCCAGGCGTACAGCCCATCATGTCCGCTTTGCCGTCGCCGTTGCTGTCGAACAGCTTCGCGAGTTTCGGATCTTTCAGCTGCGCGATATTGGTAATGTGATACTTCTCGGCCGTTTTACGGTCAATCAGATACCCCTGCGCCGCGCCCGTCACATAGGTGCCTTCACGGTAAAACTTCTTGTCGCCGCCTGCGGCCGCGTACATATCGTCATGCAGCGGCTGCCAGTTCACGGCGGTAAAAGTAGCGTCGCCGGAGGCAATCGAGGTGTAGCCGACGTTGTAATCCACTTCGCTGGTTTTATTCACGGTATAGCCGAGCTTCTCCAGCGCGCGGCTCACTAACCGTGTCTGAAAGCTCTCTTCGGAAATTGTGCTCTGCACCGGCTGGACGGTAATGCCTTTGCCGGGCAGGTCGGCGGCAAAGGTGCTGGTGGTAACGAGTGTGGCAAAGGCTGTGGCGAAAAGAACAGAATGTCGCATCGTTATTCCTTTTATTCAGATGAGGGAAAGCGGGCGGCCTGCGCCGCCAGCGCTTTATTTGATGAATGGACGGGTGATAAAACCAAGCGGGCCGCTGGCATACCAGCGACGGTTGCCGCGGCTGCGGGCGTCACGGCCCACGGCCTGCGTCAGCCGGTCGAGAATAATGGCGAGGATAACAATCCCTACGCCGCCGACCGTGGCAAGCCCCATGTCGAGGCGGCCAATACCGCGCAGTACCATCTGGCCCAGCCCGCCGACGGCGATCATCGAGGCGATCACGACCATAGAGAGAGCCAGCATCAGCGTCTGGTTAATTCCCGCCATAATGGTGGGCATGGCCAGCGGCAACTGTACTTTAAACAGCATCTGGCGTGGGCTGGAGCCGAACGAGCGCGCCGCTTCGATAAGATCTTCCGGCACCTGGTTAATCCCGAGGATCGTCAGGCGCACCACCGGCGGCAGGGCGAAGATAATCGTCACCACCACGCCCGGCACGTTGCCGATGCCAAACAGCATCACAATCGGCACCAGATAAACAAACGCGGGCGTCGTCTGCATCGCATCCAGCAGCGGGCGAATAATTTTCGCCGCGCGCGGGCTTCTCGCCAGCCAGATCCCAAGCGGCAGACCAATCACGACGCAGAACAACAGCGCGGTCAGCACCAGCGCCAGCGTCACCATCGCCTGCGACCAGGCGCCGATTGCCCCGATGAGGATCAGCGACACCAGCGTCGCAACACCCATACCCACGCCGGAAATCTGCCAGGCGATCAGCGCGAAAAGGATAATCGCGACAGGCGCGGGCATCCCCAGCAGCAGCTGCTGGAAGGCGTTCAGGATGTAATCCACCGGCACGCGAATGCCCTGGAACAGCGGGCGGAAGTGCGTCACCACCCAGTCGATGCCTTCCGTTACCCAGCGGTCGAGCGGAATCAGCGTGTTATGGAACGGATCCATAATGTTGAAATGCTCGGGTGCAGGCGCGGGCGCGCTGTTCAGCCAGTCGGTAGAGCCGCTCTCCGGCGCAGGCGTCGGGCTGCCCCAGGCGTCTGCGCTGCTGGCGCTGTTCGCGGCGGCATCCGCGCTGCCGGTATCCCACGGATTTTGCGTCTGGTCAGTCATGGGTGGCCCCCTCGCGATCTAAAGCTTTCAGCAATACCCCTTTTGAGATAACGCCCACATACTGTTGTTCGTCGCCGACGACCGGGACGGCACACGGCGCGAGCCCAACCGGTGAGAGCAGTTCGCTTAACGGCGTATCGGCGCTTACCGCCGCGGGTGTCTCCAGCAACGCGCTGTCCAGCCCCTGGCCTGCCGCCAGCGCCGCTTTCAGGGAATCGACCGAGACGGTGCCGACAAAGCGGTTGCCGCGCTCGACGACGTAGCCAAATTCACGGTCTTCATCCTGCAACAGCTTGATGGCCGAGCGCGGGCCAAAGCCTGGCGTTTTACGCAACAGGCCCGCCGGGCTGCGGCGTGCGATATCTTTCGCGCTAAAGACCTGGCTGATATCGACACCGCGGAAAAACGTGCGCACATAATCGTTCGCCGGATTATTCAAAATTTCATCCGGCGTGCCGACCTGTACCACTTCGCCGTTTTGCATAATCGCAATACGATCGCCAATTCGCATGGCTTCATCCAGGTCATGGGAAATAAACACGATGGTGCGCTGGTGGCGCGACTGAAGCTTAATTAATTCATCCTGCATTTCGCTGCGAATTAACGGATCGAGCGCCGAGAAGGCTTCATCCATTAACAGGATGTCAGGGTTAATGGCCAGCGCGCGCGCAAGCCCGACGCGCTGGCGCATTCCGCCTGAAAGTTCATCAGGATACGCGTGGGCGTAATTCTCAAGCCCGACCTGGCGCAGAGCGTCAAGCGCTTTTTCCTGACGCTCTTTCAACGGCACGCCGGCTAATTCCATGCCGAAGGCGGTATTATTTAAAACCGTCATATGCGGCATCAGCGCAAATGACTGGAATACCATCGCTATCTTTTTCTTGCGCACCTCGCGCAGCGCGGCGTCAGATATTCTGGCGATATCCTCGCCGTCAATCAGCACCTGACCGCGGGTGGGTTCAATCAGGCGATTGAGAAGGCGAACCATAGTGGATTTACCCGAGCCGGATAACCCCATGATCACAAATATCTCGCCTTCTTCAATGGCCAGAGTGGCGTCTTTTACGCCGACAGACAGCCCGGTCTTTTCCAGTATTTCGGCTTTTGAAAGCCCTTGTTCAATATATTTAAAGGCCCGCTGTGGGTGCTCTCCAAATATTTTATATAGATTCTTAATTTCTAATTTAATTGCCATGCAATAGCGTGAGTCCTGTTATATTTTGCCGTTAAGATGATTCCTGCAGGAAATAGTTACCGGGGCATACCCTAGCATACTGAGATTCTGAGACAACCCTCAATTTCCGCAATGTGAGGTGAATTGCGTCGCCGAATGGCGATTATTTCCCGCTATTGCTGGGCTGAGCGGCAATGAATGAAGTGTGATATTTTTGCGGCCAGGTGTCGAAATGGCGGGTGAATCGGCGTGATTCACCCGTGAGAGTCCGGAAATAGCAGTCAGGAATGTCGCAGAGATATTTTCGTGGATTTTACAATTTTGCAGCAAATAATTCTGCGAAATTTATAGCAATTATTTGCGCCTGAGGGCGAATTAAAAATCCCAGTCTTCGTCTTCGGTTTCCACCGCTTTGCCCATGACATAAGACGAGCCAGAGCCGGAGAAAAAGTCGTGGTTTTCATCGGCGCCGGGGGAAAGCGCGGCCAGAATCGACGGGTTCACCTGCGCCATTTCCGGCGGGAACAGCGCCTCGTAACCGAGATTCATCAGCGCTTTGTTGGCGTTGTAGCACAGGAACGCGCTGACATCGTCCACCCAGCCGACGTCGCGATACAGCGCTTCGGTGTACGCAAGCTCGTTATCGTAGAGTTCCATCATCAGATCCAGCGAGAAAGTTTTGAGCGATTCGCGGCGCGCGTCGTCCACCTGCGCCAGTGCCTGCTGATATTTGTAGCCGATGTAATACCCATGCACCGCCTCGTCGCGAATGATAAGACGAATCAGATCGGCGGTATTGGTGAGCTTGCCGCGGCTCGACCAGTACATCGGCAGATAAAAGCCGGAGTAGAACAGGAAGGATTCCAGAAACACGCTCGCGATTTTCTTCTTCAGCGGATCGTCATCGCGATAGTGCGCAAGGATAATCTGCGCTTTGCGTTGCAGCGGCGCGTTCTCTTCACTCCAGGCGTAGGCGGCGTCCACGTCCGGCGTCTGGCAGAGCGTGGAGAAAATTGAGCTGTACGAGCGCGCGTGTACCGCCTCCATAAAGCTGACGTTTGAGAGCACCGCTTCTTCGTGCGGTGTCAGCGCGTCGGCCATCAGCGCGGGCGCGCCCACCGCGTTCTGAATGGTGTCGAGCAGCGTCAGCCCGGTAAAAACGCGGATGGTCAGCTGCTGCTCGCCGGGCGTTAAGGTCTGCCAGGCCGGAATATCGTTTGAGAGCGGCACTTTTTCCGGCAGCCAGAAGTTGCTGGTGAGCCGGTTCCACACCTCCAGATCTTTCTCGTCCTGAAGTTTATTCCAGTTAATGGCGCTAATACGGCTTAAACGGATCATGGTGTTTCCTCACAGGGCGCAGGAGACGCAGCCCTCAATTTCGGTGCCTTCCAGCGCCAGCTGGCGCAGTCGAATGTAATAGAGCGTCTTGATGCCTTTCTTCCAGGCGTAAATCTGCGCTTTGTTGATATCGCGCGTGGTGGCGGTATCCGGGAAAAAGAGCGTCAGCGACAGCCCCTGATCCACATGGCGCGTCGCCTCGGCATAGGTATCGATGATCTTCTCGGGGCCGATTTCATACGCATCCTGGTAGAGCGACAGATTCTCGTTGGTCATAAACGGCGCGGGGTAATAGACGCGGCCGATTTTGCCTTCCTTGCGGATTTCGATTTTCGAGACGATCGGGTGGATGCTCGACGTCGCATGGTTGATATACGAGATAGAGCCGGTCGGCGGCACCGCCTGGAGGTTGCGGTTATAGAGCCCGTGACGCATCACGTCGTCGCGAAGCGCGCGCCACATCTCTGGCGTCGGCAGCGTAATGCCCGCACGCGCGAATAATTCTGCGACCCGCGCGGTGCGCGGCGTCCATATCTGCGAGAGGTATTTGTCAAAGTACTCGCCGCTCGCGTAGCGCGACGCTTCGAACCCTTCAAACCGCTCGCCGCGCTCGCGCGCCAGTTTCATCGACGTGTTCAGCGCATGCCAGGTGACGGTATAAAAATAGAGATTGGTGAAATCGAGCCCTTCCGGCGAGCCATAAGCGATGCCTTCGCGCGCCAGATAGCCGTGCAGGTTCATCTGCCCAAGCCCGATGGCGTGGGATGCGGCGTTACCCGCTTCAATCGACGGCACGCTGCGGATATGGCTCATGTCAGACACCGCCGTCAGCGCGCGTACCGCCACCTCCACCGTCCGGCCGAAATCGGGCGAATCCATGGTATGCGCGATATTCAGCGAGCCGAGATTGCAGGAAATATCGTGGCCTGTGGTCGCGTAATTGAGGTTTTCATCAAACGTCGAGGCGCTGTTAACCTGCAAAATCTCCGAGCACAGGTTGCTCATGTTAATGCGCCCGGCAATCGGGTTGGCGCGGTTCACCGTATCCTCAAACATGATGTACGGATAGCCGGATTCAAACTGAATCTCCGCCAGGCGCTGGAACAGCTCGCGGGCGCTGATGTAACGCTTGCGGATACGCTCGTCTTCCACCAGTTGTGAATACATCTCACTGACGCTGATATCGCCGAACGGCTTGCCGTAAATACGCTCCACGTCATAGGGCGAAAACAACGCCATCTGCGCGTTGGCTTTCGCCAGCTCAAAGGTGATATCGGGGATCACGACACCGAGCGAGAGCGTTTTGATGCGGATTTTCTCATCGGCGTTTTCACGTTTGGTATCGAGAAAACGCAGGATATCCGGGTGATGCGCGCTCAGATAGACGGCCCCCGCGCCCTGGCGCGCGCCGAGCTGGTTGGCGTAAGAAAAGGCGTCTTCCAGCATTTTCATCACCGGGATAACGCCGGAGGACTGGTTTTCGATGCGCTTAATCGGCGCGCCCGCTTCCCGCAAATTCGAGAGTGAAAACGCCACGCCGCCGCCGCGTTTGGAGAGCTGGAGCGCGGCGTTTACCGCGCGGCCGATAGACTCCATATTATCTTCAATGCGCAGCAGGAAGCAGGAGACCAGTTCGCCGCGCTGCTTTTTCCCGCAGTTCAGGAATGTGGGCGTGGCGGGCTGGAAGCGGCCGCTTAAGATTTCATCGAGGATCTGGCGCGCCAGCGTTTCATCGCCGCAGGCGAGCGTCAGCGCCACCATGCAGGCGCGATCCGGGAAGTGCTCCAGATAGCGCTTGCCGTCGAAGGTTTTCAGCGTGTAGCTGGTGTAAAACTTCCATGCGCCGAGAAACGTTTTAAAGGTAAAACCGTAGCGGTGCGCCTCATCAAACAGGCCGGCAACGAAGCTGGCGTCGTAGCGTCTGAGCACATTCTCATCGTAATAGCCTTCGCTTACGAGATACGCCAGACGCGCGTGGGTGTCGGGAAACGTCACCGAGCGCGGTGCCACATGCGCGGTCATAAACGCCGCCACCGCCTCGCGGTCTTTCTCAAACTGGATGCGTCCGTCGGCGTCGTAAAGGTTGAGCATCGCGTTCAGCGCGTGATAGTCCGGCGGCGTTTGCAGCACGGCATCGCCGGTTAATGTTGTCGTTGCCAAAATTCGCTCACTCCCTTACGCACGTTATCGATATCTTGCCCGGTGCCCATCAGCTCGAAGCGATAGAGAAACGGCACCTGACATTTATGGGCGATGATGTCGCCAGCGCGACAAAACCCTTCGCCGAAATTACGGTTGCCTGCGGCAATCACCCCGCGCAGCAGCGCGCGGTTGTGTTCATCATTAAGAAACCGAATCACCTGGCGCGGGACGGCACCGGCGGTGCCGCCACCGCCGTAGGTTGGTACCACCAGGATGTAAGGCTCGTCTGCCCGTAGCCGCTCGCGGTCTTCCAGCGGAATTCGCGCCGCCGGCAGCCCCAGACGCGCGATAAACCGGTGGGTGTTTTCCGAGCGGCTGGAGAAGTAAATGAGCCTGGTCATGCGTTCGCCGCAAGGGAGTCCGCGCGCAGGCGGTTAATCATGTCCGGGCGAAAACCACTCCAGCTCAGGGAATCGGTCATCACGACCGGTAACTGGCGAAAACCCTGCGCGCGCAGCGTGTCGATGGCTTCCGGCTGCTCGTCGAGATTGATGGTGTCAAACGCGATCCCGCGGCTTTCCAGCGCGCGTTTAGTGGCGTGACACTGGACGCAATCATTTCTTGTGTAAATAGTTATGCGCATGATTCGTATTCTCATCAATAGATTAAGATCCCCACAGCGAGGCAGTGAAGATTGGGGTTGTCTGATAAGAAAGATACTAGATGTAGTTATAATAAGTTTCAACTACGCAATATATAGGGTTTATGGAGAAAGGCGTGTCAACGCCGCGCAGACGCAGGCAGGACGCCATTCAGGCACAAGAAAGATTTTTGAGAGGAAGAAGGGTAGAGAAGAGACTTACAAGACGCCGTTCCCCGGCAGCGCCGGGGAAGAGGCATTGAACCGTGCTTCAGAGGTTAGCGGCGGGTAATCAGCAGCGCGCCGAGGAAGATCCCGACCGCTGCGCCGATACCCAGGCTGCTCAGCGGGCGCTCGCGCACAAAGGTGCTCGCGCAGCTGACCGCGTCACGGGCCGCCTGAGAAACCTGGCTTCTCCCGTGCATACGGGCGCGGGTTTCGCGCAGCAGCGATTCTGCTTTACGGCGCGCCACGTCCGCTTCGCCTTTGGCATCGCTGCCCCAGGATTTGAGTACGCCTTCCAGCGTATCGGCAAGGCGGCTAATGTCCTGGTTAATCTCATCCACACCAGCGTTCACGTCACTACGGGTATTTCGGTTAAACATAACGCTCTCCCTTTTGTGTTTACTTAATAACAGTATAGAACAAAATGTGAGCCGTCTCGGCGCGTGGGGCCGTCAGGAGGCGTTTCTGGACTTTTCCGAAAGCCCTGCTATTCCTCCTAATGTAAGGTTTCCCCGCAGCTGAAGCAGATGAGGAAAATTTATGTATTTACGACCCGATGAGGTGGCGCGCGTCCTGGAGAAAGCCGGATTTACCATGGATGTGGTAACGCCAAAAACTTATGGTTATCGTCGCGGCGAGAATTATGTCTATGTGAATCGTGAAGCGCGGATGGGGCGCACGGCGCTGGTTATTCACCCGACGCTCAGGGAGCGCAGCCAGTCGCTGGCGGACCCGGCTTCAGAAATGAAAACCTGCGATCACTACCAGCAGTTTCCGCTGTGGCTTGGCGGGGACGCGCAGGAGCATTACGGCATCCCGCTGGGATTCAGCTCCCGCATGGCGCTGGAGCGTTATCTGAACGGCTTATTTGGCGAACCGCAGTAAACCGTCCCTTCTCAGGCCTGCGCGCTGACCGGCGCAGCGGGGCTTACCCGGAACAGACGGCGGCAATAATCGAGGAAATACCCGTAGGCCGCCCCCATCATCATCGACACCACAATATTGGAGCTTACCGCGGTAATAATCTGCGGGATATCCGCGCCGACAAACAGCAGGATGGCGGCGTACACCGGCGACTGAAAAGTAATATAGGCGATAACATCTGCCAGATTTCTCACCAGGCGGCCCTTACCCACGCGCGCGGCAAGGCGCATCACGGCGTCACGGTAAAGGCCATACGGCCAGGCAATCACCATATTGACCGGGATCGCCACCAGGCGTGACGAGAGCGATTGTTCGAAGCTCATTCCTGAGACGAATATTTCAATCATCATCCCCACGACGGAGCAATACACTACCATGGCAAACGTGTCCGCTACGGCGTGACGCAGGCGAGAATGCGGCGAAAACATCGAATTAAGCTCCTGGCTCATCAACAGGGAAAACGGGAAGGTAAAGGCTATGCTGGCGATATGCCTTGCATTTTGCGTTGATGATAGAGTATATGGCTGGCTTATTGCTTTCAATTAGCGATAAATTTTTATTTATTGCCGCTTTGTCCATAAAATCCTCTGTAAATTCAAAAACGTGCGGCGCTTCGCTATTTTTTCGCGCCCGTTATCATTTTTATATTTAATTTCAATGAGTTATTTTTTTCTCTGGCAAACGTATTGCTCCGCCTGCGGCAGAGAATTTTTTGCCAGGCGTTTTTGGGTTTATCGTGGAGTTTTCCATAGCGTCTGCGTGAAAATGGCAGATTTTTATGCTGATCTGGCGTGAGGTACAGGCAGGTGCCATGAGAGGGATTTATCGGTGCGATGAATATGATTAGCCCGCCGTAAAACAGGTTTAACCTTTATTCAGCCCAACTCTGTGCGTGCTGTCGGATAATGCCCGTCATGCTTTCTACGGGGATTAACTATCATCATGGACGCCATTAACGACGTGTTATATCAGGTTGAACGGGGCATTATGGCGCTCGTTCGTGAAGGGGATTTGCGCAAAAAATTGCGGCGATTCTGGTTTGAATCGCTTATCGACATATCGCCCGCCGCACTGCCAGAAGCACTACAGCGCGAGCTGCATATGCTTCGTGCGCCTTTCAGCGCTGTGCAGGCACGCCCGGTCGCGCTGTGGAGTGAGAACGAGGTTCAGCAGTGGCTTAAAGCTGTCCTGGGGTTTTATCACAGGCTTAGTGAACAGGCGTTCAGAGAGAATGCGGGGCAGAAAATGTAAGGCGGATGCACTTCGCTTATCCGCCAGACATAAAACCGAAGGAGTGGGTAAGCAAAGCGCACCCCGCTACCGCACTCACAACCGGCGCGGCCGCAGATCAACACACCCCGAAATCGCCGTCTTCTTTATACAGCGCCACATCGGCGGCTTTCAGCGTGACTTTCTCGCCCTGCTCGTCATCCGGGCGCACCGCGACAATCTGATCGCCATGCACTTCGATCACTTTAAGTTTGGGGCCGCCCAGACGCGGTTGAACGATATCGCCTGCTGCAAACATCATGACCTCCTTTATTCATAGGGTTTCTGTAACAGTAGCCCACCACCGCGTTCACCGACAACCGCAATCCCGCGCTTTGTTGGCAAAATGTTAATAACTTATCTTCTGTATAGCCGCGTTAGGCCAGGTAAAGTCCTGTATGGCGGGTGGCGCTTTGTCTTTCAGCGACTAAACTTAATAAAAATAAGTCACTTACAACACCTGCAAAAAACTACAGGAGTAACTATGGGATTCTGGAGAATCATTTTTACCATCATTCTGCCGCCGCTTGGCGTACTGCTGGGGAAAGGTGTCGGTGGGGCGTTCCTTATTAACATCCTCCTGACGCTGCTGGGCTATTTCCCGGGGCTCATCCACGCCTTCTGGGTGCAAACCAAAAACTGATCCCTCTTTTAAGAAACCCGCTATGGCGGGTTTTTTTATGCATGATTTTTGCCCGCCATTTTCCCGTTTCAACCCTACTGCGAAACCGCTCACGATTTAACCGCTGTGTTGCATTTTAATTGCATACAAAACGTGCGGATTTACTCACGCTTAACAATATTTTAGCGAATGAACTGTTTTAATCGAAACTTTTGCCGATAACAGAGGGGCAGAGAGGCGTTTTTCTCTGAATAACTTGAAAAATAGAGATAAAAAGAGGCCACCATGGGGATCCTGTCAACATTAATCACGGGTCCAGGACGGACATTTTCGGCGCAAAGCCCCCGTAGCGGTGTGTATCGCTGTAATAAATTACCTACATCGTTACGTGACGCGGGCGTGCCGGATAAGCCGGGCATCTTGATGGTATTTGTACCGCCCAACGCGGATTTTCATGCTGTCAGTCAGGTCTGGCAGCGCTTCGCCACGCCGGAACGCACCGTACTGGTGCTTTCCTCCACCGGCACGCTGTGCCAGCAGGATAAAGCGACGGTCTATTGCTCGCTGGAGAGCGACGAGGGGAGCTGGCTGCTGCTGCCCAAGGGGCTGATCGGCCGCCACGAAGTGCATTCTGTCGATCTTCATACCCGCATTCCGGGCGCGGTACAGCGCGTGCAGGCAATTTCACGCGATCTCAGCGCACTCGACGTGAAGATGTCGTTAAGCGCTGACCGCACCTTTGCAATGATTTATTGCGATGGGCTCGCCGCCTCGGAAGGGTTCCTGATGCAGGCCTGGTATAAATCCGGGCGTTTCCCGTGCCTCGCGGTTGGCGGGGCGGCGGGCGGCAAGCTCGATTTCAGCGGCACCTGGATGAGCGTCAATGGCCGGATGATGGATGGCCGCGCGATTGTCATCCTGTGTGAAATGGCACCGGGTAAATCTTTCGCGCCGTTTAAAAGCCAGAACTTCCAGCCGACCGACAAAAGCTGGCTGGTGGCGCAGGCCGATCCGGTCGCGCGTACCGTCACGTCGCTGTTCGACGCAAAGGATCATCAACAGCCCATTACGTCGTATCTGGCAAGCCAGCTCAACTGCAAACCGGATCAGCTGGCGCAGGCGCTGGAGGGGTATACCTTCGCGGTAAAAGTAGGCGATGACTTCTTTATTCGTTCCGTGGCGCAGATAGAATCCTCACAGATCCGTTTCTTCTGCGATCTGGAGTTTGGCGACAGGCTGTATCTGATGAAAGCGACCGATTTTGTCGCGCACACGGAGCACGACTGGCAGGCGTTCACGCGCCGTTACGGTAAACCGTCCGGAATGCTGCTTAACGACTGCGTACTGCGCCGGATGAACAACCTGGCAACGCTGCCGCGCGCCGATTTCTTTCGCAAGATCCCGGCGGCGGGCTTCTCAAGCTTTGGTGAAATTCTCGGGGTGCCTATCAACCAGACGCTCTCCGCGCTGGTGTTTTTCGATAAGCCCAATCAGGCGATGAGCCAGTTCCCGGTGGAATACGCGGCTTACGCGGCACACTACGCGCAACGCACGCTGCGCCGCTGGGAGGCGATGCACCGTATGCAGTCGCAGGTGATTGAGCAGGTCATCAGCTATCAGCAGGAGCTGTCGCCGCTGCTCTCCACGCTGCCGCTGCTGGAGCACGCGACGACGCAGCAGACCGAGACGCTGGATATCGCGCAGGGGAATATCCGCTCTATGAGCAGCGCTGCGCGCGACACCCGTGACGCGCAGGACAGGCTGGAGCAGGGCTTAAGCGATCTGGAAACGATTTCGGCCGGGATCACCAAAATCACCAGTGGGATACGCTCTATCGCCGATCAGACCAACCTGCTGGCGCTCAACGCCGCGGTGGAAGCCGCGAGAGCCGGGGAATCCGGGCGCGGTTTCGCGGTTGTGGCAGGCGAGGTGCGCCGTCTGGCGCATCTGTCACGCGAGCAGGCGGAGGCAACGGCGCACAGCATCAACGAGTCTGTTGAGACGATAGCGCGTATTCGCCAGGTCACCACGGAAACGGTCAGCGCGACCCAGACTATGGCGGACCGCAGTATCGAAGCCGCGGATCGTATCGCCTCGATGAGCGAGCAGACCAGCGAAGAGCGCGAAAACGTCGCCCAGAGCCTGAGCCGCCTGAAAGTCGTCGCGAAAGGGATGGACGCGATGCAGGAGGCGGTCGCGCAACTGCGCACGTTGCAGGAGCTGGCGAAGTAAATTTAAGTCCGTTCTGAAAAGCGCGGTGTTTATATAAAAGCGGGACGGGATAACACCCTCTCGCTTTTTTTATCGGTTTCTTAGGCGGGTGTTACTCTTCTTCGCCTGGCGGGGCGGGAAGGCGTTATTCACAAAACGCGTAAAACCGGGTGCTATTTTCCTCTAATCCAGCTTTACATTGATTCGCGCTATCCGGCACCTTTAATTCAACGGTTTTAGAGGTGTTTTCATAACGGCATACCAGCCAGAGCGGTAAACCCATTTTCTTTGCGTAAGACTGATACTCTTTCAGCGTCCAGACCATGCGGTTGTCATTATCAGGCATCAGCTCGCCCTGTTTTTCCGGCGGCCCCTGAAAAAGGCTGGCATCATTTAAACGGTGCGTGATTAACGCATTCGGTAACGTGTTCGGGCATGTTATTTTTTCGGCACAGGCAGCGCCAGAAAAGATAAATAAAGCCGTACTCAGCAGTAATTTTTTATTCCACGACATAATAATTATCCCTGTTGTTTTCCGCGCGCGGCGCATGCCGGAAATAAATTGTAAGCTGGCTGACAGGGCGGGTGGAGTGATTGTTGGGTAGTTGTTTTCTGAATTTTTATCCTTGAGAGTGAGTTAATATGTTGTAATAATGAGTTCACATTTCACTTTTATTTATATAAATCATTCGTGGTGGTGTTTTTCTGAAATTTGCCGTGCCAATCTAAAATAAATTTCAACAATGAGATAATATTCTTTCTGTTTTGAAGGATAGGCGGGGTTGTTGCTTATATTCAGGCAGTTATTGGGTAAGGGTTTATTCCGGTAATTACGGAGCGTTATTTAAAGGAATGATAATGGATACGACAGAGCAGCTTGGTGGAACTTACTTTTTTCGGGGTTTGAGTAATCTTACTGCTGGTGAATTATTTTTCTACATTTTCCTTGAGGAAGCCCAAAAGCAGTTGGGAGTTGGAGATATAGTCGCTCTTGCTCTTTTCATCCTTGGCTTGCCTGTACGTAGTACGCGTGGGAAGCCTGTTGGAGCCACAAAGGGTACGTCAGTTCTTAGCGAAAATCTCAGGCGCTGGATAAACATTGAAGTCGGTATGCGATTGCCTACGTTAACTAACGGATCGGTTAAACGGCTTAAGTTTAGCTATGTTACTAATTTAGGTGCATTTGCTGGGCGCTGGATACCTGTTCTTGGAATAATATATATTATGAATGATGTAGCGACGATAGCCTGGAAAACGACAACTATTTATAACGCTATTGCCAATAAAGAGGATCGGTTATGGAGTTGAACGAGAAAACCACAACAGCCATTCTGGAATGGTATGACGAAAAGTGGAATCTCCCTGGGCTATTGCGCAAGAAAATACCGCTGACGCCTGAAACCAGCCTCACCACAGGCCGCTATCCGTGGGCCCGAGAGACGGGAGATGAGATTATGAAGGACTATTTTAACCGGTTTTCTGTGGATGATACGGGCTTTGATTTTTTAAGATACTGGCCTCCTGAAACAGGTATGTGGCCTAATTGCTTACGCCCTCGTGCATTGCGGGTGGAAATAAAAGATCCTGAGCCATTAACCCTATCTATGTTAATCGAGTCTGCAAAAGCCGGACGATGGCTTTATTGAGGCATTATTTTACGGCGTATCAGCGCGGCAAGATTATCTCGTGAAAGTCCTGATAGCTGGCAAGGGGCACCCGGATGCCCTTAAGCTATGCGTCAGGGCAACGTTGAACGCAATACGCTTCGTAATTTTCCTTACAGGAAAACGGCCCTCCTGCATGGACCGGACGAATATCTCTCCTTCTGCGCTTGAAGCCTTTCGCGCGGTTACGCGTTAGAATCAACGCAATCTTCGCAAGCACACGTTAAACCAGGCAGGGGCAGTCGCCCCGTAATCAGGAGTAGAGATGTTCAGCAAAATTTATGAGGTTGATGAAAGCCATATCGATTTTCAGGGCGTCGTGGACGGGCTCTATTACCCGTTTTACATGGAATGGGCACGCCACGCATTTATGAGAGAAGCGCTGGGGATTGATATCGAAGAGGAGTTTAAGCAAGGGCGCCTGTACATGGTGCTGGAGTATTCCCTGCGTTTTCGCCAGAGCCTGAAAAAAGGCGACACCTTGGAAGTGACCTGCCAGCTTGAAAAAAACGTCAAGCGCAACCGGTCAACTTCGCTCAGCAGATCCGCGTGAATGGCACAACCTATGCGGAAGCAACCTTCGTCGCCACATGTCTGGTCAACGGCAGACCTTCTATGCCCGACGCGGTGGTTAAGGCGTTAGAGGAACTCTGATTTTCTTTTTTGACCGGCGCAGTCGTTTTTGAGGCGGCTTGCGCCGGTTTCAAGCGGATCACCCTTTAAAAGCCCCGCCGCTGAATGCGTGGGGCGGTAAAACAGGAAAGGTTACGCTCAGCGCGTGACCTGAACAGCTAAAGTGGCATTCGCCAGGAAGCGATATTCAGATGGCGCTATCCAGCCCAGCGCAGAGCCGGTCGATTTCAGTCTGAATATATTTCCTGCGCTGCTTAAACAGGATACGGGCAGGGACGAGGCGCTCAATCAACATTGGCTTTCTGATGACGTATTCTATGACCATCTCTTTTACATCTTTTTCTGACCATCCCTGCGCAGCATATAAAAATAGACTAAGTTCCTTTAAGTATATCCTCAAAGTCTGTACTGCTTAAATCTGGTGCAGCACATAGCATATCTTTGGCCAGCGCGCGTCGACGCTTAAGAAGTTCATCAAGCGTTACTTCAAAAGTGGTGATTTCAGGATCTCTCACTGTAGGGTAATAAACATATACATCTTTAGTTTGCCCAATTCGGTACGCCCGATCCGTTGCCTGATCTTCTTTAGCTGGATTCCAGCATCGCGTGAAATGAATAACATGATTAGCTTTCTGTACATTAACGCCGAAACCTACGGCAACCGTAGACAGAATGATTATTCCAAACCCTGGTTGAGACTGGAAATTATCTATCAGGCGCTGGCGGCTGTTTTGACTGTGACTTTTAGTACTGGTATCACCATTGATAATAACCGGTCGGAAACCAAATTTTTGGTATATCGCATGTTGAAGTTCACGCTGTAAATCACGAAGCTCTGTAAAAATAATAACCTTGTCTTTTGTGGTTGCTTTTATTTCCGCAAGTTTTTTTAGCAGCCAATTAAGTTTGGGAGAGTTGTCCCGAAAATGAGGGGCTGGATCAACGACTGCGGGATGCGCGCAAATGAGTTTCAGCTTGTGTAACAAACCTAACATACCAGTTCCGGCCTGTTGCATCTCTTCGCTAAAGGCTTGTTGCTGTTGCCAGTTTGCAACAGACGAAAGGTAGAGCTTTTTTTGAACACCGGAGAATATCAACTGTTTGCAGCTTTCCACTTCAATTTTCCGGGGTAAATCACGAGCAACCTCTTCTTTAGTGCGGCGTAAAGTCTGAGGTTCTATTAGCGCGCGCAAAGTTTCCAGCCGTTCAGTATCTCGTCCAGCTTCGTTCTCTATAGAACGCACATAATGTTTACCAAATTCATTTAGCGCTCCTAACAAGCCTGGCTGGGCAAAATCAAACAAGCTCCACAGGTCAACAAGGGTATTTTCGACCGGTGTGCCGGTACAAGCCACTTTAAATCTCGCTTGTACCGCGTTAGCGGCATGTGTGATTAGTGCTGCAGGATTTTTTATCTTTTGCGCCTCGTCGCATACCATAATAGACCAGGACTGGCGTGCCAGAGAAAACTCTTGATCGCGAAGTGTTTCATAGGTCGTCAGTACGATTTTCGACTCACCTTGCCAGCCTGGTTTAAGCAGGTTCTTGATCCCCTGAGATTGCAGATGAGCAGGAATAGCTTGTTTAGGATATTTCAATGCTTTAATGGTCTCGCCATACAACTTCAAAACCGGAACACCTGTTGTGTAGAAAAAATTGTCCAGCTCACGTTCCCAGTTATCAAGAAGAGAGACAGGCGCAACAATAAGACTTGGCGGCTCTTGCGGGAATTTTTCAATGAACCATACCAAAAAGCTTAAAATTTGTAGTGTTTTCCCAAGCCCCATATCATCCGCAAGAAGGCAACCTGCGGTTTCCTCTGGTGAACGGATGAATAGTTGCTGAAGCCAGGCGAGACCTTCGCGTTGATGATCTTTAAGTCGGATATGTTCTTTGAGACTGAGCGGAATTTCAGGTTCTGCATTACGCGCACTGAGAAGTAAATTACGGCGCTGTTTTATGTAGGCAGCTTCTTCAATATTTTGCTCAATTTTTAGTACGGCTCGGGTTGGTTTATCTACAATATTGCCCGCAGATCCATTCGCAGCGCTCTGCTTTTTTCCCCATTTTTTACTAAAGATTTTTGCGGTATCCAGCGGTAATTCGCTGTCATTCCAGGGGGCAGTAATATGCGTTTCACCAGCAGCTTCAGCCTGATTAATTCTCTTCTGTAGTTCATCGAAATGGTGAAGATTTTCAGGTTGCCAATCAGTCAGCGTTTCGACTGCAAACACGGAAAAATCGATGTCATCTGGAAGCCAGTTTTCACTTTGCGCTTTCGTCAGCCAGGGCGAGGAAATTTTTTCAAACTCACCGATGCCAATTACCCGGTCACCATATTTCGCAATATCCAGCACATCGCTAAATTCTTTCCCTTCAATTTCTTGCTGCCAGCGAGCCAGGAGAGCCTGGCAGTCGTGCCACTGTTGTTCTGTGAACTGACTTAACTCCAGTTCGTACCCTTGCCATGAACCTGCAGGCATCTGTGCAGCGACACTAATACCGAGTTGCTGTACGAATTTTTCCAGCTCCCAAGGGGCGGAGAACACAAAAGTAATTTCTGGCTGGGGAACAGGTGATATAGGCTCAAGTACAAGGGTAATATCCGCAATTTTATTATATGGATTCCATTGAGGTATTAACCTGAAATGATGAAAGAAAATTCTGGCGTTAAATAATGCTTTTTCATGCTCTTCTGGTGCAATAACGCTGGCTGCGTCTTCACCTAAAAATGCATAAGGATTGCGGACAAAAGAAAGCGCTTCACTTCCGGCTACTCTCCGACCTGGAATCGAATGAATTGAATTCAAGACCTCTTTTACTTCGGGAGCGAGTATGACATGGCTGAGTTCACCATTCTCTCCGGGAATCCGGTAGCTATCGTGAACCTGCGAGTTCTTGTCAAAATTACTCAGCCAGTTAGCGGGCTGGTCTTCGAAATGAGGTTCAATTTCGATAACCGCGGTATCCGCAACGGTTGCTTTACGCAGACGTAATGACAATGAAGTCGGTTTGACGACATGCGTTTTTTCTAAATAATCATCAAATTTTGCGCCAGCTTGTTTCGCACATTTGCGTATAGCGGCCCAGCCCAGCTGGTTAGTGGTTTCGCCGGGAATCTGAATTTGCTGCACACTGAGTTGTTCTATTGCCTGTAAGAGTGCCCAGTTTTCCCTCGATAACAGATATTGCTGATTATCATGGGTTAGTATGGCACCGAGACGACTAAAACGGATTGGCTTGCGGCCTGGGACCGTAGCCCATTGCGAAATCCAGACGCGAAAATCGCTATCGCTTAACGCACCACGTGAACACAAGCTTGCGCGTAACGGCAGTACCTCAGGTACGCCGATAAGTGGCAGGCTACTGGCATGATCTTCATCTTCCAGCAGGCAATATAATGCCTGCCAACTCAACAGCCACCGGTCTGTCAGCGATATCAGATAGTCTTCTTCAGCCAGTTGCTCAAGCCAGGATGCCAGTGCCCAGAGCTGCGAATCATCAACCAGAGACATTGAAAAGCTGAGCCCGTTTTCCTCAACCTGATATTTATCTTTAAGGTGGCGCTCTATCTGCTGACGGTCTCCCGTCAGTTTACTTAACAGGCGTTTCAGCATTATTTTATCCAGTAACGACGGGGTTCTTTGGCTACAGGTGAAAAGCCTAATCGTAACAACTCTCTTTCTAATGCGTCGTCAGGGGTATTAAGCTGGACGGACAGCACTCCACCTTTTTGCCGGTTATCGCTAACGATACAGGGGACATTTTCTACAAGACGCTGTATAGCAGTATCCCGCTGTGGGTTAATAATTTTTACTTTGGAGAAAGAAATAGAAGAAGACTTCTGTTTCTCAATAAATTTAACAGGTTCTTCGGCCAGCCAGCGAATACCTAATTTGCGTAACTCATCATCATATTTCAACATCCAGCCCGTGATATGAGCTTTGCTATATCCTTCAGCACGTGGCATATGAGGCATCCTCAGTATGCAACGTTTTTGATTTTGATCTTTTAACTGAAGATTAATGTCGAAAGTGTCAGATTCTGGGTTAAATGGTGCCTGGCCAACTCGATAGGCATACATTGCATTCCCTGTTCCTGAAAACTCAACAAATAAGTAATCATTAATCTGCATAATCATGGCATTATCAAGATTACGTCCGCCTCGCAGGTAACTTAACCGTCCCTTGTTTTCTTCGCGGAATTTCGCAAAGTCGCTTCCGCGATCGCGCCAGGCATCGGTTCCCATCACGATACGGGTGAAGCCCATCTGATTTGCAAACCTGAGCCAGTAAAAGAGGCGGGCTTGATCTACATCGCCGTTTCCACGCAACAACTCGAAGAAATGCATCAAATCTTGTTTTGCCAGCCAGCTCCGAACCATGCCTGCAACGGGTTCAGAAACATATTGGTACCATTTATTCTGCTGGCTTTTTAGCTGTGGGTTATCCCAATATTCTAGTGCAGCTACTTTCAATGCGGAATGAGCCTGATCACGATATGTTGAATGGTAATAGCGAGTAAGGGTTGCGCTTATAATGTCATTCCGAAAGCGAACCCATTGCGCTGCCAGATCTAACAGCCAGCTGATTTTATCCAGATATTCTGGGTCATCCATAGTATCAAGCTGTGCCAGGAGCACGGTAAAAATACGTTTCCACAACCAGCTGCTGTCATGAATTTGAGCGATCTTTTCCAACGATGAGAGTGAGTTATGCTCACCTGCAAGTAACTGTCTGGAGATAACGCCGCCTGCCTGCGGGGTAAAAATATCGTGATAAAATTCTATGGTTTTCATCCAGGGTTTTTCTCGCCTTATGGCCGATTTCACAACGAGGTAACCCTGTGCTATATGACCACGTAGTACGCACCAGTGTGGATTTTGTTCAGGAGTTTCATTCTGGTAGGCAAAGTAGCTTGCACAAAGTGCAGCCCAATCCTTGCGCTTAAGATTATTTGATGCGATGCATTTTTTAATTTTACTATCTACTTTTGGAAAGAGCGTGTCGTCTTCCAGCAGTATCGGTTGGTTAGGATATAACGGATCATTATCGGCAAGCCCATAAAATATCATCCGCCAGTCTCGCCCGCTGAGTTCTTGTGCAAGGCGAAGACGACGTAGCGCCTCCAGACGAATTTCATGTGGTGGAGCGGGGATTTTATCGGCTTTATCAAACCTTTTTTCCATTTCTATTCCTGCTGACGTCAATGCATCAAAGTCATTTCGCAAAAAAGTTTCACTCTGCTGGGTGACTGAGAGAGCCGCAGTAATACGTTGTGAAAGCGAATTCAATGCTGAGGTCATTGCGGCATTACCAACTGACAAACTTCTTTATTTATTACAGGAGGAAAGTCCACCGTCTCATCCCCATCGCGTTTATCTTTAAGCCCGAAGAACTGCATACGTAACTCAACACGACGGCTGGCTTCTTTACTCTCTTTAGCATTATTAAAGGAAACGCCACCTGCCAGGAAAAGCTTACGGATTTGAAGCTGTTGCTCGATGGTAATGTTTTTTTGCAGAGGGCTGCGGCTATCTAGCAGGCTGCACATTACCCATTCAGAACGCTGTAAAGAAAGATGCAAATTATAAAGATATGAACCGTCGGTATCGGTGAATCCTTCAATAACAATTTGCTTAAACCACTTTTTGCCTTCTTCACTTTCGGCAGCTTCAAGCACCAGAGGGACGACATCCTGCAATGCCTTTTGTCCTTCTGCATTGAGGAAAAAACGATTGTGATCGAAGCGGCCAGCCTCGCCAAAACTGATACGATTATCGTGACAATCTACCACAATGGTTTTGTTTAGATTACGGGCATGGAGTTCAAGGCGCTCGCACAATCGCGTAATATCCTGCCCACGTGTTTTTTCGCCTTGTTCTGCTTTCTGAATGCGTTGAGTAACCGAACTTAGCGAAGCAACCATGACAACCAGAAATAGCACCATCATTGCCGTCATCAGATCAGCATACGAAATCCAGAAGGGTTTCTCCGCTTCGTCACCGCGCCGTTTTTTTATGCTCCATGTATTACCAAACATTTACTGTTCCCTCTCAGACACGAACGCGGGACAGGACATCATCAAGCTCGCTGATGCTTTCTCCGACTTGTTCAACAGCGCCTGCAAGCAAAGTGGAAGCTTTCGCCATTTCAACGTCCAGCTTGCCAAGCGTCTTGTCCAGACTACGTGATACGCCTTCAGCGAAGTCTTCAAAACCTTTGCCGAGTACATCACTGACGTTATCCATAAAGGTCTGCGCTTCCCGGTTATAGCTCTGTAAACGCTCGCCATGTTGCTTAAGATCGGCAATAAACTGACTACGGGTGGTTTGTTCAGATTGTGTATTGGCAGCGAGCAGCTCGAGCATGGCGATAGATTTGCTAATGGCTTCGCGATTGTTACGATAATCTGCCACGACAGAAGTAAGCTCGCTGGTAGCGCCGGAAAGGGTTGAACCTGCCGATTGCGCTTTATTCAGGACATCAACGGTAATGTGGTTGGCTTGCGATACGCGATCACCTGCCTCTTCGAAACGTTCAGCCGCCACTCGCATTTTGTCTGCGCCGTGTTGCATATCCTGAATTTGTCGGTTGGTTTGTTCCGCAAGCTGGCGCAGCGTTTCAGTGGTGCTCTTATGTTGCTGCGAAACGGTGTCGATCAACTGTTTAATCTGATCATCAACCTCACCCATGACGCGCTGTGTCTGTTCGTGCAGCGACTGCTGATTTGCTTGCTGATGTGCAGATATCTGTTGTTGGCCTTTGTCCATCTGACTAAACAGACCGCCAAGCTGTTCGCCAAGTGCCTCAACGGAGGACGCCATTTTTTCCATTGTGGCGCTTTGCCCTTGCTGCACTGAATTCTGAATGGCTTCGATAAAGGCAGCCATATGTTCAGCTTGAGCCTTTTCACGGGCTTCACTGTCAGCGAACATTTTTTCAAGCTGTCGAGCCATACGCTCACCTGCGCCTTCGCCTTCGGCGCCGATTCTGGCGACCGATGCCTGCAGGCTGGTAAGCATATCGTTCATGCCTGCCTGCATGGCTTGCTGACCGGATTTCATTTCAGCTAACAATTGTTCAATTAACTGCGCGCTCCCCTGACGGGAATCGTCGCTGACCTGACGCATGTCCTGTAACAAAGCAGAGAAACCACTTTGCATCGTTTGGATCGCGCCAACGGTTTGTCCCATCATGTCGTTGAGGTTCGTAAATTGCTGACCAAATGTGGTATCGAGCTTCGCCATAAACGCCGTCAACACATCCTGCAGCATGTTCTGCACCATACCGCTTTGATCGCCACTGGCGGTCTGAACTGCACCCGCAATTTTATCAAGTGGAGACTTCAGGCTATTTTCGATAGCACCACTGACCTGATCGGCGAACTGCATGCCGGATTCACGATAGGTAGCACTTAGCGTATTCGCCAGTCGTTCGTTTTCAACCTTTTGACTCTCGGTGAGATGCAGCAGCATATCGCGCAGATCGGTGACCAGGCTTTCTTTTAAATGACGAGCTTGTGTCGCGCTGTCATTGCTTGATTTCACCAGCGAGGCGAGGTACTCCTCACCCACACCGCTGATATAGAGTTTGTCGAGCGAAGCAGTAAACTTTTCCAGATATTTGTAGCATTTGGCGATAGATAGCTTTTCAATCCAAGTCACTACAATAGAAGCAAAAATGGCGGCGGCTGACCCCAGGAAAGCGTATAACACGTCGTGCAGCAGATTATTGACGCTGCTGGAGACTTGCTCTGGAGTGCTGGGGTCGAAATGATTGAGGCCTATCATCAGGCCATAGAAGGTGCCGATAATACCTATGCCGGTCAGAATACCGGGTAAGTGCTTAAAAAATTCGGTGTTCAGCGGAATATCAATAAGCTGCTGCTCAGAGAAGAAACTGGCGCTTGGCGCTGTGGCCCGAACGCGAACAATTGTCTCTTCACCGTTTTCCAGCTCACGTTGAGGGTGCAACGATTCTTCGAATTCGTTCCACGCATGCCTGAATTCAGGCTTCTGGAACAAGTTTCGCAGATGATCAAGCTGCTCGACTGGCGCGGTGTTTTCGAGGCTATTAATTGAGTGTGTATATTTTTTCAGACCGTTAATAATTTTTATGGCTCTGAACAAATAAAAGTAAATAAAGCAACCAAAGGCCACGCCAACAAGAATGCCAACAGTAATTGGTACGTTATGAGGTTGAACTGAAGTAAGCGTCAGCAAGAAAGAATTAAGCCATGACATAGTTTTATCCGTTGAATATATTAGCCAGCACCCATAATTACCATCGACAATTCTTGGTTTATCTTTAACCAAAATTTGTATGCTGAGATAGTCATTGTTGTACCGTTCCACAATTCACAAACAGCCCCGTCCGTTCAGGGGATGAACGGTGAAAGCAGGGGGCTCAAAAGGAATGGCAAGATAGTTTCCTATCATTTGACGCTCAAATGCAAATTTCTTTACGCAGTGTCGTTTGTAATCATTACCGTTCCCGGTATCATTTTGCGCACCAGATTCCAAACCTGAATTTGCGCTGGAGCATGACTGCTTTAGCGCTGCGAGCTATCAAGGAATTTTCATGAACAACGCTGAACAACAGTTCCTGAACGAACTGGATAACAAATTCTGGAAGGCCGCAGATAAACTGCGCGCCAACATGGATGCCGCCAATTACAAGCATGTGGTGTTGGGGCTTATCTTTCTGAAGTATGTGTCCGATGCCTTCGAGGCGCGCCAGCAAGAGCTGATGACGTTATTTCGTGATGTCGGCAACCCTGACAATATCTATGCGATTTCTCGCGACGATTACAGTAGTGACGAAGAGTACGCGCAGGCGCTGCTGGATGAGCTCGAAGTAGAAGACTACTACACCGAGAAGAACGTCTTCTGGGTGCCGAAAGCCGCGCGCTGGGAAACGCTGAAAAACAAAGCCATGCTGCCAACCGGCACCGTGTTGTGGGTGGATGAAACCACCGGGCAGGATGTGAAGCTGCGTTCCGTCTCCTGGCTGGTGGACAACGCACTGGATGAAATCGAAAAAACCAACCCCAAACTGAAAGGCATTCTTAACCGTATCAGTCAGTATCAACTGGGCAACGAGGTGTTAACCGGGCTGATTAATACCTTCTCTGATGCCAACTTCAGCAACCCGGAATATAACGGCGAGAAGCTGAGCCTTAAGAGCAAAGATATTCTCGGTCACGTTTACGAATATTTCCTCGGCCAGTTCGCGCTGGCAGAAGGCAAACAGGGCGGCCAGTACTACACGCCAAAAAGCATCGTGACCCTGATCGTCGAAATGCTCCAACCCTATAACGGCCGCGTGTATGACCCGGCGATGGGCTCCGGCGGGTTCTTTGTGTCCAGCGATCGCTTTATTGAAGAGCATGCGGGCGAGAAGCACTACAACGCCGCTGAACAGAAGCAGAAGATCTCCGTCTACGGCCAGGAATCTAACCCGACCACCTGGCGTCTGGCAGCCATGAACATGGCGATCCGTGGCATCGACTTTAACTTCGGCACTAAAAACGCCGACACCCTGCTGGACGACCAGCACCCGGATCTGCGTGCCGACTTCGTGATGGCAAACCCGCCGTTCAACATGAAGGAGTGGTGGAGCGCGAAGCTCGAAAACGACGTGCGCTGGAAGTACGGCACGCCGCCGCAGGGCAACGCTAACTTCGCATGGATGCAGCACATGATCCACCACCTGGCACCAAAAGGCTCGATGGCGCTGCTGCTGGCCAATGGCTCGATGAGCTCTAACACCAACAATGAAGGCGAGATCCGCCGCAACCTGATCGAAGCCGATCTGGTGGAGTGTATGGTAGCGCTACCGGGCCAGCTTTTTACCAACACCCAAATCCCTGCCTGCATCTGGTTCCTGACCAAAGACAAAACCGGCGGCAACGGCAAAGCGCACCGTAAAGGCGAAGTGCTGTTTATCGATGCCCGTAAGATTGGCTTTATGAAAGACCGCGTGCTGCGTGATTTCACCCGCGAGGATATCGCGAAGATTGCTGACACCTTCCATAAGTGGCAGGCGGATAAAGACTACGAAGACGAGGCCGGCTTCTGCTTCTCGGCAACGCTGGAAGATATTCAAAAAAACGACTTTGTGCTGACTCCAGGACGCTACGTTGGTGCCGCCGAGCAGGAAGAAGACGATGAACCCTTTGCCGAGAAGATGGCGCGACTGACGGCGCAGCTGAAAGATCAGCTGGAAGAGAGCGCGAAGCTGGAAGCGCAGATTAAGGCGAATCTGGGGGGGCTGGGCTATGAGTTCTGAGTGGAAGCAAGTCCGCTTAGGCGACTTCATAGATTCATGTTTAGGTAAAATGCTTGATCAAAAAAAGAACAAGGGAGCATTCCATCCATATTTAGGTAATAGTAATGTGCGTTGGGGTGAGTTTGATTTTAGCAATCTAGCTGAAATGAAGTTCGAAGATACTGAACATGAACGCTACGCTTTAAAAAAAGGCGACTTAGTAGTTTGTGAAGGTGGCGAGCCTGGCCGATGTGCTATATGGGAAGATGAAATTCCCAATATGAAAATCCAAAAAGCCTTACATCGCATTAGGACATTACCTGGATTAGTTACTAAGTATCTTTATTACTGGTTCCTATTGGCGGGTAAAACAGGCTCTTTAGAGCCGTATTTCACTGGAACAACAATTAAACACTTAACTGGTAGAAGTCTTGCGGATTTAACTATCACTCTGCCTCCAGTTAAACATCAAGAAAAATGTGCTTTAGTGTTGGGGTCTCTTGATCGCAAGATAACGCATAATAAAAAAATCAACCAAACCCTCGAACAAATGGCGCAAGCCCTGTTCAAAAGCTGGTTTGTCGATTTTGAACCGGTAAAAGCCAAAATGACAGTGCTGGAAGCGGGCGGTTCGCAGGAAGACGCGACGCTTGCGGCCATGTCAGCGATTTCCGGGAAAGATGCTGATACGCTGGCGGTTTTTGAGCGTGAACACCCAGAGCAATATGCTGAGTTAAAAGCAACGGCAGAGCTGTTTCCGTCTGCGATGCAGGAGAGTGAGTTGGGGGAGATTCCGGAAGGGTGGGAATTCCAACCTTTTGGAGAGCTTTTATCTCATACAATCGGGGGAGACTGGGGTAAAGATGAATCTGATGATAAGCATAAAATGCCAGTGCGTATTATTCGAGGAACAGATATACCTAATATAAAGTCTTGCCAGGATAGCAATGTTCCTTTTCGTTATGTGGAAGAAAAAAAATTAAAAACACGTAGTCTAAATGCTGGTGATATTGTTATTGAAGTATCAGGAGGTAGCCCGACTCAACCCACAGGCCGTTCTATCTATGTTACTAATGAGATTCTTAAGCGACTATCACTACCTGTGGAGCCTGCCAGTTTTTGCCGACTTTTCCGTCCAAAGAGTAAGGAATTAGGCATGGTTTTGGGCCTTTATCTTGAGAGGATTTATCAAGACGGAAAAACATGGTTATATCAAAATCAAAGTACTGGGATTAGTAATTTTCAGACAAAAGTGTTTTTAGAAAATGAGATGGTTGCTGTTGCGCCATCCGAAATTTTAAAGTTGTTTTACAAAACAACGCTGCCTTTTGTTAAATTAATGCACTCTTCTGAGAATATAAAGTTAACCCAACTCCGCGACACCCTTCTCCCCAAACTCCTCTCTGGCGAAATCACCCTGCCGGAAGCCGAGCAGGCGGTAAGCGAGGCGGAAAATGTATAAAGTCGATAAGCCCACCAACAGCCTGCATTCATTGCAAGAAGTGTCATTCAGCAGCCTCGGTTTTACCGAACGCTATCACCTGCAGGAGTGGCTGGCGAAAAATCCGCAGGCGCTAACCCGTGATAATGACGACGAACTGCTGATCATCCAGAAAGAGTTCGCCGGTTTTGACGACACCAAAGAGCGCCTCGATCTGCTGGCGCTGGATAAAAAAGGCAACCTGGTGATCATCGAGAACAAACTCGATGACTCCGGGCGTGATGTGGTGTGGCAGGCGCTGAAATATGCCGGTTACTGCGCCAATCTGCGCAAAGAACAGATCCTCGACATCTTTCAGCTCTATCTCGACAAATACGAGCCGGAAGAGACCCGTCCGGCGGCGGAGGTGCTTGCTGAATTCCTCGAATATGAAACGCTGGATGAAGTTTTAATCAATCAGAGTCGTACACAGCGAATCATCATGGTCGCAGCCAGCTTTCGCAAAGAGGTGACCAACACCGCCCTTTGGCTGATGCAGTTTGGTCTGCGCGTGCAGTGCTTTAAGGTTACACCCTATAAATTCAACGACGATGTATTCGTTGATATCCGCCAGGTGATTCCCACACCGGAAGCTGAATCTTACATGATTGGCATGGCGCAAAAAGAGGCGGAAGAGCAATCCGTCAGCGGCGGGGTAAAACCGGTTCAATTGATGCGTAAAGACTTTTGGACAAAGATGCTGGAGCGTCTCAAAGCCAGCACTTGTACTCTGTATAACAATATCAGCCCGTCCACTGATCATTGGCTTAGTGCAGGTTCTGGCATTAGCGCCGTGTCGTATAACCTGATTTTCAGTAAAAAAGAGATTCGTGTTGAGCTGTGGATTGCCAAAGCCTCCGCAGAGAGTAATACCTTTGCTTTTAACTGGCTGCATGAGCGCAAAGAGACAATAGAAAACGCCTTTGGCCATGCGCTTAAGTGGGAACCTCTGCCAGGTAAAAAATCGTGTCGGATTTCCTGTGCCAGTCCTGCGATTAGCCTTGATGAAGCTAACTGGCCCGAGATGATCGACTGGCTGCTGGTCAACCTGACGGCGTTTGAAAAAGCGCTCGATCCCTTTATCGCCCCACTGAATATGGCGCTCAAAGAGATTTCCAACGCGCCGGATGAGACGGAAGAACCTGAGACAGAGGAAGCCTGATGCTAAGCGAAGACGATTTAGAACAGCAATGCCTGAAATGGTTTGCTGAACAGGGCTGGGAAGTGCTGCACGGGCCAGACATTGCGCCGGATGGCGATAACCCGCTACGTGCTTCATTTCATGATGTGTTTCTGCGCCCGGTGATGCTGGAACAGCTACAAAGCATCAACCCCCATCTTCCTGTTGCCGTGCTGGAAGAGGTGATACTGCGTGTCGCCCATGCGCAAAGCCCGGATCTGGTCATCAGCAACAAAGCATTTCAGCATTTGCTGCTCGATGGCGTGCCGGTTGAGTACAAGCGTGAGAATAAAGTCGTTCATGATAAAGCGCTGCTGATGGATTTTAACCATCCAGCCAGTAACCGCTTTATGGTGGTCAACCAGGTTGCCATTCAGGGGACAAAACAGGTACGGCGCCCGGATGTGATTGGCTATATCAACGGCCTGCCGGTGGCGGTGATTGAGCTGAAAAGCCCGATTGATGCCAATGCTGATATCTGGGCCGCATTTAACCAGTTGCAGACCTATAAAAACGAACTCAGCGATCTGTTTATCTGCAACGAAGCGCTGGTGGTGAGTGATGGGCAAAATGCGCGTATCGGCTCGCTGACCGCTGATGAAGAGCGCTTTCTGCCATGGAAAACCATTTCTAATGAGGACGATAAGCCACAGTTTGACTGGCAGTTAAAAACCGTCGTTCAGGGCTTTTTTAATCGCGAGTTATTGCTCGACTATATTCGCTACTTTGTTCTGTTTGAAAATGATGGCAAACGACTCATCAAGAAAATAGCCGCTTATCATCAGTTCCACGCCGTGCGTGAAGCCGTCGCAGCTACGATTGTGGCGTCTACTGGCAAACATCTGCCGCTGCGCAGTAACATTACCCCCGGTAGCAAAAAAGCGGGGGTGGTGTGGCACACCCAGGGCTCCGGCAAAAGCATCTCCATGTGTTGCTATGCCGGGAAGCTGCTGCAACAGGCGGAGATGAACAACCCGACCATTGTGGTGGTAACCGACCGGAACGACCTCGACGGGCAGCTCTATGCCACTTTTTGTCAGGCGCAGGACTTACTCAAGCAGACGCCATTACAGGCCAATGACCGCGAGGAATTGCGCGAGTTGCTGAATGCCCGCGAATCTGGCGGCATCATTTTTACCACCGTGCAGAAGTTTGCTCCGCGCGACAGTGAGCAGAGCCATCCGGCTCTCAACACACGCAGCAACATCGTGGTCATTTCTGATGAAGCACATCGCAGCCAGTACGGCCTGAGCGCCACGCTGGACCGTGAAACCGGCCTTTATAAATATGGCTACGCAAAACATATGCGCGATGCGCTGCCGAATGCCTCGTTTATGGGGTTTACCGGAACGCCAATTGCCTCGGAAGATAAAGATACCCGTGCCGTATTTGGTGATTATGTCTCTATCTACGACATTCAGGATGCCGTGGATGATGGCGCTACGGTGCCTATCTACTATGAATCACGCCTGGCAAAACTCGACCTGAATCATGAGGAGCTCGAAGCGCTTTCGGAGCAGGTCGATGAGTTGGTAGAGGATGAAGAGACAGGGCAGCAAGAGAAAACGAAAGGCGACTGGAGCCGTCTGGAAAAGTTGGTAGGTTCAGCGCCGCGAATTCAGCAGGTCGCTGCTGACCTGGTTCAACATTTTGAAATGCGCAATGCAGCTATGACCGGCAAAGCGATGATTGTCGCCATGAGTCGCGATATTTGCGTCAAGCTTTATGATGCTATCGTGGCAATCCGCCCGGACTGGCACAGCGAGGATGTTGAAAAGGGCGCGATAAAAGTCATTATGACCGGCTCTGCATCGGATAATAATGTTCTCCAGCCGCATATCTATAACAAACAGACCAAAAAGCGCCTTGAATCTCGCTTTAAAGATTTGAACGATCCGCTAAAGCTGGTGATTGTGCGTGATATGTGGTTGACCGGGTTTGATGCCCCTTGTTGTCACAGCATGTATATCGACAAACCGATGCGTGGACATAATTTAATGCAGGCGATTGCTCGTGTTAACCGCGTATTTAGGGATAAGCCTGGTGGACTGGTGGTGGACTATATCGGCATTGCGAATGAGCTTAAGCAGGCGCTGAAAACTTATACTGATTCAAAAGGCAAAGGCCAGACGACTGTGGATGCCAGAGAAGCGTTTGCGGTATTGCTGGAAAAATTCGATATCATCCATGGCATGTTTTCCCCCTCAGCAGGAAAACCAGGTTTTAAATACGAGGGCTTCTCTCGAGATCCTTTGGCCTTCTTGCGTGACGCTGTGAACTATATTTTGGGACTGGATGAAGGTAAAAAACGCTACCTCGATGTCTCGCTGGCAATGACTAAAGCATGGTCGCTTTGTAATACACTGGATGAAGCGAAACCACTGCAAGAAGAGTTTGCCTTTCTTTCTGCAATCCGAGTGGCGCTTCTGAAACTAAATCCGGCAGCAAAGTTTAGCCAATCGGAGAAAAACTCCCTGTTAAGTAAAATTCTTGATAACGCCGTTGTCGCAACCGGTGTAGAGGATTTGTTTGCCTTGATCGGGTTAGATAAACCTAATATTGGCTTGTTGTCCGATGAGTTTCTGGAAGAGGTGCGGGAAATGCCGCAGCGAAACCTGGCGGTAGAACTTCTGGAAAAACTGCTTAATGACGGAATCCATGCCCGTTCCGGCAATAACGTCGTACAGCAGAAGAAGTATTCCGACCGTCTGAAAGCAGTATTGCTCAAATATAATAACCGCGCGATTGAAACGGCACAGGTGATTGAAGAGCTGATTGCGATGGCAAAGTCATTTCAGGAGGCGATGGCGCGGGATGAGGCGCTGGGGCTCAACCCTGACGAAATTGCGTTTTATGATGCTCTGGCTGAAAACGAAAGTGCTGTACGGGAGCTTGGGGATGATGTCCTTAAGAAACTGGCCGTTGAAGTTACATTGAAATTACGCCAGTCAACAACGGTGGACTGGCAAGTGCGTGAAAGCGTACGAGCCAGACTGCGTATCCTCGTTCGGCAAACGTTGCGTAAGTATAAGTATCCACCAGATAAAACACCTCATGCTGTAGAGTTGATTCTCAAACAAGCTGAGGTCGTCTCTAACAGCTGGACGATTTAGATTTACTTACAAAAGGGGATCCTCGTCCCCTTTTGTATAAGGTGCCTAAAAGGTTCGGATTTAATTAGTTCTCTTCGGACTTCGCGGGACAAATTGAGGGCACAAAAAAGCCCGCAGGGCTTGCGCCGTGCGGGCTCTCAGGACTTCATCGGATGACTCTGGTGATCACCGATGGAGAATTTTGGTGGAGCTGGCGGGAGTTGAACCCATGTCTGAGGTGTGATTAAGTGGTTGAATAATAGTTTTTTATTTAATTCATAATGATTTTGGTGCACTTTGCGTGCATATTGTGGTCGTATTAGTGTCCCGACAATGTCCAGAGTTTTACTGGAATCATGTGATTAATCAGCACTGCCGGGCGAAAAAAGACCGCTTTCGCGATCTTTATTTTCTGTTTCTGCCATATTTACGCTTTGCCTTCCTGTTGCTTACCGGCTTCACCTCGCGGTTGTTATCGACTTTCTCATGTATGTCCATATTGAACCAAGACGCATGCGATACTTCGCTGATGGGAAAAATTATACTGGTATCAACATCTTCAAGGTCATTATAGTCGTTTGAGAAAAGAACCCTGAGCGTATCTTTATCCCTGTATCCGGACATGATGGGGCTAATCGAGATTTCTAGGTTTGGTCCTTGCTTTTCGTTGGGTTCGCTTATCATGTTGACGGTACCAACATAAATCTTTCGACATTTCAGGCTTACCAACACAGGTCTGTCTTCAGTCGCCGAATCGAAAAATAATTGCCCAAGTGAACCATCAGAGAGAAGTTTACCTAACTCGTTTAGCCTTATGACTTGCTTAGAGAAACTGAGGTTTTCATCGTTTTTCGGTTCTGGAGTAATTAGCCAGGCGGCAATATAAATACGAAGCCGGCAGTACTGCAACCAAAGCCATGCAAGTCCCACAGTTGTCACTGATAACAGAATAAGCCATGAGGTTATGCGATTTTCTTTAGGGTCAGCACTTCCATCTATGAGATGTGAGAGCCACGTTGCAAAATTTAAGTCAGGGAAAAGGTACTTAATAGAGTATGCAACGATGACGGATGAAAGACATGCATAGAAACCGTACGTGGCCACCTTCATGTAAAGAAGCTGGCCATCGTATCTGTGTAAGCGGAAGAAGAGTTTGATGTTGTGCGGCGATGTTACTAATAAAGAACCACTGACTAACAGTGGTATAATGAGTAGTGCAAACATTAGTTAATCGTCGCTGTCCTTTATGTTGGCTTTGGCTGCGGCCACAGCCTCTGCATCCTGTTCGATATACTTACGTGCAGCTTTTCTAAGGCGATTTATTTTTTCAGGATTTGCTGAGCCGTCGACGATTACAGCACCACGACCAACGACTTTGATGTTCTTCACACCTGATTTTTTCAAACGCTCTGCCATTGCTTGTCCGCCTTTGACAAAGCCGCTCAAACCAAACATCTTCATGACTAGTTCTGACATAAAGACCTCCTTTTGTTAACCTCAAATACTCCGTTTGAGATTCTTTAACCCCATATGGAAAAGGGCGCGGGATTGTAGCATAACCTACTTATTGGTTAAAAGTAGCCCGTTCAATCCTACAACTTTGACCACCTGGCTGGTGTCAAGTTCACTTATAACATAGATGCGAGCCACAAGGCTTGGCAAGCCAAAAAGTGCGACGGGCTGCTGAAACACGGCATCAGGCTAACGGGAAGCTATGAAAGCTAATTTATTTTGATCATGACGATATAGCAGAATTTATCGATGTACGACCGTCGTACACTGCCAGATATGATCCGTAATTGCGGAACAGCATTTCTGGACCCTTATGCCCCATCTGACCTGCAAGCCAGAAAAGGTTTACTCCCTGGCTGATGTGTTTGGTGGCGAATGTATGGCGGGTCTGGTAGGGATTACGGTACCGAACGCCAGCTTTTTTCAGGGTTGGCACCCATGCTTTTTTTCGGATAGCGTCTGCGTTCGCCCAAGGCTCTCCCGTTTTCGGGTCGCTGAATATGAACTCGCTTTTCATAAAGGTGTATTGTTTCTGCGCCAGCAGGGCTGCCAGCGCCTCACTGTTTAGCTCAACCTTACGGGTACCGGCTTTTGTTTTAGTGCATTTAAGTACCCCTACGACGCTGGCCATCTGCACGTGGGCGGTGTTTCCGATAAAGTCGATATCCTTCCAGCGTATAGCGCACAATTCAGAGCTACGTAGTCCGGTGTTGAATGCGAACCGGAACAGGTTTTCCCATTCCGGGTACCTGCAGCTCTGGTAAATTGCGAGGGTTTCCGCTGGCGTGAACGGGTCAACCTCGTAATCGTCGGGGCTCGGTTTGCTGTCGATCACGTGGTACCGGCTGGCGCTGACGAGGGTTACCGGGTTAATGGTCAGCAGGCCATCCGTAACAGCTTCATCGATGGCGCTGCGCAGAAACGAAAGGTTATTCCTGGTCGTTTTCAGTTTTGTTTTCCGGCTGGCTATCCAGTTTTTAAGAACCGCAGGTGTCAGTTCCGACACGTGAAGTTTATGCAAAGCTGACAGCGCCGACAGGCACTTTTCATAGCCGTTAATAGTCGACGGAGACAAGTTACGGTTCTGGCAGATTTTGAGATACTCGTCCAGGTAAGACTTAATATTTTTTGTTTTCTTCGTAACCCCAAATAACTCCAGTTTTTTGGAATTAGGGAAGTATTTCGCATACTCAAAAGTTTCATGGGCGATCTGATTTTGTATTTCCCCAAGCAGCCGCGCAGCATACTTAACACCCCGCGCGTTTGCCTCCATTTTGGAAAGGGGCTCGCGGCACAGAACCCCTTTATACGTAAAAGTGATTACCAGGGTATCGCCTGTTTTGTGATGGCGAATAGTTACCCCTCTTGGGAGAGATAATGATCCTTGTTCTTTCTTGCCCACTTTGAAACCTCCGTTAAGTCAATCCAGCGTTCTTTAACGCCATCGACTTTTAATACATGTACTCCTTCCTTCCATAATCCCCGTTGTATCCGTTTGTTAACGGCATCCACCGTTTCTCCGGCCTCCCTGCAATAGGTCGATAGGGGAACGCAATCAAGACTCATAGTTAATTTCCTCCTGGCGTTCTAAAAATACGCCGTTGATAACTCCATGCGTCCAGATGAAGCGTCCAACTTCACGCCTAATGCCTTCATCTGGCTTTCGTACTATCTGCGCAGCACGCGTCGAGAAATCACGTCATGCTGCGCTTCCTGCGAACCTCAACGGCGCAGCCAGGCAGAAGCTGAACAGCGGAGGATTCACACTGGTTGCCCCAGTGATCCCAGCCTGGCGCCGCTGAACGGCTAAATAACTCGATGCGCGGCACGTCACCATAGAGACGTTCTAACCGATGGCGGGCCTCCCAGGGTTTCGCACTATGGCGGCCTAACGGGCTGTAGATAACCTGTTTCACGCTGGCATCTTTGCGTTCGAGCCCGGCGCCGCGGGTAGCGATAAGAAGATCCTCGGTGTTGGCCCGCGTATGGTTTCCGCCATTCATGCGCGTTTGCGCGTTAAGCAGGTGCAAAAAGTCGTGAAAATCCTCAATTTCGCCAGCTTCCAGCGCTTTATTGATGTGCTGCTCTGCCAGTTGGTTGAGTTTAACCCATGTAAAGCCCTTCATGGTGCGCACCGTAAAGCCCCAGGCTTCGGCCAGATCCATAGCTTCACGGTTGTGGGTGCCGGTGTACCACATCGCCAGAACGGCGTTTTCTGCGGCCAGCTCCCACACAGGGAGGCGTTTCATATCGATCAAGCTCATGGTGTCGTAATGGCTGGCTGCCGCGCCGTTGCTTACTGTGTTGCCGTAGCTCCACGCGGGATCTGCATAGATAAGCGAATACTTCACGGCTACCTCACAGAAACTGATCAGCAGGGATGCCCACTTTCGCGTTCTCGCGGTTTACCTCGCGGCGCAGCGTGAGAAACTGGCCTACCGGATCGGGGCTGCGAAGAATCCCGGCCAGCTTCTGCTGGCTGTGGCTCGTTTTAAGGCGCTGCTTTAGCGCCAGGGCGCAGGCTTTAACATTGGCCCGCGTGGGGCCAGCGATACGCATACAGAGACACATCGTGATAAGCAGGTCGGCATATTCATCTGTCGCGCGAATAAACTCATCACGATCGATGTGCTTCATCATTTCCGGGATGCGGTGTTTAAGGCTCATTGCGGGATATCCTCATCAAATTCCGGGGCTGCTGCTTCCTGTGCTTTTCTGGACGGATCAGGGAACTGATACGGCGTGTTTTCCAGCTTTAACCACATGGCCTCGCGACCGGCTTTAATGGTCGGCCAGTCCATGCCTTTGATGCGTTCCCATGAGCGGGAGCAAAACACCTCTTCCAGAATGTCGGCTTTAGCGCGTTTCGCGTCGTTGCTGGTGCCGCCGTGATGTTTGTTCAGCAGTTCCACAATCTCATCAAGGGCGATCTCTTTGGCGCGCTTCTCTTTCTGCCAGGTTGGCTGGCCGTCGTCGGCGAACAGCTCGCCATTGTCGCGGGAGGTGTCCACACCTAAATGCGTGCCGCCAAGATTCAGAAATTCAATGTGCGGCTGGAAATGTTTAAACGTCGGGTTTGAGAACGTCTGGCCGTCGATGCGAGTAGAACGGTCTTTCAGAATGCGCGCGGTGCGCCATACCTGCCCGGACTCAAGATCCATCTGCTTTTCCATCTGGATCAGGATTGAAGGCTCATAACCCGTCTCGGTTTCGGCCTTCATCTTGATCCCGGTTTTCTCTAACTGGCGCTTGCCGTCGTCGCCTTCGAAAAAGTCGTACTCATAGCCCGCGCGGCCACACATAATGATGTGCGCCTGGCTGTTAACAAAACGATCGGTAAAACGTCGCCATTCCTGTTTCAGCCACGCCCAGTCTGAGAACTCAAGGCCGCGCTTGCGTTTGCGGCGCGTTGCGTACTCATCGCATAAGCACGTCCAGAAATGGCTGATAGAGTCGATGATCAATACCGAGCCGCTTTGCTCCGCTTCATTTACCGCGGCAATCAGATCCACGAATGCGCGGGTTTTGGCTGTGTAAAGCTCAATGTTTTCAGCATCGAAGCGGGGTTTTACCCAGTCAGAGCCGGTTTCCGTATCGAGGAACATTACCGGCTTATCACCCATTGCAAGCCCGCGCTGGCGCATCAGCAGAACGAGGCCGATCGCCAGTTCGCTGGCGGTGTAGGTTTTGCCGTCTCCGGCGAAACCCATGATTCCGGCTTTCAGAAAAGCCTGGGTATTTGTAGCGCGCTGAAAAAGGGCCATTATTCTTTCCTCATTTCTATATTTAATTCAGTCTGCTTCTCTGCAAGAAGCTCTGCGGAATACCGAAGGAACTCTCCCGCTTTTTCCTGAAAATTAACGTCGTCGAATACCGCTTTAAGCACCGCCCGGTCTGCCTGCGTATTGCTCAGCATTTCGTGAAGATGATGAAATTTAATTTGCCGGTCGTATAAATCAGCCAGTTCTGCTATTTCTTGCTCCCGCGCTGTGTTCAGGTAATGTTGTTGCCAGGATTCCTCTTCGATACGGTCATGCATGAAATAAGCGCTCATGCTGTCTCCTGTGAATGCTGTAAATATATCGCCACGTTATTCGGGATGTGCGTGGCTCTGCCGGTGAGGGCACATTTAATGTTTCGTCAGGGTTAAATTAATTTGTCAGTGCGTTGCCGTGACCATCAAGAAGAACGTCAACCCATATATCTTTGATTCGGGTTTTTTCTGAAAGCGTTCTTAAATAAAGTTTGCCGCCGTAATTAGCTGAAGCCGTCCACGTTTTGTTATTGTGAAAAACTAACATTCCCGGTTGAACGCATCCACGAATGACTTTCTGGATGCCGTAATGCTGACCTTTCATTATTTGATTTTCCCTTTCTTAGTCTTCGGAAAAAAAGGCCCGCCCGAAAGCGGGCAAAAGACTACACACAGCAATGAGTATTGTGGTGCCGGGTGCCTCCCGGTGTCTGGTCAAGGCTGAATACCAGACGGGGTTTGCACTGAAAAGGAGAACAAAACCAGCCTTCCCCGCGTGCGCTTAGCCGCATTCACCACAATATGAAGCGCATTCCGCCGTTTGCGTTTACTCCCAGGCGAGTCAGTGAATAAGTGAAATGCGCTTCATGTTGTGTGCCTGCTTTTAGCCACATCAGGCGAGGTGGTATACTGGAGTTCCCACACAACCAGTAAGGATAAATCTTCTTATGTTTTCTGTTCGCGTAGAATTACGTAATTCTGAAACCGCAGACTACACCGCTTTACATGAAAAAATGAAAGCACATGGTTTTTATCAATTCGCCAGATTTCCTGGTAGCGATGACTTCTTCAGTCTACCTGATGCTGAATATGTGTTTTATAACGTAAGTGGCACCGAATCAGTCTCTTACGTTGGCCATCTCGCCAAAAATATTGCTCAACAAATCCGGCCTAATCCACGAATCGTGGTTTATGAGATTAAGGACTCATTTCAGCTCGGTCTGGATAAGTTTTAGCTCCGCAAGAAGTCTTTCCCGGGCTTCGGTAGCTTCTGTTGCTGTTTCAAGATGTCCAATCACATCTTTTAAACGCTGAATGTGCGAGCACAGGTCATCGGCGATTCTTTTTTCCTGATGCTCTGCCAGTGCCCTCCGGGCAATCCAAATGCGGGCCTCGGTGCCTGCGTTTGGTTCCACCTGCTGGAGGCGTTTTGCGTCTTCCAGTAGCAGCGCAATAACGTGTTTCAGTTTTGTCTCGCCCATCGTAAACCTCATCAGTCGTTTGCTTTTGTCTTGCTGGATAGCGCCTGATTGAACTCGTTGAAGCTAAGGGCTTCTTCACCTTCAGCAAGGCTTTCAAAGTAATCTTCGTATGCCTTTTCCATGATCGTGCTGTTATCCATGCTTACCTCATTACCCTCTTAACGCCGGGTTGGCGGAACGTTTTGCTAAGTATCACTGAGCCGTGATTGCTGTTGATGAGATAAGCATAACTAAAGGTAATTTTCATGGCAAGTAAAAAACTAACAAAAGTTAGTATTTCAGGCATAAGAAAAGGCAACCCTTTGAATTAGTTGCCTTTATTTTTTTGAGGGGCGGTCTTTTCTTACTTTAAGTAGTTCTTCGAACAAGCGGTTAAAGTTATCAACCCTTACTTCTAACTCACTGATAATAGATTCTTTTTCGGACTCTGGAAGTGATTCAAACAGGTCTAGAAGCCTCTTTTGCCTTTCGTCCAGCTCGGTTGGAAGTGAATCGGCTGGAGCGGGTGACTTGTCTTCATCACCAAACATCAACCATGCAGGAGAGCACCTAAGCGCAGCCGCAAGAGCAAAGAGGCTTTTACCCTTAGGCTCTGTCTGCCCATTCTCCCACTTAAAGACGCTGACGCTCGACTTCTGAACCTTGTCAGCAAGCTGTTGTTGGGTAAACCCAAGTTCTTTGCGCCTTGCCGAGATGCGTTCGCTGATATGTGCAGTTTTCATAGCATTAATATAAGTTAACTTGACATAACATTAGTTAGGATTTAATTTTCTAACCAAAGTTACTAGGAGGGTGCATGTATACAAAAAGTGTAATCAGTCATTTTGGTTCAAAAGCTGCCATTGCTCGTGCTTTGGGAATATCTCAAGTTGCTGTCACCAGATGGGGTGAAACCGTGCCAGAGAAGCGCGCGGCTAGGCTTGATCACATTACCAATGGAGTACTCAAGTATGACCCTGATTTTTATGAAGCCTGTGACAAGAAAAGGCATGTTTAAGCGAAGCGATAAATAACTAATAACCATCTTTAAGTATCTGATTTTATTTATTGAAAGGAATATTGGGAATCATTGTTTATGAACACCACACAAAAAAGCACAACCAGCAAGGAATTACAGATCGAAACCCGAATCAGAAGCGGCATAGCCGCCTTGGGCGTCGCGCAGGTTGCCAAGAAAATGGGCATCCACCACTCACAAATTAGCCGGATGCAGACCGGGAAGAACTGTTTTGTTGAGCGTGCTGCCAGGTTGCTGGCGGTAATTGGATTTGATGATCGTGACGAGACGGTAATCATCAAAGGCGAGCAGACGGCAGAGGTAGCGAAAGCGCTGATCTCGATGCTGGAGCATTTAAAAGGCGAAACCCCGGACTGCGCCAACAGTTCCGGGGCTTCTGAGTGCAAATAAATAAAGTGTCCATTTGCGAGGTAATTATGCCAAGAGCTTTGAAACCTGTAAACGCTGGCACTTCCCGGTTGGGTGAAGTTGTTCAGTTATACCCTGAAAAACGGGAGGTCTGTGAACGTGTGGCTGACTTAGATAACGGGTTTACCCGAATCGCAAATGAGCTACTTGAGGCTGTTATTGTTGCCGATTTGACGGCGCGACAGTTGAAAGTTGTGCTGGCGGTAATGCGCAAAACTTACGGGTTCGGCAGAGCGCTGGATCGCATTTCTAATGTGCAGATTGCCGAGGAAACAGGAATTCATCATACCCACATCTGCAAGGCAAAAAATGAGCTTATCGCGATGAACATACTTGTTTCATCGGGCAATCAAATTGGCATTAACAAAGTCGTTTCAGACTGGAATACAGGTATTAGCCAAAACAGCAAAACATTAGCCAAAACAGCTAATACAAGTTTAGCTAAATCGGCTAATACAACTCACCATGAGAGATTAGCCAACTCGGCTAATAAAACATTAGCCAACTCGGCTAAACACAAAAGAAATAAAAATAAAATATATATAACCCCCCTAACCCCCCAGGGGGGAAAGGCGAAATTCAACCCGCTGGAGGTCGATCTGCCTGACTGGCTCGATCCGGCTGTCTGGCGTGAATGGGTTCAGTACCGCACCGAGAGCAAAAAACCGATCAAGTCCATGCTGACCGTGACGAAGGCCATCAAGCTGCTGAGCCAGTACCGGGATGCTGGCGACAACCCGGCGGAAGTGGTCAATCAATCCATCGCCAACGGCTGGCAGGGTTTATTCCGCGTCAAAGCGCCCGGACGCGGCGTGGCCCCGGTTAACGCTGGACACGTTCCGCACTGGAACAGCCCGGAAGCGTGGGAGGACGTGTTTTGAGCCAGCAACTGATTCAGGCCATCGCGCAACGCGACAACCGCACGCTCTCCCGGCTGGCAGGTAAATACCATCCGGCGCCGGAGCGCCCCGAACAGGGCGTAGTAAACACCGAGGCTGAGCGTCTTGTTGATGCGCTGTTTCGCCAGCTCAAGCAGGTATTTCCCGCAGCAAACGCCACCAGCCTGCGCACCGAGGCCGACGAGGCCGCAGCAAAGCAGCAGTGGATCGTTGCTTTCGCCGAGAACGGCATCACCCGACGTGAGCAACTGGCCGCAGGTATGAAGCGAGCACGCGCCAGCCTTTCCCCATTCTGGCCGTCGCCTGGGCAGTTTATCGACTGGTGCCGGGAAGGGGAGTTCGAGCAGGCCGGGCTTCCGGCAGTGGCCGAACTGCTGGCGATGGTACGCACCTACTGCGCCCGGCGTGGGCTTTACGCCTCGCCAACGGATTACCCCTGGCAGAATGCCGCCCATTACTGGCTGGTTACGGGCCTGTATAGCGGTATGCGTCTTAACGGCTGGACAGAGAAAGAGCTGGCCGAACAGGCAAAGGCGGAGCTGCTGAATATGGCCCGGCGTATCGCCAGCGGCGAAACCATCCCCGATCCGGTGCCGATGATTGAACAGCCCAGGCCGCGGCCCGTTTCCCGTGAGCGGGGCTTAGAAATCATCGCCAGATTACGGCGCGACATTTTGAAGAAACCACGCAAGAACGTTTGATGAGGCAGAACGATGACAGCAAGCGAAGCCATTAAACATTACCTGCTGGAGCACCCCAGCTTCACCACTGAGCAAATTGTTAATGCCTACGGCGTCTCTCTGCAATCGGTGCAGCACGCGGCGCGCAGGATGGAAATGAACGGCGAGCTGGTTGCTGTGCGCGACTGGCGGAGGCTCATATACAGCCTGCCGGGAGATAACACTGGCGAGAGCGTCAACGTGATTTTTGACGAATGCCGCCTGAGCGGCGCTATGAGGCGCGTTCTTTGCGTATATGGGGCAATCCCTGCCTCATCGGCTTTTAACGCCAGGAGCGCGTGATATGGCGGCTTATTTTTTGATTTAGAGTTTGGGGCCACGCCAGTATATGGTGATACCGTTATTGAAGAGCTGGTTGCTATCTACCAATTCGGCGGGCCTTTGCTTTTAGATCAAATAATGCACTTTTCCAACCAGGCCTTGATTTGATGCCAGTCAATTTAAGATAGATGTATATGGCATGCATTTTAGCAGCGTCATTGCATCGTTAAGTGATGCTTAAACAACCATTGAATTGCATCATTCATCATCCAATAATCGCGCTGATAATTAATCAGGCCTGATTACTTTCGTTGTTAGTTATCACCTGTTTGGAGACCAACATCTTGAAAGTAGTCAATTTAACGTTGCCGGAGAGTGGATTAGTTCTGATCGACTGCGAAAGCGGTAAGGTTGTTGGAAAAATCGATGAGGTAAAGACGCGCAGCGGGAAACGGAAAACACCCGAAAGAGTGCTGTTTACGCGATTCGATAAATCCCGCTGGCGTTCAGTAGCGCTTAGAAACAATGAGTTTGTGTGTTCCCTTAAAACTCTAAAGGAAATGGTTTCATCTGCGGCTCGCAGTGATGCAAAGGATATTTGGTTTTAGTTAAAATAACATCCGAGCCTGAACAGCTCGCTAAGTAACACTGTGCCATTCAACGGAATTTATGGCGCAGATGCAATTTCTAAAACTCCCCGACTTTGCCCTGCTTTCGGCTTTACCCGTGAGCGGGGTTTTTCTGTGTTCAGCGTCCGGCCTCTTTGGGGGTGCGGCGTGAGCTTCCCGAAAGACGGCGTAAGGCTGCATAAATCCAATTTCGCAGCGATTGGCAAGCAATTAGAGCCGCTGCTGGCAAGCGGCGACTGCTTCCGGCTGATCATCAAACCGTGGCGAGAGTCTCGCAGCCTCTCACAGAACGCGCTGGCGCACATGTGGTTCTCTGAAGTCAGCGCTTACCTGATCAAGCGTGGTAAAACCTTTGCCTCTCCGGCATGGGTTAAAGACGCGCTTAAGCATTCCTATCTCGGCTATGAAGAACGCGAAATGACCGACGTCATCACCGGCGAAAAAACCACGATCCGCTCCCTGCGGCACACCTCCGATCTCGATACCGGCGAAATGCACTTTTTTCTCACCCAGGTAGAGGGCTGGGCGCTGAACATCGGCTGCCGTCTCACCATTCCCGAAGATAGCGAATATGCGCAACTGCGTGCGAAACAGGAGGCTTAACCGATGCGCAAAACATGGTTTGAGCACACAGATTGTACCCATGCAGAAGCTGATGAACTGATGAACCAGTACCGCAAGCGCGGCGTGAAGGTTGAGCGTTTTCTCTCTGCCGACTGCCGGAAATTCATTGTGCGTGTGGAGCTGCCGGAAAGCCGTCACGAACCGCGCCCCAGCAGAACGTATCAACAACGGATTTGGGGGTGATCGTGGCTGACTTACGCAAAGCCGCGCGCGGCATCGAGTGCCAGGTACGCATTCCCGGCGTCTGTAATCACAACCCCGAAACCAGCGTGCTGGCGCATATCCGCCTGCCCGGCACCTGCGGGATGGGGATCAAGCCGCCTGATCTGCTGGGAGCTATAGCGTGCAGCGCCTGTCACGACGAAATCGACCGGCGCACGCGGTTAACCGAAGCAGAGTATGCGCATACGTGCGCACTGGAAGGAATGGCGAGAACGCTGATTATCTGGCTGAAAATGGGGCTGATTAAATGACTTGCGATTATGAATTTACATTGCCATATCCGCCGAGCGTTAACGACTACTGGCGGAGGGGCAGGGGTATTACCTACATCAACAAGAAAGGGTGCCAGTATCGCCGCGACGTGGCGGAAATCCTTCACATCCTGAAGCTCGACATAAACACCGATGCGCGGTTGAAACTACGTATTATCGCGAACATGCCGGACAGGTGCCGCCGCGATATCGACAACATTTTAAAAGCGGTCTGCGACTCGCTGGAGAAAGGCGGCTTTATGCAAAACGACTCGCAAATAGACGAGCTGAAAGTGGTGCGGGGCGAAGTGATCCCTGGTGGCCGCCTGGGAATCAAAATAACGGAGATCGAGCAGTGAGAGCGCAGGCTTATGAATTTATCCGCCAGGAGCTGATCATGGCGACGGCTGACCTGAGCGGCAGCACAAAAGGCCAGTTGGTGGCGTTCGCGGAGAATGCCCAGCTGATCACCAACCGCTACAAGCGCAAGCCGCTTAAAGTAACTGACCCGGAGACGGGCGAACTGGTAGCCGTCTGGAATGAGCCCGTGCCTGGCGTGCAGTCGCGCGCCAAAGGCTCGCATATTCCGCTGGTGCTGCCGGTCGAGTATGCCACCGCAAGCTGGCGGCGCGCCTTGCTGGCGCTGGAGCCACACGAAACCGCCTGGCTAATGTGGTGCTATGCCGATGCCACTCGTTACGCCCACCAGGTAGAGATCGTGCGCTGGGGCTGGGAGGCATTCAGCGATCAACTGGCGGGGAAACGCATTGCAGCCAAAACGCTGGCACGCCTGCGCGCGCTGGTATGGCTTGCGGCGCAGGACGTTAAACGAGAACTGCGTGGCGGGATCGGTGGAGGCAAGACCTACCAGCAAATAGAGCTGGCGGCGCTGACGGGCGTCACGGCTAAAAACTGGTGGAAAAGCTACGCAATGCACTGGGAGGCCATGCGAGCGGTGTTTGAACGGTTAGACCAAAGCGCGCTGATAAACGTCAATGCGGTCAGAAAAAAACAAAAGCGTGCAAATTCGATGCCGATGCTTGAAAAAGTAGATTTTTAAGGGCAGAATTGACGCAGATTTGATATTATCGCCGAAATTATAGAGCCCACTTTGAGTGGGCTTTTTTATTGCTTTTAAGTGGCACTCTAGTTTTCGATGCTTTTGTCAACCCTGAATGCTCTGATTCATATGGTAATGCCCGCATTTTAGGTGTAACTTTTCGTTAATGTTGATCAGGAGCGAGCCGGCAATGGAAACAAGAGGCAATTACCAGATTAAGCCTATTCGTGAATTAGGGCGAGGGACCTTCGGGCGAGTAGAATTGATTGAAGTCTACAATACGCTTGGCCATCTCAGTGGCATGTATGCAAGAAAAGTGCTTTCAGTGAATCCCGCACTAATTAACGAACTTTTTAGTCTTGAAGACTGGAAACAACGGTTCGGACGTGAGGTTAAATATCAGGCCAAATGCAGCCATGACAACGTTGTTCCCATATACATTCATCATTTGAACGCTGAAAGCCCTTGGTTTGTCATGGGGTTAGCACAATCAGATCTAAGAACTGAACTTGATGACAAAATCCTAACCGATGATGATAAATTGGGCATTCTGCGCATGGTGTTCTGTGGAGTAAAGTACCTCCATGAAAACGGAATGCTTCACAGAGATTTGAAGCCGGAAAACATACTTAGATATAGTAAAAAATGTTACAAGATTTCTGATTTCGGACTGATAAAAAAGTTAGATTCAGAGGCTCAATCCAACTTTCTTTCTGAAGTTCTCCAAAATAAAGAAATAGGCATAGGCACTCCAAAATATATGTCTGATGAGGCAAAAAAAGGTATTTATACTATAAAATCAGATATTTACTCTCTTGGGGTGATAGCTAACGAAATGAACATTTCACACATTGATGGTATCAATGCGTTGATTGATAAGTCGGCAGCCTTTACACCTCGTTCAAGATATGATTCTGTTGCAGAAATGATTGACATTCTTGATGGCATAGTTGCAGGGAGAGCGAAATGATAGATCTTTTAAGTTGTGGCGCTTTCTCATTCGCTAAAGATCATTTCCGGCAGAATGAGGATGCATTTTTGCTTCCCAAGTCATCTGGAAATGGATATCTCTTTGCCATTGCTGATGGCGTTGGTTCGTATGCCGGAGCAAATGAAGCCGCACAAACTGCGATAAATAGCCTTAGTGCGATTGAATATCCTGAGTTCTTAGAGCCGGAACTAGTTTTAAATAACATCAAGAATAAACTCACCGAGGCCGCGGAAAAAAAACCTGATGAAGCTAAGGCTGCAACAACATTGTCGTATTGCTTTATAAATTCCGACTATGTATATATTGTCCATGTAGGTGATACAAGGATATACGCAAGAATAGGTCTTAAGCTTCAACTTTTAACAAAAGATCATACACAACATCAAGAGCTGCTTGATGACGGACTGTATACGCGTAAGGAACTTAAGTCGCTACCTGGCAAAAATAAGCTTACTGCTGCTATCTCAAAGACATTACCAGTGCACTATCAATTTTTGAAAATTCCGTTAGATGAACTTGCTGATGAAGATGGTGCATTGATGCTAGTCATTATGTCTGATGGGGCCCATTCTTTTTGGGAGCATAGGCCGCGTTTTTCAGTAACAACCATGAATAATGCAAACAATTTTGCTGCAAATATGCATAAAAGGATTCAGCGCCTAGGTCCAAATGATGATCATTCTTTGATAGCAGCTAGCTTTAAACGTATATTAGTTTAGTAAATTACTTTATCTTCTTTATTGAAGCCTCATCATTAGCTGGGGCTTTAAATTATTATTGTCATATATAGGATAATATATCCTATCGTGGCTAGCTATGTACGCTGGCTACCAACATCTATTTAATACGGCATTGCAACGAATATAGCACACCAGACCTTATCTGGCGCGATCCTAACGGCTATATGGCCTGGGAGACCCCGCCCGCTAACGTATCAACTGACAAAGCCCCCGATGAGGGGCTTTTTTAATGGGCCGCATCCGGCGGCGTTCGCCATGAATGAGAAAATTACCATCCACTACGCGCCGCACGGGCTGGGGGCTATCCAGCTGGCGTTGGCTTCGTTCTATGAGCAGCTCCACTCGCTAACACTTTATGAGTGGGCGCTGGTCACCACCTTGATCATATCTCCGCTGGCTTTTATCGCTTCCATCGTTTTCCAGTGGAGGCAAACGCGGGCGATTGAGCGCGCAGCCAGAGAAGGCCGCGTGGTCGCAAAGCCGAGGATGTTCAAATGAGCAGGAAGAAAGCGGGCGCAGCTGGTGGGGCTTGTTCTGTGGTGGCGGCGATCATGTTGGTGCTGGCTGGTGGGAACGTCCGAACCAACCAGGAAGGGCTTGAGCTGATCGGTAATGCCGAGGGGTGTCGCGTTAATCCATACGTCTGCCCGGCTGGCGTGCTTACCGACGGGATCGGCAACACTCACGGCGTGCGCTACGGCAAATCGATGGAGCAGATCGCCAAAGACTGGGAGCGCAACATCCTGGAGGCTGAACGCTGCGTAATTCGCTATGGCGCTGGTGACAGGCTGACCGAAAACGCATTCAGCGCTGCCGTATCTCTGACGTTTCGCGTGGGCTGCGGCAAAGTGAAAAACTCGACGCTGTTTCGCATGTTCCGGCAGGGCGAACAGCGCGCCACCTGCGATCAGTTCCTGAGATGGCGTTACGCCGCAGGTAAAGAGCTGCCAGGGCTGGTTACCAGGAGCCAGAAAGAGCGTGCGCTCTGCCTCAAGGAGTGAGCCATGTTAACCCGGTTGCTGGGCCTGCTGGCCCTTATTGCCACTCTCATCTCGTTCTATTACCACGACCAGTTCAGAGAGTCGCAGGCATCCTTAACCGCAGTTAATCGGGAATTAAATGCTGTTGAAGATGCGAATAAAAAGATGCTGGAGAACCAGCGCAAACTTGCAGAGCTTGATGCCTGGTACACAGGAGAAATTGCCCGTGTCAAAGCGGAGAATGATCAGCTGCGTGCTGATGTCGCTAACGGCACTCACCGGTTGCAGCTCAACGCCACCTGTGAGCGAGTGCGTAACGCCACCGGCGCCACCGGCGGCGCTAATGCAACCGCCCCCCGACTTGATGACGCCGCTCAACGGGATTATTTTTCCCTTAGAAACAGGATCGAAGTCACCGAAAAGCAAATAATAGGTTTACAACAGTACATTATGAAACAATGTTTGAGATAGTATAGTGATTCAATAATCATATTTAGGATGACTAATACTATGGATTACTATCACATAGCAGATAAAGAAAGCCGCAAATGGAGCCAGTACGAGCCTGTAAAAGTTGGAGACACTCTTATAACTGGGACCGTGAATCCTTATTTCAATTACTATTTATTCCCTGACTATCCTAAAGACTGGCTTGAAACGTCAAATGGCCTTGTTGAAGTAAGTCGGTTATATGTTTTGCAGGAAATCAAGGAGGGAAGAGCGTTCAACTCTGACTCAAAATATGTAGCCAGACTAGGATTTGAAACTGCAAAGTTTTTTAGCAATTATACGCGAGAGTTAATTTGGGAAAATATCCGAAAAGAGGAATTTAGCGAGCTGCCATCTAGACAAAAGTGTATTTGGCTTGCAGAAGGGGAAGATAACCTAAACTACTGGCTCAGGCGCATTGGTAAAGATTCAAAAGAATACAATATATTCCGCGTGGTACCCAATGGTAAACTACATACTGCAAGTGATGAACATTTGCTTTCTGACGTTGAACCTTATGAGACGACCCTCAACAAAGCAAGGCAATATTGGCATGGCGTAGTCAAAAACCCCTTGGCCAGAGAAATATTGTTTGAAGGTATTCTAGAGGTGAGAGAGCAAGTTAACTAACCGCCTTATGGCGGTTTTTGGTTAATTCCTATACTTCCAGAAATTACCAGATAATTCGCGCGACCTTGCAAAAGCAGAATTTTCATAAACACAATGTAACGATGATAGTCTAGACTGGCGATATTCTTAGGGTATTTATAACCGTAACAGTTAATAGGCTTTATTTTTCTTCTGATGAGCTAATATGATAATTCTTATCTCCTTGTTAAATTGATATATTAAAACATGGCAATAACAGATATAATTTTATTTTTCTGGAATGCCATGTTAGCTATTCAAATAATTAAACTTTTCTGTAGGAAATTGATCTTCCAAATGGTGGGTAAGTCGAGGTTGAATCTTCGATTTCATATGTTGCTACGACATTACCTTCTGCATCTAACTCACGATAAAGATATTCATCGGTATCTTGGCCTTTTCTTGCACCTTTCCAGTTAGAAGAAACTAGTTCAAGGGTGTGTTCATTGGGGATGCCAATTCGCTTTTTGTATTCATCACTCATGTTTTTTCCTTAAGGTAACCTATGGCACTCACCGACAAACAAGAAATGTTCTGTCGCGAGTACCTCATCGACTTAAACGCCACACAGGCGGCGATTCGGGCGGGGTACAGCGTCAAAACGGCTAACCGCACCGCCTCCGAAAACCTGTCAAAACCTGACATCCAAAACAGAATCGCTGAACTCAAGAATAAGCGCAACGAGGACGTGGGTATAAATGCTGCTTATGTGCTCCAGCGCTTAGTTGAGATTGACCAGATGGACGTGGCCGACATTCTCAACGATGACGGATCGTTAAAGGCTGTTAGCCAGTGGCCCAGATGCTGGCGTATCACGCTACAGGGCATCGACCTGGCTTCGACTATTCGCAACTTTGACGAGGAAACCGAAGAGACGATCCTCAAAAAGATTAAATGGCCGGACAAAGTTAAGAACCTGGAACTGCTTGGCAAACACGTAGATGTTCAGGCGTTCCGTGAACAGGTGAAAACCAATCACACCGTTGATTCACTTTCCGACCTGATGGATGAGCTTTCAGGGGGTGCCTGATGGCGCTTAGACCTGAACACCTCGCACGGCTAAGGGATAAATTCTGGCGGCTTAACCACCTGTACTGGATCACCGACAAACGCGGGAAGCCGGTACGTTTCAAAATGACCCCGGAGCAGTTGGCCTACTTCGAGGGGATGCATACACGAAACATCATCCTGAAAGCGCGCCAGCTCGGTTTTACAACGCTGGTGTGCATCATTCAGCTCGATGCCGCGCTCTTTGAGGGCGCAAAGTGCGCGCTTATCGCTCACACCCTCAATGACGCAAAGCGCCTTTTCCGGGAGAAAATCAAATATGCCTATGATCGACTGCCTGCTGAGATCCGGGCGGCTAATCCTGCGTCTAATGATGCCGCTGGCGAGCTGGTTTTTAAGAAGGGCGGCTCGCTCTATGTTTCGACATCGTTTCGTGGCGGCACGCTGCGCTATCTTCATGTGTCCGAGTTCGGGAAGATCTGCGCAAAGTACCCGGACAAGGCGCGCGAAATTGTCACTGGTGCTTTTGAAGCTGTTTCAACTGACTGTTTCACGACGATTGAAAGCACAGCAGAAGGCCGCGCGGGCTATTTCTTCGATTATTGCCAGACTGCGGAAAAAGCGGCGCTATCTGGTGCGCCCCTCTCTCAACTGAGCTGGAAATTCTTCTTTTTCAGCTGGTGGATGAACCCCCAGTATGCAATCGACCCCGTAGAGCCGCTATCACAGCGCCTGCGCGATTATTTCGATGAGCTGGAGGCAAAGCACCGCCTTACGCTCAACGACCGCCAGAAAGCGTGGTATCAGGCCAAAGAAACCACCCTCGGCGACGACATGAAACGGGAATACCCGTCTATCCCCGCCGAGGCGTTCCAGCAGTCCGTTGAAGGCGCTTACTACGCGAAACAGTTCGCGTTTCTCTACGCACAGCGCCGCATCGGCCAGTTGCCGGATAACGATCACCTTCCTGTTTACACGTTCTGGGATATCGGCGTCGGTGACTCAACGGCTATCTGGTTTGTGCGCGTGGTGGGGAACGAGTTCCACATCATCGACTACTACGAGAACAGCGGCGAAGGGCTTCGCCATTACATGAAGATCCTTAAAGAAAAGGGATACACCTACGCCGAACACTGGGCGCCCCACGATATAGACAACCGCGAGTTTGCGAACGACGGCAAATCCCGCCGCCAGCTTGCGCGTGAGGGTTATGAGGTGGACGGCGAAATCTATTCGATCTCGTTCAGTGTGGTGCCGAAGCTCGGTGTTGCTGAGGGGATCGAGCTGGTGACGGCGACGGCACTTATACCATCAGCGCGGCCTGGCATGACCCTGATAAATATGAGCGCATCGATACCGGCGCAATCATTGATGAACGCCCGATCAGTGTCGTGCCGCCGGGCCACGTCGCCGCGCCGCAAAACGTGAAGATTGAAAGCTTCACGGTGATTAATCAGGGCATGGCGATCCAGACCCTCCACGCCACCTGGGATGCGGTTGAAGGGGCTATCGCTTATGAGGCCCAGTGGCGGCGCGATAACAACAACTGGGTGAACATCCCGCGCTCCTCGGTCTGCGGCTTCGATATCGATGGCATTTATGCCGGTGATTACCTGGTGCGCGCGCGCGCGATTAACGCCGTGGAAGTCTCCAGCGTCTGGGGTTATTCAGAGTTAACGACGCTGACCGGCAAGCTGGGGAACCCGCCAAAACCGGTTAACTTCTCTGCCGAGTCGCTGAACTGGGGCGTGCGCCTAACGTGGGGCTTCCCGGCTGACACCAGCGACACGCTCAAAACCGAGATTCAGTACGCGGTTAACGGTGACACCGAAAACCCGCTTTTGCTGGCTGATGTGCCCTATCCGCAGCGCGATTATTCACAGCTCGGCCTGAAAGCCGGTGAGCGGTTTATGTACCGCGCGCAACTGGTGGACAGAACCGGCAACGAATCCGGCTGGACTGACTGGATCGACGGGATGGCTAACGACCAGGCGAGTGATTACCTGGAAGATATCGCTGACGACTTTCTGACGAAAGAGGACGGCGAGGCGCTGGTAAGCCAGATAACCCTCGACCCGGAAGCCATCCTGCAGAACGCCCTGAGCAGTCACGACACGGTTAAACAACAGTGGAAGCAGTACGGCAAAAACCGCGCAGGCATCATTCTGGCGCAGACGCTCGCCTCTGATGCCAGTAAATCCGTTGCGGCGCTTGAAACCACTGTTAACGCGAAATTTGAAGACTTCGAAGCCACGGCCTCCCGCCTGGAAAAAGCCACGGCAGACAACACATCAGCCATCAGCGAGATCAACGATACGGTCGTGGCGCAGTTTGGCGAGGTGGCCGCTGCGGTAGAAGGCAAAATGGATGCGTATGTTGACGCCAACGGCGGCTCGGCCATCTACACCATGAAAACCGGCGTGGAGTACAAAGGGAAGTATTACGATGCCGGAATGTCGGTGGCTGTCACCATCAACGGTGCGCAGGTTGATACCCGTTTTGCTGTGAATGCCAACCAGTTTGTGGTGATGAGCGGCAGCGGCGATAACCGTTATTCACCGTTTGCGGTGGTAAACGGGCAGGTGTTCATGAACAGCGCCTTTATTCAGGACGGTACGATCACTAACGCCAAAATTGGCGCGTTTATCCAGTCGAATGACTATGTGGCCGGTAAAACCGGCTGGACGATTAACAAGTCGGGCGCCGCTGAATTTAACAACGTGACGGTGCGCGGAACCATCGTCGCCACAGAAGGGCGTTTTTCCATGACGGGCGCCGGTAACACTGTGGTTATTAACGGTAATGGTGTGACTGTCAATCTGGCTAACGGTGGCCGTATTATTCTGGGAACGTGGTAACAATGCCAAGCGGATTATATATCGACCTGAAAGATGGCGGCCCGGCGATGCAAATCACAGCGGGGCTTCGCTGCCCATCTTATTGTGGTTACACGTCCGGGCATGGTTTTAAATACACCATTCCGGGGTATGTGAGCGGCGCAACCGCGTTATTTGCCCCGCATGTCACTGCGGGGATTTATCCCAACGGGAGTACCAGCCTGATCCCTGATATGGATATTCTGACCAGCGTCTCGCAGAGCGGGAACACACTGACCTTTACTGCCTGGTCGAACTACAAAATGGATGGCGCAATTTATCCCGGCACGGTGTGGCAAATCCTGCCGGCCAGTCAGTCGGGGAACCGGGGACTGTACATCTCTGACAGTACTGACTTTACCGCGATTACCGATGCCGCCACCGTGGGGCAGTGCGTGTATCGTGGTCGGGTGACGTTTACTGGCTCCTGGTCTCCGCCATCGACCAGCTATACGCGGCAATCTTATATGGTTTTCGCAAAGTGGAGTGCGTCCGGTGTCGTGGTGGAGTATGACGGCAAGGTAGTAAGAGCCTTAGCAGAGCGCAACGGGGCGAACGTCAACGCCACCGTGACAATGGACGTGGTTATCTTTGCGACCGGCGTTGCGCCAGTGGCGGGCCCGGGGCTTAATTTCTTTAACAGTAAAGGGCAATGCACGTTTTCAACCACTAAACGCCCGTTCATTTTCAGCAATAAATTCTACAAGCCCTCCGGCACCGCAACGGATATCGGCGACAGATACATCATGCTGGGCCGGTATGGGGCGCAGACCGATGTTGCTGGTGGCTGGTGTTATGCGAAATATCAGGGGCTGGTGCGGTCGGGTAATTCGGTGCGGGTGGGGCGTGGATATGTTGCTTCGATCTGGACGGCTAATTATTCGCTCGACGTGAACAAGTCAACAGGCATGAACGTGTTGCTGCTCGACAGTATGTATTGAACGTTTAATCACTGCAAAACCCGCTTCGGCGGGTTTTTTGTTTTCAGGAGTTAACTGAATGGCTAAAGGCACTATCAGCATTGCCAACGGCGCAACCGCCATTACAGGCACCGGAACCCCATTTACCACCGAGCTGGCCGCCGGTGATTATATCGTTTTCACGGCCGGGCAGGTTGTCTATACGCTGGCGATTAAGTCAGTGGACAGCGACACGGCGCTGACGCTAACCAAACCTTATACAGGCCCGGACGCTGACGGCCTGGCATGGTCGGCGGTGCCGCGCAGCACCATGAGCCAGATAACGATGGAAGTCGTGAACCAGGTCACCGAAGCGTTACGCGGCCTGAACCATGACAAAGCGAACTGGCAGCAGGTATTTTCAGAGCGCAACAACGTCACTGTTACGCTACCTGATGGTAGCGAGTTTAAAGGGCCGAGCTGGCCGTTTATCGTGAATTTGTTGGAAGATCTCGATCCTGACAGGCTCCAGCAAATGGTTAACGAAGTAAAGGAGGCGCAGAAAAGCGTAAGCGCTGACAAAACGGCAGCAGAATCTGCGCGTGATGATGCCCAGACGGCAGCGAACAGCGCCGCAGCAGCGCAGCAGGCGGCAGAGAAGGCCGGGGCCAGCGCTACCCAAAGCGCCACCGCTGCGGCCACCAGTGCCAGCGGCGCGGCTAATTCGGCAGCGTCTGCGAATAAGTCGGCTTCTCAGGCTCAACAGCAGGCGGATCGGGCGCAAGAGCTTGCTGATTCGTTCGACACAACAAAAGTGCTGAAAAAAGATCTGAACCTGGCAGATGTTTCAGATATTACAGCCGCAAGAAAAAATCTCGGTCTCAGCGCTTCTGATAATGTCGAATTCAACCTGATAAAAGGTAACAGCGACATCTACACAAGAATGATTTCTGATGATGCGGTAAGGGCACATGCATTATTTTCTGAAATTGTCGGAACTGACGGTGAACTGAAAGCCCGGATAGAGTTGTGGTGCGACACAACAACTGGCAGCGCGTCAATCGTTAACCGTAACCCGACGGGGGCGCGATTCTTCACGATCAAGCAGAGTGGGGAGGTTGAGCCGTCTGGTCGCGTTATGTCTGGCTATGGTGCCGAGTTTAAGAACAATGGCGAGGTTTTGACGTTACGCCCTGCCGGAGCGAACCAGGCAACTTACATGCTTATTCGTGATAGTGATAATTCAAACATCATGCTTGTGGGCAGATCCGGGGCAAGCTATGACACCGTAATGACCAACTATAAATACGGCACAAGTATCACAATGACAGATGCATGGGCCGGGTGTAACAAGGGATGGTATGGCTCAACAATTGAGTCTCGCTCTGGTTACTTAAACTCTAAAGCTATATCTACCACGGCAAACGCGCATCTTTATTTTATTAACAGCGACAACAAAAATCGTGGGGTTATTTATTCAAGGCCTATCGCAAACGGGCAATTAATATGCATCAGGCCAGACAATAGCTCTACAGGCGCGACGGGTTCAGAAATGTCGGTCAACGGCGCTACGGGGGAGGTTCGCGCTGTTAAGTTCACCAACATCTCTGACGAGCGGGCTAAATTCTGGATTAAGCCAGTAGAGAGTGCCCTCGATAAGATTTGCCAGCTTCGCGGCGTAACTTATTCAATGCATACGACGGTGCAGAATACTGTGCGAAATGCCGGGCTGATTGCACAGGACGTTCAGAAGGTGCTGCCGGAGGCCGTAACTGAATACGAGGCGGATAAGACTACTATTGATAAGGAATGCCGAACGATTGAGAACCCGCTTTCGCTCGACTATAACGCGCTGTCAGCGCTGTATGTTGAAGCATTTAAAGAAATGCGGGCAGAAATAGACGCTCTCAAAGCTGAACTGGCAGATATGAAAGCGAAAGCCGCCAGTCTGACGGCTTCCGGGGATGCCACCATCAGCGAATGATGAACCAGCAGCGGCCTTGAGGGCCGCTCTGTAACCGTGATCGACCATGAAAATATATTCTGCCGCTGCGATTGATAGGCTCCACTGCCTTGATCTAATTTCTTCATGAAACTACTGTATCTATATACAGTATTTTTTAAGGGGAGGAAATTATGCCGCGCTATTACGAAATAGAAACCGCCTTTCGCCGGGCTATGAAGATCGACGCCAGAGGCCGCCGCGTTGTCACAACTGCCGACTTTGTGAAAGAGCTGGCTGCTGTTAACTGGAACTGGTCGCTGAAACAGGCGAACGAGTGGATGGATGCCTGTCTGACGACGTTTAAAGACATATCGACCGAGGAAGGCGAAAACCGCACTCTCGCCATGTACAACCCGAACGGGGGGATCTGATTATGGGTTTCCCGTCTCCCGCCACCGATTTTATCGAGCGCCGCGTAACTCTCGATGGGATATGCGCTATTGGTATGAACAGCCGCATCGTTGAGACTTCTACCGGCTACGCGGTGATCGATATCAGTTTAATGCCTAGCATCGGTGTCACGATTCTATTCTCACTGTACGGCAATACACAGTTCGGCTTCATCACTAAAAGCGCGATCATTACCGACGATGGCGAGGCGCTAGAAGGGACTTCTCTGGATGATGTGCAAGTAGTTGGTGTCGTAACCCATACCATTCACAGCATGGATAGCATCACGAATCAACGGCCAGTCATTTAATGCCCCCATAAACTACTCTGCCTATGAAGAGCAACTTAAGTCCTGAAACATGACTTCAATTACGGATGGGTTTTCGTTACTCATAGTTACAAATAGAAAAACCCCAGACCGTGGGATCTGGGGTTCTCTCAGAGTGCACGTGCATTTCACGTGTATATTTTTGTCTTTTCTCGGTCTGCATACTGTCTGGTCAGTGTCCGTAAGTGACTGTATTTATTGCCTCTGTCCGGTTGCAGTCCTATCAAAAGTGGTGGAGCTGGCGGGAGTTGAACCCGCGTCCGAAATTCCTACATCCTCGGTACTACATGCTTAGTCCGGTCTTTACATTCGCCTGGCAGCTGCGGACGGACACGCCACTACCAGACTAGCCTGATTAGTTTTAACGCTTCAACCCCAGGCAGGGCATCCACGCGATCTCTTTTGGGTTTGACCTCTCTTGATCCCCGTCCTAAGAGCGGAGGCTAGGGAGAGAGGGCTCTAAGCAGGTTATTAAGCTGCTAAAGCGTAGTTTTCGTCGTTTGCGACTATTTTTTTGCGGCTTTTTACGAGGCCAACCGCCCCTCGGCATGCACCTTGGGTTTCGCGAATCCCGTCGAATCCAGAATCAGCCCCAAAAGTGTAACGCTAAGTATAACAGAGTTTACCCGTGCGTGACCAGTCCATATCGTTTCGCCTGCTGACTGCTGCATTTTTGGCCTTATCGCTGAGTTCTTCGGTAGTTGGAAAAAGCGAGAGGTCGCTACACAAAGAGTCGTTATGTATAAGCGCATCATGTTAAATACCCCTTGGATTTCCAGGCAAATAAAGAAAATAGAAAACACGATATATTTTTACGTTTATTTAAGAACGGAATGATTAATTCATTTTGGATGATTTTATTTTGCACTAATAACGGGTGTGGACTTTTTTTAAAATTCCAATACTTAGCAATTAATTAAGCGAGGTAGACCACATTTTTTATTCTGCAAGCCCTCTTTTTTTATCATTTCTTTGCCAAACCGCACCGCGTTGCTTATACATTTTGATAAGGTTTTGTACACATAAACCGCTTCGTTTTGCGTTAAGTCGCTGTTTTTAGTCTTTTTTAAAGGTATTTCATAACGTTTCTGTAAATTAACCCTCCCCGCTGCCGCCCTGTCTGGTAAGGGGTAACCCATAAGTGTCCATTAATGAACACTTGTGCAGGGCTGTGTGCTTCCCCAGTCAGAGGAAATGAAGAATGGCCGTTCAAAATAGTCTTTCGCCTACCGTAGATATACTTAATCAGGATACGGGAAAAGTGATAACCCATTATTCAGAGAACGCAGATCGGGTGGTCAATTTATCCCAGACCAGCATTGTGCGAATAAATGCTTCTCCTGAAACGGTTAATTTTTATGAGCGGCAAGGAAATGACCTGATTGTCCATATGAAAGACGGGACAACGGTACGCTACCAGAACTTTTTCCATCTCGACGCGGAAGGTCAGCACAGCGAACTGATTTTTGAGGATGACAAAGGCGTACACCACGCGTTGTTCCCGTTCGCCTCTGAAGCGGGTCCGGCGGTTGCAGAAGCGATTACACCCACAATGGCTGATACGACGCTTGGCGCGCTCACCGGCGCTGAGGGGCTGACCACGCTGCAGGCGCTGGGCGGCATTGCGGCGATTGGCGGTATCGCCGGTGTGGCGATCGCCGCCAGCAACAGCGGCGGTGGCGGCGGCGGCAACGATGATAACAACAACGGCGGCGGCGATAACGGCGGTGGCGACAATGGTGGCGGTGATAACGGCGGCGGCGACAACGGCGGTGGTGATAATGGCGGCGGTGACAACGGCGGCGGAGAAACCCCGGACCCGGCAGAAATCGCGCTCGATCCGCTTACCGATGACAACATCTTAAACGGCAGCGAAGTTCTGCAAAACCAGGTCATTAGCGGCACGGTAGATGCCGCTAACGCGGGCCGCACGATTACCGTCACGCTTAACGGTAACACTTACACCGGCGTTGTCGGGGCGGATGGCAGCTGGAGCGTGACGCTGCCCGCCAGCGCGCTGCAGGCGTTGCCGCAGGGGCTCAACACCATCACCGTGACGCTCGTTGACGTCAACGGCAACACGGTAACCCAGACGGCTGATATCAACGTCGATACTGTCGCGCCCACCCTTCAACTCACCCCGTTTACCGACGGCGTGCTCGGCGGTGAACAGGCTTCCACCACTCAGATCCTGCGCGGCTCGACTGGCGTCGCGGAAGAGGGGCAGACGGTCACCATCACGCTGAACGGCAAAACGTACACCGCCACGGTTGGCGCAGACGGCAGCTGGCAGGCCGCCATTCCGTCTGCGGATCTGCTGGCGTTGCAGAACGGGCAGCAGTATGTGCTCAGTGTGAGCATCACCGATCTGGCGGGCAACACCACCACCAACGAAACACGCTTTACCGTCAACTTTGACCGGCCTGTGCTGGCGGTGGATGATTTCACGGGCGATAACGTGCTGAATGGGGCAGAACTCGCCACCGATCAAATCCTCAGCGGCACCACGCAAAACATCGCGGCGGGCACTGTGGTGACGGTGACGCTGAATGGCCAGAACTATTACGCGACTGTCGGCGGCGATGGTTCCTGGCAGGTGACTATCCCGAGCGGCGATCTCCAGGCGCTGGCCAACGGCAGCGCGACGCTCACCGTCAGCGTGCCCAACGGCACCGGCGCGCCGCTCACCGTTACCGACACGCTGACGGTGGATCGCACCGTTCCGTCCGTCTCCATCGCCATTCTCTCGACCGATGACTATCTCAACGCGGCGGAGGCTACCCAGCCGCTGGAAATCCGCGGTTTTACAACCGTGACCGGCCCTGGTGCGCAGGTGACCGTCACGTTTAACGATAAAACCTACACCGCCGTGCTGGACAGCGCCGGTAACTGGAGCGTGCTGATCCCGCCAGCCGATCTGGCCACGCTGCCGGATGGTCCGCGTACCGTGACGGCGACAGTCACCTCCGGGAGTACTACCGCCACAACAGACCGTGTCATCAACGTTGAAATCAACGATCTGCCCGCGCCCACTATCGTCACGCCATTTGGTGATGGCGCGCTGAGCGCGGCGGATTTGCAGCAGAACCAGACGCTCAGCGGCAATACGGGCGTGAGCGGCAGCGGCCAGACGGTCACCGTTCAGATTGGCAACCAGACCTACACCACCACCGCAGGCACCGACGGCGGCTGGAGCGTGACTATCCCGGCCTCACAGCTTCAGGCGCTGCCGCCGGGGCAGACGCCTATCGTGGTGACCGCAACGGACGGCGCGGGCAACAGCGCCAGCGCCACATCAAGTGTGAACATCGACACCACGCCGCCGGCGCTCTCGCTCTATGCGGTGACCGATGACGGCAAGCTGAACGCGCAGGAGCTGACAACCAGTCAGGTGCTTTCCGGCAACAGCTCGGAAGCGGGGCAGACGGTCACCGTCACGCTCAATGGCAAAACCTACACCACCACCACCGGCAGCGACGGCAACTGGCAGGTAACGCTGCCTGCCGCCGATCTCGGCAATCTGTCGCCTGGTGCTAACCCAATTGTGGTCACGACCACCGACGCGGCGGGCAACACCGCCCAGATTACCGATTCGCTGAACGTGAAAACCGCGCTGCCCTCCGTTACCGTCACGCCATTTACCGGCGATAACGCGCTGGATGCGGCGGAGATCAAAACCGCGCAGCCGTTGCAGGGCAGCGTCACCAACGCCGAGCCGGGCAGCGTGGTTACCGTTGCGATTGGCGCATGGAACACCACGGCGACGGTAGACGCGGCGGGCAACTGGCGCGTGGATGTGCCGGCGGTCGTGCTGCAAGGGCTGGCGAATGGCGATAACAACATTCAGGTGAGCGTCACCGATACCTGGAATCAGACGACGACGATACAGGCACCGATCACGGTCGATACCGCAGCGTCCGGCGTCGCTATCAGCATTATCGCCGACGACGATTTTATTAACCGCACAGAAGCGGATTCACCGCTGACGATCCGCGGCACCAGCGCCGGGCTTCCTACCAATACCGAAATCACCGTCACGCTCAACGGTATCACCTACACCGCGACGGTAGACGCCAGCGGCAACTGGCAGACCACCGTACCGGCGGCAGCTTTGCAGGGGCTGGAGGACGGTACTTATGAAGTGACCGCCACCGCGCAGCAGGGCGGCGTCAGCGACAGCCACACGCTCACTGTCATCATCAACAACCTGCCGGATACCACGATCGATCCGCTGTTTACCGATGGCACCTTAAGCCAGGCCGAAGCGGGCGTGGATCAGGTACTGACCGGCTCTACCGGCGTTGCGGGCGCGGGCCAGTCGGTGACGGTCACGCTTAACGGTCAGGCGTATCAGGGGACGGTGGATGCGAACGGTAACTGGTCGGTCACACTGCCGTCCGGCGCGCTGGATTCACTGACCGGCAATGATTCACCGGTGCCGCTGCAAATCGTCGTGCGCGACGCCGCAGGTAACAGCCAGACCACCACCACCGATTTTACCGTCGATGTTGACGCGCCGGCGCTAACGATCAACCCGTTCGCGCAGGATGACGCGCTGAATATCACTGAAGCGGGCCAGGCGCAGGCGTTCTCCGGCGTCGCCACGGGCGCAGCGCAGGGCGATGCTATCGTCGTCACGCTGAACGGCAAAACGTATAACACCACGGTGACCGGCGCGAACGGCGAATGGTCGGTGAATATTCCGGCGGCGGATCTGCAGGCGCTGCCGAACGGCCAGGCGCAGTTTAGCGTCACGGTCACCGATGCCGCAGGGAACAGCTCAACCGCCACGAAGCCGATTACCGTCGCGGTGGATCCGGCGCGCGCGCCGCTGCTGACCATCGATCCGGTGGGCGGTGACGGCGTGATTGACGCGGGCGAACGCGCAAGCGGCGTGACGCTGAGCGGCACCGCCACTAACGTCACGGCGGGGCAGACCGTCACCATCACGCTCGGCAATGACACTTTCACTGGCGTGGTGGATTCCGCCGGGCGCTGGGAAGTTAACCTGCCCGCTGACGCCCTGGCAGGCCTTGCCAACGGCGCTTACACCGTAACAGCAGTCGTGAGCGACGCGGCAGGCAACAGCGCAAGCCTCGATCGCGGCTTTAGCGTCAACACCGATATCAGCGCGCTGACGGTGTCGCCAGTGACCGGCGATAACCGCGTCTCGCTTGATGATATCGCAGGCGGCCTGGTGCTGAGCGGCAGCAGCGTGAACTTCGCGCCGCAAACCACGCTCACCATTACGCTTAACGGTAAACAATACACGGCCACCACGGGCGCTGACGGCAGCTGGAGCGTTACCATACCGCGCGCCGACGCGCTGGATATCAGCGACGGTAAAGCGACGCTGACCGTCTCCGGTACGGATGAAAACGGTGCCGTCATCTCCGGTAGCCAGAGCTTTACGATAATCACCACCGACCTGCCGGAAGTCACGCTGAACACGCCGTTTACCGACGGCATTATCAGCGCCGCTGAAGTCAGCGCGGGCGGCGCGCTCAGCGGCACCACTGGCGTGACGGGCGCGGGGCAGACCGTTACGGTACAGCTTGGCGGTAACACCTATAACGCCGTGGTGGACAGCAGCGGCAACTGGTCGGTCACGCTGCCGCCGTCTGCCCTGCAGGGGCTTACGGAAGGCACCACACCGCTGGTCGTGACCGCGACCGACGCGGTGGGCAACCAGAACACCTCGCAAAGTACGGTAACCGTCGATTTGACTGCACCGGTACTGACCGTGAACGACATCACGGCCGATAACATCGTTAACGCCACTGAGGCGGCGCAGCCGCTCACCATCAGCGGCAGCGCAACGCCATACGATCCGCAAAATCCGCAAACGGTCGTGGTACAGATCGGCGGCCAGAGCTACAGCGCGCTGGTACAGAGCGATGGCACCTGGAGCGTGACGCTGCCTGCGGGCGCGCTCACCACGCTGCCGGATGGCCCGGTCAGCGTGACGGCGACGGTCAGCGATGCGGCGGGCAATACCTCAAGCGAAAAAGTCTCGCTGACGCTGGATGCGTCGCAGGCCAACGCGCCGCTGGTGGCGGTGAATACCGTCGCGACCGATAACTTTATCAACGCCACGGAGGCGCAGTCGCCGCTGCAAATTACCGGCACCACGACGCGCGTGGAACCGGGCCAGACGGTGACCGTTACCCTCAACGGGCAGACCTACACGGGCGAGGTGCAGCCGAACGGCACCTGGAGCGTGACCGTGCCCGCCACGGCGCTGGCGCAGGTGGCTGACGGGCAGCAGACGATTGGCGTAACGGTCACCGACGCCTCGGGCAACCAGGCGTTTGTGCAGTACCCGGTGACCTTCGCAGCCCAGCCGGGCTCGCAGCCGCAAGTGACGCTGAACGCCATCGCAGGCGATGACATCATCAACAGCCAGGAGAGCGGGCAGCCGCTCGATATTACCGGTACCTCCACCAACCTTGCGCCGGGCACCATCGTCAGCGTCGTGTTTAACAATGTGACTTATACCGGCACCACCGGCGCAAACGGCCAGTGGAGCGTGACGGTGCCCGCGTCGGCGCTGGCAGGCCTCCAGAATGGCGATTACACCGTGACGGCAACCGCGCGCGACGCGGCGCAGAACACGGCGACCGACAGCAGTTCCGTCACGGTTGATACCACCGCGCCTGCGACGGATATCAACGGGGGCAGCTTCCTGGAAGATGGCTTTTTGACTATCACTGAATCGCTCACCGATCAGACGCTCGGTGGCACCACGACGGCGGGCGCCACCGTTCAGTTGGTGGTAGGCACCCAGACCCTGACCACCGTAGCGGGCACTGACGGCACCTGGAGCATCACCATTCCGGCGGCGCAGTTACAGGCGCTGGATAACGGCCCACAGGATCTGACGCTGACCGTCACCACGCCGACCGGCAACACCAGCACGGTGCCGCTGCCGGTCACGGTCGGCAACGACACTGTACCGACGCTCGCGATAGGCACTGTGTTCACCGACGGCCTGATTAACCTGAGCGAAATCCAGAACGGCGGCGTCATCAGCGGCACCTCGACCGGCCTTCCGGAAGGCACGCCGATTACGATCACCCTTGGTGGCATTACGCTTAACGGCACGGTGGGCGCAGGCGGCGCATGGCAGATTACCGCGGGCGCCGACGCGCTGGACGCGCTGCAAAACGGCCAGTACACGCTGACCGTTACCGCGCAGGATCAATACGGCAACCCGGCGACGGCAGGCGTGGCGGTGGATGTGTTGCGCACGCCGCCGACCGCGGCCGTGCCGGATCTGCTTTTTGGCGACGGAACAGTCAACCAGAGTGAAGCGGCGCTCGGGCAGCAGCTGACCGGTACTACCGGGCTGACGGGCGCAGGCCAGACGGTGCAGATAAGCATCGACGGCGGCCAGCCGATTACCGGCACTGTCGATAACAACGGTAACTGGACGGTGTCGCTGACGCCTGCGCAGTTAAGCGCGCTGGCGGATGGCAGTCACACGATTTCTGTCACGGTGTCTGACCGTGCAGGCAACACGGCCACCAGCCCGGAAGCCACCTTTACCGTCTACGCCGATCCGCTCCCGACGCCGGTGGTCACGGAGCCGTTTACCGATGGCATTCTTAATGCTAGTGAAGCCGCGGCTGGCGCTACGCTCAACGGAACGACCGGCCTGCCGGCCGATCGCATCGGTACCGTGATGGTAAGCCTCAATAACGGCGCGATGGTACAGGCCACCGTCGATGCTGACGGTAACTGGTCGCTGCCGCTGACGCCTGCACAACTCCAGGCACTGCCGGACGGCACCATCCCCATTACCGTGATCGTCACCGATACGGCAGGCAATACCAATACCGGCACCACCAGTTTTGACGCGCGCATTAACGCGGTGCCGGACGCCACCCTCAACACGCCGTTTATCGACGGTGCGCTCAATAACGCCGAAGCGGCTGTAGCCCAGACGATCATCGGTAGCACCGGCGTCAGCGGCGCTGGCCAGACGGTAGAAATTGTACTGAACGGCACCACCTACACCGGGACGGTGCTTGAAAATGGCGACTGGTCGGTCTCGCTGCCGCCTTCCGCGTTTACCGGCCTTATCCCTGGCAGCACGCAAAACTTCCAGGTTAACGTGAGCGACGCTTACGGCAATACCGACAGCGCGCCCGGTTCGTTCCAGGTCGAGACCCAGCTGCCGACGCCTGCCGCGACCACGCTGTTTAGCGATAACGCCATTCTGAATATCAGCGAAGCCAACGGGCCGCTGACGCTTACCGGCACCACCGGCGTTACGGGCGATAACCAGTATGTGACGGTCACTATCGACGTTAACGGCACCACCTATGTGGCGAATGTGGACAGCGCAGGCAACTGGTCGTTGCCGTTGCCGGCGGGTGCGCTCTCCGGGCTGTCACCGGGCCAGCATACGCTGACCATTGTGGCGCAGGATAACTTCGGCAACAGCCAGAGTATTGATGTGCCGTTCCAGGCCGCGCTGACCCCGCCGCAGGTGGCGCTGACCCAGCCGCTGTTTGGCGACGGTTATGTGAATATCGCCGAGGCGGGCGCTACCAGTACCATTAGCGGCACGCTGACAAGCGATCTCCCGGATGGCAGCAAGATCTCCGTGACCATCGGCAACAAAACCTTCGGGCCTGACCGCGTCACCGTCATCGACAACACCTGGACGCTGAGCCTGACAGCCGCCGACTGGACGAGCGTGCCGAACGGCCTGCAATCGGTGAACGTGAGCCTGACGGACGGCGCGGGCAATACCGCGACCACCACCGCGCCGCTCTATGTATCGCTTGCCGCGCCGACGCTCACTATCGACGCGCCGTTTGGCGGCGACGGCCTGAGCGGGGCGGAGAGCCAGCAGACGCAGACCATCACCGGGACGGTCACGAATATCGAACCGGGGCAGACCATCACGGTGACGCTGGCGGGCCAGACCTTTACTACCACGGTGCAGAACGGCAATACCTGGTCGCTTCAGCTCTCACCCGCACAGCTGGCGACGCTGGCTAACGGCCCCGAGCAGATCACCGCTACCGTCATCGATAAAGCGGGCAACGTGGCGAGCGCGCCTGCGGTAAACGTGGATATCGACACCACGCCGCCTGCGGTGGCCGTCGCCATTAATCCGGTGGCGGGCGATAACATCATCAACGCGGGCGAGCTGGGCGATGCGGTGACGATTTCCGGCACCACGCTAGGCGGCGTCTCGCAGGTGACCGTGCAGATCAACGGCACCGCCGTCGGCACGGCGACCGTTCAGCCGGATGGCAGCTGGTCGCTGGATGTGCCCGCCACGCAGTTCCCGAACCAGGGCAATTACACCATCGTTGCGACGACCGATGGCGGCACGCCTGCCACGACCAACGTCACCGTCACGCTCGATACCGTACCGCCGGTGGTGACCGTGGGTACTATTGCGGGTGATAACGTGATTGACGCCTCCGAAGCCAGCCAGCCGCTGGTGCTCAATGGCACCGCCAGCACCTCCGAGGCGGGGCGGCAGGTCACGGTCACCTTTAACGGCGAAACCTACTATGCCGTGGTGGGCGCGGATGGCGCATGGAGCGTCACCGTACCGCAAAGCGCGCTTAACGGGCTTTCCGATGGCACTTACCCGGTGACGGCGACGCTTACCGACGCCGCGGGCAACGTGGATACCGACACCCGCAACATTACGCTGGATACCACCGGGCCGCTGCTGACGGTGGACGCCGCGGGCGTGCCTGCGGTGCTCAACACCGTGAACGCGGCGGGCGGGCTGCTTTTGCAGGGCACCGGCGAGCCGGGCCAGACGGTGACGCTCCGTCTCGGGCCGTTGACCGAAACCGCCACCGTGGATCAGAACGGCAACTGGCAATACACCTTCCCGCAGCTCGATCTCACTACGCTCACCGACGGTGCGCAGGTGATCAACATCTCCTCCACCGACGCGCAGGGCAACACGTCCACCAATAACGTGGCGCTGAACGTGGCGTTGAATAAAGGGTTTGGCGTGCTGGTGGACGATCTGTTCGGCGGCGACGGCATCCTGAACGTGGCGGAATCGCTGGTCACCCAGACGCTGACGGGGCAACTGAGCGGTGACTATCGCGGCGCGACGGTGACGGCGACGCTGGTCGGCACCGATGTCAACATTCCGCTAAACGCGCTGGTGGGCGGCGACGGGCGCATTTCGGTCGACTTCCCGCCAAGCCTCTGGCAGGGCATTGTCGATAACACGCTGCAGGTGCAGCTCAACGTCACCGACGCCTTCGGCAACGTCACGAATAAGATTATCGATATCAACCTGGCGCTGACCGACGTACCGGTGGTAAGCCAGGTGCTGGTGGGCACCGATAACCTGATTAACTTTGCTGAAAGTACGGTTAACCAGACCATCAGCGGCGTCGTCAGCAACGCGGAAAATGTCTCGTCGATTATCGTTAACTTCGCAGGGCAGCGCCTGACGGCGGTAGTGGATGACACCGGACGCTGGACGGCGACGCTGCCCTCAACACTGCTTGGCGCGCTGCCGGATGGCCAGGCCGCGTTGCAGGTGGTGGTCACCGATAACGCGGGTAACGTCAACACCACCGGCGCGACCTTTAACGTCGCCATTAATAACCTGCCGACGATTAATATCGGCTCGCTGTTCGGCGACGGTACGCTGAGTATTCCTGAGCTGTTGCAGGGCACGCTGAGCGGCACCACCACCGGCCTCGCCGGGCAGACGCTGACCATTCAGATTGGCAGTACGCCAGCCTTTACGGCGACGGTCGGCCCGAACGGCGTCTGGAGCGTCAACCTGCCGGAGGCCGTGCAGAGCGCGTTAACAGGAATAGCGACCGGAAACCAGACGGTAACCGTGACCGCCTCTGACGTTAACGGCAACTCGGCCTCGGCGACGGGCTCGCTGACGCTGGATCTGCTGGCACCGGCGCTCTCGTCGCTCTCGGTCTTTGGCGACGGGCTGCTGAACGCCGCTGACGCGCTGGTCAGCCAGACCATTTCAGGCGTCGTCACCAACGCGACGGCAGGCTCCAGCGTCTCCGTAGCGCTGGGCGCGCGCACCTTTACCGGCACGGTGGGCACAGGCGGGCGCTTTACTATCCAGCTTAACCCGACCGATCTCGCCTCGCTGGCGGAGGGCTCGCTGACGCCGCGCGTCACCATCACTACGCCGGACGGCAATACCACGACGGTCAACGGAACGCCGGTGGTCGTGGGCATCACCACGCTGCCGACGGTCGCCATCAATACGCTGTTTGGCGGCGACGGCTGGCTGAACGCGGCGGAGGCGAACGCGGGGCAGGTTATCAGCGGCACCAGCAACCTCGCGAGCGGTACGGTCACGCTTAACGTGGGGGCAGCACCTTCACGGCGGCGATTAGTAACGGTGCCTGGTCGGTGAATGTACCGGCGGCAACGCTGAAAGGCCTCCAGGACGGCACGCTGACGGTCAGCGCCAGCGTTACTGACCCGGTCGGCAACGTGGCGACCGGCTCGCAGATAGTGAATGCGATTGTTCAGGCGCTGCCGCAGGTGGCGGTCAACCCCATCTTTGGGGATGGCATTCTGAGCCTCAGCGATCTGTTAAGCCCGCAGCTTATCAGCGGCACCGCCACTAACCTGGCGGCGGGTAGCGCACTGACGGTCAAACTGGGCGCGCTGACGTTTAACACCACGGTGCGCGCCGACGGCACCTGGCAGGTGTCGGTGCCAACCACCTCTCTGCAGGGGCTGACCGACGGCCCGCTTAACGTCACCGTGACGGCGCGCGACGCGGCAGGTAATACCGCCAGCGGTAGTAACGGGCTGACGGTGAATATCGGCGCGCTGCCGACGCTCGCCATTACCTCGCTGTTTGGCGATAACGGCCTTAACGCCACCGATATCCTGAGCGCCCAGACCATTTCCGGCACCAGCACCAACGCTGTCGGCTCGCAGGTCACGGTGTCGCTTGGCGGTAAAAATTACGTCACCACCGTCGGTAATGACGGTACCTGGCAGCTGTCGGTGCCGAAAACCGACCTCAGCGGGCTGCTCGACGGCACGCTGACGGTGAACGCGAGCGTGACCAACCCGGCGGGCAACAGCGCTAACACCAGCGGCGTGCTGAATGTCATTACCCATTCGCTGCCGACGGTGTCGCTCACCTCGCTGTTTGGTAACGATGGCTATCTGAACGTTAGCGAGGCGGGCAGCGGCCAGACGATCAGCGGGAAAATCACCGGCGCGGCGGATGGCGCGACGGTGAAAGTGACGCTTGGCACAAACACCTATAACGCGACGGTGGCGAGCGACGGCACCTGGTCGCTGCCGGTCAGCAGCTCGATTCTGGATGGGCTGTCCAACGGCGCGCTGAAAGTGGGTGTCTCGGTGACGGATAAAGTGGGCAACGTCAACAGCACCAGCAGCGACGTGACGGTGAAACTCACCACGCCGACGCTGACGTTCAACCCGCTGACCAGCCTTAACCCGCTGGCGCTGCTCTCAACAGGCCTGACGCTGCGCGGCGGCTCCGCTAACCTGGCGCCGGGCTCGGTGGTGCATCTGTCACTGCTGAACGGGACGGTCAATACCACGGCTATTACCGACAGCAATGGCAACTGGTCAGCAAACCTCGGCCTGGGGCTGAATATTCTGCAACTGCTGTCGCTCTCCAGCGTGCTGAATATTTACGCCACCGATGTGGCGGGCAATACCGGGTACCTCAACGTCGGGCTCGGCGGGCAGATTATCTCCACCACGCCGCCAGCCACGTTTGCGGCCGCGAGCGTCGAGCATGAGGCCTCGCTGTTCGCGCTGGCTGATGAGACCAGTCAGACCGCGACGACAGCCGACAGCCAGCAGTCTGCGGTGACCGCGAAAATCGCCGCTGTTGGCGCGATCACAGAAACAAACAGTGATAGCGGTTCCACCGTGGCGGAAGACAGCAGCAGCGTAGCGGGTGGCTATACTATCGGCGGGGTCAGCATCGATCTCGCCGATGGCACCAGCCAGAGCGGCGAGTCGGTGCAGGGCAGTAGCGGCAGCGACACGATTCATCTCGCCTCGCTTGGCTTTGCGTCGCTCGACGGCGGCGCGGGGACCGACACCCTGGTTATCGATGGCGTCAATCTCAAACTCGACCTGACGGCGCTGAGCGGACAGGTTCAGCACATCGAGATCTTCGATCTCGGTAAGTCCGGCACCAACAGCCTGACGCTGGATCTGCACCAGGCGCTGACCATCACCGACAAGCCGGAAGACGATCTGATCGTCAAAGGCGTGAACGGGGATCAGGTCAATCTGGTGAAAGGCGGCAGCGATATCTGGGAAGTGAGCGGACAGCGCGAAGTGGACGGCGTGCAGTTTGATGTCTGGCATAACAGCTCGCAAACCAACACGTTGGGGGATGTCCTGATCCAGCACGGATTGCACGTCAATATGGTCTAACGCCACGGCGCCTCAGGGAGGAGGCGCCTTCGTCATCTTAACAATATCACCAGCCGCGCAGACGGCGTCATAAGGTGGAACTGGATGTACAACAACACAATGCGCTACAGGCGGCTGGCATTGCTGCTGGCCGCTGCCCTTGTCAGTTTTCCCGCCGTTTCACAGGAGGAATTCGCCTGGCAGACCGCTCCCAGCGAGCAGCTACAGGCGCAGCTTACGATAAAAGAAGCCATACTTCGCGCCTTCGCGCGTAACCCCAAAATCGCACAGGCCGCGGCGCAAATCCGCGTCGGCAAAGCCAATCTGGAAGAGGCGCAGAGCGCCTGGTTTCCGCAAATCTCCTTACAGGGCAATGTCGGGCGAAACCACCGTACCGACTCTTCAGGCTCTCTCAACAGTAACGCCGCAGGCGGCGTGAACCTCAAACAGCTGATTTACGATTTCGGCAAAACCGGCGGCAGTATTGACGAGCAGGAAAATCTCTCCGAAGCCTACCGCTTTCAACTCTACGACACCCTGAATCAGGTCGGAATGCAGACGCTGCAGGCATATTTACAGGTGCGCCGCTATCAGAGCCTCGCGGCGGCCGCCGAGCGCAATCTTGAGTCGCTGCGTTCGGTACAGAGCATGGCGGATTTACGCTCTGAGGCCGGGCTCAGTACGCAGTCTGATGTGTTACAGGCGCAAAGCCGCATCGCCGGGATGAACGCCACACTTGAGCAGTACCGCGCCCAGGCGCGCTCCGCGCAGGCGGCGTTAAGTGTGCTTACTGGCGTGGTGGCCGACACGTTGCCGGATCTGCCGGAGGATCTGTTGCGCCAGCCCATTACGCTGAAATCGCTGCCGTATGAACAGACCAACGCGGTGCGTGCGGCCCAGGCCAAACAGCTCGCCGCCGAACAGCGCATTCGCCAGGCGCAGGCCCAGCACTGGCCGACGGTCTCGGTGCAGGCCGGGCGCACGCGTTACCAGAACGATAATTCCAACTACTGGGATGACCAGGTTCAGCTGGTGGTCGATGCGCCCGTCTATCAGGGCGGCGCGGTGAGCGCCCGCGTGGAGGCGGCCGAAGGCGACCGCGCAAGCGCGCGGGCCGATGTCGAGGCGAGCAAGCTTGATATCAACCAGAAAGCGGCTACCGCCTGGGCCGATCTGACCGGTGCCCAGCAGCGTCAGCAGGCAGGCGAGCAGCAGATCGCCAGCGCCGGACACGCGCGCGAGGTGTACCGCGATGAATACCGGCTCAGCAAACGCAGCCTGAACGATCTTCTGAGCGTCGAGCAGGACGTTTTCCAGGCCGACACGCTCGCCATCACCGCCCGCTATGACGCGTGGGATGCCGCGGTGCGCTACGCCGCTGCCGTGGATAACCTGCTCGATATGCTTGGCATTGAACGCGCCCGGATGACCGGGGATACCCTGCCGTCGCTCTGAGCGCGGCATTTTAAGGAGTAGCGATGTCCCAGATCCCTGATACCGAAAGCTGGATCCGCGCCATGACGCGCGCGGCGGGGCGCTTCGGACTGCCTGCCGATGCGCCGGCAGTACGCCAGCAGATGCGCTGGTTTGAAAATTTACCGCTGGCACCGCGACTCGACCGCCTCGCGGGGCTGATGGGCTTACAGGTTCGCCTGACGCCGATAAAAACGATGCGCTGGAACAGCCAGACGCTGCCGGTCATCGTACAACTGGAAGAGGGCGGGCTGATGCTGCTGGAAGCCATCGACGCCGACGGCGTGGTGACCTACTGGCTGAGCGAAGGCGGTGACCTGGTGCGCGAAGAGCCGCTGGAGGAGTTGCTCAAGCGCGTCAAACCGGAGGTGGCGCTGCTCGGTATCGCCGCCCGCGGGCGCGATGCGCGCATCGATGATTTCACCCGCCCCTACGAACAGCACTGGTTCTGGCGTCACTTTCGCCATGCCGGGCGCAAACTTGCGGAGATTTCGCTGGCGTCGATTCTCGGCAACGTGCTGGCGCTCGCGGGCATTTTATTCTCAATGCAGGTGTATGACCGCGTGATCCCGGCGGAGTCGTTCCCGACGCTGTGGGTGCTGTTCTTCGGCGTGCTGCTGGCGGCGCTGTTTGAATTTTTTATCCGCCTTGCCCGCACGCATGTCTCCGACATTATGGGCAAGCATATCGATCTCAATGTGTCGTCGCTGTTTTATGCCCGCGCGATGGCGATTAAAAACGACGAGCGGCCGAAATCCACCGGATCGTTTATCTCGCAGCTACGTGAAATCGATCAGGTGCGCGAGCTGCTGACCTCCACCACCGTCGGCGCGGCGATGGATATTCCGTTCGTGCTGCTGTTTCTTGGGATCATGGCGCTGGTGGGCGGGCAACTGGTGGCGATCCCGCTTATCGCGATCCCGCTGATTGTGATCCCGGGGCTTCTGATCCAGTGGCCAATGGCGAAACTGGCCAAAGAGGGGATGCGCGAGAGCGCTATCCGCAACGCCGTGCTGGTGGAGTCGATCGAGGGCGTTGAGGATATTAAAGCGCTTCAGGCCGAGCCCTATTTTCAGCGCCAGTGGGAGCACACGCACAGCGTGGGCGCGAACATCGGCATGAAGCAGCGCGTCTGGGGCGCGCGCTTAAGCGGCTGGGCCTCGACGGTGCAGCAAATTACTTACGCGGGCATGCTGGTGTTCGGCAGCTATCTGGTGCTCGACGGGCAAATCACCACCGGGACGCTGGTGGCGTGCAGCCTGCTTTCCTCGCGCACGCTGGCACCGCTGATGCAGCTGACGATGGTCTTTTCGCGCTGGCAGCACGCCAAAACCGCCATGAGCGGGCTCAATGAGCTGCTGAAAAAGCCGCTCGATAAAGAAGCGGGCAGCAAGATGGCGCACTGCCCGGTGCTGGCGGGCCACTATCAGTTCCAGGATGTGCAGTACAGTTACGACAAGGAAAAAGGCGATCAGGCGCTGCTGGTGCCGTCGCTTGAGATCAAACCCGGCGAGCGCGTGGCGATCCTCGGCAAAGTGGGCGCCGGGAAATCAACATTGCTGAAACTGCTCTCCGGCCAGGCGCAGGCGAGTAAAGGCAAAGTGATTATCGACGGCGTCGATCTCGCGCATATCGACCCGATGGACGTGCGCCGCCAGGTGGGTTTTTTGTCGCAGGAGTCGCGACTCTTTTTCGGCACGCTGCGCCAGAACCTGATGCTCGGCCACCCCAACGCCACGGATGCTGAGCTGTTGCAGGCGCTGCGTATCAGCGGCGCGCTCTCGATGGTGCAACATGACGCCGCAAGCCTCGACCGGCTGATTAACGAAGGCGGGCGAGGGCTCTCTGGGGGGCAGCGCCAGATGGTGCTCCTGAGCCGTCTGCTGGTGCGTAATCCGCAGATTGTGCTGCTCGATGAGCCGACCGCGTCGATGGACGAACAACTGGAAAGCTACGTCATCCGTCAGCTTCACCAGTGGCTGACCGGTCGCACGCTGGTGCTGGTGACGCACCGCCCGGCGCTGCTGTCGCTGGTTGACCGCGTGGTGGTGATGGAGAACGGCAAAGTGGTGGCGGACGGCCCGCGCGACGCGATTTTGCAGGCGGCGCAGCGTAACAGCAATGTCGCCTCGGTGGCGTAAGGAGCATTGATGAGCCAATTAACGATGCAGGAAGAGCTGGCGCGCCAGGGGCGGTTTTATTCGTCGGTTATCTGGCTGACGCTGGCGGCGCTGGTGCTGTTTTTCGTCTGGGCGTGGTTTGCCACGCTCGATGAAGTGACGGTCGGTACCGGCAAAATCACACCGTCGAGCCGCGCGCAGGTGATTGAGAGCCTGGACGGGGGCATAGTTAACGCGCTGATGGTGCATGAGGGCGACGTGGTGGAGCGCGGACAGATGCTGGCGCGGCTCGACCCGACGCGGTTTCAGTCAAACTACGGCGAGGCGGCGGCGAGAGCGCGGGCGCTGCGCGCGTCCAGCGAGCGGCTGCGCTCGGAGTTGACCGGTGAGCCGCTTCAGTTTAGCGAGGAATCAATGCGCGAACCGGCGCTGGTGGCCCGCGAACGCCAGCTTTATGAATCGCGCCGTCGTAATCTCAACGAGACGCTGGAGAACCTGCAAAAAACCTACAATCTGGTGATGGCGGAGCTGCGCATGACCCAGCCGCTGGTAGCGAAAGGGGCTGCCAGCGAAGTGGAGGTTATTCGTCTGCAACGTCAGGCTGCGGAGCTGAAAGGCAAGATGGATGACGCGCGCAACCAGTTCGCGGTGCGCGCGCGTGAAGAGCAGGTGAAGAATAACGCCGATCTCGACGCGCAGTTGCAGGTGATGGCGGGCAAGGCGGATCAACTCGATCGCGCTACGCTGTTTTCGCCGGTGCGCGGGGTGGTGAAAGATATCCAGGTGACGACGGTGGGCGGCGTGCTCCAGCCCGGCGGTAAATTAATGGAGATCGTGCCGCTGGAAGATCAACTGCTGGTCGAGACGCGCATCAACCCGCGCGATATCGCTTATATCCGGCCGGGGTTACCGGCGACGGTGAAGATCACGGCATACGATTCGTCTATCTATGGCGATCTGAAAGGCGAGGTGGAGATGGTCTCGCCCGACACGCTTCTGGATGAGGTAAAGCGCGATCAGTTTTATTACCGCGTGTATGTGCGCACCAAAAGCGCCGAGCTTAAGAACCGCAACGGCAAGCGTTTCCCGATCCTGCCGGGGATGGTTGCCAACGTAGAGATCAAAACCGGGCAGAAAACGGTGCTCGATTATTTGATCAAGCCGCTTAATAAGGTGAAAGAGGCGTTAAGGGAGCGGTAGGTTGGCGGCCTGATAGTGAGGTGCAGGTGCGCTATTGAGATGGCGGGTGCGCTACGCTTACCCGCCCTACACGCGTATATAGTGTCATCTTGTAGGGTGGGTAAGCGCAGCGCACCCACCGAAGATAACACGTGGCGACATGGTCATACAGGATGGGTAAGCGTAGCGCACCCACCGCGCCCATAAAAAAACCGGCATCTGCCGGTTTTTTGTCGCCAGGCTTAACGCCCCGCGTTTTTCATAATGCGTGCTTTATCAAGCTGCCATTCGCGCTCTTTCAGGTCGGAGCGCTTATCATGCTGCTTCTTACCTTTCGCCACGCCGATTTTGACTTTGCACCATGCGTTCTTCCAGTACAGCGACAGCGCCACCACGGTATACCCATCGCGGTTAATGCGGCCATACAGATTATCCAGTTCGCGCTGGTTAAGCAGCAGCTTACGTGTGCGGGTCGGGTCGCAAACCACATGCGTGGACGCCACGTTCAGCGGCTGGAAGTTGGCACCAAACAGATACGCCTCGCCGTCTTTGAGGATAACGTAACTGTCGCCGATGTTGGCTTTCCCCGCGCGCAGGGATTTAACTTCCCAGCCCTGAAGGGCCAGGCCTGCTTCAAACTCTTCTTCGATGAAGTACTCATGGCGGGCGCGCTTGTTAAGCGCAATGGTGGCTGAGCCAGGTTTGTGTGCTTTTTTCTTGGTCATAGTGCCGCTCAGTATAGGTAATCCGGTCGTAAAACGCACCCCTTTCCCGGGGTGGAAAAGGGTTATCTTAGCATGTCTGCCGGCGAGTTTTTGTTTAATGGATGATAAATGTTATTATTTCTAAGTCGTATGACTCACAGGAAATACTATGCCCCAGATTAGTCGTACTGCCCTGGTGCCTTACAGCGCTGAGCAGATGTATAAGTTAGTGAACGATGTAAAATCCTACCCGGAGTTTCTGCCAGGCTGCGTGGGAAGCCGCGTGCTGGAATCGTCGCCGGGCCAGATGACGGCCGCGGTGGAAGTATCGAAAGCCGGCATCAGCAAGACGTTCACCACCCGCAATACGCTGATCAGCAATCAGAGCATTTTGATGCATCTGGTCGATGGCCCCTTCAAAAAACTGATGGGCGGCTGGAAATTTACGCCACTGACCGAAGACGCCTGCCAGATTGAATTCAATCTCGATTTCGAATTCACCAATAAGCTCATCGAACTCGCGTTTGGCCGGGTCTTTAAAGAACTTGCCTCCAGCATGGTGCAGGCGTTCTCGCAGCGCGCCAAAGAGGTTTACAGTGCCGGGTGAGATTCAGGTGGAAGTGGCGTATGCCCTGCCCGAAAAACAGTACCTGCGTAAGGTAAAACTGCCCGAAGGCGCGTCGGTGGAAGAGGCGATTATCGCCTCCGGCCTGCTGGAGCTGCGTAAAGATATCGATCTGAAAAAGAATAAGGTCGGGATCTACAGCCGTCCGGTTAAGCTTGCTGATACGTTAAATGACGGCGATCGTGTGGAGATTTACCGCCCGCTGATTGCCGACCCGAAAGAGCTGCGCCGCCAGCGTGCCGAACGCGCGGCAAAAAAGTAAGCGGCGAGCCTCGCAACGCATTACTCAATGTCGCCGTCTGGCTCACGCCATAAAGCGGCCAATAAAAAAGGTGCCTGAGGCACCTTTTTCGTTTCAGCATCCGCTGCGATTAACGCTTCGCGTCGAGCTTCGGCTTGTTATCCATATTGGTCAACACACCGTTGCTGTTGAAGGTCAGCGTCAGCGTCTGCTGCGTGACATCTTCGTGACCCGGCTGCTGGCGGAAAACGTAGAACCACGTATTGCTGCCGAACGGGTCCGTCATCATCGGCGTGCCCAGCGCGTAAGCAACCTGCTGTTGCGTCATGCCAATACGGACTTTAGCAATGTCGGTAGACGTCAGGTAGTTACCCTGGTTTATGTCGGGGCGGTAAACCACTCGCTCCAGAGTAGAACAGCCTGCGGTCAACATGAGAAGGACCGCTGCGGCAGCAGTCAGCGTTTTACAGCGCATAGTGATTAGATTCCTTTTCGGGCCCGAGCAACACGCGGCTCATATATAATTAGCCGATGATAATAAACCTTCAGTCAGTTTAAAACCTTAAGGCGCTTCACTATGACCGTAGCGGAGGAAAAAAGTTAGCGCAAAAAGCGATTAAAGCACACCATGCGTTTCTGTTGCTGCTTTTCTGAGCGAAAGCGCGGGGCGCAGAGCCCCGCTGTAGAGAAAATTATGCCGCCAGCAGCTCTTTAGCATTCGCCAGCGTATTGCGCGTCACTTCGCTGCCACCCAGCAGACGGGCCAGCTCCTGCAGGCGCGCTTTTTTATCCAGCGGCTGCATATGGGTTTCGGTCATCGCGCCATCGGTCTCTTTGCTGACAAAGAAGTGGTGATGCCCGCAGCCCGCGACCTGCGGCAGGTGGGTAACGCACATCACCTGAGTGGATTCGCCCAGCTGGCGCAGCAGTTTACCCACCACGGCGGCGGTCGGGCCGCTGATACCCACGTCCACTTCATCGAAAATCAGCGCCGGGGTTTCCATCTTACGGGCGGTGATCACCTGAATCGCCAGCGCGATACGGGAAAGCTCCCCGCCGGAAGCCACTTTTGCGAGCGGCTGCAACGGCTGGCCTGGGTTTGTGGAGACGCGGAAATCGATGCGATCCGCGCCTTCCGCTGTCAGGTGATGCTCTTCAAACAGCACGTCAATGGTGAACTGGCCGTGCGGCATCGACAGCGAATGCATACTGTCGGTGATGAGCTGCGTCAGTTCGCGCGCATACATCACGCGGCTTTCATGCAGCGCGTGCGCTACCGCCAGCGCCTGCTGGTGGTGTTTGTTGACCGCCAGGGTCAACGTTTCCAGGCAATCGGCCTGGTCATCCAGAAGCTGTTGCTCTTCAAGCAGCTTCTGGTGGAACGCGGGCAGCTCTTCCGGGGCGATATGGTGCTTGCGCGCAAGCGTGATTTGACGGGAGATGCGCTGTTCCAGTTCATACAGACGGTTCGGGTCGAGATCCAGGCGTTCGCAGTAGTGACGCAGTTCGTCGCTGGCTTCGCTCAGCTGGATGGCGGCCTCTTCAAGCATGTTCAGCACGCCAGAGAGTTTGTCATCCATGCCGACGAGTTCGGTCACCAGGTTGCGTGCGCTGTAGAGCTGGCTTTGCAGATTGGCATCTTCCGCGTCGGCCAGCAGGTTTAACGCCTGCTGGCTGGTAGAAAGCAGCTGCCCGCTGTTGGCTAAGCGTTTGTACTCTTCATCGATTTGCTCGAACTCACCCGGCTGCGGGTTGAATTCATTGAGCTCTTTTAACTGGTAATGCAGCAACTCAGCACGCGCGGCGCGCTCCTGGCTTTGCTGCTGATGCAGGGCGAGATCGCGACAGCTTTGATGCCACTGGCGGTAGCTCTGCGCCATCTGCGCCATGAGCTCGCCTTCGCCTGCATAGCCATCCAGCAGGCGTTTCTGATGTTCGGGTTTAAGCAGAAGCTGGTGGGCGTGCTGACCGTGAATTTGAATCAGCAACTGGCCGAGTTCTCGCAGCTGCGAGAGCGGCACGGCGGTGCCGTTGATAAAGCCGCGCGAGCGGCCATCGCTGCTGATGACGCGGCGCAGCAGGCACTCGCTGCCGTCTTCAAGCTGGTTTTCTTCCAGCCAGCGCAGCGCGGCGGGGGTGTCTTTCAGCGCGAAGCGGGCGCAGAGATCCGCGCGGCTGGCACCGGCGCGCACCATATCGCCCTCCGCACGGCCACCCAGACACAAACCCAGCGCATCGATCGCAATGGATTTACCGGCGCCGGTTTCGCCGGTGATGGCGGTCATCCCGGCGTTAAAGTCGATTTCCAGTTCACGAACAATAGCGAAATTACTGATGGTTAATTGTGCCAGCATAGCCGCCTTCCTGTATAAACTCACAGAGCTGTAATTGCATACAGTATAAACTGGTTTTATATACAGTAAAGTGGCTGATGCGGGTTTCAGAATAATTTTTTTGACCAACCTAGTTTTGAGCTTAACGTGTTGAAATAGCTGTAATCCTTCGGGTGAATGAGGTTCAGCGGGTAGTCGCAGCGGCGTATAAACACATCTTCGCCTTCCTGGATAGGCAGCGCTATCTGGCTGTCGCAGCTGATTTCGAGATCGCTGCGCATGTTGGAAAAACGCAGGCGAATGGTGCTGCTGCTGTTAATCACCAGCGGACGTGCCGAGAGCGTATGCGGGAACATGGGCACCAGCGTGATGGCATCGAGCGACGGCGTGAGAATCGGGCCGCCTGCCGAGAGCGAATAGGCGGTGGAACCGGTGGGCGTTGAGATAATCAGGCCGTCAGAGCGCTGAGAGAACGCGAATTTTTCATCAATATAGACTTCAAATTCAATCATGTGCGCTACTTTGCCGGGGTGTAAAACCACTTCATTAATGGCGGTGCTGATGCGCTTCTGGCAATTTTTCTGGCAGACCTGCGCCTCCAGTAAAAAGCGCTGCTCGCGGATGTAATGGCCTTCAAGCACGTCCGCCAGCTGCTGCTGGGCGTTGTCCGGGTCGAGATCGGTGAGGAAACCGAGATTACCGCGGTTGATGCCGATGACGCTGATATCGTAGCGCGCCAGAACGCGCGCGGCACCGAGCATATTGCCGTCCCCGCCGACCACGACCGCCAGATCCGCCTGCTGGCCGATTTCCGCCAGCGTCCCGGTGCGGGCATCCGTGAGTTTTAACTCCTCGGCTATCTGCTGCTCGATAATGACGTCGTAGCCGCAATCTAAGAGCCAGCGCCAGAGCATTTCATGCGTCGTCAGCGCGGTAGGGTGGCGGGGATGTCCGACAATACCGATGCAGTTGAAATGGTTATTCATTTTCCTGGTCGTCCTTATAGGCGTGGAAAGGGGGACAATCTGTCTGCTTCCCTTGAAACCCGCAAACTGATCCCCATAATAATCCAGGTTAGCGATACGAATGCATAAACGCGGAGAATTTCATGAGTAGTAAAGAACAGAAAACGCCTGACGGGCAAGCCCCGGAAGAGATCGTCACGGAGCAGCATGAAGAGGTTGAGTCTGTAGAATCTGCCGAATCTGCTGAGCAGGTGGATCCGCGCGATGAAGAGATTGCCCGGTTGCAGTCGGAGTTAACGCAGGCCCAGAACCGCGAGCGCGACACTGTGCTTCGCATGAAAGCGGAGATGGAAAACCTGCGTCGCCGTACCGAGCAGGATATCGAGAAGGCGCATAAATTCGCGCTGGAGAAATTCATCAACGAGCTGCTGCCGGTTATCGACAGCCTCGATCGCGCGCTCGAAGTGGCGAACAAAGAAAACCAGGATATGGCCGCGATGGTGGAAGGGATCGAACTGACCCTGAAATCGATGCTGGACGTGGTGCGTAAGTTCGGTGTGGAAGTGATTGCCGACACCAACGTGCCGCTGGATCCGAACGTGCATCAGGCTATTGCCATGGTGGAATCGGAAGACGTTGCGCCGAACCACGTGCTGGCGGTGATGCAGAAAGGCTATACCCTGAACGGCCGCACCATTCGCGCCGCGATGGTGACCGTCGCGAAAGCGAAGGCGTAAGCCGCGTCGTAATGGACGTAGTAATAAAAAAGGCCAGTCATCGACTGGCCTTTTTTAATGGGGTAACGGTTAGTTGCCTTCCACGCTTTCCCGCAGCGGTTTTACCGGCGTTATCCGCACCTGTTTAATCATATTTTCCTGCACATCAAGAATGTCGATATCGTACTGATGCAGACGCAGGCGAATACCGGCGGAGGGGATCTCTTCCAGCGCTTCGAGAATCATGCCGTTGACGGTGCGGGCTTCTTCTTCCGGTAAGCGCCAGTTAAACGCTTTGTTAAGCTCACGCACGTTGGCACTGCCTTCGATGATAACCGAGCCGTCGTTTTGCGGCGTCACCTCTTCGGCAAGCGTCGGCGACATCGAGGTGGTGAAGTCCCCGACAATCTCTTCAAGAATATCTTCTACCGTCACCAGCCCCTGAATATCGCCATATTCATTAACCACCAGGCCCACTTTCTTTTTATTGCGCTGGAATTTCACCAGCTGGACGCTGAGCGGCGTGCCTTCCGGCACGTAATAAATTTCATCGGCGGCGCGCAGCATCACCTCTTTGGTGAACTCTTTTTTCTCGTTCATCTGCCGCCAGGCCTCGCGGATGCGCAGCATGCCGATAGCGTCGTCGAGGGATTCGCGATACAGCACGATGCGTCCGTGCGGCGAGTGGGTCAGCTGGCGGACGATGGATTTCCAGTCGTCGTTAATATCAATGCCGACGATATCGTTACGCGGCACCATGATGTCGCTGACGCTGACTTTTTCGAGATCCAACACGGAGAGCAGCATGTCCTGATTGCGGCGCGAAATCTGCGAGCGCGACTCATGCACGATGGTGCGCAGCTCATCTTTGCTGAGCGCGGCGCTCACCACGTTATCCGCTTTAATGCCGACCATACGCATCAGCACACGCGTGATCATATTCAGCAGCCAGACCAGCGGCATCATGATGATTTGCAGCGGGCCGAGTAAAAAGCTGCTCGGGAAGGCCACTTTCTCCGGGTAGAGCGCCGCGACGGTTTTCGGCAGGACTTCGGCGAAAACCAGCACCACGAACGTCAGCACGCCGGTGGCGATCGCCACACCCGCGTCGCCATACAGACGCATACCAACGATAGTGGCAAGCGAAGACGCGAGAATATTGACCAGGTTGTTGCCGATTAACACCAGGCTTATCAGCCGGTCGGGCTTACGCAGCAGGCGTTCTACCCGTTTTGCCGCGCGGTTGCCCTGCTTCGACAGGTGACGCAGGCGGTAACGGTTGAGGGTCATCATCCCGGTTTCGGAGCCGGAGAAGTAGGCGGAGACCACCACCATCACGATAAGCGTTACGATGAGTGTGGTGGTTGAGATATGTTCCAACGTATTGTCCTTTGAAGTTTAGCCAGCGAACTGCTGGATAACCCGGCTGCCGAAGTAGGCCAGCGTCAGCAAGGCGGCGCCTGCGACGTTAAACCACACTACGCGGCGGCCGCGCCAGCCTTCATGATAGTGTCCCCAGAGCAGGATGATATAAACAAACCATGCGACGATGGACAGCACCGCTTTGTCGATATTCTCCATGCTGAACATGTTGTGAAGATAGAACAGGCCGGTGCAGAGCGTCAGCGTCAGCAGCACGACGCCCACCTGGGTGATATGGAACATCTTGCGCTCGATACCCATCAGCGGCGGCATGTCGGCGCTGAACACCAGCTTTTTGTTTTTCAGCAGATAGTCTATCCACGCCAGTTGCAGCGCGTAGAGCGCGGCGATAATCAGCGTCGCGTAGGAAAAGAGCGACAGGCCGATATGTACCATCATGCCGGGCGTGGTTTCCAGATGCGTAATGTATTCATTCGGCACGAAGGTCGCGAAGGCCAGGTTGATAAGGGCAAACGCGTAAACTATCGGCAACAGCAGCCAGCCGCGGTTTTTCGAGGCGACAATCGTCATCACGGTGCAGATCATCAGGCTGACCAGCGAACCGACGTTGAGCAGACTGAGATTCTGGCCGCCGCTGCTGTCGTCCGGGAACAGTCGACCTTCCAGCGCCACGGCGTGACAGACGAGCGCTATCACCGCCGAAATTATCGCAAGACGACGCCACGCGCTGTTCTTGCGAAGAAGGCCGGGAATGATAAGCGCCAGGCTTACCGAGTAGGCGACAAGCGCCAGCAGTGAAAAAACAGGCATATAGGATGTCGGATTAGCCAGAAGAGAAAGAGAAGCAGTATAGCGTTACGCGCCGCCTGCTCCAACCGTTGCATCACAACCAGGGCGGCTTCATGTTATACTGCGCCTCATTCTTACTCGGTGTCGCTGCGGCGGCCTAAAGTTACCCTTGGGCAAGAGATCATGTTTGATAATTTAACTGACCGTTTGTCGCGCACGCTGCGCAATATCAGCGGCCGTGGGCGCCTGACTGAAGACAACATTAAAGAGACGCTGCGCGAAGTGCGCATGGCGCTGCTGGAAGCGGACGTCGCGCTGCCGGTAGTGCGTGACTTCATCAACCGCGTAAAAGAGAAAGCGGTAGGGCATGAAGTTAACAAAAGCCTGACGCCAGGCCAGGAGTTCGTGAAGATTGTTCGTAACGAACTGGTGGCGGCGATGGGCGAAGAAAACCAGAGCCTGAACCTGGCCGCGCAGCCGCCTGCCGTGGTGCTGATGGCGGGCCTGCAGGGTGCCGGTAAAACGACAAGCGTCGGTAAGCTCGGTAAATTCCTGCGCGAAAAGCACAAGAAAAAAGTGCTGGTGGTTTCCGCGGACGTGTATCGCCCGGCGGCGATTAAACAGCTCGAAACGCTGGCGCAGCAGGTCGGCGTGGATTTCTTCCCGTCTGACGTCGGGCAAAAGCCGGTCGACATCGTTAACGCGGCGCTGAAAGAAGCGAAGCTGAAATTCTACGACGTGCTGCTGGTGGATACCGCCGGTCGTCTGCACGTCGACGAAGCGATGATGGACGAAATCAAGCAGGTTCACGCCTCTATCAAACCAGTGGAAACGCTGTTTGTGGTCGATGCGATGACCGGCCAGGATGCCGCCAATACTGCGAAGGCCTTTAACGAAGCGCTGCCGCTGACCGGCGTGGTGCTGACCAAAGTGGATGGCGACGCCCGCGGCGGTGCGGCGCTCTCGATTCGTCACATCACCGGCAAACCGATTAAATTCCTCGGCGTTGGTGAGAAAACCGAAGCGCTGGAGCCGTTCCACCCGGATCGTATCGCGTCGCGTATTCTCGGTATGGGCGATGTGCTGTCGCTTATCGAAGATATCGAGAGCAAAGTCGATCGCGCCCAGGCGGAGAAACTCGCCTCCAAGCTGAAAAAAGGCGACGGCTTCGATCTGAACGATTTCCTTGAGCAGCTCAAGCAGATGAAAAACATGGGCGGCATGGCGAGCCTGATGGGCAAGCTGCCGGGCATGGGACAACTGCCGGACAACGTGAAATCGCAGATGGATGACAAAATTCTGGTGCGTATGGAAGCCATCATTAATTCGATGACGATGAAAGAGCGCGCGAAGCCAGAAATCATCAAAGGCTCTCGCAAGCGTCGTATCGCGGCAGGCTGCGGGATGCAAGTGCAGGACGTTAACCGCCTTCTGAAACAGTTCGACGACATGCAGCGCATGATGAAGAAGATGAAGAAAGGCGGGATGGCGAAGATGATGCGGAATATGAAGGGGATGATGCCCCCGGGATTCCCTGGCCGCTAAACAGAGAAAAATCAGGCTATCTTATTTGCCATTTTCGCCCCGGGGTGTGCTCGGAATGCTCACGTACTGCGTGTACGCTCCGCTTCCTGCGCGCACGCCGTGACGAAACTGGCTGCAACGATATACGCCTGATTGTTCTCTGTTGCTATATGCAGATTGCTTTTTCCTCAGAAATCAGTAAAATTTTCGGGCTTTTAATATGACGCCGGGCTCCGTTCCTCGATGGGGCCCGGTGTTTTATTCACACAAGAGGATGTTATGGTAACTATTCGTTTAGCACGTCACGGCGCTAAAAAGCGTCCGTTCTACCAGGTTGTCGTTACTGATAGCCGCAATGCACGCAACGGTCGCTTCATTGAGCGCGTTGGTTTCTTCAACCCGATCGCGAACGAGAAAGAAGAAGGCACCCGCCTGGATCTGGATCGTATCGAGCACTGGGTTGGCCAGGGCGCTACCGTTTCCGATCGCGTTTCCGCGCTGATCAAAGCAGCAAAAAAAGCAGCTTAATCTGTCACGGTGGTCATGATGAGCAAGCAAGACGCCGCTAAAGCCCCTGTTAACCCGATTGTTCTCGGGAAAATGGGTTCTTCTTACGGCATTCGTGGTTGGCTCAGAGTGTTTTCCTCCACCGAAGACGCTGAAAGCATTTTTGACTATCAGCCCTGGTTTATCCAGCAGGCGGGTCAGTGGCAGCAAGTACAGCTGGAAAGCTGGAAGCACCACAATCAGGACATGATCATCAAGCTGAAAGGCGTGGACGATCGTGATGCCGCGAATCTGTTGACCAATTGCGAAATTGTCGTGGATTCCTCGCAGTTGCCGGACCTCGAAGAAGGCGACTACTACTGGAAAGACCTTATCGGTTGCCAGGTAGTCACGACGGAAGGGTACAGCCTCGGTAAAGTCATCGACATGATGGAAACCGGGTCGAACGACGTGCTCGTCGTTAAGGCAAACCTGAAAGATGCGTTCGGTATCAAGGAGCGGTTACTTCCGTTCCTCGATGGGCAGGTTATCAAGAAAGTCGATCTCGCTACTCAAACCATTGAAGTAGATTGGGATCCTGGTTTTTAAACCTCCGGACAAACGGTAATAAACGGCGCTATGTGGATTGGCATAATCAGCCTGTTTCCTGAGATGTTCCGCGCGATTACCGATTACGGGGTAACTGGCCGGGCAGTAAAAAATGGCCTGCTGAGCATCGACAGCTGGAGTCCTCGCGACTTCACGCACGACCGGCACCGTACCGTGGACGACAGGCCCTACGGCGGCGGACCGGGGATGCTAATGATGGTGCAACCCTTGCGGGACGCCATTCACGCAGCGAAAGCCGCGGCAGGCGAGGGCGCAAAGGTGATTTACCTTTCACCTCAGGGACGCAAGCTTGATCAAGCGGGCGTCAGTGAGCTGGCGACGAACGAGAAGTTAATTCTGGTTTGTGGCCGCTACGAAGGGATAGACGAGCGCGTAATTCAGACCGAAATTGACGAAGAATGGTCAATCGGCGATTACGTTCTCAGCGGCGGCGAGCTACCCGCCATGACGCTGATTGATTCGGTCGCCAGGTTTATTCCGGGCGTACTTGGTCACGAAGCGTCGGCAACGGAAGATTCCTTTGCCGACGGGTTGCTGGATTGCCCGCACTATACCCGGCCTGAAGTGTTAGAAGGGATGGAAGTACCGCCAGTCTTACTGTCGGGGAACCATGCCGAAATCAGACGCTGGCGCCTGAAGCAGTCGCTGGGCCGTACCTGGCTTAGAAGACCTGAACTTCTGGAAAACCTGGCTCTGACTGAAGAGCAAGCAAAGTTGCTGGCGGAGTTCAAAACTGAACACGCGCAACAGCAACATAGACATGATGGGACTGGCGACGCGTAAGCCGCTACCCGAAACATCAGTTTACCCAGGATAAGAGATTAAATTATGAGCAACATTATTAAGCAACTTGAACAAGAGCAGATGAAGCAGGACGTACCTTCCTTCCGTCCGGGTGATACCGTGGAAGTGAAAGTATGGGTTGTTGAAGGTTCCAAAAAACGTCTGCAGGCATTCGAGGGCGTGGTTATCGCTATCCGTAACCGCGGTCTGCACTCTGCATTCACTGTTCGCAAAATCTCCAACGGCGAAGGCGTTGAGCGTGTCTTCCAGACTCACTCTCCGGTAGTTGACAGCATTGCTGTTAAACGTCGTGGTGCTGTACGTAAAGCTAAACTGTACTACCTGCGTGAGCGCACTGGTAAGTCTGCTCGTATCAAAGAGCGTCTTAACTAAGATTCGCTTAAGCGACATCCGATATAAAAAGGGCTGGCCTGCGGGCTGGCCCTTTTTTTGTCGCTTTATCGCTTAAACTGAGTGTAAAGAGCAGCTGTTTCCCTTCCCATGCGTTAACCTTTTGCATCCAAATCATTTACAATAAGCCTCCCTTTCTGGAGGTGCAGTGGGCAGCAACATCTTTTATCAGTCCGTGTTTCGTTATCGCGCAGCCATGCTTGCGCTGTTCGCGATCCTGCTGATTGTGGTGGCGCCGCTTATTTCTGTCAGCCTGCAAAAAGGCCCGATGAGCGCGATGCCCGGCATGCATCATGAGATGCCGATGGCGGATATGGGCGATATGGCTGATATGCATCAGGGGATGCATCACGAGAGGGCTGCCCCTGAGCCGATGTCTATGCCGGTCGATCATGCCGAAGCGTGCGGCTACTGCGTTTTACTGGCGCACGTGCCTGGCCTGTTGCTGGCGCTTGTACTGCTCATCTCCTTTATTCTCCAACGCGTGCGGTTGCCGGTTCCTCGCCCGGTGGCCAGGCACTGGCGTTTTTACCCGCGTCTCTGGCCCGATACCCGCGCGCCGCCGCGCCTGTCTGCTTTTTCCTGCTAAAAACCCCTGCGCCCTGGCGCAGCGATAACATCTGCTTTTAAAAAAGGAAAAGTATGACTTCCTGCACCCCGCGCGCGGCATGGCTCAACCTGCTGCGACGCCTTCATTTCTATATTGGTCTGTTTATCGGGCCGTTTATTTTCATCGCCGCGCTGACGGGCACGCTCTATGTCGCAACCCCGCAGCTGGAAAACTGGATCTATCGCGAGGCGCTGTCCGGCGCTACGTCGGGCACGCCTCTGCCGCTGGCGCAGCAAATCGCGGTGGCGGAGCAACAGACCGGCGGTAAGTTGCGCCTCTCTGCGGTGCGTCCGGCATTAACGCCTGGCGAGACGACGCGGGTGATGTTTGCTGACCCGTCGCTTGGTGAGTCGGAGTCGCACGCCATATTTATCGATCCGGTGACCCTTGCGGTAAAAGGCGACATGACCGTCTATGGCACCAGCGGCATTCTGCCCCTGCGCCAGTGGATAGACTATATGCACCGCTCGCTGTTGGCTGGCGACGTCGGGCGTGTCTACAGCGAACTGGCGGCCTCATGGATGTGGGTGGCGGCACTTGGCGGTATCGCGCTCTGGTGCTTCACCCGCCCGAAACGGCGCATGAAAAACGCGTTTCAGAATACACGCCGCCTGCATACGGGTCTCGGCTGGACGCTGCTTACCGGTATGCTGCTCTTCTCTGCAACCGGCCTTACCTGGTCGCAGTGGGCAGGTGCGAACGTCGATAAAATGCGCGCCGCGTTTGGCTGGCTGACGCCGCAGGTCAATACGCAACTGCATGGCGGGGCGCAGGAACACGATCCGCATGCGGAGCACCATATGCATCACGGCACGTTGGACATGCCAGCGCTGCACATTGATGCGCGTCAGTATGACCAGGTGCTACACGCGGCGAGAAACGCCGGTATTGACGCCCGCAGGCTGGAGATTCGTCCGCCACGTGAGGCGGGGCGTGCCTGGACGGTAACTGAGATAGACCGTACCTGGCCCACGCAGGTCGATGCCGTGGCAGTGGACGGCGCCACGCTCCAGGTAATCGATATCACACGCTTCGCGGATTACCCGCTGATGGCGAAGCTCACACGCTGGGGCGTCGATTTTCATATGGGCATTCTGTTCGGCCTGCTAAACCAGTTGCTGCTTATCACCTTTGGCATCGCGCTGTGCGTGGCAATTGTGCTTGGCTACCGGCTCTGGTGGTTGCGTCGCCCGCAGGGGCCGTTGGTTAGCCCGGCAGCGACGCTAAGCCAGGGCTGGCTGAATCTGCCTGTTGTCTGGCGCGTGGTGACGCTCGCGACAGCTGTGCTGCTGGGGCTGGCGCTGCCGGTCATGGGCATTAGCCTCGTTATAATATTGTTGATGGACTACTGGCGCTGGCGGCAGGGGCGTCGCGAACCGGTCGTTGAGAAAGGGCAATAATAACAGGGCGGGGAAACCCGCCTTTTCTTATTGTGGAAAGTAATCATTACACATTCAGGCCCGGTAATCGCCATTTATTTTCCTATTGTAAAGTTATCGGTACGTTTTATGGATTGAAATCTTTACCATCTGTGATATTGTTAAATCCTCCTCGCAGAGGAAAACTATCGCAACGAGCAAACTTACAGGATCGCCATCATGCAAAAAGACGCGCTGAATAACGTTCATATCGCCGATGAACAGGTATTAATCACTCCGGATCAACTCAAAGCCCAGTTTCCGCTGACCGTTGAACAGGAGGCGCAGATCGCGCGCTCTCGCCAGACCATTTCCGATATCATCGCCGGTCGCGATCCGCGCCTGCTGGTGGTGTGTGGACCTTGCTCGATCCACGATCCTGAAGCCGCGATGGAGTATGCTCGTCGATTTAAAACCCTGTCTGAACAGGTCAGCGATAGTCTTTACCTTGTCATGCGCGTCTATTTTGAAAAGCCCCGTACCACGGTTGGCTGGAAGGGGCTGATTAACGATCCGCATATGGATGGCTCGTTTGATGTGGAAGCGGGGCTGAAAATCGCGCGCCGCCTGTTGGTGGATCTGGTGAGCCTTGGCTTGCCGCTCGCGACCGAAGCGCTCGATCCGAACAGCCCGCAATACTTAGGCGATCTCTTTAGCTGGTCCGCGATTGGCGCGCGTACCACGGAATCGCAGACGCACCGTGAAATGGCGTCTGGCCTCTCTATGCCGGTCGGCTTTAAAAACGGCACCGACGGCAGCCTTGCGACCGCGATTAACGCGATGCGTGCCGCCGCGATGCCGCACCGTTTTGTCGGCATCAATCAGGCAGGCCAGGTGTGCCTGCTGCAAACGCAGGGCAACCCGGATGGCCACGTGATCCTGCGCGGCGGCAAAGCGCCAAACTACAGCCCGGCGGATGTCGCGCAGTGTGAAAAAGAGATGGCGCAGGCGGGTCTGCGTCCGGCGCTGATGATTGACTGCAGCCACGGCAACTCGAACAAGGACTACCGCCGCCAGCCGGGCGTCGCGGAATCCGCGGTGGCGCAGATTAAAGACGGCAACCGTTCTATTATTGGTCTGATGATTGAAAGCCACCTTCACGAAGGCAATCAGTCTTCCGAACAGCCGCGCAGCGCCATGAAATACGGCGTATCGGTTACCGACGCCTGCATTAGCTGGGAAACCACCGAGGCGCTCCTGCGCGAGCTTCATCAGGATTTGCGAGGGGCGCTGGCGGCGCGCCTGGCGTAAGGGGTTTAACGATGGTGGCTGAACTGACCGCGCTGCGCGATCAAATTGATGAAGTGGATAAGGCGCTGCTGGGGCTGCTGGCGCGCCGTCTGGAGCTGGTGGCGGAAGTGGGTGAAGTAAAAAGCCGCTACGGGCTGCCGATTTATGTGCCGGAGCGCGAGGCCTCTATGCTGGCGTCGCGTCGTCATGAGGCCGAAACGCTCGGCGTGCCGCCGGATCTTATCGAAGATGTGTTGCGGCGCGTGATGCGGGAATCGTACTCCAGCGAGAACGATAAAGGCTTTAAAACGCTTAACCCGGCGCTGCGCCCGGTAGTGATTGTCGGCGGCGGCGGCCAGATGGGCCAGCTGTTTGAAAAAATGCTCACGCTCTCCGGCTACCAGGTGCGCATTCTGGAGCAGCAGGACTGGCCACAGGCGCAGACGCTGTGTGCTGACGCCGGAATGGTGATTGTCAGTGTGCCGGTGCACCTGACCGAAGCGGTTATCCGCAAGCTGCCCGCGCTGCCGCAGGATTGCGTGCTGGTCGATTTAACCTCGGTGAAAAACGTGCCGCTGCAGGCGATGCTGGAAGCGCACTCAGGCCCGGTACTGGGCCTGCACCCGATGTTCGGGCCGGACAGCGGCAGCCTCGCCAAACAGGTGGTGGTCTACTGCGATGGCCGCATGCCGGAGGCGTACCAGTGGTTCCTTGAGCAAATTCAGGTCTGGGGCGCGCGGCTGCACCGCATCAGCGCGGTCGAGCACGATCAAAACATGGCGTTTATTCAGGCGCTGCGCCATTTTGCGACGTTTGCCTACGGCCTGCATCTGGCCGAAGAAAATGTACAGCTGGAGCAACTGTTGGCGCTCTCCTCGCCGATTTACCGGCTGGAACTGGCGATGGTGGGCCGCCTGTTTGCGCAGGACCCGCAGCTCTACGCCGATATCATTATGTCGTCGCCAGGCAATCTGGCGCTGATTAAGCGTTACTACCAGCGGTTTGGTGAGGCGATTGGCCTGCTGGAGCAGGGCGATAAGCGTGCGTTTATCGACAGCTTCCGGAAAGTGGAGCACTGGTTCGGCGATTATGCGAAACGATTCCAGCAGGAGAGCCGCGCGCTGTTGCGCCAGGCAAACGACAGCCGCCAGTAACGCAAAATCCGCTTATACTCAAAAGCCAGCAGGCCAGTTCCGCTGGCTTTTTTTATGGCGAAAAAGGATGAACGAAATGGCGCAACCGCAGCTGTTGTTTGATTACACCGGCCACCTGCCGGAATGCCCGACCTGGGACGCGCAGGAGCAGGCGCTCTACTGGGCCGATATCCTGGAGCAGGAGATCCATCGCTACCAGCCGCAAAGCGGCGAACACCGCGTCTGGCAATTCCCGGAAGAGGTGGGATGCTTCGCGCTGCGTGAGAAGGGCGGCTTTATCGTCGCGCTGCGCAGCGGCATCTGGCTTGCTGACGAGCGGGGCATTCTGGGGCAGAAGATTTGCGATAACCCCAATAACCCGGCGCTGGCGCGCTTCAACGACGGCGGCACCGACCACGACGGACGCTTTTACGCGGGCACCTTCTGGGCTCCCGGTGATTATAAAGGCGCGCTGCTGGTGCGTGTAGATAATGATTTGAGCGCGCATGTGATCCAGAGCGATATTCACGGCGCGAATGGCCTTGCCTTCAGCCCTGACAGACGCTGGATGTATACCTCTGATACGCCGAAAGGCGTGATTTACCGCACGCCGCTTGATGAGCTCGGCGAGCCGGGCAAACGCGAGATTTTTAAAACCTTTGGCGAAGGCGAAGGCATTCCTGATGGCGCGGCGCTGGATGTGGAAGGCTGCTACTGGACGGCGATGTATGACGGTCACCGCATCGCGCGTTTTTCGCCAGATGGCGAGCAGCTTGAGGAGTATCGCCTGCCGGTGCGCTGCCCGACGATGGTCTGTTTTGGCGGCCCGGAGATGAAAACGCTCTATATCACCACCACGCGGGAAAATATGGATCTGGAGGAGCTGGAGAAGTTTCCGCTCTCGGGCGCGCTCTTTACGCTTGAGGTCAGCGTCGCAGGCCTGCCGAAGCCGCGATTTAAAGGATAAAAAAACGGCCGGATCTCCGGCCGTGTCTGGTTATGCCGGGTCGACCGGCACCACGTTTTCGCTCGGGTAACAGCCCAGTACTTTCATCGACCGGGTGATCTCCACAAGCTCTTTCAGCGCCTGCTGCATCGCAGCATCGTGGAGATTCGCCTGAACATCCAGATAGAACATCTCTTCCCACGGGTTGCCGTTAATCGGGCGCGATTCAAGCTTCGTCATAATCAGATTGTGATTACGCAGCACCAGTAACGCTTCAACCAGCGCGCCAGCCTGCTGGCCGGTGGCGATTAACAGCGTGGTTTTCGCCGGCACCTGATCGGACACGTTGATAGCCTTGCGGGCCAGCACCACAAAGCGGGTGATGTTTTGCGTCTGGTTGGCGAGATTGCGCTCCAGCACCTGCAAACCGTAGAGCGCGCCGCCCGCTTCGCTGCCGAGCGCGGCGACATAAGGAGAGCTGGCGTGCGCCACTTTTTCCATCGCGGCGGCGGTGCTTTCGCAATATTCGATTTTCCAGTTCGGGTAGCGCTTGAGGAACTGGCTGCACTGCTGGAACGGCTGCGGATGGCTGTAGACGGTTTCGATTTTCTCAAGCGTGGTGGAGGTGGAGACCAGCACGCAGTGATCGATAGGCAGCGTCAGCTCGCCGACAATCGACAGGCTGGTGTGTTGCAGCAGATCGTAGACATCGTTAATCGCGCCGGAGCTGGTGTTCTCAATCGGCACGACGGCGTAATCGGCCTGGCCCGTCTCCACCTGATTAAAGATATCGTGAAATTTTGCGCAGCCGCTTTCGATGAAGTGATCGAAATGGCGAGCCGCGTACTGGCGGGCGGCCAGGTGCGAGTAAGAGCCTTTCGGGCCGAGAAACGCGATGCGGGCGGAGTGCGGGTTGGTCTGGTTAAGATGCTGCTGGAGTAGCGCCTGCTGGGTAAGAACGGAGTCTTCGATGATCAGCTGAAAAAGCCGGGTGATGTAGTGCGCGTCGAGATGGTGAGTTTTGCCAAGGCTAATTAACCGCTCCAGTAAATCTCGCTCGCGATCGATATCCCTGACTGGACGATGGGTGGCGAGTTTCGCTTTGCCTACCTCAACCGCCAGCGCCCGGCGTTGCGCCAGCAGGGCGAGTAATTGTTCATCCAGCGCGCTGATTTTATCGCGCAGGGCCAGCAACGGGTTTTCCGCAGTCATAACGCCACCTTGTGTATAGCCATAAAAAAGGCCCCCCGGAGTGGGAGGCCTGTTAGTTCGTCTTCGCTTGCTTTCTGTACGACGACACGCCTCCCGTTCAGGGGAAGGTAAAAAAGAAAGCGAAGAAAAACGCGTGTTGCTTCATGAGAGATTCCTTAATAAGCATACCGGTAAAGTACCCGCACCCTTTTTGTTCTGTCAATAAAAAACGCGCCCGAAGGCGCGTGATAAAAGATGACGCTGATGTTTTTACTCTTCTTCTTCGACTTCGGCGAAGTTGGCGTCTTTAACGGAGCCTGTGGTGCGGCGGGCCTCGCCTTTGTGTTGCACCTTGTTCAGTTGCCTTTCCAGCTTGTTAATGAGTTCGTTAATGGCCGTGTACATATCTTCATGTTTGGCGCTGGCGACCAGATGGCCGTTAGGTGTATTGATGGTGGCGTCCGCGACGAACCCCTGGGGTTCTTTAGATAAAATGATATGCGGATTAATCAGATGAGTTTGCCATTTTTCAAGTTTGGCGAGACGGTCGGCGACGTGCTGGCGGATAGCGGGGGTGATTTCCATCTGTTTGCTGGTAATGTTCATTGTCATAAATGTTACCTCTTGTCTTTCCCGTCTTGGTAACTTCAGCATAACCGCCCCAGCGTCAATTTGCGTGATTCAGATCACTTTATTTTGTCACTTTTTGTCAATAAAACGTTTTTGTGAGTCAGGACAGGAAGAGGGCGGATTTCGCTTGTCGGCCTCGTTAAAAGCGGTCATAGTTGATGAGTTAACTCCACCGCCTTCTCTGTTTAAACCTCCATCAAATCCGTTTTTATGCCTCTTTTTTGGTCCATATACCTTTTTTGAGAGTTCCTCGAAAGGCGCAGCTTCGGCAATAATGCGTCACTCATACCTGCCTAAATGCACGGCTCTTTACGTAAAAAGGATTGTTATGAAAGCCACCTTTCGGCTGACGGCGCTTCGTCGTCTCGCGCTCTGTGTGACGCTCGCCTGTGGCGCTGCGCCTGCCATCGGCGCGTCATTTGATTGTGATAAAGCGGGCACGCCTGTTGAACACGCCATCTGCCAGCAAACATCGCTCGGCGAACTCGACAGCAAAATCAGCGACAGCTACCTGCGCGCCACAAGCAGCATGACCGCACAGGACGCCGCGGCGTTACGCACGGAGCAGCGCGCGTGGCTTAAAACGCGCAACGCCTGTGCGGGTAATGCGAGTGAACTTAACGCATGTCTTATGGCGACCATGAAACCCCGCGCTGAACAGCTTGAGCGTATCGCGCGCCGCGCCACCCACGATTTCGATGCCGCGGTCAGTCTTATCCCTGCTTCACCGGCGACCGCCGCGGATAAGCTGCGCCAGTATCAGACGCCGCTCGCCTCCGCATGGCTGGTTTATCTTAATCATTTCGTGCCCGCCAGCGGCGTGACGGCGCTGGAGGCCAATAAGCGTCATCAGATGGCGCTGGACGGGCTTAAGGATGATGATTTCGCCTGGTCGGTGATGAAAGATATCGACAGCGACCCGAAAGAGGGCAAAGACCGGGCGGTGCTGACGCTGCTGCGTATGAATATCGAAAGGCTGGATTACGAAAACGATAGCGATCGCCCGTACGTCCACTGCTTTATTTTCCCGGCGCAAGGGCAGGCCGCTTATGAAGCGTTTGGGGCGCTGTATGGTTCATCACGCGATGGCGCAGCGCCAGTTTGTGCCCCTCAGGCTGCAATTTTCAGTACGCCCGCCTGGAAAGCGCTCGACGATGCGTTTTCCGATGCGCTGAGCAAAGCGAGTGAAGGCGCCGGGACGATTCAGCATGCCAGCTATGCGGACTGGCGTATTTTTGAGCTGCACGTGACCGTTAAGCCGGAGGATTACCTCAACCCTTCCGAACCGGCTCAAAAACCGCGGGATTCGGAAAAAGAGATCCGCGAGTGGAAAGACGAAGCGGCCTGGCCAAAAGCGCAGCGTGAAAAAGTGCTGGCGGCGCTTGAGCCTGCGCGTCAGGCAACGGCACAGTGGTTGCAAAAGGATCGCGGCTTTACGCCCGAAAACGCCCGTAAAGCGGCAGAGAACATCGTGCGCGAGTGGGTGGATGACCGCGTTACCTTTATTGACGGATCGACGTGGACCGGTGAGTAACGCCATAAAAAAAGCCAGCCCGCCGGGCTGGCTTTTTACGCTGATGTAAGGATCAGGAGCCGGTGTTATTCGCGGCGATAATTTTCGCCACTTTATCCGCCTGCGCGTTGAGCTGCAGCTCGCGATAGGCGTTTTCCATCAGGCCCAGCCCTTCATGGGTCGCCTGGGTATCCGGATAATCACGCAGCATACCTTCCACACGGTTCACAACGGCCACCCACGCGCCGCGTTTGGTGTAATATTGCGCAACGGAAAGCTCATATTTCGACAGACGGTCTTTCAGGTAGACCAGACGTTTAGTGGCGTCGGTAGCGTACTGGCTCTGCGGGTAACCACGAACCAGCTTCGAGAAGTCGCGGAACGCGTCGCGCGCATGCTGCGGATCGCGGTCACTGCGATCGACGCCGAAGAAGCCCTGCAGCGCACTGTCATCAAGCGCCATATTGGTCAGGCCGCGCATGTAGATAACGTAGTCGATATTCGGGTGGGTCGGGTTAAGGCGAATAAAACGGTCAATAGCGGCCTGGGCCAGCGGCAGATCGGCGTTTTTATAATAGGCGTAGATCAGATCCAGCTGTACCTGCTGAGAATATGGGCCAAACGGATAACGGTTATCTAACGCTTCCAGTTGCGTTATTGCCGCTTTCCAGTTACCGTCCTGCAGCTTTTGCTGCGCAGTCGCGTAGATCTCTGAAGGCGGATTATCGGGCACCTCTTCCTTAGAACCGGAGCAGCCCGCCAAAGCCAGGCTCAACGTGGCGGCTGCCACCAGATATTTCATGCGCGTCATGACGTTTTGACTTTCCTCAGATGTTATGCGGGAGTTTCACTGTTCCAGCTCCCGATTAAGACCAGCTACAATAGCACACTATATTAAACGGCAAAGCCGTAAAACCCAACGTTAACGAAGAAGCTGTATATGGCACAACGAGTACAACTCACCGCAACGGTGTCCGAGTCACAACTCGGTCAACGCTTAGATCAGGCTTTGGCCGAAATGTTCCCGGATTATTCACGTTCACGCATAAAAGAATGGATCCTCGACCAGCGCGTGCTGGTAAACGGCCAGATGTGCGATACGCCGAAAGAGAAAGTGTTGGGTGGGGAACGTGTCGCCATCAATGCTGAAATCGAAGAAGAAGCGCGCTTCGAGCCGCAGGATATCCCGCTCGATATCGTTTATGAAGATGACGATATTCTGGTTATCAACAAACCGCGCGATCTGGTGGTTCATCCGGGCGCCGGCAACCCGGACGGCACCGTGCTTAACGCGCTGCTGCACTACTACCCGCCTATCGCGGATGTGCCGCGCGCGGGTATCGTGCATCGTCTGGATAAAGACACGACCGGCCTGATGGTTGTCGCGAAAACCGTTCCGGCGCAGACGCGTCTGGTTGAAGCGCTACAGCTGCGTGAAATCACCCGCGAATATGAAGCGGTGGCGATTGGTCATATGACGGCGGGCGGGACGGTCAGCGAGCCTATCAGCCGCCACCCGACCAAACGCACCCATATGTCGGTGCATCCGATGGGCAAACCGGCGGTGACGCACTACCGCATCATGGAGCATTTTCGGATTCACACCCGCCTGCGTTTGCGTCTGGAAACCGGCCGTACGCACCAGATCCGCGTACACATGGCGCATATCACCCATCCGCTGGTGGGCGATCAGCTGTACGGCGGCCGTCCGCGTCCGCCGAAAGGCGCGAGTGAAGCATTTATTCAGGCGCTGCGTAAGTTCGATCGTCAGGCGCTGCACGCGACCATGCTGCGTCTTTATCACCCCATCAGCGGTATTCTGATGGAGTGGCATGCGCCTATTCCGCAGGACATGGTTGATCTTATCGACGCGCTGCGCGCTGATTTCGAAGCCCATAAAGACGACGTGGACTGGTTATGAAACTGATTACTCCGCAGTGGCCGCTGCCTTCGGGCGTTGCGGCCTGTAGCTCAACCCGCCACGGCGGCGTCAGCCTGCCGCCTTACGACGCCTTAAATCTGGGCGCGCACTGCGGGGATAATCCTGAACATGTCGAAGAGAACCGTCGCCGCTTTTATCAGGCGGCGAATTTCCCTTCATCGCCCGTCTGGCTTGAGCAGGTGCACGGTAAGGATGTCCTTCATCTCGACGGCGGGCCGTATGCCTCTAAGCGCGCAGATGCCTCTTATACCCGTGAGCGGGGAACGGTCTGCGCGGTGATGACCGCCGACTGCCTGCCGGTGCTGTTTTGCGAGTCGTCCGGCACGGAAGTGGCGGCGGCGCACGCAGGCTGGCGCGGACTGTGCGAAGGCGTGCTTGAAGAGACCGTCGCCTGTTTTCGCGCGCCGCCCGCCACTATTCAGGCCTGGCTTGGCCCGGCGATTGGCCCGCAGGCTTTTGAAGTTGGTCCGGAAGTGCGCGAGGCGTTTATCGCTAAAGATCCGGCGGCTGCAGCTGCTTTTCGCCCGCACGGCGAGAAATATTTCGCCGATATCTATCTGCTGGCGCGCCAGCGTCTCGCGAAGATGGGCGTGACCGCCGTTTATGGCGGTGAGCGCTGTACGCATAGCGAAAGCCACGATTTTTTCTCGTATCGCCGCGACAGAACGACAGGTCGTATGGCAAGTTTCATTTGGCTGATATAACCTATTGAATCAAGACGATCCGGTACGGATAACTGACGCTCTACATAATTAAGGTCATTAACCTTGAATAATTGAGGGATGACCTCATTTAATCTCCAGTAGCAATTTTGACCTGTTATGGGAGGAGTTATGCGTCTGGATCGTCTTACCAATAAATTCCAGCTTGCTCTTGCCGATGCCCAGTCACTCGCACTGGGGCACGACAACCAGTTTATCGAACCCCTTCACCTCATGAGCGCCCTGCTAAATCAGGAAGGCGGTTCCGTTCGTCCTTTGCTGACATCCGCAGGCGTTAATGCCGGGAAGTTACGCACCGATCTCGACCAGGCGCTGAGCCGCCTGCCGCAGGTGGAAGGCACCGGCGGCGACGTTCAGCCGTCGCAGGATCTTGTGCGGGCACTGAATCTCTGCGACAAGCTGGCGCAGAAACGGGGCGACAATTTTATTTCCTCAGAGCTGTTTGTTCTGGCGGCGCTGGAGTCGCGCGGAACGCTTGCGGATTTACTTAAAGCCGCGGGCGCCACGACCGCGAACGTCACACAAGCGATTGAAAATATGCGCGGAGGCGAAACCGTGAACGATCAGGGTGCCGAAGATCAGCGGCAGGCACTGAAAAAATATACCGTCGATCTGACCGAGCGTGCCGAGCAGGGCAAGCTCGATCCGGTCATTGGCCGCGATGAAGAAATCCGTCGTACGATTCAGGTACTGCAACGTCGTACCAAAAACAACCCGGTACTGATTGGTGAGCCTGGCGTCGGTAAAACCGCGATAGTCGAAGGGCTGGCGCAGCGTATCGTTAATGGCGAAGTGCCGGAAGGCCTGAAAGGGCGCCGGGTGCTGGCGCTCGATATGGGCGCGCTGGTGGCCGGTGCGAAATACCGCGGCGAATTTGAAGAGCGTCTGAAAGGCGTACTGAACGATCTGTCGAAACAGGAAGGCAACGTCATCCTGTTTATCGATGAGCTGCATACTATGGTCGGCGCGGGTAAAGCTGATGGCGCGATGGATGCGGGCAACATGCTCAAACCGGCGCTGGCGCGCGGTGAGCTGCACTGCGTAGGCGCCACGACGCTTGATGAATATCGCCAGTACATTGAAAAAGACGCCGCGCTGGAGCGCCGTTTCCAGAAAGTGTTTGTCGCCCAGCCGTCGGTGGAAGATACCATTGCGATCCTGCGCGGCCTGAAAGAGCGCTATGAGCTGCATCACCATGTGCAGATAACCGACCCGGCGATTGTCGCAGCGGCGACGCTGTCGCACCGTTATATTGCCGACCGCCAGTTGCCGGATAAAGCCATTGACCTTATCGATGAAGCGGCGTCCAGCATTCGTATGCAGATTGACTCGAAGCCAGAGGAACTTGACCGCCTCGACCGCCGCATTATTCAGCTCAAACTGGAACAGCAGGCGCTGATGAAAGAGTCTGACGAGGCCAGTAAAAAACGCCTCGATATGCTGAACGATGAGCTGTCGGATAAAGAGCGTCAGTATTCTGAGCTGGAAGAAGAGTGGAAAGCGGAAAAAGCCTCACTCTCCGGTACGCAGACCATTAAAGCAGAGCTGGAGCAGGCGAAAATCGCCATCGAGCAGGCGCGCCGCGTGGGTGACCTGGCACGGATGTCTGAACTGCAGTACGGCAAAATTCCGGAGCTTGAGAAACAGCTCGCCGCCGCCACGCAGTCGGAAGGCAAAACGATGCGGCTGCTGCGAAATAAAGTCACTGACGCGGAAATCGCCGAAGTGCTGGCGCGCTGGACGGGTATTCCGGTCTCCCGCATGATGGAGAGCGAGCGCGATAAGCTTCTGCGTATGGAGCAGGATCTGCATCAGCGCGTGATCGGCCAGGATGAGGCGGTCGAAGCGGTGTCGAATGCGATTCGCCGTAGCCGCGCCGGGCTTTCCGATCCGAACCGTCCGATTGGGTCATTCCTGTTCCTCGGGCCGACCGGGGTGGGGAAAACTGAACTCTGCAAAGCGCTGGCTAACTTTATGTTCGACAGCGACGATGCGATGGTGCGTATCGACATGTCCGAGTTTATGGAGAAACACTCGGTGTCGCGTCTGGTTGGCGCTCCTCCGGGATATGTCGGTTATGAAGAAGGCGGTTATCTGACCGAAGCGGTTCGCCGCCGTCCTTATTCCGTCATTCTGCTGGATGAAGTGGAAAAAGCGCACCCTGATGTGTTCAACATTCTTCTGCAGGTGCTGGATGATGGACGTCTGACGGACGGGCAGGGCAGAACGGTCGATTTCCGTAATACTGTGGTCATCATGACGTCTAACCTGGGTTCCGATCTGATTCAGGAGCGTTTCGGCGCGCTGGATTACGCGAGCATGAAAGAGCTGGTGATGGGCGTGGTCGGGCAGAGCTTCCGCCCGGAATTCATCAACCGTATTGATGAAGTGGTGGTATTCCATCCGTTAGGACAGAAACACATTGCCTCTATTGCGCAGATCCAGTTGCAGCGGCTTTATCAGCGTCTGGAAGACCGGGGGTATGCGGTGCATATCTCGGATGACGCGCTGCAGTTGCTTGGTGAGAACGGCTACGACCCGGTTTATGGCGCGCGTCCGTTGAAACGTGCGATTCAGCAGCAGATTGAAAACCCGCTGGCCCAGCAAATCCTCTCCGGTGAGCTGGTGCCCGGTAAAACTATCGAGCTTATCGTGCGCGACAATCATATTGTCGCTGTGCAGTAACTCGCAAAAAATGAAAAACGGGCCCTGCGGGGCTCGTTTTTGTTTATAAACCAGGCAATGATGGTGATTCTTCAGTCTTTGTGCCTGGAAAATGAACGATCGGAATTTTTTTTAAAATTTCCTCTTGTCAGCTGAGAAGAACTCCCTATAATGCGCCTCCACTGACACGGCACAACGGCAAACGAGCCGGCCCGTCAGGCAGACGAAAGCGAAAATAAACGCTTGACTCTGAAAGAGGAAAGCGTAATATACGCCACCTCGCGACAGCAGGCTGAACGCCGCGTCGCACCGCTCTTTAACAATTTATCAGACAATCTGTGTGGGCACTCGGGGCACTGATATCTTAACGTCTACGGACGATAAACGAA
>NZ_JAANQO010000010.1:0-4495 GCF_011605905.1 Cronobacter sp. HA18003 | reverse complement strand
GAAGTGGGACCCGCACTGTTTATCAGCCTGCTGATCATCACCCTGTCCTTTATTCCTATCTTTACCCTGGAAGGTCAGGAAGGACGTCTGTTTGGCCCGCTGGCATTCACGAAAACGTACTCCATGGCGGGCGCGGCCGCGCTGGCCATCATCGTCATTCCGATTCTGATGGGATTCTGGATCCGGGGGAAAATTCCTGCAGAGACCAGTAACCCCCTGAACCGGGTACTGATCAAAGCGTATCATCCATTGCTGTTGCGGGTTCTCCACTGGCCAAAAACAACCCTGCTGGTTGCGGCCTTGTCCATTTTCACCGTTATCTGGCCGCTGAGCCAGGTGGGCGGTGAGTTTCTGCCGAAGATTAACGAGGGCGACCTGTTGTATATGCCGTCGACCCTGCCGGGTGTCTCTCCGGCTGAAGCTGCAGCGCTCCTGCAGACGACGGACAAGTTAATCAAAAGCGTTCCTGAAGTGGCCTCTGTATTTGGCAAGACCGGTAAAGCAGAGACCGCCACGGATTCCGCACCGCTCGAAATGGTTGAAACCACGATCCAGCTCAAACCTGAGGATCAGTGGCGTCCAGGCATGACGATTGACAAGATTATTGAAGAACTCGACAGGACCGTCCGTTTACCGGGGCTGGCAAACCTCTGGGTGCCGCCAATCCGTAACCGTATTGATATGCTCTCAACCGGGATCAAAAGCCCGATAGGTATCAAGGTGTCCGGAACGGTTCTGTCCGATATCGATGCAACGGCGCAGAGTATCGAAGCGGTCGCCAAAACCGTACCCGGCGTAGTGTCTGCTCTCGCAGAGCGACTGGAAGGCGGGCGCTACATTGATGTGGATATCAACCGGGAAAAAGCCTCCCGCTACGGAATGACGGTGGGCGATGTGCAGCTGTTCATCTCATCAGCCATCGGCGGCGCGACGGTAGGGGAAACGGTTGAAGGCGTGGCCCGGTACCCGATTAATATCCGCTATCCGCAGGATTACCGGAACAGCCCGCAGGCCCTGAAACAGATGCCGATCCTGACCCCGATGAAGCAGCAGATCACGCTGGGCGATGTTGCGGATATTAAGGTCGTTTCCGGGCCGACTATGCTGAAAACGGAAAATGCCCGTCCAGCCAGCTGGATTTACATTGACGCGCGCGGCAGGGATATGGTGTCGGTGGTTAATGACATTAAAACGGCGATCAGTCAGAAAGTGAAACTGAGACCGGGTACCAGCGTGTCATTCTCCGGACAGTTTGAACTGCTTGAGCATGCCAACAAGAAACTGAAGCTGATGGTGCCGATGACGGTGATGATCATCTTCATCCTGTTGTATCTGGCATTCCGCCGGGTTGATGAAGCCCTGCTGATCCTGATGAGCCTGCCGTTCGCCCTGGTTGGCGGGATATGGTTCCTGTACTGGCAGGGCTTCCATATGTCTGTCGCAACCGGAACGGGGTTTATCGCTCTGGCCGGGGTGGCAGCAGAGTTTGGCGTGGTCATGCTGATGTATCTGCGTCATGCCATTGAAGCGCACCCGGAATTGTCCCGTAAAGAGACGTTCACACCGGAAGGCCTTGATGAAGCCCTCTATCATGGTGCCGTACTGCGTGTCCGGCCGAAAGCCATGACCGTGGCGGTGATCATTGCGGGTCTGCTGCCAATACTCTGGGGAACCGGTGCAGGTTCAGAAGTCATGAGCCGTATCGCGGCACCCATGATTGGTGGGATGATCACGGCTCCGCTGCTGTCCCTGTTCATTATTCCTGCCGCCTACAAATTAATCTGGCTGCGCAGACATAAAAAAAGCGTGTCCTGAACCTGAAAGGGCACCCCCTGTGGGTGTCCTTCTTTACTGATTCACCCTGACGTCAGGGTTTAAATCGATAATATACAGAGGTGAGTATGAAAAAAGTGGTTCTGATGGCGCTGGCTCTCGGCCTTTCACTGCCCGCGATGGCGAGTGAAAAAGTGATTGATATGTACAAATCTGAAAACTGTGGCTGTTGTTCCCTGTGGGGCAAGGCGATGGAAAAAGACGGGTTTGAAGTACGAACTCACGTCATGAATGATCAGGCGCTGTCAGCCCTGAAAGAAAAGCATGCTATTCCTGCAGGACTGCGAAGTTGTCATACCGCGGTTGCCGGTAATTTGATCATTGAAGGCCATGTGCCTGCGACAACGATACATAAGGCAATGCAGTCTGGTTCAGGTATATACGGTCTCGCCACCCCCGGTATGCCAGCAGGAAGTCCTGGAATGGAGATGGGAGCCCGAAAAGAGGCTTACGATGTTATCGCATTCTCACCGGATGGAAGTAAAAAAGTCTTCCAGCGAATCGAATAGTCAGCGGAACGGCTGATAACGGGACGCCGGTAGCAGGCACTCCTGTGCCGGCGATATTCGTGGTAATCGCATCCATGACATACCCTGAAGACAGAAGATGCTTCGGTATGCATAAGGAGAGTTACTGTGAAAAATGACAATGCAGTGCAACACAACAACCAGACTGCTTCTGAGCAGACATTATCCCCGGACGAGGGCCACGTATTGCATAAGGTGAGAGATCCCGTGTGCGGGATGGCCATCCTGCCCGACAGGGCGCACAGCAGCATTCGATACCAGGACCATCAACTTTATTTCTGCTCCGCCAGCTGTGAGAGTAAATTTAAAGCCCATCCCGATCGTTATCTTACCGAAGATGCCAGTGAACATTCCCATCACCATCACCACGATCATCACGAAGTCAGCCCTGATCAGATAAAACAGCCTCACCACCAGGCGGAAAAAGAGAATTCTGAAGGTGTGTGGACATGTCCGATGCACCCGGAGATACGCCGCAGTGGTCCCGGAAGCTGTCCTGTCTGTGGAATGGCACTGGAGCCGCTCGTAGCTACGGCATCCACGGGGCCGAGTGATGAACTTCACGACATGACAAGACGCTTCTGGCTGGGGTTGTTGCTGGCGTTTCCGGTTCTGGTACTCGAAATGGGATCTCATCTGTTTCCCGAGTTGAGGAATACAGTACCGCCACAGTACAACACATGGCTGCAGCTGCTTCTGGCCTCCCCTGTCGTGTTGTGGTGTGGCTGGCCATTCTTCGCCCGGGCCGGAATGTCGTTACGTAACCGCTCCCTGAATATGTTTACCCTTGTTGCAATGGGGACCGGCGTAGCCTGGGTTTACAGCGTCATTGCAACCGTCTTCCCCTCCTGGTTTCCTGCATCGTTCAGAAACATGGATGGCCTGGTGGCCGTTTATTTTGAAGCCGCAGCAGTTATTACGGTGCTTGTTCTGCTGGGACAGGTTCTTGAGCTGCGGGCACGGGAACAAACCTCAGGCGCCATTACTGCGCTTCTGAACCTTGCCCCCAAAACCGCCAGACGGCTGGATCATGACGGTCATGAAACGGATATTAATGCGGAAGATGTCCTGCCTGGCGATAAGCTCCGCATCAGACCTGGAGAGAGTATTCCGGTCGACGGTATCGTGATCGAAGGCAAAACAACCGTTGATGAATCGATGGTGACCGGGGAATCTATGCCGGTTACCAAAACGGAGGGTGACCCTGTCATCGGGGGGACCATTAATCAGACAGGGAGTCTCATCATCCGTGCAGAGAAAGTCGGTGATGAAACAATGCTCTCACGAATTGTTCAGATGGTCGCTGATGCACAGCGTTCGCGTGCCCCCATCCAGAGAATGGCTGACAGCGTTTCAGGCTGGTTTGTTCCTCTGGTGATACTTATCGCGGTTGTTGCTTTCGTGATCTGGTCTGTCTGGGGGCCCGAGCCCAGGATGGCGCACGGTCTCATTGCGGCTGTGTCGGTCCTGATTATTGCCTGTCCCTGCGCGCTGGGGCTGGCCACGCCGATGTCGATAATGGTGGGGGTGGGCAAAGGAGCCCAGGCCGGGGTGTTAATCAGGAATGCCGAAGCCCTTGAGCGTCTTGAAAAAGTGGACACGCTGGTTGTCGACAAAACAGGCACGCTCACGGAAGGTTCGCCTACGGTGACAGGGATTATCAGTCTCAATCCGGGTGGGGAAACATCTCTTTTGCGTGTAACAGCCGCAGTGGAAAAAGGCTCGCAGCATCCGCTGGGTATGGCAGTAGTTAAAGCAGCACAGGAAAAGGGGATCGCAATACCCGCAGTCACTCATTTCGATGCACCGTCGGGTAAAGGTGTCTCAGGCGATGTCGAAGGTCAACGGGTTGTTATTGGTAATGAACTGGCTATGCAGGAAAACAGTATAGTTATTGATAATCAAAAGGCCGTTGCGGATACGTTGCGGATGGAAGGCGCTACCGTTATCTATGTGGCCACAGACGGGGACCTTGCAGGCCTGATAGCTATCTCGGATCCCGTGAAAACAACCACGCCGGATGCGCTTAAAGCTTTGCGTCAGGCGGGGATCCGCATCGTTATGCTCACCGGGGATAACCAGCTTACTGCTGAAGCAGTCGCACGGAAACTGGGAATAGATGAGGTTGAAGCCGG
>NZ_JAANQO010000009.1:0-4503 GCF_011605905.1 Cronobacter sp. HA18003 | reverse complement strand
TACCAGCGTACGGCCCACAGAATGATGTCACGCTGAAAATGCCGGCCTTTGAATGGGTTCATGTGCAGCTCCATCAGCAAAAGGGGATGATAAGTTTATCACCACCGACTATTTGCAACAGTGCCCCTTAACGAATGGAAGGGACTTCCCCTGGATATGCGCCTGATTAACTCTTGTGCAATCATGGGGTAAACATAGCCCCGGAGGGATTCGTTATGACCATCACGACTGTCGGTATCGATCTTGCTAAAAATGTGTTCGCTGTTCACTGCGTTGACCAACACGGTAAAACTGTTCTGGTTAAACCCAAAGTATCGCGTGCTGCCCTTCCTGAGCTGATTGCCAGTTTACCTCCCTGTGTTATCGGGATGGAGGCATGCTCCGGGGCTCACTACTGGGCAAGGTTGTTTCGGCAATATGGTCATGAACCACGGCTGATGGCTGCTAAATTTGTATCTCCTTACCGCATGGCCGGTAAATCAGGCAAAAATGATGCAGCTGATGCTCAGGCTATCTGTGAAGCAGTTCGTCGCCCGCATATGCGGTTTGTACCAGTGAAGGATGAGAGCCAGCAGGCGATGCAATGCCTACACCGTATCAGACAGGGTTTTATCGAAGAGAAAACAGCAACATATAACCGATTGAGAGGTTTGATATCGGAATTCGGTGTCATCGCCCCACAAAGTACAGATGCCCTGCGTCACATGGTTTCTGAGCAGAAGAGTTCTTTGCCACTTCAGGTTCAACAATGTGTTAATGACCTGCTGGAACACATTGATCGTATTGAAGATAATATTACTGAATATGACCGGATTTTGTCCCGCATGGCAAAAACAGATCACCGCAGCCAGCGATTGATGGAACTGAAAGGGATTGGTCCCACAACGGCCTGTGCGCTGGTCGCCAGTATCGGTAATGCACACGATTTTAAAAATGGGCGACAACTGGCAGCCTGGCTGGGACTAACGCCATCGCAGTACAGCAGTGGTGGGAAATCAAAGCTTGGCAGGATAACTAAAGCTGGCGATTCGTATCTGCGAACGCTACTGGTTCAGGGGGCTCGTTCGGTTCTGATTGGTGCCGAGAAAAGGACTGATTTATTCAGTCGTTGGGTCTGTTCACTGGTCGATCGCAGAGGATACTGGCGTGCCGTTGTAGCCATCGCCGCCAAAAACGCAAGGCTGTGCTGGGCATCATTGCATTACGGTGATGATTTCAGGCTGTACTCAGCCAGCTAAAGCACGAAACAAAATAACCATCTGACCTGCAATTCGTTGATGATAAAGGGTTATACCCCGTGAGGCCTATCTGGCTATTGTACAGGATATACGTATCCGCTTAACGAACAAGAACCTCACGCGCGTCTTTCATCAGGGTCCGAATCGATGACGATTCATCATGGCCGTTTATAGTACCGCAGTCTCTCCCCTTTATTTTTACTGAAGAGCAGACAGAAACCATAAACACCGGCGTTGACACGCCGGGGAAGCCCTTATAGTACAATAATTTTCGAAATCCAACCCATCCCGCCTACAGGAATGACGGATTTTTCGGCGGTTCCGGCGTAGACCCACCACAACTGCTGTATAGCTTGTGGGTAAGTGATAATGAAGTGCAAACGAGATGGCGCAAATACTCTTTTGGTTTATCTTTTAATTACTTACGTATTAAAAGATAAACCAAAAAATAAAAGACATTACTGTTATCCCCTTTAAAAAGTGGATAACCGAACAGCATCGGCGCGAGCGCCTCAAAAGTAGCTCCCCACGCTAAAGCGCGGGGCATTCAGAACGGAATCCCTCGATGGCTAACAGCTCGCCTGTTAGCCATCGAGGGATTGGACAAATCCGGCCACGCCGGATACGTCAGCAAATATCGCTGAAGAATTAGCTTACACGCTCGTAAGCGGCTCTTACGACCCGCTAACGCGGAGATACGCCCCAACTGCGGCTTCGCCTTGTTGTGACCACTCCGACCGCGCACAAAAGCCTCTGAGCCGCTTTTAGCGGAATATGGCTTTGCAGGGTGAAGGGATGGATAGGCGATCCCTTTCGATCCCTCACTGGTATCGGCGGCTAACCCTCGGTGCTACCTGTCATTTCATCCTGCCGCCTTACATGCGCTAACGCGCATAAATCCCCGTTCCTCAGTGGAACGAAAACTCACGCTAACAGGGTAGTGACCGGGTAGCCACGATAACTGCCAACAAAATTAGCTTATAGGTTAATTCTACCTTGTCTGAAATTAGCCTATAGGTTAATATTAATAGAAATGGGAGGTCACATGTTTAGCGTTGTTTATCACCCGGAAGCCAGGGAAGAAGCCACAGCATTACCCGTAAAAATCAGGGTGAAGTTTGACCGTCTCATCGGCAAACTGGAGTATGACGCCCGATTACTGCGGGAGCCGGACACGAAGCCCCTGGGCGATGGACTTTTTGAGATCCGCACGATGGGGACGGACATAGCCAGGGGAATCTGGGTATACCACAAAGGCAATACCATCATCATGCTCCGTGTTTTCATCAAGAAGTCACAGAAAACGCCAGCGAAAGAAATCGATCTCGCCAAAAAGCGGTTAGCGGAGGTACTTAATGAAACTGGTAAGCCATAAAGAACTGCATAACGAGTGGATGCAGGACGATGAATATCGCGCTGCATGGCAGGAAGAAGAACGTAAGGAAAAGCTCAGGGAGCTGCTTGCTGAATGGCGCAAGCATGACAACCTGACAAAAGCGCAGGTTGCTGAACGCATGGGGGTTACACCTCCGGTTATTTCTCGCCTGGAAAACAACATCACCAAAGCCAGCATCGACACACTGACCCGCTACGCTCACGCCTGCGGCATCAAGAAACCTGTCATTGCCCTGTACTGAATAGCCAGCCCTCCGGGGCTGGCCTTTTTGTTTCGGTCAGTCCCAAAATTTTGTTAAAGCAAGTTTAAGGTAATGACTCCAACTTATTGATAGTGTTTTATGTTCAGATAATGCCCGATGACTTTGTCATGCAGCTCCACCGATTTTGAGAACGACAGCGACTTCCGTCCCAGCCGTGCCAGGTGCTGCCTCAGATTCAGGTTATGCCGCTCAATTCGCTGCGTATATCGCTTGCTGATTACGTGCAGCTTTCCCTTCAGGCGGGATTCATACAGCGGCCAGCCATCCGTCATCCATATCACCACGTCAAAGGGTGACAGCAGGCTCTTAAGACGCCCCAGCGTCGCCATCGTGCGTTCACCGAATACGTGCGCAACAACCGTCTTCCGGAGCCTGTCATACGCGTAAAACAGCCAGCGCTGGCGCGATTTAGCCCCGACGTATCCCCACTGTTCGTCCATTTCCGCGCAGACGATGACGTCACTGCCCGGCTGTATGCGCGAGGTTACCGACTGCGGCCTGAGTTTTTTAAATGGCGGAAAATCGTGTTGAGGCCAACGCCCATAATGCGGGCGGTTGCCCGGCATCCAACGCCATTCATGGCCATATCAATGATTTTCTGGTGCGTACCGGGTTGAGAAGCGGTGTAAGTGAACTGCAGTTGCCATGTTTTACGGCAGTGAGAGCAGAGATAGCGCTGATGTCCGGCAGTGCTTTTGCCGTTACGCACCACCCCGTCAGTAGCTGAACAGGAGGGACAGCTGATAGAAACAGAAGCCACTGGAGCACCTCAAAAACACCATCATACACTAAATCAGTAAGTTGGCAGCATCACCCAGCGGACGTTCATCCGGTCCTCATTTACATTACGAGCTGGTCATCAATAACAATCCTGTTAATTCACTGTCGTTCCGGGCATCGGCACCCGCTGATAACAAACTCGAACAGCATGCCTTTGCGCATGCCAGAGACTACGAACGATACCTGGACTGATAACGGGACCGCGACGCGGCCCCGTTTGCCGGATTAATTTTTTTTATCGTTTTCACTTCCGTGATGTTGGTGATCCCCATGCCCTCCGTGGCCGTGGAAAAGATGCATTAGCGGGCAGACCAGCAATAACAGATATGGCCAGTAACCTGCCACATGTGACCAGTGTTCTCGCAGGAGGGCAAATGCCGCGATCGCGGCGACAGCAATAAGCGCATAGGTGGTACTTTTCATACTGGACTCCTTCTGTTCATAACAGACCCTTCACTCAGTGTTATTTCCCGAGCCTGACACTTTTCAGACGCAACGCATTCACAATGACGCTGACGGAAGAAAGAGCCATGGCCGCCGCCGCAATAACTGGCGACAGCAGTATTCCATACACAGGATAAAGCAGGCCTGCAGCCACCGGCACACCAAGTGCGTTGTAGATAAATGCAAAAAACAGATTCTGTCGGATATTTTTCATGGTGATCTCTGACAGATGACGGGCCCTGTTCAGTATCATCAGGTCGCCTTTGAGAAGGGTGACTCCGGCACTTTCAATTGCCACATCTGTACCCGTTCCCATGGCTATACCCACGTCAGCCGCTGCCAGCGCCGGGGCATCATTCACACCGTCTCCGGCCATCGCAACC
>NZ_JAANQO010000008.1:0-4547 GCF_011605905.1 Cronobacter sp. HA18003 | reverse complement strand
ATTCAACGTGAGAGGTGTTGATGGTGATACCACGAGCTTTTTCTTCCGGCGCGTTATCGATCTGGTCGAATGCACGAGCAGAACCACCGTAGGTTTTCGCCAGAACGGTAGTGATGGCAGCGGTCAGCGTTGTTTTACCATGGTCAACGTGGCCGATAGTACCGACGTTAACGTGCGGTTTTGTACGTTCAAACTTTTCTTTAGACATCGATTGTCCCTCTAAGACACGGATAAATCGGTGGTATCACCACATCAACCAGGCGTTTGCCTGAATTTGTTGAATACATCTACAGAAGAGAAACAGGGAGGAGATTGAGAAGTGGTGCTGATAGGCAGATTCGAACTGCCGACCTCACCCTTACCAAGGGTGCGCTCTACCAACTGAGCTATATCAGCACATCCTGGAGCGGGCAGCGGGAATCGAACCCGCATCATCAGCTTGGAAGGCTGAGGTAATAGCCATTATACGATGCCCGCATCCTGAAACTCGGCTACCCAGTTCTTTCTGTACAAAAAAGAAATTCTTTTTTGCTTGAGCTGGCAGGCTTACCGACCAACTCTGGCATCGCAGCGCGAAGCCGAAAATGGTGGTGGGGGAAGGATTCGAACCTTCGAAGTCTGTGACGGCAGATTTACAGTCTGCTCCCTTTGGCCGCTCGGGAACCCCACCTGAACTTGATGGTGCCGGCTACCGGAATCGAACTGGTGACCTACTGATTACAAGTCAGTTGCTCTACCTACTGAGCTAAGCCGGCATCAAGTAGCGCGCATTCTAGGAATAGCGGCGCGCGCATGCAACAAAAAAATTGCTTAATCCGCTCTCTTGCTCACATTTTGCGCATCAACGCGCATTTCTGATGCCTTTTCAGCCACTCATGGTGAAATAATCCACACCTGGCGGCAGCATTTGGTGGGTGGTCAGGCTAAGAAACAAAACGCCAGCTCGTTCTTTAATGGGTAAAGGCGACGTATTGCTCTCTCTTTTGCGTCAAAAGTGCTGCTGATTTAAGCATTACAATTACTGCTTTAATCGTCTCGTTCGCCGTTGAGTGTTATCTCAGTAGAAAGATAACCCCACACAGGCGGACAAGCTTTATACAATTAAGGTTAAGAAGCGTGATGCTTTTCGGAGAAAGGAAAGTGAGGAAGATTTTTTCTTATTATTCCTTTTGATCTGGTGTTACCCTCCTGCCCATTGTGAAATTCTCGCTTACCCGGCGTGCCATTAAGCGGTCTACGATGAAAGCATCACAGCGCTGAGCAAAGGGTTTTCATTTTGTCCTGAATGACAGGCAGAAGCATGCTTATGAGTAATAAAGATCAAATCTTAACGTCCCCCTATCTCCAGTTTAACCGGAGCCAGTGGGCTGCCTTGCGCGACTCCGTACCGATGACGCTTACTGAAGGCGAAATCGCGCGCCTGAAGGGTATTAACGAAGACCTTTCTCTTGAAGAAGTCGCGGAAATTTATCTGCCGCTATCGCGTTTGCTTAATTTTTATATTAGCTCTAACTTACGCCGGCAGGCTGTACTCGAACAATTTCTTGGCACTAATGGCCAGCGTATTCCTTATATTATCAGCATTGCAGGTAGCGTTGCGGTAGGTAAAAGTACGACTGCCCGCGTATTGCAGGCGCTGTTAAGCCGCTGGCCTGAGCATCGTCGCGTTGAGCTGATTACCACCGACGGCTTTCTACATCCGAACGCGGTTTTAAAAGAACGCAATCTGATGAAGAAGAAAGGCTTCCCTCAGTCATACGATATGCACCGCCTGGTTAAGTTCGTTTCTGATATCAAGTCAGGCGTGCCGAATGTCACCGCGCCGGTTTATTCACACCTCATTTATGATGTCATTCCTGATGGGGATAAGGTCGTTAATCAACCGGATATTCTTATTCTTGAAGGTTTGAACGTGCTGCAAAGCGGTATGGATTATCCTCACGATCCGCATCATGTTTTTGTTTCAGACTTCGTCGATTTCTCTATTTATGTTGATGCGCCAGAAGATTTACTGCAACGCTGGTATATCAACCGTTTTCTGAAATTCCGTGAGGGCGCGTTTACCGATCCTGACTCTTATTTCCATCACTACGCCAAACTGTCAGAAGATGAAGCGGTTAATATCGCAACGCAGTTATGGAAAGAGATTAACTGGTTGAACCTAAAAGAGAATATCCTTCCGACACGTGAAAGGGCCAGCCTCATCATGACCAAGAGCGCGAACCATGCCGTCGACTGTGTCCGCTTAAGGAAATAAGGCAGGAATGAAAAAAGGGAGCCTGGCTCCCTTTTTTCATTCTGCGCTGCGTAATGAAATCTCGCCGCCCATCCAGGGCTTTATCACGCCGTTTTGTTCCAGCAGTAACGCACCCTGATTATCTATACCACGAGAGATACCGTATATTTCGCGATCGCCGATAATGAGTTTGACCTGACGATGAATAAAATTGTCCAGTTTTTCCCAACGCGATAAAAAGGGAGCTAACCCTTCCTGTTCAAACTCCCGCAGCGACGCGCGTAGTTTTTCTATCAACCTGACGGCCAGCTCATTTCTGTCGACTTTAATTCCCGCTTCCTGAAGGTTTATCCAGCCCTGATTCACGATATCGCTTTCGACCTGACGCATCGCGAGGTTGATACCCGCGCCAATAACAATCTGTGCCGCATCTCCGGTTTTACCCGTAAGCTCGACGAGAATACCCGCCAGTTTTCTGTCATGTAAATAGAGATCGTTTGGCCATTTTACCCGCACCTGCGCGGCACCAAGCTCATGAAGCACTTCAGCCATAACAATGCCGATAACCAGGCTTAAACCAATGGCGGCAGCTGGTCCCTGTTCAAGGCGCCAATACATGGAAAGATAAAGATTTGCTCCAAACGGCGAGAACCATTTGCGGCCACGACGTCCGCGACCTGCCTGCTGATACTCCGCGATACAGGCATCGCCTGATTCAAGCTCAGAAAGCCTGTCCAGTAAATACTGGTTTGTGGAGTCGATAACCGGCAGCACCGTCACCGATCCCGATTTAATATGGGAATGAATAAAAGATTCGTTAAGCAACTGAATCGGGCCCGGCAGGCTGTACCCTTTACCCGGCACCGTAAAGACATCAATGCCCCAGTCACGCAGCGTCTGGATATGCTTATTGATAGCAGCACGGCTCATCCCCAGCTTTTCGCCAAGCTGCTCACCAGAGTGAAATTCGCCGTCAGCAAGAAGCGAAACCAGTGTTAACGGAATAGTATTATCTTTCAAGAAATCGTCTCCACAGCGTTTACCTCACCCACCGCACCAATAAAACGGACTTCAGGCTCCAGCCAGATATTGAATTTTTCGCCGACGCGCTGACGGACTTCATGCGCGAGTTTTACGACATCCTCACTGGTCGCATTATGCTCATTGATTAGCACTAGTGCCTGCTGACGATGCACCGCCGCGCCACCGACGCGATGACCTTTCATTTCACAGCGATCGATAAGCCAGCCTGCAGCCAGTTTTACCTTTCCATCATTTTGTGGGTAACGTGGCGCATCTGGATAATGTATAAACAGCGCACTGGCCTCTTCAGCAGTAATAACCGGGTTTTTGAAGAAGCTGCCTGCGTTACCATATTCCTTCGGATCGGGAAGCTTTGTTTGACGCATATGGCATACCGCATCAAAGACCTGCCGGGGCGTGACGGTATCAGCGGACAAGCGCGTCAAATCGCCATAAGTCAGTACCGGTGACCATACTTTAGGAAGACGAAGCCCTATACCTGTAATAGCGTATCGATTCTGGTAATCATGCTTAAAGATGCTATCGCGATAACCGAAGCGGCAGTCACTGTTACCCAGACGAACCGACTCACCCGATGCCAAATCAATGCAGTCCACATACAGACATAATTGTTTGAACTCTACGCCATAAGCGCCAATGTTTTGAATCGGTGACGAACCCGCGCATCCTGGAATAAGCGCCAAATTTTCAAGGCCGGCCATATTATGATCCAGCGTGAATTTTACGAGACGATGCCAGTTTTCACCCGCGCCAGCATGTATTAGCCAGGCATCATTATGTTCTTCAATCTGGATACCCATAATACGGTTAAGAATGACCGTGCCGTTGAAATCATCAAGAAACAGCACGTTGCTCCCCTCGCCCAGAATTAAAACCGGCCGGGAAACTGCTTGCGCCTGCTGCCATGCATCAGCCAGCGCCCCGGCAGTATTCGCCGTCACGATCTGCTGCGCGCGTTTTTCAATACCAAATGTATTGTAAGGTTTTAGGGAGTTATTCATGCCATTAGTCCTGATGTCAAAACCCGGACAGTTTAACCGATTAGCAGGTTTATAGCTTCTCTGCGAAAGGATGAGCACACAAAAGGGGAGGAGAACGAGGCTTATTTTTTGATATACAAGGGAAGGCTTATAAAACTCAAAAAGCAAAAACCCCTCAGCGGTGCTGAGGGGTTCTTTATTTGATGCCTGGCAGTTCCCTACTCTCGCATGGGGAGGCCCCACACTACCATCGGCGCTACGGCGTTTCACTTCTGAGTTCGGCATGG
>NZ_JAANQO010000007.1:0-11392 GCF_011605905.1 Cronobacter sp. HA18003 | reverse complement strand
GGCCAGGCCTCAGCATTTTATTATGGTGATCCCCTGGGCGAAATGCGCCTGGTAAGCAGAGTTTTTGAAATGTAAGGCCTTTGAATAAGACAAAAGGCTGCCTCATCGCTAACTTTGCAACAGTGCCTATAGGTGTATCGGCATATACGCAGATATACTTTAGAATTCTTATGATTTATTTTTTCATTTTTTTCAGGCTGTTATATAGACTGGCTTGTTGCGGTGTTTAACGTATTACCAGACATGATTTTGAACGCGCTGGACAGCGTGGTGAGTGAATATCTTTTGGCTGAAGGCCGGAAAGTACATACTCTTTTTGTGTTTACACAATTTGTAGTTACGATAATCCATCCTCACGGCTGTTCCCTGGGCACGGTCATACCTAACCTATTTAGATTAAGTATTTAAAGATCAATTTCTTACAGTACTTTTAAGGGACAACTTCAAATCTCTGAATATATCATTATCAGTATTTCAGTTAATAATACCTTCAAATAAAAAAAGCGGTCCGGCGACATCCCCCGGACCGCTTCAATAAACTGTCTGATGTTATGTATTCATCAGTGTGCAAATATCATACCAGCTTATGGTTCAGATAGCCACGTTGCTTAATTGTTGTGCAATGTAACAAATGTGAGGTATGTGTAGGTAATCGTTATTTTTAGGACTTAATGCACCGGTATTCTGGGCTTCAAATTCATCGGGGTAATGGCAAGTTAATGAAAAAAAGACCATTCCTCACGGGGGAAAAATGGTCGAATAATAGTATCCTGGTTCTGTGTACGTCAGGGTTCCAGTAGGATAGCGTCTATTGTCATGAACAAAACGACAAATAAGGGGGTAAATATGCCTCATTTTTGTTAAGGAATTGTCTATATGAACTGTTACTCAGTTTCTGTCCGTGAAATGGTCAGTATCAGGTATCAGACAATCATATCCTTTTATCTCACTGAGATTCCGGGCTGGACTTGATATCATCTAAGGAAGGTGCGAATAAGCAGGTCATTTCTTCCCAAGCTGACTCGCTGATTAAAATTTCGCGGATCTGGGCCGATTTTTTTCCCGCAAACACATCGAATCAGCCTATTTAGGCTATTTTTTCCACCATTTCTGGCGTTATTTCCGGTTTTTACTGAGATCTCTCCCACTGACGTATCATTTGGTCCACCCGAAACAGGTTGGCCAGGGTGAATAACATCGCCAGTTGGTTATCGTTTTTCAGCAGCCCCTTGTATCTGGCTTTCATGTATTCGATGTTGATGGCCGTTTTGTTCTTGCGCGGATGCTGCTTCAAGGTTTTTACCCTGCCGGGACGCTCGGCGATCAGCCAGTCCACATCCACCTCGGCCAGCTCCTCGCGCTGTGGCGCTCCTTGGTAGCCGGCATCGGCTGAGACAAATTGCTCCTCTCCATGAAGCAGATTACCCAGCTGATTGAGGTCATGCTCGTTGGCCGCGGTGGTGACTAGGCTGTGGGTCAGGCCACTCTTGGCATCGACACCAATGTGGGCCTTCATGCCAAAGTGCCACTGATTGCCTTTCTTGGTCTGATGCATCTCCGGATCGCGTTGCTGCTCTTTGTTCTTGGTAGAGCTGGGTGCCTCAATGATGGTGGCATCCACCAAAGTGCCTTGGGTCATCATGACGCCTGCTTCGGCCAGCCAGCGATTGATGGTCTTGGGGTCCGCTTGGAAAACGGAAATTTTCCTACGTTAAGCGTTTTGAGCTTAACGAGTGATTTCGTTCCATTGAGCGCGAACCCCTGACCGTAAGGGATGTACGGAACGATCTGACTGTCCGTTAACAGTTTTGCTTACTTTCGTACATGTTATTGGCATGGTGTACGCAATCGTTCGGTTTCGGACACAGAAACGCTGTAGCCCCGCGAACCGAGTGATATCCAATAGCCGATTGGTTAAAAAGTAGTCTTAGCGTAGGTTATTTTCCCTTTTCCAAGCGGACCCCATCTGAGGGTGGTATCAGATTGATGGGGTGAAGGTGCCCCATCAACCATTAAATCCGTATACCCGGATAAATTACGTGAAATGGCCCCCGAACTCGCCAGTGAACTGACTCCACGATTTAAGGAAAAACCCAAGTGGACCTTCAATTTCACCCTGGACGGGGAAAATGGCATCCCCATCAATAAGCGCGGCAGCGGGATAAGGAGGCTTATCCTGTTGAATTTTTTCCGGGCTGAGGCTGAAAAGAATGTCGCGGGGACGCCCAGAAACATGATTTATGCCATCGAAGAGCCTGAAACGTCACAGCAGCCAAACTATCAGATGATGCTGATGAAAGCGTTGCTGGCACTGGCAGGCCAGCCGCACCGTCAGATTATCGTCACCACCCATGTCCCGGCGCTGGCCGGATTGATCCCTGTCGAAGGTGTACGTTATGTCACCCGAAATGAGGCGGGTGAACCCGTAGTAAAAATGCCGGATGACGCTGTGCTGAAGGAAGCCACTGAAAGCCTGGGGGTGCTACCAGAGACCGGTATGGAAAGGGCGCAGGGGATTGTTCTGGTAGAGGGAAAGTCGGATGTCACTTTCCTGAGGCATGCGGCCAGTTCATTAAAACAGTCAGGTGTGCTGCCAGCCTCTCTGGAGGACGTGAAAATAGTGCCAGTCCTCATAGGAGGGTGTGGCAGCGTCAAACACTGGGTTACATTGAATCTGGCCAACGATCTGGGGCTTCCCTGGTGCGTTTTTCTGGACTCCGATATTGGGGGAGACCCTGCACAGGTTATGTCCATTCAGAAACGTAAAAGAGAAGTGGAGGATGCCGGTAAGGTATTCTTCGCCACGCGTAAACGTGAAATAGAGAACTATCTCTGCCCGGATCTGATCGAAGAAATGACCGGTGTAGCCGTCACGTTTACGGACACCTGTGATGCTAAAAAAATAATTGGCCGGGCGGTGGGAATGAAGCCCGATAATGTGCTTGATAAATTCTGGCCCCGGATGACAGCGGAAAGAATCATCTCAAGATCAACCTATCATGACGGAATGCAGGAAAGGATTGAGCTGGTTGAGATCCTGAGCGATATTGTTGCCATGACGAGATAATGTGTAAAAATTATCGCTGCTGCATATATTCCGGTCCACAGCAAAGGACCGGAGTATAGTATATAAAAAACCCGAAATTAATCGGGTTTTAATTATTTAACGTTTAACAGGCTCCCGTGCCCGGGAGTGAATTAAAATTACGCTTATTATGGCGTTTTTGCAATCTTTATTTTTGACTGCCAAGCCATTTATTCATCTGCTCGATTTCACCTTTCTGAGCTTTAATGATGTCCTGCGCAAGCTTTCTCATTTCGGGATCTTTTCCGTATTTAAGTTCGGTCTCAGCCATTGCTATTGCTCCTTCATGGTGTGCGATCATACCTTTTGCAAAGGCCTTATCGGGATCGGGCTCATTAACGGCGGCCATCATTTTGTCATGCATGTCTTTCATGCCAGCCATATATTCCTGTGACGATGCCGATGAGTGCATATCTGACATTTTCATTTCCGAATGTTCAGCAGAAATGGCTGGCAGGGATAACATTAATATTACAAAAAGGGTGTTTTTGATTTTCATTTAATAAATCCTTTCAGACAGGTACCGGTTAATTGTAGCTGAGTCAGATAAAAAAGCCCCCTGACGGGGGCAAAAATCTCACAACATATCCGGTTAAGGAATAATCTATCAAGGAAAGGGTAAAAGCACGGATACTACAGTCGCATTCAGCCTGCATTGATCATGCGGCGGTGCGCTTCGGCCATGGCCTGATGTGGGCCGGATTGCCCGTTATTCATGAATTCATGGGCAACCGCTGCTCTTTCATGCTCATTCATCGCCGTGTAAGATGTTGACGGGACGGTCGTGGATACTGTGTTATTTCCCATCATCTTCTGATGACTTTCCACCATTTTCTGGTGCGCATCCGCCGAGCCGTTCGTCATGGTTTCATGAGCAATAATGGCCTGTTCATGCTGGTCCATACCGGTCATACGAGGAGCAGTCCCCTGGATCCCGACAGGAGCCGCAGCAGACTGCATCTGGTGAGCAGGAGCCTGTGCATTGTTGACGCGATCATGGATATTCACGGTTTCAGTGGCCCAGGACGATGTAATTAAACCAAAGCCCAGCAAAGATGCTAATACGATATTTTTCATGATAACTCTCCATTTCTGAATTAGTGATGTCCGGGGAAGTACAACCGGTGTTTTCAGTTCCATAACTGAAACAGGTTCGGCAGCGTTTATTTCTCCGGGAGAAGGCTGGATATTCATTTCCTGGCGTACTCTGACGCCGGGTATTGATGAAGCAATCCAGCCTTCCTGATAAGTTGCACTAATTATATCGAATGGCTTCTGTTTGCTGCATGACAGGCTAATGACATCTTTGTCATTTAAATCTTTATTCTCAGCATTGGATTTCCGGGATCATTTTCTCCAGTCTGGGCACGGATAAGATAAAACGCGTGGAGCGTACGTCCGATTCCACCCGCACTCTTCCGTGATGTGCTTCCACGATTGACTTTACAATCGCAAGGCCGATGCCGCTGCCTTCTCCTTTTCGTTGTCTGGACGGATCCACCCGATAAAAACGGTCAAAAAGCCTTAATAAATGTTCTTCAGGGATTGGTTTCCCCGGATTTTCAATCACAAGGTCAAAAAAACTCTCCTGCTCTCTTATTGAGACGGTGATGGCCTGTCCCTCCGGGGTATAACGCAGGGCATTGGATAACAGATTATTGATCGCTCTTCTGAACATTTGTGGATCTCCCTCAACCAGGCAGGGCATCCCGTTAAATTTGAGCGTGATATTGCGTTCTTCGGCCCAGGCTTCGAAAAACTCGAAGACTTTCATGACTTCTGCTCTGAGGTCAAAACGGACCCTGTCAGGTATAAGCTGGTTATTGTCCGCCTGTGCCAGAAACAGCATGTCGCTGACCATTTTGGTCATCCGGTTATACTCTTCAAGACTGGAGTAGAGGACATCCTCAAGTTCCTTCTGGGTTCGATCCTGACTCAGTGCGATTTCAGTCTGCGTCACCAGATTGGTGATGGGCGTTCTGATCTCATGCGCGATATCGGCAGAGAAATTGGCCTGGCGGGTAAAGACGTCCTCAATCTTTCCAATCATATGATTGAACGAGATAACCAGTTGCTCCAGCTCAATGGGAACGCGTGTCGGTTCCAGCCGCGCATCAAGATTCTCGGAGGTGATGTTTTTAATGGCATTGCTGACATTACGAAGGGGCAGGTGCCCCTGACGGACAGCGATGCGAATGATCAGAACAATCAGCAGGCTTATCACGACGGCGATCGCAATCAGATTTTTTTTCAGCGCATCGAGGTAATGGAGATGGAAATTAATGGAGAGGCCAGTCAGCATGACATAATTCTGCTGTTTGCCCTGAAATGTCGCCTGGCCAGAGGAGGCGATAATCCGGTACGTTTCCATCTTCATTCCGGACCCGGTATCCATCGCTCTCGCAGTATCCTCCACCGTCCAGAGAAAGACATCCCGTGCGCGGCTGTGCTCGCTAAAATCGGCTGAATTCACGGCCGGGCGTAGTGCTGCCCCCTGCGCAGAGCTGTACAGCACCTCACCCCGGGGATTGAGGAGCAAAAGGGCAACGTTGCGGTAGCTGGCGATCGATTCCTTTATTTTGCTTACTTTTTTTTCATCCGGATCTGCCGGGGACTGGAGTATACGGCTCAGTGTGGTGCTGATTTGTTGCAGATCGCTGACATCCTGCTCGGCAAAATGCTTTTCAACAGAATGCAGCATAAACCAGGTGAAGGCGATAAACGCCAGTATTGTGGACAGGCTGATAAAAAAGGTCAGCCGCAGCGCGAGTGAGAAAGGTCGTCTGGACGGTTTGCTATGCATCCGGGATCTCCAGCATGTAGCCCACGCCCCGCACTGTCTGGATCAGTTTTGTCCCGTAATCGTTGTCTATTTTAGCGCGGAGTCGCTTTACTGCGACATCAATCGCGTTAGTGTCGCTGTCAAAATTCATGTCCCAGACCTGAGAGGCAATCAGGGAGCGGGGAAGAACTTCTCCCTGATGGCGAATGAAGAATTCCAGCAAGCTGAACTCTTTACTGGTGAGCACAATGCGGTTCCCGGCGCGGCTGACTTTTCTGGATACGAGATCAACCGAGAGGTCAGCCACTTTAAGCTGGCTTTCCGTGATCATCGTGTTTCCCCGCCTGAGGAGGGTTCTTACCCGGGCGAGCAGTTCAGCAAACGCAAAGGGCTTCACCAGATAATCGTCCGCACCCAGCTCAAGTCCTTTGACCCTGTGTTCAATCGTGCCAAGGGCCGTCAGCAGTAATACCGGCATCCCCTTTCCGGCACTGCGCAGCATACGGATGATATCCCAGCCGTTTACATCAGGCAGCATGATATCCAGGATGGCTAAATCATACTCGGCTGTCATGGCAAGATGATATCCGGTCAGACCATTATCAGCGTGATCCACGACGAACCCCGCCTCTGTCAGCCCCTTGCTGAGATATTCACCTGTTTTAATTTCGTCTTCAACGATTAATATTTTCATCATGCTCCCCGGCTGGCTGCTAATGTCATTTTATTGCGCCCACGATCGTTATCAACGGATTACAGCAAAAATGACAACATTGTCATTATCCTGTCACCCGGCAAACAGAGAGCGTTCGGTAAAGTATCCCTATCAATACTCTGGACTTCGTTTGAACCATTTACCAGGTCTGCCTGTACGAGAAGCGTTATGTTCAAATTAAAATTACTCAGCATCAGTACCATATTCATCCTGGCTGGTTGTGTTTCTCTGGCACCTGAATATCAGCGTCCGCCAGCTCCGGTTCCCCAGCAGTTTTCATTGTCTAAAAACAGTCTGACGCCTGCGGTAAACAGCTATCAGGATACGGGCTGGCGAAACTTTTTTGTCGATCCCCAGGTCAGCAGGCTGATCGGTGAAGCCCTGAATAATAACCGTGATTTGAGAATGGCTGCCCTGAAGGTTGAAGAGGCCCGGGCCCAGTTCAACGTCACGGATGCAGATCGTTATCCCCAACTGAATGCCTCATCCGGGATCACATACAACGGTGGTCTGAAAGGTGACAAGCCGACCACACAGGAGTACGACGCGGGTCTGGAGCTCAGCTATGAGCTCGATTTTTTTGGCAAACTTAAGAACATGAGTGAGGCTGATCGCCAGAACTACTTTGCCAGCGAAGAAGCCCGTCGTGCCGTACACATCCTGCTGGTCTCCAACGTTTCACAGAGCTATTTCAGCCAGCAACTGGCGTACGAACAACTCCGTATTGCGCGGGAAACGCTGAAAAATTATGAACAGTCTTATGCATTCGTTGAGCAACAACTGGTGACCGGGAGTACGAACGTTCTGGCGCTTGAACAAGCCAGGGGGCAAATCGAAAGTACCCGCGCCGAAATAGCCAAACGAGAAGGCGATCTGGCTCAGGCAAACAATGCCCTGCAACTGGTGCTGGGAACGTACCGCGCAGTTCCGTCAGAAAAAGGGATTAAAGGTGGGGAGATCGCACCAGTAAAATTGCCACCAAATCTGTCGTCACAAATATTGCTGCAGCGTCCGGATATTATGGAAGCGGAATACCAGTTGAAAGCGGCTGATGCCAATATTGGCGCAGCGCGAGCGGCTTTTTTCCCGTCCATTACCCTGACCAGTGGTCTCTCCTCTAGCAGTACGGAGCTGTCCAGCCTCTTTACGTCAGGAAGTGGAATGTGGAATTTTATTCCTAAAATTGAAATTCCTATATTTAATGCTGGCAGGAACAAAGCCAATCTGAAGCTGGCTGAAATTCGCCAGCAACAGTCCGTGGTTAATTACGAACAAAAAATTCAGTCAGCCTTTAAGGATGTTTCCGACACGCTTGCGCTGCGCGACAGCCTTAGCCAGCAACTTGAGTCACAGCAGCGTTATCTTGATTCACTTCAGATAACTCTACAGCGTGCCAGAGGATTGTATGCAAGTGGTGCTGTCAGTTACATCGAAGTGCTGGATGCAGAACGTTCCCTCTTCGCGACGCAGCAAACCATTCTCGATCTTACCTATTCCCGACAGGTTAACGAAATTAATCTGTTTACCGCGCTGGGTGGCGGTTGGGTAGAGTAAATTTATTCAATTAATCAGGAAATTAAAATGCGTAATTCACTTAAAGCCGTTTTATTTGGTGCCTTCTCTGTCATGTTTTCTGCCGGTCTTCATGCTGAAACACATCAGCATGGCGATATGAATGCTGCCAGTGATGCTTCGGTACAGCAGGTTATCAAGGGCACCGGTATCGTTAAAGACATTGATATGAATAGTAAAAAGATTACCATTTCGCACGAAGCAATCCCGGCGGTGGGCTGGCCTGCAATGACCATGCGCTTCACTTTTGTTAATGCAGACGACGCTATCAATGCCCTGAAAACCGGCAACCATGTCGATTTCTCGTTTATTCAGCAGGGCAATATCTCCTTACTCAAAAGCATTAACGTTACGCAATCCTGATTAACAGTCCGGAGCGAATACATCCAGTGCGCCTGAACATTCATTATGGGATTACTGTGAATGAATAATCGTGCGCATATGCCAGGTGTTTTGATTTTTCAGCGAGAAATTGTATGGCTTCTTTAAAGATAAAATATGCTGCAATAATTATCAGCAGCCTCATAGCAGGGGGGCTGATATCGGTTACTGCCTGGCAGTATTTAAACTCATCACAAAAAACAGTACCAGCAGAACAAAAGGCACCGGAGAAAAAGGTACTTTTCTGGTATGACCCTATGAAACCGGATACCAAATTTGATAAACCCGGAAAATCGCCTTTTATGGATATGGACCTTGTGCCGAAATATGCTGATGAAAGTGGCGATAAAAGCAGTGGCGGGATCCGTATCGATCCAACTCAGGTTCAGAATCTGGGATTAAAAACGCAAAAAGTCACGCGAGGAATGCTGAATTATTCTCAGACAATCCCGGCTAATGTCAGTTACAACGAATATCAGTTTGTCATTGTGCAGGCGCGTTCTGACGGTTTCGTCGAAAAAGTGTATCCCCTGACGATTGGCGATCATGTGAAGAAAGGCACTCCGCTTATCGATATCACCATTCCTGAATGGGTTGAGGCACAAAGTGAGTTTCTGCTGTTATCCGGTACAGGCGGTACGCCAACCCAGATAAAAGGGGTTCTGGAGCGACTTCGTCTGGCTGGTATGCCGGAAGAGGATATTCAAAGGCTGCGTTCAACCCGCACAATCCAGACCCGTTTTACCATTAAAGCACCTATTGATGGTGTCATTACTGCATTTGACCTGCGCACCGGCATGAATATTTCCAAAGATAAGGTGGTGGCTCAGATTCAGGGGATGGACCCGGTCTGGATCAGCGCTGCAGTGCCAGAATCTATCGCCTATCTGCTGAAAGATACGTCGCAGTTTGAAATTTCGGTACCGGCTTATCCGGATAAAACATTCCATGTCGAAAAATGGAACATTCTTCCCAGCGTGGATCAGACAACCCGCACGCTTCAGGTCCGCCTCCAGGTTACTAACAAGGATGAGTTTCTCAAGCCGGGCATGAATGCCTATCTCAAACTGAATACCCAAAGTCAGGAGATGCTGCTGATACCAAGCCAGGCCGTTATCGATACCGGCAAAGAACAGCGCGTGATTACTGTTGATGATGAAGGCAAGTTTGTGCCGAAACAGATCCACGTTCTGCATGAATCACAGCAACAGTCCGGCATTGGCTCCGGTCTTAATGAAGGCGATACCGTGGTGGTCAGTGGCCTGTTCCTCATTGACTCCGAAGCCAATATTACGGGCGCGCTGGAACGTATGCGCCACCCTGAAAAAACAGAAAACAGTATGCCAGCAATGTCTGAGCAGCCTGTAAATATGCATTCAGGGCACTGAGGAGACGACGATGATTGAATGGATTATCCGGCGCTCTGTCGCCAACCGTTTCCTGGTCATGATGGGGGCACTGTTTCTCAGCATCTGGGGCACATGGACGATAATTAACACGCCGGTCGATGCGCTGCCTGACCTGTCAGATGTGCAGGTCATTATTAAAACCAGCTATCCCGGACAGGCCCCGCAGATTGTAGAAAACCAGGTCACCTATCCGCTTACCACCACCATGCTGTCCGTACCTGGCGCAAAAACCGTGCGTGGCTTTTCACAGTTCGGTGATTCGTATGTATATGTCATTTTTGAAGACGGGACCGATCTGTACTGGGCCCGTTCGCGCGTGCTGGAATACCTGAATCAGGTTCAGGGCAAACTGCCTGCGGGTGTGAGCTCTGAAATCGGTCCGGACGCCACGGGAGTGGGCTGGATATTTGAATATGCCCTGGTCGATCGCAGCGGAAAACACGACCTTTCAGAACTGCGTTCTTTGCAGGACTGGTTTCTGAAATTTGAACTGAAGACCATCCCGAACGTGGCTGAGGTAGCCTCGGTTGGTGGCGTGGTGAAGCAGTACCAGATTCAGGTCAATCCGGTAAAACTGTCCCAGTATGGGATCAGCCTGCCCGAAGTGAAACAGGCTCTTGAATCGTCTAACCAGGAGGCCGGTGGTTCATCCGTTGAAATGGCCGAAGCGGAGTATATGGTCCGTGCCAGCGGTTATCTTCAGAGCATTGATGATTTTAATAACATCGTCCTGAAAACAGGTGAGAACGGCGTGCCGGTTTATCTGCGGGATGTTGCCCGCGTGCAGACCGGGCCCGAAATGAGGCGTGGTATTGCCGAGCTGAACGGCCAGGGAGAAGTCGCTGGCGGCGTGGTGATCCTGCGGTCGGGTAAAAATGCGCGCGACGTTATCACGGCAGTGAGGGATAAACTGGAGACGCTGAAGGCCAGCCTGCCGGAAGGCGTTGAAATCGTGACCACCTACGATCGCAGCCAGTTGATCGACCGGGCGATTGATAACCTCAGTTCCAAACTTCTGGAAGAGTTTTTCGTGGTGGCCATCGTCTGTGCCCTGTTCCTGTGGCACGTACGTTCTGCCCTGGTGGCGATTATCTCTCTGCCGCTTGGCCTGTGTATCGCCTTTATCGTCATGCACTTCCAGGGACTAAACGCCAATATCATGTCGCTGGGAGGGATAGCTATTGCCGTCGGTGCGATGGTGGATGCCGCCATTGTGATGATTGAGAATGCGCATAAACGGCTTGAGGAGTGGGATCATCAGCATCCGGGTGAGCAGATTGACAACGCCACCCGCTGGAAGGTGATTACCGACGCCTCCGTGGAAGTGGGACCCGCACTGTTTATCAGCCTGCTGATCATCACCCTGTCCTTTATTCCTATCTTTACCCTGGAAGGTCAGGAAGGACGTCTGTTTGGCCCGCTGGCATTCACGAAAACGTACTCCATGG
>NZ_JAANQO010000006.1:0-17777 GCF_011605905.1 Cronobacter sp. HA18003 | reverse complement strand
CCATGGAGTACGTTTTCGTGAATGCCAGCGGGCCAAACAGACGTCCTTCCTGACCTTCCAGGGTAAAGATAGGAATAAAGGACAGGGTGATGATCAGCAGGCTGATAAACAGTGCGGGTCCCACTTCAACGGAGGCATCGGTAATCACCTTCCAGCGGGTGGCGTTGTCAATCTGCTCACCCGGATGCTGATGATCCCACTCCTCAAGCCGCTTATGCGCATTCTCAATCATCACAATGGCGGCATCCACCATCGCACCGACGGCAATCGCTATCCCTCCCAGCGACATGATATTGGCGTTCAGTCCCTGGAAGTGCATGACGATAAAGGCGATACACAGACCAAGCGGCAGAGAGATAATCGCCACCAGGGCAGAACGTACGTGCCACAGGAACAGGGCACAGACGATGGCCACCACGATAAACTCTTCCAGAAGTTTGGAACTGAGGTTATCAATCGCCCGGTCGATGAGCTGGCTGCGATCGTAGGTGGTCACGATTTCAACGCCTTCCGGCAGGCTGGCCTTCAGCGTCTCAAGTTTATCCCTCACTGCCGTGATAACGTCGCGTGCATTTTTACCCGACCGCAGGATCACCACGCCGCCAGCGACTTCGCCCTGGCCGTTCAGCTCGGCAATACCACGCCGCATTTCAGGCCCGGTCTGCACGCGGGCAACATCCCGCAGATAAACCGGCACGCCGTTCTCGCCTGTTTTCAGGACGATGTTATTAAAATCATCAATGCTCTGAAGATAACCGCTGGCACGGACCATATACTCAGCTTCGGCCATTTCAACGGATGAGCCACCGGCCTCCTGGTTAGACGATTCAAGGGCCTGTTTCACTTCGGGCAGGCTGATACCATACTGAGACAATTTTACCGGATTGACCTGAATCTGGTACTGTTTCACCACGCCGCCAACCGAAGCGACCTCAGCCACGTTCGGGATGGTTTTCAGCTCAAATTTCAGGAACCAGTCCTGCAGAGAACGCAGTTCTGAAAGGTCGTGTTTTCCGCTGCGATCGACAAGGGCATATTCAAATATCCAGCCCACCCCCGTGGCGTCCGGACCGATTTCAGAACTCACACCGGCGGGCAGTTTTCCCTGTACCTGGTTCAGGTACTCCAGCACGCGGGAACGGGCCCAGTACAGATCGGTGCCGTCTTCAAAAATGACATACACATACGAATCACCGAACTGTGAAAAACCACGCACGGTTTTTGCGCCAGGCACGGACAGCATGGTGGTGGTAAGTGGATAGGTGACCTGGTTTTCTACAATCTGCGGGGCCTGGCCGGGATAGCTGGTTTTGATAATGACCTGCACATCTGACAGGTCAGGCAAGGCATCGACAGGCGTGTTAATAATCGTCCATGTGCCCCAGATGCTGAGAAACAGGGCCCCCATCATGACCAGGAAACGGTTGGCGACAGAGCGCCGGATAATCCATTCAATCATCGTCGTCTCCTCAGTGCCCTGAATGCATATTTACAGGCTGGTCAGACATTGCTGGCATACTGCTTTCTGTTTTTTCAGGGTGGCGCATACGTTCCAGTGCGCCCGTAATATTGGCTTCAGAGTCAATGAGGAACAGGCCACTGACCACCACGGTATCGCCTTCATTCAGGCCGGAGCCGATGCCGGACTGTTGCTGTGACTCATGCAGAACGTGGATCTGTTTCGGCACAAACTTGCCTTCATCATCAACAGTAATCACGCGCTGTTCTTTGCCGGTATCGATAACGGCCTGGCTTGGTATCAGCAGCATCTCCTGGCTTCTGGTATTCAGTTTCAGATAGGCATTCATGCCCGGCTTGAGAAACTCATCCTTATTAGAAACCTGGAGACGGACCTGAAGCGTACGGGTTGTCTGATCCACGCTGGGAAGAATATTCCATTTTTCGACATGGAATGTTTTATCCGGATAAGCCGGTACCGAAATTTCAAACTGCGACGTATCTTTCAGCAGATAGGCGATAGATTCTGGCACTGCAGCGCTGATCCAGACCGGGTCCATTCCCTGAATCTGAGCCACCACCTTATCTTTCGAAATATTCATGCCGGTGCGCAGGTCAAATGCAGTAATGACACCATCAATAGGTGCTTTAATGGTAAAACGGGTCTGAATGCTCCGGGTAGAACGCAGTCTCTGAATATCCTCTTCCGGCATACCTGCCAGGCGAAGCCGTTCCAGAACGCCTTTAATTTGCGTGGAAGTACCACCGGTGCTGGATAACAGAAGGAATTCACTCTGTGCTTCCACCCAGTCCGGAATGGTAATATCGATAAGTGGCGTCCCCTTCTTCACATGATCGCCAATCGTCATGGGGTAGACTTTTTCGACAAACCCGTCAGAACGCGCCTGCACAATAACAAACTGATACTCGTTATAGCTGACATTAGCCGGGATTGTCTGAGAATAATTCAGCATTCCTCGCGTGACTTTTTGCGTTTTTAATCCCAGATTCTGAACCTGGGTTGGGTCGATACGGATCCCGCCACTGCTTTTATCGCCACTGTCATCAGCATATTTTGGCACTAGGTCCATATCCATAAAGGGCGATTTTCCGGGTTTATCAAATTTGGTATCCGGTTTCATTGGGTCATACCAGAAAAGCACCTTTCGTTCCGGTGCCTTTTGTTCTGTTTTTTCTGTCTTTTGTGCTGAGTTTACATACTGCCAGGCAGTAACCGATATCAGCCCCCCTGCTATGAGGCTGCTGATAATTATTGCAGCATATTTTATCTTTAAAGAAGCCATACAATTTTCCGCTAAAAAATCAAAACACCTGGCATATGCGCCTGACGGTTAACTCACACATATACCTATGTGAATGTACAGGCGCACAGGATGTAATCGCTCCGGACAGCCAATCAGGACTGCGTCACGTTAATGCTTTTGAGTAAGGAGATATTGCCCTGCTGAATAAACGAGAAATCGACATGGTTGCCTGTTTTCAGGGCATTAATAGCATCGTCTGCATTAACAAAAGTAAAGCGCATGGTCATTGCAGGCCAGCCCACCGCTGGAATTGCTTCATGCGAAATGGTGATTTTCTTAGTATTCATATCAATGTCTTTAACGACACCGGTGCCCTTGATAACTTGCTGTACCGAAGCATCACTGGCAGTATTCATATCGCCATGCTGATGTGTTTCAGCATGAAGACCGGCAGAAAACATGACAGAGAAGGCACCAAATAAAACGGCTTTAAGTGAATTACGCATTTTAATTTCCTGATTAATTAAATAAATTTACTCTACCCAACCGCCACCCAGCGCGGTAAACAGATTAATTTCGTTAACCTGCCGGGAATAGGTAAGATCGAGAATGGTTTGCTGGGTAGCGAAGAGGGAACGTTCTGCATCCAGCACTTCGATGTAACTGACAGCACCACTTGCATACAATCCTCTGGCACGCTGGAGAGTTATCTGAAGTGAATCAAGATAACGCTGCTGTGACTCAAGTTGCTGGCTAAGGCTGTCGCGCAGCGCAAGCGTGTCGGAAACATCCTTAAAGGCTGACTGAATTTTTTGTTCGTAATTAACCACCGACTGTTGCTGGCGAATTTCAGCCAGCTTCAGATTGGCTTTATTCCTGCCAGCATTAAATATAGGAATTTCAATTTTAGGGATAAAATTCCACATTCCACTTCCTGACGTAAACAGGCTGGACAGCTCCGTACTGCTTGCGGAAAGACCACTGGTCAGGGTAATTGAGGGGAAAAAGGCCGCTCGCGCTGCGCCAATATTGGCATCAGCCGCTTTCAGCTGATATTCCGCTTCCATAATATCCGGTCGCTGCAGCAAAATTTGTGAAGACAGATTTGGTGGCAATTTTACTGGGGCTATCTCCCCGCCTTTCATCCCTTTTTCTGACGGAAGTGCGCGGTACGTTCCCAGCACCAGTTGCAGGGCATTGTTTGCCTGAGCCAGATCGCCTTCTCGTTTGGCTATTTCGGCGCGGGTACTTTCGATTTGTCCTCGCGCCTGTTCAAGTGCCAGAACGTTCGTACTCCCGGTCACGAGCTGCTGCTCAACGAAAGCATAGGACTGTTGATAATTTTTCAGCGTTTCCCGCGCAATACGAAGTTGTTCGTACGCCAGTTGCTGGCTGAAATAGCTTTGTGAAACGTTGGATACCAGCAGGATGTGTACGGCCCGACGGGCTTCTTCGCTGGCAAAGTAGTTCTGGCGATCAGCATCACTCATGTTCTTAAGTTTGCCGAAAAAATCGAGCTCATAGCTGAGCTCCAGTCTCGCGTCGTACTCCTGTGTGGTCGGCTTGTCACCTTTCAGACCACCGCTGTATGTTATCCCGGATGAGGCATTCAGCTGGGGATAACGATCTGCATCCGTGACGTTGAACTGGGCTCGGGCCTCTTCAACCTTCAGGGCAGCCATTCTCAAATCACGGTTATTAGTCAGAGCTTCACCGATCAACCGGGTAACCTGGGGATCGACAAAAAAGTTACGCCAGCCCGTATCCTGATAGCCATTTACCGCTGGCGTCAGGCTGTTATGGGACAGTGAAAACTGCTGGGGTACCGGTGCTGCGGGCCGCTGATATTCAGGCGCAAGCGACACGCAGCCTGCCAGGATGAATATCGTGCTAATGCTGAGTAATTTTAATTTGAACATAACGCTTCTCGTCCAGGCAGACCTGGTAAATGGTTCAAATGAAGTCCAGAGTATTGATAGGGGTACTTTACCTAACGCTCTCTGTTTGCCGGGTGACAGGATAATGACAATGTTGTCATTTTTGCTGTAATCCGTTGATAACGATCGTGGGCGCAATAGAATGACATTAGCAGCCAGCCGGGGAGCAAGATGAAAATATTGATCGTCGAAGACGAAATTAAAACAGGTGAATATCTCAGCAAAGGGCTTACAGAGGCAGGGTTCGTAGTGGATCACGCTGATAATGGTCTTACCGGATATCATCTCGCCATGACAGCCGAGTATGATTTAGTCATTCTGGATATCATGCTACCTGATGTGAACGGCTGGGATATCATCCGCATGCTGCGCACTGCCGGAAAGGGTATGCCGGTCTTACTGCTGACAGCCCTCGGCACGATCGAACATAGGGTCAAAGGACTGGAACTGGGTGCGGACGATTATCTGGTTAAACCCTTTGCGTTTGCCGAACTGCTCGCCCGGGTGAGAACCCTTCTGAGGCGGGGAAACACGATGATCACGGAAAGCCAGTTTAAGGTGGCTGACCTCTCGATTGATCTCGTATCCAGAAAAGTCAGTCGCGCCGGAAACCGCATTGTGCTCACCAGTAAAGAGTTCAGCCTGCTGGAATTCTTCATTCGCCATCAGGGAGAGGTTCTTCCCCGCTCCCTGATTGCCTCTCAGGTCTGGGACATGAATTTTGACAGCGACACTAATGCGATCGATGTCGCAGTAAAGCGACTCCGCGCTAAAATAGACAACGATTACGAGACAAAGCTGATCCAGACAGTCCGGGGCGTGGGCTACATGCTGGAGGTCCCGGATGCATAGCAAACCTTCCAGACGCCCTTTCTCACTCGCTCTGCGGCTGACCTTTTTTATCAGCCTGTCCACGATACTGGCTTTTATCGCATTCACCTGGTTTATGCTGCATTCTGTTGAAAATCATTTTGCCGAGCAGGATGTCAGCGATCTTCAACAAATCAGCACCACACTGAACCGTATACTGCAGTCCCCGGTGGATCCGGATGATAAAAAAATAAGCAAAATAAAGGAATCAATTGCCAGCTACCGCAACGTTGCCCTTTTGCTCCTCAATCCCAGGGGGGAAGTGCTCTTTAGCTCAGCTCAGGGGGCGGCACTACGCCCGGCAGTGAATTCAGCAGATTTTAGCGAGCACAGCCGCGCACGGGATGTCTTTCTCTGGACGGTGGAGGATCCTGCGGGACCGATGGATACCGGGTCCGAAATGAAGATGGAAACATACAGGATTATCGCCTCCTCTGGTCAGGCGATATTTCAGGGCAAACAGCAGAACTATGTCATGCTGACTGGCCTATCCATTAATTTCCATCTCCATTACCTCGATGCGCTGAAAAAGAACCTGATTGCGATTGCCGTCGTGATAAGCCTGTTGATTGTTCTGATCATTCGAATCGCTGTCCGTCAGGGGCACCTGCCCCTTCGTAATGTCAGCAATGCCATTAAAAACATCACCTCCGAGAATCTTGATGCGCGACTGGAACCGACACGCGTTCCCATTGAGCTGGAGCAACTGGTTATCTCGTTCAATCATATGATTGGAAAGATTGAGGATGTCTTTACCCGCCAGGCCAATTTCTCTGCCGATATCGCGCATGAGATCAGAACGCCCATCACCAATCTGGTGACGCAGACTGAAATCGCACTGAGTCAGGATCGAACACAGAGGGAACTTGAGGATGTCCTCTATTCCAGTCTTGAAGAGTATAACCGGATGACCAAAATGGTCAGCGATATGCTGTTCCTGGCACAGGCAGATAATAATCAGCTGATACCTGACAGGGTCATGTTTGACCTCAGAGCGGAAGTCATGAAAGTCTTCGAGTTTTTCGAAGCCTGGGCCGAAGAACGCAATATCACGCTCAAATTTAACGGGATGCCCTGCCTGGTTGAGGGAGATCCACAAATGTTCAGAAGGGCGATCAATAATCTGTTATCCAATGCCCTGCGTTATACCCCGGAGGGACAGGCAATCACCGTCTCAATAAGAGAGCAGGAGAGCTTTTTTGACCTTGTGATTGAAAATCCGGGGAAACCAATCCCTGAAGAGCATTTATCAAGGTTGTTTGACCGTTTTTATCGGGTGGATCCGTCCAGACAACGAAAAGGAGAAGGCAGCGGCATCGGCCTTGCGATTGTGAAGTCAATCGTGGAAGCACATCACGGAAGAGTGCAGGTGGAATCGGACGTACACTCAACGCGTTTTATCTTATCCGTGCCCAGACTGGAGAAAATGATTCCGGACACCCAGTGCTGGGAATAAAGATTTAAATGACAAAGATGTCATTAGCCTGTCATGCAGCAAACAGAAGCCATTCGATATAATTAGTGCAACTTATCAGGAAGGCTGGATTGCTTTATCAATATCCGGCGTCAGTGGACGCCAGGAAATGAATATCCAGTCCCCTCCCGGAGAAATAAACACTTCCGAACCTGTTTCAGTTATGGAACTGAAAACACCGGTTGTACTCCCCCGGACATCACTAATTAAGAAATGGAGAGTTATCATGAAAAATATCGTATTAGCATCCTTGCTGGGCTTTGGCTTAATTTCTTCGGCCTGGGCCACTGAAACCGTGAATATCCATGAGCGGGTCAACAATGCACAGGCACCTGCTCACCAGATGCAGTCTGCTGCGGCTCCTGTCGGGATCCAGGGGACTGCACCTCGTATGGCCGGTATGGACCAGCATGAACAGGCCATTATTGCTCATGAAACCATGACGAACGGGTCGGCGGATGCGCACCAGAAAATGGTGGAAAGTCATCAGAGGATGATGGGAAGTCAGACCGTTTCCCCTACCGGGCCGTCGAAGTCATTAGCGGCAATGAATGAGCATGAAAGAGCTGCAGTTGCCCATGAATTTATGAATAACGGTCAGTCTGGCCCACATCAGGCCATGGCCGAAGCGCATCGTCGCATGCTCAGTGCAGGCTGACGGCGAGGGAAGTATCTGTGCTGTCCTTATTTCCTTGATAGATTTTTCCGTAACCGGATATATGGCAACATCTTTGCCCCCTACAGGGGGCATTTTTATCAGATTCTGCTACAGTTAACGGGCATCAACGCTAAAAGGATATTTTTTATGAAAGCCAGAAACACTTTATTTGCAGTATTAATGTTATCCCTGCCAGCTATTTCAGCAGAACATTCAGAAATGAAAATGACTGATATGTCTACCTCGGCTTCGTCACAGGAATATATGGCTGGCATGAAAGACATGCATGACAAAATGATGGCTGCCGTAAATGAGTCCGATCCCGACAAGGCTTTTGCGAAAGGCATGGTAGCGCACCATGAAGGGGCAATAGCAATGGCTGAGACCGAGCTCAAATACGGAAAAGATCCGAAAATGAGAAAGCTCGCGCAGGACATCATTAAAGCTCAAAAAGGTGAAATTGAGCAGATGAATAAATGGCTTGATAGTCAAAAGTAAACATTGTAGAAATGTCACGACAAGCGTGATTTTACATCGTTCCTGGGCGCGGGAGTCGGTTAATCTTTATATAATTCAAACCCGATTAATTTCGGGTTTTTACTACTCTGTACTCCGGTCCTTTGTTGAGGACCGGAATATATGCACCTGAGATGCTTATTTAATACATTATCTCGTCATGGATACAATGTCGCTCAGGATCTCAACCAGCTCGCTTCTCTCCTGCGTTCCGTCATGATAGGTTGATCTTGAGATGATTCTTTCTGATGTCATCTGAGGCCAGAATTTATCTAGTACATTATCGGGTTTCATTCCCACAGCCCGGCCGATTATTTTTTTAGCGTCACAGGTGTCCGTAAACGTGACGGCTACACCAGTAATTTCCTCGATAAGATCCGGGCACAGATAGTTTTCTATCTCACGTTTGCGCGTAGCGAAAAATACCTTACCGGCCTCCTCTACTTCTTTTTTACGCTTCTGGATGGACAGAACCTGTGCAGGGTCTCCCCCAATATCGGAGTCCAGAAATACGCACCAGGGAAGCCCCAGATCTTTGGCCAGATTCAATGTAACCCAGTGTTTGACGCTACCACACCCTCCTATGAGGACTGGCACTATTTTCACGTCCTCCAGAGAGGCTGGCAGCGCACCTGACTGTTTTAATGAACTGGCCGCATGCCTCAGGAAAGTAACATCCGACTTTCCCTCTACCAGAACAATCCCCTGCGCCCTTTCCATACCGGTCTCTGGCAGCACCCCCAGGCTTTCAGTGGCTTCCTTCAGCACTGCGTCATCCGGCATTTTTACTACGGGTTCACCCGCCTCATTTCGGGTAACATAACGTACGCCTTCGACAGGGATTAATCCGGCCAGCGCCGGGACATGGGTGGTGACGATAATCTGACGGTGCGGCTGGCCTGCCAGTGCCAGTAACGCTTTCATCAGCATCATCTGATAGTTCGGATGCTGTGACGTTTCAGGCTCCTCTATGGCATAAATCACATTTCTGGGCGTCCCCGCGACATTCTTTTCAGCCTCAGCCCGAAAAAAATTCAACAGGATAAGCCTCCTTATCCCGCTGCCGCGCTTATTGATGGGGATGCCATTTTCCCCGTCCAGGGTGAAATTGAAGGTCCACTTGGGTTTCTCCTTAAATCGTGGAGTCAGTTCACTGGCGAGTTCGGGGGCCATTTCACGTAATTTATCCAGCGTTCTCTGTGCGACATCCAGGACGCTGTCCTGAATCTCATTTTCCAGCGCTGTAATTTTGTCCTGCAGCGCAGCCTGAGCGTCTTTTACGGCCTGCTGTAAGGGGTTTTTAGCTTCGGAATCCCCGTCGCTGCTTTCCCTGTCGGCTTTGAAAATCGCATACGTGGGCAGCAAATCGAGGATCTTACCCCATAATGATTTTGTGTCGGTTCCGAACTCTTTATCGACATCCAGCATAATTTCCGAACAGGTATAGGGGGCTGCGGCTTCCCTGATGGCCTGACGCCATAACGATGCAGTGCGTTTATCCGCCACATTTTTTTCAACTTCTTTTCCCACCGCCTTGAGCTCAGAAATTTTCATGCCCAGTAAATTTCTCAGGGGCTCCTCATCCGGGTGGATGCAGCGGATGCAGGTCTGCTCCGGTTTTCCTGAGGTCGTTGCTTTAAACGTTTTGACGATTTCAAAATTGCCGTCCTCATTCAGCAGATGTTCTGAGGCGAGCGTGGTCTGCACCCTGTCGTCGATCATGATAAAATCGGGCAGGTCATCAAATTCACAGGCTATTTCAAAACGGCCGTCCCCTTCTCTTAGGCTGAAACAGTTCATGTCATTCTTGTCAGCCTTCATTCCTTCTGTTTCAAAAAAAATAGCCAGCGCTTCCAGAAGCGTTGATTTCCCAAAGTCATTACGACCGACAATACCCGTCATGCTTTCATCAATAATGATTTCAGTAGAGTTTCTGTAGCCTCTGAAGTTTTTCAGTTTTAATTTTCTGAGCCGCATATGAAGTCCTGTGTGTAAGAAAGCGTTTTGCTGCAACCTGAATACAAAATATATTTTCAAATGCCTGCCAACAAGCAGGGATAACCGTTATTCAGAATATCTTAACGACATTTCGGGATTATGATCTGGTCGCGCTTTCAGAACTTTACTGCCCCTCAAAACACCGGAAACTAACTTGTGGTTGGTTACATGGCAAAGTTAAAACTCCAGAATCACGGGTAATGATTTCAATGCTTATTATATTTTTTGGAATTGACTCATGAGCTTTATAATTTAAATGATAATAATAACCATTCTTTTATGCGTAATATTTGCTACTGACACTGATGAATTTAAAAGAAGATAGATTTTCATTTACGGATTATTTCCTAAATTCATCGATAATGTGATCGACATAAAATTTTCACTGAAGAATGAAGAGATAATTTAAGGCCGAGCGAAATAGCTCAAAATGGTGTATTTAACATAACAGAAGAAATGAAAGGCTCTATCGCAACCTGATACTTCAGGCCGCTAAGGGGTTAATCTTGTTGAAGAAAAATTAGACCGGGAAGCGCCAGGCGTCACCATTTCTCCCGCCTGGCTGGAAGTGAAGAATAATTGTGCATAGCTCCGTATTCGGGCTTTGCATCTGACAATGGTTCCCTGGATGAAAGTACGATCTCCACTCCAAGGACGCTGAACACCCTAAACAAACGCTCAAAACCCGCACTTGCAGGGTTGGCCTCTAGTCGGGCATAAGTTTGCTGTGTTATACCCAAACGTTCAGAAACATCTTTTTGCGTCAGTCCATTGGCTTTGCGAAAGCCGATTAAAACAGGACGTAACTGATTCAAAGTCTTCAAAGCGTATTGAGTGTTCATAAGTGACCTTCCGTATCGACGAGTTAACAAGCATAACGCAGGGATTTACAGCATATAGGCTGTAATGCTCATTAACAGACTATAGGCTGTAATACGAATCCTGCCAAGATGCGGCATCTTTCAAATACAAGGCCGTATTGGGTAAGCAGTACACCGTTATATAGCACCCCTTGCCCCTTTGCTGGAGAGGGCCCCACGTGATCGCAGGTCTTTTAGACGTTGTTGCTAACCGGCATCATACACAGGTGGTAACCCCCAGGGAAACTCTATGAGTGATAATTTATTCCTGCCCCAGTCAAAATATAAAACCTTATCTAACTAGCTTTCTTAGTATTTTATAAATGAAGTGAAATTAGCGAAGAAGTTTTACATTGTAAAGTGAGCAAAAATATTTACCATTCAACTGGCAAAATTTACAATCTGCAGCCCTTAGCCTGAGAAAATGCACATTAACAGAATAATCATCAAGTCCGATAGAGGCATAACTTACGTCCTCAAAAATATCAGAAATAAATGAGTTGAAATTACAAAAATTAACTTCACTTAACATCTTGAACACCGCAGAAATATATCTATCATGCATTATCTTGACTTCGATAACCTTAGATAAACTTGAATGCGACTTACATTTGAAGAGATCAAAGAGAAAGTAAATCAGCATATTTTTATTGTCCGAAATCCATTTTAAAATTTTATTACGTGCACATGGTAATATATACACTGGATTTTTGAAAGGGTTTGAAACGTCAACCACAAGGGAACAATAACCATGAGGATTTATTCCACTTATAATTAAGTCACTAAGTCCTTTCACTGCATTCAAATAGTTATCAAAACAAACCTCATATAAACTGGTACTATGAACTGCACATTTAGATTCAAACAACCATCTATGACGCAGATAACCAATGCCTTTAGAGTGTATATCTTCAACAATACATTTGTGACAGTAACGAATGTTTGAGATGTTTACCAATGGATATGAATTAGTTATGTGAAAATTTTTCCGACAGGCATCTTCAACAGCGTTAAAATACCCGTAAACACCAGAAGATAACGACACTATATTGGAAGTTAGTATATAACCATTTCTAGTGGCAAGAATGTCATATATATCCTGCAAGCTATGCAATTTGTACATATCAATCAGTTCGAAACGAGGAAAGGCATCGTACCTTAGTGCGCCATGCTTTGATATTATGTTCCTGCAATTGGATAAGTTATACATTATCTGTGAACGCAGAAGAAAACTGTGCCACAATTCATTTTCGTAAACCATATAACTCCCTCTTATTTAATTAGTTCCATTTTTCTGAGAAGTATCATTGTCATTGGTAGTTTATCTCTGTATTTCAAAAGCCAGCCATGCCCTCCCAGTAAAGCATCTAGACTTGTAAGTGACATCGAGTACTGCCCCTGAGATAAAACATCATTTATTAATGATGATGAGATAATATCTCTCTCGCTCCAGTCTACTCTTTTATTTTTATAGCATCGTATTGTTTTAGGAAGACAGGAATTAAGCCAGTCACATTCATGTTTATTTAGCCAATAGAAACTTGCATAACAACTTTCTTTGACTAACTTTCGTGTTATAGAAACGGATTGATTATGTATAAATCTTAATATTTTCTGCTTATGACGCCGTCTTAAAGAATCTTTTTTACATTTTTTACGCCATGAGCATAAACCGTAACAAGATGAAATTACAGAGGATACAGCTCCTTCCGATAATGAGTTTTTCTCAGCTATGGATGCCAGACTAAACCCCCTTACAGCCATAGACTTGATAAGCAATTCAGTGAATATATTAATTTTTGTGTTTCGCTTAAACGCCCTCAGGTATTTTTTATAAATAAGTGTTTTAATGTAACATCTGCTGCGACTAAATTTCTTCCCAAGGTTGCTAACACTAGTATTATTTTCAACTATATGAAAACTGTATTTCTTATGACTTTTAAAGATTTCTTTCTTTTTATTAGTACGACTTCCTGCATACGTTGGCCAGCAAGTATTTAACAAACAATAACAAAGCAAAAGATGCTTTGTGGGATGCTGACAACATTTGTCTTTGAGTATAGGCTCCCAGTAATGATAATCAGTTAGGGATGTTGGTATAAGTCCCGATGAACCCTCCCCAAATAACTGGCACTTAGCATAAACATGTGCGTAGAATACATTTTTCTTTAAATTTCCATCCAATGATAATAAATTCAACTTTTTAAGTACATCCATGTAATTGGGGTGTGTAATATCTTTTCTTCTGATTATATTTAGGGACTCATAACAAAACTTAGCAAAATCGAAGTCTATCTCATTGCTAAGTTGTTCTGTATACGAAACAGGAGGCATCAGTCCAATACGTATGTGCGGTGAAGAAGGGACATGGATGCTTTCAAGCGCTACCGGATGCCGATGGCAGGTTGTAACCCCATGAAGCTGATGCGCCAGATGCCAATAAGTAACACCATAATGAAAAGTATCTTCACGAGCGCAAACCGGGCAAAACTTCAATAGTGTGCGCTGCCCTAGTGAAAAATTACTAAGGCGGCACAATCGATTAAGCCTGGCAGGGGTCGTGTTGAAATCCATAATTTCATTACGACTGATTGGTAGTGCCCAGGCAAAAAGAGGGAGTAAAGTCTGTTCATGCCAGAGCTGATCTGCACTTTCGGATGTATGAAGAGAAATAGCCTTTAATCCTGAATTGAGAATTGGATGGACGTTCATATCAGGTTTGTTGAAAATGATCGTTAACAGAGAAGATGGGGACATACCGTACACGGTAGTTGTCCGACAAAACCGGCTGAACAAGGATTCATCAGGCAAAACAGGCAACATTCTCATTTCCCACACCTCTCTTTGACCGTTACGAACTGTTACCTCATTACAATTTATTAAGTGGATCTATATTTATAAGCCCGCAACGCTGAAGAGCATCGTAGGTATTTTTCTTTTCAGCTGTTCTGTTGATAACAAGATCGTGGTCAAGAGACAGTATTTTCTCGTCGAAATTGCGCAAAACCTCGTCTATTTTTCCTACGAATTCCTTGTGCTGTGGCCTGTCTATATCCCCAGGGATCAAAGACTTTAGGGACTTCTCTGCCATGATTTTAGCCGAAGCATCACCCTCATTAGATGCAGAGAGCCATTTAGCTTCCTCATCTTCAGTCGCGGCCCCCGGGAGTGGAGTATCCTTATATTCCTCCGTATGACTCACGAGTACCGGTACAGAGGCCGACAAGACTGCGCCAGTGATGATTTCATTGCCGCTACCGATAACCTTTAATTGTGCCCCCCGATAAATCATCTGAGCCAATCCAATATTGCCTTTAGATAAAATGAATAATTTTTCGTTTAACTCATCATTTAATGGAGTTTCAACATTTGTCCATTGTAATGGCCATAAATAATGAATAAACGATTGCCAGTCTTGTGAATCGTATCTAACATTCTTAATTTTCATGTAACCACCAGACTCTGCCCGCCTGGCAATTCTCATTTTCTTTGTCAGCGTCTCGTCAAAAGGATGATTTCCACAAAAAACCATAGATACCCCCATGGAATCTACAATTTCATGTAAAAAATCAATCAACTTACTCTCACCCCCGGTTCTTGAAAATTTAAGCCTCTGCATTTCATCAATAACAAGGATACCCAAAAATGATGATTTAATTCTTTGTGCAATCTGGCGAGCCAGAGCACCATTTCTAATCTCAGGTGTAGTTCGTTCAATACCAATTGCATCATCTAATTTTTGTAAAATCTCTTCACAAAGGTCTCTCACACTTGAATTGTATGGACAATTAATCTTTACCCATACAATTTGCTTACTGAAGCCGGGAAAAACTCCTTTATAGCTGCTGTGTTCTATAATCTGAGGGAAATGATCCATGACTTGCTCAATCATGGTAGTTTTTCCAGAACCACTCATTCCAACTATCGTAATAGTTTCAGCCTGGGATTTAAAATATCCACTTTCTGGCTCAATATCAGGACGCTCATTTCCATAGTAATGAAGATATTGAATTGTTCCGCTTTTTAAAGGATTACGAGCTGCATAGCTTTCCCTAAGTGCCCGTAAGATCATCTTATAAGCCTGGATAAGATTGGTTTGAGGGCAACGGAATTTCTTTATACGTTCGACATACTGCTCTCTAACATTCGCCGGGGCAGTCCAGCGGATTTTTTCGTCAATTTCGGGGAAATAACTCATTTCCAGAAGTACTTCATCTTCCGTAAGCGCTTCAGGAAGTGCTTCAATTAAGGGATTGCCACGATACTCAGGTAACTCCTGTTCTTTATATATCGCTGAAACGCGCCGTATAAGATTCATTATTCTGCGTCCTCAGTCTTCTTCTTACCTTTTAACCATCTTTGTTTCTCCTCCCGGCCAGGCAAAAGCAGAACATTACTGGATGAAGGAAGTAGGGGTTCAGATCTTCCATTAGCAACATGAGTTCGCCCTAATGAATCAAGTTCATTTTTCCTGTTCTTTTTAATATCTTTACCATGTACCCGGCGAGATTCGTATATTTCATTTAATCTTTCGTTACCTTTCCTGTTAAATTCATCTTTATTATTGATATTGCTGAGCGAATCCAGAGTAAATAAATTAATTTCTTTTTGAGTATCTACCCAATCAGCCATTACATCTGTATCAAGATGAGCTTTCCCTTTAAATACATCTCTTTTCTTAAGTAGGTAATGTTTTTTGAAAATGCTATTTTTGTCAAATCTTACATATATATAATCTACGCAATTGTCATCTATTCTTGCTTCACAAGTGGTTCTTCCAAATACTCTGACACCTGATGCAATTTCAGGATCACATTCATAAAAAAGATTATTGTACTGAATCCCACCGGCGGTAATGTTAGCGTTCACAGGGATTAACAATCGTGCGATCACTTCGTCGGCCCCAACGGCTCTTGCGCTGAATCTCCCGTGCTTTAAGCTTATCATCCAACTATTTTTTGGTGATATTACGAGATCATTTTCAATCAGTAAGGGATTGATATAAGCCAGTTCCTCATACGTTCTCTGATTATGTGCAAGTATCTCCCGAATCAGTAAAGACGTGACCTCCTGAATCGTTAAACAAGCCCTGGATTGCGGTGTTGGCTCTCCTTTAACAATCTTTCCCCTTCGTGTTGTTCCAATAAGCCTATGAATAACCTCATCATTCAGAATGCCGAAACAGCGTTCAACAATGCTTTTTCTGTCGCCTCTACCGACTGGCGCAAACTCAAGTTTTGTCAGGGGGGTCATCTCTTCCTGAGGTTTAAGACCAATCATCTCCCCGTTGTCACACATCAATGTTAATGGAATGTGAGAACAAGGCCAATCATCATCAGTAATAGAGATTCCAAATAATCTACAATATTCTTTTTTTGGCATAAAGCAATTTGCTAACGCTTGTCGGGCGGCTCGCCATGAAGCATGGTATAAAGAAACATGAAGGCCAACAATCATTCTTGTTGCACGATCCACCACTGTATAAATAGTAGGACGCCCAATGACTTTTCGTCTGTTTAAACTCGAAATAAGATGTACATCAGCGACAGTTGAGTCTATTTCGAAAACATCACCCGGCAAAACAGTTGTATTAGCCACACTACCTAAAAGCGCCCGCATTTTGAGGTCTATTTCTTTTTTCGTGTTCTTCTTATTTATCGAGAAATCTTTAGTGAAGAGTTTTTTATTCCAGTATGAAAATTGTTTTAAAGAAGGAACATATGGAGCTCTATTTTCTAGGTTTGCTGTTTTAATTTCATCCCTAAAATACAAATCAATATGTCTCTCTAATGTTTTCTTTATCGTATCTCCGTTAACTTTATAATGATACGTAATGAGAGATTTTCTAATATTATTTATATCTCTTTCATTAAGAATGAAAACACGTGATCGTTCATTAGGTAATGCTCTGTTTTTTTTGGAATTCCCAAGTTTAATTTCATGTTTGATTCTACTTTTCCCAGCGGCGCCACAGTTCGAGAATGCGGGTAGCAATGCATAAATATCCTGCCCATGTCGCCAATACAACGCCAGAAGCGTTCTGATAGTATATTGTGATATTTTTTTATTTCTTGAGTAATCCATTAAAAGGTGCGACTTTTTATGTAATGCATAGTCGAACAGAAACATTCTGTCATCTACAAGATCTTTAATGATATTGTAATTTTCATCTCGCCTTCCTCTGTCTTTATCTGTTAATTCTTTCTCATCTACTAACATATATGAAGGATATATATAATCTTTACAAGTTATGCTATTTGATTCAATATAATATTTAAACATTGAAAATGAGAAAGGGATTGGCTTACCCGTTCTTTCTGATTTTATTTTAAACAAAATTAACAAATCGACCTTTCTGTCAAAATCCAAAACACGGTAAAGTCCCTCTGCAAGCAAATCAGTGCCTTGAGAGAGCCAGACTGAATTCCTAATAATATCCATTTGCGTTCAGTCCTATATAGTGGTCATTGGAAATTATCTTTATCAGACCGGTTTCGAGTATTGGATATGATAAATCAACATTTATCATTTTTAATCCAATCATTGCCTGCAATAACATCATCGCTTCTTGTGCATCTACCCCAAAGATTGATGAAATCATTGCACGTAGTCCTACTATGGGATAAACATCTGGTTTAAGCTTCCATAGGATTTTATCAAGAGGATATTTATCATAAAATTCAGAACCATCTCTTAATACAGAAGTAGCCCAGCAAATGTTTTTACCGACGACGTTATTGA